>NZ_FNWH01000006.1 GCF_900106585.1 Acidaminococcus timonensis
CGGATGAGCGAAACAGAAAATGGCTTTACGCTCGGCTCCATGGTCGGCCAGCGGCACCCTGCCCGGCTGAGGGAGTACGGTATCGCTATGACCCCAACGCTGTAGGGGCCGATTGCTTTGATCGACCCTCTTACCGACCTGCCTTGCGTACAAAAAATTCTTTTCCAATCACGACTCGCTATTCACCAGCCACTGAAAAAGGGGAATGTGATTTTTTCATACCCCGTCACTAGTCACTAGTCTCTAGTCACTAGCCGATGGAAGCCAGCTGACGCTAGCGAAATAAAGACGCTGTGGATGATTTTTCACAGCGCCTTTACTCCCTATGTTTTTATCATTTATGGTCAGGCTGTTGTTTCCTGTTGGCAATTTTCACCAGGCTCAGCATCACGGGGACTTCTGTCAGCACGCCTACGGTGGTGGCCAGGGCGGCGGGGCTGGTGACTCCGAACAGGGCAATGGCCACGGCTACGGCCAGTTCGAAGAAGTTGGAGGCACCGATCATGCCGGCCGGAGCTGCAATGTCATGTGGCAGATGGAGCAGGTTGCTGGCGCCATAGGCGATGGCAAAGATCAGATAGGTCTGAAGGACCAGGGGAATGGCAATCAGCAGGATATGGAAGGGATTGGACAGGATGACCTGGGCCTGGGAACTGAAAATGATCACCAGGGTCAGCAGCAGTCCCCAGGTGGTTGCCTGATCGAATTTATGGACAAAGATCTGGTTGAAATAAACAGCACCTTTCCGCTCTATGACGCTGATTCGGGTCAGGATCCCTCCGGCCAGGGGAATCACTACGAACAGGAAGATGCTCAGGAACAGCACGCTGTAGGGAACAGTTACATGGGATACACCCAGCAGGTATTTGACAATAGGTACAAATGCCACCAGGATGATCAGATCATTGGTGGCTACTTGGACAACCGTATAAGCGGGATCTCCCTTGGTCAGGGTACTCCACACAAAGACCATGGCCGTACAGGGAGCTGCACCCAGGAGAACGGCCCCGGCCAGATATTGGGTGGCCAGTTCCTCTGGAATGAATCCGTGGAATCCATGATAAAAGAAGAAGGCAGCCAGACCATACATGGTAAAGGGTTTGATCAGCCAGTTGGTGATCCAGGTGACAAACAGTCCTTTGGGATGGCGCCCTACCTCACGGATGCTCTGGAAATCCACCTTCATCATCATGGGATAGATCATGATCCAGATCAGGATGGCAATGGGTATGGAAATCCCGTCAATCTGTAAATGGTCCAGGAATCGGGGAACAGCAGGCAGGAAATGGCCTATCAGGACTCCAGCCACCATGCAGAGGAATACCCAAAGAGAAAGATACCGTTGGAACGGGCTGATGCCCGGATCTTTACCTTCCTTCATTTTGTGACATCTCCTTTCATCTGATCCCGGAGGGACAGCACCTGGGACCGGATGGTTTCTATAATGGTACGGAACTCTGGATCTGGTTTGTTGGCCGGGTCAGGGATTTCCCAGGCCAGGGTCCTCACCCCGGGCAGTACCGGACATTGGACACCGCAGCCCATGGTCACCACCATGTCCAGCGTGGGCAGGGATTCCAGCCTTTTGGGGAACTGGCCTTCTTTTTCCATGTCGATCCGGTACAGTTCCTTCATCAGCCGCTGGGCGGTTGGATGGATCCGTTCTGCCGGACAGGTACCGGCAGAACGGCTGACAAACACATCTTCTGCCAGGTGACGGCCAAAGGCTTCGGCCATCTGACTCCGGCAGGAGTTTTGGATACAGAGAAAAGCAACAACAGGTTTTCGTCTCATAAAGTTTCCAGCACCTTTCCTTTGATTTCCCACTGTTTCCAGGGAATCACCGCTGCACAACCGTCGGCGTGGGCTGCCACCTGGTTGATCCAGGGGATTTCCCGGTCCGCTTTGGCCTTCAGCAGAGGACTTTGGGCGGCAGTCTGGCTGAAGCACCGGTTGATGATCCACCAGCGGCTGTAGAGCCGGGTCCGTTTCAAATCTGCTTCCAGACGCAGGGCTTCATACACGGGAGTGGCTTCCGGCAGGGTGACGATCACCACTTCCGTTTCCGGCCCTTTCAGCCGGGGCAGCAGCTGCTGGACGGCAGGGGGAACAGCACCCCGGGTCCGGCGGATCTCCCGGTCGTAGTTTTCTGTGGATTCCAGGAGCAGCAGGGTATGGCCGGTTGGGGCAGTGTCGATGATGACAATCCGGTCCCCGGACCGGGCTACGATTTCTGCAAATGCCCGGAACACGGCGATTTCCTGGGTGCAGGGGGAACGGAGGTCTTCTTCGATGTAGGCCAGGTCTCCTTCTTTCAGGCCATTTTTCCGAGCCTGGTCCAGAACTTCCTGCTGGTAGCGGCGGAGTTCAGCCTGCTCGTCGATCTGGCACAGCTGGAGCCGGTCCGTCTGATCCAGGATTTCCTGGAGATGGCCGGCCGGGTCGGTGGTGGTGAGCAGTACCTGGTGTCCCTTTTGGGCCAGACGGAGAGCCAGGGACGCCGCTACAGTGGTTTTTCCCACGCCGCCTTTGCCCATGGTGAAGATGACCTTCCGATGATTCCGCTCCAGATCTTCCGCCACCTCCTGGAGGGTATGGACGGGAGCCTGTTGTTCCCGGCCGGCGGCTGGGGCCACTTCCCCTTTCAAGAGAGCCCGTACATGGTCCAGGCCGGTCACATTGTAGCTCCGGAAGGGAATCTGCCAGGATGGCAGGATTTTCAGCCCCTGGGACATTTCTGCCAGAGCCATCTGCTGTTTGGCAAAAAGTTCTTTGGTGACCGGATCATCGGTTTTTTCCAGCAGCCCGTTGATGATCAGCTGCTGGTTGCCGATGCCCAGTTTGGCCAGTTCCCGGGAGGCCCGGTCCGCTTCCAAAAGCGGAGGCCGGTCAGGCCGGGCCACCAGAAGCAGGGTGGTCCGGCCAGGATCCGCCAGCGTTTCCACAGCCTGCCGGTACAGGGCCTTCCGGCTTTCCAGGCCGGACAGTTGACCCAGACAGGAGGCTCCGTGGGTACTGGTGCTGATAAACTGGCTCCAGGCAGAAGGCAACTGGAGCATCCGCAGGGTATGGCCGGTGGGAGCTGTATCGAAAATGATCCTATCATAAGCTGTGGCCGTTTCCGGATCTGTGAGGAAATCCGTAAAGGCGTTGAAAGCAGCGATTTCGATGGTGCAGGAGCCGGACAGCTGTTCTTCCATGTTCCGCAGGGCGGCTTCCGGCAGAATGCCCCGATAGGGACCTACCACGCTTTCACGGTAGGCGGCAGCGGCCTTGACCGGATCCAGGTTGGCCGCTTCCAGCCCGGGGACACCGGGAATGGGAGTGGGTTTTTCTTTCAGTTCCAGAGAAAAGATGTCCTGGAGATTGGAGGCCGGGTCCGTGCTGACCAGCAGCACTTTCTGTCCGGCGTCGGCCAGAGCCACGGCGGTGGCACAGGCTGTGGAGGTCTTACCCACACCGCCTTTGCCGGTAAAGAACACATACTGGGTGCGGATGGCGGCAAAAGGATCATACAGTTCCATGGGGGTCTCCCTTCTTCACTGACAGCAGCTGGAAGAGCTGGAACCGCAGCAGGAACCGGACGTTTCGCTGTCTTTCTTTTCTTCGCAGCAGCAGGAGGATCCGGCATCCGGTTCTTCTTCGCAGCAGCAGCAGGCGCCGGGTCCTTGTTTTTCGCTGTCCTGCGGGGCAGAGTCTTCGACCAGCAGGGCCGGATTGAAATCCAGCATCCGGACAAATTCCTCATTGGTGGGGTAACGGCCGGTCATCCAGATCTTTCCATCTGCCAGGATCAGAGGCAGTTCCTCAGGCCCATGGTGCTGCAGGAATTCTGCTGCTGCCGGGGTCTGGATGAACTTGAGGGGCGCATTGCTCAGATTATACCGTTCCACCGGGATTCCGTGTTTTTCCAGAGTGTCCAGCACTGCAGAAATCCGCAGCAGTTCCGGATCGATGGAAGGACCGCAAAGTCCTGTAGGGCAGCACATGGCCTGTTCAAAAATCTGTACTTGTTTTCTTTCCATAATGGATTCCTCCCAGAAAATAAATTTATAGATTGAAATTTATCAATCTGTTAACGCAAAAAATTTACTGGCACTTGTGGCAGTTGCAGTCCGTCGGCTGGAGAGAGGGGATTTCCCGGAACAGGTCCCGGATCCGTTCTTCCAGTTCCCGGGCTGTGTTCCGGTTCAGGGTATAGTAGACCCATTTGCCTTCTTTCCGACCGGTGACCAGCCCCGCGTCGCACAGGATTTTCATATGGTGGGAAAGGGTGGGCTGGGACAGATGGAGATTTTCCAGCAGCACGCAGGCGCACCGTTCTCCTCCCTGGAGAAGTTCCAGGATGTGGAGACGGTTTTCATCGGCAAGGGCCTTGAACTGTCGGGCTGTATGGGATAAAGATTCCATGGGATACTCTCCTTTCATATTGATAAATATAAATCTATTAGCTGTAGTATAAGACGATTCCTGGAGATTGTCAAGAAGACCTGCCCGGCATATTTCCTCCGTTTTATCTAACCGTGGCAGCAGCTTTTTTCATATACTGGAGCAATGCTTCCGTGAAATCCTCCAGGTATCTGGGCCGTACCTGGGCTTTCAGGCGCAAAATGCTGGAACGCATGGTGTGGGTCTCATTGGCAATGTAAAAAGCCAGCAGGGGATCTTCCTGGCTCTTTTCCACTTCCCGGATCAAGGGGAAAGCCAGGATATCATTGCAGAAGGTGGCCGTATGCCCCAGACGGCACAGTTGGACCTGGGTACCGATGTCGCTGATGGAAATGGGCTGGGGACAATCCAGATGATTTTCCCGGAGACAGCTTTGGACCAGTTCCAGCAGGGTACTGTGCTCCCGGTTGCCTATCAGGGGAAAGGGCGTGAATGTCTCAAGGGACAGGGTATCTCCCGTTTTCCAGCTGGAAAGGTCCTTGTTTTTGCGGCTGTAGCGGCTGAAAAAGGAACGGGTACCCACCACCATCAGTTTTTCCCTTCCAATCAGCAGTTCCTCCAGGAAAGGGTCTGGAGGAGCGTCCAAGCCCAGTACCAGATCCAGCTTCTGGGTCTTCAACAGCTGGAGATGATGGACGGTATCGCCCAGGGTAATGGAAATGTGGACCTGGGGATAGGCCCTATGGTACCGTTCCAGAAAACGGGGCAGCAGGAGCCGGGCCCGGGTGGTACTGATCCCAAGACGGATTTCACCGATTTCTCCGGCCTCGATTTCCTGGATCCTCTGCTGCAGATTTTCCTCCAGATGTTGGATCTGGTGCAGGGTGCTGACCAGAGCCTTACCCGTATCTGTCAGCTGCAGACGGCCTCCCCTTTGAAACAGTTTCGTCCCCAGTTGTTTTTCCAGCTTCTGGATATGTTCGCTGAGACATTGCTGGGTAACGAAGGCCCTTCTGGCCGCTTTGGTGAAATTCATCTCTTCTGCCGCCAACAGGAACATTTTTTGTGCCAGTTCCATGGAATCCCCTCCTTTTGATTGGTATTATAGCACAGGGAAAAGCTTGTTACGCTATATAAAACTACTTGTTTTTCTTTGTGAGCAATATGGGGTATACTGAAGTCACAAAGAAAAAACAACCAATCCGCAAGGAACAGAAAAAAGGGAAGGGGAGATCCGTATGAAAATGCAAGGCGTTACCATGTGGGAAATGAATCTGGGCTTCCGTCCCAAAGATTTTCAGAGTGTATGGGGTGCCATCATCCAAAAGAACAGCCCTCTGGCTGCACAGAAATCTGCGAATCACAGTGACTCTAGGACACAGGTGAGCCATCGTGCAGGAAACCTGGGGGTAGGAAGTTACAGTTTTTGACCTGAGAGAATGAAACGGGGCTGTGAAGAAATGGATTTTCATTTCTTCACAGCCCCGTTTGTCATATCCTCATTAATAGTCGATCATGGAACAGATATTCTCATCCAGTTCGATTTTCAGGGTGATGACTTTCTTATGGGAATCGATATGCAGCTTATTGGTGAGGGCTGCATAGTTTACGGTATCGTGTTTGTCAAAGGTCTCCGATACGGTATTGTGTACCCGGTTCCGGCGCACATCAGTCTTATCGGCCAGGATGATGGAGGCGGAGATGGGATCCACGGCGGTTCCGCTGGCTTCTTGGATTTTTGTAAAATTTTCGTATAACCGACCATACGGAAAAGATATTGGCACCACCGACTATTCCATTTTATAATAACCATAATACGTTTGACGATTGTGATACCATGAATTGGAAAGGAAACTACCATGAAAATGAATCGGAAACAGGGAGGGGTCCTGGCCCTCCTTTTGGCGGTCCTGGCAGCCATTACGGCCTGGCGTTTTTTGCCCGGGTATGTGACCCGTCCGGTGGAAGATGTCTTTGCCTGGGGAAAACACCAGGCCATCCATTATGAATTGATCTCTGGGACGGAAATCCGGAACATCCGGCAGGTGATGACGAAGGACCCTTCCACCAGCCGGACCCTTATGTGGCAGTCGGATTTTGCCGAAGAAAAGCCCCGGGTGGAATTCCGGGTGAAGGGACAGGAGGATATCCAGACTGTCCAGGCCAGCGAGGAGGCTTTCCAGGATGGAAAGGCGAGGACGTTTATCCATACGGCCCATCTGGAAGGGTTGCAGCCTGGCACTCAGTATGAATACCGGCTGTGCTACAGCAAGAAGGCCACGGACTGGATGCCCCTCACCACGTTCCAGGGTAACAGTTTCAAGGCCCTGATCTTCCCGGATTCCCAGAGTGCGGATTACAGCGTGTGGAAAGCCACGGCCATGCCGGCCTGGCAGCGGAACCAAGATGCCCAGTTCTTTGTGAACATGGGGGATCAGGTGGATAACGGCCAGGATGCCAGCCAGTGGAATGCCTGGTTCGATGTGGTGGAACCCATGGCGGAGAAGATCCCCATGGCCACGACGGTAGGCAACCATGAGACCTATGACCTGAACTGGAAGGTCCGCCGCCCGGAAGCCTATATGAAACTGTTCAATCTGCCGCAAAACGGCTATGCCCAGTATCCCAACCGGTTCTACTCCTTTACGGTGGGGGATGTGCATTTCGTTGTGCTGGATACGGTGTTTTCCGAAATGAAGGACCTGGAGCCCAACCTGGAACAGGACGAAATCCAGTGGTTCCGGAAGGACATGGAACAGAACCGGCAGAAATGGAATATTGTGGTGATGCACAAGGATCCTCTCCGGTATGCCTTCAATCCGGCTACGGGCCGTACAGGTCGTGATGAGGGCATCGAGCAGGAAGGGAAGGTCTGGATGCCGCTCTTTGATGAATACGGCATCGACCTGGTGCTGAGCGCCCATCTCCACACCTACCGGAACCGGGGCCATATCCGGGATTTCCGCCACAATCCCGACGGGCCTCTGTATATCCTCACCGGGGTGGCCGGCGATGTGCGCTATCCCGGCCTGTGGAAAGAACATCCCCTGGATGAATATGTGGCCCCTCAGCCGGAAACGGACAACTATCTGGTCATGACCAAGACGGATACAGAGCTGCAGCTCCAGGCCTTCCTGCCCGATGGAACCCTGCTGGACACGGCCACCATGGAAAAAAAGGCCCAGTGAACGGGACCTGTGAAAGGAGAAATCCGGATGATCCATTTTGACGGGAAAACCTATGACTGTCCTTTTGATTGTTTCCTTGCCGTCCTGAAGGGGAAATGGCGGACGGATCTGCCGCTGTAGGCATCATGCCGCACAGGAGCATCCCCAGGGAAAGGGCCAGTAATTTTTCCTTCATCATTGCAGAATCTCCTCCTTTTCTACAGTTAGTCTACCATAACCTGTTATAAGAGAAAAGAAGGCACTTCCAGGTAACCTGTTTGCCGGCGCTCCCCTTGAAATCACAGCAGGAGTGCATAGGATACGGTTTCATGATATAATATGGATTCAAATGAGAATGAGGGGGAAACACTTCATGAAAATCAAATTCACCAAGATGCATGGCTGTGGGAACGACTATGTGTATGTGGACTGTATGGATAAAATGCTGCCCAATCCCGGCAAAATTTCAGAATTTGTCAGCCGCCGTCGGTTCGGTATCGGTTCTGACGGACTGATCTGCATCTGCCCTTCGGATAAGGCAGATTTCCGGATGCGGATGTTCAATGCCGATGCATCGGAAGGGAAGATGTGCGGAAATGGCTCCCGGTGCATTGCCAAATACGTATATGACAAGGGACTGACCCATAAGGACACCATTACCCTGGAAACCCTGGGCGGAATCAAGACCATCCACATGACGGTGGAAAATGGCAAGGTGTCCATGGCCGAAGTGGATATGGGAAAAGCCATTACCGATACGAAGGACATTCCCATGGACTGGCCGGAAGCAACCTGCATTGACAGGGATGTGACCTTCACCCGTTCGGACGGGGTCAAATTCACAGTGCGGGGCACGGCCGTCTCCATGGGCAATCCCCATTTTGTCCTTTTCGTGGATGATGTGGATACGGCGCCGGTGGAAGCGATGGGAAAAGTCATCGAACATTCTTCTGTGTTCCCGGAACGGGTCAATGTGGAATTTGTCCAGGTGGTCCGCCCGGATTACGTCAAGTTCCGGGTCTGGGAGCGGGGCAGCGGGGAGACCTGGGCCTGCGGCACCGGAGCTTGTGCTGTGGGGTATACCTGTGTGCATCTGGGAAAAGCCGGAAAACCCAATGAATTCCTGAAGGTGGAAGCCAAGGGAGGACTGCTGCAGGTGAAGGCGGAACAGGATGACACCATCATCCTGAAGGGACCGGCTGCCACCGTGTACGAAGGGGTCATCGATCTTCCGGAAGATTTATTGAAATAAATGAGGCAGGAATTGACATTCCCATCCTGCTACTTTACAATAAATAAAGGTTTGCAGTTGAAAAAGAACGTTTCGTATTAAAGGAGAAAAAATATGGCATTGGTAAATGGTAATTTCGCAAAATTAAAGGAAAGCTATCTGTTTTCGGATATCGCTGCCCGGGTCAAGGCTTTCACGGAAGCCCATCCGGATAAAAAAATCATTAAAATGGGCATCGGGGATGTAACCCTGCCTCTGGCGCCTTCCGTCATCGAAGCCATGACCAGGGCGGTGCAGGAAATGGGCCACAAGGAAACCTTCCGGGGCTATGGTCCGGAACAGGGCTATGAATTCCTCCACGAAGCCATTGTGAAGTACTATGCCCGTCATGGAGTACAGCTGGAAACCAAGGACATCTTTGTCAGCGACGGTGCCAAGAGCGACTGCGGCAATATTACCGATCTGTTCGATGACAGCAATGTGATCCTGGTTCCGGATCCTGTATACCCTGTGTATGTGGATACCAACGTCATGCGGGACCGGAAGATCCTGTATATGAACGGGACTCCGGAAAACGATTTCCTGCCCATGCCGGATCCCTCTGTGAAGGCCGATATCATCTATCTGTGCTCCCCCAACAACCCCACCGGCGCTGCCTATAACAAGGAACAGCTGAAGGCATGGGTGGACTATGCGCTGAAGAACGATGCCATCATCCTGTATGATGCGGCCTATGAAGCTTTCATCACCAACCCGGATATGCCCCGGAGCATCTATACCATCCCCGGTGCCAAGGATTGCGCCATCGAATTCTGCTCTTTCTCCAAGACGGCAGGGTTCACCGGTACCCGGTGTGGGTATACCGTGGTGCCCCAGCAGCTGACCCGGAAATCTCCGGAAGGCAAGGAAATGAGCCTGAACAAGATGTGGCTGCGCCGTCAGACCACCAAATTCAACGGGGTCAATTACATCGTGCAACGGGGCGCGGAAGCGGCACTGGCGCCTCTGGGCGAAAAAGAATGCGGGGACATGCTGGACTACTATCGGGAAAATGCCCGTATGATGATGGCCACCTTCGATAAAAAGGGGTACAAGTACTACGGCGGTGTATATTCTCCCTACGTTTGGGTGAAGTGCCCCAACGGCATGGGCAGCTGGGAATATTTCGACCATCTGCTGAATGACCTGGCCATTGTAGGTACGCCCGGTGCCGGCTTCGGTAAAATGGGCGAAGGCTATCTGCGCCTGAGCGCTTTCGGGACCCATGAAGGCACGAAAGAAGCCATGGAACGGATCGAAAAGGACAGCATTTGATTTCTGCTCTCAGTTTCACATACAATATGATCATAGAAAGAGAAAGGGTGTAGGAAACATGAAAAAATTGATTCTGATGCTGACGGCTGTACTGTCTCTGGGAATGGCAAGCCTGGGCTTTGCCAGCCCGGCCAGTGATCTGCTGGCCCAGGAAGAAGTGACCACTACGAAAGTGATCAAACTGATCCAGGGCAAAGGCCAGCTGGCTGATGCAGCTGCCGGCTTTTCTCCGGAACTGCAGAAGAACTTCAACGCAGCCGCTCTGAACAACATGAAAAACGGCGTGACCAACCAGCTGGGGGGCATCAGCAACCTGAAACTGGTGCGCCTGGACAAATTCCAGGATGCTGACCGTCTGATCTACATCGGCGATGCGAAAAAGGCTCCCAATGTGCAGATGACTTTCGTATTCAGCACCAAGGGCAGAAAAGCCCAGCTGCAGGGCCTGAACCTGGTACCGGTAGAAGTGAAACAAGTACCGGCTCAGCAGGCTTCCAAATAAGCTGAACGCAAAAAACAGGCTGTCGCCAATTGGCGGCAGCCTGTTTTTTTTATCGGATCGTCTTCAGTTCTGTCCAGTACCGGTCGTACATGGTAATGGCATCTCCGATGTCATGGAGCCATTCCCCTTCTTTCAGGTGGGTGATGGCGGCATTCAGCATGGGGTCTTCCAGATATTCCTGAGAGTGGTATTGTTTGGCGTTGCCGTTGGGATCGTTATACCCGATGGCTTCGTAGTTTTTGGCACTGACCTGGGGGTCGAACAGGAAGTTGATGAATTCCTCTGCCAGTTTCTTGTGTTTGGCGCCCCTGGGAATGGCCAGGGTATCGGCCCACACCAGGGTCCCTTCTTTGGGAATGACAAAACCCAGGTTGGGGTTCTCGTGGTAACTGTAGGAAGCGTCCCCGGACCACATGGTTCCGATCCAGGCTTCCTCGGCAATGAATTTCTGTTTGATGCCATCCGTATCGTAAGCCAGGATGTTGGGCACCAGCAGGGTCAGATCTTCATAGGCTTTCTTCAGCTGGGCAGGATCTGTGGAGTTATTGGACCAGCCGTTCTTCTTCAGGGCCATGCCGAACACTTCCCGGCTGTCGTTCAACAGGATCACCCGGCCTTTGTATTCCGGCTTCCACAGGTCATTCCAGGAAGTGGGAGGCTCCTTGATGTATTTCTTGTTGTACACGATTCCTGTCATGCCCCAGGTGTAGACGACGGAATACTCTCCGTTGGGGTCGAAATCGGGATGCTGGAGGGCATCCATCACATTCCGTGCATTGGGAATGGCCTCTTTATCCAGTTTTTCCAGGAGATCCAGCTTGATCATGGTGGAAACCATATAATCGGACGGCTGGATCAGATCGTACTGGGCCCCGCCGGCCTGGAGCTTGGCCAGCAGTTCTTCGTTGTTGGCGAACACATCGTAGTTCACCTTGCAGTGGTACTTTTTTTCAAAGGCCTTGATCATTTCCGGGTCGAAGTTGTCGGCCCAGCTGAACAGGTTCAAAACCTGTCTGTCATCGGTTTCCTCCGGTTTCTCTTTGCCGCAGCCGGTGAAGGCCATCAGCAGGAAAACCAGGAGTCCGCACAGCAGCCATTGGATTTTCTTCATGCAGCATCAGTCCTTTCGGGAAGAATGGAAATCCTTTTTCTGCAGCAGCTGGGAAATCACCACCAGGGAGATGGTGACCAGCATCATGCAGGTGGAAAGGGCATTGATCTGGGGCGAGATCCCCCGCTTCACCATGGCGTAAATGTAAAGGGGCAGGGTGGTGGAGTTGGGACCGGCCACAAAGAAGCTGATGACGAAATCATCGATGGACAGGGTGAAAGCCATGAGAGCACCGGCGATGATCCCCGGTGCGATCATGGGCAGGGTCACATACCGGAAGGCATTCCAGGGGGTGGCATACAGGTCGCTGGCAGCTTCCTCCAGATCCTGCCGGCACCCTTCCAGACGGGCGCCTACAGTGATGATCACAAAGGAGATGCAGAAGGTGATGTGGGCTATGATCAGGGTGGGCCGCCCCAGGTTGATGCCCAGCTGGGAAAACAGGACCAGCAACGACAGCCCCATGACGATTTCCGGGATCAGGATGGGCAGGTACAACAGGCTGTTGATCAGCAGCCTGCATTTATACTGATAGCGATGGAGGGCCAGGGCCGCCAGTGTGCCCATGACGGTGGACACTACGGTGGTGACAGAAGCAATCAGCAGACTGTTGCCCAGGGCTTCCAGTACCCGATCATTTTCCAGCAGCGCCGCATACCATTTGAAGGTAAAACCGGTCCATACCGCATTGATCCGGGAATCATTGAAGGAATACAGGGAAAGAATCAGGAGCGGCAGATACAGAAAAGCCAGGATGGCAAGGGAATAAGCCACCAGGGTGGCACTACGCCAGTTTCTCTTCATGGGGGTGGCCTCCTTTCTGGGCCTGCAGGGCCTTGTAATACAGCACGATCATGATGAGGCTGAGCAGTGCCAGGATGATGGACAGTGCCGACCCGAAAGGCCAGTCACGGGCGGACAGGAACTGGTTCTGGATCACGTTCCCCATCAGGGAGCTTTTGGCACCGCCCATGATGTCCGGCACTACGAACATCCCCAGGGAGGAGATGAAAACCAGGATGGAGCCGGCGGCCACACCGGGCATGGTCAGGGGCAGCGTGATCTTCCGGAATGCCGTCAAAGAACCGGCACCCAGATCACTGGCAGCTTCCAGCAGACGTTTGTCCATCTGTTCCAGAGAAACGTAGATGGGCAGGACCATGAAGGGAAGCAGCCCGTAGACCATGCCGATGAGCACGGCAGTGTTGTTGTACAGCAGCTGCAGAGGCACTTCGATGGCACCGATGGACATGAGGAAGCTGTTTACCAGACCGTGGGCCCGGAGAATGATCACCCAGGAATAGGAGCGGATCAGGAAATTGATCCAGAAGGGGATCATGACCAGGATGATGCCGGCCTGCTGCCATTTTTTTGGCAGGACCATGGCGATGGTGTAGGCCACCGGATAGCCCATGGCGAAGGTCAGCAGGGTGGTTAAAAAGGCGGTACCCAGGGTAAAGACGAAAATCTTCAGATACAGAGGCTCCAGGAACTGGATGTAGTTCTCCAGGGTCCAGTTGAAAACCACCTGGCCGTAGGGTGTACGGGAGGCGAAGGAGACGATCACCACAATCAGGAGGGGCAGGGCGAAGAACAGCCCCAGCCACCCCATGGCTGGCAGCACCAGCAGTTTGCCCCGCTTCATTTCGTCACCTGGACGCTGTCCTGGGGATTCCACCAGATACCGACCCGGTCGCCCAGATCCCAATCCCGGTGTTCATCATAATATTGGTAGGCAGTGATCACCTGCCGGTCGTCATCCAGCCGGATGAACAGCTTGTCAAAGGTGCCGCAGAACAGGATCTGTTCGATGGTCCCTGTATGGAGAGGCTTCTTTTCCGGAGGGGTCTCCTCGTTTTCAGCGGTCACCACCAGGAACTGGGGCCGGATGGCCAGCAGGCGGCTGTCATCGCCGGGTACAGGGAAAAAGTTGTTCTCGCCGATGAAGCTGGCAGCGAACCGGCTCCGGGGATACTGGTAGATCTTCTCCGGAGGATCGTCCTGCTCGATGCGGCCGCCGTTCACGATGATGACCCGGTCGCTCATGGTCAGGGCCTCTTCCTGGTCGTGGGTGACATAGATGAAGGTGATGCCCAGGCGCTGCTGCAGGCTCCGCAGTTCCACCTGCATGGTCTTCCGCAGCTTGTAGTCCAGGGCACCCAATGGTTCGTCCAGCAGCAATACTTTTGGATTGTTTACGAGAGCCCGGGCGATGGCGACCCGCTGCTGCTGGCCGCCACTCATCTGCTGGGGCTTCCGGTAACGCAGCTCCTCCAGCTGGGTCAGCTGCAGCACTTCGGCAATCCGTTTCTGCTGCTCCTGGCGGGGAACTTTTTTCATCAGCAGCCCGAAGCGGATGTTTTCTTCCACTGTCATATGGGGGAACAGGGCATAATGCTGGAACACCATGTTCACATTGCGCTTGTAGGGGGCCAGTTGGGTGACCTCTTCGTCATCCAGAAAAATATGACCCGAAGTGGGCGTCTCCAGACCGGCAATCATGCGCAGTATTGTGGTCTTGCCACAGCCGGAGGGCCCCAGCAGGGTCACGAATTCTCCGTCGTAGATAGTCAGGTTAAGGGTGGGGATGATCAGGTTGTCTTCAAACTCCTTGGTGATCCCCACCAGACGAATCATTTCTTTCATCTTTGATTCTCACGACCTTTCTTTCTTTACAATTCAATTATTATAGCATGATTGGGTCCCCAGTTACAGAATAAAAATGCATTTTTGGCAGGGGAAGAACTTGCTTTTTTTCTGCCCATGTAGTATACTTTGAAGGCTGAATGTGAATTTAGCACTACCGCACGGAGAGGTTCCGTAAAACTCCGTAGGGAGTTACCGCATCCGGCGAGTCTTGAATGAGGGAGGTGCAGATATGTACGCTATTATCCGTACAGGTGGCAAACAGTACCGTGTCAGCGAAGGCGACGTACTGAATGTTGAAAAACTGAACGTTGAAGAAGGCCAGGAAGTCGTTTTTGACGAAGTTCTGACTGTTGTCAACGATGGCGATGTAAAAGTGGGTACTCCTACCGTTGCAGGCGCTAAAGTAACCGCCAAGGTTGCTAAACAGGGCAAAGCCGATAAGATCTTTGTTTTCAAATACAGAGCAAAATCCAACTATCGGAAACGCCAGGGTCATCGTCAACCCTTCACCCAGGTTGAAATCACTTCTATCGAAGCCTAAGCCATGATCCAGGTAGATATCTACTACAACAATCGTGGCAGAATCAGACGATACACCGTGGCAGGACATGCAGAGTTCAATCCGGAAGGATTCGATGAAGTTTGCTTTGCCGTATCGCTGGATACCCAGGTGGCCGCCAATGGCCTGAATGAAGTGCTCCACCGCAGGGTGGACTACTCCATTGACCAGGAAGCCGGTACCTTGGGAGTCTGTCTGGTGGATGAACCGGATGCAAAGACGGAAGCCATCCTGCAGACCATGGTCTGCGGTCTCCGTCATCTGCAGAAGACTTATTCGCCCGACTATCTCGTTATCAAAGAGCACAGGAGGTGAACATCGTGTTCGAATTAATCCTTCAATTACACGCCCATCATAAAGGGGGCGGCTCCACTTCCAACGGCCGTGACTCCAATGCACAACGCATGGGCACGAAAGCACACAATGGTCAGCTGGTAACGGCTGGTTCCATCATTGTCCGTCAACGTGGCACCCGGTTCCACATGGGCCAGAACGTTGGCATGGGTAAAGACTACACCATCTATGCAAAGGTGGCCGGCAAGGTTGCTTTTGAAAGATGGGGTAAAGATCGTCGGAAGATCAGCGTTTACCCGGTTGAAGCGGAAGCTTAATCGCCAAAGAGTGTCGCAGCTGCGGCACTCTTTTTCTATATGAGAGCAAGGAGAACCATCATGGAAGAAACCCTGCGGGAAACGGTACGCCAGTATCTGGGCGAAGGGCTCCGGAGCCTGGAACAGGAAGACATGGCGGATCTGGAGGGGAACCTGCTGCGTACCCGGCAGGCACAGCGGGACGAAGCAGCGGCGAAGGAACACTGCACCCCGGAAGAACTGCAGCAGCTGGAAGCCACACTGCATGCGCTGGAGGAAATGCCCAAACTGGCAGCCAATGCCCGGGACTCTCTGCTGGACCTGGAAGGGGTCCGCTGTTATCCCTGCGGCCGGTTCCTGATCTTCTACCGGTACAATTCCAACTTCAATGTGATCACATTGATCCGGCTGGCCCTGGATCATCCGGAATGGAACCCACTGATCCGGGATGGAAAACCTTTCCATGAAAATAGCAAGGCTTTTTAAAAAGAATTCATAAAAAGTTCACATGTATTCTTGAACAATTCCACTGTAATATGGTATAATTATCGTCCATGAAGTTTGTTACAAGCAGGATATATAGGTTTCGCGAGTGCTCAGTGGTTGGACATCGCGTTCCCGCTCAAGTGAGGAGAGGAGCACGAAATGCTGACTGAGAGACATTGCAAGATACAAGGCTGATCAATCTTAGTTGTGTTGACTGCCTTGTTTTTTTATGTGATAGATTCTTAGTACTTTCTTCGAATACCTGCCTAGAGAAAAGGAGTGAGAGACCACATGTTTAAGCCGGTTCATAATGGCGACCGCATCCGGTACAGTTATGCACGGATCAAAGAAGTCCTGAAGATGCCTCATTTGATCGACCTGCAGAGAAAATCTTATGAGTGGTTCATAAGAGAGGGGCTGCACGATGTATTCAAAGACGTTTCCCCGATCAAGGATTTCACTGACAACCTGGAACTGAGTTTTGAAAACTTCACCATTGGGGATCCCAAATATGATATCGAGACCTGCAAAGAGAAGGACGCTACCTATGCAGCACCTTTGAATGTGGACGTGCGCCTGCTGTACAAGGATACGGGCGAAATCAAGGAATCCACCGTTTTCATGGGTGACTTCCCTCTGATGACCGATACCGGTACCTTCGTGATCAACGGGGCTGAACGGGTCATCGTCAGCCAGCTGGTCCGTTCTCCTGGTGTGTACTATTCCAAAGATATGGATCCCATGGGCAAGTTCCTGTACGGGACCACGGTCATCCCCAACCGGGGCGCCTGGATCGAATACGAAACCGATCTGAACGACATCATCTACGCCCGTGTGGACCGGACCCGGAAACTGCCGGCCACGGCACTGCTGCGTGTGATGGGCCTGCCCACCAACGATGATATCATCAAGACTTTTGGTGAACATCCCTTCCTGACTGCCACCCTGGCCAAGGATACCACCAAGAACGAAGAGGATGCACTGCTGGAAATCTACCGGAAGCTGCGTCCTGGCGAACCGGCTAACCTGGAAAATGCCGCTCAGCTGATCAAGAACATCTTCTCCGACAATCGTCGGTATGACCTGGCCAACGTGGGCCGTTACAAGGTCAACAAGAAACTGGGCTGGCGCCATCGTCTGCTGGGCAAGGAACTGACTTCTCCCATTGCCTTCGAAAATCCCGATGGCACTCAGGGCGAAGTGGTCCTGCCGGCAGGCACCATCATTGGCGATGAAGAAATCGACAAGCTGGAACAAAGCGGGATCTACAGCGAACCCGGCTATGCGGATGTGTGGGTGAACTATCAGGAACATCCGGAACACATCATCGTCACCAAGGATATCGATGCTTCTGTCCGGGTCATCACTCCGGCTGATGTGATCGCTTCCTTCGCTTACCTGCTGAACGTGATCGACGGCATGGAAGGCAAGGACGATATCGACCATCTGGGCAACCGTCGTGTACGCTGCGTAGGGGAACTGCTGCAGAACCAGTTCCGGATCGGGCTGTCCCGTATGGAACGGGTAATCCGGGAACGGATGACCCTGCAGGATGCTGACGTCATTACGCCCCAGGCCCTGATCAACATCCGCCCGGTGGTGGCTGCGGTGAAGGAATTCTTCGGCAGCAGCCAGTTGTCCCAGTTCATGGACCAGAACAACCCTCTGGCTGAACTGACCCACAAACGGCGTCTGTCTGCTCTGGGGCCCGGTGGTCTGTCCCGTGAACGTGCCGGCTACGAAGTCCGCGACGTACACGTTTCCCACTACGGCCGTATGTGTCCTATTGAAACCCCTGAAGGCCCGAACATCGGTCTGATCGGGTCCCTGGCCGCTTATGGTGTGGTGAACCGGTACGGCTTCATCGAAACTCCGTACCGCCGGGTGGACAAGAAGACCGGCAAGGTGACCAACGACATCGTTTACATGACCGCAGACGAGGAAGATAACTATATCGTGGCACAGGCCAACGAACCGCTGAACGACGACGGTTCCTTCGTGAACAGCCACGTAACCTGCCGGGAACGGAACGATGTGCTTTCCATCCCTCCTACCCGTGTGGATTTCATGGACGTTTCTCCTAAACAGGTTATGTCCATCGCAGCAGCCCTGATTCCTTTCCTGGAAAACGATGACGCCAACCGTGCTCTGATGGGTGCCAACATGCAGCGGCAGGCTGTGCCTCTGCTGAATCCCAAGGCGCCTGTTGTAGGTACCGGCATGGAATACAAAGTGGCTGTGGACTCCGGTGTCTGCATCCTGGCCAAGCATGCCGGCACGGTGAAATACGTCAGCGGCGATAAGATCATCATCACCCGGGCCGATGGTGCCGGTGTGGATGAATACAACGTCCTGAAGTTCAAACGCTCCAACCAGAGCACCTGTGTGAACCAGCGCCCCATTGTCTATAAAGGCGACAAGGTGGAAGAAGGCCAGGTCCTGGCCGATGGTCCTGCCACGGATCACGGCGAACTGGCTCTGGGCCGCAACGCCATTGCAGCGTACATGCCCTGGGAAGGCTACAACTACGAAGATGCTGTACTGCTGTCCGAAGATCTGGTGAAGGAAGATGTGTTCACCTCCATCCATATCGAAGAATACAACTGCGATGCCCGGGATACGAAACTGGGACCTGAAGAAATCACCCGGGACATCCCCAACGTTTCTGAAGAAGCCCTGAAAGACCTGGATGAAGACGGGATCATCCGCATTGGTGCGGAAGTACGGCCTGGTGATATCCTGGTCGGCAAAGTCACTCCGAAAGGTGAAACGGAACTGAGTGCGGAAGAACGGCTGATCCGTGCCATCTTCGCAGAAAAAGCACGGGAAGTCCGGGACAGCTCTCTGCGGGTGCCTCACGGCGAATCCGGCATCATTGTCAGCGTGCAGATCTTCACCCGGGAAAACGGCGACGAACTGCCCCCCGGCGTTTCCAAACAGGTACGTGTCCATATCGTGCAGAAACGGAAGATCAGCGAAGGCGATAAGATGGCAGGCCGCCACGGGAACAAGGGTGTGGTTTCCCGGATCATGCCTCGGGAAGATATGCCGTTCCTGCCCAACGGTGAACCGGTACAGATCGTACTGAACCCCCTGGGCGTGCCTTCCCGTATGAACATCGGGCAGATCCTGGAAGCCCATCTGGGCTGGGCCGCCTGCGGCCTGGGCATGCGGATCGAATCCGGTGATCCCAGCCTGGCCGGCGAACTGAAAGAAGCCGGTTATGATGTGGATAAGTATGGTATGCCCCAGACAGTGGACCATGCCGTGCCTGTGGCAGTGCCTGTGTTCGATTCCGCCCGGGAAGACGATATGCAGAAGACCCTGAAACTGGGTGGCGTGGATCCCAGCGGCAAGACCATCCTGTACGATGGACGTACCGGCGAACCTTTCGATAACCCTGTTACTGTGGGCTGCATCTACTACCTGAAATTGCACCATCTGGTTGCAGATAAGATCCATGCCCGTTCCACCGGTCCGTACTCCCTGGTGACCCAGCAGCCTCTGGGTGGTAAAGCCCAGTTCGGCGGCCAGAGATTCGGGGAAATGGAAGTATGGGCACTGGAAGCTTACGGTGCCGCTTATACCCTGCAGGAAATCCTGACCGTGAAGTCCGATGACGTGGTGGGCCGTGTGAAAGCCTACGAAGCCATCGTGAAGGGTGAAAACATCCCTGAACCGGGTGTGCCTGAATCCTTCAAGGTGCTGGTGAAAGAAATGCAGGCCATCGGTTTGGACATCCAGGTCCTGGATGAAGACGATGAAGAAATCGACCTGGACGATGAAGATGAAGACATCGGAATGGGCGATATTGCCAGAGAGCTGGATATGGATATGGCCAACAAAGCCAACCATACCGCAGCCAACGTGGGCGAAACGAACGGCGCGAACCAGAACAGCGACGAAGAACTGAGCCCGGATGAAGACCAGCCGGAAGGCAGCGACTTCGATGTGATTGCAGATATCGGGAACATGAATCTGGATGATTCCCAAAATGATAACGGCGACGACAACGGGTCTGATGCAGAGTAGGAAGGAGTGAGCGCTCTTGTTGGACGTAAATAAATTTCATTCTATGAGAATCGGTCTGGCGTCCCCCGAGAAGATCAGAGCCTGGTCTCACGGGGAAGTCACCAAACCGGAAACCATCAACTATAGAACCCTGAAACCGGAACGGGATGGTCTGTTCTGCGAACGGATCTTTGGGCCGACCAAAGACTGGGAATGCCATTGCGGCAAGTACAAACGCATCCGTTATAAAGGTGTGGTCTGTGACAAATGCGGCGTGGAAGTCACCCGTTCCAAAGTCCGTCGTGACCGGATGGGCTCCATCGAACTGGCAGCTCCTGTTTCCCACATCTGGTATTTCAAAGGGATCCCCTGCCGGATGGGTGCCATCCTGGACATCGGGCAAAGGGCTCTGGAAAAAGTCCTGTACTTTGCCAGCTACATCGTACTGGATCCGGGCGACACCAACTTGACCAAGAAACAACTGCTGACCGAAGCCGAATATCAGGAAAAACTGGATGAATACGGTCCTACCTTCCGGGTGGGCATGGGCGCAGAAGCCATCAAGGAACTGCTCCATGAAATCAACGTACCGGAACTGACCAAGGAACTGCGGGCTGCCCTGAAGACGGAAACCAGCCTCCAGAAGAGACGGAACATCGTCCGCCGTCTGGATGTGTGCGAAGCCTTCCTGAAGAGCGGGAACAAACCGGAATGGATGATCATGGATGTCATCCCGGTAATCCCCCCAGACCTGCGTCCTATGGTCCAGCTGGACGGCGGCCGGTTCGCCACGTCCGACCTGAACGATCTGTATCGCCGGGTCATCAACCGGAACAACCGTCTGAAACGGCTGCAGGAACTGCAGGCTCCGGACATCATCGTCCGGAACGAAAAACGGATGCTCCAGGAAGCAGTGGATGCTCTGATCGATAACGGCCGCCGCGGCCGTGCCGTAACGGGCCCCGGTACCCGTCCTCTGAAATCCCTGTCCGACATGCTGAAAGGGAAACAGGGCCGTTTCCGTCAGAACCTGCTGGGGAAACGTGTAGACTACTCCGGCCGTAGCGTAATCGTGGTCGGGCCTGAAATGAAGATGCACCAGTGCGGTCTGCCGAAAGAAATGGCACTGGAACTGTTCAAGCCCTTTGTCATGAAACGGCTGGTGGAAACCGGCGCTGCCACCAACATCAAGAGCGCCAAACGGATGGTGGAACGGGCCACGGATGCTGTGTGGGATGTACTGGAAGACGTGATCAAAGAACATCCTGTACTGCTGAACCGTGCTCCGACCCTGCACCGTCTGGGCATCCAGGCTTTCGAACCGATCCTGTCCGAAGGCCGTGCCATCAAACTGCATCCCCTGGTCTGCACCCCCTTCAACGCCGACTTCGACGGTGACCAGATGGCTGTCCATCTGCCTCTGTCTGCCGAAGCCCAGGCGGAAGCCCGTGTGCTGATCATGAGCGTCAACAACATCCTGGCGCCCAAAGACGGGAAACCCATTACCGTTCCTACCCAGGATATGGTGCTGGGGGCTTACTACCTGACCATCTTCAAGGATGGGGCCAAGGGAGAAGGCCGCCGCTTCATCAGCTTTGATGAAGCCCGTCTGGCTTATTTCAACCATGTGATCGACCTGCAGGCCCGGATCAAAGTCAAGGTCCCCAATGCAGAGATCTTCCCGGAACCCTCTGACAAGGGCGAAAGCCTGGTCACCACGTCCATGGGCAACATCATCTACAACTGCGAACTGCCTGTGGAAATGCGGTATTACTCCAAACAGGAAGACGGCACCTGGCTGCTGGGCAAACTGATCGACAAGAAGGAACTGGGCCGTCTGGTTGCCAAGGCTCACAAACTGTACGGCAACTTCGGTACTGCCCGTGTGCTTGATATCGTGAAGAAACTGGGCTATGACAACGCCTGCAAATCCGGTCTGTCCATTGCCGCTTCCGACATCAAGATCCCGAAAGAAAAGGCTTCCATCCTGGCTGCTGCTGAAAAGCAGGTGGACAAAGTGGAAACCATCTTCAACCGGGGCCTTATGAGCGACGACGAACGGTACCGTAAGGTCATCGCCATCTGGGACAAAGCCACCGAAGACGTGGCCAACGCTCTGATGAAGAACACCATGGATCCGTTCAACCCGGTTTACATGATGGCCAACTCCGGTGCCCGTGGTAACATCCAGCAGATCCGTCAGCTGGCTGGTATGCGTGGTCTGATGGCTGACCCTTCCGGCCGGATCATCGACCGCCCGATCAAGTCCAACTTCCGTGAAGGGCTGACCATTCTGGAATACTTCATTTCTTCCCACGGCGCCCGGAAAGGGTTGACCGATACCGCACTGCGGACCGCCGACTCCGGGTACCTGACCCGTCGTCTGGTAGACGTGGCCCAGGACGTCATCGTCCGGGAAGAAGACTGTGATGTGACGGGTATGAACCTGGTACGGGAACGGGCCCGGTTCTGCAAATCCGTCCTGGGATCCAGCCAGCATAAGCTGAAGGACTATGCCGTAGGCCGTACGCTGGCTGCCAGCGTGCTGAACCCGGAGGATGGTTCCATCCTGGCAGAAGCTGACACCCTGGTGAGCGAAGAAGTCTTCGACCGCCTGATGGCCGCCAAGATCCTGGAAATCAGCCTGTATCCTGCGGATGAAGAAAGCAATGAAGAACCGGAAGTGCTGCAGATCAACGTCCCTGAAGACAAGGTCAAGGCTGCTTTCCGCGAACATATGACCCACCATTTCCTGAACAAACAGGTGGAAGAAGACATCGTCAACGGGGAAGACAAAGTGCTGGCCAAGGCCGGCGACAAATTCACCGCAGAAGTGATGGAAACCATCCTGGACGATGGCACCGTGAAGGAAATGAAGATCCGCAACAACGAAGTGGATGGCGTGTATGTAGAAGCCATCACGGCTGGCAAGAACAAGAGCACCGTGCTGGAAACCCTGCGTGACCGTCTGGTCGGCCGTACCCTGGCCGAAGACATCACCGACAAGGACGGCAAGGTCATTTACCACATCAATGACTACATCACCGAAGATATGGCGGATGTCATCGCCGATCTGCGGGAAAAAGTCAAGATCCGTTCTGTCCTGACCTGCAAGTCCCACTTCGGCGTATGCCGGGCCTGCTACGGCCGGAACCTGGCCACCGCCAAGAAAGTGGAAGTGGGCGAAGCCGTAGGCACCATCGCTGCCCAGGCCATCGGCGAACCGGGTACCCAGCTGACCATGAGAACGTTCCACACCGGCGGTGTTGCTGGTGCTGACGATATCACCCAGGGTCTTCCTCGTGTAGAAGAACTGTTCGAAGCACGGAAACCGAAACATCCCGGTATCCTGTCCGAAGTGGCCGGTACTGTGGAAATCCAGGAAAAGGAAGAGGGCCGTTTCATCATCATCCACAAGGAAGATGGTACGGACGAAACCTACCACATCCCCTATGGCGCCAAGATCCATGTGGCGGAAGGCGACAAGGTGGAAGTGGGCGATCGCCTGACCGAAGGGTCCCTGAATCCCCACGACATCCTGCGGATTTCCGGTCCTGCCGCTACCCGTCATTACCTGGTACAGCAAGTGCTGGGCGTATACAAATCCCAGGGCGTGGAAATCAACGACAAGCACGTGGAAGTCATGGTCCGTCAGATGATGCGGAAATACAAGATCGACGAAGCCGGCGACACCAACATGCTGCCGGGCTCTGTGGTGGATATTGCCCAATTCGAAGACGAGAACGACGAAGTGCTGGCAGAAGGGAAACAGCCGGCTACCGGCCATCCCATCCTGCTGGGGATCACCAAGGCATCTCTGGCTACGGATTCCTTCCTGTCCGCTGCTTCCTTCCAGGAAACCACCCGGAACCTGACCGATGCCGCCATCAAAGGCAAGGTGGATCCGCTGCTGGGCCTGAAAGAAAACGTCATCATCGGCAAACTGATCCCTGCCGGGACCGGGATGCCCAAATATCGGAACATCCAGCTGAAGTTCCATCACCCGGTGGAAGCGATTGCCGAAGATGGGCCTGAAGCCCCTGAAGCAACTGCATCTCCTGAGCAGCAGCCGGAAGCCTGAAGAGCGGTCATCCGTTCGTAAGCGCTGTTCCAAAGCGGAGAAAAGCCGCTGTAACTATCATGGACTGGTAGTTACAGCGGCTTTTTTACGCGATTTTTACAGAGTACCATAAGCGCCTTTATTTCGCTAGTGTCAGCTGGCTTCCATCGGCTAGTGACTAGAGACTAGTGACGGGGTGTGAAAAAGCATTTTTTCACACCCCCTTCGTTTCTCTGTTTCATTGATTTCTTTTTTTGATCCACTTTTTCAGCTCTGCCACGGACAGGGTGTGCTTTCGGGCTCCTTCATCCAGCAGGAAACTGGGGTCGGCGTAATTGTCGGCGCAGATGACAAAGGTGTGGATGGAGGGAAGGGGCGTTGCAGAGGCAGCAATCTGTTTTTTTGCAGCTTCTTTGTCTTTTCCCAGTACTATAAGGGGATTGGGGATATTTCTGCTTTCAGAGTTATCGCTGACTGTCCATTGTTCAGCCCATTCCGAACCTTGTATTCTGTATCCACGATACAGAACTTCCATCAGCAGCCAATCGTGAGGAAGGCGGATCCAGAGAGAATTCCGGTTTTTAGGGGCGTCTGCCGGCGTAATCTCCTGAAAATCTCCGTGAGAAGCGGAACCAATGGCTTTCAGCACCCGTTTCCGTGCTCCTTCCGGCGTCCTGGCTTTTTTCAGCCGCCGGGTCCAGAACCAGAAAAGCAGGAAGCCTCCCACCAGAAGCATCCCGAAAATCAGGTATTCTTTCAGGGAATGTAGCTTCCAAAGGGTCATGTTGGGGAAAATCTGTATCAGAACTTCATCCATAACGGGTCATGCATCCTTTCTGCATTACAAATTTATAAGAGAAAATTTGTACCAATTATAACATGGAGAAAGTATACAAGTCCAGGGGAATGGAAAGTCTGGACAAGCCGGGGGAATGATGATATTATATAAACGATCTCTTTATAAAAGATATGAACGTTTGATTATTTATTGGCTGCAGCACACCATCCTGTATGTTGTGTGTAGTATACAAAATCTTTTAAGGGGGTTGTCATTCTATGGTTGCAAAAAATGCAGCAAAGCAAACCTGGGTGGACCGTTTCCTGAATACCATCGAAACGGTGTGCAACAAGTTGCCGCCACCCGCCATCCTGTTCGTGGTCTTATTCTTAATTACGGCTGTAATCGGGGCCGGGCTTACTTCCAGCGGCTTCAGTCTGATCAACCCGGCAACGGGGAAAGCTGTGGTTTCCCAGAATCTGTTCTCCAAGGCAGGGGTCCAGTGGCTGCTGACCAACCTGGTGAAGAATTTCACCGGATTCGCTCCTTTGGGACTGGTCATCACCATGACCATGGCCATCGGGTTCTGCGAAGAAGCTGGATTCCTGGAAGCGATTCTCCGTGGTTCCATGAAAAATGTACCACCCAATGTGGTTCCGTATCTGGTGGCTTTCCTGGGTACCTGCGGGAATATCGCTTCTGATACGGCCATGATCGTCATTCCGCCCCTGGCTGCCATTGTGTACATCGGGGTCAAGAAACACCCGGTGGTAGGCATGATGGTGGGGTACGCAGGAGCCCAGGCCGGGTTCACCGCCAACCTGCTGGTGGCCGGTACCGACTCCCTGCTCCAGGGCCTGACCAACCAGGCCATCAACGCATTCCTGGGCAAGGAAGGCGCTTTCGTGGTGGATGTAACCTGTAACTGGTACTTCATGTTTGTTTCCACTTTCCTGTGCGCCCTGGTCATTGGCTGGGTGTCCGTGCATATCATCGAACCCCGGTTCCCCAAATATGAAGGGGTGGAAACGGAAGAAGCCAAGGTGGACATCACCCCTGTGGAAAAGAAAGGGATCCATCGGGCGGCTCTGGCCATGCTCCTTTATATCATCGTTGTGATTATCGGCTTCAAGGCCCAGGTGCTGTCCAAAGACGGTGTGACCGTGGTGGGTTCCCTGATGCTGAAGGGCCTGATCCCGCTGCTGTTCTTCCTGTTCTCCATCGGTGGCCTCACCTATGGGTACAGCGTGGGCAAGTTCACCAAGATCAAGGACGTGAATGCCGCCATGGTGAAACAGATGAGCGGTATGGGCGCCTATGTGGTGTTCTGCTTCTTCTGCGGCCAGTTCCAGGGACTGTTCAACTGGACCAAGCTGGGCACGCTGCTGGCCATTTCCGGGGCCAACTTCCTGAAGGGGATTGGGTTCACGGGTCTTCCCATGTGCATCGCGTTCATCCTGGTCACCGCCTGCATCAACATCTTCGTATCCTCCGGGTCCGCCAAGTGGGCCATCCTGGCACCGATCTTCGTTCCCATGTTCATGCTGATGGGGTACCATCCCGGTTTTGCACAGTTGCTGTATCGGCTGGGTGATTCTCCGGGCAACTGCTTCACTCCCATGAGCCCGTACATCTGGATGATCCTGAGCGTTGCCCAGGAAAAATACATGCCGGATTGTGCCATCGGTACCTTGATCGCCAACATGATCCCCATCGCCGTTGTCCTGCAGATCGCCTGGATCATTTTCCTGGTAGTCTGGGTCACCCTGGGTCTCCCCATCGGTCCTGGCGTGGGACTGGCTCTGCCGGCTGGTGTGCTGTAACAGAACAATCATGCAAAAGACTGTTGTACACTTTGTGTGCAGCAGTCTTTTTTCGTTCGAAGAATCCTACTATGTCCGTCTGAAATAGATTTTTAATCAGAAAATATGTAAAATTCCTGCAAATTCATCTGCTAATCTGTTATAATATCAGGGAACCCTTATTAAAAATGAAACACAAAATGGAAAACCCTGCTCCACCAAGTCTGCCGATTTTTCTGCAGGAAAACAGGGGAGTCCCTGCAGCATGGAATGTATCAAGGAGGTTCCACATCTATGGCATCAAAAATGGCATCACAGAATCCACCCAGAGCCAGTCTTCTGGACCGGTTCCTGAACACCGTCGAACGGGTCTGCAACAAACTGCCGCCCCCGGCCATCCTGTTCGGCATCCTGTTCATCCTCACGGCCATTGTGGGGGCGCTCTGCACCCAGGCGGGCTTTG
This sequence comes from Acidaminococcus timonensis, assembly GCF_900106585.1. Lineage (NCBI taxonomy): Bacteria > Bacillati > Bacillota > Negativicutes > Acidaminococcales > Acidaminococcaceae > Acidaminococcus > Acidaminococcus timonensis. The sequence continues at coordinate 27,113 of NZ_FNWH01000006.1, forward strand.
CCCTGGAAAATCCGGCCTCTCATAAAATGGTGGCATCCCAGAACTTCTTTTCCAAGGCCGGCATCCAATGGCTGCTCAGCACCCTGGTGAAAAACTTCACCGGATTCGCTCCCATGGGTCTGGTGATCACCATGACCCTGGCCATCGGGTTCTGTGAAGAATCTGGCATGCTGGCGGCTCTTCTGCGGCGCAGCATGAAGAACGTGCCGCCCTCTCTGGTGCCGTTCATCGTGGCCTTCCTGGGGGTGTGCGGCAACATCGCCTCTGATACGGCCATGGTGGTGATTCCGCCTCTGGCAGCTGTGGCCTACATCGGTGTGCGGAAGCATCCGGTGGTGGGTATGATGGTGGGGTTTGCCGGGGCCGAAGCCGGTTTTGGCGCCAATCTGATGATCGCCGGTACGGATTCCCTGCTCCAGGGCCTGACCAACCAGGCCATCGACGGGTTCCTGGGCAAAGCCGGTGTGTTTGCCGTGGATGTGACCTGCAACTGGTATTTCATGTTCGCTTCCACGTTTCTGTGCGCTCTGATCATCGGACTGGTTTCCATCAAGGTGGTGGAACCCCGGTTCGGTGTCTATGACGGTCCCGGCTGCGATGAGGAACTGGGGGACGTGACAGAACTGGAACGGAAGGGCCTGAACCGGGCCGGCCTGGTGGTACTGGTGTACATCGCCGTGCTGGTGGCGGGCTTCTTTACGGGGATCCTTTCCAAAGACGGTCATACCTTTGTAGGATCGCCCCTGCTGAAAGGCCTGATTCCGCTGCTGTTCTTCCTGTTCAGTCTGGCGGGACTCACCTACGGCTTTACCACCGGCTCCTTCAAGACCATCAAGGATGTGAACAAGGCCATGGTAAAACAGATGAGCGGTATGGGCGCCTTTGTGGTGTTCTGCTTCTTCTGCGGTCAGTTCCAGGCCCTGTTCAGCTGGACCCATCTGGGGACCCTGATTGCCATTGCAGGGGCTGATTTCCTGAAGAGTGTGGGCTTCACAGGGCTGCCCATGTGCGTGATTTTCATCATCATCACCAGCATCGTGAACATCTTCATGTCCTCCGGGTCGGCCAAGTGGGCCATCTTTGCCCCCATCTTCATTCCCATGTTCATGCTGCTGGGATACCATCCCGGATACACCCAGCTGCTGTATCGGCTGGGCGATTCTCCCACCAACTGCTTTACTCCCATGAACCCGTATCTGTGGATGATCTTGAGTGTGGCCCAGGAGAAATACATGCCCAAGGCTGCCATCGGAACTCTGGTATCCAATTTGATCCCCATTGCCGTGGTACTGCAGATCGTATGGATCCTTTTCCTGGTGGTCTGGATGACGCTGGGTCTGCCCATCGGGCCGGGGGTGGAAATGGCCCTTCCGGCGGGAATCCTGTAAAAAAAAGAAGCCTGCGCGGCACGGTCCTCTTTGCAGGCTTTTGGTAAGCCCCTGGGGCGTACCAGCGGATTCTCCAACCACCAATCCCTAACCACTAATCACTAAAAAAGACGTGAGAAAAAAGCGTTTCTCACGTCTTTTTCTATTTGACGACATCCAGTAAACAAAGATATAATTTATGTTTATGGAGGTTGTTATGGAACCGATTATTGAAACCAAGGACCTGACCCATACGTATGTAGATGGGCAGAATCAGGAAATGACAGCGCTGGACGGAATCAATCTGTCCATCATGCCCGGTGAGTTCGTGGCCATCATTGGCACCAACGGCAGTGGCAAATCCACCCTGGCCCGTCATTTCAACGGCCTGCTTTCCCCTACCAGCGGCCATTGTCTGGTGGCAGGCCTGGATACAGCCAATGAAGAAAACCTGTGGCCTGTCCGGCAGACGGTGGGCATGGTGTTCCAGAATCCGGACAACCAGATCGTGGCGGCCATTGTGGAAGAAGATGTGGCTTTCGGTCTGGAGAACATCGGAGTCCCGGGCCCGGAAATCCGTCCCCGGGTGGAAAAAGCCCTGGCAGCGGTGGATATGCTGGACTATGCCAAACGGGCTCCCCACCGGCTTTCAGGGGGGCAGAAACAGCGGGTGGCCATTGCCGGGGTGCTGGCTTTGGAGCCCCGGTGCATTGTCTTTGACGAACCCACGGCCATGCTGGATCCACGGGGCCGGAAGGAAATCGTCAGCACGGTGCTGAAACTGAACCGGGAAAAGCACATCACCATCGTGTATATCACCCATAAAATGGAAGAAGCCATCCTGGCGGATCGGATCATTGCCATGCAGAAGGGCAAGATCGTGCTCCAGGGAACGCCCAAAGAGGTGTTCACCCAGGTGGACCGGATCCGGGGGCTGGGGCTGGAATGTCCTCTGGCAGCAGAAGTGGCCAATGCGCTGAACAAGCAGGGCCACAGGCTGCCGCCCATCATTACCCATAAGGAGTTGTGTGAAGCATTATGTCCATCCAAGTAGACCATGTGTCCTATAGTTATATGACGCACACCAGCCTGGAAAAAAAGGCCCTGGATGATGTGAGCTTTAACCTGGAAAAAGGGGAATTCGTGGCCCTGATCGGCCATACGGGCAGCGGGAAATCCACCCTGGCCGAGCATCTGAACGGCCTCCTCCATCCGGCCAGCGGCAGAGTGCTGGTGGATGGGGTGGACCTGGCGGACAAGACCCCGGAAGCCCGGAAGGCCCGGAACCGGGTGGGGATGGTGTTCCAGTATCCGGAACACCAGCTGTTCGCCGAAACCATTTACGAAGACATCGCCTTCGGGCCCCGGAACCAGGGAAAGAACGAACAGGAAGTGGACCGGGCCATCCGCAGTGCAATGGCCTTCGTGGACCTGGACTTCGATACCTTTGCCCAGCGGTCCCCCTTTCAGCTGTCCGGCGGCCAGATGCGCCGGGTGGCCATTGCCGGGGTGGTGGCCATGGAACCGGATTACCTGATCATGGATGAGCCAAGCGCCGGTCTGGACCCCATCAGCCGGGACAACATTTTCCAGCAGCTGCAGAAAATCTTCCGGGAACGGAAGATGGGGGTGCTGCTGATTACCCACAGCATGGAAGAAGCGGCCCAGTACGCCAGCCGTCTGCTGGTCATGAGCGACAGCCGGCTGCAGTTGGACGGACCGGCCCGGGAACTGTTCACCCATGACCGGGAAAAGCTCCAGTCCCTTTCCGTGGATGTGCCGGAAAGTGTGAAACTGGCGGAGGAACTGCGCCAGCAGGGACTGCCCATCGAAGGAACGCCGCTGACCAAAGCGGAACTGATCCGGGCCATTGACAAAGCAAAGGGGTGGAAAGTATGCTGACCGACATTACCCTGGGGCAGTACTACCCCGGTGAATCCTGTATCCATCACCTGGATCCCCGGACCAAGATCCTGGCGGTGCTGTTCTATATGGTCATGGTCTTTCTGGCCGAAACGCCTCTTTCCTATGGGGTGCTGATCGGTTTCCTGGTGGTGGGGGCCGTCCTGGCCAAATTGCCGCCGGGCCTGCTGCTCCGCTCCATCAAACCCCTGTGGATCATCATCCTTTTGACCATGGTGATCCACTTCGTCACGGACCCCGGGGAAATCCTGTGGCAGTGGAAATTCATCCACATTACGAAAGAAGGCATTGTGCTGGGGGTGAAGATGTCCCTGCGGCTGGTGCTGCTGCTGCTGGTTTCCTCTCTCATGACTTTCACCACATCACCCATTGTCCTGACCGACGGCATCGAATCCCTGCTGCGTCCTTTCAAGAAGGTGGGGGTGCCGGCTCATGAACTGGCCATGATGATGACCATTGCGCTCCGGTTCATCCCCACCCTGCTGGAGGAAACGGACCGGATCATGAAAGCCCAGATGTCCCGGGGGGCGGATTTCACCTCCGGCAACATCATGAAAAGGGCCAGGAACATGCTGCCCATCCTGATCCCTCTGTTCATTTCTTCGTTCCGGCGGGCGGATGAACTGGCTCTGGCCATGGAGGCCCGGTGCTACCGGGGCGGGGAAGGCCGTACCCGGATGCACGAACTGGCGTATGGAAAGAATGACGCCGTGGCAGCCCTGGTGCTGCTGGCGCTGTTTGCCGTCATGGCGTTCCTGAAATGGGGGCTGCCTGTATGAGCCATACCATCAAGGCCATTGTGGCCTATGACGGCACCAATTACCAGGGATTCCAGCGGCAGAAGAACGGGGTGGGGGTCCAGCAGGTGCTGGAAAAAGCCCTGACGGAAGTGCTGAAGGAGCCCATCCTGATCAAGGCCGCGGGACGGACGGATGCCGGGGTCCATGCTCTGGGCCAGGTGATTTCCTTCACCACCAGCTCCCGGATCCCGCCGGAAAACTACCGCCGGGCCCTGGAACCCCATCTGCCTCCGGACATCGCGGTGCGGGAGGCTTTTTACGCACCGGATGATTTCCACGCCCGGTTCGATGCGGTGGATAAGACCTACCAGTACAAGCTGCTGTATGCGCCCCTGCCCGATCCCACCCGGCGGAACACCACCTGGGAGTTCCGGGAAAAGGTGGATGTGGACCGGATGAACCAGGCAGCGGCCCTGCTGCTGGGAAAGCACGACTTCACGTCCTTCAGGAACCAGGGAAGCCAGGATACCTCACCGGTGCGGACCCTGACGGAAGCCCACTGGGTGCAGGACGGGGACTTGTACACCTTTACCATCACCGGAGACGGGTTCCTGTATCGGATGGTGCGGAACATCGTAGGATGCCTGGTCCGGGTAGGCACTGGAACGTGGAGCCGGGAAGATTTCGCCCGGGTGCTGGCGGCCAGGAACCGGAAACAGGCTGGCATGGCTGCTCCGCCCCAGGGGCTCTATTTGATGCATGTAAGTTATTGAAACAGGAAGGTGTGAAAAAATGCTTTTTCACACCCCGTCACTAGTCACTAGTCACTAGCCGATGGAAGCCAGCTGGCGCTGGCGAAATAAAGGCGCTGTGGATGATTTTTCACAGCGCCTTTTGCTATTCCTTTAATCTATAGGAATCCATAACTTCAGTCTACTTGTGTTATAACAGCAGATAGGATAGACTAATAGAGAACTATTCTATGAAAAAGAAGGGAAGTTATCGGATGAAAGAAGTGTGGAATCAAAAACTGGCTGCCGCCGTACTGACGGCCGTACTGGCCGGCAGTACGTCTGTGGTGTGGGCCGCAGAACAGGATCAGGCAGAAAAACCTGCCCAGGAAATCGTGATCACGGCCAACCGGCTGAAGAACCAGAAGGTGGATACGCCGGCGGACGTCACCGTGATCACCAGCCAGCAGATCTCCGACCGGGGATATCGTACCGTAACGGATGCCCTGGAGGATGTGCCGGGGGCACGGGTGATGCAGAACGGTGTGGGAGCCTATGAATCCCATATTATGCTGAATGGGGATGAACGGGTGCTGGTACTGGTGGACGGCCGCCGGTTCAACAACAGCATGGGCAGTATGGTCAAAGCTACGTTTGATGCCCATACCCTGCCTCCTGTGGATATGATCGAAAAGATCGAAGTGGTGAAGAACGGCGCTTCCACCCTGTACGGGGCCGATGCAGTGGGCGGCGTCATCAACATCATCACGAAGACCCCGGAGGAAACCACCGGAAAGATCCGGGTGGGCTACGGTTCCTGGGGTAATCAGGACCTGGGCGTGTCCGTAGGCGGCAAAGTGGACAAGACTGGACTCCAGGTGGCCGCCAGCCGGAACAAGGCTTCCTACTTCAAATACAAGGACAAAAACGGTGACACCAAGAAATGGCCGGGCCAGTCCAACTACACCCAGGACAACCTGTCCCTGAAACTGACCCAGGATTTCACCCCTTCCGACGGGCTGACCCTGAACTATGACTACTCCAACATGGAAGGCTGGAACCCGTACAGTGTCAACTACGTGTCTCCTTCCCGTCTGAACAAGAAGACGAACAATGTGGGCCTGCGCTATGACTGGAACCGGGATGCCAAAAACAGCGGCTATCTGCAGACCTACCGGAACTACACCAGCTACTTCAACCTGGGCGGCATGGACGAAACTGACTGGGGCATCGAAGGCCAGCAGAACTTCGTGCTGTCTGATACGAACACCCTGGTGGGCGGCCTGGAATACCGGGACGCCAAAGCCCATAACGAAACCAGTTACAAAGGGAAGAAGGGCTACAACAACAAAGCTGTCTTCCTGCAGGACCAGTGGCAGTTCGCTCCCAGCTGGCAATTGAACACGGGCGTGCGGTACGACAAGCACAGCCGCAGCGGCAACCGGACCACGGGCAGTGCCGCCATCAACAAGAAGTTCAGCAAGGACAGCCATGCCTACTTCTCCTGGAACCAGGTGTTCCGGACACCTACCATCGATGATCTGTACTATTACGTGGATTATGGGATGTGGGGTAAATATGTAGGGAATGAAAATCTGAAAGCAGAAACCGGAAACGTGTACAGCCTGGGGTATAACTTCAAGCTGGATCCCAAGACGGATGTGGACATCAACGGGTTCTACAGCAACCTGCACAATGCCATCAACTGGAAAATCATGCCCAATTGGGACAGTTATGCAGAAAACATCGACCGGCAGAAGAAACGGGGCCTGTCCCTGTCCTTCGTCCACCATCTGAACAAACTGTGGGATCTGGATGCTTCCTATACCTATGTGAAAGTGGAAAACAACCGGAATGATGCAGGGTATGTCCGGGATGACAACTACGCTCCCAACTATTACCAGGCAGGTGTCCGGTACCATGACACCAAATGGAACCTGGATCTGCGGGCACGGGCAGCCAACGGACTGAGCAAGGCCAGCTACGGTGAACAGCGGTACCTGACCATGGACTTCATTGCCCGGTACAAATTCGATCAAAACTGGACCGGCTTCGCCAACTTCTACAACCTGAACAACGCGGCCTATGCAGAACAGGGCGGCGTTGTGAATGGACAGGACAGCTATCCCATGCCCGGACGCCGGATCATCGTAGGGGCGGAATACTCCTTCTAAGAAAGAGATCAGACACGGCCCTTCAGTCCTACAGATGTCAGAAGTCAGCTTGTTGGTTGTAAGCAGTTTGGGTCTGCTTGGAAATCGGACAAAGCTGACATCTGACTTCTCAAGACCCATGGCGCCGTATCTGGCTTCTTGCATTCCCCTACAGATATGGTATAATAAGTCCGGAACAACATCATACGTTTTGTCTTTGGGGAGGGGTGCAAGTCCCTACCGGCGGTAAAGTCCGCGAGCCTCGGCACGAATCGGTGGAATTCCGATACCGACAGTACAGTCTGGATGAGAAAAGACAGCGCTGGAAAAGTGTATCTGCCGTGCTATCCTTCCTGGATGGCACGGCTTTTGTATTTTGGAATCTTGAAAGCAGGTGAAACTGTGACAGACAAAGAATATATGCAGATGGCCCTGGACCTGGCCGAAAAGGCCCGGGGCTGTACCAGCCCCAATCCTCTGGTGGGTTGCGTCATCGTCAATCCGGAGGGGAAGATCGTGGGCAAAGGCTATCACCACAAGGCAGGCCAGCCCCACGCGGAAATCATGGCCATGCGGGATGCGGGGAACCAGGTGGCAGGCTGTACGGCCTATGTGACCCTGGAACCCTGTTCCCATACGGGCCGGACCGGTCCCTGCTGCGAAGCTCTGATCAAGGCCGGCATCAAAAAAGTGGTGGCAGCGGCCGACGACCCCAATCCGAAGGTGTCCGGCCGTGGCTTTGCCCGGCTCCGGGAAGCAGGGGTGGAAGTGGTCCGGGGGGTGCTGGCTGACAAGGCCTATGAGCAGAACGAGGTGTTCATGCACTGGATGACCACCGGCCGTCCCTTCGTGGCCCTGAAATACGCCATGACCCTGGACGGGAAGATCGCCACGGCGTCCGGTGATTCCAAATGGATCACCAACGAACAGTCCCGGACCTATGCCCACAGGCTGCGCAGCATTTACGACTGCATCCTGGTGGGAAAGAACACGGTCCTGAACGATGATCCGTCCCTGACCTGCCGGCTGGTGGAGGGGAAAAATCCCCTGCGCATCGTGCTGGACAGCCATTGCCAGCTGCCCATGGACAGGAAGGTGTTCACCGACGGAGCGGCCAAGACCCTGCTGGTGACCTCCTGCCGGGCGGATGCCGACAAGGTGGCGGCCTTCCAGAAACTGGATCAGGTCACCGTGTGGCAGATTCCGGAAAAGCAGGGCGCCCTGGACCTGGGCATCCTGCTGGACAGGCTGGGCAAGGCCGAAAAGACCAGTGTGCTGGTGGAAGGGGGCAGCCAGGTCCATGGCGCTTTCTTTGACCAGAAACTGGCCCAGCGGGTATATGCCTTCATTGCCCCCTGCCTCATCGGGGGCCGGCGGAACCTGACAGCCATCGGCGGCCGGGGCGCACGGACCATGGACCAGCGGGTGACCCTGCTGGAACCTCACACGGAGGCCTTCGGCACCGACCTGATGGTCACGGGCCTTCTGGAAAGGAGCTGGAGACCATGTTCACAGGCTTGATCGCAGAACTGGGCAGGGTGGAAGACCTGCGGCGGGAACAGGATTCCTACCGGCTGACCATCAGCGCCGAAAAGATCCCGCCCCTGCTGAAGATGGGGGAAAGTGTGTGCTGCAACGGTGCCTGCCTGACGGTGACGAAGTTCGACAGCCACCAGTTCACGGTGGATGTGATGCCGGAAACGGCCCGCCGCACCACCATCGGTTCCCTGAAGAAGGGGGATCGGATCAACCTGGAACGGACGCTTCATGTAGGGGACGGGCTGGACGGTCACATCGTCAGCGGCCATGTGGATGGAGTGGGTACCATTACCCGGATCCGCCCGGAGGGCATCGCCAGAGTGACCACCATCAGCTGCGCACCGGAGCTGCTCCGCCATATGGTGGAAAAGGGCTCCATTGCCATCGATGGCATCAGCCTCACCATCACGGAAGTGACGGATACCACATTTTCCGTTTCTCTGATTCCCCTGACCGTACAGTGGACCACCCTGGGCTTCAAGAAAACCGGGGACAAGGTCAACCTGGAAACGGATATCCTGGGGAAATATGTGGAACGGATGCTGGAAAAGAAACCAACCGGGGGCCTCACCAGAGAAACCCTGTTTGAAAATGGATTTTTCTAAGGAGTGAAGGATATGGAAGAAAAATTTCAATTTGGAACCATCGAGCAAGCCATTGCCGATATCAAAGCCGGGAAGATGGTGCTGGTCACCGATGATCCCGACCGGGAAAACGAAGGCGACCTGATCATGAGCGCCGAATATGTGACTCCCGATGACATCAACTTCATGGCCACCCACGCCAAGGGCCTGATTTGCATGCCCTGCGACGGCGAGATCCTGGACCGTCTGCAGATGGAACCCATGGTGGCCAACAATACGGACAACCACGAAACGGCTTTCACGGTTTCCATCGACCATGTGGACACCACCACCGGCATCTCTGCCGTGGAACGGGCCTACACCATCAAGAAATGTGCCGATGAAAGCGCCAAACCGGAAGACTTCCGGCGCCCGGGCCATGTGTTCCCCCTGCGCAGCCGGGTGGGCGGCGTCCTGCGCCGCACCGGCCACACGGAAACCACCACGGACCTGTGCCGGCTGGCCGGCCTGAAACCGGTGGGAATCTGCTGCGAGATCATGAGCGCCGACGGCACCATGGCCCGCACCCCGGAACTGATCGAATTCGCCCAAAAATACAACCTGACCTTCATCACCGTAGCAGATCTGATCGCCTACCGGAAAAAGAACGAAAAGATGGTGCACCGGATCGCCAATGTGGCGTTGCCCAGCAAATATGGTACCTTCCGGGCCATCGGCTACGAAAATGATCTGGATGACAAATGCCATGTGGCTGTGATCAAGGGGGATGTGGCCGGTAAGAAGAATGTGCTGGTCCGGGTCCATTCCGAGTGCCTCACCGGGGATGCCCTGGGGTCCCTGCGCTGCGACTGCGGTGACCAGCTGGCCACCAGCCTGCGGATGATCGAAAAGGAAGGCTGCGGCGTGGTGCTGTACATGCAGCAGGAAGGCCGGGGCATCGGCCTGGCCAACAAGCTGCGGGCCTATGAGCTCCAGGACCAGGGCCTGGATACCGTGGATGCCAATATCAAACTGGGCTTCAAACCGGACATGCGGGACTATGGGATCGGGGCCCAGATTCTGGCTGATCTGGGACTGACCAGCATTCGCCTGATGACCAACAACCCGGCCAAACGGGCAGGCCTTTCCGGCTATGGCATCACCATTACGGAAACGGTGCCCATCATTATGAAGGACAATTGCTACAACCATCGTTACATGGTCACCAAACAAGTTCGGATGGGCCATGATCTGCATGAGAAAGTGGAGGAAAAATAATGAAGACTCTGGAAGGAAAACTGCTGGCGGAAGGTCTGAAAATCGGTATCGTGGTGGCTCGTTTCAACGAATTCATCACCAGCAAGCTGCTGAGCGGGGCAGAGGATACCCTGCTGCGGCACGGCGCCAACGGAGATGACATTACCGTGGCCTGGGTGCCCGGCGCTTTCGAGATCCCGCTGGTCGCCAAGAAAATGGCCAAGAGCGGCAAATATGACGGCATCATCTGCCTGGGGGCTGTGATCCGGGGTGCCACCAGCCATTATGATTATGTGTGCAACGAAGTGTCCAAGGGTGTCGCTCTGGTGAACATGGAAACCGAAGTCCCCACGGCCTTTGGGGTGCTGACCACGGAAAACATCCAGCAGGCTGTGGAACGGGCCGGTACCAAGGCCGGCAACAAAGGCTCCGATGCAGCTATGGCTGTGATCGAAATGGCCAATCTGACCAGACAGCTGTAAGAGGTGCCCATGGAAGATGTATTAGTCAAGGCTACGGCCGGGGATGCCCGGATCTATGCGGTGACCACCACCCATCTGACCCAGTATATGAATGAAATCCATCACTGCAGCCCTCTGGCGGCTGCGGCCCTGGGTCGGACCGCGGCCGGTGCGCTGCTGCTGGCTGCTACCATGAAAAGCGGGGAAGCGGTGACGGTGCGGTTCAAGGGGGATGGTCCCCTGGGACCGGTAATGGCGGATGCCCGGGATTATACGGTACGGGGCTTTGTGACCCATCCGGAAGTGATGCTGCCTCCGAAAAACGGCAAGCTGGACGTGGGCGGCGGCGTGGGCCATTACGGCACGGTCACCGTGACCCGCTGTCCCCTGGTGGGCAAACCCTTCACTGGGGTGTCCACCATCAAAAGCGGCGAAATCGCAGCGGACCTGACCCGATACCTTGCCGTGTCGGAACAGACTCCTTCCAGTGTGGCCCTGGGTGTGCTGATCGAGAAAGACGGCTCCGTGAAAGTGTCCGGGGGCTTTTTCGTACAGCTGCTGCCCGATGCGGCAGAGACCACCATCAAGACCCTGGAGGACAACATCCTGACCCTGCCCTACGTGACGGAGCTGCTGGAGAGCGGCCTGGATGCCGAAGGCATGATCCGGAAGGTGGCCAAGGGCCTGGAGGTGGAGATCCTGGAATCCCATCCCGTTTCCTTCCATTGCAGCTGCAGCCGGGAAAAGGTGGCCGACATGCTGACCGGACTGCCGGAAAAAGATTTCGACGAACTGCTGCAGGATCCCAAAACCGAAGTCCATTGCCAGTACTGCAACCAATCCTACGAATTTACCCAGCAGGAACTGAAAGAATTGAAACAGAACGCTTGACTTTACGAACAGATGTTTATATACTAAGTGGTAGCAAGAGAAGTACAAGGAGATGACAGTATGAGTTTGGATGCTGATAAGAATAAAGCGCTGGACGCTGCGTTGAAACAGATCGAAAAGGACTTCGGCAAGGGGTCCATCATGCGGCTGGGCGACGCCAGCGATAAAATGAACATTGAAGTGATCCCCACCGGGGCCCTGTCCCTGGATATCGCACTGGGGGTGGGGGGCATTCCCCGGGGCCGGATCATCGAGATCTATGGGCCGGAATCCTCCGGTAAGACCACCGTGGCCCTGCATATGATCGCCGAAGCCCAGAAACGGGGCGGCTATGCAGCCTTCATCGATGCGGAACATGCCCTGGATCCGGAATATGCCCGGCATCTGGGGGTGGACATCGACAACCTGCTGATTTCTCAGCCGGATACGGGGGAACAGGCCCTGGAAATCTGTGATGCCCTGGTACGCAGTGGTGCCATCGACATCATCGTCATCGACTCCGTGGCGGCCCTGGTACCCAAAGCGGAAATCGAAGGGGACATGGGGGATTCCCATGTGGGTCTGCAGGCTCGGCTCATGAGCCAGGCTCTGCGGAAACTCACCGGGGTCATTGCCAAATCCCGGACGGCCACCGTATTCATCAACCAGATCCGGGAAAAGGTGGGGGTCATGTTCGGGAATCCGGAAGTGACCACCGGCGGCCGGGCTCTGAAATTCTACTCCACCATCCGTCTGGATGTGCGCCGGGTGGAAAGCCTGAAGAGCGGCAACGAGATCATCGGGAACCACACCCGGGTGAAAGTGGTGAAGAACAAGGTGGCGCCTCCTTTCAAACAGGCTGAATTCGATATCATGTACGGGGAAGGGATTTCCCACGAAGGCTGCCTGGTGGATCTGGGGGTGCAGTATAACATCCTGAACAAGAGCGGTGCCTGGTATTCCTACGGGGATCAGCGCATCGGTCAGGGCCGGGAGAATACCAAGAAATTCCTGAAGGAACATCCGGACATGGCCGCTGACGTGGAAGAGAAGATCCGTGCGGCAGCCAGCCTGGACAATGGGGAAAAAGCCTCCAAGGCGAAACCGGCTGACCAGGACGACGACGGTCTGGCCCTGACTCCGGAAACGGCTGAGGACGATGTGGAGTAAGAGCAAGAAGCTGCTGACCACCCACGCGGAGGCGTATAACTTCTGCCTGGACAAACTGGCCCTGCGGGACCACAGCAGCCGGGAACTGCGGCAGAAACTGTCGGAGCGGGGATGTCCGGAGGAACTCCAGGACCAGGTCCTGCAGAAGCTCCGGGACCACCATTTCGTGGATGATTTCCGGTGCGCCGGATACGTACTGGATGCCTGGCGCCGGAAGAAGTTCTATGGGCGGCAGTACCTGCGGTTGATGCTGCAGCGGCGGTGCCTTTCAGGGGAACCGGCTCAGGAGGTGCTGCACCAGGTGACGGACCAGGAGGAAACGGAGCGGGCGGAAGAGCTGGCCCGGCAGCAGATGGCCAAACTGAAGCGGAAGTATGGGGACGAACCCCGGAAGGGGAAGGCGGCCCTGGCCCGGATGCTGGCCTCCCGTGGCTTCGGCACCGGCCCCATTGCCAGTGCCCTGGAGCTGTGGAACTAGGAGGAAGAGGACTTTTGAAGCGTGATTTTCTCCTTTCTGCCGGCGGAAGCCGGCTTCCTTCAGCTAGTGACTAGTGACTAGAGACTGAGGCAGCGAAGCTGCCCGGTAGCTAAAAACAGGCTGTTACAAAAAAGCAACAGCCTGTTTTTATTGACACCCATGTGAAAATACTATAAAATATTTCTGTCCAATCGCGTTCATTGGGTGTAAAGGCGACCTCTGGTTGCCTTCTTTGTTGTATGAAGAGGATTGTATGAAAAATTCGCAAAAGAGGAGGTGCTCATCATAGATCCCATTAGTGTACTCGTTGCTGTAGTCCTTTGCGCAATAGGCGTTGGTGGCGGTTATCTCGCTAGAAAAAACGTAGCAGAAGGTAAAATCGGGTCGGCAGAAGAGAAAGCCAAACAGATCCTGGAAAACGCCCGGAAAGCGGGAGAAGCCCGGAAAAAAGAAGTTTTACTGGAAGCGAAGGAAGAAATCCATCGTCTGCGTTCCGAAATGGAACGGGAAAATAAAGAACGGAGAGCAGAACTCAGCAAGAACGAACGACGTCTGGTCCAAAAGGAAGAAAACGTCGACAAAAAAATGGATGCTTATGAAAAGAAGGAAGAAAAACTTCTGGAACAAAGCAACCGCCTGCGGGAAGCCCAGGCCAAAGTCGATGCCCTGTACGACCAGCAAACGGTGGAACTGGAACGGATTTCCGGTTTGACCAGTGAAGAGGCAAAAAAAGAACTTCTGGACAATGTCCGGGAGGAAGTGAAGCACGACAAGGCTCGCCTGATCAAGGAAATGGAACAGGAAGCCAAGGACACGGCGGACCAGAAGGCACGGGAAATCATTTCCCTGGCCATCCAGCGCTGTGCGGCAGACCAGGTGGCAGAAACCACAGTGACGGTGGTACCCCTGCCCAACGATGAGATGAAAGGCCGGATCATCGGCCGGGAAGGCCGGAACATCCGGACCCTGGAGACCCTGACCGGCATCGACCTGATCATCGATGATACGCCGGAAGCGGTGATCATCTCCGGCTTCGACCCGGTGCGCCGGGAAGTGGCCCGGATCGCCCTGGAGAAGCTGATCAACGATGGACGGATCCATCCGGCCCGGATTGAAGAGATGGTGGAAAAGGCCCAGAAGGAACTGGACCAGAAAATCAAGGAAGCCGGGGAACAGGCCACCTTCGAGGTGGGCGTCCATGGCATCCACCCGGAACTGCTGAAGCTGCTGGGCCGGTTGAAATACCGGACCAGTTACGGGCAGAATGTCCTGCGCCATTCCATCGAAGTGGCCCATCTGGCAGGCCTTATGGCCGCCGAACTGGGCGTGGATGTGAACTCCGCCAAACGGGCCGGGCTGCTGCATGATATCGGCAAAGCCGTGGACCATGAAGTGGAAGGGTCCCATGTGGACCTGGGTGCGGAAGTGGCCAAACGGTATCATGAATCCGATATCGTGATCAACACCATCATGAGCCATCACGGCGACTGCGAACCCACTTCGGTGCAGGCGGTGCTGGTATCGGCTGCTGATGCCATCTCGGCTGCACGGCCGGGGGCACGGCGTGAAACCCTGGAAACGTATCTGAAACGGCTGACACGATTGGAAGAAATCGCCGAGTCCTTCGACGGTGTGGAAAAATGCTACGCGGTCCAGGCTGGGCGGGAAATCCGCATTATGGTGAAACCGGATAAGGTGGACGACGACGATGCCACCATCCTGGCCCATGACGTGGCCAAGAAGATCGAAGAGGATATGGAATATCCCGGTCAGATCAAAGTGGTCATCGTACGGGAAACCCGTGCTGTGGATTACGCGAAGTAAGTGTAAAAAAGGACCCTCGCATTTTTGCGGGGGTCCTTTTTTTAGTGAGTAGTGAGTAGTGAATGGTGGCCCAATAAAATCATTTGTACAGTTTTTATGCGTAGGGACGGCTCATGAGGGACGTCCCAACCCAGGTCTGAAGGTTTTTTATATCCGGATGCTTTTTTCTGCCACCTTGTACAGGATTACTGTGAGCACCACGGAGACCACGTTGCTGATGGCCATGCTGACCGCACAGTTCAGGGCGCTGATATAGGCCACCTGTCTGGGCAGGCCCAGGATGAAGAACTTGAAGCTGAACCGGATCAGGGGTTCGGTCACCACGTTCACCACGGACCCGAAAATGGCGGCCACAGCCACGGCCTTCAACTTGGCCCTGTCATCTGTGAGGCCATCCAGGTGGCACAGGTGTCGGGCCGCAAAAGCCGTGGACCAGCCCAGCAGGAATTTGGCCAGGAAGGTGGGCGGCGCCGAGGTGGTGTAGCCGGCCAGCAGATCAGCCAGGGCCAGGCCGATGGCACCGGACAGGGCCCCATATTTGGCCCCCAGCAGCAGGGCAGACAGCAGGATGAAGGCATGGCCTACATAGATTTTTCCGGTGAGCCCCAGACCCATGGGGATCTCGATCCGGAGATAGGAAAAGCAGGCAAAGGCCAGCGCGGCAAACATGCCTGCCAGGGTCAGTTTGCGGATCTTGTTTTCAGGCAATGGTATCAACTCCTTATAGCTTTTTATTATAGAGGGAAAAGTCCAATGGGAAAATGCACGGTTTGTACGATTTTTTTACCGAATCGTGCCTTTTCTTTTCATTCTGTTTCTCTAATCCCTGACTGTTGTGCTATACTATGGAGTATGATGCGGAAGGAGAGACAGTTATGGCCAATACGAGAGAAGAAGCGTGGGAATTGCTGAAAGAATATAACAAGGAACCGTTCCATCTGCAGCACGGGCTGACGGTGGAAGGCTGTCTGCGGTATTTTGCCCGGGAACTGGGCTACGGGGATCAGGAAGACTTCTGGGGCATGGTGGGCCTGCTCCACGACCTGGATTACGAAAAATATCCGGAGGAACACTGCCGGAAGGAAGCCCAGATCCTGAAGGACAGGGGCTGGGACGAAAGACTGATCCACGCCGTGGCCAGCCATGGCTGGCCACGCTGCAGCGATGTGGAACCCACAGAAGAAATGGAAAAGGTCCTGTATACGGTGGATGAACTGTCCGGACTGATCGGGGCAGCAGCCCTGATGCGTCCCAGCAGGAGCGTACAGGATATGGAAGTGAAATCCCTGAAAAAGAAATTCAAGGACAAACACTTCGCTGCCGGCTGCAGCCGGGACGTGATCAAACAGGGCGCCGACATGCTGGGCTGGGACCTGAACAAGGTGTTCGAACAGAGCATCCTGGCCATGCGGTCCTGTGAGGACAGCGTCCGGGAGACCATGGAAAAAGAAGAAGCAAAGGCATAATTCGCCGGGGAAACGGGACCTTGAATCAGGGTCCCGTTCTTTCGTATAATATAAGATAAAGAAACAAATCGAAGCCAAGGAAGTGATGGTATGGCACATTATGCAAAACCTGACGAAATCCTGTATCATACCCAGTTGTCCCGCACTCTTCTCATGGGGGCGGATACAGCCCTGCTTCCCGGGGATCCGGGACGGGTGCGCAGCCTGGCGGAGGCCATGGGTCCCACGGTGGATCTGACCAGCCACCGGGAATACACCAGCTGCCTGACCCAGGTGCAGGACAAACCCATCCTGGTGTGCTCCACCGGCATGGGCGGACCCTCCACGGCCATTTGTCTGGAAGAACTGGCCCGCATGGGCATCAAACGGGTGATCCGGGTAGGGACCACCGGCTCCATCCAGGACGACCTGGAACTGGGGGACGTGGTGATCATCAAGGCGGCGGTCCGGCTGGAAGGGACCAGCAGACACTATGCCCCGCTGGAATTCCCGGCGGTGGCCGACTTCGAACTGACCCAGCTGCTGGACTATGCAGCCCGGGTGGAGAACGTGCCCCATCAGGTGGGCATCTGCTGCAGTTCTGATACGTTCTGGCCCGGCCAGGAGCGGTACGACAGCTTCACCGGCTATGTACTGCGCCGGTTCCAGGGCAGCATGAAGGAATGGCAGCAGCTGGGAGTCACCAACTATGAAATGGAAACGGCAGCCGTGTTCGTCACCGCCCAGGCCCTGGGTCTGAAGGCCGCCAGCCTGTGTGGCGTGGTGGCCAAGCGGACGGAAAGCGAAAGCATCGCTTCACCGGAAATCTACCGGCTGGCTGAACATCGGTTCCAGACCATTGTGAGACGTGCTTTGAACGAACTTTTGGCAAGGGAGTGAGAATCATGAAACGCGCAATCATCCTGATGATGGATTCTTTTGGTATCGGCGGGGCGGAGGATGCCGCCCGTTTCGGGGACCAGGGAGCGGATACCCTGGGCCATATCGCCGGCTGGTTTGCCGGGGAAAAAGCGAAAGATCCTTCCCGGCACCTGCTGCATCTGCCCAATCTGGCCAAACTGGGGCTGGGGCTGGCCTCCCGGATGAGTACCGGCCACGTGCTGACGCCGTCCATCGGGTCCTCTGGCCCCTTGAAAGGTGCCTACAGCTATGCACGGGAAGTGAGCAGCGGCAAGGATACCCTGAGCGGTCACTGGGAGCTTACGGGGGTACCAGTGATGTTCGACTGGGGCTATTTCCCCGACAAGCCCCACTGTTTCCCGAAAGACATCATCCAGGGTCTGATTAAGGAAGGGAACCTGCCCGGGGTGCTGGGTGAAAAGCATGCCTCCGGTACGGTGATCATCCAGGAGCTGGGTGAGGAACATATGAAGACGGGGAAGCCCATCGTCTATACCTCTGCCGATTCAGTGCTGCAGATTGCGGCCCATGAGCGGACCTTTGGTCTGGAGCGTCTGTATCAGCTGTGCGAAATCGCCTACAGGCTGGTACAGCCCTACCACATCGCCCGGGTCATTGCCCGCCCCTTCGTGGGGGAAAAGGCCGGAGAATTCACCCGCACCGGCAACCGGCACGATTATGCGGTACCGGCACCGGAACCCACCCTGCTGGATGCCGTGTACGAAAAAGCCGGCGGGGTGTATGCCATCGGCAAGATAGCAGATATCTTCGCCCATCGGGGCATTACGAAAGCCTGGCATGCCACCGGCCTGGACGCCCTGTTCGACGCCACCCTGGAAGCCATGGAGGAAGCCGGCGACCGGAGCCTGGTCTTCACCAACTTCGTGGATTTCGATTCCACCTACGGCCATCGCCGGGATGTGGAAGGCTACGGGGAAGGACTGATGCTCATTGACCGGCGGCTGCCGGAACTGATGGCAAAGCTCCAGCCCGGCGACCTGGTGCTGGTGACGGCGGATCATGGCTGCGATCCCACCTGGAAGGGTACGGACCATACCCGGGAACATGTGCCCATGCTGTTCTTCGGACCGGAAGTGAAACCAGGGACCCTGCAGCCCATGAGGACCTATTCCGATGCCGGACAGATTTTGGCCCATCATCTGGGGCTCAGCCTGAAGCGGGGAAATTATCAGAAGGTGATCCAATGAAAACGTGGAAAAAATGGTTGATGCTGGTGTGCTGCCTGCTGGGCAGCCTGCTGATGATGGGACCGGCCCGGGCGGCAGAACAGGCACCGGCTGCAACGCAGACACCGGGAGCAGTCGCCACGGAGGCAGATCCCCTGCACCGGAAGCAGATTGCTTTTGTAGTGTATGACCGGACCGGGGAAGCCACAGATTCCATGAAAGCCCTGTGGAAACGCCAGGTGCGGCAGGCCTATCCCCGGGCCCAGTACGAATTCCTGCCCGATCCCCAGGCGGCGGAAGCGGCCAACGCAGTATTGGGCCAGAGCGGCGCCGTGGACGAGACCGTAATGGACCAGATCGCCGACAAAGCGGGGGCCAGTGTGGTGGCCATCCTGGTGGTGCGGAATATGGAAGAATACTATGTGGAACCCCTGTTCCTGGCCCCCTGGGATGACGACGGCCCGGACACCTACCTGCGGGTGATCACCGGGGCCGACATGTACATGTATAAGAAGGACACGGGCAAATTCCTGCAGAAGAAACTGCGGAAAATCGAGACGAAGGACGTGGCCCTGTCCGTCCATCCCCAGACCGAGATCCAGTACGCTCTCAGCAACCTGGCCATGAAGATGGAGGGGAAGGAACAGATTTAAGGGCGTGTGAGAAACTCACACGCCAGGCACGAGTCACGAGTCTCTAGTTACTAGCCGAAGGATGCCAGCTGACGCTGGCTTTGAACGAATCGCTGAAAGGAGGGCACCATGTTCAGTACTGCTGTGTGGCAGGGGATCCTCATTCCCTTTGCCGGTACCAGTTTGGGCGCGGCCTGCGTCTATGTGTTGAAGGACCAGCTCCACCAGAATGTCCAGCGGGGCCTTACCGGTTTTGCGGCCGGTGTAATGGTGGCCGCCTCCATCTGGAGCCTTTTGATCCCGGCCCTGGAGGAAAGTGCCGGGCTGGGGTCATGGGCGTTCCTGCCGGCTGTCATCGGCTTCTGGGGCGGCATCCTGCTCCTGCTGCTGTTGGATGAATTGATTCCCCACCTGCACCTGAACAGCGACCAGCCGGAAGGCCCTCACACCCATCTGGCCAAGACCACCATGCTGCTCTTGGCGGTGACCCTGCACAACATCCCGGAGGGGATGGCTGTGGGGATGATCTACGCCGGGTATGTGACCAATCCGGAGGAAATTTCCCTGGGTAGTGCCCTGGTCCTGTCCCTGGGCATCGCCATCCAGAACTTTCCGGAAGGGGCCATCATTTCCCTGCCGTTAAAAGCAGGGGGCATGGGACGGCATAAGGCGTTCCTGGGCGGGGTTCTTTCCGGAGCCGTGGAACCCATTGCGGCGGCGGGGACCATCCTGGCGTCCCGGATCATCGGCCACCTGCTGCCCTATTTTCTCAGCTTTGCGGCTGGGGCCATGCTGTACGTGGTGGTGGAGGAGATGATCCCGGAAATGTCCGAAGGGGAGCATTCCAATGTGGGGGTGCTCACCTTCGCATTAGGGTTTACCGTCATGATGACGCTGGATGTGGCATTGGGATAAATATGATTCAGTTAGTACAAATTTTTGTGTTTTTTTCTTTATGTGTTGTTTGAACAACGGATTTGCTGCTCTGCTTTGGCTATAATAGAGCCATCGAGTGAGAAACAAATCCTTTGAATAAAATTTTCTTGAAGAAAAGGGGAGTAACGAATGGAAAACAAGATGTTCTGCTATCAATGTCAGGAAACCGCCGGCTGCAAAGGCTGCACCATCGTGGGTGTCTGCGGCAAGAAGCCGGAAGTGGCTGCTATGCAGGATCTGCTGATCTACGTGACCAAGGGTCTGTCCGCTGTGACCACCGCTCTGCGGGCTGCCGGAAAGAACGTTGACCGCAACGTGAACCATCTGGTGACTGTCAACCTGTTCACCACCATCACCAACGCCAACTTCGACCGGGAAGCCATCATCGACCGGATCAAAGATACCCTGAAAGTGAAAACTGACCTGCTGGCTCAGCTGGGTGACACCGCTGACCTGCCGGAAGCTGCTCTGTGGAACGGTGCTGAAGCAGAATTCGATGCCAAAGCCAAGACCGTGGGCGTACTGGCTACCGAAAACGAAGACATCCGTTCCCTGCGCGAACTGATCACCTACGGCCTGAAAGGTCTGTCTGCCTACAGCAAACATGCCAACGTATTGGCCCAGGACGACGAAGAAGTGGATGCTTTCATCCAACGCGCTCTGGCTGCTACCCTGGATGATACCAAATCCGTGGACGACCTGGTTGCCCTGACTCTGGAAACCGGTAAATACGGCGTACAGGGCATGGCTCTGCTGGACAAAGCCAACACCACGGCTTACGGCAACCCTGAAATTACCACTGTGGACATCGGCGTGCGCAAGAATCCGGGCATCCTGATTTCCGGTCACGACCTGAAAGACCTGGAAATGCTGCTGGATCAGACCCAGGGCACTGGCGTGGATGTATACACCCATTCCGAAATGCTGCCGGCTCATTACTATCCTTTCTTCAAGAAATACAAGAACTTCGCCGGCAACTATGGGAACGCCTGGTGGAAACAGAAGGAAGAATTCGAAAGCTTCAACGGCCCCATCCTGATGACCACCAACTGCATCGTTCCTCCGAAAGACAGCTACAAGAACCGTCTGTGGACCACCGGTGCTGCCGGCTATCCTGGCTGCAACCATGTAGCTGCTGACGAAAACGGGCACAAGGACTTCAGCGCCCTGATCGAACAGGCCAAGACCTGCCCGGCTCCTACTGAAATCGAAACCGGTTCCATCGTGGGCGGCTTCGCTCATGAACAGGTCTTCGCCCTGGCTGACAAAGTGGTCGACGCTGTGAAATCCGGCGCCATCAAGAAGTTCGTGGTCATGGCTGGCTGCGACGGCCGTATGAAGAGCCGTGAATACTACACGGAATTTGCCAAAGCTCTGCCGAAGGATACCGTCATCCTGACCGCCGGCTGCGCCAAATACAAATATAACAAACTGAACCTGGGCGATATCGGTGGCATTCCCCGTGTCCTGGATGCCGGTCAGTGCAATGACTCCTACTCCCTGGCTTTGATCGCTCTGAAACTGAAGGAAGTCTTCGGTCTGAAAGACATCAACGACCTGCCTCTGGTATTCAACATTGCCTGGTACGAACAGAAAGCAGTCATCGTTCTGCTGGCCCTGCTGTACCTGGGTGTGAAGAACATCCATCTGGGACCCACCCTGCCGGCCTTCCTGAGCCCGAACGTGGCCAACGTCCTGGTGAAGAACTTCGGTATTGCCGGTATCGGCACGGTAGAAGACGACATGAGACTGTTCTTCGGTGCCTGAGATGATTAAACTGTACGATCCGGACACCTGCCCATGCAAGAATTTCGACTGCCCCCGGTATAAGGACTGTGAACCCTGCATCGAGTTCCATCACAATTCCGACCGCTACCCTCTGACGGCCTGTGAACAGGTGGCCGAAAAGGAAAAACGGCAGGCGAAATAACAGAAAGAAGGCTTTTCCATGGGAAAGCTGCAAGTGAAACGGATTTATGAAGCTCCGGAAGAAACGGACGGCAGCCGGGTCCTGGTGGACCGGCTGTGGCCCCGGGGCATCAAGAAGGAAAAGGCAGAGCTGACCGCCTGGGAGAAAGCCATCGCTCCCACAAACGAACTGCGGAAGGCGTTCGGCCATGATCCGGAAAAGTTCCCGGCCTTCGCCCAGAAGTATGAGGACGAGCTGGAAAAGAGTCCGGAAAGTGGTGCCTTTCTGGAAAAAATAAAATCGTTCCTGGATGCCGGCAACGTAACGCTTCTCTACGGTGCCAAGGATCCGGAACACAACAATGCGGTGGTCCTGAAAGAGTGGATCGAAAAAAAGGAGCTGTGAGCGAATCACAGCTCCTTTTATTTTGCCAGCGTAGCTGGCTTCCATCGGCTAGTGACTAGAGACTAGGGACTAGTGACAGGGTGTGAAAAGTATTTTTTCACACCCCATTTTTATGCTCGGAATCAGTCTTCCACGACTTCCTGGATCCATTCGCCCATGGTCTGGATGAGCTCCAGACGGGCGTTGTCCAGGCCGTGGTTGGTATCCAGCAGCACTTTTTTATGATGGCTTTGGGTGGGCATGGCTTCCAGCTCTTGCCACAGGGGCTCGATCATCCATTCCGGCGGAGCCACCGTGTCCCGGCGGCCGCCAATGAGCAGCAGGTTCCGGTCCTGGAACCGATGGGCATTGGCGGTAAAGCTCCATTCGCTGGCGTGCTCCACACTGTCCTGCCACAGGTCTTCGAACCGGCCCACATGGAGCACAGCGGCGGCTTCCTCGAAGGCAGTCTTCAGGTCCTGGTGGGGGATGTGCTCCAGCCCGGCCTGGTGGTCGTAGGGACAGAAGGCGATGATGCCCCGCAGGAACGGCAGGTAGCGGGCAGCGTTCAGTACCGTGTTGCCTCC
This sequence comes from Acidaminococcus timonensis, assembly GCF_900106585.1. Taxonomy (NCBI): domain Bacteria; kingdom Bacillati; phylum Bacillota; class Negativicutes; order Acidaminococcales; family Acidaminococcaceae; genus Acidaminococcus; species Acidaminococcus timonensis. The sequence continues at coordinate 50,190 of NZ_FNWH01000006.1, forward strand.
GTTGGAATGGCCGGCCAGGAAGATGTTCTTCGGGTCGATGTCATAGGCTTTCGCCACCTCTTCCCGGGCCCAGCGGGCCAGGGCAATGGCGTCCTGGATGCAGTGGGAGAAGGAGTAGATCCCCTCGCTGCCCCAGGCACCCCGGTGGTAGGGCCGGATCACCACACAGCCCATCCGGCGCAGGCACTGGGCCACATCGTCGTTGTTGTTGGTGCCGGGGATGCCGTGGCACAAAATCACCGCGGGATGGGGGCCTTCGTAGACCCCGGCTGGCAGATAAACTTCGCCCAGGATCCGGTCGCCGTCGATGGGCAGGTCCAGTTCCAGGGAGTCGGGCAGGGCGGCGTCACCCAGTTCCGGTTCTTCCAGCAGATAGCGGGCATCAATTTTCATGGACGAGAGCTTCCTTTCCGGGCAGATTTCCGTTGAGATTCTTTTTATACCAGTCTTTGCCGTAGAAAATGCGGCTGATCATCATGGACACCACCGTATCGCCGCAGGAGTTCAGCAGGGTGCACCCGGGGTCGAACAGCTCGATGACCATGAGCAGGATGGGGAACGCGCTTTCCGGCAGGTGGAACACGGAGACGATCATGGTTTCACCGGCTGCACCACCACCGGGTACGGAGGAGGTGGCTACGGATGCGCACACGCCCAGGAACAGGGCCAGGATGAAGTCGAAACCGGCCAGAGGATGGCCGAACAGAGCCGTGGCCAGCACTTCAGAGTACACCACAGCGATGCAGGCACCGTCCATGTGGCAGGTAGCGCCCATGGAAACCACCACCGAAGAAATCTCCCGGGGCACGCCCAGCTTGTCGCAGGCTTCCATCTGCAGCGGGATGGTGGCGGCGGAGGAACGGGTACCCAGGGCGGTCAGGGCCGGAGCCAGGATGACCTTGAAGTAGTTCCGAACGCCCCAGCTGCCGGCGGCCAGCCAGGCGTAGAAGCCCAGGAACACGAAGAAGTAGACGAACACCACGGTGTAGAACACAGCCATGGCGCTGCCGTACGTCTTCAGCAGGTCCACGCCGTAGGTGCCGGTCAAATCGGCGAAGTAGGCGCCCAGGCCGATGGGGGCGGCTTTCATGAGGATGGCTACCATCTTGTAGCACACCAGGCTCATGGCGTTCATCCAGTCCACCACCGGTTTGGCCGGTTCGCCGATCATAGAGACGCAGATGCCGAAGAAGATGGTCAGGATAATGAGCGGCAGCACGTGGAAACGGGAAATCAGGAGCGGCAGGTCGCCCACCGTCAGGGTGTTGACAATCTGGTCCGCGATGGTCACCGGTTTCCCGGCGGCGGCACCAGCGGCAGCCGTGGGCACACTAAAGGACGTGGGCACCCCGGTGAAGTGGGTCACCAGCAGGATCAGGCCGCCGGAGATGGTGGCCGTGATGATGAAGATGATCAGGGTGTAGCCGATCATCTTCCCCACCTTGCCCGTATCCTTGGTGTTGGCGATGGAACCGGCGATGGAGAAGAAAATCAGAGGAACGATGAGGCAGAACAATAAGTTCAGGAAAATCTGGCCGATGGGCTTCAGGAACGCGGCCTTGGGCCCCAGTTGCAGTCCCAGGATGGCGCCCAGGACGCAGAACGTGATCAGGATGATGGGATCCCGGTAGTTGGCCAGTGTGGACCGGGATTTGCCGTTTGCGGCTGTCATACAAATCTCCCCCTTGTATAAAATGGATTATGAAGATATGAACAAATTATAGAACTTTACTGTGGTAAATTCAAGAATTTGTGAAAAATATGTACTGACAACCAAATGGTTGCGGACTACATGGATTTCTGTTCTTTTCCTGCCAGCGCCTCTCCCTGTATAATGAACACAACGAAACGAACCAAAGAGCAAGTTGCCTTGAGAAGGCCTTTTAGGAGGTAGATCATATGAAAATCGAACAGATCCGCAACGCAACCAATAAGATCCAATTCGGGGACAAAACATTCCTGCTTGACCCCTGGCTGGCGCCGCAGTATGGCATTGGCACGGTTGCTACCATTCCCGGCCATCCGTTTACGGTGCCGGATCCGGTGAAGGAGCAGATCCCTATGCCGTTATTCGGTCTGCCGGAATCAGTGGAATCCATCCTGGCCGGCGTGGACGCCTATATCCTGACCCATATCCATCCCGATCACATCGACATGGATATGGCCCAGGGGACCATCGGTGCTCCTCTGGACCACAGTCTGCCGATCTTCACCCAGGATGAAGCCGATGCGGCGGTCCTGCGGAAATCCGGCTTTACGGATGTCCGTCTGCTGACGGCAGAAGGCGTCTCTTTCGGGAACGTGACGCTGCATCGCGCTCCGGCCCGTCACGGTCTGGTCAAGGCATCCTGTGAAGCCTGCGGGGTGGTTTTCGAGGCAGCCGGCGAAAAGAAACTGTACGTTACCGGGGATACGGTCTGGTATCAGGGCGTCCAGGATACGCTGCTCCAATACAAGCCCGATGTGGTGACGCTGAACGCTTGTGCTGCGGAACTGGTGGGCTTCGGCCGTCTGATCATGGATGACGAAGATGTGGATTGCGTCCACCAGACTCTGCCGGAAGCGAAGCTCTTCCTCACGCACTTTGACAATGTAGCCCATGCTTCCATTACCCGTATGGAAATGCGCGGCCGTCTGCAGAAGCGGGGCATCACCGATTACGATATGCCGGAAGACGGGGAGACTGTAGAATATTGAGCTCCTGGCCAGGCAATCTGATCTTTGCCATGGGCTGGGATCCAGTCCAGCAGAAATTGCCGGAACTGGCGGGCGCTTTTCCGGGGCAGGGTATTCTTCAAGGTGACCAGATAGAGCTCCGAGCCCGATTCGGAAGCGTCCAGGGGACGGACGGCGATGTCCGGGGCGGGATGCAGCAAATCCATATAGTCGTAACCGATGGAGATGACCCCTTCCTTCCGGATCAGGTCCAGAGCGATGGTTTCATCCGACGTTTCGGCAAAAATATCCACGGCGATGCCGGCACCCAGAATCTTTTCATCCATATGGGTGCGGAAACAGCGGTACGCCCGCCCCTTGCTGATGATTTTCTGACCTGCCAGATCCTGGTAGGTCAGTTTTTCTTTGCGTGCCAGCGGATGATCGGCGGCCATACGGAAGCAGAAACGGGAATAGAACAGAGGGCCAGCGGTAAAACGGGTGCTGTCGATGGGACCGGTGGTGATGGCGAAATCGGCTTCCTGCGCAAGCAGGCCGTTGAGCGCTCCTGTATCCGTACTTTCCACCGTACTCAGGATCGTATGGGGGAACGCTTTCCGGAAATCCCGCAGGAAATCCGCAGACAGGTATTCCAGGACATGGTCCAGTGCATACAGGGTGACCACGTTCTGCTTCTGGCCGGCCAGGGTGTTCATGCCGGTGATGCACGCGTATTCGTCCAGCAGGTTCCGGGCATGGGGAATCAGAGAAAACGCAAAATCTGTAGGTTCCAGCCCCTTTTGGGAGCGGTGGAACAGCGGTGTCCCCAATTCGGTTTCCAGGTCCCGGATCATTTTGCTGACGCCCTGACGGGAGACAAAAAACCGGTCCGCCGTCTTTTGCATGTTTTTTGTTTCGCAGCAATCGAGAAAATATTGTAGCTGTTTCTGGTTCATGACCATCCCTCCTGCCGTGCCGTATTTTCTCTATGATACCATAGTTACCGGGAAAGAGAGGGTGTTTCCACGCACTTTTGCACCCACCGGCCCATTCTTGGTTCACATAACGGGCATTGATTTTCATGGAAAGGCCTCCTCTTTGTTCAGATGCCTTGATTATACAATTTCCGGAACGTCGGCAGGCTGCCTGACCGGAAAGATAGGGAGAAAATAAGGAACCATTTGCGTTAACCTGCTTGTAAAAACAGTTGAACAGAAAACAAAAATCTGCTACGCTTATACGTATTATGAAAGAAAACATGGATGGATACATCAGGGGCCTGGGTGCGTTCCAGGGTCCCGCTTACGACAACAGCTATATCGGCCGGCTCCATTACCGGCGCTTCCAGACGGCAGGACCGGAAACCCGGTTCACAGCCCGGTGCCGGCGGCAGCGGAAGAATTATCAGCAGCTGCTGGTGGAAGGCTGGGAACGGGGTGAACAGGTGGGCTGGCTCCAGGCGGAGCTGCTCTTTTTTGCCCAAAAGGTAAACCATAGTGAAAAAATAGGTTTACAAAAAGCAGAAGATGGAAGCCTGGAAGGCTATACCCCCTGGCGGAGTTTTTCGTCGGAGGAACTGCGGGCCTTTGCCCGGGTTACCGGAGACACGAATCCTATCCATCTGGGTGTGGATCCGGTGGTCCAGGGGTTATTGCTGTGGCGGAGCCTGTTCGAACAGCTGGGAGAACCGGAGCGGTTCCATATGGCCTTTTACGTTCCCGTCCATGCGGGAAACATGATCTATATCAGGGAGGAAGAAAAGAATGAGCGAAATGAGAGAGAATTTGCATCCATCTGCGGCCGCAGTGACCGGCCAGCGGGAACAGGTACGGGTGATGACGGCCAGTGCGGTCTGTGTCGCGCTGCTGGCCGTCTCGGCGTACATTTCTTTTCCGCTGCCTTTTACACCGGCCATGGTGACGGCACTGACCATCATGGTGAACTTGGTGGCCTTTGTCATGAAACCAAAACAGGCAGGGATCATCCTGGGCATCTACCTGCTGCTGGGGGCTGTGGGGGTGCCGGTGTTCGTGGGCGGTACGTCCGGGCTGATCAAATTGATCGGGCCTACCGGGGGCTTTAACCTGGGCTTTCTGGTGGCGGCCATCGCCATGAGCGCTGTGCGGGGCAACAGCCGTTCCTTCAAGAAACTGGTGGCCATCGGCATCTGCGTGGGCATGCCCATCATCTACATCGGCGGCTGCATCAGCATGTACGCGGTGGCCAAAGTGGGCGTGTGGAAGACTCTGGTCATGGCCGTGTTCCCCTTCCTGATCGGGGATACCCTGAAGGTGGTACTGGCTGCGTTCCTGGCCAACCGGCTGCAGCGGTACGGGTTCTGATATGGAGGGCCGTGACGTCTATCTGGTGGCCGGGCTGCGCAGCCACCTGGGATTACAGAATGGCATATTTAAGGAAGTTCCGCCGGAGAAGCTGGGCGCTGCCCTTCTCCGGCAGCTTTGCGTCCAGGTGCCGGTGGCCAGGGAGGCTCAGCTGGTCATTGGAGGCAACGCCGTGGGCAGTGGCGGCAACCTGACCCGGCTCATGGCCCTGGAGGCCGGGTTTCCGGTAAGTACCCCGGCCCTGACCGTGGATATGCAGTGCGCCTCGGCTCTGGCAGCGCTTTCCCTGGGGTACGGCCAGATCCGCGGCGGGCTGCTGGACGTGGTGCTGGCGGGGGGCGTGGAATCGTCCTCTATGCAGCCCCGGCGGGTGTACCAGCCCTGGGACGCGCGGTATACACCGGAAGGCTATATGACGGCCCAGTTCTCGCCCGATACGGACAGCCCCCGGACCATGCTGGAGGGAGCGGAGCGGACGGCTCAGGTGTACCGGGTGCCCCGGGAGGAGCTGGACCGGTGGGCGGTGCGCAGCCATCAGAAGGCGGCGGAGGCCCGGCAGAGCGGAGCCCTGGCGCCCTATGTGGTGAGCCTGTTCGGAAGTACCCGGGACGAGAGCCTGCGGCCCCGGATGAATGAAAAGCTGGCCAAACGGATGCCCACCCTGTTCCGGAAGGATGAAGTGGAAGCCCTGCTGACGCCGGAAGAACGGCAGAAGACGGAGAGTTGCACACCCACCCTGACGGCAGCCAATGCCTGCCTGACCCAGGATGGGGCGGCCTTTCTGCTTTTGTGTTCCGGCCGGCAGCTGGAAAAGTGGTCCCGGGAAGGACGGACCGTGGAACCGCTGGCCCGTATCGTCCATGTGACCATGGCAGGGGTGGAGCCCCGGTTCAGCCCCCTGGGAGCCCTGGCCGTAGGGGACAAGGCCCTGGAGGAAGCGGGGCTGACCGTCAGTGATGTGGATGATTTCGAATACAATGAAGCTTTTGCCGTGATTTCTGCCCTGTTTGCCCGGCGGCATCCGGACTGTGTGGACCGGTACCTGCCCCTGGGCGGGGCCCTGGCCTATGGTCATCCTTACGGGTGCAGCGGTGCCGTGCTAGTGATCCATGCCCTGGCGGCCCTGAAACAACAGGGCGGAAGGCGCGCTCTGTGCGCCATTGCCGGTGCCGGAGGGACAGGAGCCGCGGTGATCCTGGAGACAGGGGGAGGAACAGATGGATTATGCACAGTGGGTGGAGCATTGGGCTGCGGTGCAGCCGGCGAAACCTTTTTTCATTGAAAAAGACTGTCAGTATACCTATGAGGCTATATGCCGACAGATGAAGGCCTATGCCCGACAATTCCAGGGCCTGCCCCGTAACACCCTCCTGATTGTGCGGCAGGATCCGGTGGAGCAGCTGATTGCCTTCCTGGGCGCGGAAACAGCCGGCTGGGTACCGGTACTGGGCCATCCAGATCTGTCTCCTGCTGCAGCGGACCAACTCTGCCGGGTGCGGCAGATCGGCTGGATTGATGATGGCACCCTGCGGAAGGGGAATCCGGAGGCACCCGTACCGGCGCCGGAGGTGTGCATGGGGGTGCTCAGCTCCGGTTCCACCGGCCTGCCCAAGCTGATGTTCCGGACTTATGAAAGCTGGGCCGGGTTCATTCCGGCGCAGAACCGGGCCTTCCAGATCGACAGGGATACCCTGGCTTTTGTGGAAGGCAGTATGAGTTTCACGGGCAATCTGAGTGTGTGGTCCTCGGTGGTATACGCCGGCGGTACCCTGCTCATTGGCACCACTCTTCACAGCCGGCTCTGGGTGGAGACACTGGCCCGGTACCCGGTGACCCTGATCTACCTGGTTCCGGTAAAACTGAAGCTGCTGCTGAGATATCTGCAGCAGCCCTGCCGGACGGTGCGTACGGTGATGGCAGGGTCCCAGCTGCTGGAAGCCGGGGCAGCCCGACAGCTGAAATCCTTCTTTCCCCGGAGCCAGTTGTGGCTGTATTACGGGGCCAGCGAACTGGATTACATCACCTGGCTCACCTATGAAGAGCTGCTGGCCCATCCGGGCAGCGTAGGGCGCCCCTGTCCGGGGGTTACGGTGGAATGCCGGGACGGGCTTATTTACATCGACACTCCCTACCATGTGGAGGGGCTGGCCCAGCCCTGCACCCTGGGGGATCGGGGGTACTTCGATGAGGATGGATACCTGATTTTCCAGGGGCGGTCCGGACAGGTGGTCAACAAAGGCGGGCTTACCCTGAGCTGCTGCCGGGTGGAACAGGCCCTGCTCCAGACGGAAGGAATCGCTGATGCCTGTGTGGTACCGGTGAAGGATGAAAAGCGGGGAGAGGATCTGGGCGCCGCCGTGGTACTGGCCAAAGACGCCACATTGCAGCAGATACGCAGGGCCCTGAGGGAGCAGCTGCTCCCCACGGAAATCCCGGGGTACTGGAAAGTAATCGACGCGTTGCCATTATCGGCCGTGGGGAAGGTGGACCAGCGGAGAGTGGAAGAACTTTTCATGGGCCGCAAGCCATGAGCCACGGGCTGTTTTTTTGCCAGCGAAGCTGGCTTCCTTTGGCTGCCGACTGGTGACTATAGACTCGTGACTTCCCAGACTGTTCATTTGCGGCCCACCCCCTTTTTGCGATATACTATGTAGTAAGTCTACACACGAAAGTAGGGATTTTCATGAAAAGTTCTAAAATCTTAACCCTGGCCGTCATGGCCTCTCTGTTGTCCACTCCCTATGCGTGGGCAGCCCAGAAGACGGAGGCAGCTGCTGCCAAAGCGGCCCCTGCCCAAACGGAAACGGTACCCCATAAAAAAGTGAAACCGGCGAAAGCCGCCAAAGTTGAAACGAAAGCCAAAGCGGTCACATCCACGGCCGCGGAACAATCGGAAAAGGCTGTCACCACCGGCGCGGAAACTGCCACGGCTGCGGAACCCCTGCCTGCGGACAGCTACAGTGCCGCCAAACTGGTGAGCGGCGGTCCCAAGACAGCCCTGGCCGACAGCTATGCGTCCCTGAAACCGGATGAAAACGCCCTGTTGGTCAAGGATGGGGCGGAGGTGACCCTGTCCCACGGGGGCATCACCAAAAGCGGTGCTTCCACCGACGTGCTGGGCAGCAAGTTCCACGGCCTGAATGCGGCCGTGCTGGCAGCTGACGGGGCTCTTGCCATGGACGGATGCACCATCCGTACAGAAGCCGATGGGGCCAATGCCGTGTTTGCCACCGGCAGCAAGGGGACCATCAAACTCCACGATTCCAACATCCGTACCACCGGTACCAATTCCCGGGGCCTGGATGCCACGGAGGGCGGCAGCATTACGGCTGACAACATCAACGTGGGGACCACCGGCGTACGGTCTGCGGCCCTGGCCACGGAACCGGAGGGAGCCAGTGTTACCGTCAGCAAGAGCACCCTCAACACCTCCGGCGAAGGCAGTCCGCTGATTTACTCCAAAGGCAGCATCAAACTGAGCGAGGCAAAGGGCACGGCGGCCGCCAGTGAAATTGCCGTGGTGGAAGGCAACAATGCCATCCATCTGGAATATGTGGACCTGAGCGGCAACGGGACCCACGGGGTGATGCTGTACCAGAACAAGACCCGGGACAACGGCACCGACGGAAAGGCTCTGGGCAGGTTCTCCGTCAAGGGTTCTGCCCTCCGGAGCCTGAAAGAAGGGCCTCTGTTCTATGTGACCAATACGGCGGCCCGGATCTATTCGGAAATGACCACCATGCAGTATCTGGGCGGTACCCTGATCCGGGTGGAAGGCGGTCAGATCGGAGATGTGGCCAATAACGGCGGCGATCTGACCTTTATGGCCAACAATCAGGGCCTGTACGGCAATGTGTCCGTGGACGGGGCCAGCACCATCCTGATGGATCTGCAGAACGGCAGCCACTGGTCCGGGGCCATCAATACGGATCGGACGGCAAAAAAAGCCGATGTGAACCTGGATGCTTCCTCCAGCTGGTCTGTGACAGCCGACTGCTACCTGGATGCATTTACGGACGGAACTCCGTCCATGACCAATGTGAAGGGCAATGGCCATACCATTTATTACAATGCAGCAGCGCCCGCCAACAGCTGGCTGGGTGGCAAGACCTATGAGCTGCAGAACGGCGGGTATCTGAAGCCGAATCAATAATTCAATAAGAAGTCAGAGCGGCCACGCTGTGGCCTTTGAGATGTCAGATGTCAGCGAGTTGACAGAAAGTCAGACGGTCGGTTTTCTGGAACAAGCTGGCTTCTGACATCTTTAAGCCTGTCAGGACGGTCTGACATCTTACCAGGATGAGGTGATCTCTATGAAAAAAGCAAAAACGATGGCAGCGACGCTGCTGGCGACACTCACCTTGAGCGTTGCGTCTTTGGGGGCGGTACCGGCGGTGGTGCAGGCGGCTTCCGGGACGCAGCCGGCAGCGGCGGCCACGGTGACCAAAGAGGACAGGGAACGGGCGGAACTGCGGACCAAGACCTACCGGGCCCTGCTGGATCTGTACAAACGGAATCCCAAATCCCGTAAGGCCATCCAGAATGCGTTTGGGTATGCAGTGTTCGTGGATACCAGCTACAGCGCCGGCATCCTGGGCGGGGGCCACGGAAGGGGCCGGGCCATCAACCAGCACAGCGGCCGGGAAGTGTTCATGAAGATGGGAGAAATGAAACTGGGCCTGGGACTGGGCGTACGCCAGTCCAACATCATCTTCGTATTCGGGAACGAAGATGCCTTCAATTCTTTCATCACCAGGGGCTGGACCTTCGGCGGTCAGGCCGTGGCTGCGGCGGAAGACGGGGTCCATGGGGATTCCCTGGAGGGATCTTTCCAGGTGGCACCGGGCATGTGGATGTACCAGGTGACCACCAAAGGCCTGGCGGCAGAATTGTCCGTGAAAGGTACCCGGTTCTACGTGGATAAGGACCTGAACGTGAACACGGTGGTCAACCGGTGATGGACAATCCCAATCAGTCAGAAAACGGGCAGCTGATCCTGGAACCGGTGGCCTGGTACCGGGGCGACCTGCCGGACAAGTTCGGTCTGCCCCGGCAGAGCGGTCTGGTTCCCCAGTTGCAGGGCCATGTGGAAATGGCAGCAGGCTTCCGCCGTCCGGAAATGCTGCGGGGGCTGGAAGGCTTTTCCCATGTGTGGCTGGTCTGGGGCTTTTCCCGGAACCACACCTGGTCCCCTACGGTACGACCGCCCCGGCTGGGAGGAAATACCCGGCTGGGGGTGTTTGCCACCCGGTCGCCTTTTCGGCCCAACCCTCTGGGCCTGTCCCTGGTGGAGCTGGACCATATTGAATGGGAGGGACCCCAGGGACCCACCCTGTGGGTGAAGGGGGCGGATCTGATGGATGGGACCCCCATCTATGACATCAAACCCTATGTGCCCTATGCAGATGCCCGGCCGGAGGCCCGGAGCGGTTTTGCCCAGGGAGCGGACCGGACCCTGGAGGTGCAGATGCCTGCCGGGGAAGGGGAGAAACTGCCGGAGGAGAAAAGGGAGGCGCTGATCGGCATTTTGAGCCAGGATCCCCGTCCCCATTACCAGAAGGATCCCAAACGGGTCTACGGCCTGACCTTTGACCACTGGAACGTGAAATTCCAGGTGGAAGATGATACTGTCTACGTGGTCGCTATCGAGCTTTTATAAAGGGGATGCTTTGCGGCATCCCCTTTTTCGTAATTTATGCTATAATGAAAACATTATGGATTCTATAAGAAAAGAGAGGGCTGATCCATGGATCAAACGGATGTTGTCATTGTCGGGGCTGGCGTGGTGGGGCTGGCCGTAGCCGTGGAAATGAGCCGCCGCTACCCGGATCGGGAAATCCTGCTGGTGGAGAAATATGGCCGGTTCGGCCAGGAAACTTCCAGCCGGAACAGCGAAGTCATCCACGGGGGCATGTACTATCCCACCGGTTCCCTGAAGGCGAAAATGTGTGTGGAGGGCAATCGGATGCTGTACCAGTTCTGTGCAGCCCACCGGGTGCCCCACAAGAAGCTGGGAAAGATCATCATTACCCGCAACAGCGATGAGGAAGCAGCGGTGAGGAAAATCTATGAACAGGGCCAGGCCAACGGGGTGCCGGGCCTGCGCTGGCTGGATGGAGCAGAAGTCCATCAGCTGGAACCGGCCATCGAAGCCACCGGCGGCCTGTTTTCGGAAACCACCGGCATCATCGATTCCCACCAGCTCATGGCCCGGCTGGAAGGTATGGCGGAAGCCCAGGGGGTGCTGCAGTGCTATGCCCATGAAGTCCTGCAGGTGAAGAAAAGCGCCCATGGGTATGCGGTCCATTACCGGAACCCGGAAGGGGAGGGCGATCTGGAGACGAAGGTGCTGTTCAACTGTGCCGGTCTGTACAGCGATGCCATCCCGGAACAGCTGGGCATCGACATCGATGCCGCCGGCTACCGGATCTATCCCTGCAAGGGGGAATACTTCTCCCTGGCGCCGGGCAAGGCCCGGCTGATCCAGCATCTGGTCTATCCGCCGCCGGCACAGAATTTGAAGGGCCTGGGGATCCACATGACCAAGAGCCTGGATGGTATGGGCAAGATGGGTCCCAGTGCGGAATATGTGGACAGCAGGACCGACTACAATGTGGACCCGTCCCATCTGGAACAGTTCTACCAGGCGGCCCACAGCTATCTGCCCTTTGTAGAACGGGAAGACCTGAATCCAGATATGGCCGGGATCCGGCCCAAGACCATGAAACCCGGGGGAAAGTGGACGGATTTTGTCATCACCAATGAAGCCCGGCGGGGCCTGCCCAACCTGATCGATCTGGTGGGCATCGAATCCCCGGGGCTCACAGCCAGCCTGGCCATTGCATCGTATGCAGTGGATCAGGTGAAGGACTGAAAGCGGGAAGAGGGAGCGGTCGCATATGCGGCAGCTCCCTCTTTGTGTTATACTATACCCGTAATCCTGCAGTGAAAAAGGAGCGTGTGACCCATGTTGAAAAAAACAATGCTGGCGGCTCTGGCCTTTTGCCTGAGCCTTTCCGTACCGGCTTTTGCCAAAGTAGAAAGCGAACAGGCCCGGATCGCCGATCTGGAAATGACCTGGCCCGTGGTGGAAACCAAAAACAAAAAGGCAGACGGCCTGATCAATAAAGACATCAAATCCTTCATGGATGACTTCCGTGCCGGTTTTGTGGATCGGAAATTCACCTCCGGACGCACCTGGTATGAAACCAAATATGAGGACAACCAGCTGGTCTCTCTGGTCCTCAGTGACCTGCGTTCGGAAGGCAATGAAAATAAAGTCAGGACCCGGGGTGTGGTCTATGAACTGGATACCGGTTCCCGGCTGCCCCTGTCTGCCTTTGTGCGGGTGACGGTGGCCGACCTGAACGGCTATCTGGCCAGCCAGTGCTACAACAGCAGTGATGTGAAGATCCATCCGGATAAGCAGGTCACCCGGGTGCCGGAAGACTTTTTCCTGAATCCGGACGGCAGCATCTCCATCCTGTTCCAGACCAGCGAAGTGGGCGGCCTGCTGGATGGCCCGGTGTACATCCGCCTGAGCCAGTCGGATCTTCGGGAACTGAATGCCCGGAACCCCAGAGCCTGAGATGGGTTTGGGCAAGGCTCTCCCAAAGGGGTACAGGTTCCGGCAGGGCCTGCTCCTGGTCTTACTGGCAGTGCCCCGTTTGTGTCTGGGGGCCGGAGCGGACCAGCCTGTGAAACGGGCTTCCATGACGGCTATGGCTGCCGCGGTCTGTGCCGGCAGCTACAGTCCGGACAGCAGCCTGGAAAGCCGGTATCTGGCCGATTACGGCTGGAAGATAACTCCCTATACGGTGAAGGACGGGGATACAGAAGTCCATTTTACCCTGGCCCGCAGTGACCGGCCTCTCCATGGGAAGAACTGGACGGTGCTGGCCCTGCGGGGCAGTGCCTCCAAAAAGGACTGGCAGCTGAACCTGAAGACCCGGAAGGTCACTTTCCCCGGGGGAAAGCCCCTGGCGGACAACAAAGAGACCTCAGGACCGGCGGTCCACCAGGGATTTCTCCGGTATGCCCGGGCGGTCCTTTCCCAGCCAGTGGATGTAGACGGGGACGGAAGACCGGAGGACCTGGTGGCCTTTTATCAAAGCCATCCCAAAGAAAAACTGCTGCTCACCGGCCACAGCCTGGGCGGGGCCGGTGCAACCCTGCTGGGCAGCGAACTGGTGGAGCGGGGAGTAGATCCATCCCAGCTGCCTGTGATCACCTTCGGGGCTCCGGCTGTGGGAAACGGAGCCTTTGCCCGGCAGGTGGGCAGCCGGCTGCAGCTGGAACGGGTGGTCACTTCCCTGGATCCGGTACCCGGCGCGCTCCAGACCTTCTACAAAGGGTACGAACAGTTCGGCCGGCAAAAGGAATACGCGCTTTCCGGAACCTACACCGATTACCAGCACCCCATCTCCTATTATCTGGATCTGGCGGTGAAGGATTATTATGCAGAACGGGAACAGGCAGAGAAAAACGGGATCTGGCAGCCGGTGCCCTTGGAAAAACGGGAAGGCAAGGGTCCGCTGGTGGCCCTGGTGCTGATCAGTCAGGACCATGGGGCCGATACCCGGTATTCCCCGGACCTGGGGAAATTCCTGCTGGATGAATACCGCAGCCTGCTGCCCCGGTATGTGGTATTGGACTACCAGCATCGGGCGGAGGGCAATGCACCCTGGCCTCAGGAGGAGCTAAGGCAGAAGGCCCGGCAGGCCGGCGCCGACCTGCTGGTGGTGACGCAGATCGACCGGCAACGGGTGGGGCAGACGGACAAATGGTCCATTCAGCTGGCCCAGGATATAGTGGGGCTCCATCCCGGTGGTATCCGTGTGGTGGGCGCCGGCAGTACCCGAGTGCGGTTCCAGCAGGGAATCCTGCAGAGCACCCTGTCCCTGTGGGAGGAACAGAAAAAGATTCTGCAGAAGGTGCTGCCGGAGGAGAGCCGACAGGAGCCTTTATGGATATTTTTACGAGAAGAGGGGAACGCAAATGAAGATCATTGATGCCCATATGCATTTCTTCCGCTGTGCGTCGTTTGACGAAGATGCCAGGGCCGCAGGCCATGAAAATACGGTGGAGAACTATCTGAAGTCCTGTAAGGAAAACAATGTGGTCATGAGCGTGGCCATGGGGAATGCACCGATCTGGCCGTCGTTTTTTGGGGGTGTGACCCCCCGGGTACCGGATCTGGCCGGGGATTTTTCCCTGACGGAATACAACCAGCCCAAAGAGATCGCATATTGCGCCGGGGTGGAAAGCGAAGCCCTGAATGACGGAAACTGCCAGCAGACGGCCCTGGAATTCGAACAGCTGCTGAAGACACCCCAGTGCGTGGGCATTAAGATCTACACCGGGTACTGTCAGGTGTATGCCTATGACCCGGTCCATTTTCCCTTGTATGAACTGGCGGAAGCCTACGATGTACCGGTGGTATTCCATACGGGGGATACGGCCGGGGGCCATGGGATGCTGAAATATGCCCATCCCCTGACCATCGACGAGGTGGCCAGCCAGTTCCCCCGGGTGAAGTTCGTCATCGCCCACTGCGGCAATCCCTGGATCCTGGACGCCATGGAAGTGGTGGCCAAGAACCCCAATGTGTATGTGGATCTGTCGGGCCTTCTGGAAGGCAAGTTCGACGGGGCCCAGTTCTATGAGAAACATCGGGACTATTTCCGCTACCTGCGCATGTGGCTGGATTATGTGGACCGGTACGACAAAGTGCTGTATGGCACCGACTGGCCCCTGATCAACATCCGCAGCTATATCGATACCATGAAGCTGGTGGTGCCGGCAGAACACCATCAGGAATTCTTCTATGACAATGCCCTGCGGGTGTACAGCAAACTGCAGGCGCTGCTGCCCCAAGAGGAGGAAACCAAATGATTACTGGAAACCTGGCACAACTGGATCGTCTGCTGCCCCAGGTGGCAGGCAACGTGAAGAAAGCCCTGGAACTTCTGAAAGAAGTGGATGTGATCTCCCTGCCCAATGGAAAGACCCCGCTGGACGGAGAGGCTGTCTTCGCCAGCGTGAATACCTACCAGACGGAGCCTGTGGCGGACCGGCGGCCGGAAAAGCATTTCAGGTACATCGATATCCAGATCCTGGGCGCCGGCCGGGAATCCATCGGGTACACGGATGTGGAAAACGCCAGCGACCTGACGGAGGACCGCCGGGAAAAGGACGATGTGGTGTTCTATGGCAGCATCCGAAAAGAGAACTTTGTGAAGCTGGAGAAAGGAGATTTCGCCATTTTCTTCCCCTGGGAAGTCCATCGGCCCAACTGCTGGTTTGGAGAGGGACCGGAAACGGTGAAGAAGATCGTGGTGAAGGTACAGGCGTAAGTTGATGCGGAAAAGGAAGCTGCTGTGGGGAGGGGTCCCCGCTCTGGTGCTGCTGGTTTGTACGGCGGTCCAGGCGGCACCTCAGGAAATCGTGATCACGGCCACCCGGAACGCCACCGGGGAGGACCGGGTGCCGGCCGGGGTGACGGTGCTGACGCCAAAAGACTGGGAAAAGACCGGGGCCCTGACGGTACGGGATGCCCTGGAGCGGGTTCCGGGCCTGAACGTGGTGGAAGGGGGCATGACCGGCAACAAGGTGTCCCTGCGGGGTATGGGCAATGGCAGTACCCTGATCCTGGTGGACGGACGGCGACTGGCCGGCGAAGATTCGCCACAGACCATGAATGTGTACGAACTGAACCGGCTGAACCTGGATCGGGTGCGACGCATCGAAGTGGTGCGGGGTGCGGCTTCAGCCCTGTACGGCAGTGATGCCATGGGTGGCGTCATCCAGATTTTCACCCGGAAACCCGGCCGGGCGGGGGGCTATGCCGGCACCCGGATCGGTACCCGGGAAAAAACGGTGTACGGTGGCGTGTCCACGGGCAAGGTGGGCAAGCTGGACCTTTCCGTCGACGCCAAGCTCCAGGACCTGCGGAAAATGACCAACGGGGGTTATTCCAATTTCTACGGACCCCGGCGGTTCCTGGACATTACGGGGACGTATCGGTTCGACAGCAGTCGCAGCCTGGAATTCGGGGCTTCGTACCTGCGGGAGCAGTTGCGCCAGGATACGGCGGCGGGAAAGTTGCCCATGCACGGCTACAGCTCCGTGGCCAGCCGGGAATGGAATGACAACAACCGGCAGGACTACCACCTGCGCTACAGCGGTAGCGATGCCCGGAATGATTACAATGTACTGTTGTACACCAACCGGCTGGGAAAGGAGTCCCACACGGCCACGCCCCTGCTGGGACGGGATTTCGACCACAGTGAATACCGGACCTGGGGTGCGGAATTCAAAAATGCCTATACGGCCAGTGACCGGCACACCCTGACCTACGGGGCGGAATACAGGAAGGAAAAGGCCGGGGGCACCCGCATGGGCCGGGGCACCGGGGACTACCGGCTGGAATGGTCCGGCGGCCAGGCCAAGCCCTGGTCTTCGGCCCAGGTGGAGACCAGCGGGGCCTACCTGCAGGATGAGTGGGACCTGGGCGGCAATGTGTATTTCGTGCCCGGGCTCCGGTACGACCATTATCAGAGCTTCGGTGGCCGCTGGTCGCCCAGGGCCGGGCTCACCTGGAAGGTGACACCGGGCCTGTCCGTGAAGACCAATTACGGCTGGGGCTACCGGGCGCCCACCATCTTCGAGCTGTACGCCCGTATGGAACGGGCCATGGGCATGGTATACGAGGTGGATGGCAATCCGGACCTGCGGCCGGAAAAATCCCGGGACTTCGATTTCGCCCTGGAGATGCAGCGGGGCAAGAGCAGCGGCAGCGTGCGGTATTTCCACAATAAAATCGACGATATGATCCGGACCCATCTGCTGGGGTTCTACGGCGGCCGGCTGCGGTATCAGTACGAAAATATCGACAAGGCACAGACCCAGGGGATGGAGGCCGAGGGGAAGTACGCCTTCGACCGCCACTGGAGCCTGGGGGCCGGGTACACGTATCTGGATGCGCGGAACCGGAAGGACCACAGCCGGCTGACGGGGGACGCCCGCACCAGCGGCAATGTGGAACTTTCCTGGAAGGACGGCGGGGCCCATCCCTGGACCCTGATCCTGGACAACCGGTGGTACCGGGATTACCTGAACGACGACGGCAGGCAGTATACGTACAGCCTGACCGGGTTCCACGCCGTGAAGGACCTGGGGCACCGGACCACCCTGCAGCTGGGGGTGGACAACCTGTTCGACAAGAAGTTCGGACGGGAGGACCTGATGGGGCTGTACGGCCGCACCTGGGAAGCCGGAATCGAGCTGAAATGGTAAGGAAAACAGGGGTGTGGAAGTTCCACACCCCTGTCATACGTCATAGGTTATACGCCGAAGGATAAATTTGCCGGGGCAAATTTTAACAGAATATACCCTCCGGGATACCTGGATTCGGACGTTCCTACGCATAAAAACGGAATTCGCAAAATCATGCGTAGGGTCTACCCGTAAGGGGAGACCGTCGCCAGGTCACCCGGAGGGTCATATTTTTTTTGATATTTTTTCTATGTGATGGTATAGTTATATCATATTTAGTTAGATTATACTAACTTATAGATAATGACGAATGAATAAGCCACTAGATTATGCTACTGTATAGTTAGGAGAAATTAATTTATGGGTAAAAAATGGATGGTATTGGGGGCGCTCTGCCTGCTGGCCCTGGGCCTGGGCAGCACTTGGATTTCACTGTACGGGATCTGGTGAGCTTTGGACGTGTACCCTACCAGAACTGGCACGGGGGCAATACGGAGGAAGATGACCGGGTGGTGGACTGGGCCATGGAAGTCAGCGACCGGATCGTAGTCATCAAGGACGGGAAAAAGTATGCGGAAGGGCCACCGGAAGAAATTATCACGCCCCGGATGATGAAGGAAGTCTACCAGGTGGACTGTGATGTGGTCAAACTGCCGGGACGGAAACGACCTGTCCTGGTGTATGGAGAAATCCTGTAAATGGTACCTATTGGTTAGCTAAAACTAACGTTAAAAATACAGGAGGAACGACGTCTATGAATCTGTTTGCAGCAGGAATCGATTATTTCATCAAAGGGGACTGGGTCATGTAGCCCCTGCTGGTCTGCTCCATCGCTGCACTGGCCATTGGGGTGGAACGGACCCTGTACTTCCGGAAAACGGACAGCGGACGGGGATTCACCAAGAAGTTCTGTACATATATCGAAGAAAACAACTGGGATGCGGCCAAACAGCTGGCGGATACCACCCGGGGAGAAATTGCCAAACTGGCCACCATTGTCATGGAACGCCATGGAAATTATGAGTTCCTGGAAAACTTCATCAGCTACCGGGCAGAGCGGGCCCTGGACAAATTTGAACAGAACCTGCCCTATTTGAATATCATTGTGACCCTGGCACCGGTACTGGGACTTCTGGGCACGGTCACCGGGATGATGGGAGCCTTCAACCACATCACCCAGCGGATGGAAAATCCCATGGGGGTCACATCTGGCCTGGCCGAAGCCCTGATTACCACCGTATTCGGGCTGTGCATTTCCATTGTGGCCGTGTGCTTCCATGGATACTTTGAACGGCGGATGAAGATCATCACCTGAACATCGAGGAAATGGGCAATACCCTGCTGGAAGCCGTCCGCAAGAAGGAAATCTGCAGCGTATGCTGCCATCCGGAACGGAGGCGGGCATGATCAAGCTGAAGAAGCGGGGGAATCTGTCACCGGCAGCTACCACAAAGAAGCAGACCGCCATGTTCGCCTTCGGGAAGAAATACCTGGATGCCCTGGGGTACAAGCGGCTGAGCTTCTGCCACTGGGCCCGGAACAACCGGAAGCGGAGCCTGTACAATACCATGGCCCGGATCGCGGACCGGATCCAGGCCCAGATGAACCAGTGCCGGCTGGATATTGCCGGCCTGGGACAGGAATATCCCAAATTGGCAGCCCTGGCATGGCTGGGCAGGCTGTGGGAAGACTACGGGCTGTGGCAGGACAATGGCTGGGTCTACCAGCTGACGGAAGCCGGGCAGTTCTGGCAGGTGAACATGACCCAGACCCTTCTGGAATGTGTGGAATACCTGCTCAGCGGAAAAAACGGCATTGTGGATGACAAAATTGCCCAACAGGGATGAAACTCCTTAGGGCGGACAACAGGGAAATGGGATTTTTAAAAAAAATTCCATTTCCCTGTTGACATTTTGTAGCAGATTTAATATAATAACACTCGCAGCGCATGAGCGTCGCAGAATTCCCCGATAGCTCAATGGTAGAGCACTCGACTGTTAATCGAGTTGTTGTAAGTTCGAGTCTTACTCGGGGAGCCAAGTGGCCGGATGGTCAAGCGGTTAAGACACCGCCCTTTCACGGCGGTATCGAGGGTTCGATTCCCTCTCCGGTCACCACTTCTTTTGGGCGCTTAGCTCAGCTGGGAGAGCGTCTGCCTTACAAGCAGAATGTCAGCAGTTCGATCCTGTTAGCGCCCACCATATTTTTTTTATCTTTTTTTTGTTTATGATCAGGTTGGCCTGTATGTGCGACGGGGCGTAGCTCAGTTTGGTAGAGCACCTGCCTTGGGAGCAGGGGGTCGTAGGTTCAAATCCTGTCGCTCCGACCAATGTTTACTTTGCGGGTGTAGCTCAATGGTAGAGCCCTAGCCTTCCAAGCTAGTTACGTGGGTTCGATTCCCATCACCCGCTCCATTTTATTTGGCCCCGTAGCTCAGCTGGATAGAGCAACGGCCTTCTAAGCCGTGTGTCGAGCGTTCGAATCGCTCCGGGGTCACCAAGGTAATATCAGCCTTCCCGAGTTCGGGAAGGCTTTTTGTTTGCCATTTTTAGTAGTTTTTCTAGTAGTTTTTATTTTGAACGAGAAAAGGACCATGGAATACAAGTTGATTCCATGGTCCTTTCGATTTTAAATTCCAAGGTCATCCAATGCCCTGACAGCAGCCTTCTGGATATCAGGGACAAGGTGGGAATAGGTGTCCAGGGTCAAGGTGATGGTGGAATGGCCAAGCCGTTCCTGCACAATCTTCGGATTGACTCCTTTGGCCAGTAACAGGGTGGCATGGGTATGGCGCAGGTCATGGAAGGAAAAATCATGGATACCCAGTTTTGCCAGGACTGGCAGGAAGTAACGGGCTTTGAAATTGCTGGTGGACAGGATGTTGCCAAACAGGCCGGTAATCAATGCATTCCTGACATTGTGCCAATGGTCTCCCAGGCGGGCTGCATACTGTTCCTGGAAAGAACGGTACTCTTTTAGCTCTGTTGCCAAGTCAGTACTGATCCGGATTAATCGCCGGGAATGTTTGGTCTTTGTGGTCTGGAAAACGTTGAGCTTACCACCGGTCTGGATGGACCTTCGGACAGAAATGGAACCATCTTCCAAATCTACGCAGTCCCAGCAAAGACCGAAGACTTCTCCCAGACGCATCCCCGTACTGGCAGCCAGTTGAACAGCGATAAAGGAAGAATAATAAAGCATTTCATGGGGATCTCCTAAATGGTCCATGGCCTGGGATTTCATGGCCTGAAGCAGGCAATGGAGTTCTTCGATGGACAGGACATGGATTTCTTTTACTTCCAGAAGAGGGGCTTTAGTCAGTTCCACAGGATTTTTGGTCAGAAGATTCACCTGGACCGCATATCGAAAGGCTTCCGAAAGATATCGGCGGATGCACCGTACTGTGCTGGAAGAAAGAGGCTTCCCTTTGGAACCAGTCCTTTGCCCAGAACTGTAATCATTGATCAGGTTCTGCACGTCCACGGAAGAAATTTTGGCAAGATTTTCATCGTTCCAAACTGGCAGCAGGTAAGTGGAAAATGTGGTGACATATTTCTGATAGGTCTTTGGCTTTACACTCATCTTTTTGTGTTGGACAAGCCAATAGCGGATAAATTGGCCAAAGGTAGCTTTTCCCGGTGTAAGGGGAAGAGAAGACTGTACGACACATTTCATCCATTCCCGGCCTTTTTCCAACAGTTCCAGTTTAGTGTCAGCGGTGAAGCCTTTCCGGATCAGTTTGTGGTTTTGGGTTATACTGAATTGTCCATACCAGGTATTTCCTCTTTTGATGGTGAATCCTTCACCGTTCCCACGTCTACAGTGACCTTTCTTTCCCGTCAGGACGCTTTTTTCTTCTTCCATGACTCATTCCCCCTGTCTTTACTTTTTTCTGCTCTAAACTTGATTTTGGAGGCTCTTTTTTCTTGCCTTTGATGAAATCTTCGTAGGAGTATTTTTTCTGGAAGGACTTGGTCTGACGGATTAGGGCCTCTTTGTCATTCGTATAAATCTTCACATCTTTCTTTGCCCGGCTGACGTCCACATAGAATTTATTTCGGCTGTTCAGGCGTTTTTGTTCTGCATCATGATAGATCAGCGCATAATCCATAGTAATCCCCTGGGCCTTATGGGACGTCAGAGCATAGGCGTAATCCATGTGGACAGCACTGTCTTTGGGAATGGAGAACAGATGACCATTGCTTTCCACCATGATTCCCTGGGAAGAGGTTTCCACCACTTGTCCCAGCTGTCCATTTTTGACGGGACAGCTTTTGCCCTGAAAATCCCGGCTTTTATAATCGTTTTGCTCAAAAATGATTTTATCCCCAGCGGAAAATTCCTTTTCCACTTTATCTCCGTAATGATTGATGACCTGGACAGCTGTGCCCGGACGGAGTTTTTCCTGGGAAAGAAGCCGTTTCCGTACTTTATTATTTAAATCGTCTTTGTCTTTATTTTGGGCTACCAGGATGATAGCCTTTTTTTGTTCCTCTTTGGAATAAGAGCAATAATCACGAACGATACTGTTGAACAGGGATTTTCGCATATGGTTTTCTATGATTTTATCGTTGAGGTATTTTTCGATGGGATGTTTTTCCCCTTTGGGGAATTTTCCGGAAAGAGCTTCTACGGCTTTTCGCAGTTCTGAATCTTTTTCCTGTCGGGTGATTTCCTTCATACAGATTACGGGCAACTTGTTTTCCCTGACCATTCGTTGAAAGGCATTTCCTGTGCCGATGGGCAGCAACTGATTGGTATCTCCTAGGAATACCACTTTGCTTTTCTTTTGTTCCGCCGCTTCTAATATTGCGGCCGTCAGTCGGTCATTCAGCATGGACGATTCATCCACTATCCATACTTCTGGTTTTTCTGCTTTTTTTACCCGGGAAAAATCCCAGTGAGGATCCTTCAAATTCTTTTGCGGCTGATTGGTCAGGGCTGTGAAAAATTTATGGATGGTGGTGGAATCCACCTGGGCTTCTGTTTCCATAGATTCAGCTGCTTTTCCGGTGAATGCCATTCCCTTTACAGTAACATCTTTTGCTTCCAGAAGGTCTGATACATATTTTAAAGCGGTGGTTTTCCCGGCTCCGGCAATCCCTTCAATGGCAATGTATTTTTCTTTGCTGGTCAGTATGGAATAAATAGCATCCTTCTGTCCTTTGGTCAACTCCCAGCCAGCCTTGTCTTTCAGCTTTTGATTTTCTTTGTCAATGGATTTTTGGGCCTCTTCCGGAGTATAGCTGTTGTAGGAAAAATCCATTTGATTCAACAAAATACGGTCGATTTCTTTTGCTTTTTCCAGGTTGTTTTTGGTTGTGAAATTTTCCGTCAGGTTGTGGGACAGGTGCCCCATTGGCTGGAAAAGGCGATAAAGATTTTCTTTGTATAGAAGATTGAAATCTTCTCCAGTGGCCCCCAGAGGGATGGTCTTTTCGAAGAAAGCCACCTGCATATCTTCTTTGGTAAAAGAAAAATTCTGAACTTCCAAGTCATGGATGGCTTCCATAAAAAGAGAATCCAGTTTCTCAAGATAACGGGTTCGTCTTTTTAAAGGATCACGGGATACCTGTATACCGCCTTTTTCCTGGATTTCCTTGCGCCAGGCCTCTTCCAGCAGGGGAAGATTGATTTCCGGTTTCGCCTGCCGGGAGGCTTTGGCTGCATAATGGGAACCCAGCCAGCTATCTGCAATCTCATTCTTGGTTTGGTAACTTCTCAGTTGCTGTTCTCTTTTGGAATAGAACTGGATCAACTCAGGAGAAACGCCTTTCAGCTCAAAGGATTCATAGCGGGCACGGGGATTCTTTTTGACTGTTTCTAGGTCGTAGCCTTGCTTCATCAGTTGGTTGGCCAGCTCGTTATCATAAAGCAGGGAGTACAGATAACGTCGATTGTACAGAAATTTGTCCTCCATGGTCCCATAGCCGTTAGGCGTCTTGATTTTTCGGAAAATGATTACATGGGTATGGAGCTGTGGATCCAGTTCCCGGGAAACCCGGTGTTGGATACAAGCTGCCAGCATATGGTGGGTATTGATATAACTGGTCTTTTTCCCTTTGTGTTCACGCCAGATCATGCACTCTGCTTCCACCCGATGCAGGACCTTTTTCATGGCAATGTTATGAGCCTGGATCAGGTCCTGTTGGAAAGCCGGATCCAGGGCAGCCAGGGAAATGGATTTAGGCGGAGAGAAAGTTAGGTCAAGAGCCAGTTTCGTAGAGTCGTAAGGCATATCGCCCCGTATGGAAGCCACAGTGTTGAGATAGTCTTCCATTTTCAAAGGAGCTGTTCCATTTATTACGGGAGTGGCGATATGGGCGGCGTCTTCCTGGGTGAGCGCAGAGCCCACCCAGAAGTCCTCATTGCTGATGGTCCGGGCATAGTAATCGTCCTTCCGGTAATAATCGTTGGTTTGACGGGGCGAAATGGCAGTCAGTGTGACCATGCTTTATTCCTCCTTTTTTGTTTTCCGGAAATGCGCAACGAAATCTTCTTTTCTTGATTTCATAGGTCTCAGTTGATCGATGATGGTCTCTGCTGGAACTGGATCGAAATTGGGAACCCGATCCGGATAGTGGATGTTGGGGACGGTGACTGGGCAGATTCCGTATTCTGTCATTTTCAGAAATCCGTGGAACTGGGGCAGGTTCAGCAGTTCACTGGGGGTGACCACGGGATACGTCTTACGGTCTTGGGAATACGTTGTTGTTGGGCCCTCGTTTTTTGTAGTCTGGGAACTGACGTGAGTTTCCCGGAATTCTCCTTCCCCGAAGTTTTTAGCGATATCCGCGGCGGATGTTGCTTCGTTGATCCGAAGGGACAAGAACGTACTAAAGTTATTAGTCATGGACTGGGTCACTTCGGGGCCGTATTTTTCTTTGATACGGCCGCTGTCCTGGCTCATAGCGATGATGGACGCGCCGTAGCTGCGTCCTTTGGTGATCAGGTCCGGCAGCATCTGGATTTTATTCATGTTGCCCAGTTCGTCCAGGAAGAAATAAATCCGTCTTGTTGGATCTGGGGACAGGGACAGAGTGGCCGTCATCATGATGTTGGTGGCCAGGGTGATGAGTGGCGTCATCAGTTCGCTTTTGTTGGCAGGACTTAAAATGTAAAGGTTGGGGATGGTGCCGTCCGGTCGGCGATATTCTCCTTGGATGTACTTCCGGAAGGAGAAGGATTCATTGGGATCTGAGGTGAGATAGTCAAAAACGGCTGTATTGACGTTTAAGGTGGCCAGGATGGATTGAATGGTGTTGTCCGGACTATCCAAAAGGGAATTGGATTTGAACTGTTCCAGAGGAAGAGCTGCCAAAGTGCCGCGAAGTTCATCCACGTCCATGTGCAGCGTTGAACGAAGATTCTCTAGAGTTGCTTTGTCTTGCAGCTGCAATGCCTTCAGAATGTCGCCCAGGATACGGGCAGCAGCTTCTTCCCAGAAGGGATCCTTTCCCTTGAAGAAGAAAAGGGAACGTGCAAATGAATCGTAATCCGTCATGTCGTTGATGTCGTTGAAGGGGTTCCAGGCCACGCCTCGTTTGTCGAAGGGGCAGAAGATGATATCCCCTTTTCGATAGAACTTCCCGATGAATTCTGGCTTCACATCGATAAGGACGTAAGGGCGGGGTTCTTTTGTCTTTGTCACATAAGCATTGATGGAATGGAGCATCTGGGCCAGCAGGGTAGATTTCCCGGAACCGCTGGCACCGTACACCAGGATGTGACGGCTTTCCAGTTCCGTGGGGATACGGACGGGGCCGATGTGCATGATTGCTTTCTTCTTTCCGGTGGACAAGGCTACTTCTTTTGTGGGCAGCAGCCGGGAACCACGGATAAACCCAGTATCTTGTTGTTCTTTTCGGTATTTTTGATAGATGTTTTTCCCGAGAAAGATAGCCGTTCCCAGAAAGAAGAACCAAAACAGCGCTTTTCCCTGGGCAGCGATGGAGGAGGCCTGTCCATCCAGCACCAAATTGACACAGTTGTCATAGACGCTTTTGGGAATCTGGAGAGCCGGAGATACATCCGTAAAATATTTTGCCAGGGCATTTCCCAGTGTCATATTATGGTTAGAAGGGATAAACGGATTGATGAAGTTCCAGGCAACTGCGCTGGGCAGATGGTCACCCTGGATGGTTGCCTGACGAGTAATCCGCTGGATGGTAATCCAGACGGAAAGGAGTCCTTCGGCAGAACCTAAAACGAAAAGCTTTTGAGCATACTCTTTCAGATAGCAACGATAGTATTCCCATAGAGCAGTCCGCTGCCGTTCCTGATAGATTTTTCGAAGCTGGGATTGGGAATTAATCATGTTGGATGCCTGCCTTTCTTTTGCATTGTCCCACGACGGCCTTGAATTCGTTTTCATCATCAAGCAGCTGATGAGCCTGCCAAAGCAGGAGGGCTTCCACAAAGTAGAGATGACGAAAGTCGTTCGTGGATATTCCAGAATTTTTGGCGGAGAGTCCCGCTTCCACAGCGTCCTGAATGAAAGCGGAAACGGATTTCCCTTCCAGGGCTGCCAGACGGGAA
Organism: Acidaminococcus timonensis; assembly: GCF_900106585.1. Taxonomy (NCBI): domain Bacteria; kingdom Bacillati; phylum Bacillota; class Negativicutes; order Acidaminococcales; family Acidaminococcaceae; genus Acidaminococcus; species Acidaminococcus timonensis. The sequence continues at coordinate 76,001 of NZ_FNWH01000006.1, forward strand.
ATTTTCTGCTTCCATTCGGTTGTGCAGTACAGTTTGATTTCCTCTTTTGATGTCGTCATTTTGGTTACTCCTTTCATTGAACAGTAGAATAAAAATTGCTAGGACGGAAACAAACCTTTTCCGTCCATACGCTGTCTCACCGGTGGTGTATCCCTGCCGGTAATCAAAACTCTTGGAAAGATGGGAATCTGAAACAGGGACAGGATAAATGAATAGTAGGGATATTTGGAAAGATGGGGGAGGGATGGGGACAGAGTCGAAGACGGATTTAATGGCTTTTGCCATGTTCCTGCTCCCATATCCCTATTGTGATGACCTCCTTTCAACAGAAAAGGCACCAAACCGATGCCCATATGGGCTTCGATCTGGCGCCTCACGCTGCACAGACAATGTCCTATTTACTTTTTGTTTTTGCCTGGCGGAAAGAAATTCGATCTCTTATGTACTTGATTTTTCCGTTTGGCATTTTGACGGGAAAATATTTTCGCTTTTCCCTTTCCAGAAATTTCATCAAACCACTTCCTTTTCACGACTATTTACGGTGCTGTTCAACTGGCAAAAACTATCCAAGGAACTCTCTGGAATGAGAATCCTTTTTCCAACGTGAATGCTCTCAATCTGGTTTTGTTGAACAAGCTGATAGATTTTGGCACGGCTAATTTTTCCACCAAAGTATTCTCTGGCGGCCTGCTGCACCGAAAACAGTTTTTGCTCAATCATATCTCGACAACCTCCTTTTAGAATGGTAAAATTAAAGCAATAAGGAACAGATAATATAAATCGAAATTAATTTAACTTAAATTCCAAATTTAATTTCTAGGCATAGTGTATCACATAGAATCTCTAAAATCAATAGCATTTTAAAGGAGATTATCATGAATTTTTTACCCAAAAGTAAATCTGAACCCAATGCAAGAACCAATTCTCAGGAAACCATCAATGCTTTTGTAGAACGGTTTGGCAATCTTTTTGCTCAGACTGGCATGACAAAGGTAGAGTTTGCCAATGTGTTGGGAATTAAATCGGCTGGCATCGGTAATTATTTGAAAGGGAAGGGGCTGCCATCTATACCGGTTCTTTGTGACATTGCCGATTACTTCCATGTAAAGCTTGATTATCTGTTGGGACGGGATCCCTGGCCTATGAAACGGGAACATTTTGTTTTTTATTACCCGGAAGGGGAATTCCCATATTCCATAAAACGGCCAAATAGTGAAGAAAACACAAAAAATGGACTGTTGACCGGAAAATTGCGATATTCTTTCGGAATGAATGTTGTGGATATTCAGGACTTCCGTGATCATAAAGGGACACAGCCATTTCTCTGTTTCTATTTTGGTGAATCTGATGATGACCAGACTTTATTACGATATTTTTTAAACGGTGGTATCAAATATGCCTGTTTCCTTCTTCAGGTATCTGCCTATCTGGGTGTTCAATTTGTGGGGATGAGAAGTCCGTTTCTCAATGAATATAATGCATTTGCCACCCGGTTGATCATATCTTCCTGTAAGGAGCTGCCAACGGATTGCCTGCTTTCCACTCAAAAAAAAGAAAAATATTTTGCAGTAGAACCGGAAGACAATACCCTCAATTGTAATAAGCCCAAAATCAGTGTGTGTGGAGGACCTGTAACGGGTGTTGTGGAACAATGGTTGTCTTTTTCTGAAGAAGAAAAGAAAGCTTTCTTGATGAATTACATTAGAGATTATGGGAATTTGCCTGGCATTGCACCGGCATTTTTCAAATAAAATGGTATAACGCAACAAAAGCCTTTGGAAATTGATGACTTCCAGAGGCTATTGTATTTTCATTCCGAATTTTCTCTGCCTCTAGGAATCAATAAATGATAAAATAAGAAACACATAAAATCCATGGGAACCAGAGTTCCATTTATTTATATTATGGGGGAATATCATGTCTTTTGCATCAATCCTTGAATCCTATCGCAAAATGTCCCGGAATGAACGGGAAAAAGGACAGCGGTTTGAAATACTAATGAAGCATTTCCTGAAAACAGCGCCGCTTTACAAACAGGATATAGAAGAAGTATGGCTGTGGAACGAATTCCCGTTCAGAAAAGACTTTGGAGGAACGGATTTGGGGATTGATCTGGTGGCCAAAACCTATGCAGGAGACTATTGGTCCATCCAATGTAAATTCTATCAGGAAAATACCACCATCCAGGAAGCGGCTGTCAGCAATTTTGTAACCAATTCCAGCCGGAGCTTCCAGGATGAACAAGGGATGACACGGCATTTTTCTCTGATGCTTTGGATTGATACCAAAAGCAGCTGGAGCCGGAATGCAGAAAAAGTCACCAGGAACCAAAGCATTCCTTTCCAGCGGCTGGGCTATTATGACCTGCGGGATGCAGAAGTAGATTGGGATGCCCTGGCGGACGGATTGGAAGGGGCAGAAGCTAGACCGTCTGCCAAGAAGAGTCCCCGGGAACATCAGGTGGAAGCCATCCAGGCGGCCCATGCCTATTTCAAGAATCATGACCGTGGCAAGCTGATCATGGCTTGTGGTACTGGTAAAACCTATACAGCACTGAACATCATGGAAACGGAAACCCAGAAAAACGGGTTTGCGCTGTTTTTGGTGCCTTCCATTGCCCTTTTGTCCCAAACCTTGCGGGAATGGATGAATGACACCACGACTACCATTTATCCGGTTTGCATCTGTTCTGATCCCAGTGCCAGTGAAACACCGGCTCAGAAACGGAAAAGAGTGGAAGCGGATGCCGAAGATGCTTCTACAGTTGATTTGCCTTTTCCGGCGACTACGGATGTGGAGAAAGCCCGGCGCATCCTGCACCAGCGTTTCGAACAACAGAAAAAGAACGGCGGGATTGTGGTGATCTTTTCCACTTATCAATCCATCGACGTGGTTCACCATGTGATTTTCCACACGACCAAAAATGATCCGGAAGGGGATGATTTGTTCCTGGAACGGAACCAGCAGCCGGAAGAAAATAATCAGGAACCGCCTTTTGATATCATTGTATGTGATGAAGCCCATCGGACGGCCGGATATGTGGTGAAGGGGAAAAAACAATCTCCTTTCATCAAAGTCCATGACAATGGTTTCCTGCCTTCCCGGCGCCGTCTTTATATGACGGCCACCCCGAAACTGTATACGGAGGCGGCCAAGAGTAAAGCGGATCAGGGGTATGCGGTCCTCTGTTCCATGGATGATGAAAAGCTCTACGGGCAGGAAATCTATCATATCGGTTTTGGGAAAGCCGTGGAAAAGGGATTGCTGGCAGACTATAAAGTATTGGTGTTCTCCATTGGGGAAGACCAGATTTCGGCTGCCATGCAGATTGCCGTCAAGAATAACCAGGAAGCCATTGAAACCGATGATGCAGCCAAACTCATCGGCTGTATCAATGCCCTTTCCAAACGGATGATCGATGACGAAACGTCCCAGATCTTAAAAGAAGTAGACCCCAATTTCATGCATACGGCGTTGGCGTTCTGCTCCAAAATCAGTGCCAGCAAGAAAATTGCCCAGATTTTTAACGAATACTCCGATGACTATTACGAAAGCCTGACGGATGCTCAAAAGGAAGAAGTCGTCCATGTCCAGGCAGATCATGTGGATGGATCCATGCCGGCTTCCCTGCGGGAAAAGAAACTGGAATGGCTGAAAGAAACGGATACCAATGGATCCGACTGCCATATCCTGTGCAATGTGCGGTGCCTGTCAGAAGGGGTGGATGTACCTGCCCTAGATGCCGTTATTTTCCTTTCTTCCCGGAATTCTGAAGTGGATGTGGTCCAATCAGTGGGCCGTGTTATGCGGACCGCCAAGGATAAAGGGAAGAAGTTCGGCTATATCATCATACCGGTGGTGGTTCCTTCTGGGGTCAAACCGGAAGAGGCCTTGAATAAGAGCAAAGATTTCAATATTGTCTGGTCCGTACTCAACGCTCTCCGTGCCCACGATGACCGGTTCAATGCCCATGTGAATCAATTGAATCTGAATGATAAACCATCCGATCGGATTATTGTGACCACGGCTCCAGTTACTTATGACGGCGCATATGAAGGACTTGATTCTCAAATCAAAGAAAATCACCTTCCAGTTACGTATCAACAGCTGACCATGGATTTTGGCAATCTCCAGCAGGCTATCTATGCCCGCATGGTGGAAAAGGTAGGAACCCGCCGGTATTGGGAAACCTGGGGGAAAGAAGTGGCGGATATTGCCCGGCGTCATGTGGAACGGATCCGGGAACTGGTCCAGGGCGATAAAAAGTACAGGCAGCCTTTCGATAAATTCGTAGCCGGACTGCGGAAAAATCTGAATCCCTCCATCCAACAGGAGGATGCCATCAATATGCTGGCCCAGCATATCATTACCCGGCCTGTGTTTGATGCTTTGTTCAAGGATGCCAAATTCATTGAACAGAACCCGGTGTCCCGGTCCATGGAAAAAATCCTGGGGGTATTGGATGATGTGAAGGACAGCAACGAAGCAGACCGGAAAACCCTCCAGGGCTTTTATGATGAAATCCGGCAGGGCTGTGAAGGTATTGATAATGACAAAGGCCGGCAGAAAATCATTACCGACCTGTATGAGACGTTCTTCAAAGTGGCTGCCAAAACCACTGTGGAAAAACTGGGTATCGTTTACACGCCCATTCCGGTGGTGGATTTCATCCTACGCAGTGTGGATGCTTTGCTGGGGAAAGAATTCTATTGTCATCTGACGGATAAGAACATCCATATTTTGGATCCATTTACGGGAACCGGGACGTTCATCGTCCGGCTGCTGCAGCTGGGACTGATTTCTCCGGAAGATTTGCTGCGGAAATATCGGGATGAAATCCATGCCAATGAAATCGTCCTGCTGGCCTATTACATTGCCAGCATCAACATTGAAAGTACCTATCATGCCCTGGCTCCTCAGGAGCCCTATACGCCTTTTCAAGGAATCTGTCTAACAGATACCTTCCAGTTGGGCGAAAACGGCAGCAGCACCATGTTTACGGAAGAATTCCCGGTGAATTCCAAGCGGGTGGAACACCAAATGCAGCTGCCCATACGGGTCATCATTGGCAATCCTCCATATTCGGTGGGGCAAAAGTCTGCCAATGATAATGCACAGAACGAAACATATCCTCTTTTGGAGGAAAGAATTGCGGATACTTACGCAGCTAATACGAAAGCTACATTAAAAACTGCTCTTTATGATAGTTATATCAAAGCTTTTCGATGGGCCAGTGACCGTTTGGGAAAGCAAGGCGGTATTATTGGTTTTGTATCCAATGCTGGTTGGTTGGATGGAAGTGCCATGGACGGGATGCGGAAATGCCTGGAAGAAGAATTTTCCAGTATTTATGTTTTCAATCTTCGGGGAAATGCACGTACACAGGGAGAAATCAGAAGAAAAGAGAGGGATAATGTTTTTGGACAAGGAACCCGCACTCCTGTTGCCATTACTCTTTTGGTGAAAAATCCCAATGCAAAAAATGTGAAAGCTGATATCTTCTATCATGATATTGGGGATTACCTCTCCCGGGAAGACAAACTGGATATCATTAATCAGTTTGGAAAAGTGTCCAATCCTAAAATGACATGGACAGCCATTCATCCTAATGAAAAACATGATTGGTTAAATAAGAGAAGCAATGTTTTTCAAGATTTAATCGTGTTGGGTGACAAAAAAAATAAAACTATAGATCAAACAGTATTTTGTAATTTTTATACGAATGGAGTTAAAACCAATAGGGATGTTTGGTGCTTCAATTTTTCCCGAAATTCTTTGTGTGAATGCTAATATAAAAGTGAGCCATTTAAGATCTAAATGCTCATGAAAAAGTGAGCCACTCTGAAACAAGTTCCCCTATACTAGAGTCAGTAATTTGATTCTAAGGGGATTGATGTTAGGATGGTCATCACTATGAAAGATTATGGTCAAATTCGCCAGATGTACATTCGCGATGGAAAATCTATCCGCCAGATTGCCAGAGAAATGCATATCTCCCGTAATACTGTGGCCAAGTATTGCAAAGGAAATGCACTCCCGGGCATCCGCTGCGAATATCATCGGACATCTGCAGTGATTACAGAGGAGGTGACTCGATTCATCCAGAGCTGTCTGGATGAAGATGCGAAAGAACCCAATAAGAAGCAGCACCACACAGCCAAGCGGATTTATGACCGCCTGGTAGAAGAAACTGGATTTACAGGAGGTGCAAGCACAGTCCGGCGCTGCGTTCATCTGTTACGTGGCAATCTTCAGGAAGCCTTCGTCCCTTTGGCTCACCTTCCAGGTGATGCGATGCAGATTGATTGGGGTGAAGCTGTGGTTTACCTCAAAGGAGTGCGTACTAAAGTCAATTTCTTTTGTGCCCGCCTTTGCTACAGCTGTGCTCCTTTCGTGGTCTGTTTCCGCAGGAAGAATACGGAAGCTTTACTTGAAGCATTGAGAAAAGCTCTGGAATTCTTTGGGGGCGTCCCTGCTAAGGTCATTTTTGACAATGACCGGGTAGCCGTTAAGGAAAAAGGTGGCAAAGAAGCCATTGCCCAGGAAAAGTATGAAGCATTTGCAGCCCATTATTGCTTCCATACCGTTTTCTGCAATGTCCGGAGTGGAAATGAAAAAGGACTGGTGGAGAATCTCGTAGGCTGGGTCCGCCGGAATGTCTTTGTCCCTGTACCCAGAGTAGATGCGCTGGACGAATTGAACAGACTCCTGCTGGATAAATGCAAGGTGTATGCGAATACGCATAAAATCCCTGGACGGGAGAACCCTGTAAAGGATCTGCTCCTGGAAGACCAGAAACGTCTCTGCCCACTGCCGGGCAGCCCTTTTGATGCAAGCAGAGCAGCAGTCTGCCGAGTAACACCCTTTTCTGTTGTCCGATTCGTCGCTAACGATTATTCTGTGCCCGTGAAATATGTGGGACAGGAGGTCACGGTGCGAGCCTATGCTGAACAGATTCGGATCTTTGCCAAGGGGGAACTGATTGCTGAACACGCCAGAAACTATGGGCAAAACCAGCAGATTCTGAAACTTGCGCATTATCTGCCGTTGCTGGAATACAAGCCGCGCAGCATCCTGGAAGCAAAACCGGTACGGCAGAACCTCAGTGCTGCCCTGCTACAGTTCCTGGAGACCAATGCATTCAGCAGCGAACAGCTGGTTGAGATTCTGCGGCTATGTGCTGCCGACGGAGAGAACGCTTTTTGGGAGCACAAAGAGCAATTTATGGTTTCCGACAGGAAAGCGCATATCCTTACCGACCCGGTAAAAGTGCAGCAGACAGATCTTTCAATGTATGACCAGCTTTTACAGGAAGGAGGCACTATGTGCAGGACGCAGGTGTAAAGGAAGCACTCCGTTTCTATGCGAAACAGCTTAAACTTCCCACTTTCAAAGACGTCGGTGAACCAGCGGAAAAATTCCGCCCCGGACAAAGCCTGGAAGAATTCGTGCTCGGGTTGATGAAGCGGGAATATGCATCCCGTCAGGAAAAACAGCAGCAACGCAGGCTGAAGAGAGCGCACTTTCCCATGCTCAAGACCCTGGAAGAGTTTGATCTCACAAGGCTGGAACATGTTCGGCCTGAATATGTGAAGCAGCTGGCAAGCTGCGATTTCATAAAGAGGCATGAGAACCTGGTGATGATCGGTAATCCGGGGACGGGGAAAACACATCTGATGACAGCCCTTGGAGTGAAAGCCTGTCTGCTGGGCTGGAAGGTCATTTTCTGCAATGCCACAACGCTGGCAACTGAGCTATGTGAAGCCCATGATGATTACCAGTTGCGCAAGATGGAAAAAACTTTGAGCGGAGCAGACCTGCTGCTCATAGATGAATTAAGTTATGCAAGATTCAACCAGGAAGAATCTGAAATGTTGTTCAAAGTGATTGCCGAAAGGAGTGAAAGAGCCAGTACAGTGATTACGACAAACCTGGAGTTTTCCAAATGGACGGAGATGTTTGCCAGCGAGACGCTGGTTGCCGCATTGGTCGACCGGCTCACCTACCACTCCAGTGTTTTAAATATGAATGGACAGTCTTACCGTTTGCACAGCAGCAAACAGAAGATGACGAATGCTTAAGTGGCTCAAAAATTCGTGAGCAGGTGGCTCACTTTTTCATGAGCATGAGTGGCTCAAAAATTCGTGAGCAAGTGGCTCACTTTTTGGTTGACATTCACATTCTTTGGAAAAAAATATTGATACAACGATAGAATTCTATAATCAACAAACCCGGTTGTATCAAGAAGGCAAAATAACAGATTTCCTTAGGGATTCTTCGAAAATAAATTGGGTCGCAGACACTATCCAAGATGCCAAAAAAGGAAAAGTCTATCAAAAAAACCATGGAAGTTTTAGAATGTCTATGTATCGTCCATTTAGTAAAAAATGGCTTTTCTTTGATACAAATCTCAATCAAAGAACATATCAACTGCCTAAGTTATTTCCGACAGTAGATTCTAAGAATTTGTTAATTTGTGTGCCGGGAATAGGAAATTCAAAAGCTTTTAGACCATTTATTGTTGATGAAATACCATGTCTTGATATGATTGAAAAGGGACAATGTTTTCCTCTTTACTATTATCAGGAAAAAGATAAATTGGAGACTAGCTTGTTTGATCCGGAAGCTCCTAAAATGGAACGGAAGAGCGCTATTACACCTTTTGCTCTGAAAGAGGCTCATAACCGGTATGGAAGTGACATTACGGCGGAAGACATTTTCTTCTATGTATATGGCTTCCTGCATCTGCCCAATTATCGGAAGCAATTTGCTGCGGATTTGAAGAAATCCCTGCCCCGGATCAGTTTTGTGGAGAAACGGGAAGATTTTGTGCAGATCATGAAAATCGGCCGTGCCCTGGCCAAGCTCCATTTGGACTATGAAACCCAGAAACCGCCGGAAGGGGTGGTTGTGGAAGGAGCGGAAAAGGGAAACTTTACCGTGGAGAAAATCCGTTTTGGCAAGAAAGACAGTAAAACTGCCGATAAATCGGTGCTCCAGTACAACGAATCCATTACCATCCGGAACATTCCGGAAAAGGTGTATGGGTATGTGGTCAACGGGCGGAGCCCGGTGGAATGGATCATGGACCAGTACCAGGTGAAAGTGGACAAGGCTTCTCAATTGAAGAACGATCCCAACGACTGGTGCCGGGAACAGGGGAATCCCCGGTATATCCTGGATCTTCTGCTGTCCGTCATGACCGTGAGCATCAAAACCCAGGAGCTGGTTGCGCAGCTTCCAGATATACAGTTCATGAAGGAATGAAGGGGGATGAGGACGGAGAATTAGAATCTTTGGGGAAAGTTGATCGTTGTTATTGACGCAAGAAAAAAGGGAGTGTTTATGATGAAATTTGGAAAGAAAACAATGGGATTACTCTTATCCGTAGGTTTGTTGCTGGGTACTGGCGTTGGGGTAACACCGGCCCATGCCTATGTGGAAGATGCAGGGGTGTTGAATAACTTCCATACTGACAGGCAACAGCCTATGTGGGATTACATTAATTCTCACAACTACCGCTTCTTTAATAAAGATAGCGGGTCTGACTATTACATTACTAAGGATAATACTACGTTCATGGCTATTTCAAACGGAAATATAGTCTATGGTTGGGCTCCTGGGGTACTGCAATATTTGATTTTCCTGAAACCAGGTCCCAAAACAGATTTGGGCATACAGGTGGGGGATTCTGTGAAAACATTGATTGCAACTTATGGCTCAGCGCATCCGACTACAGATGCTAACTTTGTCGACAATCAACCGCGTATGGGTTATTATCAACAAAGCAGTGCATATAAAATCCAAACAAGAAGTGGCTGGAAGCCAGTCTATATCGTTACCTATTTTGATCGCAACAGGCATCATCTTGATTTTATGGTGGGGACTAGCAATAATCGGATCATGGCAATTCTTTATCGTACAAGTGGGAGTACAACGGTTATCGGAGACATGTACGATGCCGATAATTTTAGGATTTACATGAATAGAAGTGGGTTGGGGTATTATCTCTAAATTCTGTTTTATGGGATAATCTGGCAAGGATAAAGAGGCATATTTAGGAGAATCTAAGGATGAAAAATTTTGAAGACTATCCAAGTTTTATACAAGGCTTTTTGGGAATTATCGCTTTTCTTGGCGTTTACTTTGGTGCGGGGGCTCTATTCTTTCTTCCATGGCTTTTATTTGAAAAAAGAATTATTGGCGTATGGGTGCTGGAAGGTTGGGCTAGTTTAAGTATAGTCATTGCAGTGGCCTTTTATTTTAAAATGAAGGAAAAAAATAAATACATTCAATACTTGGTTTATATGGTAGAAGGAAATTTAGCTCATAAGAGAACGTTAAGCATAGTGCTAGAAGAAGAAGCAATAAAAAAAGGCACGACAATAATGGATCAAGCACTGGCCAATACTAATTGGGTACAATCTATGCAAAATGAAAAAGAACTTGGTGATGTAATTTTCTATCTGGTGAACAAATATGGAGTTCACTGAATAAATAAGGAAACTATTATTAAAGGAATTGAAGTTGCAGTACTGGATAAAATTAGCTGACAGTCTGGAAACTATATACTATATATAGCAAGGCAAATAACAAAAAACACTATATATAGCAAATAAAACCGAGAAAAAGCAATAATCATTCCTTCTAAGCCGTGTGTCGAGCGTTCGAATCGCTCCGGGGTCACCAATTGAAAAGATTGAGGGTGTTGCACCTTGTGTGCGACACCCTCTTTTTGGTTCCTGATTTACCCCCCTTGTTGAACGGTATAGAAATAACGAAAATTTTAGATTACAATAGAAGTTCTTTTAGACATTCATAATTATATGTGATACAATACAAATGAATTGCTTCTGACAAAATGCAGTTATGAATAGATAGAGAAAACAGGCTGGAGAGGAGCGGAGAAGGCCTGCAGTGTGGGGGGAACAATATATGAAGAATCAGCAGCGGAGAGAAAAAATATTAGAAATCCTGAGGAGTTCAACCGGACCCATTACAGGGGACCAGCTGGCCAAAGATCTGAATGTATCCCGCCAGGTCATTGTCCTGGACATGGCCCTTCTGCGGAGTGCCGGTACGGCCATCGTCTCCACCCGGAGAGGGTATCAGATCAATGGACGGAGCCTGACGGCCAGCTTCGACTGCCAATATAAAGAACTGACACCGGAAAGCGCTCAGGAAGAAATGAATGCAGTGGTGGACAACGGCGGCATGGTTTCCAGTGTGACCATCCTGCCGGATTTCAGTGGTCCCATCCAGGCCTACCTGAACCTGAAGAACCGGAGAGATGTGAAGCAGTACATCGAAAGCTTCCAGAAATACGAAATTCCGCTGATTGCCACCCTTTCCCATGGGCATCACACCCTGACGGTTGCCGCCGATTCCCAGGAGGAACTGGGAGCCATCCGGGAAGCCCTGAAGGAACTTGGAGTGCTGACGGAAGAGGGAGAAGAGACGGAAAAATAAACAACAGGGAGGTGCGCATGGGGGGAACCGTTCACAGCGATGACCGTAAATGCGCATTTTTTGTGAAATTCCTCTTTCTTTTCCTGCCAAAAATAGATATAATATCTTTCGACTGTTGAAGGAGAACGCTGAAAGAATAGGAGGCCGTATGGCATTGTTGGATCAAATGAATGCAGGGAAGAACGAGAGGCTGTCGCCCTATCAGTGGATGGAGCGTCATTTTTTTGCCCGGCAGATTCCCCGGGACTGGGCTTCCCTGCTGGAACTGTACCTGAATTTCCACGGCCGTCTGGGCCGGGTGGAAATGGCTCTGCGGGGGGCCTTGCTTCTGGCAGGGACCGGCTTGGTGACCTTTTTCCTCATGGGCTGTGTATGCCTCTTCACCCTGTTTGAAAGCGGAGTGGGGGCCATTGCCCTGCTAGGACTGTGGATGCTGACCTATCTGGTGATGATGGTCTGTGGAATTTCTCTGTTCGTCCGCCGTTTCCATGATATGGACCGGAGCGGCTGGTGGGTTCTGCTGCTTTTCATCCCGGTGGTCCATCTGGCTGTATATATCTATCTGCTGATCCGCAAGGGAACAGAGGGAGACAACCGCTTCGGAGCTGTTCCGGAGTGAAGAGGGGCGGTTGTCCGGCCCATGATCTGGCGGGAGCGTCGCGCAAGCGGCGCTCTTTTTTTGTGCTATAATAAACATGATTCAAAGAGTGTGAAATTGTCCTTGGAGGGGGCCGTGTGATGCTGGAATTTTTGGAAAAAGAACAAATCAGTGAAGAACTGATCAAGGGAATCGAAGGGTACCGGAAGGAATTCCCCACGCCGCCGGAACTGGCGGACCGGGTACCGGAGCCCCATTTCCATTATTATGGGAAAGATGTGTGGGAGGAAGCCATCGCTGCCCTGCTGTGCGGGCAGAACCTGCTCCTGGCCGGGCACAAGGCTACCGGCAAGAACGTGCTGGCGGAAAATCTGGCCTGTGTCTTCGGCCGCCCCATGTGGAACGTTTCTTTCCATATTAATATGGATGCGACGGGTATGCTGGGCACGGATACATTCAAGAACGGGGAAGTGGAATTCCGGCCGGGCCCGGTGTACCAGTGCGCCGTCCATGGCGGCTTCGGAGTGTTCGATGAAATCAACATGGCCCGGAACGAAGCCATGGCCGTACTCCATTCTCTGCTGGATTTCCGTCATACGGTGGACATCCCAGGCTATGACCGGCTCCATGCCCACAAGGCCTGCCGGTTCATTGCCACCATGAACTACGGGTATTCCGGTACCCGGGAACTGAATGAAGCGCTGGCCTCCCGGTTCGTGGTGATCCAGCTGCCTGCCATTTCCACGGAGTCCCTGGGTCGGCTGCTGAAGGATGAATTCCCCACCATCCGCCAGGATGCCATGAAGGCTTTCTGCCAGATCTTCAAAGACCTGGAAAAGAAATGTGCGGAAAGCGAGATTTCGGAAAAAGCGCTGGATCTGCGGGGGATGCTGGATGCCATCCACCTGATGCAGGCCGGCCTGGATCCTCACAAGGCCCTGGATATGGGCATTGTGAACAAGTCCTTTGATGAATACGAACCGGGCCTGATCCGGGATGTGATCAACCTGCACATCCCCGGCAACTGCAAAAAGCAGGATATCTTTGAGGGATGATGGATCATGGCAAAACTGAAATACGATGCCAGGCGCCGGCGGGCACTGAATATCGTATGGGATGTTTCCTGGGACTACCATTTTGACCCGGACTTTGTGGCCTACGGGGAAAATGGGGTACCGGATCTGTACCTGAATGCGGTGGTGGGCCTGACCCGGAAATATTACGATGTAACGCTCATCCACCAGATGTTCCAGGAAATGGAAAACAGCGCCCTGGTGGATACCTTTACGGATCTGTTCTGGCTGGGGCTGGAATATTGTACCTATGCCAGGGAAATCCCTGTACGGCCGGTGCTGAAGTATCTGCGGGAACAGCACGCCAGGGCCTATTTCAACGGGACGAAGCTGGATAAGCAGGGGGTGGCCCACGAAATGCAGGCCGCCCGGTGGCACGAAGTGCTGGGAGAGAAACGGGACCTGCACGACCCCTGGGCCAGGGGCCTGTATGAAGGGCTATGCTTCGACCCTGCCTGGACTACCCAGCAACTCTGTGATCATTTCCGGAAACTGACCAAAAAGTACTTCGTGTCCCATTTCCTGGTGCGGGAAAGCCTGGAAAAGGTCATCATCAGCAAGGGTCTGGGCGATCTGATCGACTGGCTGCTGCCCCACATCAGCCGCAGGCAGGAAAGCGTGTTCAATTTCCTGTACTCCAAAAAGCAGGCACTGGACATCCTGTCCGGGAAAAAGGCCCACAACAGTCTGATGGAAATCATTACCGGCCAGACCCAGGCGGAGAACTACCAGTATATCGTGGACTGTTTCGGGGCCAGCATCTATCCGCCCAGGAAGATGCTGGACATCGACCAGGCCTGGTGCAGCGGGCCTCACAGAGGATGCCATCTGCATTTTACCCGGGGGCGCCTGGGAAGCAAAGGGACCACGGGCGAAGCCTCCCGCTGGCTGGAAGGGGCCCATCAGCAGCGGGTGAAGAATCTGGCCTACTACAAGGATCATGGGGAGCAGTGCCGGAAGAGCATTGCCAGGCTTACAGGACAGCTGCGCAGCGTCATGCGCATGAGCCGGACCCGGCTGCCCATTCCCTCCAAAGAGGGTGAACTGGTGCCCGGCCTGGTGTGGCGGGCCCTGAAGGTGAACGACGACAGGGTGTTCTTTGAAAATGAGACCGTGTCCACCCCGGACTTTACCATAGACCTGATGCTGGATGCTTCGGCCAGCCGGGGGGAATACCAGCAGGTCATTGCCTCCCAGGCCTATGTAATCGCCGAGAGCCTGCGCCAGTGCGGCATTCCCTATCAGGTGTATTCGTTCTGCACCCTGCGGGATTACACGGTATTGACCCTGTTCAAGGAGTACAGCGACAAGAAACGCTGCACCAGCATCTTCAACTATGTGGCCACCGGGTGGAACCGGGACGGGCTTGCCCTGCGGGGTGCCCGGCAGCTCATGGGGGATTTCACCCACACCCGGAAGATCCTGATTATGCTCACCGATGCGGAACCCAACGATGACAAGCCCCTGATGGGAGACGGATTGTTCAGCTCTGCAGAATACCGGGATGAAAAAGCAGTGGCCAATACGGCGGACGAGGCTGCCAGCCTGCGCCGGGAGGGAATCCGGGTCATTGGGCTGATCAATGGGGAAAACAGGCACATCATGAGCGATGCCCGGAAGATCTTCGGCAGGGATTGCGTGGAGGTCAGGGACCTGGACAAAATGGCCGACAGCGTGGGGAAGATCCTGTGCCGGCATATTGAGGCGCTGTAGCCATTGACTTTTCCCGTCCCCCTTGTTACAATGACTCCATACAGCTACAAACTGACAAAGGCGGGGAACGGAAGGAGTACAATGCCGCTTGCACAGCAGAGAGGATGCGGCTGGTGGAAGCATCTGTGCAATGCATGGGAAGTCGTCCGGGAGCCGGCGGGGTGGAGAGCCCTGCCCGGAGAAGGCACGTTACGTCTTTGAAGGTGCTCAAGCAATTGAGAATGTAGGTGGTACCGCGAACAACTCGTCCTATAAAACAGGGCGAGTTTATTTTTTTAAGGAGGCAGAACATGGCAGAAGAAAACAACATCCCCAAGGTCTATGATCCGGCCGCGGTGGAAAAGAAATGGTATGCATACTGGATCGAGAACGGGTTCTTCCATCAACCGGTGGACAAGAGCCGCAAACCGTTCAGCGTGGTGATCCCGCCTCCCAACATTACCGGGAAACTCCACATGGGCCATGCCCTGGACAATACCCTGCAGGATATCCTGGTGCGCTGGCATCGGATGATGGGGGACAACACCTGCTGGCTGCCCGGCTATGACCATGCAGGTCTGGCGACCCAGATTAAGGTGGAAGAGGAACTGAAGAAAAAAGAAGGGCTGACCCGGTATGACCTGGGCCGGGATGAATTTGTGAAACGGGTCTGGAAATGGAAGGAAGAATACGGTGATACCATCGTTACCCAGCTGAAATCCCTGGGCATTTCCTGCGACTGGGACCGCCAGCGTTTCACTATGGACGAAGGGCTGAGCCGTGCTGTGCGGGAGGCTTTTGTGAGCCTGTACGAAAAGGGCCTGATCTACAAAGGGACCCGGATGATCAACTGGTGCGTGAACTGCCGTACGGCCCTGTCCGATGTGGAAGTGGAACACCAGGATGACCCGGGTGCCCTGTGGTACATCAAATACCCCATCGTGGGCGAAACGGACAGCTATCTGACCATTGCCACCAGCCGTCCGGAAACCATCCCCGGGGATACGGCCGTAGCCGTGAACCCCAAAGATGAACGGTATGGCAAGCTGGTGGGCAAGAAGATCCTGCTGCCCACCACCAACCGGGAAATCCCCATCATCGCCGATGAGTATGTAGACCTGGAATTCGGTACCGGCGCTGTGAAGATTACTCCGGCCCACGATCCCAACGACTATGAAGTGGGCGAACGGCACAATCTGGAAAAAATCGTGGTCATCGGCCTGGACGGCAAGATGACGAAAGCCGCTGGCAAGTATGAAGGCCAGGACCGCTACGAATGCCGGAAGCAGATCGTCCAGGATCTGAAGGACATGGGCCTGCTGGTGAAAATCGAAGATGCGCCCCACGCGGTGGGCCACTGTCAGCGCTGCCACCACGTGGTGGAACCCATGGTCTCCACCCAGTGGTTCGTCAAGATGAAACCTCTGGCAGAAGCGGCCATCAAATGCGTCACCGAAGGCCATACCCAGTTCGTGCCCAGCCGGTTTACCAAGACCTATCTGCAATGGATGGAAAACATCCATGACTGGTGCATTTCCCGGCAGATCTGGTGGGGCCATCGGATCCCGGTTTGGTACTGTGATGACTGCGGCGCCGTGTCCGCCTCCCGGACGGATCTGACCACCTGCCCGAAATGCGGCAGTACCCACATCCATCAGGACGAAGATGCCCTGGATACCTGGTTCAGCTCTGGCCTGTGGCCGTTCTCCACCTTCGGCTGGCCGGACAAAACTCCGGAACTGGAACAATGGTATCCCACCAGCGTGCTGGTTACCGGCTATGACATCATCTTCTTCTGGGTGGCCCGGATGATCACCATGGGTGAGGAATTCATGGGCAAAGAACCCTTCAAGCATGTATTCATCCACGGGCTGGTGCGGGACGAACAGGGCCGCAAGATGAGCAAATCCCTGGGCAACGGCATCGATCCCCTGGACGTAATCGGCAAATATGGCGCCGATACCCTGCGGTTCATGCTGATCACCGGCAATACCCCGGGCAATGACATGCGGTTTTACTGGAACCGGATCGAAAGCACCCGGAATTTCGCCAACAAGATCTGGAACGCTTCCCGGTTCGCCCTGATGAACCTGGACGGCTACGATAAAAACGCGGAAAAAGCGCCTCTGACCCTGGCGGATCAATGGATCCTGTCCCGGCTGCAGCACACCATCCAGGCCGTATCCGATTACCTGGAGAAATTCGAACTGGGAGAAGCCGGCCGTCTGATCTACGATTTCATCTGGGGCGAAGTATGCGACTGGTACATCGAACTGGCCAAACCCCGTCTGTATAACAAAGAGGATGCGGCCCAGCGGGCCACGGCCCAGAGCGTGCTGTGCCGGGTACTGGGCGATGCCATGAAGCTGCTGCATCCCTATATGCCCTTCATCACGGAAGAAATCTGGCAGCACCTGCCCCATGAAGGTAAGAGCATCATGATCGCTCCCTGGCCGAAGGCAGATGATGCCCTGATCGACGACACGGTGGAAAAACAGATGACCGTCATCATGGATTCCATCAAGTCCATCCGGAACATGCGGGCAGAAGTGAATGCCGCTCCGGGTCACAAGGCTCCGGCTACGGTGCTGGTGGACGAGGACCTGAAGGACGTGTTCAAGGCCCATGCTTCCTATATCCAGCAGCTGGGTACGGTGGACAGCCTGACTATCGGTGGCATGGACGATGTGGCTCCGGAAAACGCCATGGCTGCTGTGGTCAACGGTGCCAAGGTGTATCTGCCTCTCAAGGGCCTGATTGATGTGGAAAAGGAACTGGCCCGTCTCCAGAAAGAACTGGACGGGGCCGAAAAAGAGGCCAAACGGGCTGCCGGCAAGCTGAGCAACCAGAACTTCCTCTCCAAGGCTCCGGCTGAAGTGGTGGAAAAAGAAAAGACCAAACAGACCGAAGTGCTGGCCCGGATCGATGGCCTGAAGGAACGGATGGAGACTCTCCGGAAACTGTGATCTGGAAAGGAGTAACGCGATGGAATATACGGATGCGGTAGCGTACGTAGAAAGTCTGGGTAAATTCGGCATCCATCTGGGGATGGAGCGGATCCAGGGCCTGGCGGCCCTTCTGGACCATCCGGAGCGGAAAATCCGGACAGTCCATGTGACCGGCACCAACGGCAAGGGCAGTGTAACGGCTTTTTTGACCAGCATCCTGAAGGAAAGCGGCAGACGGGTGGGGACCTATACCTCGCCCCACTTTGTCCGCTACAATGAACGGATCTGCCTGGATGGGCAGGAAATCTCCAATGAAGATTTCGCCGCTGTCACGGAAAAAACAAAGGACGCCCTGGACAAGTGGCTGGCCGGCGGGGGTGAGCAGCCTACCCAGTTCGAATTCCTCACGGCCATGGCTTTCCTGTACTTCGCCGAGAAACAGGTGGACCTGGCTGTAATCGAAGTGGGTATGGGAGGTCTGTGGGACTCCACCAACATCATCACGCCGGAAGTTTCGGTGATCACCAATGTGACGTTGGAGCACACGGAACGGCTGGGCAAGACCATCGAAGCCATCGCTGCCCAGAAGGCCGGGATCATCAAACCTGGGGTACCGGTGGTGACAGCGGCTGAGGGGGCGGCTCTTGCCGTCATCCGGGATACGGCGGAAGCCAATCATTCCGCACTGTACATCCTGGGCAATCAATTTTCAGCGGAGGTGCTGTCCAGTTCCATGGGCGCACAGGAATTCCTGTACCGGGACGGGGAAAAGGAACTGGATGTGACCATCCATCTGCCCGGGGAACACCAGGTGCTGAACGGGGCCGTGGCCCTGAAGGTGGCCGAACTGCTGGCCGCCAGGGACAAGGCCATCACGGAAGCTGCCATCCTGAAGGGGATGGAGGAGACCCGCTGGCCGGGACGATTGGAACGGATCCACCAGAAGCCGGACATCATCCTGGACGGGGCCCACAATCCCTCTGGCGTCACCGTGCTGCGGAAGGCACTGGACGAGTATTATCCCAAGGCACACCGTTACTTCGTATTCGGCATGATGGCGGATAAGGACGTGAGCCAGGTGTCGGACATCCTGTTCCGGCCGGAGGACACCATCTACACGGTGCTGGCCCATGCGGGGGACCGGTCGGAAACGCCGGAAAAGCTGGCGAAGCGGCTCCACAAGAATGCGGTTCCCATGGATGACCTGACGGCTGCCTACAGAAAGGCGGTCGGTGAGGCCGGCCCGGAGGATGTGGTCATCGTCTGCGGCTCTCTGTACCTGGTGGGGACCTTTAAGGAACTGGGACTGGACCGGTAGAGCCATGGACCGACCAAGAGACTGGGGCCTTCCCACATCCTGGAACCTGAACCAGTGCACCTTTGCGGTGCTGTGTGTCCTGTTCTTCATCCTGCCCCTGAATCAGCTGGCGGCAGGCATCGTATTCAGCATCTGTTTCCTGATGAACCTGGTGAACTGCTGGCGGACCCGGCAATTCTGGCCAGCCATCCAGGTTCCCAGGGTCATCAGCCGGCCCTTGTGGGCCCTGTTCCTGCTCAGCGCCGTCAGCGTGCTCTGGTCGCCGAACCCTCTGTCCTGCGGCCTGAACTGGCTGTGGGTGGTGGGGCAGGAGGCCGGGCTGTTTTACCTGGTGCTGCGCTATGCCAGCACCGGCCGGCGGTCCCTGTTCCTGATCAAAATGTTTATGATCTCGGCGGGCATTGTGGCGGCTTATGGCATCTGGCAGTACTTCTTCGGTACCAGCCTGCAGAACGCCGAATGGATCGATCATGAGGCGTTCAAGGACCTTTCCAGGAGGGCCATATCCACCCTGGTGAATCCAAACCTCCTGGGGGCCTTCCTGGTGACCACTGTGGCCTACTGTGAAGGGATCTTCGCCCCTCTGAAGGGGGGGAAGACCCGCTGGGCCCTGGTGGGCATTTTCCTGCTGGCCACGGCCTGCCTGATCCTGACCTTCTCCCGGGGAAACTGGGTGGCCTATTTCTGGGTGCTGTTCGTGTTTGCCGGGGCCTTCTACCACAAGGCCTTCCTGCCCTTCATCGGAGGGGGGCTGGGAGTTCTGTACGTAGGCTGGAGCCGGCTGGCTGCCCGGATCATGTCCATCTTTTCCATCCATGATACGTCGGCGGAGCTGCGGTTCTTCTATCTGCAGAGTTCCCTGGACATGATCGAAGACCATCCTTTCGGGGTGGGGTGGTATGGCTACGGCTATGCCTTCCCCGATTACAACTTCTTCATTTCGGAAGATGTGTTCATGTACCACAGCCACAACCTGTTCCTGAACATCACGGCGGAACTGGGGATTGAAGGGCTGTTGCTGTTTTTGTTCCTGATGGTTCAGATGTTCAAGCTGGCCCGGGAGATCCGGCACCGGAAACGGACCCGGCCCTGGATCCGGGGTGTGGCCTGCGGCTATATGGCCTCCCTGGTGGGAATCTTCATTGGCGGCCTCACGGATCATACCCTGTTCAACAGCCAGCTGGGCATGCTGTTTTGGGCTGGGAACGCGATTGTGCTGATCATGGACCAGTTGAGCAGGCCCAGAGAAAAAGACGCTCAGAACGAAAAATAGGAGGCACTGTGCAAATGCACAGCGCCTCCTGTTTTTTACGTATGGAAGCCAATCAGAGGTGGAACAGACCCAGCATCAGACCGCAGGCCAGAGAGATCCAGGACAGGACCCACAGGCGCGGTGCGCAGAAGGTCAGCAGCTCTTTCAGGGAGATGCCGGCCAGGCCGCAGGCCAGGAAGGTGGTGGCAGCATGCGGAGTCACCATGACGCCGTAGTTCTTGCCGATCAGCATGGCCATGGCCATGTTGTGAGGATCTACGCCGAACTGTTGCCCCACACCGATGGCCAGAGGCAGCAGGCCGAAGAAGTAGGAGTCGGTGCCCAGCATCATGCCGATGGGCACTGCGAAGAATCCGAACACATCCTGCAGATGGGGACCCAGGGCGGCCGGTACGATGGCGATCAGCATCTGGGCCATGGCCTTCATCATGCCGGTCTTGGACAGCACACCCAGGAACACGCCGGAAGCCAGCAGGATCATGGGCATGGTCAGAGCGGTGGCAGCGTGCATCTTAATGGCACGAGCCTGGTCTTTGGCGGAATGGAAGTTGGCAATCAGGGCCACAGCCAGACCGAACATGAAGGCGCCGTACAGAGGAATCTTGGTGAAGCACAGCAGGCCGATGACGAACAGGGTCAGCAGGCCGTTGAACCAGATCATCTTGGGCCGTTTCATGAATTCTGCATCTTCAGAGGACAGATCATCGTCAGCGGATTTGTCTTCATCATCATCCTGCAGCTGGGCAGCTTTGCCAGTGGGGACCAGGCCGGCGCCACGGCGTTTTTCCACCAGGCCCATATAGCCGGCGAAGATCATCAGGATCACCAGGCCTACCCCCTGCAGGGGAATCAGTTCCTGCCACAGGGCGTTTACATCCGCGTTCAGCACCACGCCGGTACGGGCCACAGGACCGCCCCAGGGCAGCAGGTTCATGATGGACATGGCAGCACCGATGATGCAGACCAGGACCACCGGACGCATATGCAGCTTCTTGTAGATCGGCAGCATGGCGGGGATGGTGATCAGCAGGGTGGAAGCCAGAGCGCCATCCAGGTGGGAGATAACGGCGATGCAGGCCGTTGCGATGGTGACCAGCATGATGTTGGAACCGGCTTTTTTCACCAGCCAGTTTACCATGGGGTCGAACAGCCCCATATCACCCATCATGGAGAAGTATACGATGGAGAAGATGAACAGTACAGCCGTGGACCAGGTCTTGGAGACACCGGCCTTCACGAAATCAAAGATCTGGACAGGGGTAAACCCGCAGATCAGCGCCGCGATCACAGGTACCATGACGAACAGAGGTACCGGGTTGGATTTCCCACGGATCAGGGCGGCTACGATGATGACAACCATCAAGAAACCAACAATGCCCAAGAACATAATGCATTTCCCCCTTTTTTGTCTGTTTTTCCGGGGCGGGCCAGCCACCGGAAGGATAAAGGATAAGACCTTGAACTTACAAACACATAGTACCATAGAAATATTCAGAAAACGAATATAAAAGTTCCCATAAAATACATAAGAAAAAACTTATAGAATAGGCGTAACTCCAGACAGAATGCGGCTGCAGAGGGAGTACGGATGATATTTGAATTGAACTTCAATTAAAACAACTCAAAAGATTTTTTCATACATGGTTCACAAATGAAGCCCTGGCCCGGAGAGCTTCCCATCTGCGCCCATAAAAAAAGACTGTCGCCGAAGCGACAGTCTTTTTTGAGATTGGATCAGAGATGGAACAGACCCAGCATCAGACCGCAGGCCAGAGAGATCCAGGACAGGACCCACAGGCGCGGTGCGCAGAAGGTCAGCATTTCTTTCAGGGAGATGCCGGCCAGGCCGCAGGCCAGGAAGGTGGTGGCAGCATGCGGAGTCACCATAACGCCGTAGTTCTTGCCGATCAGCATGGCCATGGCCATGTTGTGCGGGTCAACGCCGAACTGTTGCCCCACACCGATGGCCAGAGGCAGCAGGCCGAAGAAGTAGGAGTCGGTGCCCAGCATCATGCCGATGGGCACTGCGAAGAATCCGAACACATCCTGCAGATGGGGACCCAGGGCGGCCGGTACGATGGCGATCAGCATCTGGGCCATGGCCTTCATCATGCCGGTCTTGGACAGCACACCCAGGAACACGCCGGAAGCCAGCAGGATCATGGGCATGGTCAGAGCGGTGGCAGCGTGCATTTTAATGGCACGAGCCTGGTCTTTGGCGGAATGGAAGTTGGCGATCAGGGCCACAGCCAGACCGAACATGAAGGCGCCGTACAGAGGAATCTTGGTGAAGCACAGCAGGCCGATGACGAACAGGGTCAGCAGGCCGTTGAACCAGATCATCTTGGGCCGTTTCATGAATTCTGCATCTTCAGAGGACAGGTCATCGTCGTGGGACTGTTCATCGTCCTCGTCATGCAGCTGGGCAGCTTTGCCAGTGGGAACCAGGCCAGCGCCGCGGCGTTTTTCCAGCAGGCCCATATAGCCGGCGAAAATCATCAGGATGACCAGACCCACACCCTGCAGAGGCAGCAGTTCCTGCCACAGTTCGTTTACGTCCGCGTTCAGCACCACGCCGGTACGGGCCACAGGACCGCCCCAGGGCAGCAGGTTCATGATGGACATGGCAGCACCGATGATGCAGACCAGGACCACCGGACGCATATGCAGCTTCTTGTAGATCGGCAGCATGGCGGGGATGGTGATCAGCAGGGTGGAAGCCAGAGCGCCATCCAGGTGGGAGATAACGGCGATGCAGGCCGTTGCGATGGTAACCATCATGATGTTGGAACCGGCTTTTTTCACCAGCCAGTTCACCATGGGGTCGAACAGGCCCATATCACCCATCATGGAGAAGTATACGATGGAGAAGATGAACAGTACAGCGGTAGACCAGGTCTTGGAAACACCGGCCTTTACGAAATCAAAGATCTGGACAGGGGTGAACCCGCAGATCAGCGCCGCGATCACAGGTACCATGACGAACAGAGGTACCGGGTTGGATTTCCCACGGATCAGGGCGGCTACGATGATGATAACCATCAAGAAACCAACTACGCCCAAAAACATAATGCAATATCCTCCTTAAAGATAGTGATGCGTCCCTGACGGGCAGTCAGGGAACCGAGATATAAGTACGGTATGGTTATAGTACCACATCCCAAAAGTGAAAACGAATAGAAAAATCAGTATGAATCACATAATTTTTTACTTATGATATATACATAGAGCAAGGATACATGCGGGTCTGCGGCTTTATATAAATTTTCTCATTTTCCCTACAAAAGAGATAACTTAATAATTTTTATTTCATTTGAAACGGTTTGGAACGGTGGATGCCATTCAGACACAAAAAGGACCCCGGGAGTTATACGACTCTCGGGGTCCAGGATCTGTTCCGTTCAGAAAGCCGGATTAGAATTCAGCTTTCTTCACTTGACGGACCACGTCCATCACAGAACCATCCCGTGCTTCGATGATGCCTACGATCCGGTCACCGAATTGTACAGGATCCGGTTTGCCCACCATCTTGTAGGCGGTATCCCGCAGTTCTTCGATGGTGCAGATGGGCAGATCCGTGTCTTTCACAGCATCGATGATATCCTGGCGACGGGGGTTGATGGCAATGCCATAATCCGTTACCACCACATCGACCGTTTCACCCGGAGTGGTAACGGTGGTGCAGTCGGTGCAGATGGCCGGGATACGGCCCTGCAGCAGAGGAGCGATGACGATGGTGCATTTGGCACCGGCAGCAGTATCCGGATGGCCGCCCTGGGCACCGGTGATCACGCCGTCAGAGCCTACCACAACGTTGACGTTGAAGTGGGTATCCACTTCCAGTGCGCCCAGGATGACGTAGTCCAGCTTATTGACATAAGCGCCCTTGTTGAAGGGATCGGCATACTGGGAAGTGGTGATTTCGTAATGGTTGGGGTTGGTCTTGATGTCTTCGATGGAAGCCATATCGAAATCCTGGGTATCCGCAATCTTGTCGATCAGGCATTCATGCTGCAGTTCGCAGATGGCCTGGGCAATACCACCCATGGCAACGCCGATGTGGATGTTATCCTTGCGCAGATGTTCGGCCAGGTATTTGGTGGAAGCAATGGAAGCACCGCCTACACCGGTCTGGTACACAAAGCCGTCCTTATACCAGGGGGTATGTACCATGAAATCAGCTGCATATTTGGCCATCAGCAGTTTCCGCTGGTCCGTGGTGGGTTTGGCAGCGCCGGTGGCAATCTTGGTGGGATCGCCGATGGCGTCCACTTTGACCACATAGTCCACGTTGGTCATGTCGATGGAAGCCGGAACGTTGGGGAAGGGAACCAGGGTATCGGTGATTACCACCACTTTGTCAGCATATTGGGCATCTACAGCAGCATACCCCAGTACGCCGCAGTCGCTGCCATTCTGGCTGCCGAAAGCACGGCAGTTGCCCATGTCGTCAGCGCAGGGAGCGCCGATGAAGGCAATGTCGATATGGGTTTCGCCGGATTCGATGGCACGGACACGGCCGCCGTGACCGCGCATGATGGCCAGGCCCTTCAGTTTCCCATTGGAAATGGCTTCACCGATTTTGCCCCGGACGCCGGAAGCCTGGATGTTGGTGATGGTGCCATCTTCGATCATGGGAACAATCGGAGTCTGGGCTTTGCCCAGGGAAGTGGCGCAGATGGTCAGATCTTTGATGCCCATTTTGTGGACAGCTTCCATGACCATGTTGACCACATAGTCCCCTTCACGGAAGTGATGGTGGAAGGACAGGGTCATACCATCTTTGATGCCGCATTTCTTCAGTACGTCTTCGATGGAATCTACCACTTTGCTGTAGTTCGGATCGATGACAGGAGCTACCGTATGGGTAGCGGCCTTATAGGCAACCAGATGTTTCGCATAGCTGCCGGAAAAAGGTTCTTTCCCGGTCAGTTTCAGGATCTCTTCAGGAATCTCTCTACCTACTGCGTTCTTCATCTTATAAATCCCCCTTATAGACACCGGCAGCCTTGGCCATAGCGATGGTTCTCTTGGCGCCGTCATAGAAGGCGATATCCAGCATCTTGCCGTTCAGCTGGAATACACCGATACCCATGGCTTTCTTGGTGTCGATTTCCCGTACAACGGCTTCAGCCCAACGGATCTGTTTTTCGGTCGGGGTGAATACGTCATGGCAGACAGGGATCTGACGAGGGTTGATGATGGATTTGCCATCGAAGCCCATTTGTTTGATCATTTCCACATCCTTGCGGAAGCCTTCCATGTCGTCCAGGTCGGTGTAAACGGTATCGAAGCACATCCGGCCGGTAGCCCGGGCGGTGATGACCATTTGCTGACGGGCACCCATCAGTTCCACGCCGCTCTTGGAGATGCTGGTCTGCAGGTCACGGGTGTAGTCGCCGCCGGACAGGGCGATACCGAACAGACGATCAGAAGAAGTGCAGATGTCGTACAGGTTCAGCATGCCTTTGGTGGATTCGATGGCAGCCATGATCAGCGTGCTGCCGATGGGACGATGGAATTCTTTTTCAGCAGCCAGGATGTGTTCTTCCACGGTCTTGATGTCCTTGCCGGATTCAGTCTTGGCCAGACGGATGGCATCGCAGCCGCCGGCGACGGAAACGCGGATATCTTCTTTCCAGTGGGGAGTTTCCAGACCGTTGATCCGGACAACTCTTTCACAACCATGATAATCGATTTCTTTCAGAGCATGGAACAGGGAATAACGGGCAGCATCCTTCTGGTTTTCAGCTACGGCGTCTTCCAGGTCCAGCATGATGGAATCGGGTTTGTACACATACGGGTCTTTTACCAGGCTCGGTTTTTGTGCGTTCAGGAACATCATGGATCTTCTCAAACGCTTGAAGTTCGGATTCGTATTGATTACTTCCATGTTATAAGACCTCCCAGGGATTCGGCGTATCGGGGTCCTCGTTGATAGAACGGAACACAGCGCCTTCCACGCGTGCTTTTAAAGTGCAGTCCAAAGCGCCCTTGTCAACAACAGAAACCTTTGCGTTGGTTACGTCCAGTTTCTTCAGGGTTTCCAGGACAACAGCCTTGATCTGCCGTCCATATTGATGGATGACGCTGCTTTCAATGGTGAGCTCGATGCCGTTGGTACCGGGTTCAACGGTGATCTGGGCATCGGAAGACTCAACAGTGCCAGCCATGGCTGCCTTCTTCAATTCCATGTAAAATCACTCCTTCTGAAATAGTAAACAATATACAGTTTGGTACACTTTGATAGTAACACAGGAAAAATTGGAAATCGAATATAAATAATGATATAATCTTTATAAGTTGAACCTTATTAATGCGGAAGAAGCCCCGTGGAATGCGGATTCCCGGGACTTGAAAAATTGTGTCAAAATATAAGAAATTAAAACTTCTTCTAATAAACGGCGACAATCAGGGAAGAACCGAAAAACTGGAGGGGTCTATGAATCTGAAACACGCGCAATATATAATGGAAATCATCAAGCAGGGCAGCATCACCAATGCGTCCAAAACCATGCACGTTTCACAGCCGGCGCTGAGCCAGACCATCAAAGCAGTGGAAAAATATCTGGGTGCGCCCATCTTTTTGCGGAATACCAATCCCATCGTACTGACGGAAGCGGGGAAAAAATACATCGCTGCGGTGAAGCAGGTGATTACCATCAGCTCCAACCTGCTCCATGAAGTGGCGGATATCCAGTATGAAGGATATGGGACCCTTCGGCTGGGGATTCCCATCCAGCGGGCCATGCAGATGCTTCCTTCCGTAATGCCGGTGTTCCGGCAGCGCTATCCCCACATCAAGCTGAAGATCATGGAAGCAGGCAGCAACATCACGGAAAATGAGGTGCTGAACGGCGGTGTGGATCTGGCTGTGCTCACCACCACTCCCACCAACGACGAACTGAAGTATGAGCTGGTGGAAACGGAAGATGTGGTGCTGGTGGCCAATAAGATGACCACCCTGGCCCAGCGCATCAAGGGAGGAACCCCCATCCATATCACTGAGGCCAGGAATGAGGAATTCGTCTCCATTACCGAGGGCCACAATGTGCGCCGGGTGCAGGATACCCTGTTCAGCGTGTACGAGATCAAGCCCAATGTGATCCTGGAAACTTCCAGCATCGAGGTGGGCAAACGGCTGGTCTCTGCCATGGAAGCCGTATTCATCTGCCCGGATGTGTATCTGGACGATTACTTCTTGTCACAGGACAAGTGTGTGTTGTATCCTTTATTGGGCGTCGCCAACAAACGGTACTGCTACATCTGCTGCCGCAAGGACGCCTATCTCAGCCCCTATGCCCGGGCCTTCATTGAACTGATCCGGACGCTGGGCAAGAAAAGAAAGGAACCTTATAGCAAATGAAAGATGTTGTGATCCGTCTGGCAGGCCCCGGGGTGGAAGTGCCGGATATGCTGATGGCACGGGATGGCCGTGCGGCTGCCCAGCGGAAACTGCTGGACCATTTCCATAAACCCCTGCTGTTCTTTACCCAGAACATCCCCGGGCCGGTGAAGACCTCCGCCCTGATCCACCTGGGCTTCCTGGAAGGGATCCGCCGGCTGGAGAAAGCCCTGGAGGAAGCCGGCATTCCTGTCCTGTATCAGAAAACCATAGACTACAAGACGGGTTACGAAAAATATTATGTGCTGGACGGAGAGGCTCTGGCCATCAAGAAGATCGCCTGTGCCATCGAGAACGGCGACCGGCTGGGGCGGCTGTACGATATGGACGTGCTGGCGGAAGACGGGCATAAGATTTCCCGGACGGATATCGGGCTGCCCGGGCGGCTGTGCCTGGTATGCTCCCAGCCGGCTCAGGCCTGCGCCCGCAGCCGGAAGCACAGCGTACCGGTGCTGGTGCGGAATGTCCACCGGGTGCTGGAAACCTTTCTGCTGGACCGGGTGGAGCAGGCCCTGCGGGCCGGGCTCCAGGGGGAAGTGGATGCCACCCCCAAACCGGGACTGGTGGACAGGGACAATGCCGGGGCCCACAAGGACATGGACTGGCACACTTTTGCGGCCAGCACCGATGCCATCGTTCCCCATCTGCGCCAGATGGCGGAAAAAGGCTGGGACTGGGAAGGAAATGGGGAAGGGCTGTTCGCAGCCCTGAGGCCCATGGGGGCTGCGGCGGAAAAGGCCATGTTCCGGGCCACGGGCAATGTGAACACCCACAAGGGCATCATCTTCTCCCTGGGCCTGGTGACCAGCTTCACGATGTGGCTGCTGGCCCGCACCGGGACCGTGGACAGCGAGAAGACCCTGGCCACCATTGCGGAGGCCGTGACACCGCTCCTGGAACGGGACTTTGCCAAAATCGACCCCTACCATCCCCATACCCACGGGGAGGTCCTGTACCTCGAGCAGGGGTGCCGGGGTATCCGGGGCGAAGCCATGGACGGATTCCCGGCGGTGGGCGATATCGCTCTGCCGGCCCTGCGGAAGTTTCGGGAAGAAGGGAAGCCGGACAACGAGGCCTACATCCAGACCCTGCTGCTGCTGCTCTCCCAGGTGGAGGACACGAACATTTTGAGCCGCAGCGATGCCGCTACGTTGAAGCAGGCCCAGGCCGATGCGAAAGCCGTGCTGGAAAAAGGCGGGGCCTTTACCCCGGAAGGGCTCCAGGCCGTGTGGGACCTGAACGAAAAATTCATCAGGCAGAACATCAGCCCGGGAGGCTGTGCCGATTTATTGATCCTGGCCATCTTCATGGAGAAGATGGAAGGATTGGTGGAATGAAAAAGAGTGGGGTTGTGATTTTTCACAGCCCCACTCTTTTTCAGTGGCTGGTGGGTAGTGAGCAGGGGGCAGGGCAGGACCAGGCACGTAACATGAGTAGGGACGCCCCATCAGGGGCGTCCGGTCCCAGGTCTGTAAGCGGGCGGTTCACCGAACCGGACCTGCGTTCAAAAATCCGTCCTGCAGGAAGGATTTGATCCGGTCTCAATCACTATTCACTACCCACTAGCCACTAAAAAGAGCCGTAAGGCCGAACTCTCAGATTGGACAGGATGCTCCAAATTACGGGAAAATTGCAGATAATGACCTTCTTTTTGCAGGCATGCAGGAAAGATTCTTTTCTTGTCGAATGGGGGACAGTATGGAGCCCTTACAAAATTTGACAGGAAAGGTGTGACGGAATGAATACACAAACGACCATGGCACAGGATCTGGACACCTGGCAGGAGGAACGGAAACTGGATGAAGCCTGCTGCCGGCTTGTTGCCAACAAAGTGATTCTGGCCCGGCTGCTTCAGGCTGTGGTCCAGGAATACCAGGATTGTTCCGCAGCAGAATTGGAGCACAAATATTTGGAGGGGGAGCCTGCGATTCTATCCTCTGCAGTGGATCAGGATGCCCCGGACCCCGGGCGCATCAAGGGTGAAACTACGGTGGACAAGAGCCAGACGGAAGGAACGATTGCGTATGATATCCTTTTTTCTGCCTATTCTCCCAAACGGAAACAAAATAGCCAGGTCATCATCAATGTGGAAAGCCAGAATCAATGGAATCCAGGATATTCTTTGACGAAAAGAGCCGCCTACTATGCGGCCCGGATGCTTTCCCGGCAAAAGGGAACGGTGTTTACCGGCTCGGATTACGGGAAACTCCAAAAGGTCTACACCATCTGGATTTGTCTGGAACCGCCCAAAAAGAAACAGGATACCATCACCGTGTTTTCCATGGAACCGGAGCATTTGGTCGGAAATGCAGAATATGGTAAAATGAATTATGACATGGCAACGGTGATCATGGTCTGTTTGGGGGAAACGGAGCGCAGGGAGAAGGATATTCTCCGGCTGCTGGGAGTCCTGTTATCCCCGGAAATCCGTCCCGGTACGAAGAAAAAGATATTGGAACAGGAATACGGGATTCCCATGACGGTGGAGATGGAGAAGGAGGTGGAAAATATGTGCGATTATGGCAGAGGCCTTGCCAGGAAATATGCGGAAAAAGGACTGGCAGAGGGGCTGGAAAAGGGAATTGCAGAGGGACTGGAAAAGGGGATTGCAGAGGGCTTGGAAAAAGGCTTGGAACAAGGTCTGGAAAAAGGCATCCAGCAGGAACGCAAGAATAACATCCTCGGCATGCTGCGGGAAAAGATTCCCATGGAGACCATTGCCCGCATCACGAAAGTATCGGTGGAGCAGATCCGGGAACTGGGAAAATCAAACGGAGTGTTGCAGGAATAGGAAAAGGGCTGAAGAAATGAGGATTCATTTCTTCACAGCCCCTTATCCTTGTATACAGCCTATGACATAGGACAAAAAAAGGCGCTGTGAAAAAATCATTCACAGCGCCTTAAATTTGCCTGCGTAAGCTGGCTTCCATCGGCTAGAGACTAGTGACGGGGATATGAAAATCATTTTTTCACATCCCCTTTTTGCTTACTTGTCCTGAGCAACCACCTTGTCCACGATGGCATCCAGGGCCTTGCGGCTGGCTTCGCTGAGGTTTTCCAGAGGATCGCCGGCATCTTCGGCAGCCACCACCTGGGGATCGATGGGAATCCGGCCCAGGAAGGGCAACCCTTTTTCTTCGGCCAGGGCTTTGCCGCCGCCGGCTTTGAAAATGTCCACTTCCTGCCCGCAGTGGGGGCAGACGAACCCGCTCATGTTCTCGATGATGCCGCGGACTTTGATGTTGCCCAGCTTGCAGAAGTTCAGGGATTTCCGCACATCGGCCAGGGCCACTTTCTGGGGGGTGGTGACGACGATGGCTTCTGCGTCCTTGATGGTCTGGACCACGGTCAGAGGTTCGTCACCGGTGCCGGGGGGACAGTCGATGATCAGGTAATCCAGAGGATCCCATTGGGTGTCGCTCATGAACTGCCGGATGGCACCCACCTTCAGAGGGCCTCTCCAGATCAGGGCATCGTCCTGCTGGGCCAGGAATCCCTGGGCGGACAGGAATTCCAGGTTGTCGCTGTACTTGAAGGGTACCAGCTTTTCGTTTTCCACCTGGACATGTCTGTCCATGAAACCCAGCATACCGGCTACGCTGGGGCCATGCAGGTCCACGTCCATCAAGCCCACGTGATAGCCGCGCTGGCTCAGCAGCAGGGCCAGGTCCACGGAGACGGTGCTTTTGCCCACGCCGCCCTTGCCGCTCATGACCACGATTTTATGTTTGACATGGCCCAGGAAATCGGCAATGGCCACGTCCTGGGGATTCTGCTTCGGATTGGATGCGCAGCCGGAGCAGTGAGAATGATCGCAATGATCACATTCGCTCATTGATAAAACCTCCTCAATTGAACCACAATATTGTAACCCATCCTATTATATGAAAAAAGTCAACTGAATGCAAATAAGTTACATTTTAAAAACTGACTATAAAGTCAAAAAGTGTGTATAATACTAAAGAAATACAACGGGGCAAGCCCCATAAGGAGTGAACAGTATGCAATCCAACTGGAAAAAAACGGCGGTGCTGGCGCTTCTGGCCGCAGTGTGCGCAGTACCGGCCTATGCCGAAGAACGACCCAAACTGGCCGATGGAGAATTGTTCGTGAACGAACGGATTGTGAAGAATGGCAGGGTGCTGTACAAGGCTCTGGATCTCCATGATGACTGGGAACACGATCCGGAAAAACAGGTGCCGGGGCTGGTGTGCACGGCTTTCATCCCGTCGAAGGATGAGAAAGTGGGGCCGGAACTGGCCAGTGTGAAGAAACTGACCACCAAACAGGAAAAGATCCTGGCAGCTTGCCGCCATTATTCCGGTGGGGACTATGCCAACAAGCTGGTGCTGCTTGCGGCCATGGATACCCGCGGACAGAACGGCAAGCTGGATATCGTGAAGGCGGAGCTGTTCGGTCGGCTGCTGAATGTGACTGTGGCCATCCAGGATCCCACCGGGGTCCAGGATGACGGCTCCGAAGCCCTCAGCGAAGAACATGTGATCACCCTGCCTGCAAAGGATCTGCCCCGATATGGCAATCTGAGGGTCCGGTTCTCCGATGCCACAGGCCATGCCCTGGACGATATGGACGTGGCGCTGGATCGGTAAGGGGGTCCAAAGCGGGCGGGTCATTGATCCGCCCCTGTGCTGACTACCACCTGTAACTTCCGATACACTCTGGACTTTTTCTTCCCCAATCTGTCTCTCCCCGTTGACGAATTTTCCTTCAGGGAGTATGATTAAACCATTCCAATGTGTAAAGGCGGTTTTCATCATGACTTTGTCCAGTATGACCTGGGGAACTGCATATGGCTTCTATTTTACCCAGAGCTTCTATTATGGCTTTGGGTACTTTAGCTGCTCCAAAACTCCATGCAATTCCACCGGTAAGAGAGACTGAGATTCCAGGATTTCCTGGAAAGCGACCTTGATAAGACCGTTAGCAGACTCCTTGCGAGTCTGCTTTTTTTGTGCAGAAGAAGCAAGGAAGCAAAGTAGGAAACAAAAGCAGGAAATGAAGAATGGGAGGAAAGAAACATGATCATTGTATTGAAGAAAGGTGCACCCAAAGAAGAAAGCGAGAAACTGAAGAAGAGCTTGGAGGCCCGTGGCTTTACCATCCATGACAGTATCGGTGAAAACCAGGAAGTCCTGGGCATCGTAGGGGATACCAGTGTGCTGGATCCGGAAGATTTCATGGTCAATGAATGGGTGGAAAAGGCCCTGCGGGTGCAGGAACCCTTCAAACGGGCCAACCGGATGTTCCATCCAGACGATTCCATCATCGATGTAAATGGCGTCAAGGTGGGCGGTAAGAAACTGGTGGTCATCGCCGGTCCCTGTTCTGTGGAAGGCCAGGATCAGATGGACACCATTGCGGCTTCGGTGAAAGCCTCCGGGGCCGACATGCTCCGGGGCGGGGCCTTCAAACCCCGTACTTCTCCCTACTCCTTCCAGGGACTGGGAGACAAGGGTCTGGATATGATCCGCCAGGCCGGCACGGCCAACCACCTGCCCATTGTCACAGAAATCATGAGCGCCGACAAGATCGATGAATTCGTGGAAAAAGTGGACCTGATCCAGGTGGGGGCCCGGAACATGCAGAACTTCACCCTGCTGAAGGAACTGGGCAAGCTGGACAAACCCATCCTGCTGAAACGGGGCATGTCCGCCACCATCGAGGAATGGCTCATGAGTGCCGAATACATCATGTCCGAAGGGAATGAAAACGTAATCCTGTGCGAACGGGGCATCCGGACCTTTGAAACCTATACCCGGAACACTCTGGATCTGTCCGCCGTGCAGGCAGTGAAACGGCTGAGCCATCTGCCGGTGATCGTAGATCCCAGCCACGCCACAGGCAAAGCCTGGATGGTGCCCACCATGAGCAAGGCGGCCATTGCTGCCGGGGCTGACGGACTGATCATCGAGACCCATAACGATCCCAAACATGCCTGGTGCGACGGGGCCCAGAGCCTGTCCCTGCCGGAATTCGCCAAACTGATGAAAGACCTGAAGGTATTGGCTCCGGCCGTAGGAAGGGAATTATAATGAAGAAACTGCAGGATACTGTTGTTGCCATCATCGGGCTGGGCCTGATCGGCGGTTCTTACGCCAAGGCCCTGAAGGCCCAGAAAGTGAAGCGGGTGATCGGTTCGGACCGGAACCACATCGTTTCCCTGATGGCAAAGGATGAAGGATATGTGGACGAACTGGCAGATGACAAACCGGAATTGCTCCGGGAGGCGGATGTGATCATCTGCTGCATGTATCCCAGTGCCTTCGTCCCCTTTGTGAAAGCCAACATGCAGTATTTCAAACCGGATGTGCTGCTGACGGATGTGATGGGCATCAAGGGATCCATTCCCGACCAGATCGATGCCCTGCTGGGACCGGAAATGGACTTCGTGTCCACCCATCCCATGGCAGGTCGGGAGGGAAAGGGCTACAGCCAGAGCACCTCCCAGATTTTCCAGGGGGCCAACTTCATCCTGATCAAACGGGACAGCAACAGACCGGAACATGAACAGTGGCTGCGGAACATGGCCTATGAGCTGGGCTGTGCCCGGGTGGTGGAGCTGACGGTGGAGGAACACGACAGCATCATCGCCTATACCAGCGACCTGCCCCATGTGCTGGCTGTTTCCCTGATCAACAGCGATTCCATGCAGGAAAACACCAAGTACTTTGTAGCCGGTTCCTTCCGGGATGCCACCCGGGTGGCTGACATCAACGCCACCCTGTGGAGCGACCTGTTTTTATTGAACAAAGGACCGGTGATCGGAGAAATCAACAAAATGGAACAGCAGCTGGAACGGTGGAAGAACGCACTCCAGCAGGACGACCGGGAAGAACTGGTCACCATGATGGACCAGGCGAAAAAGAAAAGAAGGGATATGTTCTATGGAAAAAATCTTCGTTGATCTGGGAAAGAAATCCTACGATATCGAAATCGCCGTCCATTCCTTTCCGGAAATGGGTCAAAAGATCCGGGCCCTGTCCAAAGCGGACAAAGTGGCCATCATCACGGACCATACTGTGGATGCCCTGTATGGTCCGCAGCTTCAGCAGCAGCTGGAGACCCAGGGCTTTTCCGTACGCCGGCTGGTGATGGAGGCCGGGGAGGACCACAAGAACCTGGAGACCTTCGGCCGGATGGTCCGGGCCTGTGCCGATTTCGGCATGACCCGCAGCGACCTGGTGATTACCCTGGGGGGCGGCGTGCCCGGCGACCTGGGCGGCTTTGTGGCGGCCAGCTTCCTGCGGGGCGTCGCTTTCATCCAGGTGCCCACCACCCTGCTGGCCCAGATAGACAGCAGTGTGGGCGGCAAAGTGGCCGTAGACCTGCCGGAGGGCAAGAATCTGGTGGGGGCTTTCTACCAGCCCAAAGGGGTGCTCATGGATCCGGAATTGCTGCGCAGCCTGGATCCCCGGTATCTCCATGATGGTCTGGCAGAAGTGATCAAATGCGCTGCCTTCGGGGATCCGGACCTGTTTGCCGCCCTGGAACAGTGGAGCACTGATGAGGACATTCTCCACCATGTGACGGAGATCAGCGCCGCCTGCTGCCGGCTGAAAGTCAAGGTGGTGGAGGAGGACGAACGGGACGTGGGTGCCCGGATGGTCCTGAACTTCGGCCACACTATCGGCCATGCGGTGGAACGGTACTACCATTATGAAAAATATACCCACGGGGAAGGTGTGGCCATCGGCATGGTGCGCCTGACCCGGAACACGGAAAAACTGGGGCTGACCCGGCCGGGGACGGCGGATCGGATCCAGCGCCTGCTGGCCCGGTACCACATCCCCACGGAAGATCCCATTCCCGATTCTGCCATCCTGGAAGGCATCCAGATGGATAAGAAGAAACGGGGCAATCAGATCACCCTGGTGATTGTGCCGGAAATCGGGAAGAGCCTGCTGAAGAAAGTGGCCTTCGCCGATCTGGAACCCTATGTGAAAGGATGAAAGTATGACTACGCTACGCATTGAACCCCTGTCTCTTACAGGAACGATCCGGGTTCCCTCCTCAAAGAGTCTGGGGCACCGGGATCTGATCTGCGCCGCCCTGGCCCGGGGTACCAGCCAGGTGGAGCAGGTCAGTGTCAGCAGGGATATCCTGGCCACCTGTGAATGCCTGCGCCGCCTGGGGGCCCTGATCAGCCCGCTGGAGGAGGACGGAGGACGGACCGGCTTTACGGTGGAAGGGTGCCGACCCCATCAGGTGGGCAGCCTGCTGGACTGTGGAGAATCCGGGTCCACCCTGCGTTTCCTGATCCCCCTGGCAGCCCTCAGCGGGGAAAAATTCACCTTTACCGGTTCCGGCAAACTGGGCAGCCGGCCCCTGGACCCTTATGAAGCCATCTTTGCCGAGCAGGGCCTGACCTTTGAAAAGGGCGGTCCTGAAGAGAATTTCCCCCTGGTGGTACAGGGACCTCTCCAGCCCGGCCATTTTACCCTGCCGGGGGATGTGAGCAGCCAGTTCATCAGCGGTCTGCTGTTCGCCCTGCCCCTGCTGCCGGGGGATTCCACCCTGGAAATCACCGGGAAACTGGAAAGCCGGAGCTACATCGCCCTGACCCTGTCTGCCCTGCAGAAGTACGGCATTACCATCGAACATCAGGATTTTCTGACGTACCGGATCCCCGGGAATCAACAGTACCAGCCCCGTACCGGAGCCGTGGAGGGGGATTATTCCCAGGCAGCGTTCTGGCTGACGGCAGGCATGCTGGGGCGGAGTATCGGCCTGTTGGGCATGGATCCGGAGTCTCTCCAGGGAGACAAAGCCATCATCCCCATCCTGCAGCGGATGGGGGGGCAGGTGGTCTTTGAAGGGGATACCCTGATCAGCCGGCCGGTTACGGCCCTGGGCACCACCATCGATGCCGCGGACTGCCCGGATATCATCCCGGTGCTTACCGTGGCAGCGGCCCTCAGCCAGGGCCATACGGAAATCATCCACGCGGAACGGCTGCGGTTGAAGGAGTGTGACCGGCTGAAGGCCATGACTACGGAACTGAACAAGCTGGGCGCCCGCATTACGGAAAAACCGGACGGCCTTTCCATCGAGGGAGTGGAAGAACTGAACGGGGGCATCGTGGACTGCTGGAATGACCATCGTATCGCCATGAGCCTGGCGGTGGCCAGCATCCTGTGCCGGGAACCTCTGACCCTGGTGGGGGCCGAATGTGTTTCCAAATCCTATCCGGAATTCTGGCAGGATTTCAAGACCTTAGGAGGACAGTATGAGCAGTGTAATGGGTGAGCGGGTCAAGCTGACCATTTTCGGAGAATCCCATGGCCCCTCCATCGGAGTGGTCATGGACGGTCTGCCGGCCGGGGTGGAACTGGATCTGGCGGCCATTGAGAAAGAAATGAAACGGCGGGCACCGGGCAGCAGCAAGCTGGCTACGCCCCGGAAGGAACCGGACAGCTTCACCATCGAAAGCGGGTTCTTCAACGGAAAGACCACGGGCATGGCCCTGTGCGCCCGGATCGTGAATACCAATGCCCATTCCAGGGATTACAGCAAAATGAAGGAAATCATGCGGCCGGGCCACGGGGATTACCCGGGCTATGTGAAATTCCACGGTTGCAACGATTACCGGGGCGGCGGCAGTTTTTCCGGCCGCCTGACGGCACCGCTGGTGTTTGCCGGCGCCGTGGCCAAGCAGCTGCTGGCGAAAAAGGGTGTGACCGTGGGGGCCCATGTGGCGGCCCTGGCCGGGATCAGGGACGACCGGTTCAATCCCCTGGGAGAAACGGCGGAGACCCTGCGCTCCATGGGGGAAGAGACCCTGCCGGTGCTGAATCCAGACGTGCGGGAAACCATGGCCCAGGCTGTGACTGCTGCCCAGAAGGAAAAAGACTCCGTGGGCGGGCTTATCGAATGTATGGCCATCGGCCTGCCTGTGGGGTTGGGGGAACCCTATTTCGACTCTGTGGAAAGCCGGTTGAGCCACGCCCTGTTCTCCGTACCTGCGGTGAAGGGTATTGCCTTCGGGGATGGTTTCGGCCTGGCGGAGATGCGGGGCAGTGAATCCAATGATCCCATGGAGTACCGGGACAACAGGGTGGTGTGTACCACCAACCACAACGGCGGTGTCACCGGAGGAATCACCAACGGCATGCCTCTGGTCTTTACGCTGGTGATCAAACCCACGCCTTCCATCGGCAAGACCCAGCATACGGTGAACGTGGTGACCCGCGAAGACACCACCCTGGAAGTCACCGGTCGTCATGATCCCTGCATCCTGCCCCGGGCCATCCCGGTGGTGGAGGCCGTAACGGCCTGGACCCTGCTGGATCTGTTCTATATGGCGGAACGGGGGTAGGCATATGACACAGGAATCCATCCCTGTAGGCTATATGGGGGTGCCGGGGGCCTACGGCCACCTGGCCCTGCAGCAGTACTTCTCTGGTCAGCCGGTGGAAGCCCGGAACTTCATGCTTTTTGAAGATGTGGTGACGGCAGTCATGGACGGTACTGTCCGGTATGGGGTGCTGCCCATCGAGAATTCCTCCACCGGCGGCATTACGGAGGTCTATGACCTGGTGCGCCGGTATGGGGCCAGCATCGTGGGCGAGAAAATCGTGAAAGTGGAACACTGCCTGCTGGGCCTGCCTGGAGCGAAGCTGGAGGATATTACAGAAGTCTATTCCCATCCCCAGGGCTTTTCCCAGTGCCGGGCCTTTTTCAAAGCACATCCGGCCATGCAGCAGTTCAATTATTTCAATACGGCCAAGGCGGCGGAAATGGTGGCCCGGAAAAAGGACATCCATAAGGCGGCTGTGGCCGGGGCTCAGGCGGCCGGACCCTATGGCCTTACCATCCTGGCCCGGGGCATCAATACCAACCAGAGCAACTACACCCGGTTCATCATCATCAGCCGGCAGCAGGAACTGGCCGCAGATGCGGACAAGATTACCCTGATCGTCAGCCTGAAACACCAGCCCGGGTCCCTGTACCGGGTCCTGTCCCATTTCGCCCGGTATCAGATCAACATGACCAACATTGAATCCCGCCCCATCCCCGGGCGGCCCTGGGAATATTATTTCCACATGGACATCACCGGCCATCTGACGGATCAGGCCGTGCAGAATGCTCTGGCGGACCTGCCGGAGGATACCACGGACTGCAAGATCCTGGGGAATTATCGGGCGGATCACGGAAAGGAAACCAGATCATGAAATTCGGATTGTTAGGACGGGTACTGGGGCACAGCCTGTCGCCCCAGATCCATGCAGCCATCTTCCGGGCCCTGGACAGCCAGGATACCTATACCCTGCTGGAACGGGAGCCGGACCAGGTGGCAGCCTTTGTACGGGAAAACCGGGAGGGGCTTACCGGCAGCAATGTGACCATTCCGTATAAAGAAAAAGTCATTGCCCATCTGACGGACATTGCCCCGGAAGCAGAAAAGATCGGAGCGGTGAATACCCTGTTTTTCACGCCGGAAGGGGTGAAAGGCTACAATACGGACTATATGGGCTTCGACCGGATGCTCCAGGCAGCTGGTATCTCCCTTGCCGGGAAACGGGTGACCGTGCTGGGCAATGGAGGTGCGGCCAAGGCCGTGCTGCAGGTGGTGGCCGACCGGAAGGCGGAGACGGTCCAGATCCTGTCCCGCCACCCTCAGCAGGCGAAAGAGAGCCTGCAGCATTTCCTGGTCCAGCGGCCGGATGCCCAGGTGCGGCTTTATGCCGATGCACAGCCCGGCAGCCAGGTGGTCATCAACACCACTCCGGTGGGTATGTCCCCCAAAGTGGGAGTGAGCCCGGTGCCGGCAGACTTTACGGCGGGAGCCGAAGCGGCAGTGGACATCATCTACAATCCCAGGGAAACCCAGTTCCTGGCTGACGCCCGCAAAAACGGGGCGAAGACCTGCAATGGAATGTACATGCTGGTGGCCCAGGCTGTGGCTTCGGAGGAAATCTGGCAGCAGAAGAAACTGGATCCGGATCTGATACCGGAAATCATGAAACAACTGGAGGCTTCATTTCATGGCTAATATTGTACTGATCGGTATGCCCGGAGCGGGCAAGACCACCATTGGAAAGAAACTCAGCAAGGTGCTGGGGCGTCCGGTCATAGACGCGGACGATGTGGTGGTGCAGCAGACCGGACGGACCATCAAGAGCCTGTTCCAGGAAGGAGAGGATGTGTTCCGGGACGCAGAGACGGCAGCCATCCGCAGCCTGGCCGCCAAAGATGGCATCATCATCTCCTGCGGGGGTGGCGTGGTGAAGCGCCCGGAGAACATGGCCTATCTCCAGGAAACAGGGAAAATCTTCTTCCTGAACCGGGACCTGGCAGCCATCGCCGGGTGCGTGGACAAAGTGAGCCGGCCCCTGCTGAATTCTGCAGAAGACCGGTTGACCCAGCTGTACAGGGAACGGATGCCGTTGTACCTGAAATATTGTGATTATGCCATTCCTGTGGACGAAGATTTCGACAAAACCACAAAGTATATCATCGACCTGATCAGGAAGCTGGGGATCTGAAAGACTGGAAGTCCTCGGATTGGTGTACAGCCGACCACCAACCACTAACCACTAACCACCAACCACCAAAAAACGGGAGTGTGCTTATCACACTCCCGTTTTTTCAATATACACACTGGTGCTGGGGTAGGCGGCACTGGTGCCTGTCTCTTCCAGCAGCTTCAGCAGCTCCAGGTTGATCTTTTCCTTGCTCTTCATGTATTTGGTGTAGCTGGTGTGCCGACAGTAGCATACGATGCTGATGTCCAGGCTGCTGGCCCCCATGTTGGAAAAGGCCACGGTGATGCCCTCGTCCAGGATGTCCGGGTCAGACTTCAGGTAGGCGGTGATCTTTTCCACCAGGGCCTGCAGCTGTTCTCTGGTGGCATCGTAGGTGACCCCCAGGGTCATTTCCAGCCGGCGCATATCCCGATTGGTGAAGTTCTGGATGGGGGTACTGATGATCAGGGAATTGGGGATGTACACCAGGGCCTGGGTGAAGGTCCGCACATTGGTGCTGCGGAAGGAAATGGATTCCACAATGCCTTCGATGTTATTGCAGATGATCCAGTCCCCTACGTGGAAGGGCTGGTCCATAAGAATCACCAGGCAGGCGAAGATGTTGGCCAGGGAATCCTTGGCCGCCAGAGATACGGCCAGGCCGCCGATGGACAGCCCGGCGATGAAGCCGCTGATGTTGAAACCCCAGGTGCTGAGCACGGTGGCCAGGGCGAAGAAGATGATCAGGGCGTGGAAAAAGGAGGAGAACAGGCCGCTGATGGCCGGGTCCAGCTTTCTGCCAGCCTTGGTGAAGAAGTGGCTGAACAGGACGTTGGTGGTGGAACTGAAATTGTACAGGATCCAGTAAAAGGCGATGACCAGCAGGCTGGACATGGAGTTGGAAAGGAAAGCGGTCTGGGCCAGCCGTTCCCAGGGAGAATTGGCCAGGGCGGTATAGCCCCCGAAGACGGCAATGGCCATCCTGCCGGGCCGGTACACCGCTGCCGCGATACTTTCGTCTGCGGCAAAAGGCAGTTTGTCCAGAATGAAGCGGATGATCCGGATGCTTACGATCCGGAAACCGATGTAGAACAGGATGGTAAAGGCCAGGATGAAAAGTGCCGGCAACCAGGCCAGGAATTCGTTGTATAAAGTCATAGCTGCTCCTTTATTTTAGCCAGCGTCAGCTGGCTTCCTTCGGCTAGTGACTAGTGACTCGAGACTAGTGACTATTATTGGTTTCCATTGTACCATTCCTGCCGCAGAGGGTGCAAGAATATGGTATAATGAGACGAATTTGTAAATTCGTCTGAGGGGGAAATGGAAATGTCTTTACGTGCAGATGCAGAAACCATCATGAACAGTGCCATCCGGGCTTCTCTGCCGGATGCGGCTGTGGCAAAGGCTTTGGAACATAAAAGATTCGGCAGGGGAAAGATCGTGGTGGTGGCCATCGGCAAGGCAGCCTGGCAGATGGCCAAAACGGCAACAGGCATCCTGGACGGCCGGATCTCGGCAGGCATTGTGATCACCAAATACGGTCACAGCAAGGGGGAACTGGCCCCTCTGGAAATCTGGGAAGCCGGGCACCCGGTACCTGATGAGAACTCGCTGAAGGCCACTGAACGGGCCATCGAACTGGTGAAGGAGCTGGGGGCCGATGATACCGTCCTGTTCCTGATCAGCGGCGGCGGCTCCGCTCTGTTCGAGAAACCCCTGATTTCACTGAAGGAACTTCAGGGCATCACTTCGGACCTGCTGGCCAGCGGAGCGGATATCGTTTCCATGAATACGGTACGGAAACGTCTGAGCAGCGTCAAGGGCGGAAAGTTCGCCAAACTGTGCGCTCCGGCGAAAGTCTATGCCATTGTTCTCAGCGATATCATCGGGGACCCTCTGGATATGATCGCCTCCGGTCCGGCGTATCCGGATTCCTCCACCTGTGAGGAAGCCCTGGACGTGATCCGCAAATACAAGATCATGCTGCCGAAGGATGCGGAAAAAGCCCTGCGGGAAGAGACTCCCAAACAGCTGGACAATGTGGAGACGGTGATTACAGGCAGCGTGACGGAGCTGGCGGCTGCCGGTCAGAAGGCGGCAGAAGCCCTGGGCTATGAAACGGTGCTTTTGACCACCAGCCTGAACTGCCAGGCCCGGGAAGCCGGGAGTTTCCTGGCGGCCATTGGGCGGCAGTATGCCGGGAGCGGCAGGAAACTGGCAGTCCTGGCCGGAGGAGAAACGGTGGTGCATCTCCACGGCAGGGGTAAGGGCGGACGGAACCAGGAAATCGCTCTGGCAGCGGCTGATGGCATTGCGGGTCTGGACAATGTGGCGGTATTCTCCTTTGGCAGCGACGGGACGGACGGTCCCACCGATGCAGCCGGCGGGTTTTCAGACGGGTATACGAAAGAAGAACTGGCCCGGGCCGGTGTGGAAATCTCTGAGGTGCTGGAGCAGAACGACGCCTACCACGCCCTGGAAAAGACAAAGGGACTGCTGATTACCGGTGCCACCGGGACCAATGTCAATGATCTGAGTGTGCTGCTGATTGCCGGAAAATGAATCCCATCCCCGTAGGGGGAAAGAAGGGGCTGTGAAGACTGTTCACAGCTCCTTCCTTTTTACAGAAAATGTAACAATACACAATAAATATGTAAAATAAAAATACATTGTTGATAAAATTGTGAAAAGAGCGTATTATAAGGGCGTACACAAATTTTATTTAGGGGGAGTGGTTATCACGGATAAAGAGGCGTTGAAACAAAAAGTATTTTCCATGATTGACGATTCGGAGGCAGAGTTGCGTGCCTATGCGGCAGATGTGGCTTCTGAACCGGAATATGGTTTCAAGGAATTCAAGACCTCTGCCAAACTGGCGGCCCAGTTCGACAAACTGGGGATCCCTTACCGCAAGGGGATGGCTGTGACGGCTGTCAAGGGTGTCCTGAAGGGCGGTCAACCAGGGCCTACGGTAGCCATCCTGGGAGAGCTGGATGCCATCGGCTGTCCGGACCATCCCAAGGCGGATCCGGATACAGGCGCAGCCCATGCCTGTGGCCACCATATGCAGCAGTCCTCCATGCTGGCCGCTGCCTACGGCCTGGCCAAAAGCGGTGTCATGAAGGAATTGTGCGGCAATGTGGTGTTCTTCGGGGTACCGGCGGAGGAATATATCCAGCTGGCCTATCGGAAAAAGCTGCGGAAAGAGGGCAAGATCCACTTCCTGTGCGGCAAGGGGGAGCTGATCTACGAGGGCGAATTCGATGACATCGATATGGCCATGATGATCCACTCCCGGAAAAAATCTCCGGAACCCCTGGTGGCCGTAGGCTCCAGCAGCAACGGCTTCATCGGCAAGACCATCCAGTATGTGGGGAAGAGCGCCCATGCGGCCGACGCACCGGATCAGGGTATCAACGCCCTGAATGCCGCCATGCTGGGGATTATGGGCATCAACGCCCTGCGGGAAACCTTCCGGGATCAGGATTCCGTCCGGGTCCATCCCATCATCACCAAGGGCGGCGACCTGGTGAACAACGTACCTGACGACGTGCGGATCGAAACCTACGTACGGGCCAAGACCATGGAAGCCATCGACTCCACCAACGCCAAGGTGGATGCGGCCTTGAAAGCCGGGGGCATGGCCATCGGTGCCAGGGTGAACATCGACACCCTGCCCGGGGAACTGCCTCTCATCTGCAACAAAGAAATGAATGACCTGTTCGTGGAGAACGCCAAGGATGCCTTTCCCGGTGTGAAGATCACCGATGCAGGCCACTTCAGCGCTTCCACGGATATGGGGGATGTTTCCCATCTGATGCCTGCCATCCATCCTTTCATCGGCGGCGTGGACGGACTGCTTCACGGACCGGATTTCAAAGTGGTGGATTTCAAATCGGCAGCCCTGATGCCGGGCAAAGCCTTTGCCGGAGTCGTCATCGATCTGCTCAGTGACGATGCCAAAGAAGCCAGAGCCATCCTGAAAGACTTCAAGCCGGCCCTGACCAGGGACCAGTACATTGCCAAAATGGATGGATATTTTAACGGGGAGGAACCATGATTAACTGGAAATTACACATTACGGCCATGGCCCTGGTGGTCATCGCCGAACTGATCGGAACGAAATCCTTCAATCTGGGGCCTGGGAAAGTGGTGTTCGTCCCCATGCTGTATGCCCTGATCCTGGGCATCCTGACCACCCCTAACTTCTTTAAGATCTCCAAACAGAAAGAAATGGAAGATGCCGGTTCCCTGGTGGGTGTCACCCTGATGCTGCTCATGGCCCGGTATGGTACCCTGGTAGGACCCACCCTGCCCAAAATCATCAGCGCCAGCCCGGCCCTGATCCTGCAGGAATTCGGCAACCTGGGGACGGTGTTCCTGGGGGTCCCTCTGGCTGTGGCCTTCGGGCTAAAGCGGGAGACCAT
Source organism: Acidaminococcus timonensis (assembly GCF_900106585.1). Lineage (NCBI taxonomy): Bacteria > Bacillati > Bacillota > Negativicutes > Acidaminococcales > Acidaminococcaceae > Acidaminococcus > Acidaminococcus timonensis. Next base: position 120,689 of record NZ_FNWH01000006.1, read on the forward strand.
CGGCGCCGCCCATTCCATCGCCCGTGAACCCAATGTGGCCCTGATCGGTGAACGGTACGGCCTGGACACTCCGGAAGGCCGGGGCGTCATGAGTGTGTACATTGCCGGTACCGTATGCGGCACCGTGTTCTTCGGGATCATGGCCTCCTTCCTGGCGGCCCTGAAGATCTTCCATCCCTATTCCCTGGCCATGGCCTCCGGGGTGGGGAGTGCCAGCATGATGTCCGCTTCTCTGGGAACCCTGACTGTCATGTATCCGGAAATGGCGGACCAGCTGGCGGCTTTTGCCACGGCGTCCAACATGCTCTCCGGCCTGGACGGGGTATATATGGCTGTGTTCCTGGCCCTGCCCCTGACGGAATGGCTGTATAAGAAATGCTGCATCATCAAATACGGCCATGTGCTGACCAAGGAGGAGGAAGGAAAATGAAAAGCTACACCTTACCGCAGACTGCGCTGATCCTGGTGATTACGGCCATCCTTTCTCTGGTGGCCAACACCCTTTCCAGCAAGTTCACGTTCATGGAGGCCGTGCCCGGTATGGTCATCCTGATCCTGATTTCCCTGGCCGGCATCGTGGCCGCCCGGATTATCCCCGGAGGCATCCCGGCCGTGGCCTACATCACCACCCTGGGCTGCATCCTGACCTTCCCCGGGTTCCCCGGTTCGGAAATCATCAGCATGTATATGAAGAAAGTGGGCTTTTTGGCTCTGTGCACGCCCATCCTGGCCTATGCCGGTATCTCCATCGGCAAGGAAATGGATGCGTTCAAGAAGACCGGCTGGCGGATCGTGGTCCTGGCCTGCGTGATCTTCATCGGGACCTACGTAGGTTCTGCTGCCATTGCGGAAGTGATCCTGAAAGTTCTGGGCCAAATCTAAATCAAAAAGCCGATGGCCCGAGGCCATCGGCTTTCCTTCACCAATCACTTACTCACTTAACCACTTAACCACTTAACCACTAATCACTTACACACTACCCACTAAAAAAAGGTGCCCCGAGGGCACCTTTTTTTAGTGATTCTTCTTCGCCTTGACTTCTTCCATGTACTCGTTCATGATCTTCACGGCACAGTAGTCACCGCACATGGAGCAGTATTCCTCGCTGCTCTTGTTCTTGGCGGCGCGGACCTTGCGAGCTCTTTCGGGATCGATGGCCAGTTCCATCTGTTTGTTCCAGTCCAGCACCTTCCGGGCTTTGGCCATGGCCAGATCCTGGGCGACAGCAGCGGGCAGGCCCTTGGCCACGTCAGCGGCATGGCCGGCGATTCGGGCTGCGATGACGCCTTCCTTGACATCATCGATGTCGGGCAGTCCCAGGTGTTCGGCCGGGGTCACATAGCACAGGAAGTTGGCACCGCTGACAGCCGCCAGGGTCCCGCCGATGGCGGAAGTGATGTGATCGTAGCCGGGAGCGATGTCGGTGACCAGAGGCCCCAGCACATAGAAGGGAGCTCCGTGGCAGATCCGTTTCTGCAGCTGCATGTTGGTGGCAATCTGGTTGTAGGGAACGTGGCCCGGTCCTTCTACCATGACCTGTACACCCTTGGCCCAGGCCCGCTGGGTCAGTTCACCCAGGTTCAGCAGTTCCTGGATTTGGGTCCGGTCGGTGGCATCGGCCAGGCAGCCGGGACGGCAGCCGTCACCCAGGCTGATGGTCACATCATATTTGGCGCAGATATCCACGATTTCATCATAGAATTCATAGAAGGGGTTTTCCTTGCCGTTGTGCAGCATCCATCCGGAAATAAAGGAACCGCCCCGGCTGACGATGTCCATCACACGGCCTTCGTGGATCAGGTTGTGCAGGCATTGGCGGGTCAGGCCGCAGTGCATGGTCATGAAGTCGGCCCCATCCCTGGCCTGTTTTTCCACGGTGGCCAGGATGTCGTCCTTATCCATTTCCGTCACCTTGCCATGGGCCTTGATGGCCTGCACGGTAGCCTGATAGATGGGCACAGTCCCCACCATGATGGTGGAGTGAGCGATGGTGGCCCGGCGGGAGGCATCGATGTTGTTGCCCGTGGACAGGTCCATGACGGCATCGGCACCGGCGTCGATGGCAGCCTGCAGTTTCTTCAGTTCCGGTTCCGGATCCGGAAAAGCGGAAGACGTACCGATGTTGGCGTTCACCTTGGTGGAAAGGCCTTCACCCACGCCCCGGGGAACCAGATTTTTGTGGTTGATGTTGGCAGGGATGCAAATGGTACCTTTGGCGATGCCATCCCGGATGAATTCAGGCGTTACCCCTTCCTGTCCGGCTACGGCCGTCATCTGGTCCGTAATGATTCCTTTCAATGCCGCTTGTCTCTGGGTCATCATGATTCAAAACTCCTCCTTTATCATACAACAAAAAACCGCTTTCCTCATAAGATCATAAGGAAAGCGGTCTTGCAGGCAAACCCACCACTTTCCTTCGTCGGTATTAACCGAATCAGGTTCAAAGGGTCGACCGTCAGGTCTCTCAGCGATAGCGCCCCTAGTGATTGTTGTATTTCAACTTTAACAAAAATCGCGCCAGAATGCAACAGGATTTTCAGGGATCGGTGAGGGATAAGTCACATCATAAGATGTTAGACAATTCACAATAAATTGTCTACAAATAAGAAAAAATTTATTTGAGATTCTGTTCAATTTGATATATAATGATAGACGACTAGGGGGACTATGGAAGTCTTACTCATCGTAGTCAGTATCTCTTAGAAAGAGGGGCTTTTGAAAATGAAAAAAATGAAGACAATGGATGGCAACACCGCGGCCGCATATACTTCTTATGCGTTCACGGAAGTTGCGGCGATCTACCCGATCACTCCTTCTTCTCCGATGGCAGAAGTCAGTGATGAATGGGCTTCTCATGGCAAGAAGAACATTTTTGGTCGTCCGGTACAAATCATGGAAATGCAGTCTGAAGCAGGTGCTTCCGGTGCTGTGCACGGTTCCCTGGCTTCCGGTGCTCTGACCACGACTTACACCGCATCTCAGGGCTTGCTGCTGATGATCCCGAACATGTACAAGATCGCTGGCGAACTGCTGCCTGCAGTTTTCGACGTAGCTGCTCGTTGCGTTGCTACCAGCTCTCTGAACATCTTCGGTGACCACAGTGACGTTATGGCAACCCGTCAAACCGGTTTTGCCATGCTGGCAGAAAGCGGCGTTCAGGAAGTTATGGACCTGACTGCTGTTGCTCATCTGTCCGCCATCAAAGGCCATGTGCCTTTCGTGAACTTCTTCGATGGGTTCCGTACTTCTCACGAAATCCAGAAGATCGAACTGCTGGACTATGAAGACCTGAAAAAACTGGTTGACTACGATGAACTGAAAAAATTCCGTGACCATGCGCTGAACCCGGATCATCCTGTAATCCGTGGTACCAACCAAAACCCGGATATTGACTTCCAGACCCGTGAAGCCGTCAACAAATATTATCTGGCTCTGCCGGAAATCGTTGAAGGCTATATGAAAGAAATCAGCAAACTGACTGGCCGTGACTACAAACTGTTCAACTACACCGGTGCTCCCGATGCAGAAAACGTTGTGGTCATCATGGGCAGCGGCGCACAGACTGTAGAAGAAGTTGTTAAGATCCTGGTTGGCCAGGGCGAAAAAGTGGGTGTCCTGAACGTTCACCTGTATCGTCCGTTCTCCGCCAAACACTTCTTCGAAGCAATGCCTAAGACTGTAAAACGCATTGCCGTTATGGATCGTACCAAGGAACCGGGTTCCAATGGCGAACCTCTGTACCTGGATGTCCGTGACATCTACTACAACAAGGCTGACCGTCCTCTGATCGTTGGCGGCCGTTATGGTCTGGGTTCCAAGGAATTCTATCCTGGCGACGTTCTGGCTATCTTCGATAACCTGAAAGCTGCTGAACCGAAAGATCACTTCACCGTGGGCATCGTTGATGATGTGACCAACACCTCTCTGCCGAAAGAAAAGACCCTGGATATCACTCCGAAAGGCACTGTATCCTGCAAGTTCTGGGGCCTGGGCTCTGATGGTACCGTTGGTGCCAACAAGATGGCCATCAAGATCATCGGCGATAAGACTGACAAATACGCTCAGGGCTACTTCGCTTATGACTCCAAGAAATCCGGCGGTATCACCGTTTCCCACCTGCGTTTCGGCGACACTCCGATCCATATGCCGTTCCTGATCAACTTCGCTGACTATGTAGCTGTACACAATCCTTCTTATGTACATCGTTACAACGTAGCCAACGGCCTGAAAAAAGGCGGCGTATTCCTGCTGAACTGCCCGTGGAAAGGCGAAGAACTGGAAAAGGAACTGCCTGGTCAATTGAAGAAATACCTGGCTGAAAACAACATCCAATTCTACACCATCGATGCTGTGAAGATCGCTTCTGAAATCGGTCTGGGCGGTCGTATCAACATGATCATGCAGGCAGCCTTCTTCAAACTGGCTAACGTAATCCCTGTGGAAGATGCTGTGAAGTACCTGAAAGAATCCATTGTCACCTCCTACGGCAAGAAAGGCCAGAAGGTGGTTGACATGAACAACGCAGCTGTGGATCAGGGCGTAAATGCCATTGTTAAAGTTGACGTTCCTGCTTCCTGGGCTAACTGCGAATATGAACCGCTGTACAAGAAGATCGGTGACGACTTCTATGACAACATCATGATCCCCATGACGGAACAGGAAGGCGACAGCCTGCCGGTATCCGCTCTGATGGGCCAGGCCGATGGTACCTTCCCGTCCGGTACTGCTGCTTTTGAAAAACGGGGTATCGCCATCAACGTTCCTGAATGGAACATTGAAAACTGCATCCAGTGCAACCAGTGCGCTCTGATGTGCCCGCATGCAGCTATCCGTCCGTTCCTGCTGACTGACGAAGAACTGAAGAATGCTCCGGAAGGCTTGAAAGCCAAACCGGCTCTGGGTGCAAAAGGCCTGAACTTCTGCATCACCGTAAGCCCGATGGACTGCCAAGGCTGCTCCAACTGCGTGGATGCCTGCCCGGGCATGAAAGGCAACAAGGCTCTGGCCATGAAACCTTTCGCTACGCAGGAAGGCCGCGCTCCGATCTGGGATTACTGCGTGAAGGAAGTTTCTCCGAAACAAAACCCGATGAAGACTTCCACCATCAAAGGTTCTCAGTTCGAACAACCGCTGCTGGAATTCTCCGGCGCCTGCGCTGGTTGCGGCGAAACTCCGTATGCCAAACTGGTTACCCAGCTGGTCGGCGACCGCATGATGATCGCCAACGCTACGGGCTGCTCCTCCATTTGGGCTGCTGCTGCTCCGTCCATGCCGTACACCACCAACCACAAGGGCCATGGTCCTGCCTGGGCTAACTCCCTGTTCGAAGACAACGCTGAATATGGTCTGGGTATGTACCTGGGCGTAAAAGCTGTCCGCGATCGTCTGGTTGATGAAATGAAGGCTGCTGAAGCTGTTGCTTCCGACGACCTGAAGGCCGCTATGGAAGACTGGATCGCCAACAAGGACGAAGGCGAAGGCTCTCGTGCCCGCGCTGAAAAACTGGTTGAACTGCTGGAAGCTGAAAAAGCCGGCAAACCGGAACTGGAAAAACTGTATGAAAACAAACAGTTCTTCGTGAAACGTTCCCAGTGGATCTTCGGCGGCGACGGCTGGTCCTATGATATCGGTTACGGCGGTGTAGACCACGTACTGGCCTCCGGCGACGATGTAAACATCATGGTATTCGATACCGAAGTTTACTCCAACACCGGCGGACAATCCTCCAAATCTACTCCTGAAGCTGCTGTTGCTCAATTCGCTGCTTCCGGTAAGAGAACCAAGAAGAAGGATCTGGGCATGATGGCCATGACCTATGGTTATGTCTATGTTGCTCAAATCAACCTGGGTGCCGACAAGAACCAGGCTCTGAAAGCCATCAGAGAAGCAGAAGCTTATCATGGTCCTTCCCTGATCATCTGCTACTCTCCTTGCATCAACCATGGTATCAAGAGAGGCATGCAGCACTCCTTCCTGGAAGCCAAGGCTGCTGTTGACTGTGGTTACTGGTCCTGCTACCGGTACAACCCTGAACTGAAGAAGGAAGGCAAGAAGTCCTTCTTCCTGGATAGCACCAAGACTCCGAACTTCGACGAATTCGAAAACTTCCTGAAGGGCGAAGTACGGTATGCTTCCCTGGCTAAGGGCTTCCCTGATATCGCTGAAGACCTGTATGCCAAGACCAAGAAAGACGCTGAAGAACGTCTGGCTGGTTATGTGAAACTGGACGCTGAAGACAAATAATCTTCAGGGATCCTTCATAACGGGGCTGTCGAAAGACAGTCCCGTTATTTTTATGCTTTTTTGAAATTCCATGATAGATTTTGCAAAAGTGTTCAGAATGTTGCATATATCTCTTTTTTGCTGGTGTAACGGAAATAGATGTGGTAAAATTTAAAAGTATACATACTCTCTTTATCTATAATTGAAAAGGATTTATAGCGCTATCGCGGAGGAGATCATCTTGGTTCAGCTTTTCTTGTTTTTAGGCGGCATCTCACTTTTCCTGTACGGCATGCAGCTCATGGGCGACGGCCTGCAGCAGGCAGCCGGTGCCAGACTCCAGAAAATCCTGGGGCAGCTCACCAAAAAGACCATCTACGGGGTGGCTCTGGGGGCTGGGGTCACGGCCGTGCTCCAGTCTTCCAGCGCAACCACGGTGATGACCGTAGGCCTGGTCAATGCCGGCTTGATGAATCTGGAACAGGCATTCGGCATCGTCATGGGGGCCAATATCGGGACCACCATGACCGCACAGCTGATTGCCTTCAATCTGACTGATTACATCACCCTGATTATCGCTATCGGCTTCGTCATGCAGATCGTCTGCAAGAAACGGACCCTGAAGAACCTGGGCTATGTGCTCCTGGGATTTGGGATCCTGATGCTGGGCATGAGCATGATGAGCAATGCGGTGGTGCCTCTGCGGAGCGATCCCCGGATTGTGGAATACCTGGGCCGGTTCTCCAGCCATCCCATCCTGGGCCTCTTGACCGGTCTGTGTATGACCCTGGTGATTCAGTCTTCTTCTGCCACCATCGGGATCCTGATGGCCATGGCCAGCCAGGGGCTGATTCCCCTGGAAGGGGCCATCTCCGTCATCTTGGGGGATAACATCGGTACCTGCATCACTGCCGTCATCGCAACCCTGCAGAGTGGCCTGAACGCCAAACGGGTGGCCTGTTCCCATGTGATGTTCAACCTGTGCGGCAGTATCATCGCTCTGTGCCTGCTGCCTTTCTTCATCGATTTTGTCCGTTCCATTTCTCCGGCAGGGAACATTGGACGGCAGATCGCCAATGCCCATACCACTTTCAACGTGGTGAACACCTGTATCTTCCTGCCCCTGGCGCCGTACTTCACCCGGTTCATCAAAAAGATCATGCCCGGGGAAGAAAACGACATTTCCTACCAGCCCAAGTACCTGGACAAAAACGTGCTGGGTACGCCGGCTGTAGCTCTGGGCCTTGCCACCAAAGAAGTGGTGCGCATGGGTGACTTGGCCCTGGAAAACATCCGGAAATCCTTCCACTGTGTGGATGCCTATAACAAAAAGGATGTGGAATTCATCCTGGAACATGAACCGGTGATCGACAGCCTGGAAGAGGCCATTACCGTGTACCTGACCAAGATGAGCGAAAAGAATATGACCAAGGAGATGAGTAATCTCCATACGGGTCTGCTCCATGCCTGCAACGACATCGAACGCATCGGCGACCATGCCGAAACCATCGCCAAACGGGTGCGCAGCATGCACGAGGATGGCACTACGTTCTCGCCGGAAGCCAACCGGGAAATGAAGGAACTGGAAGTGCTGGTGGTGGAAGCTGCCAGTAAGGCAATGAAAGCCCTGGAACTGGAGGACAAGGACCTGGCACGGGAATCCCTGGACTTCTCCCATCAGGTGAAGATCAAGCAGAAGGCCATGCGCAAGAGCCACGTGGAACGGCTGAATGAAGGAATCTGCACGCCGGAAACCGGCTTTGTCATGCTGGAACTGCTGATCAACATGAAGCGGGTCAGCGACCACAGCAAAAATATTTCTCAGCTGGTACTGGGAGATTTCTAAGAGGATGTGAAAAATACTTTTTTCACATCCTGTCACTAGTCACTAGCCGATGGTAAAAATTTGCAAGCAAATTTTAATGATTTTGTAGCATCAAAAGGACCTGTCTTTTAGAGGCGGGTCCTTTCCATAAGCTGCAGACTAGTGACTAGAGACTAGTGACTGCAAAAAAGGAGGCAATCATGAACATCACTGTCTATCTGGGTGCCAACCCGGGAAACCGGGCCTGCTATGCCCGGTATGCCTATGAACTGGGCCAGTGGATCGGCCGGAACGGCCATACTTTGGTTTATGGTGGCAGCCGGACCGGCCTTATGGGTAAAATGGCCGATGGAGCACTGGAAGCCAAAGGACGGGTCATCGGGGTGGAACCCCGTTTCTTTGTGGAAAAGGAACTGCAGCACGAAGGGATCAGTGAACTGATCGTCACCGAGACCATGGGCCAGCGGAAAGCGAAAATGCTGGAGCTGGGGGAAGTGTTCCTGGCGTTTCCCGGGGGTGTGGGTACCCTGGAAGAAATCAGCGAAGTCATGAGCCGGGAAAAAATGGGGCTGCTGTCCAAACCCTTTGCCTTTTTGGATTTCGAAGGCTATTACCAGCCCCTGAAAGTCCTGCTGGAGACCATGGCCGACGAAGGGTTTGTGTGGAAAGAATGGGCGGACAAGGTCCCCTTCCTGCCGGATGTCCAGGCTGTTGAAAAATTCATTCTTGACACATTTCCAAAACTGTAATATACTATATAAGTAATCCAATGCGGAAGTAGCTCAGTGGTAGAGCATCACCTTGCCAAGGTGGGGGTCGCGAGTTCGAATCTCGTTTTCCGCTCCAGTTGAATCTTGACGCTGTCACCCGGTGACAGCGTTTTTCTTTTGCTTTTCCTTGCCATCCCTGTATCTTTACGATAAACTAGTAATGAATATGCAAAGGAGACGACCATGGGAACCTGTACCGTAGCCATTTTGACGAAAAACGAAGAAAACCATATCCTGGATGCCATCGCGTCTGCCAAACCCTGCGCTGAGCAGATCCTGGTGGTGGATTCCGGCAGTACGGATCACACCGTACCTTTGGCCCGGGAAGCAGGGGCGGACGTGGTGTTTCGGGACTGGGACAATGATTTTGCGGCCCAGAGGAATTTTGCCCTGCAGCAGGCTGCCGGTGACTGGATTCTCTATCTGGACGCAGATGAACGGATGACCCCGGAACTGGTCCGGGAAGTGAACAAAATCAAGGCCGGGGCCCTGGACCATCAGTATTCCTTCAAACGGATCAACCGGGCTTTTGGCCATCAGTTCCATTTCGGTGCTTTCGGTCCGGATCGGGTGAAACGCCTGTTCCCCCGGGATACTGTGGAATGGGTGGGCAAGGTCCACGAACGGCCTGAATGCCGGCTGCCGTTGAAGGAGCTGTCGGAAGCCCTGCTCCATGAGACCTATGATTCCTATCAGGAGTGGTGGGACAAGGCCGGAAAGTATACCAGCCTGTGGGCTGAAGAAGCCTGGGCCCGGGGCAGACGGGCCACAGCCGGAGCCGCGGTACGCCATGCCCTGGGGGGCATGGTAAAGGTGTATCTGCTCCAGGGCGGATTCCTGGAAGGAAGCAGAGGCTTCATCGCCATGCTGCAGCACGGTCTGTATACGGCGGTGAAGTATATGAAACTGGTGGAGAAACAGCAGGAGAAAAAATAAAACCAAAGGGGGTGCTGGTATGGAAGAAATCGCTGTAGTACTGGCAGCCGATGACAACTATGCCCAGCATGGAGCCGTGGCCTGTGCCTCCATCCTGGCCAACCACAAGAAACCATTGCCGGTCCATTTTTATTTCTTCAGCGACGGCATCAGCGAAAAGAAGGAAGCGGCCATTGCGGCGACGGTCACCGGGCAGAAGGGAAGCATCACGTTCATTCCCACCGGGAAACTGGACATCAAGGCTCATACCAGCGGTCATGTGAACCGGGCAGCCTATCTGCGCCTCCTGATCCCCAAACTGGTCCCTGAGACGGTGGATCGGGTGATTTACCTGGACACGGACCTGGTGGTGCTGGGGGAAATCCAGGAACTGTGGGAGATGGAATTGCAGGGGAAACCCATCGGGGCCGTTCCGGATCTGGGGATCCTGGCTTCCTCCCGGATGCGACGGCAGAAGGAAGAAACCCTGGGAATCCCGGAGGGAGAACTGTATTTCAATTCCGGCGTAATGGTCATGGATGTGGCTGCCTGGCGCAGCAGGGGATATGGCCGGCAGGTGATGGAGTGCGTGGAAAAGGGAAATTTCCGCCACCATGACCAGGATGGGCTGAACAAGGTGTTCTACCACAACTGGCAGGTATTGCCCCTGCGCTGGAATGTGATCCCGCCGGTGTTTACCCTGCCGGTGAAAGTCCTGCGGAAATCCCGCTGGCGGAACCTGGCCCTGGAGGCCCTGGAACGGCCAGCCATCTTCCATTGGGCGGGGCGGTACAAACCTTGGGAATTTGCGCCCCGAGGACGGTTCAATGAAAAATACTATACGTATCTGGCACAGACCGCGTTTGCCGGGGCCAAGATGCCCCAACCGGGAAAGGATATGAAGGGGAAATCCATTACCCGGCAGGAAGTCCGGCTGAAGCTGGCGGAATTGTGGAAGAAGTTGTTTTGAGAAAGTTGGGGGAATATTAAGAAATGAATTCAGGAAATTGGTTGCAATGGATGCTTCTAACGATTCCCAACCTATATTTATTTTTTCTGTGCAGTACAAAATGGAACGCAGGAACCAGCATCAGCGCCGGATTTTTGGGGGTTCTGATTCTGGTGATGTACGGGTGGAAGAAACAGAAAATATGTTGGAACTCCCCCTTATTCCTTTTATGCTATGTTTTTTTTATGGGAAGTGTGGTCCTTGCTTCCTGGCTGACAGGGGATAAGGCTTCTTTCCAACTGTCCATTAAGTTTTTATCCTATTCCCTTCCGTTCTGGTTATTGTATCTGATTCTGCAGCAGAGCCCTTCCCTGTTCCAGAGCACGTTCTGGGGGATGCTGACCGGCTCCTGGGTACTGCTGGCTTTGACCTGCCAGGATATCCTGCATCCGCTGAAGGATGGACGGGTCCATGCTTCCTTTGCGTCTGCCAATAATTTTGCCATGTGTCTGGAAGCCATCCTGCCTCTGCTGTGGCTGGAAACCCTGCAAGTCCGGAAGGAATACAAGAATTCGGCCCGAGGAAAGGTCCTGTTTGTGGTCGCACTACTGACCAGTCTCCTGTTGACTGGGGCCCTGGTCCTGAGCAAATCCCGGGGTGGGATTGCCGGCTTTCTGCTGGGAGCGGTGACTGTGGTTATTGCTTCCCTGCTGCAAAAAAAGAAGGATTGGCCGCTGCAGAAGAGACTGATTGTCCTGGTGGTGGCCTTGGGTGTCGTTGCCGTGGGAGTTTTCCGGGGAACCCTCGCATTCAATCAGCGGTCCTATGATGGGGAACGGCTGCTTCTAGCCCAGTCTGCTTACCATATGTGGGAGGACCATAAGCTCTACGGAGTTGGATTCCAGCAGTGGAATCGGGTTTATCAGGCGAAATACATCCTGCCGGGAGCCAAGGAACCGACCCTGTCTCTGGCCCACAACAATGTGGCCAACTTTTTTTCCGGGACGGGGACGTTGGGAGGCCTGGGCTATCTGTTTTTCACCTTTGGTTCTCTTGCTGTTTTACTATGTAAGCTTGATCAAACGCGTGACAATATTTATGGTAAGATGATGGTGTGGGTCTGGTTGGCTTTTTTTATCCATGGGATGGTGGATAACAGCTTATATGCCAGGTTCAATACAAGATTATACTTTGCTATGTGGGGAATTTCTTTGGCGGCATTTTTACCCCCAAAGAAAGCATAGAAAAGAATCAATGCGAAGGGAAGTTGTTGTACGTGGCGTATTTTTTCCATTATGTCATCAGTGCCCAACCGATGAGTAAGAGAAAAGAACGGATAATGGAACAGTTTGCCCAATGGGGAATGAAGCCGAATTTCTTTGATGCCATCATGGGGAATGAGCTATCAAAGGAAAAATTGCTGAAATTGTCAGCTTCCGAGGGCTTGCTGACCCTTGGGGAAATCGGCTGTGCCCTGTCCCATCTTGGGGTCTACCGGAAACTGCTGGAGAGCCGGGAACCTTGTGTGTATGTATTTGAAGACGATGCAAAGTTTACGGATGCGTTCATGGAACTGCAGCCAAAAATCCAGCAATTCATGGAAGAGCAGACGAAACCCACCGTCCTGCTCCTTTACACCATCAATGGCCGGAAAAAAGTCTGCCGGAAACTCGATTCCAAAGTTTCCATTATGCGAAGTCTGGCGGGAACAAGGGCCCATGCCTATGTGCTGAATCGGTCAGCGGCCCGGAACCTGTTGAAAGCCCAGACTCCGGTGAAAATCGAACTGGATGCCTGGGCTATCTATCAGAAATTGGGATTCATTCGGTTATACTGTCTGAACCAAAATGTGGTAGGTCTGGACAGGGAACTGGAAAAAGCTTCTACCATCGATCAAATTTCGAAGCGGGGCGGGAGAGATCAGGGAAAAATACAGCGAATCAAAGACCGGCATATAAAAAACTGGTATAATCATCTGACGACAGCAGAAAAAATAGCCTTTTTTGAAAGACGCATCTGCCGTCATATTCAGGAACTGTATTACGAGAACAATGAAAAAAACTTATAAAAATATATTTATCGACGGCATCATGCATATGGGGGATATGATCATGACCGCCTCCGTGTTTCCGGTCATTCGGAAACATTGTCCAGAGGCCCGGATCTCTTATCTGTGCAGTGCCAATCTGGCCTTTGTTGCCAATCTGCTGGAGGGGCCCGATGAAGTGATCCCCTACAGCTACCACAGCAAAGGCGGGTATATGGATGTGTACCGTCTGGGAAAGAAACTGGGCAAGCATCACTTCGACCTGGGAATTTCCCTGGACCCCCGGGAACGGGTGACCCTGATGAAATGGTTTGCTGCCATTCCGGAACGGATCAGCCTGGAACAGGCCCTGGGCTGGAAACTGGGCTGGGAACGGCTGTTCTATACCCGGGATCTGGCGCTGCCCAGGGGATGGTCCTATCAGGAACATTCCATGGCAGCCAGCTTCCAGCGGCTCATGCGGGATTTCTTCCACGATCCGGAGATGGCCTTTGACCCGGTGCGGCTGAAACCGGCTCCGGCAGAAGACCGGAAATGGGCTGCCCGGCTGCTGCAAAAGGAGCAGCCCCGGGGAAAGAAAATCGCCCTGTGCATCCAGACCACATCCCGCACCAAGGACTGGCCGGTGGAACGGTTCAGCGCCGTTTGTGACTGGCTGGTGGAAACCTATGACGCCACCTTGTTCCTTACGGGGATCCCGTCCCATGAGGAACGGGGCAAGGCCATCCTGCAGGGCATGGAACATGGGGAAAGGGTGGTGGATCTGATTGGAGTCACCACCTTTACCCAGCTGGTGGGACTTTTGGAAAAAATGGATCTGCTGCTGTCCCTGGATACAGGAACAGCCCACGTCGGTGCGGCGGCAGGCTGCCCGGTGGTGACTCTCTTTACGTTCAATTCCCCGGTGATTTATCGGCCACCGGGAAAATACTGCGAGGGAGTCAGTGGCCATCTGGCCTGTTCAGGGAAGCATATCTGCATCGGTCCCAGCCGCTGTCCAAAAAATGATTGTGTAGAAGTGGTCACTGTGCCCATGGTGCAGAGGGCCATTCAGAAGATCTTTCAGGAGACAAAATGAAAACATTTGAACTCGGCTTTTTTGATTTGGACAATTTCATCAAGAAACAGGAAACCTTTGATTTCCTGCCCACAGGGGGAAAAGAGCCCTGGCATGTGGCCTACAATGTGAATGATCCCTTCTTCCAGATCATGGGGGCTTCCCTGGTATCCGTCCTGGAAAACAATCCGGGACAGCCCTTGGTGTTCCATCTGTTCACCGATGGCTACAGCCGGGAGAATGCGGACAAAGTGCGGCAACTGGCGGAAAAATGGCACTGCCGCTGCGTATTGTATGAACTGAATATGGAACCGTTCCAGGATTTCCACGTGAAGGTGGCCCGGTTTTCCCGGATCACCTACGGCCGGTTGTACATGGCCAAAGTCCTGAAAAAGGAAACGGACCGGTTCCTGTATCTGGATGCGGATACCATGGTGATCCGGCCGCTTAAGAAACTGTTTTCCCTGGATATGACGGGGAAGGCCATGGGGGCCGTTTCCGAGCGGCCCAAAGATGCGGCCTATCGGGGCGGCTATCTGAAACTAAAGAATGGGAAGTACTTCAACGATGGAATCATGATCATCAACATTCCGGAATGGGAAAAGCAGGGCATTACGGAAAAAGCATTTTCTTTCCAGAAGGAACCCAGGGAACGGTTCCTGGGCCAGAGCCAGGACGTGCTGAATCTGACGTTCGACGGCACGAATCTGTTCCTGCCGCCGGTGTACAACGAGTTCGGCGGGGGCGAGGACGATCAGGGCCGGGGCGTGATCATCCACTGGACCGGCCGGCGGAAGCCCTGGCAGATGGTGCTGGCACCCTTCGATGCCCAGTGGCGGAAATACAACGAACTGTCGCCCTGGGACACCATTACGAATACGCTGCCCATCAAGAAGCCGGAGAACTACCACGACTTCAAGCAATGGGCCAAGTACCGGAAAAAAGAGAGCCTCACCGATTACCTGTGGGGCATGGGCTGGTATGCGATTTTGAAAATCAGATACAAGTTGTAAAAAAGAAGGGTTGCGAATGGGCAACCCTTCTTTTTGTCATACGTTGTAGGGGCGGTTCGGTGAACCGCCCGCCCCAGGAAGCCCAATGCCGACCGGCATTGGGCGTTTTGGTGTCGGGGTGGAACGTTGCTGACGAAGCAGTCCGGGGCACCGTCCGTCGACACAACGTCGCCTCGCTACGATTTTCCGCCTCGCCGTTCCAATCCGCCTCCCGCCAACGCGCTTCGCTTGAACGAGGCTCCCGGCGGATGAGCGAAACGGGAAATTGCTTCACGCTCGGCTCCATGGTCGTCGGCCGGCGCCCCGGCCTGCCTGGGTGGCAATCTCCGAAGCATAGTGCAGGCGGGTCGATCACAGCGATCGACCCCTACGGTGTGGCGATGCTGTCATACTCTCCGGGCGTTACGGTCGCAGTGTCCATTGCGGGGGCGGGCGTACCATTGGTACGCCCGCCTGCTTCCAGGCATGTGTTCCTTGCTTTTCCTTCGTACGCATTGATATAATAATGACAAATCAGATTTGCCCTTTATGATATGAAAAGAGGAGCGAGCACATCATGGATGGCACCGGAACTTTGCAGAAAACGAAAGAGATTGTTCTTAAGGCATTGGGTGATCAAGATGTCCAGATTTATCTTTTTGGTTCCTGGGCCCGTCATGAGCAAAAACGAAGTTCAGACATCGATATTGCTATTGAAGGGAAAGAGGATATTTCTGCGTCTGTACGAAAAGTACGGGAGCAATTGGAAGATTCCACCATTCCTTTTCGCTTTGACGTGGTCGATATGGGCTTTGCCAGTGAAATATTGAAGCAGAGAATCCGCAGGGAGGGAATCTTATGGAAAAAATTCAGGAACGATTTGAACTTGCCCAGAAAGCGTTGAATAAACTCCATGAACTGGCTTCCAAAACGGAATTGAATGATGTGGAACGGGATGCTTTGATCCAGCGTTTTGAATTTTCTTTTGAAATCCTCTGGAAATGTGCCAAAGAATACCTCTACACAGAAGAAGGTATCGACGCCGCTTCTCCAAAGAAAGTTATCCGCTATTGCCGGGAACTGGGAATCCTGGACGAGGAACAGACGGTACAGGCTTTGCAGATGGCGGATGATCGGAATTTGACGACCCATACGTATGATGAATCGTTTGCCAAAGCAGTGGTGGAACGGATCCGGGAGTATGATCCCCTGCTGCAGACCTGGCTGGAAAAACTTCACTAATTGATTCCTTTTCGTTTCAAACGCAAATGCAACGCAAAAGTTTTCGTTGCATTTGCGTTTCGTTTGTTGTTAGAATAAAATGATACGAAAAGGAAGTCCCATAAAGGAGGTTCGACTTTGTTTCAAATATTCTATGAATCCATGCAGCAGGATGCGAAGCTGTTCCTGTTCTTTCCCATCCTGTGTGCGGTGTTCCGTCTGATTTTCATCAAAGTGTACAAACCCTACCGCAGCCTGAAAGGGAAGGGCAAGGTCATCTGGCACTGCTTCCGCTACGGGTTCTGGTGGGGCATGGATTTCAATGCCTATGTGTTCCTGATCCCTCTGGTTCTCCTGTCCCTGCCCGGGGCGTTCTTCCCGGTGTGGCACAAATGGGGGGACACCCTGCGGCTGGCGGGGGGCCTGGTGTACAGCCTGGTGCTGTACCTGGCCTTTGCCGGGAAGATGATCTTCTACAAGCACTTCCACGACATCTTCAACCAGACCATGAAGCTGGGGGCCAAGGCGGAAAAACACAACCTGGCGGACATCTTCTTCCACCAGGACCACGGCGCCTGGGTCCTGCTGGGCATCCTGCCCTACCTGTGGGTGTGTGCCCAATGCATCCAGGCCCTGCTGGGGCTGCCCAGCTTCCAGTACCTGGACTTCTTCAATCCCATCCTCCATTACGGGTATAACACGGTGATCTTCCTGGGTTGCATTGCAGCTTTCTACTGGTTCCGGTACGGAGGCACCTTCTGGCATGATGACAAGCCGGAATGGGACACCATCCCCAGCGTGGTGAAAAAAGACATCTTCTTTGCCAAGGCCACCGTGGATGATCTGGTGGCCCTGGAACAGGTGCTGAAGCATAAGCTGAATCCGGCCTATGAGCATACGGATGAGCAGGATCTGAAGGCCATCCAGCCTTTTTTGACGGAGAAGACGCCTATCGCCCAGCTGCCCAACCCGGCCTACGGGTTCAAGCGGACGGCGAAAGGACCGAAGATTACGAAACCCACCCACATCTTCCTGTTTGTGGGGGAAACGTACCTGCAGCAGTTCTTCGATCCCCAATTTGCCTGTCTGAACCTGGTGTCGGGCGGCAGGCAGCTGATGGAGGATCCCCATACGGCCAGGGTGACCAGCGCCCTGTCTGCGGGCATCATCTCCCGGCCGTCCATCGTCAGCCTCATGAGCGGCATCTTCGACGCCGGCCTGGAGCTGAACGAAAAGGAAAGCTTCTGGAAAAACAACCTGCCCACGGCCCTGCCCCGGCAGCTGAAGAAGCTGGGGTACCATTCCACGTACTGGTATGGGGGTAACGTGACCTACGGCAACTTCAACCAGTTCGCTCCGGCCTGCGGATTCGACCAGGTGATGACGGCCACGGACTTCTGCGGCCCTGATGCGCCCAAGACCTGGGTGGGGGTGTACGACAACGTGTTCCTGGAAAAGGCGGCGGAGCTGATCCAGCAGCAGGAACAGCAGAACGGGCCTTACCAGTTCCACTTTATTTACACCACCAGCTACCATGGACCGTTCAAGATCCCCTTGGCGGACTATGGGTACGACCCGGAGAAGGTCATGCCCGACGCGCCCCGGGATGTGCGGAAGGATAAGGAAATCCAGAAGAACCTGGGCACGTTCTGGTTCTCGGACCAGGCCCTGGGCAAATTCATCCGCACCATGCGGAAGGCGTACCCGGACTGCCTGTTCATCCTTACCGGGGACCATTCCATCGACATGAGCCCGGTGCTCAGCAAGACGTCGCTGATGCACCGGGATTGCAACCTGCGGGAGCGGCACAGCCCGGTGCTGCTGATGAACCACCGGGAACTGGACAAATCCAGTTTTGCCGGCAATACCATCGGCAGCCACATGAACATCGCCCCTACTCTCTTCGAACTGATCGCCCCCAAAGGGTTCACCTATTATTCCCTGTATCCGTCCCTGCTGGAACCCATCGACCATGTGGTATCGCCCTACCACTGGCTGCGCAAAGACGCCTATGGCAGTTATGGACAGGACTTCTACCAGCCCCTGGGCAGGGGCCACGGACCGGAGGAACTGGTGGAAGGGCCGAAGCCCTATATGGAGGAGCGGGAAGCCTGGCTGGATCTGACCGGCTACCTGGTCCGCCATCCGGAACTGGTGAACAGGTGAGCGGGGTTGTTGTTATTTGTCCGCCCCTGAAAGGGGCGGGGGACCGTTACGCATCGGCGCAATGGTGGTGGGGTTTTACACCGGGTGTGAGACCCCTACCCGCAAGCGGGTCCTTTCCCCCTTTCAGGGGGACACGGCCCAAGCCTGCGACCCAAGGCGCTGTGAATTTTTTCACAGCGCCTTTTGTGGTATAATAAAATGATTGCAGGAAAGGAGTTGCCACTCATGAAAATCGCGATTGCAGGTACGGGGTATGTGGGCCTTTCCAACGGGCTCCTGCTGGCCCAGCACCAGGAAGTGGTGGCGCTGGACATCGTACCGGAAAAAGTACGGATGCTGAACGAAGGCAAGTCGCCCCTGGTAGATGCGGACATTACCCGCTTTTTGAAGCGGAAGGACATCCGTTTCCGGGCTACCCTGGACCCGAAGGACGCCTTCACCGGCGCAACATATATCATCATCTCCACCCCCACGAACTACGATCCCCACAAGAACTTCTTCGACACTTCCTCCGTGGAAACGGTCATCGAAGAAGTTCTGGATATCAACCCGGACGCCGTCATGGTCATCAAATCCACGGTGCCGGTGGGGTATACCCGACAGATACGGCAGCAGTTCCACACGGATAACATCATTTTCTCCCCGGAATTTCTGCGGGAAGGGAAAGCGTTGTACGACAACCTCCATCCTTCCCGGATCGTGGTGGGGGAAGATTCGCCCCGGGCCCGGAAATTTGCGTCCCTTCTGGCGGAAGGCGCCGATAAAAAGGATATCCCCATGCTGTTCACCGGTTCCACGGAAGCCGAAGCCATCAAGCTGTTTGCCAACACCTATCTGGCATTGCGGGTGGCCTACTTCAATGAACTGGATTCCTATGCGGAGATGCGGGGCCTTTCCACTGCCCAGATCATCAAGGGGGTCTGCCTGGATTCCCGGATTGGCGATTTCTACAACAATCCATCCTTCGGATACGGGGGCTATTGCCTGCCCAAGGATACGAAGCAGCTGCTGGCCAACTACCAGGATGTGCCCCAGAACCTGATTTCGGCCATCGTGGACGCCAACCGCACCCGCAAGGACCATATCGCCGACGAGATCCTCTCCCGGGGACCGAAAGTGGTGGGGGTGTACCGGCTGACCATGAAGAGCGCCTCGGACAATTTCCGCTCGTCCGCCATCCAGGGGGTCATGAAACGGATCAAGGCCAAGGGAATTCCGGTGGTGGTGTACGAACCCACGCTCCACGAACCGGAATTCTTCCACAGCAAAGTGGTGAACGACCTGGCCGCCTTCAAGGCCCAGAGCGATGTAATCGTGGCCAACCGCTGGTCCGATGACCTGGCGGATGTGAAAGACAAAGTCTATACCCGGGATCTGTTCGACCGGGACTAAGGAGAACCCATGGAACCATTTGACGCCAACCAGAAAATCCTGATTACCGGAGCTGCCGGCTTCATCGGCTACCATCTGGCCAAACGGCTGCTGAGCCTGGGGGTCCGGGTGGCCGGCCTGGACAACATGAATGCCTATTACGATGTGCAGCTGAAAAAGGATCGGCTTGCCCGGCTGCAGCTGTATCCGGCCTTTTCCTTCACGGAAGGGGACCTGGCCGACGCAGCAACCGTGAATCAGATCTTCGAGGATTTCCAGCCGGACATTGTGGTGAACCTGGCCGCCCAGGCCGGGGTGCGCTACAGCATCGACCATCCCCGGGAATACATCGATTCCAACATCATTGGCTTCTTCAACATTCTGGAGGCCTGCCGGCACCATAGGCCGAAACACCTGCTGTTCGCCTCCAGCTCGTCCGTGTACGGCAACCAGAAGAAGACACCTTTTTCCACCACGGACAATGTAGACCATCCCATCAGCCTGTACGCGGCCACGAAGAAGTCCGACGAACTGATGGCCTACACGTACTGCCACCTGTACGGCATCCCCGCCACCGGGCTCCGGTTCTTTACGGTGTACGGACCCTTCGGCCGTCCCGATATGGCCTATTTCAAATTCACCAATAAAATCATGGCCGGTGAACCCATCACCATCTTCAATCACGGAGATATGTACCGGGACTTCACCTATGTGGACGATATCGTTACCGGGATCCAGGATATGCTGTGCAATCCGCCCAAACCCAACGGAGAAGGGGACCGGTACAAAATCTATAACATCGGCAACAACCATCCGGAAAAGCTGATGACCTTTATCGAGACCCTGGAGGAAGCCATCGGGAAAAAGGCAGAAAAGGAATTCCTGCCCATGCAGCCCGGGGACGTATACCAGACCTATGCGGATGTAAGCGAACTGGAAAGGGATTTCGGGTTCAAACCCGGGACCACCATCCAGGAGGGGCTGGGCAAGTTCGCAAAGTGGTATAAGGAGTATTACCATATCAAGTGATGGAACCCACCACCAGCCTGACGGCTGGTCCCCCGCCCTTGAAAAGGGCGGATATATGGCACAGGAGCCCACCACCAGCCTGACGGCCGGTCCCCCGCCCTTGAAAAGGGCGGATATCTTTGCTCCACGGAAAGGAGAACCCTATGACTTCATTCATTGCTGCTGCCATCCAGATGGATTCCCAGGATGACAAAAGGGCCAACCTGGCTGCTGCCGAAGGCTATATCCGGGAGGCGGCTGCCGAAGGGGCCCAACTGGTGGTCCTGCCGGAATCCATGAACTACATTGGCCGGAATATGGCCCAGGAAGCGGAATCCATTCCGGAAGGTCCAACGTTCCAGCGACTGTCCAGCCTGGCCAGGGAACTGGGCCTGTGGCTGGAAGCCGGAAGCATCTATGAACGCAATCCGGAAGACCCGGACCGGCCTTTCAACACCGCCTTCCTGGTGGATCCCCAGGGCCTCATGGTGGCCAAATACAGCAAGCTCCATCCCTTCGATGTGGTGCTGCCCAATGGAGTCACCAGCCGGGAAAGCGACCGGGTGGCTCCCGGCCATGCCGTGGTCACGGTGGATACGGAATGGCTTCGGACGGGAATGGCCATCTGCTACGACATCCGATTCCCGGAAATGTTCCGGCTCATGGCCCTGGAAGGGGCGAAGCTGTTTCTGGTACCGGCCAACTTCACCGTCAACACCGGGAAGGACCATTGGGAGATTCTTCTGCGGGCCCGGGCCATTGAGAACGAGTGTTATGTGGTGGCGGCCAACCAGATGGGGAAGAAACCCCGATTCACAGCCTATGGCAATTCCATGATCATCGACCCCTGGGGTACGGTAATCGCCCGGTCTTCCGACAAGCCGGGGATCATCCTGGCGGAAATCGATCCGGAATACGTGACTCGGATACGTCAGAGTACGTTTACCCTGGACAACCGGCGGCCGGATGTGTATGAACTGAACAAAAAAAGGCTGTGATTTTTCACAGCCTTTTTTCTGTAATTTGTATAATTTTCTGCATTTCCAGTGGTTATCGTGTATAATAATATGTACATATTATATGGTTTTTCCGATGAGGAGGGAAAAACCCCATGAAAGGGAGGACAACAATCAATGTCACAACTACTCACCACAATGGATGACGTCCTGTATTACCCCATCCTGATCATCGTCCTGCTGGCGGCCGGTCTGTTCTTTACAGTTCGGACCCGTCTGATCCAGTTTCGGTGGTTCCGGGAATGCATCCGCGTCGTGATGCAGAAGCCCAGCAAAGAGGGATCTGTTTCTTCATTCCAGGCCCTGATGGTTTCCACCGCTTCCCGGGTAGGGACCGGCAACATCATCGGCATCTCCACAGCCCTGTGCCTGGGCGGCTTCGGTGCTGTGTTCTGGATGTGGGTCATCGCCATCATCGGCGGCGCCACGGCTTTCATTGAAAGTACCCTGGCCCAGGTGTATAAACGGCGGGATGCCAATGGCGACAGCTATGGCGGACCGGCCTATTACATCGAAATCGCACTGCACAACAAACTGCTGGCCAGCGCCTTTGCTTTCTTCCTGATCATTACCTATGCCGGCGGTTTCAATGCCCTGGCTTCCTACAACCTCCAGTCCACATTCAGCGTATATGGCTTTTATGACAAGGGAACCACGCCCTGGATCATCGGAGCCATCCTGGCACTGCTGGTGGGTTACTGCCTGGTGGGCGGCGGCAGACGGATCATGCGGGTGACGGAAATCCTGGTGCCTTTCATGGGAGTCCTGTATGTGCTGCTCAGCCTGGTGATCATCGTCATGCACCTGAACATGATCCCTTCCGTACTGGGCGCCATGTTCGCCGATGCCTTTGACTTCCAGAAGATCCTGGGAGGCATCAGCGGTTCCTGCATGATGTATGGCATCAAACGGGGCCTGTATTCCAATGAAGCCGGTGTAGGGTCTGCCCCCAACGCGGCAGCCGCTGCCGACGTTTCCCATCCGGCCCAGCAGGGTCTGGTGCAGATGCTGTCCGTCTTCATCGATACCCTGCTGTGCACCTCCACGGCTCTCATGTGCATGTTCTCCGGGGTGATCCCCACCAAGGCCCTGGCCGGGGCTCCCTATGTACAGAAAGCCACCCAGGTGGACTTTGGCAATTTTGGCCCCATCATGATCACCGTAGCCATGGTGCTGTTCGCCTTCACCACCCTGATCGGGAACCTGTTCTATGTGGACAACTGCCTGGCCTACCTGAACGGCAAGAAGACCCCCGGCAAGGGTTTCATGAAACTGTTCAGGATCGTGGCTGTGCTGGTGATCTTCGTAGGTGCCGGGATGTCCATGGACAATGCCTGGGCCGTGGCGGATATCTGCATGGCCTTCATGTGCCTGATCAACATCCCTTCCATCCTGGCCCTGAACGGAACCGCCATCGCGGTGATGGATGATTATGGCCGCCAGCTGGATGCCGGGGTGGAGAACCCGGTGTTCAAAGCCAAAAATATCGGACTGGATGATTCCGATCTGGAATTCTGGAAATAACCGGTAAAAAGGCAAAGAAAAAAGCTGCTTCCGATCCTCACGGAAGCGGCTTTTTCTGTCTTTTTGTTGCTTATTTCCACCTTTTGTGCTATGCTATATGAGCGGTTTTTTAAGCTATTACAGACAGACTGTTAAGCATCCCATAGGAATAATGGCTGACAGCATGTGAGGAGGATTTTTTTAAATGAGCGTTTCCGTTGAAAGAAAAGGTAATGAAGCAACTCTGAAAGTATCTTTGCCGGTAGAAGACGTAGCAAAAGCCTTTGAAAAAGCAGTTGCCAAGATCAATAAACAAGTGACGATCCCTGGCTTCCGTAAGGGTAAAGCACCCCGCCGGGTCCTGGAACTGCACGTTGGTAAAGATGCCATCAAAGAAGAAGCCTTTGAAATCGCTGCCAATGAACAATATAGAGAAGCCCTGAAAGAAAACTCCTGGGTGCCTGTTTCCGATCCTGAAATCAAAGATTCCACCTTCGAAGAAGGAAAACCCATGGAAATGACCCTGGTGGTCACCCTGCGTCCGGAACCGGAACTGGGCGAATACAAGGGCCTGGATGTGGAAAAGAAAGAAAAAGAAATCACCGACGCGGATGTGGATAAAGAAGTTGAAAATCTGCAGAAACGGGCTACCAAGATGGTAGAAGCTCCGGAAGGCAAAGCCCTGGAAAAAGGCGATCTGGCCATCATCGATTTCGCCGGCACCATCGACGGCGAAGCTTTTGACGGCGGCGAAGGCAAGGGCTATCCCCTGGAAGTGGGCAGCGGCAGCTTCATCCCGGGCTTTGAAGACCAGCTGGTGGGCCTGAAAAAGGGCGACTCCACGGATGTAAACGTAACCTTCCCGGAAGATTACATGGCCAAGGAACTGGCCGGTAAAAAGGCTGTGTTCAAAGTGACTGTACAGGATGTCAAAGTCAAAGACGTTCCGGAAGTGACCGATGAACTGATCGCCGCCAACAGCGACAGCAAGACCGTGGCTGAATTCCGTGAAAAGACCCTGGACCGTATGAAGAAGGCCGAAGCCCAGCGCGCTCAGTCCGCTTACGAAGCTGACCTGATCAAAAAGGCTGTGGACAACGCCAAATTCGAAGTCCCTGATGTGATGGTTACCCAAAGAGCCAACCAGATGATGGATGAACTGGCCCTGAACCTGGAACAGCATAAGATGAGCCTGCCTCTGTACCTGCAATATCTGGGCAAGGATGTAAAGACTTACCGGGATGAACAGAAACCGGTAGCTCTGGAAAACATCAAGACCGATCTGGTACTGGATGCCATTGCTCTGCAGGAAAAGATCCAGGTGACTGAAGACGAAATCCGCAAGGAAATGGAACAACTGGGCGCTATGCATGGTGCTACCCTGAGACAGGTCGAAAAGATCGTCAAGGAAAATGGCTCCCTGGCTGTGCTGGTTGCCAACATTGCCCGCCGGAAGGCAGCCCGTCTGGTCATCGACAGCGCCAAGAACGCTCCGAAGGCTGAAGAAGCTGCTGCAGAAGAAAAATAAAACCTGTTGGAGGTGGACGGCATGAGCTATGTGCCTATTGTGGTGGAACAGACCAGTAAGGGCGAGCGGAGCTATGATATCTATTCCCGGCTGCTGAAAGATCGGATCATCTTTGTTACCGGTGAAATCGAAGATCATATGGCCAACCTGATCATTGCCCAGCTGCTGTTCCTGGAATCCGAGGATCCGGATAAGGATGTCCATCTCTATATCAACAGCCCCGGCGGCAGTGTCAGCGCCGGGCTGGC
Organism: Acidaminococcus timonensis; assembly: GCF_900106585.1. Classification (NCBI taxonomy): domain Bacteria; kingdom Bacillati; phylum Bacillota; class Negativicutes; order Acidaminococcales; family Acidaminococcaceae; genus Acidaminococcus; species Acidaminococcus timonensis. Next base: position 145,527 of record NZ_FNWH01000006.1, read on the forward strand.
GATTTATGACACCATGCAGTACATCCGGCCGGATGTGTCCACCATCTGTGTAGGGATGGCGGCCTCCATGGCTTCGGTACTGCTGGCTGCCGGTACGAAGGGAAAACGCTTCGCCCTGCCTCATTCCAGAGTGATGATCCATCAGCCTCTGGGAGGTGCCCAGGGCCAGGCCACGGACATTGAGATCCATGCCCGTGAAATCCTGCGCATCCGGGAAGAGATGAACGAAATCCTGGCGCACCACACCGGCCAGACCCCGGAACAGATCCGGAAGGATACGGAACGGGATCATTTCATGACCGCGGTGGAAGCCGAACAATACGGTCTGATCGACCAGGTGGTCCATCAGATCAAGACCCAGAAATAAGGGGTAAGACCGAACCATCTTGCCCTGACTGTGAGGAGGGGATCCAGATGGGATACGATGATCAAAACAATCTGGACGGACCAGATTACACCTGTTCCTTCTGCGGCAAGAAGCAGAGCCAGGTGAAGAAACTGATCGCCGGCCATAACGTTTTTATTTGTGATGAATGTGTTGCCCTGTGCAACGAAATGCTGGAAAAGGACCTGAAAGGGCCGGTGGAGGAACAAATCACCGATCTGCCCAAGCCCAAGGAAATCAAAGCCATCCTGGACGAATATGTAATCGGCCAGGAAGAGGCCAAGAAGACCCTGGCAGTAGCGGTGTATAACCACTACAAACGGATCAACTACGAACAGGGGCAGCACCGGGACGATGTGGAACTGCAGAAGTCCAACATCCTGATGCTGGGGCCTACCGGCAGCGGCAAGACGCTGCTGGCCCAGACACTGGCCAAAATCCTGAAGGTCCCCTTTGCCATTGCCGATGCCACCAGCCTGACAGAAGCCGGGTATGTGGGTGAAGACGTGGAGAATATCCTGCTGCGGCTGATCCAGAATGCGGACTATGATATCGAGCGGGCCGAACGGGGCATCGTCTATATCGATGAAATCGATAAGATCTCCCGGAAATCGGAAAACCCCTCCATCACCCGGGATGTTTCCGGGGAGGGCGTCCAGCAGGCCCTGCTGAAGATCCTGGAAGGGACTGTGGCCAACGTACCGCCCCAGGGCGGACGGAAGCATCCCCATCAGGAACTGATCCAGATCGATACCACCAACATCCTGTTCATCTGCGGCGGTGCTTTTGCCGGACTGGAAAATGTGATCAACGCCCGTACCGGTAAGAAGAGCATGGGCTTCGGGGCTGAAATCCCCACCCAGGCCGAGAAGAAGAGTGAGAACCCGTTCCGGCATGTACTTCCCGAGGATTTCGTGAAGTACGGGCTGATTCCCGAATTCGTTGGACGGTTGCCGGTGGTGGTCACCCTGGACAACCTGGACGAAAAAGCTCTGGTGCGGATCCTGACGGAACCGAAAAATGCCCTGACCAAGCAGTATGAACACCTGCTGGCCATGGACCACGTAGAGCTGGACTTCGAGGATGATGCACTGAAAGCCATCGCCCATGAGGCCCTGGCTCGGAACGCCGGTGCCAGAGGGCTGCGGGCCATCATCGAAGGCATCATGAAAAACGTGATGTACGAGGTGCCCAGTCGGGACAATGTGCAGAAATGCATCGTAACAGCTGATGTGGTCACCAAACACAAAGACCCCAAGCTGCTGCTCAAAGAGCAAGACAATACTGATACAAGAAAAAAGGCCTAGGGAAAAGGAAAAGGGGTGCTGGCATCCCTTTTCCCTTTTTCTCTATCTCGATAAGGACGGTGAAACGATATGTTGGAAGCCAATACCATGAGACTGCCGCTCCTGCCTCTGCGGGGTACCCTGGTCTTTCCGGGTATGATCATCAACCTGGATGTAGGCAGGGAACGCTCCATCAAGGCAGTGGAAACGGCCATGAATATGACGAAACGGATCTGCCTGGTGACCCAGAAACAGGCAGAGGAGAACGACCCCACAGCCAGCAGCCTGTACAACTTCGGGGTGATCGCCGAAGTGAAACAGCTGCTGAAGCTGCCCAACGGGGCCATGCGGATCCTGGTGGAAGGTCTCTCCCGGGTGGAAGTGATCTCCGTTGTGGATGCTGTGGGGATGAATATGGAAGCCTATGTGGCCGTACGGGAAGATATCAACGACCACACCGCGGAAGTGGAAGCCCTGAAGCGCATGCTGGTGGAAACCTTTGAACAATGGGTGGTGGCCAGCAAGAAAGTGAATACGGAGGTGCTGCTGACCTTCAAGAACCAGCCGGATCCGGGCAAAATCGCCGATATGATCGCCGGGTACCTGACCATCGACATTGCCGATAAGGAAAAGATCCTGGAGGCAGTGGATGTAAAGAAACGGCTGAATCTGCTGTACGGGTTCCTGTGCAAGGAACTGGAAATCGTAAACCTGGAGAAGGACATTTCTCAGCAGGTGAGGAAGCAGATCGAACAGAACCAGCGGGAATACTACCTGCGGGAACAGCTGAAAGCCATCAACAAGGAACTGGACGAAGGCGGCGAAAAGGGCACCGAAGTCAAGGAATACCAGGACAAGATGAAGAAGCTGAAGCTGCCCAAAGAGGTGAAAGAAAAGCTGGACAAGGAACTGGACCGGCTGTATAAGATGCCTCCTATGATGGCCGAAAGTGCGGTGATCCGGAATTACCTGGATACAGTACTGAGTCTGCCCTGGGGCAAAATGACCCGGGACAACTACGACCTGAAGAAGGCCGCTGCAGTGCTGGATAAGGATCACTATGGCCTGAAGAAGGTCAAGGAACGGATCCTGGATTATCTGGCCGTACGGGCCCTGACCAAGAGCAACCGGGGACCCATCATCTGCCTGGTGGGACCTCCGGGCGTTGGCAAGACCAGCCTGGCCCAGAGCATTGCCCGGGCTGTGAACCGGAAATTCACCCGGATTTCTCTGGGTGGAATTCGGGATGAAGCGGAAATCCGGGGCCACCGGCGGACCTATATCGGGGCCATGCCCGGCCGTCTGATCAACGGGATGATCGACTGCGGCAGCGATAACCCGGTGTTTCTGCTGGATGAAGTGGACAAGATGGGTGCCGACTTCCGGGGCGACCCGGCATCGGCCCTGCTGGAGGTGCTGGATCCGGAACAGAACAGCCATTTCAGCGATCATTACATCGAATTCCCCTACGACATGAGCAATGTGTTCTGGATTGTCACAGCCAATACGGTGGAGACCATTCCCCCGGCGCTGCTGGACCGGCTGGAAGTCATCGAGCTGTCCAGCTACACCGATGAGGAAAAACTGAAAATCGCCCAGCTGCATCTGCTTCCCAAGGAACGGAAGGCCAACGGCCTGACCGGCAGGCAGCTGAGCCTGGGAGCCGCCTCCATCCAGCACATCATCCGGGATTATACCCGGGAGGCCGGTGTGCGGAACCTGGAGCGGAAGATTGCCACCATCTGCCGGAAAGCAGCCCGGAAGATTGTGGAAGACGGGGTGGCCAAAGTCTCTGTGACTCCGGCACATCTGAAGGAATACCTGGGGCCTGCCATCTTCCTGGAAAGCGATATGCGAGCCAAATCAGAAGTGGGCGTCTGCACCGGGCTGGCCTGGACCAGCGTGGGGGGCGAACTGCTGAAGATCGAAGTGGTGGTCTGCGAAGGCAAGGGAAAACTGGTGCTTACCGGGCAATTGGGTGATGTGATGAAGGAAAGTGCCCAGGCGGCCTTTACCTACATCCGCAGCCGGGCCAAAGAACTGGGCCTGGCTCCCGACTTCAACGAAAAGGTGGATATCCACATCCACGTACCGGAAGGGGCCATTCCCAAGGATGGACCCTCGGCCGGCATCACCATGGCCACGGCCATGGAAAGTGCCCTGACCAAACGGAAGGTGAAGGCGGATCTGGCTATGACGGGCGAAATCACCATCACCGGCCACGTACTGCCCATCGGCGGCCTGAAGGAAAAGGTGCTGGCCGCCCACCGGTATCGGGTGAAGACGGTGCTGATCCCCCGCCAGAACCAGCAGGATCTGGAGGAAATCCCGGAGAAGGTCCGGAACGATATGACCTTCATCCCGGTGGACAGCATGGACCAGGTGACCAAACTGGCCCTGGAGGACTGATATGGCAGGGAACCAGTGGGACATCATCGGCGCCAGCTATGTGGCTTCGGCCGTAAAGGCCACCCAGTATCCCCAGGATACCATTGACGAAGTGGCCTTCATCGGCCGCAGCAATGTGGGGAAATCTTCCCTGCTGAACTCTCTGGCCCGGCGGAAAGGCCTGGCCCGGGTGAGCAGTTCGCCGGGCAAGACCCAGACCATCAACTTCTATTCCTTCCAGGGGAAGCGGACCCGGGAAGAGCAGGTGGACCGGCATACGTTCTATGCCGTGGACCTGCCCGGCTATGGATTCGCCCGGACCAGCAAGGGGAATAAGGAGCAGTGGTCGGCCTTCATCTGCAAGTACATGGAGAATTCGCCCTATTTGAAACTGGTCTGTGTACTTATGGATATCCGGCATGCGCCCATGGACAGTGATATCGACTGTTACCAGTGGCTGCTGAACCTGGGGCTGCCCATCCTGATCATCCTGACCAAGAGTGACAAGCTCAGCAGGGGAGCGGTGGCCAGTCAGACGGCACTGTACAAGAAGACCTTTGGCCTGGATGACAACCGGCTCATCGCCTACAGCTCTACCAATCACAATGCAAGAAAAGACCTGATCGGCAGGATCATGGAATATCTGGTATAAGAAAAGCGAGGTCGTTGCAACGGCAACGACCTCGCTTTACTGTTTCTGAAAAATATTGTACAATTTTGTCATGTTCGATACAAAATGAAAACAAGGGGGCTTACCATGACACAGGAAATGAAACAAAGAAGTGCGCTCCAGTCTCTCTGGCCGGATCAGCGGCAACGGGTGGACAGGACCCTGAAGCTGTGGGAGAGCGCTGTCCTGCTGCCCCTGCGCTGGACAAAACACGGGTGGGAGATCCTGTTCGAGGTCCGTTCCGCCAAAATGCACTGGCAGCCGGGGGATATCTGTTTTCCCGGGGGCCATCGGGAGGAGACGGATGCCACCCTTCTTGCCACAGCCCTGCGGGAAACCCGGGAGGAACTGGGCATTCCGGAGCAGGACATCCAGGTGCTGGGGCCTCTGGATTACTTTTACGGGTATTCCGGACCCCTGGTCTATCCCTTTGCAGGGATCCTGTCCAACAAGGTGCCCCTGGTGGTCGATCAAAATGAAGTGGCTGAAGTGTTCGGGGTGCCCTTGAAAGACCTGCTGGCCATGGCACCGGTGGTGGGCAAGGTGGATATGGGTACCCGTCAGCAGCTGGGGTTTCCCAGACAGTGGGCCTATGGATTTCAGGAAGGCTGGAATGTGCGCAAGGCCTATGAGGTGTTCTTCTACCCCTGGAAGGAGCGGATCATCTGGGGCATCACGGCACGGGTACTGCACCAGTTCCTGGAACGGGTGCGGACCCTGAAAGAGTTTCCCGGGAAGGCGGAGTAAAGGAGAAGCGGCCGAGAGCCGGGGAGTGCCCCGGCTCACTGATGCAGGGGGTCAGCAGCATGCACACTTCCGTACGGTTCCTGGCCCTGGAACGGAATTTGAACAGTTCTCCCAGAAGGGGAATCTTGGATAACAGGGGCACGGCCTCCAGTTTTTGCTGTTCCTGCTCGCTGATCAGGCCGCCGATGACCAGGGTCTGGCCTTCCCGCAGGCGCACCTGGGTATCGGCCGTCCGGCTGGTGATCCGATAATTCTTCAGCTCGGTGATCAGGGTGGGGGTACTGACTTCGGTGTGGACCCGGACGGTAATCAATCCATCCCGGCTCAGGTAGGGAGTATAGGACAGCCGGATACCGGCGTCCACGTATTCCGTGGTCTGGGTGGTGGTGCTGTTGGTCACTTTCTCCGTGACCACCGGGATGTGGTCTCCGATGAAGATGCTGGCTTCCCGGCCCGGCAGGGTGATGATGCTGGGGGTGGCCAGGACACTGGCCCTGCCCTGCTGGCACAGGGCACTGAGTGTGGCGGTCAGACCGGCAGTATACCCATGGCCCAGGTGGATCCTGGCCCCTTGATCTCTCTGGTCGCCGGAGGCCGGCAGGGTGGTCCAGTTCCATTTCAGGCCCAGCTCCCGGGAAGCTTCCTCGTTCAGGGACAGGATTCGGGCTTCCAGGGTGACCTGGCGACTGGGACGGTCCAGCAGGGACAGGGCTTCTTTCAGCCGGTCCCTTTCCCCGGCAGTACCACGGAACAGCAGTGCGTTGCTCTCCCGATCCCAGACCAGGGGGGAGTGGAACAGGGGCTTCAGTGTCTCGGCTGCCTCTTTGGCGGAAATGTATTCCAGGGGGTGGAGGGAAAGCCGGCCGAAGCGGGCATCCAGCTTCTCCGGGGTACTGACCCAGAGGATGTTGCCTTCTTCCCGGCATTCCAGCCCGCGGCTGCGGGTGACGATGGAAAGGGCCTGGGGGAAGGGGATGTCCCGCAGTTCCAGGGAGATGGTGCCGGACAGGTCCGGATCCACCACCAGGTTCCGGTCCGCCAGCTGGGCCAGGCTCTGGAGAACATCCCGGACAGGGGCTTCTTTTACAGAAAGGGACACCGGGTCGGCAGCCAGTACCCAGCGCACCGGGTTCAGGAGACAGAACAGGCAGGCCAACAGGAAACTTTTCATGGCCATACCTCCCCTACAGACAGCTCTCGTCCGTCACATTCCAGGGAGGAACTGTGGAAGGCCGTGACCGGTCCTTTTCCCGGCAGGGCTTCCCCCAGGGCAGCCAGGACCGTTCCCCGGGGACTGGCCACCAGTGCCCGTCTTTCACCGTTGACCGTCAGGATGCCCAGCAGGCGGTATGGAGAGGCCGGAGACGAGGATGAGACCGGTTTCCCGGGGGCGGCTGGAGGAACGGCTGCGGGAGCGGGGAGCTTCTTTTTGTGGACAGGATGGTTCAGGGGCCGGAAAGGGTCACGCCGGGGCAGGACCGGTTTCCGGGCTTTGGCTTGTTTTCCGGGAGTCCTGTCCCCATCCTGATCTGCCAGGGTGGGGACAGGAGGAAAGAGGGGAGCTTCTCCCTCCCCGGGCCAGGCCAGAGCACCGGCCAGGGCCAGAGGAAGGGGCAGCAGCACCAGGAACCGGCGGGATGCGGAAAGAGATTGGAAGGCAGGAAAAAGAGAGAACATGGGATACCTCCTTTGTGAATTATCAGGTTATTCTTGCTTTTCCAATCCCATTATAGGGAAAAGCGGCCGGTGTTCCTACCCCAACCGGCAGCAAGTGCAAAAAGAAGGTCAAAATCGACAATCGTGTGAAGGGAGTCCTCTTGATGTTCCATTCAATCAGCCATCAATCACAGCCTTATTTCCAGTTTTCGTCTCTTTCCGGACAGCGCTGCCAGGGGGACGCCGGGGCACCGGCGGTACGGTGGACCCACCAGATTCTGGAGACGGCCCTGGATCAGGGGGCCAGTGACATTCACCTGGAACCGGCCAAAGAGCAGCTGGGGGTGCGTTGCCGGGTAGATGGGGTCCTGCAGCCCCTGCCTCCTGTCCCGAAAAATCTCCAGGAACCGGTGTTGTCCCGGTTCAAGATCCTGGCCGGTATGGATATCGGAGAAAAACGGCTGCCCCAGGATGGCCGCTTCCAGGGCAGCTGGCAGGGACGTCCGGTGGATGTGCGGGTGTCCTCCCTGCCTACTCTGTTCGGCGAAAAACTGGTGCTGCGGCTGCTGGACCGGGAAGCCCTCCAGCTGGAACTGGAGGGTCTGGGGTTCAGCCAGGCCAACCTGGATGCCCTGCAGCAGGTCCTGCACCAGCCTCACGGGCTGTTCCTGGTAACCGGGCCCACAGGCAGCGGGAAATCCACCACCCTGTATGCGGCCCTGGCGTCCCTGGACCGGAAGGGACAGAACATCATTACCGTGGAGGATCCGGTGGAATATCAGATGGCAGGCATCAGCCAGGTGTCGGTGAAACCGAAGGTGGGGCTGACCTTTGCCCGCTGCCTGCGCAGCATCCTGCGGCAGGATCCGGATACCATCATGGTGGGAGAGATCCGGGATGGAGAGACGGCAGCCATCAGCATCCAGGCGGCGCTCACCGGGCATCGGGTGTTCAGCACCCTCCATACCAATACAGCGGTGGGGGCTGTGAACCGGCTGCTTGATATGGGGATGGAACCCTATCTGGCAGCGTCTGCTCTCCAGGCGGTGGCCGGGCAGCTTTTGGTGCGCCGGCTGTGTCCCCATTGCAAAAAAGCCTATGAAGTGGGAGAATCAGACTGGGAAAGCCGGTATCTGGGGCTGGAAGGGAACCATACCCTTTATCAGGCTGCGGGCTGCGAGCAGTGCCGCCATACCGGGTACGTCGGCCGCCTTCCTCTGCAGGAAGTCCTGCTGGTGACAGATGCCCTGCGCCAGGGCATCTGCCGTTGCCTGAGCGAAGGGGAACTGACCGCCATTGCCTGTAAGGAGGGGCTGCGGCCTCTGTGGGAAGACGGGAAAGAGAAAGTGCTGGTGGGGATGACCAGCTGCGCAGAACTGTTGCGGGTATTGGGCTAAGGAGGAATTCATGCTTCAGTTATGGAATCTGTTTGAAATTGCCGGGACCATTTCTTTTGCGGTCTCCGGTGCCATCGTGGGTATGGTGAAGAATATGGACGTGTTCGGCATCACCGTATTGGCTGTCCTTACCGCTGTAGGCGGGGGCATGATCCGGGATGTGCTGGCCGGGTATACGCCGCCCATGGCACTGGAGAACCCGGGGAACCTGTTATTGTCCGTATTGACGGCCCTGGCCATGTCCTGGCTGTTCGCTTCCTATCGGATCGCTGGGCGCAAGAAGCAGATTGTCACGTTTTTCTATGTAGCTGCGGATACGGTGGGGCTGGCTTCCTTTACGGTGACCGGAACCCTGACCGGACTGTCCCAGGGGACCCTCCACACCTACGTGTATCCGGTGCTGCTGGGGCTGATCACCGCCGTGGGCGGCGGGGTGATGCGGGACCTGATGGCCCAGCGGGTGCCCAGTGTGCTTACGGCCGATGTGTACGCCACCGCATCCCTGGCCGGCAGCCTGGTGATGTGCCTGTGCTGGCATTTCGAAAGCCAGGACCTGGCACCTTTTTTGGGAGCCTTCATGGTGATCGCCCTCCGTTTCTTCGCCATCCGCTATCGCTGGCAGCTGGTGCATCCCATGGAAAAGAGAAAAAACAGTCACTAGTCACTAGCTTACAGTCACTAGCCAAAGGAAGCCAGCTGCCAGCGACAGAAAAGATATATCTGTGTGGCTGTTGGTCCATATAATCAAAAGAACCCGTCCTCATCATGTGAGGACGGGTTCTTTCCTTTCGCTAGTGACTAGTGACTGCAGACTAGTGGCTTACCGCAAGTTGATGAACTGCAGATCGATGCCGAAATCCTGGCCTCTCACCAACTGGATCACGGCCTGCAGGTCGTCCTTTTTCGGACCGGAAACCCGGACTTGATTGTCCTGCACCTGGGCCGTCACCTTGATCTTGGCTGCTTTGATGGCAGCAGTGATTTTCTTGGCTGTTTCCTTGTCGATACCCTGTTTCAGTTTTACTGTCTGGCGGACACTGCCCTTGGCGGCCGGTTCCACCTTGCCCGGTTCCAGGGCACGCAGGGATAATCCGCGCTTGGCCATCCGCTGCCGCAGGATGTCCAGGATGGCTCCCAGTTTGTATTCATCCTCGGCCGCCAGTTTCAGTTCGTCGCCATTCAGTTCCAGGGAGGCATTGGACCCGCGGAAATCATACCGCTGGGAGATTTCCTTCCGGGTCTGGTTCAATGCATTGTCCAGTTCCTGCATGTCGATTTGGGAAACAATGTCGAAAGAGCTGTTTTTTGCCATGTTTTCCTCCTATAGGCTTTTCTTATTTTCATCAATGAGCAGGCCTGTGAAGCAGGCCTGCCTGTAACCAGTTTACAGGGACCGGGCCGCAGGGCCTGATCCGCCGCAGGGACTCAGCAGAGTTCCTGCTATTTGACTCTCACATCCACCTCGAACATCCGGTTCCAGGGGAATTCCACCGTATAGGATGTTCCCTTCAGGGTGGGTTCGTCTTCCACGTACTGCCGCAGCAACCGGTTGGTCCCACTCAGGATCCGATTATAATATTTTCCCAGGTCATATTTCAACATGAAATCGTGCTGATCGATGCCCAGGCTGATCCGGTACCGCACGTTGGCCTGGTAGATCCAGTCGTCCAGCAGCCGGGTCTTCAGCAGCCGCTCCCGGTCCGTCGGTTTCATCCGCTTGCTCAGGATGCCCTGGCTGAGGGCGAACCCGATGCTGTTGTCGGCAGTGTTCCAGCCGGAATAGGCCGTCAGGCCCAGCAGCGCTTCCGATTCGGTCATGGCCTGCATGAAGCCGTTGTCCGCTCCGTTGGCAAAGGAGATATCTGCCAGGGCCACCGGCTTCTTTTCCTCCAGATCTGCCAGTTCATTGGCGAATTCCCGGTTGGCCCGGCTGGGATAGGGCGCGTTGTCGTTGGCGGTGGAGTCCAGGCAGCTGCCGTCTTCCGGGGTATTCACGGCCAGCACCAGGTCGGCCTTTTCCAGATGGCTGGTTTCCGTGCTGCCGCTGGCCAGGATCTGGTTGCGCACGGACTCTTCCGCCCGTTCATCCGAGTACAGGGGGATGGTGCTGCCCCCTGCACCCGGTGCGAACAGGGGATAGACCCTGGGCTTTTCGCCCCGGAGTTCGTTGATGGCACGGGTCACCAGCAGGAGACCCACCTGGTCCACACCGGGCAGGATCTGGAACCGGTTCTCCGTGATCCCATCGCCCACGTATTTCAGGTGGCGGGCTTCCATATGGGTCTGGGACAGGGGCGCATCATCATCTTTGCCCAGGGCAAAGTAGTGGAAAACGCCATTCTGGCACAGACGGATCAGCCGCTTGTTGGTCTGGAAATTCATCAGACGGCGTGTCTTCCAGTCCTGCATCACCGAATTGGGAATCTGGGCCAGCAGGGTCTGCCGTTCCTGGTTTTCCCCATAGGTCAGGGAGCCGTCCTGGTCTTCCTTATCCTGCAGCTGGGACAACCGGAAGATTTTCGGTCCGTATTCCTGGTAGTAGCCCGGTTCCACTTTGCCGATGCTCTGTTTGGGGGTCCGCATGATGGTGCTGAATGCGTACATCTTCAGTCCCGGATTGTCCTTCTTCAGCTTTTCCAGGCGCTGGATCTTCTCTTTCAGGTATTTCTCCAGATGGTGGTGCTTTCGGGAGGCCACCAGCCCGCCATAGTTCAGGCTGTCCGTGGCAATGACCGCTGCTTCTGCATGGGGGGCCTCCTGTTCCAGCCAGTTCCACAGGGCTTCGTTATTGCCCTCGCTTTTCTGGTCTGACAGATCCTTTTCCGGGGGTACCGTCAGGGGATAGCCGGCCGCTCTGGCCGTATCCACTGTATATTCCAGGCAGACCGGACGGTTGTCCAGGGGCACATACAGGATCTTGGGCGAAGCTTCTGCCCCGGATCCCAGCACAAAACAGAGAAAACCGGCAGTCAGAAGGGATTTTAATGAAAAATGCATGTCTTCCTCCTTTTTTCGTATCGTTTTATTATACACTATCTCTCCATGGAAAAGAAAGACTCTCCGGTCAGCAGCCTTCTCTCATATGATATAATTGGATTTGAATCGATTACCAAAGGAGAAACATCATGCCATTTACAATCCATGCGCCCTTTGCTCCTGCCGGGGACCAGCCGGAAGCCATCGATGCCCTGGCCAGAGGGGTGGAGAAGGGACTCCATACCCAGGTCCTGCTGGGGGCTACAGGGACGGGCAAGACCTATACCATTGCCCAGGTGATCCAGAAGGTGCAGAAGCCCACCCTGGTCATCGCCCATAATAAGACGCTGGCTGCCCAGCTGTGCAGTGAATTCAAGGAATTCTTCCCTGACAATGCAGTGGAATATTTCGTTTCCTACTACGATTTTTACCAGCCGGAAGCTTATATACCGGCTACGGATACCTATATCGAAAAAGATTCTTCCATCAACGATGAGATCGATAAACTGCGCCACTCGGCCACCTCGGCCCTGATGGAGCGGCGGGATGTGATCGTGGTGGCGTCCGTTTCCTGTATCTACGGCCTGGGGGCCCCGAAAGACTACTACGACAGCGTGCTGTCCCTGCGGGTGGGTCAGCAGGTAGACCGGGACGCCATCCTGGAGAAACTGGTGAAGATCCGCTACGACCGCAACGATCTGGTGCTGGAACGGGGCAAGTTTCGGGTCCGGGGGGATGTGATCGAAGTGGTCCCCTCCAGCTATGGGGAAAAGGCCATCCGCATCGAGCTGTTCGGGGATGAGGTGGACACCATTAGCGAAATCGACATCCTGAACGGGGATGTGATCGACCGGCGGACCCATGTGGCCATCTTCCCGGCCAGTCATTATGTAACCAGCGACGAGAACATGGAACGGGCCCGCCAGGACATCCGCAGGGAATTGAACCAGCGGCTGAAGGTCCTGAAAAGCGAGAACAAGCTGCTGGAGGCCCAGCGGCTGGAACAGCGGACCAACTACGATCTGGAAATGATGCAGGAACTGGGATACTGCAGCGGCATCGAGAATTATTCCCGCCACCTCACGGGCCGGAAACCTGGAGAACCACCCTTTACCCTGGTGGATTATTTTCCGGAGGATTTCCTGACCGTGGTGGACGAAAGCCACGTGACACTGCCCCAGCTGCGGGCCATGTACGCCGGGGACCAGAGCCGGAAACAGCAGCTGGTGAAGTACGGGTTCCGTCTGCCTTCCGCGCTGGACAACCGGCCTCTGACCTTTGATGAGTTCCAGGCCCGGCGGAAGCAGATCATCTACGTTTCGGCCACCCCCGGTCCCTACGAAATGGAGACCACGGACAATGTGGTGGAGCAGATCATCCGGCCCACGGGCCTTCTGGATCCCAAAATCGAAGTGCGGCCCATCAAGGGACAGATCGACGACCTGATGGGCGAAATCCATAAGGTGACGGCCCAGAAGGAACGGGTCCTGGTCACCACCCTGACGAAGAAAATGGCCGAAGACCTGACGGAATATCTGACCACTGCCGGGGTGCGGGTGCGCTACCTCCATTCGGACATTGCCACCATCGAACGGGCGGAAATCATCCACGACCTGCGGGCCGGCAAGTTTGACGTGCTGGTGGGCATCAACCTGCTGCGGGAAGGACTGGATATGCCGGAAGTGAGCCTGGTGGCCATCCTGGATGCTGATAAGGAAGGCTTTCTGCGCAGCGATACCGCCATGGTCCAGACCATCGGACGGGCGGCGCGGAATGCCCACGGACGGGTCATCATGTATGCGGATACCATCACCGGTTCCATGGAACGGGCCATCAGCGAGACAGCCCGGCGGCGGGAAAAACAGGAGGCTTTCAACAAGGCCCATGGCATCATCCCCAAAACCATCCAGAAGAAGGTGGTGGACCTGATCAAGCTGACCAAAGTGGAAGAGGACGATACGGCTACCAAAGGGTACACGGCCAGATCCGTGAAGAAACTGACGCCCAGGGATCGGGACAAACAGATCAAACTGCTGGAAAAGAAAATGAAGGAAGCGGCCAGAGAGCTGGACTTCGAACTGGCAGCGGAATACCGGGATCAGCTGATTTTGCTGAAAGGAGAGCAGCGGAAAGCTCATGAATGAAGACTACATTGTGATCCAGGGTGCGCGGCAGCACAACCTGAAAAATATTTCCTTGAAGATCCCCCGGAATAAGCTGGTGGTGATCACCGGCCTTTCGGGCAGCGGCAAATCCTCCCTGGCTTTTGATACCATCTATGCAGAGGGCCAGAGACGGTATGTGGAGAGCCTGTCGGCCTATGCCCGGCAGTTCCTGGGCCAGATGGACAAACCGGATGTGGATTACATCGGGGGCCTGTCTCCGGCAATTTCCATCGATCAGAAGACTACCAGCCGGAACCCCCGTTCCACGGTGGGGACGGTGACGGAAATCTACGACTACCTGCGGCTGCTCTTTGCCCGGATCGGGGTGCCCCATTGTCCCAGGTGCGGGAAGGTGATCGAACGCCAGAGCCCCCAGCAGATCGCTGACAAGGTTCTTGAGCTGCCGGAGGGGACCCGGTTCATGCTCCTGGCCCCGGTGGTGTGGGGCCGCAAGGGTGAGCATAAGAATGTGCTGGAACGGATCCGCCGGGCCGGCTACGTGCGGGTGAAGGTGGATGACCAGATCCTGAATCTGGACGAGGACATCGAACTGGACAAAAAGAAGAAGCACTCCATCTCCGTGGTGGTGGACCGTCTGGTGGCCCGGCCCAACCTGGGCAGCCGGCTGACGGACTCTCTGGAGACGGCTCTGAAGCTGGGGGAGGGGACTGTGGCTGTGGAGCAGGTCGGCGGTCCCACCCAGGTGTACAGTGAAAAATTCGCCTGTGCAGAATGCGGCATCAGCCTGCCGGAAATCGAACCTCGGCTGTTCTCGTTCAATGCCCCCTATGGGGCCTGCCCGGACTGCATGGGATTGGGACAGCACATGGAATTCGATCCGGACCTGATCATCCCGGATAAGACTCGTCCTTTCGACCAGGGGGGCATTGCAGCCGTGAGCTCCAATGTGAAATCCTATTTTCTGCGGCAACTGGACGCGGTACTGAAGAGCCGCGGGTTCACGCTGCAGAATTGCTGGAAGGACCTGCCGAAGAAGTTCCAGAGGGAGCTGCTGGAGGGCATCCCTGACGAGACGTTCACCTTCACCTACGAGAATATGATGGGAGAGACCAACGAGCACCATACGCCCTTTGAGGGCATCATCCCCCTGCTGAAACGGCGGCTGCGGGACGCCATGAGCGAAAGCCAGCGCCTGGACTACGAGTCTTTCATGACCGCCATTGAGTGTTCCACTTGCCATGGGGCCCGGCTGCGTCCGGAAGTGCTGGGCATCACCGTGGGAGATCAGAATATCCGTCAGGTGTGTGACCTGCCGGTGCGGGAATGCCTGGATTTCTTCAACAACCTGCAGCTGTCGGACCGGGATGCGTTCATTGCCAAACAGATCTTGAAGGAGATCCGGGCCCGGCTCAGTTTTTTGAACAATGTGGGGCTGGACTACCTGACCCTGAACCGGGCGGCGGCCACCCTGTCCGGCGGTGAAGCCCAGAGGATCCGGCTGGCCACCCAGATCGGCTCCGGCCTGGTGGGGGTCCTCTACATCCTGGATGAACCCAGCATCGGCCTGCACCAGCGGGATAATGACAAGCTGCTGGAAACCTTGAAGAACCTGCGGGATATGGGCAACACTCTGATCGTGGTGGAACATGATGAGGACACCATGCGGGCTGCGGACCAGATCATCGACATCGGACCCGGCGCCGGCGAAAACGGGGGCTATGTGGTGGCCCAGGGCACAGCGGAGGAAATCAGCCAGGTGCCTGAATCCATCACAGGCCAGTACCTGAGCGGCGCCAGGAAGATCCCGGTGCCGGAAAAGAGGCGGAAGGGCAATGGCAAGAAGCTGCTCATCAAAGGGGCCCGCGCCAACAACCTGAAGGACATCGACGTGTCCATCCCTCTGGGGACCCTGACCGTGGTCACCGGGGTCAGCGGCAGCGGCAAGAGTACCCTGGTGAACGATATCCTGTACAAGGCCCTGGCCAAGAAACTCATGGGGGCCCGGGAGCGTCCGGCCCTTCACGACCGGATCCTGGGGATCCAGAACATCGATAAGGTCATCAACATCGACCAGAGCCCCATCGGGCGTACGCCCCGGTCCAACCCGGCCACCTATACAGGGACCTTCGATCTGATCCGCACCCTGTTCAGCACCACCAATGACGCCAAGCTGCGGGGCTACAAACCGGGCCGGTTCAGCTTTAATGTCAAGGGCGGCCGCTGTGAGGCCTGCCGCGGGGACGGACTGTTGAAAATCGAAATGAACTTCCTGCCCGATGTCTATGTGCCCTGCGAGGTGTGCAAAGGCACCCGCTACAACCGGGAGACCCTGGAAGTGCACTATAAGGGCAGGAACATCGCCCAGGTCCTGGATATGACTGTCAGCGAGGCCTGCCAGTTCTTCAGCAACCAGCAGCGGATCCTGCGGAAACTTCAGGTGCTGGAGGACGTGGGACTGGGCTACATCCGACTGGGCCAGGCAGCCACCACCCTTTCGGGCGGCGAAGCCCAGCGGGTGAAACTGGCTACGGAACTGGCCAAAGTGAATACGGGACGGACCCTATATATTTTGGACGAACCCACTACGGGGCTCCACATGGCCGATGTGCACAAGCTGCTGGAAGTGCTCCAGCGGCTTGTGGATGCAGGCAGCACGGTGGTGGTCATCGAACACAACCTGGACGTGATCAAAAGTGCCGATTACCTGATCGACCTGGGACCGGAGGGGGGCGACCGGGGTGGTACGGTGATCGCCACCGGGACTCCGGAGGAAGTGGCCCGGGTGCCGGAATCCTATACAGGTCAGTATGTGAAGAAGGTCCTGTCATGAACGAAGCCATCAAGGAGACCCTGGCCGTCTTGCCCAATGCGCCGGGGGTCTATATCATGCATGATGCTGAGGGCAAGGTCATCTATGTGGGCAAGGCAGTGATCCTGAAAAACCGGGTGCGGAGCTATTTCCGTCCGGCCAGTCAGGTGTCCCCCAAGGTACGGGCCATCAACGCCCATGTGGCTTCCATCGAGACCATTGTCACCGCCAGCGAGATGGAAGCACTGATCCTGGAGTGCAACCTGATCAAGAAATACCGGCCCCGGTATAACATCGACCTGAAAGATGACAAGACCTATCCATACCTGAAAATCACGGTGCAGGAAGCCTATCCCCGGATGGTGCTCACCCGGCGGGTGCTGAAGGACGGGGCCCGATACTACGGCCCCTTTGCGGATGCCGGTGCCCTGCGGGACACCATGAAGCTGATCCGTACCATGTTTCCCCTGCGGCACTGCCGGAACCTGAACGCCAAACGGCCCTGCCTCCAGTATCATCTCCACCGGTGTCTGGCTCCCTGCACGGGGAAAGTACCGGTCAGCGAGTACCGGCAACTGGTGGATTCTGTGCTGATGCTGCTGGATGGCAAGGTGAGCCAGCTGGAAAAGGACCTGAAGGAAAAGATGTATGCGGCTTCAGACCGCATGGAGTTTGAAGCGGCGGCACGGTACCGGGATTCCCTGCTGAACCTGAAAAAACTGGCCGAAAAACAGAAGGCCACCACGGAAAGCGGTGACCGGGATGTGGTGGGTCTGGCCATGGATGACAGCGGTGTCTGTGTGCAGGTGTTCTTCATCCGGGGCGGCAAGATCCTGGGACGGGACAGCTTCTTCCTGGACCAGGAAGTGGGGGAACCGGGCAGCGAGATCCTGGCGGATTTCCTGAAACAGTACTACCATGAGAACCATCGGCCGCCCCGGGAAATCCTGGTGAGCCAGGAGCTGGAAGACAGCGACCGGACGCTGCTCTCCCGGTGGCTGAGCACCTTGAATGAAAAGACGGTGAACCTGCTGGTACCTCAGCGGGGCCTGAAGCATGATCTGGTGCTCATGGCTGTGAACAATGCCAGAAAGAACCTGGAGGAACGGCTGCGCCGCGGCCATGCCTCCCTGGAAACGGATCTGGATGCGGCAGAACAGCTGCAGAAGGCCCTGGGGCTTACGACCCCCCTGGAGAGGATGGACTGTTTCGATATCTCCCACAATCAGGGACGGGAAACGGTGGCCTCCATGGTGGTGTTCCGCAACGGCAGCCCCAGCAAAAAGGATTACCGGCGGTACAAGCTCCGTTCGACGGAAGGGAAGCCGGACGACTTCAAATCCATGCAGGAAGTGGTGTATCGTCGCTATAAGGACCTGGAGGATTTGCCCAGTCTGATTGTGATCGACGGCGGCAAGGGACAGCTGAGCTCGGCCCTGGAGGTGATCCGGGGGCTGGGAATCAGTGAGGTGCCGGTGATCGGCCTGGCCAAGCGGGAGGAAGAAATCTTCAAGGAAGGGGCCCATACCAGCATCCTGCTGGATAAGATGTCCCCGGCCCTGCATCTGATCCAGCATATCCGGGATGAGGCCCACCGGTTTGCCATCACCTACCACCGGAAACGGCTGGCCAAACGGAACCTGGTATCCGTGCTGGACCATCTGGAAGGCATGGGGCCCAAACGGAGGGCCGCTCTGTGGAAACGGTTCGGCTCCCTGGATGCCATGCGGGCAGCCGGCATCGACGACCTGGCGGCCGTGGAGGGCATGAACCGGGTGGTGGCAGAACGGGTCCATACCTTTCTTCAGGGAGATCTGCAGAAGAAACAGGAATTGCTGGTCAATGGAACCGCTGCTCCGGATAAGAAATAATGAATATTCCTATTCAATAACTTTTACTAAAAAGTCAGGAAAACCTATTGCACTCCGCAGATGACTCTGGTATAATCCTAACCAAAAGAACAAATACCTTGAGGGGGGAAAAGATAATGAAAAAATACGTTTGCGAAGTTTGCGGTTATGTGTACGATGAAGCTGCTGGTGATCCGGAACACAACATTGCTCCTGGCACCAAATTCGAAGATCTGCCGGAAGACTGGGTTTGCCCCATCTGCGGTGTAGGCAAGGATCAATTCTCTGAAGAAGCGTAATAGTGCCGGAAGGAGCTGTCGCACGAAAGCGGCAGCTCTTTTTTGTTGAGAGAAGGAGGAATTCCATGAGCATCAAATGCATCGCCCTGGATCTGGACGATACCCTGCTGGACAAAAATAAGGACATCGCTCCGGAGGATGCGGAAGCGGTAAAAAAAGCCATTGCTGCCGGGTACTATGTGACATTGGCCACCGGTCGGATGTACCGGTCAGCCCTGCCCTATGCCAAAGAGCTGGGCATGACCCATCCTCTGGTGGTCTATAATGGGGCCTGGCTGAAAGATCCCCTGAGCGGAGAGGTCCTGGGGGCCTGGCCGCTGCCACTGGAAGTGGCCCAGCCTCTATTGGATGATTGCCTGAGCCGGGGTATCTACATCCAGGCCTATGTGGACGATACATTATGGACGGAAAGAGACTGTGAGGAAGTCAGGTTCTACTCCCGGTTCTCCCGGGTACCTTATGAGGTGAAGGGGGATGCCATCCATCATCTGCCCCAGGCACCCCACAAACTGCTGGTCATCTCGAAACAGGTGAAGGAACTGCGGGCAGAACTGGAACAGAAGTATGCCGGCCGGATCAAGATCGTCAGCTCTTCCAAAGGGTTCCTGGAAATCACGGCACCGGGCACCAACAAGTGGCATGCCCTGCAGGTGCTGGCCGGGAGAGAAGGATTTACGGACGAGGAAATCATGTGTGTGGGGGATTCGGACAATGATCTGGACATGATTACCCACGCCGGTCTGGGCGTGGCCATGGGAAACGCCAGAGACAGTGTCTGCCGGGCAGCCCGGGTGGTGACGGCTCCCAACGAACGCCACGGGGTGGCCGTCATCCTGAACAGCATCCTGACCCGGCAGGTACAGGTCCCCGTAGAATAAAACTTTACATACAGTTTTTTATCATTGTATAATATTTTGTATCAATCTTTTGATTTCAGGGGGTGGAATGCCAATGACGAGAACCTTACTCATCACAGGAATGTCCGGCGCGGGGAAGACGCAGGTAATGCGTACGCTGGAAGATCTGGGTTATTTTTGCGTGGACAATCTTCCCCCGACCTTTATCCCGAAATTCATCGAGTTGTGTCTCACCACCAAGAATCAGAACGCACAGCTGGCGTTGGTGGTGGATATCCGGGGCGGGAAATTCTTCAAGGATTTCAGCAAGGTGCTGGATCAACTGACCAAGGGCGGCATCCATTATGAACTGGTCTTTCTGGATGCGGACGATGCAACATTGGTGCGGCGGTATAAGGAGACCCGGAGACGGCATCCACTGGCCGGGGAGAACGGCCTCAGCGCTGATATCGCCAGAGAACGGGATATCCTGAGCCAGGTACGGCAGCGGGCCACCACCATCATCGATACCTCCCGTACCACCACCAAGCAGTTGCGCAGCAAAATCATCCAGCTGTTCGGCAAGGGAGGAGAACTGCCTCCCATGAACATCGTGGTCCAGTCCTTCGGGTTCAAATATGGTATCCCCCTGGATTGCGACATGGTTTTTGACGTCCGGTTCCTCCCCAATCCGTTCTATATCCCGGAATTGAAGAACCTGTGCGGCAATGACCAGCCGGTCATGGACTACATCCAGGAAAAACCCGTGACGGAAGAATTCGAAAAACGGCTGTTTGCGCTGATCCAGTTCCTGCTGCCCCAATACGTACAGGAAGGAAAGAGCCAGCTGATGATCGGTGTGGGCTGTACCGGCGGACGGCACCGGAGCGTATTCATTGCCAACCAGCTGGGGAAATTCATCGAATCCTGCGGGTACGGTTCGCAGGTCATCCATCGAGATTTGATCAAGAAATAGGTGAACGCATATGAAATGGATAAAGTGGTTATACCCGGGGCTGAACCTGAAGCGCTGGTTGTTTCTTTTTGCGCTGGGAACGGTGCTGGCTTGCGTGGGGGTCACTTTAATCTTTAACTACCAGTTCGTGGGTCTTCTGGAAACGCTGGTCCTGAATTTCATCAATTATTTCGGAGGAGAATACTACCGGTCCACCATTACGGCGCTGGGGGCTTTCAGTGTGTTCGTGGGTCTGGTGTGCATGGCACTTGGGTCCGCCCATGTGATCAAGACGGTGATCAACGCTGTGATGCCCGGGGAAAAGGAATCTCTGCGGGAACTGATCTTCACCCAGCAGAAGCTGGATAAAGGGCCCAGCGTGGTGGTCATCGGCGGTGGTACCGGTCTTTCCGTGCTGCTTCGGGGCATCAAGCTGATCACCAACAACTGTACGGCTGTGGTGACCACCGCCGATGACGGGGGCTCTTCCGGCCGGCTGCGGAAAGAACTGGGCATCCTGCCCCCCGGGGATATGCGGAACTGTCTGGTGGCCCTGTCCGATACGGAACCCCTGATGGAAAAAGTGATGCAGTACCGGTTCAAGAGCAGCGCCCTCAGCGGCCATAATCTGGGCAATCTGTTCATTGCGGCTATGAGCGATGTGGAAGGTGGCGATATGGAAAAAGGCATTGCTGCCACCTGTGAAATCCTGAAAGTGCGGGGCCATGTGTGGCCCAACACCACGGACAATATCCAGCTGAAGGCACTGATGGACGATGGCAGTACGGTCGTCGGGGAAAGCTCCATCACGGCTTCCCCTCATAAAATCGTGAAGCTGATGACGGAACCGGAAAACCCAAGGGCTTCCCAACGGGCGGTGGATGCCATCCTGAAGGCGGATGCCATCATCCTGGGGCCGGGCAGCTTGTACACCAGTGTGCTGGCCAGCCTGATCGTGCCCGGGATCCGGGATGCTGTGATCAAGTCCAAAGCGGTGAAGATTTATGTGTGCAACGTGATGACCCAGCCCGGGGAAACCGATGGGTATGGAGCCTACGAGCATGTACAGGCCATCATCCGGCATATGGGGTGTCAGTGCCTGGATTATGTAATCGTCAACGAACAGAAAGCGGCGCCGGACACCCTGGCCAAATACGAAAAAGAAGGAGCCATGCCGGTGACACCGGATGTGGAGAAAATCGAGAAGCTGGGCATCGATTGTGTGCCTGCCAAGCTGCTGAATGACAGCGACCTGGTGCGGCACAATCCCCTGAAGCTGGCCAAGGCCATCATCGCCCTGATCTACCGTCTGAAACTGTTCGGCAAGGGAATCCGGTTCTTTGACTATTTCTTTGCCCGGCAGACCATGCAGGAACTGCGGAAGCATGCCCATAAGGAGGGTTGACCATGTCATTTTCCCATGATGTGAAAAATGAGGTGGCCCGGCTGGAGGGAGAAGATCATGGCTGCGAACAGGCTGAACTGTTCGGCCTGCTGCGGATCAGCGGATCCGTCTCTCTCAGCGGCCGCAAGGTGGGCATCCACTTCACCACAGAAAATGCAGCCCTGGCTCGGCGGGTGCTGCGGCTTTTGAAAAATAACTTTCCGGTACAGACGGAGGTGATTGTCACCCGGAGCCGTCGGTTGAAGAAGAACAACCGGTACCAGGTCCACGTGATCCCTTCGGACGAAGCCCGGACCGCTCTCAGCCGGCTCCGCCTGCTGACTCCGTTGGACGAGGCCGGCCGGGTCCTGCTGCGGAAAGAAGGGGAGAAACGGTCTTTCCTGCGGGGAGTCTTCCTGGCAGGGGGATCTGTGAATAAGCCTATCAGCGATTATCATCTGGAGCTGATCTGTGACAGCATGGACATGGGCCAGTTCATCCAGAAAATCATGAAGGGCTTCAGCCTTCCGGCCCGGATCGTGGATCGTAAGAATTCGTATATCGTATATCTGAAAGAAGGCAATGCCATTGCCTCGTTCCTGTCGCTGATCGGAGCCCAGCATTCGTATCTGGAGTTCGAAAATGTGCGGGTATTGAAGGATATGCGCAACCAGGTGAACCGGCAGGTGAACTGTGAAACCGCCAATTTGAACAAGGTGGTGAAGGCGGCGGTGCGGACCCTGCGAGCCATCCGCGTCATCGAAGATACGGTGGGGCTTAGCACCCTGCCGGAGGCGTTGCAGGAGGCGGCCCGTCTCCGGCGGGAGCACCAGGATCTTTCGGTGGGGGAACTGGCTGCTTTGACGGAAGACAATGTGGGCAAATCCGGTTTTAACCACCGGCTGAAAAAATTGGAACAGATAGCAGAGAAATTGAAGGATGGGGAGCAATGAAAAAACTGATCATCGTGTTGGCAATTCTGGCAGTGCTGTGTGGAATCGGATATGGCGGGTATGAATATGTAAAAGCGGACTTTCCTCGCTTCTGTGAAGAATCGGTCCCGATCTTCGCCTATCATCGGGTGGAACCGGGCCATGATGACCCCTATACCATGCCGCCGGAAGCATTTGAAGAACAGATGAAATATCTGAAAGATGAAGGCTGGAAGACCATTACCCTGGCAGACTATGTAAAGGGCCGCAAGGAAGGGAAGAAATTCCATAAGACCTGCGTCCTGATCTTCGATGACGGGTACCTGGACAACCTGACCTATGCAGCTCCCATCCTGAAGAAATATGGCTTTGTGGGCAATATGTACATGGCTGTGAAATATGAAGGCTGGCCCGGGTATCTGGACTGGAACCAGGAACATGAACTTCTGAAGTATGGTTGGGCCCTGGGCTCCCATACTTTCAACCACAAACCGTTGGAAAGCCTGACGCCGGAGCAGGTGGATTACGAACTGACCACCTCCATGCAGCACATGAGGGGAATCTACAATCCGCCGGAAGGGCTGACCTTCTCCTACCCCAATGGTTCTGCCAGCGAGGCCATTGCTGCCCAGGTGGCGAAAGCCGGTTACATCGCCGGAGTGGACGGCCGGGTAGGGGTGAATACCGACAAGACCCCGCTCATGCGGCTGCGCCGGGTGAATGTATTCCAGAACAAACCGGAAAATCTGGGCTGCTTCCAGTATGATCTGAAACGGGCCCAGATCCAGGGCTATATTGATCAGACCGGAATCGATTCCAACTGGATCATCACGAATTATTACAAGCTGCGGGCCAAACTGCACCTGAACTGAAGGCACAGAAAAAGAATATCCGGGAGAAAGACTTGCGTTCTGGGCCAAAAACATATAAAATGAATTATACACTTGAGATAGGGAGGAAACGATGATGGCTAAGAGAATCAAAACTGTGAATAAAGAAATGCTGAAGAAAACTCTGAGAACCGGCGGCTGCGGCGAATGCCCGGCATCCTGCCAATCTGCCTGCAAAACTTCCTGCACGGTAGGCAACCAGGTTTGCGAAAAAGCATAATTTCGGTTATGCAATGGAGGCTCCCTGCATGAGCGGGGAGCCATTTTCTTGTAACTTGTAACAGAAGGGCGGATAATTTTGCTGATCCATAGAATGCATCTGGACGACAACTATGTGGTCCTGGACGTGAACAGCGGCGCCGTACACATCATCGACGCCATGATTTATGACTTGTTGGGCTTTTACGATGGCAAGAATGTAGAGGAGACCAAGGCACACTTTGCTGGTAAATATCCTCAAAAGGATGTGGACGAAGCCATGGATGAACTGCAGGACCTGCAGAAGGCCGGGCTGCTGTTTTCTCCGGATTTCCCGGTGCCTGATACCTTTTCGGATGAACCGGTTCTGAAATCCCTGTGCCTGCATGTGGCTCATGACTGCAACCTGCGGTGCGGCTACTGCTTTGCCGATACCGGGGATTTCGGGGGCCATCGTGCCCTCATGAGCAGGGAAGTGGCCCGGAAGGCCATCGAATTCGCCATCAAAGGCAGCAAGCAGCGCCATAACCTGGAGCTGGACCTGTTCGGCGGCGAACCTCTGATGAACATGCCCGTGGTGAAATACATCGTGGATTATGTACGGCAGCGGGAAAAAGAAACTGGCAAGAACATCAAACTGACCCTGACCACCAACGGGACCCTGCTCACGGACGAAATCGTGAAGTACCTGAACGACAATCGGGTGATGCTGGTATTGAGCCTGGACGGCAGCAAGAAGACCCATGACCATATGCGGCCTTATCCCGGCCACGTGGGTTCCTATGACGCAGCTGTCAAAGGATTCCGGAAGGTCATCGAATCCCGTCACGGAAAGAATTACTACCTGAGAGGTACCTACACCCATTACAATCCTCACTTCTGTGAGGACGTACTGGCCATGCTGGATGTAGGTTCCGAAATCTCCATGGAACCGGTGGTGGGCACTACGGAACCCTGGGTACTGACGGAGGAAGACTGGACCATCCTGGACAAGGAATATGAAAAACTGGCCCGGGCCTACCTGGCAAAGAAACGGGCCGGGGAACCCTTCGATTTCTTCCACTTCAACGTGGCCCTGGACAACGGACCCTGCGTAGCCAAACGGCTGGCCGGCTGCGGGGCGGGACA
Source organism: Acidaminococcus timonensis (assembly GCF_900106585.1). Lineage (NCBI taxonomy): Bacteria > Bacillati > Bacillota > Negativicutes > Acidaminococcales > Acidaminococcaceae > Acidaminococcus > Acidaminococcus timonensis. Next base: position 170,439 of record NZ_FNWH01000006.1, read on the forward strand.
TGAATATTTCGCCATCACACCGGAAGGGGATATCTATCCCTGCCACCAGTTCGTGGGACGGGAGAAATACAAAATGGGCACCCTGGATACGGGAATCGTGAAAAAGGATATGGTGCAGTACTTCCGTCATATGCATGTGATGAAGAAAGAAGACTGCCGTACCTGCTGGGCACGGTTCTTCTGCAGCGGTGGCTGCCATGCCAACGCCGATCTGGTGAACGGGACCATTGAGAAGCCCTATGCCTATGGCTGCAGGATCCAGAAGAAACGGCTGGAGATGGCCATCATCGTGCAGGCACTGCTGACCGAAGATGTGAAAGAAGGTGGCACGGATCACCGTCCTGTCATCGACAATTTCAAATTCCAGGTGGAGAAACAGGCACCTGCTAAGTGATTATTGAGTAGTGGGTAGTGACAAGAGGTGAAAAGGTGGCGAAAATTTTTCGCCACCTTTTTTAATTTTGTTGTTGACAAAAACAAAAACCCGTGCTATTATAATCAAGTCGCCGATGAGGCGGCAAGGGTGAACCTTGAAAACTAAATATTGTTGACAGATGTGCGGGTCAAGTCACTTTTAGTGATGAGATCGAGTCACCTGGATGAAAACCAGGTTAAAAAATCAAAACTAGTATTTGAGAGCCAAGCGGCTCTTCAAAATAATCTATTTTGGAGAGTTTGATCCTGGCTCAGGACGAACGCTGGCGGCGTGCTTAACACATGCAAGTCGAACGGAGAATTTGCTTCGGTGAATTCTTAGTGGCGAACGGGTGAGTAACGCGTAGGCAACCTGCCCTCTGGTTGGGGACAACATTCCGAAAGGGATGCTAATACCGAATGTGCTCCCGCCTCCGCATGGAGGCGGGAGGAAAGATGGCCTCTACTTGTAAGCTATCGCCAGAAGATGGGCCTGCGTCTGATTAGCTGGTAGGTGGGGTAACGGCTCACCTAGGCGATGATCAGTAGCCGGTCTGAGAGGATGAACGGCCACATTGGGACTGAGACACGGCCCAAACTCCTACGGGAGGCAGCAGTGGGGAATCTTCCGCAATGGACGAAAGTCTGACGGAGCAACGCCGCGTGAGTGATGAAGGTCTTCGGATTGTAAAACTCTGTTGTCAGGGACGAATGTACTGATTTACAATACACTTCGGTATTGACGGTACCTGACGAGGAAGCCACGGCTAACTACGTGCCAGCAGCCGCGGTAATACGTAGGTGGCAAGCGTTGTCCGGAATTATTGGGCGTAAAGAGCATGTAGGCGGGCTTTTAAGTCCGACGTGAAAATGCGGGGCTTAACCCCGTATGGCGTTGGATACTGGAAGTCTTGAGTGCAGGAGAGGAAAGGGGAATTCCCAGTGTAGCGGTGAAATGCGTAGATATTGGGAGGAACACCAGTGGCGAAGGCGCCTTTCTGGACTGTGTCTGACGCTGAGATGCGAAAGCCAGGGAAGCAAACGGGATTAGATACCCCGGTAGTCCTGGCCGTAAACGATGGGTACTAGGTGTAGGAGGTATCGACCCCTTCTGTGCCGGAGTTAACGCAATAAGTACCCCGCCTGGGGACTACGATCGCAAGATTGAAACTCAAAGGAATTGACGGGGGCCCGCACAAGCGGTGGAGTATGTGGTTTAATTCGACGCAACGCGAAGAACCTTACCAAGGCTTGACATTGAGTGAAAGACTTAGAGATAAGTCCCTCTCTTCGGAGACACGAAAACAGGTGGTGCATGGCTGTCGTCAGCTCGTGTCGTGAGATGTTGGGTTAAGTCCCGCAACGAGCGCAACCCTTATCCTATGTTACCAGCACGTAATGGTGGGGACTCATAGGAGACTGCCAGGGATAACCTGGAGGAAGGCGGGGATGACGTCAAGTCATCATGCCCCTTATGTCTTGGGCTACACACGTACTACAATGGTCGGCAACAAAGGGCAGCGAAGCCGCGAGGTGGAGCAAATCCCAGAAACCCGACCCCAGTTCGGATCGCAGGCTGCAACCCGCCTGCGTGAAGTTGGAATCGCTAGTAATCGCAGGTCAGCATACTGCGGTGAATACGTTCCCGGGCCTTGTACACACCGCCCGTCACACCACGAAAGTTGGTAACACCCGAAGCCGGTGAGATAACCTTTTAGGAGTCAGCTGTCTAAGGTGGGGCCGACGATTGGGGTGAAGTCGTAACAAGGTAGCCGTTCGAGAACGAGCGGCTGGATCACCTCCTTTCTATGGAGAACCGAAGGAGCCCGAGGGCTTGCTTCTATTCTCGTCGACGCACATCTGTCATAACAATATTTGGTTTTGAGGGTTTTCCCTCAGCAATCCAATGGGCCTATAGCTCAGCTGGTTAGAGCGCACGCCTGATAAGCGTGAGGTCAGAGGTCCGAGTCCTCTTAGGCCCACCAATTTTTGTGGAAATGGATTGTTCAATATGTTTTCTTCCATCGAAAGATGGTAGAAATATACAGGCTGGGGGCGTAGCTCAGCTGGGAGAGCACCTGCCTTGCAAGCAGGGGGTCAGGAGTTCGATTCTCCTCGTCTCCACCAACCTCATGAACCTTGAAAACTTCATAGAAGAGACAAAAAAGTCTTATTCGATGTGATGATCGAATAAGCACCTCTGATCTAAATGCGAATTTAGAAACGAGTAACGAGAACTAGGAACACAGCAATGTGTCTTTAGTAATTGAGAACCGGGACCAAAGATTTTTAAATCTAAGGTTCAAGAAAATTACGAAGAGATTTTGTGCGGATGCTAGGAGCGACGAGCACAGCGAAGGAGATTATACTAAGGTATATCGACTGAGCGGCGCGGAGGAGCGACAACGCAGGCGCCAAAATATCGAAGTAATTTTAAGTCAAGCTACTAAGGGCATACGGTGGATGCCTAGGCACTAAGAGCCGATGAAGGACGTGGTAAGCTGCGAAAAGCTACGGGGAGCCGCAAGCAGGCTTTGATCCGCAGATGTCCGAATGGGGAAACCCACCATCCGTTATGGGATGGTATCCTACGGGAGGGGAACCCGGTGAACTGAAACATCTAAGTAGCCGGAGGAGGAGAAATCAAACGAGATGCCCACAGTAGCGGCGAGCGAAGAGGGCAGAGCCTAAACCAGAGAACTTCGGTTCTCTGGGGTTACGGACTGGCATAAACCGAGTCAGGCCTAGCCGAATCATCTGGAAAGATGAGCCACAGACCGTGATAGCCGGGTAGGCGAAAGGCAGAGCAAGGGGGCCAGTATCCAGAGTACCGCGAAGCACGAGGAATTTTGCGGGAAGTCGGGGGGACCACCCTCCAAGGCTAAACACTCCTTAGTGACCGATAGCGCATAGTACCGTGAGGGAAAGGTGAAAAGAACCGCGGGAGTGGAGTGAAATAGAACCTGAAACCGTATGTCTACAAGCAGTCGGAGCGCAAGCGACGGCGTGCCTATTGAAGAATGAGCCAACGAGTTACGGGCACCAGCGAGGTTAAGCAGAAAATGCGGAGCCGTAGGGAAACCGAGTCTGAACAGGGCGAATAGTTGGTGTTCGTAGACCCGAAACTGTAGTGATCTACCCATGATCAGGTTGAAGCACGGGTAAAATCGTGTGGAGGACCGAACCGGTGAGTGTTGAAAAACTTTCGGATGAATCGTGGGTAGCGGTGAAATTCCAATCGAACGCAGAGATAGCTGGTTCTCCTCGAAATAGCTTTAGGGCTAGCCTCAGGCAGTAAGCGTAGGCGGTAGAGCACTGATCGGGATAGGGACTGTAATGGTTACCGAACCCTGTCAAACTACGAATGGTTACGCTGCAGAGCCTGGGAGTCAGACTGTGAGAGATAAGTCCCATGGTCAAAAGGGAAACAGCCCAGACCATCAGCTAAGGTCCCCAATGCCATACTAAGTGGAAAAGGATGTGGGGTCTCATAAACAACCAGGATGTTGGCTCAGAAGCAGCCACCATTTAAAGAGTGCGTAATAGCTCACTGGTCGAGAGGCCCTGCGCCGAAGATTCCCGGGGCTAAAGTATGGAACCGAAGCTATGGATACATACGCAAGTATGTGTGGTAGAGGAGCGTTCCCATCGGGCTGAAGTCGTTCTGGAAGGAACGGTGGACTGGTGGGAAGTGAGAATGTTGGCATGAGTAGCGAAAAGAATGGTGAGAATCCATTCCACCGAAAGCATAAGGATTCCTGAGCAACGATCGTCGTCTCAGGGTAAGTCGGGACCTAATCCGAGGCAAAGAGCGTAGGAGATGGACAACTGGTTGATATTCCAGTACCGGCAGTGATCGTTTGAACGATGGAGTGACGCAGGAAGGCAGGTCCGCACGAGATTGGTAGATCGTGTGCAAGCGCATAGGCTGGTCATCAGGCAAATCCGGTGACTGAGGCTGAGGCGTGATGCGGAGGGAACTTGTTCCCGAAGGGATTGAGCCTACGCTGCCGAGAAAAGCTTCTAGTGAGAAAGCTGCCGCCCGTACCGTAAACCGACACAGGTATGCGGGGAGAGAATCCTAAGGTGCGCGGGAGAACCCTCGTTAAGGAACTCGGCAAAATGTACCCGTAACTTCGGGATAAGGGTAGCCACAAAGGTGAAGGGACTTGCTCCCGGAGCCCGGTGTGGTCGCAGAGAAGAGGCCCAAGCGACTGTTAACCAGAAACACAGGTGCCTGCGAAAGAGAAATCTGAAGTATAGGTGCTGACACCTGCCCAGTGCTGGAAGGTTAAAGAAGGATGTCCGGGTTCGACCCAAAGCATTCGACTGAAGCCCCAGTGAACGGCGGCCGTAACTATAACGGTCCTAAGGTAGCGAAATTCCTTGTCGGGTAAGTTCCGACCCGCACGAAAGGTGTAACGATTTGGGCACTGTCTCAACGAGGGACCCGGTGAAATTGAAATACCTGTGAAGATGCAGGTTACCCGCGACTGGACAGAAAGACCCCATGGAGCTTTACTGTAACCTAATATTGGGTTCTGATATTTGATGCACAGGATAGGTGGGAGGCATGGAAGGCAGTCCTCTGGGATTGCCCGAGCCGCTGTTGGGATACCACCCTTCAACTATCGGGATTCTAACCGCGCGAGTAACGATCGCCGGGACAGTGTTAGGCGGGCAGTTTGACTGGGGCGGTCGCCTCCCAAAGTGTAACGGAGGCGCCCAAAGGTTCCCTCAGCGCGGACGGAAACCGCGCGGCGAGTGCAAAGGCAGAAGGGAGCTTGACTGCGAGCCAAACACGGCGAGCAGGTACGAAAGTAGGGCTTAGTGATCCGGTGGCATCCAAGTGGAAGGGCCATCGCTCAACGGATAAAAGCTACCCTGGGGATAACAGGCTAATCTCTCCCAAGAGTCCATATCGACGGGGAGGTTTGGCACCTCGATGTCGGCTCATCACATCCTGGGGCTGAAGTCGGTCCCAAGGGCTGGGCTGTTCGCCCATTAAAGTGGTACGTGAGCTGGGTTCAGAACGTCGTGAGACAGTTCGGTCCCTATCCATCGCGGGCGCAAGAGATTTGAAGGGGGCTGCTCCTAGTACGAGAGGACCGGAGTGGACGGACCGCTGGTGTACCAATTATCCCGCCAGGGGTACAGTTGGGTAGCTACGTCCGGAACGGATAAACGCTGAAAGCATCTAAGCGTGAAACCATCCTTAAGATGAGATCTCTCACAGCGTAAGCTGGTAAGACACTTGGAAGATTACCAGGTTGATAGGCAGGATGTGGAAGCGTAGCAATATGTTAAGCTGACCTGTACTAATATGTCGAGGGCTTGACTTAAACCGAGTCTAGTCAATAGACAAAAATGTCTCTTCATGAAGTTTTGAAGGCTCATGCCTTCAATTGAAAATCCGGTGGTGATAGCTAAGGGGATCCACCTGTTCCCATGCCGAACACAGTAGTTAAGCCCTTATACGCCGAAAGTACTCGAGTGGAAACGCTCCGGGAGGATAGGGAGCTGCCGGTTAAGACAGAAAGAGCATCGCAGACGCGATGCTCTTTCTTTTTGTGTTCTGAGGAGAAGGCTGCTTGTCGCCGCCGGGCAGGGCACCCCTTGCCGACGCAAAGTCGCCTCCCTGCCATTTTCTGTCTCGCCGTTCCAATCCGCCTTCTGCCAACGCGCTTCGCTTGAACGAGGCTCACGGCGGATGAGCGAAACAGAAAATGGCTTTACGCTCGGCTCCATGGTCGGACAGCGGCACCCTGCCCGGCTGAGGGACTACGGTATCGCTATGACCCCAACGCTGTAGGGACCGATTGCTTTGATCGACCTGCTTACCGACCTACCCTGCGTGCAAAAAATTCTTTTCCAACCACTACTCGCTATCCACCAGCCACTGAAAAAGGGGGCTGTGTTTTTTTATTACAGTCCTTCATTTTGCATATTTCTTCGTCCGGAAAACGCAAAGAAATCATACCATCCTTTTTTACAGGGAGAATATCCACGTTCTGCTGATTATACGGTTTGTCTTCTTTTTTTCCACTTGAAAACAGAAGTACATGATGATTTCAAAGGTAGGCATCCTGCAAAGGCTTCCTGACTCCCACATATTTTTACATATAAACAGATGTCAATCCTCAAAAAAAGCTTACAAAATCATTGAATTTCCTTTGGAATTGTAGTATAACATTACACGTTATCACTTTAAAAGTCAGAAGCAAAGTAGGAGAGTAACAATAGGACTTTGGTGACGGACTTTGTACAATGAGGAGGGCTTGAAGTATGGCTGGGTATTATAATTTTGCGATTGCGTTTGTAGCGTGTGGCGTAGCCTTCGTCATTGGCGAAATGGTCTCGCATGCCACAAAGGCATGGATCCCTTCGGTGTTTGTCACCGCTTGTGTGATGTTGTTCGGGTATTGGACGATTTTCCCCAAGGAAATCGTAACCAATGCTGGATTGTTGCCTTTCGGCAACACCATCGGGATTTTTCTTCTGCTGGTCCACATCGGTACCATCATCAGTCTGAAGCAGTTGATGAAACAGTGGAGGACTGTTGTGATTTGTTTGTGTGGTCTGCTGGGTATGTGTGTCATAGGATATTTCGTGGGTTCCATGGTGATGGAACGGAATCTGGTGATTGCCGGCATCCCGCCGCTGACAGGCGGGATCGTTTCCACCACCATCATGCAGAAGGCAGCTATGAAGGCTGGATTGATGAAGGCTTCTGTTTTTGCCATTGCTACCTACTGCATCCAGGGCTTTGCGGGGTATCCACTGACCGCTGCCTGCCTGCATTTTGAAGGGAAACGGCTGCTGCACCAGCTGCGGTCCAAAGAGGTGGTGCTTACGCCGGAACAGATCGAAGCCAACTCCCATGTAGGGATCACGGCTACGGCGGATGATTCGGAAACACGGAAAACCCTGTTGCCGCCTCTTCCCAAATCCGTCAACACTCCGGTGATGATCCTGACCAAGCTGGGGCTGGTCGGATGGTTCTCTCTGCTCCTGGGAAAAGCGACGCCGGTGAATGGAGCCATCTGGGCTTTGGTCCTGGGCGTTTTCTTCACCTATATCGGATTCCTGGATCAGAATGCACTGACCCGTGCCGGTTCCCTGTGGATCACCATGTTTGCCCTGCTGATGTTCGTATTTGACGGGCTGAAGATCTGCACCCCGGATATGCTGGTTTCCCTGCTGGCACCCATGGTGATCCTGGTTGTTGTTTCCGTTGTAGGGATGGCACTTTTCTCTTATGTGATTTCCCATTTCATGAAAGTGTCCTTCCCGCTGGCTTTTGCCAACAGCCTGACGGCGCTGTACGGGTTCCCGGCAGATGCCATCCTGACGGAAATGACCTGCAGTTCCCTGGCTGACAATGAGGTAGAGAAGGGCTATCTGATGGCCAACATCTTCCCCAGCATGATTGTAGGCGGTTTCACTTCCGTAACCATTACTTCTGTTTTGATTGCCGGATATTTTTCCACTTTATTTTGATTGATGACAAAGGAGTGTTCAAGTATGGATGTTAAAGAAGTAGCCAAAAAATATGGTGAGTATCAAGTTAAAATGAGACGGTATTTCCACGAGAATCCGGAACTCAGTGAAAAAGAATTCAACACCAGCAAAGTGGTCAAAGAGGAACTGGATAAAATCGGAGTGCCCTGGGTTCCCTGTGGTTTGAAAACCGGTGTGCTGGCTACCATCAAAGGGAAGAAACCCGGCAAGACCATCCTGCTCCGAGGGGATATGGATGCCCTGAGTGTGACGGAAGACACCGGACTGCCTTTCACCAGCAAGAATCCTGGTGTGATGCATGCCTGTGGCCATGACTGCCACATCTCCATGATGCTGACGGCTGCCCACATCCTGAACGACATGAAGGATGAACTGTGCGGGACTGTGAAAATGGCTTTCCAGCCGGCTGAAGAAGTGGCAACCGGTGCTCCTTCCATGGTGGAACAGGGCGCTCTGGACGGAGTGGATGGCTGCTTTGCCATGCATGTCTGGTTCGACGTGGATGCCGGGCACATTTCCTGTGATGCAGGTCCCCGGATGGGTGGTGCCAATAAATTCGTGATCAATATCACCGGGAAGGGCGGTCATGCAGCAGAACCCCAGGAATGTGTGGATGCGGCTGTGGTCCAGGCTGCTGTGGTCAACAACCTGCAGACTGTGGTCAGCCGTCATTTCTCTCCCATGGATCCGGTGGTACTGACCATTGGCGAAGTCTCCGCCGGAGAACGGTGGAATGTGGTTCCGGAAAAGGCCCGTCTGGCAGGGACCACCCGGTATTTCAAGAAGGAAATCAATACGGAACTGCCGAAAGTCATTGACAAGATCGCCCAGGATACGGCAGCAGCTTTCGGCGCTAAGGCTGAAACGGAAAATATCGTTCTGTGCCCGCCGGTCATCAATGATGAACATATGGCTCAGGTTGTCCGGGAAGCTTCCCGCAAGGTCATCGGGAAAGACGCGCCCGTATCCCGTCCGGGGACCATGGGCGGCGAAGACTTCGCATTCTTCATGGATAAGGTCCCTGGCGCCGTTGCGCTGCTGGGGATCCGGAATGAAGCCTGTGGTGCTGTGTATGCCCAGCATTCCTGCCATTATACAGTGGATGAAAGTGCGTTGCTGGGTGGTGCCATGCTGTATGCCCAGACGGCCCTGGACTTCAACGCAGGGAAATAAGAGTAGGAGGGGTCAATATGGTTCTCTCAGCTAAACAGGATGCAATCATCGATGGAATCGTAAAGGAATTCTCCGGGCTGGCGGCCCATCCCCGGAAATCCGGCCATGAAAAAGCGGTCAGTGATTATCTGGCAGCCCATCTCACGGAGCTGGGGGCTACGGTCCATCAGGATGCCGTGAACAACATCATTGCCGATGTACCGGCCACACCGGGATGCGAAAAAGTCCCTCTCACCCTTCTCCAGGGCCACATGGACATGGTCTGTGTAGCCAAAAGGGGTGTGGCCTATGATCCGCTGAAGGATCCCATCAAACTGGTGCGGGAAGGCAATGTGCTCCATGCAGATGGTACCAGCCTGGGGGCTGATGACGGCATGGCTGCTGCCATTTTCCTTTATCTGCTGCAGCAGGATTTTGCCCATGGCCCTCTCCGTCTGATCTTTACGGTAGATGAAGAAGTCCACATGACAGGTTCCATGAACCTGGATCCCAAATGGGTTCGGGATGCCACGTATGTCATCAACTGTGACAGTGAATCCCTGGATACGCTGGTGGTGGCTTCTGCCGGAAGCGTCCATACGGACTTTACCCGGGATGTGAAACGGGAAGCCAATCCCTATGACTGTGCACTGAAGGTTACGGCCAAGGGGTTTGCAGGTGGTCATTCCGGTGAGACCATCAACAAGGGGAAGAGCAATGCCATCAAGGCTCTGGCACGGGCCCTGGAACGGCTGCATCAGGCCGGAGTACCGTACCGGCTGGCACAGGTGACAGGCGGGGCGGCTGCCAATGCCATTCCCAGCGAAGCAGATGCCGTGATTGTTGTTCCTGCTGCCCAGGCAGAACAGGCCAAAGAACAGGTGGCAGCCGAAGAGACCAGCCAGAAAGCTGTCTATGGTACGGTGGAAACCAACCTGTCCATGACGGCTGAAGGGACAGAACGGCCCGAACAGGTATGGTCCCAGGCCGATACGGATCATCTGGTGGATCTTCTTGTCCTGCTCCATACAGGTGTCTTTGCCATGAATCAGCATCTGGCAACCCTGCCGGATCTTTCGGCCAATATCGGTACGGTGCGGGAAACGGAAGAAGGCGTGGACGTGGAATATTTCCCCCGGTCTTCTTCCAATGAACGGCTCCAGGAATTTGTTGAAAATCTGCCGGTATTTGCCCGGGTCACTGGTTTCCAGCTGCAGGTGGGGAAGATGTTCTCCGCCTGGACGGAGAATGTCCACAGCCGTCTGCTGCCGGTCATGGAGAAAGTCCATAAGGCTGTCCTGGGGAAGGAACCCAAAGTGGCAGCCATGCATGGGGGACTGGAAACGGGCTTTTTCTACGCCATGGATCCCCAACTGGATCTGGTCAGCGTAGGCCCCAATACCCATGCCATCCACAGTGCTGACGAATCCGTGGAACTGGACAGTTGTGCCCAGCTGGCCCGGATCATTGCCGGTACCCTGGTGGAACTGACCATGCTCCATTGAATGAGATCGTGTTTTCAAAGGGCTGTGAAGAAATGAGGATCCATTTCTTCACAGCCTTATTTTTTTGTCTTTAAAAAGGAAGTTCTCCTGTCCTGACCACTTCTCACCATCCACCAGCCACGAAATAGGGGATTTCTTATAGTCTCCATCACAAAAAAATGGTTTACATTTGTTAAAAACAGCGTATACTATTACATGAAACAGGCCGAATTTTGAATTTTCATTCTTTGAGAAGGGATGTGGAAGACATGACAGGTTTACCTTTGATTTTCGCTTTTGTTCTTGCCATCATTGTCATGATCGTCGCTATTTCGAAATTCCGTATCCATCCTTTCCTGGCTATCCTGGCGGTTTCCGTGATCTTCGGCCTGGTCGGCGGAATCCCTCTGGTGAAGCATGGAAAGACGTTGGGCATTGCTGATGTGGTCAGCGCCGGGTTCGCCGGCACGTTCACCAGCATCGGCATTGTCATCATCATGGGCGCCCTGATCGGCACCCTGCTGGAAAAGACGGGGGCAGCCCTGAAGATGGCTGACTGTGTCGTCCGGCTGGTGGGGAAGAACAATACCAGCCTGGCCGTCCTGATCATGGGCTGGATCGTTTCCATCCCTGTGTTCTGCGACAGCGGGTTCGTCATTTTGAACCCTATCCGGAAAGCCCTGGTACGGCGGACCCACTGCTCGGCTGTAGCTACGGCAGTGGCCATGTCCATGGGTCTGTACATTTCCCACTGTTTCATCCCTCCGACTCCCGGACCGATTGCAGCAGCCAACACCATTTATGAAGGCATGGGAATGGAGCCCAACCTGATCCTGATCATCGGACTGGGCACGGCTTCCTCCATCCTGCCCATGATTGCCGCGTATATCTACGCCAACTACATTGGCACGAAGGTGAAATCCAAGGAAGAAAGGGCGCAAGCCGCGGAACCGGCTGAGACCCAGCAGACCTATGAAGAACTGATCAAAAGCTATGGCAAGCTGCCCAGTGCCTTCGCCAGCTTCGCACCCATCGTGGTGCCCATCATCCTGATGGGTCTCTCCAGTGCCATGGCCATGGCCGGGACCCAGAGCGACATCATCAAGTTCCTGGGTACACCCATCATCGCCATCAGCGTGGGCGTGATCCTGGGCATCATGGTGCTGATGCAGAGCACCGTGGAAGACAAAATGAAAGCCTTCTACGATATCACCAATGATACCCTGAAAGTGGTGGGCCCCATCCTGTTCATCACTGCTGCCGGCGGCGTCCTGGGCAAGGTCATCGCCTCTACCAGCATGGTGGCATTCATCAAGGCCAACTCCAATACCCTGGCCAGCCTGGGGATCTTCTTCCCGTTCCTGCTGTCGGCCATCCTGAAGACCGCTCAGGGTTCCTCCACCGTGGCCATCACCACCACGGCCGGTATCATGGCACCGCTGATGGGTACCCTGGGACTGGGGACTCCGATGCTGGCTGCCATCACGGTCATTGCCATCGGCGCTGGTGCTATGACGGTATCCCACGCCAACGACTCCTATTTCTGGGTGGTCACCAACTTCGGCGATATGGAAGTGCAGGACGGCTACAAGGCACAGACCCTGGGGACCCTGGTTACCGGGATCGCTGCCATGATCAACGTGTACATCCTGTATTTGATCCTGGGATAAGCAGCTAGTGGTTAGTGATTCGTGACTCGTGACGGGGTGTGGATTTTCCACACCCCCTTTTGTATGCTCTGAAACAGAAAATCCTAAAAAAAATCCCCCATCGGCACTATGATATATTGCCGAATGGGGGAAAATCGTTTATAATAGGGACAGCATTCAGGTGAATATTTTTTGGTTACAGTAGTCACCTGGAAAGACAACCCTATTTCTTATTTTCCCACGGTCCGGTTTCCCTGCGCAGAAAGCCGGACGCGGAGTGGTAAGATACAAGAGCGATATGCTTAGATTAAATACACGGGCAATTGAGGGGCCTGTGGGTAGGAGAGGTTACGATGAGTGAATTATTACGCGTGGAAGGATTAAAGATTGCCGTTGAAGGTAAGGAAATCCTGAAAGGCCTGGATCTGGTCATCAACAAAGGCGAAACCCATGTGATCATGGGCTCCAACGGGGCCGGCAAATCCACCCTGTTCAATGCCATCATGGGCAACCCCAAATATGTGGTGACCGCTGGTCATATTTATTTTGAAGGAAAAGACATCACCCATGCGCCGGTGAACGAAAGAGCGAAAGCCGGCATCTTTATGGCCTTCCAGTCTCCCATCTCCGTCCAGGGGATCAGTGTGGAAAACTTCATCCGCAACGCCAAAACCACCATTACCGGTGAAAAGCAGCGGATCATGCCGTTCCGCAAAGCCCTGCACAAGGAAATGGACGCCCTGAGCATGGACAGAAGTTATGCCGACCGGTATGTGAACGACGGGTTCTCCGGCGGCGAACGGAAGAAGACCGAAATCCTGCAGATGGCCATGCTGGACCCGAAACTGACCATGCTGGATGAAATCGACTCCGGCCTGGACGTGGATGCGGTACGGATCGTTTCCGAAGCCGTGAACCAGTATCATAACGAAAACAACTCCCTGCTGATCATCACCCACCACAGCGAGATCCTGCAAAAGCTGCATCCGGATGTGGTCCATGTGTTGATCAACGGCCGCATCGTGAAGACCGGGGACGCTTCCCTGATCCAGGAAATCGAAGCCAACGGCTACGACGCTTATAAGAAATAACAGGGCGGTGAGCGATATGACGGAAGACAAGAAAGCAGAATTCGCCCGGGAAACCCAGGCGGACGAGCAGAAACTGCAGAGTGAACGGCAGAAGATCGATGCCCTGACCGACTTCAGCAACATGTACGACTTCAAGAAGGATTCCACCCATGAATTCAAGACCAATGCCGGCCTGACGCCGGACGTGGTGCGGGAAATCTCTGCCAAGAAAAACGAACCGAAATGGATGCTGGATGCCCGGCTGAAGGCGCTGGACATCTATTACCAGATGCCGTACCCGGAATGGGGCCCGGACATCAGCGGCCTGGATATGGACAACATTGTCACGTACGTACGGCCCAACGCCCGCATGAGCGCCAGCTGGAACGACCTGCCCGACGACATCAAAGATACCTTTGACCGCCTGGGCATCCCCGAAGCGGAAAAGAAATCCCTGGCTGGCGTGGGCGCCCAGTACGACTCCGAAGTGGTGTACCACAGCATCCAGGACGAACTGACGAAACAGGGTGTCATCTACACGGACTTTGACACCGCTGTGAAGAAATATGAAGACATCGTGCGGAAGCATTTTATGAAACTGATTCCGCCCACGGATCACAAGTTCGCCGCCCTGCACGGGGCAGTCTGGTCCGGCGGCTCCTTCGTGTACGTGCCGGAAGGGGTGGATGTGTCCATCCCCCTGCAGAGCTATTTCCGGCTGAACGCACCGGGGGCCGGCCAGTTCGAACACACCATGATCATCGTGGAAAAAGGGGCCAAGGTGCACTTCATCGAAGGCTGCTCCGCCCCGAAATACAATGTGGCCAACCTGCATGCCGGAGCCGTGGAACTGTTCATCGGCGACGATGCCACCCTGACCTATTCCACCATTGAAAACTGGTCCAAGAACATGTACAACATGAACACAAAACGGGCCATCGTGGGCAAGAACGGCACCATCAACTGGGTGACCGGGTCTTTCGGTTCCCACACCTCCTGCCTGTATCCCATGAGCATCCTGAACGGGGAAGGCGCCCACTGCGAATTCACGGGCGTGACCTTCGCCGGTAAGGGCCAGTACCTGGATACCGGGTCCAAGGTGGTGCACAACGCGCCCCATACCACCAGCAACATCAACTCCAAGTCCATTTCCAAGGACGGCGGCGTGTGCATCTACCGGGGCAGCGTGGTCGTGAACGAATGTGCCGAAGGATCCAAATCCAACGTCAGCTGCGAATCCCTGATGCTGGATGAACAGTCCCAGTCCGATACCATCCCGGCCATCGTCATCAAGAACGACAATGTAGACCTGGGCCACGAAGCCAAAATCGGCCGGATTTCCGACGAAGCCATCTTCTACCTGATGAGCCGCGGGCTCAGCGAGGATGAAGCACGGGCCATGCTGGTCCGCGGGTTCGTGGAACCTGTTTCCAAGGCCCTGCCTCTGGAATATGCCGTAGAAATGAACAACCTGATCAATCTGGAACTGAAAGGTTCCATGTAAGAGGGAGGCGGAGAACATGAGCAAAGAACAATTCAACGAACTGCCGCGTCCCACCTTCCGCTGGATGAAAGTGAATCATCTGGAACTGGACCAGGAACCGGTGACGGAACTGAAACCGGTGGAACTGGCCATCCGCACCGACGGCCAGGTGGAAGCCAAGCAGTATGAAGGGAACGCCCTGCCCGACCTGGGCGATTTCCAGGGAGCCAGCAAGGAATCCCTGGCCCGGACCCTGAAGGGCGGCAATGTGAACTGCGCCGTGACGGTGGCTGACGGGGCGGAAGCCTCTGTGTGGATCACCTACACGGTGAGCGAAGCAGCACCCCAGCTGGTGGGCCAGCTGAAGGTCACCGCCGGCAAGGGCAGCCAGGTACATGTGTACGAGCTGTTCGACGGGGATGCGGAAAATGGCCTGGTGGACCTGCTGCAATACGTGGATGCCGGGGAAGGCGCCCGGGTGCAGATCAGCAAGGTACAGATCCACGGCGACCGGGTACGGCACATCGATGCCCGTCTCACCCGGGAAGCCAAAGAAGCCAATGTGAAATACGTCAGCGCTGAAGTGGGCGGCCACCAGACGGTGGTGAACGTGGTATCCAAGCTGGATCATGACGAAGCGGAATTCGACAGCGCTTCCATGTATCTGGGCGACAAGGACCAGCTGTTCGATTATTCCTACCTGGTACCCACCCAGGGCTGCAAGACGAAGACCAACATCCTGACCACCGGCGCCCTGATGGGCACCAGCAAGAAGTACTTCCGGGGAACCATCGATTTCCTCCGGGGCGGCAAGAAGGCCGTGGGGGATGAATCCGATGTGTGCCTGCTGCTGAACAAGGGCGTGCACTCCATCTCCGTACCGCTGCTGCTGTGCAAGGAAGATGATGTGGTCGGCAACCACGCTTCCAGCTCCGGTCAGATCGACCAGGACATGCTGTTCTATCTGATGAGCCGCGGCTTCGATGAAGCCGGTGCCCAGCTGATTATCGTGGAAAGCAACATCCGGCCGGTCATCGACCAGCTGGGTGACAGTGATTTGGAAGATAAGGCCCTCCAGGCTGTACGCAGCAAGATGCAACAGGTCGGCCGGAAAGGAAACTGATGGCCATGTTAAAGGATATTCGCAGTGATTTTCCGATTTTGAAAAAAGTCCATAATGGGCATCCGCTGGTGTACTTCGACAACGCAGCCACCACCCAGAAACCCTACCAGGTAATCGCCGCCATGGTGGATTTTCTGGAACATCATAATGGCAACCCCCATCGGGGCGCCCATGTGCTGTCCATCGAAGCCGGCCAGGTGTACGATGAAGCCCGGGAAGCCGTCCGCAAGTTCATCAACGCCAGGCACTTCGAAGAAGTGATCTTCGTGCGGAACTCCACGGAAGGGCTGAACCTGATTGCCCGCAGCTACGGGGAAACCCATCTGCACAAGGGCGACAAAGTGGTAATCCCCATTTCTGAACACCATTCCAACCTGGTGCCCTG
Source organism: Acidaminococcus timonensis (assembly GCF_900106585.1). NCBI lineage: Bacteria > Bacillati > Bacillota > Negativicutes > Acidaminococcales > Acidaminococcaceae > Acidaminococcus > Acidaminococcus timonensis. The sequence continues at coordinate 186,720 of NZ_FNWH01000006.1, forward strand.
GCAGAGAGCCTGCCAGAAGACCGGGGCCGAACTGGTCTACATGTACCTGGATGAAACCGGGCACTTCACGGACGAAGATCTGGCCAAGATCGACGACCGGACGAAGATCGTTTCCTTTGCTGCCGTCAGCAACGTGCTGGGCATGAAACGGCCCGTACAGGAAATCGTGGACCGGGCCCACAAAGTGGGAGCCATCGCCATCGTGGACGGCGCCCAGTCCGTACCTCATATGAAGACGGATGTACAGGCTCTGGACTGCGACTTCTTCGTATTTTCCGGCCACAAGATGCTGGGGTCTACCGGCACCGGCGTGGTGTATGGCAAGAAAGCCCTGCTGGAGAAAATGGAACCGTTCCTGCTGGGCGGCGACATGATCGAATACGTCCAGGAACAGACCACCACGTTCAACGAACTGCCCTACAAGTTCGAAGCCGGTTCCCAGAACGTGGAAGGGGCTGTGGCCCTGCATGCAGCCATCGATTACCTGGAAGCCATCGGCATGGACAATGTGGAGAAGCATGAGGAAGAGCTGACGAAGCGGTGCCTGGAAGGCATGCTGAAGCTGCCCCACATCCACATCCTGGGGTCCACCGATGAAACGGAAAAGACCGGGGTCATCTCCTTTACCATCGACGGGGTCCATCCCCACGACGCGGCTACGATCCTGGACAGCTACGGCATCGCCATCCGCAGCGGCCACCACTGTGCCCAGCCGCTGGGAGCCCACCTCCATGTAGAGGCTTCCAACCGGGCCAGCTTCTATATCTACAATACCTTGGAAGAAGTGGATTACTTCCTGTCCAAGCTGCCGGAAGTCCGGAAAGTCATGGGCTTCAAAGATTGATGCAAAAGGGGAGTTTATGATGGAAGATATGAATCAGCTGTATTCGGACATTATCCTGGAACACAACCAGGATCAGGCCAACAAGCATGAGCTGGATCCCCACAATCTGCAGGAACACGGCCATAACCCCAGCTGCGGGGATGACATCACCCTGCAGGCGGATATCGAGAACGGCATCATCAAGGATGCGGCCTACACGGGCCATGGCTGTGCCATCAGCCAGGCTTCCACGGATATCATGATCGACCTGATCAAGGGCAAGAGCGTGAAGGAAGCCCTGCGTCTGGTGGACTTGTTCCTGGCCATGATCAAGCGGGAAGAGACCGATGACAGCAAGCTGGAAGAACTGGACGATGCCATCGCTTTGAAGAACATCTCCAATATGCCGGCCCGGGTAAAATGTGCGGTCCTGGCCTGGCATACGTTGAAGGATGCTTTGGAAGAACAGGAAAAGAAATAACGGGAAACCAGTGATCCGCAATGGAAGACGGGGTGTGAAAATTATTTTTCACACCCCGTCTTTATAGCTTTTTCCGGCGCTGTGTAGTATAATCTACCCATAATGTCAAGAGTGAAATATAAGGAGGATGCAGAGGAATGCATAGTTTTAGTACGGAATTCGGAGGCCGGACCCTTACCATCGAGACTGGTAAGATTGCCAAACAGGCCAACGGCGCTGTTCTGGTCCGCTACGGTGAAACGGCTGTGGTGGTTGCAGTGACGGGTACCGATACCCCCAGAGAAGGAGTGGATTTCTTCCCGCTGACCGTTGACTTTGAAGAAAAGATGTATGCAGTGGGCAAGATTCCGGGAGGATTCCTGCGCAGAGAAGGCAGACCGGCTGAAACGGCCATCCTGACTTCCCGGCTGATCGACCGTCCCATCCGCCCCATGTTCCCGGATGGGTATCACAACGATGTGCAGATCGTGGCAACGGCTGTATCTGTGGATCCTGACAACGCTCCGGATATTCCGGCTATGATCGGTGCTTCCTGCGCCCTGTCCATTTCTGATATTCCCTTTGAAGGACCCATCGCCGGTGTGCGGGTGGGCCTGATCGATGGCCAGTTCATTGTGGAACCTACGGTGGAACAGGCCAAGGTCAGCGAATTGAACCTGGCTGTGGCCGGTACCAAAGATGCGATCCTGATGGTGGAAGCCGGCGCCAAGGAAGTCTCTGAAGACGTGATGCTGGATGCCATCTGGTTCGCCCATGGGGAAATCAAGAAACTGGTGGAATTCCAGGAAAAAATCCAGGCTGAAGTGGGCAAACCCAAGATGGAGTTCGAAGCCTATCAGCCGCCTGAAGACCTGGCCCGGGAAATCGAAGCGTATGGGGAACCGAAGATCCATGATGCACTGATGGATCCGGACAAGCTGCACCGGGATAAAATGGTCAGCGAAACCAAAGAAGAAATCATGGCGCATTTTACGGAACTTTACCCGGATAACGAAATCGATATTGCCCATGTGGTGGCAAAACTGGTGAAAAGGGTGTTCCGCCATATCATTACGGTGGATAAGATCCGTCCGGATGGCCGTGCCCTGGATGAAGTCCGTCCCATCAGCTGTGAAGTGGGTATGCTGGCCCGTCCCCATGGCTGCAGCCTGTTTACCCGTGGACAGACCCAGGTGCTGAACTGCCTGGCCCTGGCACCCCTGCGGGAGGCACAGACCCTGGACGGCCTGTTTGAACAGACCAAACGGTACATCCACCATTATAACTTCCCGCCGTATTGTGTAGGGGAGACGAAACCCCTGCGCAGCCCGGGCCGTCGGGAAATCGGCCATGGCGCCCTGGCTGAACGGGCCCTGCTGCCGGTGATTCCCAGCGAAGAAGAATTCCCGTACACCATCCGTCTTGTCTCTGAAGTCCTGGAATCCAATGGATCCTCTTCCATGGCCAGCACTTGCGCAAGCACCCTGTCCCTGATGGATGCAGGGGTTCCCATCAAGGCTCCTGTTTCCGGCGTGGCCATGGGGCTGGTGAAAGAAGGAGAGAATTTCACCATCCTGACCGATATCCAGGGACTGGAAGATGCCAATGGGGATATGGACTTCAAGGTGGCCGGTACCTCCAAGGGCATTACGGCCATCCAGATGGATATCAAAGTGGACGGACTGACCCGGGATATCCTCCAGGCTGCTCTGGCACAGGCCAAGAAGGGACGTGCCTTTATCCTGGACAAGATGCTGGAATGCATTGCTGAGCCTCGCAAACAGCTGAAAAAGTATGCGCCCAAGATCACCACCATCAAGGTGAATCCGGATAAGATCAAAGACATCATCGGACCTGGGGGCAAGGTCATCAAGAAAATCGTGGAAGATACCGGTGCCCAGATTGACATCAATGATGACGGGACGGTCTATATTGCCGCAGCCAACAGCGAATCCGCAGATGCAGCCATCAAGACCATCCAGGACATTACGGCAGAACCGGAAGTGGGCAAGGTCTATACAGGCAAAGTGACCCGGATCATGAACTTTGGGGCTTTCGTGGAATTCATGCCCGGTCGGGAAGGACTGGTCCATATTTCCCAACTGGCGAAGGAACGGGTTGCCAAAGTGGAAGACGTGGTCAATGTGGGCGATGAAATCGTGGTCAAACTGGTGGAAATCGATTCCAAAGGCCGCATGAACCTGTCCCGGAAAGCCTGCCTGAAATAAGCAAGGCCAAGTGATTAGTGGTTAGTGGTCAGTGGCTAAATGAAGGGAGCTGTGATTTTTGTCACAGCTCCCTTTTCATGTTACAATAAATAAGATAGTTCAAAAAAAGTGAGGTACTTCCCAATGGGATTCTTTTTTAGAAAAACGAAAGTACAGCTGGTGGCACCGGTGACCGGGAATCTGATTCTCCTGGAACAGGTGAAGGACCAGGCCTTTGCCCAGAAGATGCTGGGGGACGGGGTGGCCTTCCTGCCTGAAACGGGGGAACTGGTGGCACCCTGCGACGGGGTGATCAGTTATGTGCCGGATACCGCCCATGCCATTGCACTGACGGAGGAACATGGCCTGGAAATCCTGCTCCATATCGGCCTGAACACCGTGGAACAGCAGGGCCAGGGCTTTGCGGCCAAAGTGAAGACCGGGGACAAGGTGAAGGCAGGCCAGGTGCTGCTGACGTTTGATATGGCGGCACTGACGGCCAAAGGCTGCGACCTGTCCACGCCCCTTGTGATCACCAACGGGGACAAGGTGGGCAAGCTGGAAAAAGGCACTCAGGGACCGGTTTCGGCCGGTAAGGATGTTTGTCTTACGGTGACCCTGAACTGACGGCAGGAGGGAAAATCATGCACGTGAATGGCAGTGGCGGCAGCTTCGTGGAGAATGACTACGAGCTGGCGCCGGAAGTGGCCTGGCAACTGGGCCTGCAGGTGTGCCGGGAGATGAACGTGGACGTGGAGACGCAGGACGACGCCGGCATGCTGCTGAACGGGTCCCTGCTTACCGGGGAAAAGACGTTTTTGTTCGGCAAACCCAAGCGGAAGGAGATCGTGTTTGCGGTGCAGCCGGCGGAGGGCGGCTGCACGGTGATCGTGGACATCCATAAAAAGCGGATCGAGGTGTACAGCCTGAAGCCCCAGAACAAGGAAACAGACGCATTCGTGGCCCTGTTCGAGGAAAAGGCCCAGGCTTACCTGGACCGGCGGATCTGTCCCCATTGCAAGGCGGCGCTGCCGAAAAATGCGGCGTTCTGTCCGTTCTGCGGGGCGAAGGTGTGAAAAACGGGAGGTGCGGAACTGCACCTCCCGTTTTTGTCATACGTCCGGCTGCTGACTAGTGGCTAGAGACTAGTGACTGAGCTGTGAAGTATTTTTTTACAGCCCCTGATTCCCGCATACCAAAAAAGCCCGCTGCACAAAGCAGCAGGCTTTTTCTATTCCGTAACCTATAAGCTTAGATGGCGCGGGTTACCTTGCCGGAACGTAAGCAGCGAGTGCACACGTTGATGCTCTTCACTTCACCGTCTACCACCGCTTTAACCTTTTGAACGTTAGGTTTCCAAGAACGTTTTACATGTCTATTGGAATGGCTGACGTTGTTACCGGACAGCTCACCTTTGTTGCAGATTTCACAGATGCATGCCATGGTCCCACCTCCTTCAAGTTATAAGGCAATGCTAAATTTTTAAAACCAATGTAGCTATTTTAACACAAAAGAGTTTATAATTGCAAGTGAAAAACTACGAGAAAAGGAGAAATTCAACATGTGGTGGCAGGAACCAGTTACCAAACTCAAAGGCATCGGGCCCAAAAAGGCCCTGGAATTTGAAAACATCAACGTTGTGACCATCGGTGATCTGCTGAACCATTTTCCCCGGCAGGGATGCTACCTGGATTATTCCCATGTAAAGACCATTGACGAACTGACCACGGACGGCTCCATGCAGCTGTTCAGGGGATCCATCGTGCGGCTGAACAACCGGCGGAGCATGCGGAACATGAAATATGCCACCATTACAGTGGGGGATGGTACCGGCTTTGCAGAAATCGTCCTGTTCGGGGCTCAGACTTACATGACCCGGGTGTACCATACGGGGGATGAGGTATTCGTCATCGGTAAGGTGAACCTGGGACGCACGGCCAAAAGCGTCACGGCGGCCAGTTTGTCCCATGTGAAGGATGAGAAGGCGGAAGCTCCGGGCATCCTGCCCACCTATGCCCTGTCCGGCAGTTTGACCCAGAACAATGTGCGCAGCGCTGTACGGCAGGCCCTGGCACTGGCTCGGAAGGAGCTTCCGGAATGCCTGCCGGCACCGCTGCTGCGGGCCAAACATTTTCTGCCCCGGCTGGAGGCCCTGGAGAACATCCATTTTCCCAAAAGCCAGGAACTGCTGGAAAAGGCCCGGCAGAGGTTCATTTTCGAGGAACTGTTCTTCCTGCAGTGCGGCCTGCTGCACCACCGGGTGGAAATCAAGCGGGACAGCCGGGGCATCAAGATGGCCCGCAGCGGAAAGCTGGTGGACAGGGTGCGCAGCCAGTTGGGCTTTGCTCTGACGGACAGCCAGAAAAAGGCCTGGCAGGAGATCGACGACGATATGCAGAGTCCGGAACCTATGAACCGGCTGGTGCAGGGGGACGTGGGCAGCGGCAAGACGGCTCTGGCCATGCTGGCCCTGGCCAAGGCGGTGGAAAACGGGTACCAGGGATGCCTGATGGCTCCTACGGAAATCCTGGCGGAACAGCATTACCAGGAAATGCAGAAGGTCCTGGAACCGGCAGGCATCCGTACGGCGCTCCTCACCGGCGGGCTCACGGCCAAACGACGGCGGGAGGTGCTGGAAGGGCTGGCGGATGGTTCCATCCAGGCGGTGGTGGGGACCTATGCCCTGATCCAGGATGCGGTGGTGTTCCATTCCCTGGCCCTTGCCATCACGGACGAGCAGCACCGGTTTGGGGTGGCCCAGCGGGCGAAACTGCAGGACAAGAGCCAGTATGCGCCCCACGTGCTCATCATGACGGCCACACCCATTCCACGGACCCTGGCCCTGACTGTGTACGGGGATCTGGACGTGTCGCTGATGAAGGGCATGCCGCCGGGACGGAAACCGGTGCAGACCCTGTGCTATACAGAGGAGAAACGGGCCGCCGTGTACAAGGGACTGATCCACCAGGTCCAGGAGGGACACCAGGCCTATGTGGTATGCCCGCTCATCGAAGAAAGCGAGGGGGTAGATGCCAGGGCGGCTTCTGACCTGTATGACGAACTGACCCATGGCTATCTGAAGGGCATCCCCTGCGGGCTGCTCCACGGCCGGCTGAAACCGGAGGAAAAGGACGCGGTGATGGAAAGCTTCGCCAGAAACGAGACGAAGGTGCTGATCACCACCACAGTGGTGGAAGTGGGGGTGAACGTGCCCAACGCCACCTTGATGATCATTGAGGGAGCGGACCGGTTCGGCCTGGCCCAGATGCACCAGCTGCGGGGCCGTGTGGGCCGGGGCAGTGCCCAGTCCTACTGCGTGCTGCTCACCTCGTCCACCAACCCGGTGACCCTGGAACGGCTGCAGATTATGCGCAACTGCAGCGACGGATTCCTGCTGGCTGAAAAGGACCTGGAGCTCCGGGGGGCCGGCCAGTTCTTCGGGCTGCGGCAGCACGGACTGTCGGATCTGTATATTGCGGATATTCTGCGGGATACGGATACTCTGGTGGAAGCCCGGAAGGCAGCCCAATGGGCCATGAACGATCCCCAGATCGCCAGAGAGGTGGAACAGGCGGCCGCTACGACCCAGTTCGACGGCCGATTCGAGCGGATCTTCAATGCGTGAGCTCTGAAGCAGTCACTAGTTTCTAGTTACTAGTCACTAGCCAAAGGAAGCCAGCTGATGCTGGCTGCTAAATAAAGAAATGCAAAGGAATGTGTATCTATCGTTACACATTCCTTTTTCTTTTGCGGGAAAACAGAAAATTTTCTGGCAAAAGCAGGAAAACCAGCCCTGTTTCCCGAAAAAGAGTACCATCGGGTAAAAATGGCAGCTTCTCCAGGGAGTGTGCCTTCAGCAAAAAAACTACAGATCAAAGGGGGCTGTACAGTGAAAGAGTATACAGGTGATAAAATCAGAAACGTGGCAATCGTAGGGCACGGCGGCGCAGGGACCACTTCTCTGACGGAGGCCCTGCTGTATCGCAGTGGTGCCATCAGCCGGATGTGTAAAGTGGAAGATGGCCAGACTACGACGGACTTTGAACCGGAGGAAATCAAAAGAGGTGTCTCTGTCAGCGCAACCCTGGCCCCTGTAGAATGGCGGGATGTAAAGATCAACTTCATCGATACCCCGGGTTTCGCCGATTTCGTGGCGGAAGTGAAGGGTGCGTTCCGGGCTGTGGACAGCGTGCTGATCGTGGTCAGCGCCACCAGCGGTGTGCAGATCGGCACAGAACAGTGCTGGAAACTGGCGGAAGAAGCCGGCCTGCCCCGACTGATCTTCGTGAACAAGATGGATCGGGAAAACGCCGATTATGACAACATCCTGGACAACCTGCGTGCCAAGATCGGCAAGCGGATCCTGCCTCTGGAACTGCCTTTGGGTAAGGAAGAGAACTTCTGTGGCGTCATCGATGTGTTCAACCAGAAAGCCTACAAGGGCAACGGCAATGGGGCGGACGAAATCGAAGTGCCGGCTGAACTGAAAGACTGGGTGCAGGATGCCCACGACAAGATGGTGGAAGCTGCGGTGGAAGCCGATGACGACATCATGGAAAAATACCTGGAAGGGGAAACTGTCTCCGATGAGGAAGTGATGGGCTGCCTGATCAAGGGAATCCGGCAGGGAATCATCTTCCCTGTGCTGTGCGGCAGTGCCTTTAAGAACATCGGCCTGGGCCGGACCCTGTCTGCCATTGTGGACTACACCTTCCCGGCTGTCTTGAACGAATACCATGTGAAGGATCTGAAGACCGGCGAAACCGTGCGGCGCGATACCAATGCTCCTATGGCGGCCCTGGTGTTCAAGACCACCTCCGATCCTTTTGTGGGACGGATGAGTTTCGTACGGGTGTTCTCCGGCAGCATCAAGGCGGACAGCACGGTATACAATTCCAGCCGGGATGAAGTGGAAAAAGTGGGGGCCATCTGTACCTTGCGGGGCAAGAGCCAGATTCCCATGAAAGCCATCGTGGCCGGAGATATCGGGGTGATTTCCCGCCTGCAGTTCACCATGACCGGCGATACCCTGAGCGACAAGAATGCACCGGTGCAGTTTGCACCGATTGAATACCCGCTGCCCATGTACAGCCGGGCCATTTCTCCCAAAAAGAAGGGGGACGAAGACAAGATTGCATCGGCCCTGGGCAAGCTGATGGATGAGGATCCCACCTTCATCGTCAGTCGGAATCCGGTGACCAAGGAAACCCTGATTAGCGGCATGGGGGACCAGCATCTGGAAATCCTCATGGAACGGATGAAACGGAAATTCGGCGTAGAAGCGGTGCTGCGGCCGCCCATGGTGGAATACCGGGAAACCATCCGTGGTTCTGCAGAAGTGGAAGGCAAGTACAAGAAACAGACTGGTGGCCATGGCCAGTACGGCGATGTGGTCATCCGGATGGAACCGCTGCCGCCAGGCACCGGGTTTGTCTTTGAAGATAAGATCTTCGGCGGCGCTGTACCCCGGCAGTACATCCCGGCGGTGGAAAAAGGCATGAAGGAATCCATGGAACACGGCATCCTGGCCGGGTATCCGGTGGTGGACCTGAAAATCACCCTGCTGGATGGGTCCTACCATACGGTGGACTCCTCGGAAATGGCTTTCAAGGTAGCCTCTCACATGGCCTTCCAGAAAGCAGCGGAACAATCCAAGCCGGTATTGATGGAACCGTACTACAACCTGGATGTATACTGCGATGAACGGACCACCGGGGATATCATCTCTGATCTGAACAGCAAGCGGGGACGGATCCTGGGTATGCAGACAGAAGGCGATGGACGGGCCTGTGTAAAGGCCCAGATCCCCTATGCAGAGATCCTGGATTACGCGGTGGATCTGCGGGCTTTGACCCAGGGGACCGGTTCCTTCGAAATGAAATTCGACCATTACGAAGATGTACCGCCTAAACTGGCGGAGAAAATCATCTCCGAAGCCAACGCCAAAAAGGAACAAGCAAAAAAAATAGTCACTGGTCACTAGTCACGAGTCACTAGCCGGTGGAAGCCAGCTCACGCTGGCGACTAAGGGAGCTGTGGATGATTTCATCACAGCTCCCTTATGCTATAATAGAATCAATTTTCGCGCACAAGGAGGCTTTCATGGGATTATCAACTACCACCAAAGGCATCCTGGCTTCCATGCTGGCGGCCTTTTTCTTTACGACCATGGATGTGGGGGCCAAGACACTGATCCATCTGGGAACCGGGGAAATCACGTTCTTCCGGGGCCTGCTGGGGCTGCTGGCCCTGCCCCTTTTGGCCCGACGGGAGGGCCTGCCTGTGTTTTCAGGCAAAGACCGGCTGCTGCTCCATCTGCGGGGCTTTTTCGGATGCGCCTGCCTGCTGTTTTTCTTTTACTGCCTGCAGGGCCTGAAACTGGGGGATGCGGAGATCCTGACCCAGCTGTCGGCGTTCTTCATGTGCCTCCTGTCGCCCCTGTTCCTGAAAGCGAAGCTGGGACAGAATGTGGTGCCCTGGCTGGTCATGATTGCGGCTGGGGCGGCCATCGTCCTCCAGGTCTGGAATTTCAGTTCCTTCAATGTGTTCGCCATCTTCGGCATCCTGTCGGCTCTGTTTGCGGCAGCTGCCTATGTGTGCATCGGCCGGCTGACGGAGCGGGGCGGCCATTCCCAGACAGAGCTGGTGTACTATTTCCAGGTGTACAGCATGCTGGGAGGTCTTGTGCTCATGGCCGGAGGGCAGGCGGTATGGCCCCGGGGGACGGAATGGCTCTGGATCGTGGAACTGGCTGCCTCGGCCCTTCTGGGACAGGTATCTCTGACCTGGAGCTGCACCCACATCCATCCCACCATCATGAACTTCGTGATGTACACAGGCATCCTGTTCCACATCCTGGCCGGATACCTGCTGTGGGGCGAGCAGCTGAGCCTGTATTCCTGGGTGGGCGGGGCGCTGATTGTGGTGGGGAGCATCCTGCTGATTTTGAGAAAGCAGGGATAGTCCATGGTTTCGAACCCCGGAAGCAGAGACGGGGCCGAGGCGGGAAAAATGCTTTTCCACAACCCCTTTTTCTTGCTTTACCCACCCAAATAGCCTATAATCAAACTGAATGATTGTGCATACTATTTTTTCGACCGTTATGGAGGGAACTTTTTTCATGAAAAATATTGATACGGAAAGCATCAACACCCTGCGTTTTTTATCCATCGATGAGGTGCAGGCGGCCAATTCCGGCCATCCCGGCCTGCCGCTGGGCACGGCACCCCTGATGTATACCCTGTGGGACCGGTTCATGAAATACAATCCCGAAAATCCCAACTGGTTCAACCGGGACCGGTTCATCCTGTCCCCGGGCCACGGCAGTGCCCTGCTGTATGCCATGCTCCACGTGGCCGGCTATGACCTGAGCCTGGACGACCTGAAGAATTTCCGGCAATGGGGCAGCAAGACGCCCGGTCATCCGGAATACGGCGTGACCCCCGGTGTGGATGTTTCCACCGGCCCGCTGGGCCACGGCTTTGCCATGGCGGTAGGCATGGCCATGGCCGAACGGATGCTGGCTGCCCGCTACAACAAGGAAGGCTATGACATCGTCGACCATTACACCTATGGCATCACTTCTGATGGGGACCAGATGGAAGGGGTGGCTTCCGAAGCCGCTTCCCTGGCCGGCACCCTGGGCCTGGGCAAACTGATCTTCCTGTATGATGACAACAAGATCACCATTGAAGGCAGCACGGACATCGCCTTCCGGGAAGACGTAGGGGCCCGCTTCAAAGCCTATGGCTGGCAAGTGCTGCGGGTAGGGTCCTCCGAAGATGTGGAAGCCCTGACCGAAGCAGTGGAAGCCGCCAAGAAAGAGACGAAAAAACCGTCCCTGATCATTGTGAAGACCCACATCGGGTTCGGCAGTCCCCGTCAGGATATGGCCAGCGCCCACGGCGAACCCCTGGGTGTGGAAAACGTGGCCAAAACCAAGGAAGCCGCCGGTTGGGACGGCAGCCAGTCTTTTGTGGTGCCGGAAGAAGTGAAAAAGCATTTTGCCGACAAACTGCCCCAGTGCCAGAAGAACGAAGCGGACTGGAACAAGCTGGTGGAAGAGTACGGCAAGGCCTATCCGGAACTGGGCCGGGAATTTGCTGACCGTCTGGACGGGAAACTGGACCTGGACCTGAAAGAACTGCTGAAGGCTTTCAAAGATACAGATTCCGTGGCCACCCGTGCCGCTTCCGGTACCCTGCTGCAGCTGCTGGCTGACAAGGTGCCTGCCCTGATCGGCGGCAGTGCCGATCTGGGTCCCTCCAACAAGACGGAAATGAAGGGCAAGGGATTCTTCTCGGCCGAAGACCCTGCCGGCCGGAACATCCACTTCGGTATCCGGGAACATGCCATGGGCTGCATCGTCAACGGCCTGTGCCTCCACGGCGGCATCATCCCCTTCGGGGCCACGTTCCTGGTATTCGCTGATTTCATGCGGCCAGCGGTGCGGATGGCAGCTCTGATGGGTATCGGCAGCGTGTTCGTCTATACCCACGACAGCATCTTCGTCGGAGAAGACGGACCGACCCACGAACCCATCGAACAGGCCATGAGCCTGCGGCTGATCCCCAATGTTTCCGTATTCCGTCCGGCGGATGCCCTGGAAACGGCTGTGGCCTGGAAAGCGGCCTGCGAAAACCGCAAACAGCCCACCTGCCTGCTGCTGACCCGGCAGGGGATGCCTGTACTCCATGCGTACGAAAAAGTCATCGCCAAAGGCGCTGCCAAAGGTGCGTATGTGCTGAGCCCCTCTCCCAGAGACAAGGTGAAGGCCACCCTCATTGCCACTGGCAGCGAAGTGCATCTGGCCCTGGCTGCCCAGAAGGCACTGGACGAAAAGAAGATCGGGGTCCAGGTGGTGTCCATGCCCAGCTGGGATGTATTCGAAAAACAGAGTGATTCCTACAAGAAGAAGGTCCTGCCGAAGGATATCCCGACCATCGCCCTGGAAGCCGGCGTGACCACGGGATGGGCCCGCTATACCGGCAGCGAGGACAGAGTGCTGGGAATCAACCGGTTCGGTGCTTCGGCCCCGGGCAAGGTGGTGTACGAAAAGTTCGGGTTCACTGTGGACCATGTGGTGGAAATGGTGAAAAAACTGAAATAAGCACCAGGGGCTGGTGATTGACTTGTAGAAGAGAAGGGAGCTGTGGGATGTTGCACAGCTCCCTTTCCAAAAGGAAGGGAATGTGTATGCTTCATCTTTTGACCATTGCCGGCTCGGATTCTTCCGGTGGAGCGGGAATCCAGGCTGACCTGAAGACCTTTGCCGCCCATGGCTGCTATGGGATGAGTGTGATCACGGCTGTGACGGCCCAGAATACCACCGGGGTCACGGCCATCCAGAATATCGATCCGGAAGTGGTGGAAGCCCAGATCGATGCAGTATTCTCCGACATCCGGGTGGATGGGGTGAAAGTGGGGATGGTTTCCACTTCGCCGGTAATCCGGGCCATTGCCCGGAAAATGCGCCAGTACAAGCCCAGAGTGCTGGTGGTGGATCCGGTGATGGTGGCCACCTCCGGCGCCTATCTGCTGGAAAAGGATGCACGGAAGGATCTGCAGGAACAACTGCTGCCTCTGGCCACGCTGATTACCCCCAACATGCAGGAGGGGGAAGTACTGTCCGGTCTGACCATTCAAAGCCAGAAGGAAATGGAGCAGGCTGCGGCTGTCATCTGCCAGCAGGGGGCCAAAGCCGTGCTGCTGAAAGGCGGCCATCTGACGGAGACGGCGGACGATTATCTGCTGTATCCGGGAGAGGGCAACTGGCTCCAGGGCAAGTGGTTCACCGGCAAGCGATCCAACAACCCCAATACCCATGGCACGGGCTGCAGTCTGTCTTCGGCCCTGGCCTGTGAACTGGCCAAAGGGCTCACCCTGCCGGAAGCGGTGGAAAAGGCCAAGGCCTATGTGGCCCTGGGCATCCAGAACGGACTGGCGGTGGGCCATGGCCACGGTCCCATCCATCATTTCGTGGATCTGTACCGGATGGCTGACTGGAAGTGAGACCATGAAAAAATTTGATTTGAGTGTGTATCTGGTAACGGACCGGCACTGCCTCCGGGGACGGGATTTCTATGCCGCCATCGAGGAGGCCCTGAAGGCCGGTGTTACCCTGCTGCAGCTGCGGGAAAAGGATGCTTCTTTCCAGGAACTGCTGGAGGAGGGCCGGAAGGTGCAGGCTCTGTGCCGGAAGTACCAGGTTCCGTTCCTGATCGATGATCAGGTGGAGGTGGCCAGAGCCCTGGACGCCGACGGGGTCCACCTGGGACAGGAGGATGAGGCCATCGAGAGGGCCCGGGCTGTCCTGGACCGGGAAAAAATCATCGGCATTTCTGCCCACAATGTGGAAGAGGCTCTGGAAGCCCAGCGAAAAGGGGCCGATTACCTGGGTGTGGGCGCCTTGTATCCTACCGGCAGCAAGAAGAATGCTTCCGTGCTGGCGCCTGGAGTGTTCCGTCAGGTGGTGGAAGCTGTCCGGATTCCTGTGGTGGGCATTGGCGGCATCCATGAAGCCCAGTATGGACAGGTTCTGGACCAGGGCGCTGCAGGCTGTGCCATGATCAGCGGTATCCTGGGGGCGGATGACATCACCGCCACCGTAAAGCGTCTGAAGGTCCAGGCAGCCAAGCATTTGCAGAAGAGGTGAGGAACGTGGCCAGCGATTTGAAAGCCGAGCAGCTGGGAAAGAAGGTGCTGACCCGATTCACCCGCCGGATTGTGGATCAGGTGTTCCTGTTCATCCAGGACGACCCGGAACTGCTCCGGGAGTATCAGGAGGTGGTCCGGGAAAGTACTCCCAACGGGGTCAATTCCGTGCTGGGCCGGATGATCACCGAGGCCTACGACCTGATCAATCTGAACAAGGAAAAGCGTCCGGAATCCCGGCTGCTGAAAAAGTATACCCGGCACGCCGTCCGCTGGGAGAAAGAAGACCTGCAGCTCCAGAAAAAAGTCATGTATGGGGACCAGGATCTGTTTTCTCTGAAACCGGTGCAGGAAAAAAAGGAAAAGAAACCCCGAAAACGGGGACCGGAGCAGGAAAGTCTGTTTTAGCCATTAAATTTCACCCTGTCAAGGAAAAATCCTTGACAGGGTTTTGCGTTTATAGTACAATAACTCCCGGTGATATTCATGCAGGATGATGGATTTGAGAAACGGATCCGGTTCGGCCAGCTCTTTGCCATTTATGGCGGGCTGCTGACGGAGAAACAGCAGAACATCATGGAACAGTATTTCTACGATGACCTTTCACTGGGGGAAATCGCGGAGAACACCCAAACCAGCCGCCAGGCGGTCTATGATCTGTTGCGCAGGGTGGAACAGACCCTGGAAAAATACGAAGACAAACTCCACCTGCTGCACCAGGAACAGGAAAGACAGTTCAAGCTGAGGGGAGCCGTCAAGCTCCTGGAGGCCTGTCGTACCAGTGACAGTACCGATCCCCGCCTGGGGAAGGTGGAAGAGATCCTGAGAAGCATCATAGACGAAAGCAGGTAATTATGGCTTTTGAAATCCTAACTGACAAACTGACGGCCGCCATCCAGAAACTGCGGGGCCAGAAGACCGTATCCGAGCAGGACCTGAAAGAAACCCTGCGGGAAGTGCGGCTGGCACTGCTGGAAGCGGATGTGAACTTCAAGGTCGTCAAGGAATTTACTGCAAAGATCAAGGAGCGGGCCATGGGCCAGCAAGTGGACCCCAACCTGACTCCCGGCCAATATATCGTGAAGATCGTCCATGAAGAACTGATTGAACTTCTGGGCGGGACCCAAAGCAAACTGAACACGGCAGCCAATCCTCCCACGGTGATCATGCTGGTGGGGCTGCAGGGCGCCGGTAAGACCACCACGGTGGGCAAGCTGGCCAACTACCTGCGGAAGAACGGCAAGAAGCCACTGATGGTGGCAGGGGATGTGTACCGGCCCGCCGCCATCACCCAGCTGGAAGTGATCGGCAAGCAGCTGGATATGCCGGTGTTCACCATGGGAGATCAGGTTTCTCCTGTGGAAATCGCGAAAGAGTCTCTGAAACGGGCCAATGCCCTGCTGTGTGACACGGTGCTCATCGATACCGCCGGCCGCCTGCACGTGGACGAGACGCTGATGAACGAACTGAAAGAGATGAAAGCAGCGGTCCATCCGGACGAAATCCTGCTGGTGGTGGATGCCATGACCGGTCAGGATGCCGTTACGGTAGCCGATTCCTTCAACAAAGCCCTGGGCATTACGGGGCTGGTAGTCACGAAACTGGATGGCGACGCCCGTGGCGGTGCCGTGCTCAGCGTGAAGGCCGTTACCAACTGCCCGGTGAAGTTCGTGGGGATGGGCGAAAAACTGGATGCCCTGCAGCCTTTCTACCCGGACCGGATGGCTTCCCGGATCCTGGGCATGGGGGATGTTCTCTCCCTGATCGAAAAAGCACAGGAAGCCATCGATATGGATTCTGCCAAGAAAATGGCCGAGTCCATGAAAAAGAATGAATTCACCCTGGATATGTTCCTGGATCAGATGAAACAGGTCAAAAAACTGGGGTCCCTGGAATCCATTCTCAGCATGATCCCCGGCATGGGAAAATTTGCCAAACAGCTGGAAGGGGTGGATCTGGACGGTAAGGAAGTCCGCCGCCTGGAAGCCATCATCTACTCCATGACCCCCCAGGAGCGTCAGAATCCCCGGATCATCAACGGATCCCGGCGGAAACGGATTGCAGCCGGCTGTGGTCAGCGGGTGCAGGATGTGAACCGGCTGCTGAAGCAGTTCGAAGAGAGCAAGAAACTCATGAAGACCATGCAGGGTATGAACAAGTATGCACGGAAGGGCAGATTCAAGCTGCCTTTCATGCAATAAATCATTCCATTTGAAGGAGGTGAATGTTGTGGCAGTTAAAATCCGTCTGAAACGTATGGGTGCCAAAAAGAGCCCTTTCTATCGTATCGTTGTTGCTGACGAACGCGCTCCGCGTGACGGCCGTTTCATCGAAACTGTAGGGACCTACGATTCTACCGTTGACCCCGCTGTGGTTACCATCGATGAAGAAAAAGCTCTGTCCTGGATGAAGAAGGGGGCACAACCGACTGATACGGTTCGCTCCATGTTCAGCAAGCAGGGCCTGATGGCTAAACTGGCTGGCGAAAAGGCAGCAAAATAAGGAGGACGACTATGAAAGAGATAGTTGAAGTGATTGCTAAGGCTATCGTGAATAATCCCTCCGAGGTACAGGTGGAGGAAGAGAAAAACGGTTCTTCCGTGATTCTCAAACTCCACGTGGCACCTGAAGATATGGGTAAAGTGATCGGCAAACAAGGCCGCATTGCCAAGGCCATCCGTCTGGTGATGAAAGCAGCTGCTACCCGCGAAAATGTAAAAGTCATCGTAGATATCGATTAAAGGTGGTTACCATGGATAAAATGATCGTTCGGGTGCCTGTAGTCATCAAGGCCAAGGTCACTGATGACCTGAAAGCCAAGATCATTGCAGATATGAAACGGCAAGTCCAGGCTGCTGAACTGGATTTTGAACAATTCCAGTTCAATGCCAAACGGGCTCTGAATGAACAGGCCGCTGCAGGGCCTGACGCAACTCGGGCTCTCCAGGAGCAGATCGAGTACGAAAAAGCGCAGCGCGGCCGTGCGCTCCAGGAGTTGAAAGACAAACTGGAACGGGCTGAGAACCTGGAAATTGGCAGTGAAGTCGGTCATGGTACACTGGAACGTTCTGTAGAGATTACCGTCGGCAGCGACCTGGAATCTCTCATGGGTGCCGAAATCGTCGTAGAGGACGGCAAAGTGATTGGTTTCAGAGCGTAAGCCTATGGAACAGCATATCGTGATTGGCAAAATTGTCGCCCCGCATGGCGTGCGGGGCGAATTTCGCATCATGCCGCAAACGGACCATCCGGAGCGGTACGCCAAACTGAAGAAAATCACCCTGGACAACGGCCGGGAATTCACGGTTGTGAGCCTGCGCCAGCATAAGAACGTATACCTGATGAAGGTGGAGAGCATCGATACCATGAATGATGCGGAAACCCTCCGGGGCCGGACCATCGTCCTGCGTCCTGAAGAATTGCCCCCTCTGCCCGAAGGCCAGTTCTATGTCCGGGATATCCTGGGTTTTGCCGCTGTCACACCGGAGGGGGAACCCATCGGGACCCTGAAGGATGTGTACAGCCCCGGATCTACGGATGTATTCGTCATTGCCCCGCCGGAGGGAGAAGACATCCTGGTGGCGGCCATCGCAGACAACATCCGGAAGATTGACTGGGAAAAGAAAGAAATCGTCGTTGTGCTGCCGGAGTGGATTTGAGCCATGAAATTTGTGTTTATCACCTTATTTCCGGAAATGATCCAGAATGCCTGCAGCGTAAGCATCCTGGGCCGGGCTGCCCAGGAGGGGCTGATCAGCGTCCAGTGCGTCAATCCCCGGGATTATGCCACGGACCGGCACCGCAGTGTGGATGATACCACCTGTGGCGGCGGAGCCGGCATGGTGCTGAAGCCCCAGACCTGCCTGGCTGCCCTGGACCGGGCCCGGGAACTGGCTCCCGGGGCACTGGTGGCTGCCATGACCCCCGTGGGGGAACAGCTGCAGCAGGAACGGATCTGCGGACTGGCCAAAAGTGGCCGGGACCTGATCTTCCTGTGCGGCCATTACGAAGGTTTCGATGAACGGATCCTGATGGAGGCTGATCTCCGGCTTTCCATCGGTGATTTCGTGCTCACAGGGGGGGAGCTGCCGGCTCTGTGCGTTATGGACGCCGTTGCCCGGTTCATCCCCGGTGTACTGGGCAAACAGGTCAGTGCAGAGGAAGATTCGTTCCACCACAGCCTGCTGGAATATCCTCAGTATACCCGTCCTGTAGAGTATCAGGGCAAAACCGTACCGGAGATCCTGCTCTCCGGAGACCACGCAAAAATCGACCAGTGGCGGCGGAAGGAAGCCCTGCGGGCAACCTTCCACCATCGCCCGGAGCTGCTGCGGCAGATGCAGTGGCAGAAGGGGGATGGCAGGCTGTTCCTGGCCATGAAAGAAGAAGAAAAAGAGAACTCCCGGGCAGAAAAGAAGTAAGGGAAAATCCCCGGCTTTCTGGTTGCACTGGGAACCGGCTGTATGGTATAATACAGCGTATGCATTAACGGGCGGTCCGCTGTTAGCACGTGGCTAGACATGAACGTCTTGGATTCTGAGGAGGAAATTATAAATGAACGTAATTGAAGCAATTGAAAAGGAACAGCTGCGTTCCGACATTCCTGAATTCCGTCCTGGCGATACCCTGAAGGTTTATGTAAAGGTTGTCGAAGGTTCTCGTGAACGTGTTCAGATGTTTGAAGGCGTTTGCATTGCACGGAGTGGTGCTGGTGTACGGGAAATGTTCACCGTTCGCCGTGTTGCTTCCGGTGTTGGCGTAGAACGGATGTTCCCTGTACATTCCCCGCGTCTGGAAAAGATCGTTGTATCTCACAGAGGTGTGGTGCGCAGAGCCAAACTGTACTATCTGCGTAAACTGACCGGTAAAGCTGCTCGTATCAAAGAACGCCGCTAATCCGGACGAATCAGGCAGTTGCTCCGGCAACTGCCTTTTTTCTGTGAAGGAGAGAACTATGAGCGAAAACAAGAAGTCGGATTCCTGGCAGGATACCGTCAGTGACTGGCTGATTTCCATCATCGTGGCCGTAGTCCTAGCTTTCGGGATCCGGACTTTCCTGGTGGAACCCTATATGGTGTCCGGGCCTTCCATGATGAACACCCTGCAGGACCGGGAGCGGCTGCTGGTGAACAAGCTGGTGTACTATACCCGCCAGCCCAGAAGAGGCGAGATCATCGTCTTCAAGTATCCCAGCGACACCCGGCGTGACTTCATCAAACGGGTCATCGCTGTGGGCGGGGACACCATCGAGATCAGGGACGGGAAGACCCTGGTGAACGGGGAAGCCATCGATGAAAGCTACATCCGGGAACCCTTCCACACCAACCTTCCCAAAATGACGGTGCCCCAGGGACACATCTTCGTCATGGGCGACAACCGGAACAATTCGGAAGACAGCCGCTTCCAGGATGTGGGCTTCGTAGACCTGAGCCTGGTCAAGGGCAAAGCCAGTGTCATCTTCTGGCCTCTGGGTCAGATGCGTTCACTGCCGTAATTTTACATGGGGCTGTCGCTGCGGCGGCAGCCCTATTTTTATATAAGAAAGGGGAGCTGCCCCTTTTGCTGCACCAAATTGCAGAAAATGGATGGATTTTTGCACCATTCGCATCCCTGTTGTTTTCATGATATAATGGGACCCATGCGAGTCAGGCGGCCATGCCGCTGTCTATAGAGAAAGGACATGTAAGAATGGAGAATACCTTCGGAGAAAAGAAACTGCACATCCAGTGGTTCCCAGGCCATATGACCAAGGCCAGGCGGATGATGGAAGCCAACCTGAAACTGGTGGATGTGGTGGTGGAACTGCTGGATGCCCGGATTCCCCGGTCCAGTGCCAACCCCATGTTGCAGCAGCTGATTGGCAGCAAGCAGAAAATCGTGGTGCTGAACAAGACGGATATGGCGGACCCGGACCAGACCCGGGCCTGGCTGACCTGGCTGAAGAAAAAGAACTTTACCGCACTGGAAGTGGACTGCCAGAAGGGAAGAGGTGTCAAGGCTCTGGTAACAGCCATCCAGAAGGCCGGGGAACCTACCCTGGAAAAATGGCGGAAGAAAGGCGTGCGCAACCGTTCCATCCGGGTCATGATTGTGGGCATCCCCAATGTGGGCAAATCCACCCTGATCAACCGGCTGCTGGGCCGGAACAAGACCGTGACCCAGAACAAACCCGGCGTGACACGGGGACCTCAGTGGGTGATCCTGGGCAAGGGACTGGAACTGTTGGATACGCCGGGAGTTTTGTGGCCCAAGTTCGACAATCCGGAAACGGGGTTCTGCCTGGCTGTGACCGGAGCCATCCGGGAAGAGGTGTTCGACCAGGAAATCGCTGTGCACATCCTGGTGCAGCGGCTGATGAAACGGTATCCCCAGGAACTGTGTGCCAATTATAAGATTGAATTGACAACGGAAGATACGGTGGAGACTGTGGAGGAAAAAATCGCCTTGTCCCGGGGCTGGTTGCAGGCTGGCGGCGTGGCTGACAAGAACAAGACCATCCAGATGGTGCTGCGGGATTTCAAGAGTGGAAAGCTGGGAGCCTTTACCCTGGAAACAGCGCCTAAAACAGGAGGAGAGCAGTAATGGACGAGAAAAAGAAGGTCAGCTACATCAAAGAGCGGCTGGCCCAGGGCCCTACCGCTGCGGAACTGGCCCTGTGGTCCGAAGACCCGCGGATGGGGGTGCAGCACCTCCTGGCTTCCTATGAAAAAAAGCAGATCAAAAAGAGAAAGGAACAGCAGCGGCTGCAGCAGCTCCAGTCCATGGAACAGCAGTACTGGGACAGGGAACTGGAATATGTGGCCGGCTGTGATGAAGCAGGACGGGGTCCGCTGGCGGGTCCCCTGGTGACAGCGGCGGTGATCCTGCCCCATACCATCTGGCTTCCGGGACTGAATGATTCAAAAAAAGTAAGTGCCAAACGTCGGGAGGAACTGTATGGGGAGATCCTGGACCAGGCGGTGGCTGTTACCGTGAGTATCCTGGGACCCAGAGAAATCGATACCCTGAACATCTACCAGGCGGCCAAACAGGCCATGACGCTGTGCCTGACCCATATGAAGGTGCGGCCCCTGGCGGCCATTACTGATGCCATGCCACTGAACCTTCCGGATCTGCCGGTGCAGGATGTGGTCAGGGGGGACAGCCGGAGTGCAGCGGTGGCAGCGGCTTCCATCATCGCCAAGGTCACCCGGGACCGGATCATGGAACAGCTGGATCTGGAGTATCCTCAGTACGGATTTGCCACCCACAAGGGATATGGTACGGCCAAACACATGCATGCGGTGCTGGACTGCGGTCCCACGCCCTGGCACCGGAGAAGCTACGAGCCCTTGAAGAGCATGGGCGATACCGGGGAAGCCATCAGCGAGAATCGGCTGCTGCAATTGAAATAAGGGAGGGATTCCGGATGGTCCATGCACGACGGAAATTCGGCAACTGGGGCGAAGATGCCGCAGTGCAGTACCTGGAAAGGAATGGCTATGAGATCCTGGAACGGAACTTCAGCTGTCATTGGGGCGAAATCGACATCATCGCCCGGCAGCGGGGTATCCTGGCCTTTGTGGAGGTAAAGAGCCGCCACACGCTGACCTACGGACGACCGGCGGAGGCGGTGACCCGTGCCAAACAGGAGCGGCTGCGCAAATCCGCCTACCTGTACCTGAAGACCCATCAGGTGCACCGGTTCCGGTACCAGTTCGATATCATCGAAGTCCTGGATTTATATGGACAGATTTCTCTGAATCATTTGAAGAATTGTTTTTAACAGAAAGACAGAACCGTTTGCCGGGACTGTCCAGACCAACCCAGATTACCAGAAGGAGCTGATCCCATGTATGCACGCACTTGGGGAGAGACCACCCGGGGCATCAATGGAGAAATGGTTACGGTGGAAGTGGATGTGACCAATGGCATGCCGGCCTTTGAGATGGTGGGCCTGCCGGATGTGGCCGTGAAGGAGGCCCGGGAACGGGTGAAGGCGGCCATCAAGAATTCAGGGTTCCACTTTCCGGATACCCACATCACGGTGAACCTGGCTCCGGCGGACCTTAAAAAGGATGGAGCCGGGCTGGATCTGCCCATTGCCCTGGGAGTGCTGGCAGCCAAACAGTATGTGAAGCTGCCGGAACCCATGCCGGTGTTCGCCGGAGAACTGGCCCTGGACGGCACCCTGCGCCCGGTAAACGGCATCCTGCCCATGATCCTCCGGGCCCGGGAAGAAGGCTTGCCCGCTATTTTCATTCCGGCGGGGAACGCCACCGAAGGGGAACTGGTGGAGGGCATCGAAGTTTTTACGGTGAGCTGCCTGGGAGAGATCATCGACCATTTCGAAGGGACGCATCCGCTGCAGCCCCTGGCCAAAAAGGTCCTGGACCTGGAAAGCCCGCCGGAGGACCTGGTGGATTTTGCCGATGTGCAGGGGCAGCGGGTGGCCAAACGAGCACTGGAAATCGCAGCTGCCGGCGGTCATAACGTGCTCATGGTGGGTGCTCCCGGTGCGGGTAAAACCATGTTGGCCCGGCGGTTGCCCAGCATCCTGCCTCCCATGACGGAGGAGGAGGCTCTGGAGGTAACCAAGATCTACAGTATTTCCGGACTGCTGAAAAGCCGCCATGGCATTATGGTGGAGCGCCCCTTCCGGAGTCCTCACCATACGGTTTACCAGAGTGCCCTCATCGGTGGCGGCAGCATCCCCCGGCCGGGAGAGGTGACCCTCAGCCATCACGGGGTCCTGTTTCTGGATGAATTGCCGGAATTCTCCCGCAGTGCCCTGGAAGTACTGCGTCAGCCCCTGGAAGACGGGATGGTGACCATCAGCCGGGTCCAGGCATCCCTGACCTATCCGGCCCGGTTTATCCTGGTGGCGGCCCAGAATCCCTGTCCCTGTGGCTTCTGGGGGGAGGAGGACTCCATCCACCAGTGTACCTGCAGGCCCGGAGACATTGCCCGGTATCGGAAAAAAATCTCCGGTCCTCTGCTGGATCGGATCGACATCCAGATCCACGTGCCCCGTCTTCAGTACCAGGAGATGAAAAGTACCCGGAAGGAGGAGAGTTCGGCGGCCATCCGGCAACGGGTGGTGGCGGCCCGAAAGCTCCAGCGGGACCGGCTGAAGGGAACCCATCTGTTCTGCAATGCCAGCATGGGACGCCGGGAAGTGAAAGCCTTCTGCCCCATGACCCGGGAAGCGGAATGCCTGCTGGAAAAATATTTCATCAGCCTGGGCCTCAGTGCACGCAGCCATGACCGGATCATCAAGGTGGCCCGGACCATTGCCGATCTGGGAGGAAGCCGGGAAATCACGGCTCTCCACCTGGGAGAGGCCATCCAGCTGCGGACCAGCATCCAGGGCTGAGGGAGGTGTACCATGGTGATCCACGCTGTTTATGGCGTTTTCTGTTTTCTCATCGGATGCTGCATGGGCAGTTTTCTGGGCCTGTGTGCCGTGCGGCTCCAGAGGGAGGAAAGTCTCTGGAGCCCCAGGTCTCACTGCGACCATTGTGGTCACAGGCTGGAGGCGCGGGAACTGGTGCCCCTGGCCGGATATTTCCTGAATGATGGACGCTGCCGGTACTGCGGGGCCCTGATCCCGTCCCGGTATTTCTGGCAGGAAATCATCACCGGCCTGCTGTTCCTCCTGGTTGGATTCCAGACGGGTCCGGGTTTGCTGCTCCTGGTACGCTGGGGCATCCTGTCCCTGCTGCTCCTGCTTTCCTTCCTGGACATGGCGGAACTGCAGCTGTATGAGGGCCTGTTCTATCCCCTGGGGCTGCTGTTCCTGGCCTACCGGTTCCTGGCCGGGTCTTCCCTCAGCCTGGGAATCATGGGGGCCCTGGTACTGGGCGGAGGCATGGAGCTGCTGCGCCGCTGGAAACCCCATGGACTGGGCGCCGGAGACCCGAAACTGGTGGGACTGCTGGGCTTCTGGCTGGGGACCCTGCGGGGCGGGGAGAGTCTGCTCTGGGCCGTGGCTGGTGCCTTCCTGTTTGTCCTGTGGAGGGTATTCCAGGCTCCCAGAGCCGGACGGATGCAGGCCTGGCATGCACCCATTCCCTTTGGCCCTTTTTTGTGCGGGGCTGCCTTCCTGCTGGATTGTCAGCGGTGGGGGCTTCCCTTCGGGCTGGATCCTGCCGGTGGCCTGCCTCTGCTGCTGGGGACCCTGGAATACTCTTTCGGACGGGGAGCAGAGACGGTGAAGGTCCGGTTCCAACGATTGCTGCGGCGGTTGAAACCGTGGCCCTCTGCAATGCTCAGTGTCGTATTGGGGGAGAAGAAGCTGGTACTGCTCCAGGGAGAACGACGGGGCAGCCAGTGGGAAGCCCAGCGGTATCTTGAAATGGTCTGGCCGGATCGGTTGCGGGCATCTCTGGAGCATGGCCAGGCGGACCCAGTGGCCCAGTGGCTGCAGGCAGTCTGCGCCAAACGAGGCTTTACGGCCAGACAGGTGAACCTGTCCCTGGCACCGGAGTGGACGGAACTGCGGGAATTGTCCCTTTCCGGTCTTTCCTGGAAAGAACAGCAGGAGGAAGCTTCCTGGGAAATCCTTCAGCAGGTGTCCTATCCTGCGGGCAGCTTCTCTCTGGTGCTGCAGCCCCATCCGGATCAGCCCGGACAGGTCCTGGCGGAACTTCTGCTGGATCGGCGGAGAAAATTCCTGGATCAGCTGGCCGGAACATTGGCATGGAAGATCCTGCGGGTGGAGCCCCTGGCCCAGAGCTGGAGCCGTTTGTTCCCAAAAGGGGCCCTGACCCTGCTGCTGCTGCGGCAGGAGACAGAAATCTCCTATGGCTGGTATAAGAAGGGGATTCTCCTGGCCACTGGATTGTTCCCACCGGAGGAAATCCCTGAGGTGGAGACGCTGCCGGAGCAGGTTTATCTGGGAGGCGGAACATCGGAAGAACTGGCAGCCTGGAAAGCGGTCCTGGAGCAGGAATGGGGCTGCCCGGTACAGCCGGTGGAAACGGCTCCCTGGTTCCGGTGGGCACCCTGTTACGAGGAACGGGAGCGCCGACCCTGGACAGACAGTCTGTACGGGGCCCTGGGCGGTCTGTTGCCGGATGCCGGTGAACCGGGCTTCCACTTTTCTCTTCAGGCCGGGCCGGACTGGCAGAGGAAGGATTGGCTGCCCCTCCTGGCCAAAGGAACCTCTGCCCTTCTCTGCTGTCTGCTGGTCATTGGGGCCGGCCTGCAGTTTTACTGGAGCGGACGGAAAAAGTACCAGGAGAAACGGCTGCAGGAGGCCGCCGGGTGGGAAATCCTCTGGCAGGAGGCCCGGGCTCGTCAGAAAGTGAAGAAACAACAGCAGGAACGGTTGCAGCAGCTGGAACAGAAGCAGCTGTCCTGGACTTCTTTTTTGACCCTTTTGGGCAATACCCTGCCGGCGGACTGCCAGGTGACCCGGCTGCAGCAGGAGAAGGGAAAGGAACACCCCGGGTTTTCTCTGGAAGGCCGCAGTCTGAGCCGGCAGGCGGTACTGCAGTTCACCAAACGGCTCCAGAAGCAGCCCGGCATCAGTGGCATCCGACTGGAGCGGCTGGAAGAACAGCCGGAGGAAAATCCTTCCGTGCAGTTTGCGCTCCATGGCTGGTGGAAAGCAGGTGACCATGAAAGTTGAAAGCCACATGTTGCAGATGAAATGGCTCCGGGGACAGGGGCTGTGGCTGGGGATCCTGCTGCTGGATCTGGGGATCCTGCTGCAGGGAGTGCAGCCTCTTTGGCACAGCGCTCTGGTCCGGCAGGAACAGGCCCGGCAGCTGGAAGCAAGGGTGGCTCAGCTGCAGCGGTTCGCAACCCATTGGGATGGGGAAGCGGTAGAGGAAGAAAAAAGAAAGCTGGAAGAGAATGCCAGGAAACTGGAGCAGCCCCGGCCCCGGGAAGTTTGGCTGGAAGAACTGGAACGGACAGCAGAGCGGTGCCAGGTACAGTGTTTTCAGCTGGTGATCCCTCCAGGGAAAAAACAGGAGCAGGGAACGGCAGAATGGCTGGAGGTGACATTGGAAGGGAACTATTTCCAGCTGCTTACGTTTTTTCGCCAGTGGGAACAGGCCCATCCAGGATGCTGGACAGAGAATGGGACCCTGGAGGCGGACGGCTCCGGCCGAAAAATCCGCTATAACGGAAAATTCCATATTGTCCTAAAGAAAAGTTCCAAATCATGATAAATTCCCCAGAGTTATTGACCGATTTCTTCAATAATGAGATAATAGAATGTACAACGATTCTGGTACGTTGTGAAACGTTCGCTTTTGCTACTGAGGGGAGGACCTACTATTATGATTAACAGCTGTGTTGCACCGCATGCTTTGAAAAAGGGAAAACCGTCCAAGGACCGCATTTTTGGTGCCAGTGAAGCTGCCCAGAAACGGATCAGTGAAATCGGTAAAGACAATGTGATCAATGCCACCATCGGCTGTATCCTGGACAACGACGAAAAATTTGTGGTGCTGCCCACTGTGAGCAAGATCTATCGGGGTCTGAAAGATGATGAATATTTCCGGTATGCCCCTATCATGGGTCTGCCTGAATACCTGGAACTGGTGCAGAATGCCTGCTTCAGCCAGTCTCGTCCGGAAGCTTTCACAGCGGCCATTGCCACCGCCGGCGGTACCGGGGCCATCCACCATGCCGTCTGGAACTATGCAGAGGTGGGGGATACCGTCTTGACTTCTGAATGGTACTGGGGCGCTTACAAGAACATCTGCGAAGATATGGACCGTCATCTGGATACCTATCCCATGGTAACGGAAGACAATAAATTCAACCTGGCAGGGTGTGAAAAGAAGGTACGGGAAATCCTGGCCAAACAGGATCGGATCCTGCTGATCATCAATACCCCTGCCCATAACCCCACTGGATTCAGCCTGACTCCGGAAGAAATCGAAAATGTACTGAAGATGCTGGAAAGCTGCATCGAAGGGACGGAAAAGAAGGCAGTGCTGTGTCTGGACGTGGCTTATATCGACTACGCCGGTGACAGGGAAGAAGTCCGGAAGATCTTCCGCAAGCTTTCCAACCTGCCGAAGAACATCTTTGGCCTGATTGCCTACAGCCTGTCCAAGAGCTTTACCATGTACGGCCAGCGCTGCGGTGCCCTGATCGGGGTGACCAACGATGAACAACAGATCCTGGAATTCATCAACGTGAACAAGATCACCAGCCGTGCCTGCTGGTCCAACTGCAACCGGGGTGCCATGGATACCCTGGATACCATCTACAGCGATGAACATCTGCTGGATCAGATCCAGCAGGAGCGGGCCCATTACTATACCATGATCCAGGAACGGGGCGATATCTTTACGGAAGAAGCCGAAGCCTGTGGCCTGAAGATGCTGCCGTACATCTCCGGGTTCTTCCTGTCCATTCCGGCCAAAGATCCGGAAGCCGTCTGCAACAAACTCCATGAGGACAATATTTTCTGTGTACCGTTGGCTGCCGGTGTCCGGGTGGCCGTGTGCGGCGTTCCCAAGAAAAAGATCTACGGCATGGCCGCCAAGATCAAAGCAGCCATGGATGCTTTGGGAGAAGACTGAGCACGGCAGAAAACAGGTTGTGTAGAGAAAAAGAGGACGCATCCTGGGATGTGTCCTCTTTTTGCAGATGGGAAAAGGAGAGGAAGAAACATGGAAATTACGGGTCCTGACGGAAAAGTGAAGAGCGTGCATCGGGGTACACCCCTGATGGCTCTGGCCCGGGAGTACCAGTCCCAATTTCCGGCGCCCATTGCCCTGGCAACTGTGGATGGGCGGGCAACTCCGCTGCAGCTTTGTCCGGAGGAGGGAGCCCAGGTGAAGTTCTGTGACCTTTCCACGGAAGCGGGGTACCGGGCGTACATCGCCACCTTCCAGTTCGCCTTGATCGTGGCCATGGCCAAAGAACGGCCGGAAGTGCGGCTGGAGGTGGAGAATACCTTCGGCGATGGGCTGTACTGCGCCGTGAAGAACAAGATTTTCCTGAGCAAGTACGATCTGGAGGACATCACCCGGTGCATGGAGGAACTGATCCGCAGCCAGGAACCCATTGAAGTGAAGACCATTGCCAAGGATGATGCCTGGCCCTATGTGAATCCCCGGTTCTACGATGATCAGGCTCCCCTGCTGGAGGCAGTGCCGAAGGAGTACCGGATCAATATCTATCAGCTGGCGGGGGAGAGTGCGTTCTTCGTAAGTCCGCTGCTGCCCAATCTGGGCTATCTGCAGAAATTCGAACTGGTGTGGGTGGGCCATGGGATCCTGCTCCGGTTTGGAGGCAGGGGCCATCTGGACGTATTGGAACCGTATCAGCCACGGAAAAAACTGGGCGAGGTGTATGCCCAGGCTGAAAGACTGGGACAGGTCATCCATTGTCCCACGGTGGCAGCCCTGAACAAGTTCATCAGAGAAGGAAACAGCCGGGGCATCATCCAGATGTGCGAAGCGTACCACGAAAAATCCATTGCCCGGATCGCCGACGAAATCGCCGCCGATGGCCGGAGGGTGAAACTGGTGCTGATTGCCGGACCTTCCTCTTCCGGCAAAACCACGTTTTCCCAGCGGCTTTCTGTTCAGATGCGGGTGAACGGACTGCGGCCCATTCCCATCTCTCTGGACAACTACTTCAAGGAACGGGAACAGACACCTCGGCTGCCCGACGGCAGTTATGACTTCGAATCCATCGAGGCCCTGGATACCGAGCTGTTCAACGAACACATGGAGCAACTGATCGACGGAAAAACGGTGGACATTCCTCACTTCAACTTCAAGAGCGGCCACCGGGAATACCGGGGACAGCAGGCCTATCTGGGGGATGATGGAGTCCTGGTGGTGGAAGGGATCCACGGGATGAACGAGAAGCTGTCAGCCCGGGTCCGCCGGCGGAACAAGCTGAAGATCTATATCAGCGCCCTGACACCTCTTTCCTTTGATGATTACAACCGGATCCCCACTACGGATATGCGGCTTTTGCGCCGCATGGTACGGGATTCCCAGTTCCGGTCCCACAACGCCCGGCAGACCATTGAAAACTGGCCCAAGGTGCGTCAGGGCGAAGAACGGAACATCTTTCCCTTCAGTGAAGAAGCAGATATCATGTTTAACACCACGTTGATCTACGAGCTGGCTGTTTTCAAGAAATATGCCTGTCCTCTGCTGGAACAGATTCCCAGAGAGGCACCGGAATATCCGGTTGCCCGGAACTTTCTGGATATGCTCCAGATCGTAGAACCCATCGACGATAAGGCCATTCCCAACAATTCCATCATCCGGGAATTCATCGGCCATTCCATTTTTGGAGATTTGCTGTAATAAAAGGAGCGTAACCATGCATATTTCTCAACGGACCCTGCATATTCCCACTTCTCCCATCCGTAAGCTGGCACCCATTGCCAACCGGGTAGAGAAAACCAAGAAAATCTATCACCTGAACATCGGACAGCCGGATATCCCCACGCCGGAAAGCTTTTTCAAGGGGGTGGCTTCCTACCATCCCAAAGTGGTGGCTTACGGAAAATCCCAGGGGGATGCCAAACTGCTGGAAGGCATCCGGAAGTATTATGCCGAATGGGGCATGGACTATGCCATCGATGATATCTTTGTGACCAATGGAGGCAGCGAGGCCCTTTCTTTTGCCATCATGACCACCTGCGATCCGGGGGACAATGTCCTGATGTTTGAACCTTTCTATGCCAACTACAAAAGCTTTACCGGGGCCTACAATGTGGAAATCCAGGGAGTTCCCACTTCCCCTGACACGGGATACCATCTGCCGGATCAGGAAACGGTGGAAAGCTACATCACGGACAGGACCCGTGCCATGCTGATCACCAATCCGGGGAATCCCACCGGTGTGATCTACACCAGGGAAGAAATGGACATGCTGGCCCGGATTGCCCTGAAATACGATATGACCCTGATTGCGGACGAAGTCTACAGAGAATTTGTGTACGATGGAGAGTATACCAGCTTTGGGATGCTGCATGAACTGGATGACAATCTGGTGCTCATTGATTCTGTATCCAAGCGGTACAGTGCCTGCGGTGCCCGCAGCGGCTGCATCATTACGAAAAACAGGGACCTGCAGCAGGAACTGCTGAAATGCTGCCAGGCCCGGTTGTCCTGTCCCAACATTGAACAGCTGGGTGCTGCGGCTCTGTACTCCACCCCCAAATCCTATTGGGAGGAAGTCAAGAAGGAATACACCAAACGGCGGGATACCATCAAGGCCTGCCTGGCTGCTATGCCTGGCGTGATTTCTTCCGATCCCAAAGGGGCCTTTTATGTGATGGTGAAGATGCCCATCGATGATACAGAGAAATTTGCCAAATGGCTGCTGGAAGACTTTGACATCGACGGGGAGACCGTCATGATCACACCGGGCAACGGATTCTATGCCTCCGATGTGAACCGGGGACAGGATGAGGCCCGGCTGGCCTATGTGCTGAACACCCATGACCTGGAAAAGGCCATGCACATCCTGGCTGAAGGGCTGAAGGTCTATCCGGGAAGAAAATAACAGTTTTCACGGGGATTTCATGTTCCTGACTTACAATAAAAACAACGATAGCTGCATATCTTTTGTGCGCTGTCGTTGTTTTTTTGTTGACAGATTTGCTTTACCCTGTTTTATAGAAAAGAAAGGAACGTGGAATCGATGCATTTTTCTTCCAGAACACTGGCGGCTGCGCTGCTGTGCAGCCTGCTTTCTCCTGTAGCAGCATCCCCTGTGTGGGCGGCTGTACCGGCTGTGGCACGGCAGACTACGGCGGCACCGGCGACGGCAAAGACGACAACTGCCCAGCAGCCTGCCACCCAATCGGTCCAGACCTATGATTTGCATTTCCATCCGGAAAATGGGGTGAAGGAGTCCCTGCCCCTGGACAATCAGCAGGTTGCCTACTACGCGTATCGGAACCTGGTCTATGTGGCCCATCCCAGGAACCCGGAGTACGAACAGATGAACCTGTTCGTACCGGCTGCCTACCTGGAAGGAAAGACGGTGAATGGGTATACGGCCAAAACGGCTCCCATTTTCCTGCCCAACAACGTGGGAGGATATATGCCCGGCCAGGCCGGGAACCCTTCGGACAAAAGCCACTCCGACGGACCCAACACCATGCTGGTGGCCCTGTCCAAAGGGTATGTGGTGGCGTCTCCGGCTGTCCGGGGCCGCAGTACCACCGATGCCCGGGGAGCTTATGTGGGGAAGGCACCGGCCCTGATCGTGGATTATAAAGCCGCTGTCCGGTATCTGCGGCACAATGCCAACCGGCTGCCGGCCGGGGATACGGAAAAGATCATTTCCAACGGGACCAGTGCCGGCGGGGCTCTTTCCGCTCTTTTGGGAGCCACCGGCAACAGCCCGGATTATGAACCGTATCTGAAAGAGCTGGGAGCGGCAGAAGAACGGGATGACATCTATGCTTCCATGGACTATTGTCCCATTACGGATCTGCCTCACGCCGATCTGGCCTATGAATGGGTCTTTCACGGAGTCGATACGTATTACCAGAGCCCCGGCGGTACGTTACACCAGAAACCTCAGGGTACACCGGTACCCTCCGGGTCTGGGGACCAGAAGGATGGAGTCAGCGGCCGTCCGATCAATGCTCCCCAGGAAAGCCAGAAAGGAACTGCCCTGACGGCGGAACAGAAAAAAGTCTCTTCCCGGCTGAAGGCCCTGTTCCCTGCGTATGTGAACAGCCTGGGGCTGAAAGATGCCGATGGGAACCCCCTGACCCTGGATCAGAAGGGCAACGGCTCTTTTAAGGAGTATATCGAAAAGACTTATATGGAAGGGGCCCAGAAGGTCCTGGATGCCGGTACGGATCTGTCCCGGATCGACTGGCTGAAAATCCGGGATGGAAAGGTGGTTTCCATGGACCTGGCCAAATATGCCGTCTATGCCACCCGGCTGAAGCCGGCACCGGCCTTCGACCGGCTGGGCGGTTCCTCCGGAGAAAATGATGAATTCGGCACGGAAACCAACCAGCCCCGTCATTTCAGTACCTTCGGGTTCCAGAACCGGACGGACAAAAATCCCATGGCACCGGCCGAAGCCATCCGGATGCTGAGCCCGCTGGAATATATCGGGAAGGCTCCGGTGACCCTGGCGGAGCACTGGCGGATCCGCCATGGGGAAGTGGATCGGGATACCGCCCTTCCTGTACCGGCAATCCTGGCTCTGAAGCTGCAGGAGGCCGGCAAGGACGTGGATTTTGCCACGGTGTGGGGGAAAGGCCATGCCGGGGATTATGATCTGGAGGATCTGTTCGCCTGGATGGACCGGATCGGGCATTGATAAAGGAAGACGGGCTGTCGTGTTGCGGCAGCCCGTCTTTTACGTTATAATAAAGGGTACGATTTCAGTAGATAATGAGAGGAGATGATCGGATGGCGGCAGGTTTCGCTCAATTGAAGGTCAAGGAGGCTATGGTGGAGAAACTCCACCGCACGGGAAAAGATACTCCCACGCCCGTCCAGGAGCGTGCTATCCCGGCCCTTCTGGCCGGACGGGATGTAATCGCCCGGGCCCAGACCGGGGTGGGGAAGACCCTGTCCTTTGTAATCCCTCTGTTTGATAAAGTGGATCCCCAAAAGGAATACGCCCAGGCCCTGATCCTGTCTCCCACCCGGGAACTGGCCCAGCAGACGGCCGGGGAAATCCGGAAACTGGATGGGGAAACGGGCATCCATACCCTGACCGTCAGCGGCGGCCGGGATTTTGAAGAAGAAAAACGGAAGATCGGTCATAAGGCCCAGGTACTGGTAGGTACCCCGGGCCGGCTGCTGGATCACCTGCGCAAGGGTAATACCAGCCTGGGCGGGGTGAAATACCTGGTGCTGGATGAAGTAGACGAAATGCTGCGCCAGGGATTCGGGGACGATATCGAGACCCTGCTCAGCCTGATGCCCCAGCCTCACCAGACCATGCTGTGTTCTGCCACCCTGGATGAAGAGGTGCGGAAGCTGGCCCGGACCCTGACCACCAATCCCATGGTCATCGACATTGCACCCAAACAGGCCACGGCTTCCACCATTGAGCAGATCTGCATCAAGGTGAACGAGGACCATAAGCCGGAAGCCCTGGCTTCTTTGATCCACCGGTATAATCCCTACCTGATGCTGGTCTTCTGCTGCAGCAAGGAACGGGCCATCGAGCTCTGCGACTGGCTGCAGGGAGAGGGATTCAATGTGGACGTGCTCCACGGGGATATGTCCCAGAACAAGAGACGTCAGGTGATGGAAAACTTCCGCAGGGCCAGGCTCCAGATCCTGGTGGCCAGCGATATCGCTGCCCGGGGCCTGGATGTGGAAGGCATCACCCAGGTGGTGAACTACGACATTCCTCATGATCCGGACTGGTATGTGCATCGGATCGGCCGGACCGGCCGGGCCGGCAACGAGGGGATGGCCATCACCTTCTATACGGCGGATGAGACCCGCTGGCTCCAGAACCTGGAGAAGAAGCTGGACATCACCCTGGAGCGGCAGAACCTGGCCGGCGAGAAAGTGCGCCGGACGGTGAAACCGCCCAGCCGGCCCAAGAAGAAACGGGTTCCCAAACGGGGCAAGAGCGCCGTGGGACCCAACAAACGGGGCACCAAGTACGCTGAAGCGTCCCGGAAACAGAAACGCAAATGATTTGAGTAAAAATACGAATGGAGAGGTGCTTAGCATGAGTGAAGTACGTGTACGGTTTGCCCCCAGCCCGACTGGGTATCTGCATATCGGGGGGGCCCGGACGGCCCTGTTCAACTGGTTGTTCGCACGCAGCCAGGGTGGCAGGATGATCCTGCGGATCGAAGATACCGACCGGGATCGTCTGAAGGAAGATTCCGTCTCCCAGATCATCACCAGCCTGAAATGGCTGGGCCTGGACTGGGACGAAGGCCCGGAAGTGGGCGGGGATCACGGTCCCTACTACCAGTCCCAAAGGCTGGATCTGTATAAGAAATACTGCCAGCAGCTGGTGGACGAGGGCAAAGCCTACTACTGCTTCTGCACCGCTGCGGATCTGGAAGCCCAGCGGGAAGAACAGCGCAAACGGAAGCAGCCTTTCCATTATGCCGGTACCTGCCGCGACCTGGATCCTGCAGAAGCCAGGAAACGGGTGGAAGCCGGGGAACCCCATTCCATCCGGATCAAACTGCCCCGGGAAGGCACTGTCACCGTCCATGACATGATCCACGGAGACGTGACTTTCAACTGGAACCAGTTCGATGATTTCGTCATCATGAAGACCAATGGCATCCCCACCTATAACTTCGCCGTCGTGGTGGACGATCATTTCATGGGCATGACCCACGTGCTGCGGGCGGAAGAACATCTGACCAACACCCCGAAACAGCTGGTGATCTACGATGCCTTCGGCTGGAAGGCACCGCAGTTCGGCCATATGCCCATGATCCTGGCACCGGACCGGAGCAAGCTGAGCAAGCGCCATGGGGCTACCTCCGTGGAAGAATTCCGGGAAAAAGGCTATCTGCACCAGGCCATCATCAATTACCTGACCCTGCTGGGATGGGCTCCTGGCAATGACGAAGAAATCTTCACCCTGGAAGATACGGTGAAACAGTTCGATTTCAGCAAGATGTCCCATAAGGCGGCTGTCTACGATGTGAAGAAGCTGACCTGGCTGAACGGCCAGTACCTGTCCAGCCTGCCCCTGCGGGAAATCGCCGATGCGGCTGTGCCTTTCTTCAAGAAGGCGGGCCTGATCGATGATACGTACCTGCCGGCCCATCAGGAATATTTCGACCATCTGGTGGATGTAGTCCGGGTCCGGGTGAAGACCCTGGTGGAACTGGCGGACGGTTCCAGCTACTTCTTCAGGGATTTTGATGAATACGATCCCAAGGGTGTGAAGAAATCCTTCAAACCGGAAGCAGCCCAACTGCTGCAGAAAGCCCATGATGCGCTGGCTGCCCTGCCTGAATTCAATCTGGAGACCACGGAAGCCTGCTACAACAAGCTGGCGGAAGAACTGGGCACCACCCTGGGCAAGGTGATCCATCCCACCCGTCTGGCCCTGACCGGTCGGACCTTCAGCCCCGGCATGTTCGATGTGATGGTGCTGCTGGGCAGGGAAAAAACCCTGGAACGGCTGGATAAAGCCATTGCCTTCATCAACGCACAGGGCTGAAGGGGCTGAGCCATCGTGGACAAATATATTTGCCTGGATATCGGTGGCACGGCCATCAAATACGGTCTGGCGGACAGCCGGGGGCGGCTGTTCAACAAGGACAGCATCCCCAATTGTATCGCCAGAGACGGTGTGGATGCCTTTCTGGAACAGGTGCTGGGTCTGATTGGATCCTACCAGAAATATTTCAAGATCCAGGGGGCTGCGGTTTCCATGGCAGGGATGGTGAATCCGCTGACCGGGGAAATGATGCACGCGGCACCCCATTTCCCGGGGCTCACCGGGATCAACCTGATGCAGCTGGTAACGAACCGGCTGCATTTGCCCTGTTGGGTGGAAAACGATGTGAACTGTGCTGCCCTGGGGGAATACTGGCTGGGGAACGGCAAAGGGGCCAAAAGCCTGTTCTGCCTTACGATGGGGACCGGTATCGGCGGCGCCTTTGTACTGGACGGGAAACTGTGGCCCGGCAGCTGCTTCACCGCTGGTGAAGTGGGACAGGCCAAACTGGGCAGCCGGATCCACTGGGAAGAAGCGGCTTCGGTGACCACTCTGGTGGAAAAGGCCGCCAAACTGAAGGGCGTGGATCCCACCACCCTGAACGGTAAGATCATCTGCGAGCAGGTGCGCCATGGTGACAAACCGCTGCACCGGCTGCTGCGGGAGACGGTCCACCAGTGGGCTTCCGGAATCGCCTGCATCTGCTACATCCTCAATCCCCAGCGGGTGATTTTGGGCGGGGGCATCATGGCCCAGCAGGACCTGCTGGAACCCATGCTGAAGGACAGCCTGAAAAAAGAGCTGATTCCCCTGATCCTGGATCGGACCACGGTGACCTTTGCCGGACTGGGGAATGACGCAGGTCTGATCGGCGCCCTGTACAATTTCCTGGCCCGGGAAAAGAGACGATAAAGGATTTTTCCTTGACAGAAGCTGTAATATACTGTACAATATTACGGTATCACTTTGAGACCGTGCCGTTAGCCCCGGCCGTACCCCAAAGACTCATCACTGGATACAGAATGATTATGAGTTTTTATTAGGAGGAATAAGGATGAAAACATACATGGCCACCCCGGCTACCATTGAACGCAAATGGTATGTAGTGGATGCTGCCGACAAGACTCTGGGCCGTCTGGCTGCAGAAGTTGCTAAGGTGCTCCGCGGCAAGAACAAACCGACTTTTACCCCGCACATGGATACCGGTGACAACGTGATCATCATCAACGCTGCCAAAGTGAAACTGACCGGCAAGAAACTGGTTCAAAAAGTTTACTTCCGTCATTCCGGCTATCTGGGCGGCGACAAATATACCAAAGCTGGCGAAATGCTGGAAAAGAACCCTGTAAGAATGGTTGAGCTGGCTGTTCGCGGGATGATCCCCAAAAACCGTCTGGGCAATCAGATCATCAAAAAACTGCATGTATACGCTGGTTCTGAACATCCTCATGCTGCACAAAAGCCTGAAGTTCTGACCATCGATATTCGCTAAGAGGAGAGGAGAACTAGAAAATGGCAAAAGTTACGTATGATGCAACCGGCAGCCGTAAAAGCTCCGTTGCCCGTGTTCGCCTTGTTCCGGGCGAAGGCAAGATCGTAGTGAACGGCCGTGAACTGAGTGAATACTTCGGCCTGAAAACCCTGGAACTGGTGGTCCGTCAACCGCTGGATACCACCGAAACCCTGGGTAAATATGATGTAATCGCCAACGTTGTGGGTGGCGGTATCTCCGGCCAGGCTGGCGCAATCCGTCATGGTATTGCCCGTGCCCTGCTGAAAGTGGACGCTGATTATCGTCCTCTGCTGAAGAAAGCTGGTCTGCTGACCCGCGATCCTCGGGAAAAAGAACGTCGCAAGTACGGCTTGAAGAAAGCAAGAAAGGCTTCCCAGTTCTCCAAGAGATAAGGAAGCGGTTCTGCGACCGGAATTTTATACAGAAGAAATGGCGCATCCCCAGATGGGATGCGCTTTCTTTTTAGACCGGTGAAGGGACTAGGGTATTCTATCTGGATCAGGTGACATTCCCGGCCAGAGTGTATAGGGGGAATCGGATCCGGGTGGTCCGGAAAAAGGAATCCATGAATGACGCAACTGTTAAATTTTGGTTGACTTCTTCGGGTGATAGGAGATAATTAAACTTGAAAGAGGCAGATTCCATGGGAAAAGATAATTCAAAATGGGGATATGGAGAAATCTGGGATTATCTTGATAAGGATGCGCCTGAAGAAAAAAGATGTTTTTTTGGAAAAACAGGTTGACAGAATCTGCTATCCTATGCTAAAATAACAAAGTCGTCGGATGACGATGATAAATGGTGGATATGGTGAAGCGGTTAACACACCGGATTGTGGCTCCGGCACGCGTGGGTTCGATCCCCACTATCCACCCCACCTTTTTTTTTATCTTGGGGCATAGCCAAGTCGGTAAGGCACGGGACTTTGACTCCCGCATGCGTTGGTTCGAGTCCAGCTGCCCCAGCCAAGTGATTCACTAGCTCAGTTGGTAGAGCACCTGACTTTTAATCAGGGTGTCCCGGGTTCGAATCCCGGGTGGATCACCAATTTTTTTTACCCAAAATGCGGCTGTGGCGGAACTGGCAGACGCGCCAGACTTAGGATCTGGTGTCTTCGACGTGCAGGTTCGATTCCTGTCAGCCGCACCAACTATACAGAACAAAGAGGCTGTCGCGAAAGCGGCAGCTTCTTTTTGTCATACGTCATATGCCAAAGGGCACAAAGGGCAGGGGGGCGATTGCTTTGATTGACCCGCTTATAGCGGGTGTACCTGCGAAAAACGATCTTTCTGATGAGTGATTTTATGCTATCATAAATAGATCATCAAAATTTATGTTTGAAAGGTGGCCTTGTCTATGGAAAATCTGTTCCATCGCACCAGTGTACGGAAATATCTTGCCAAATCCGTCGAAAAAGAGAAAATCATACAGATCCTGCGGGCGGCCATGGCAGCTCCTTCTGCCTGCAATCAGCAGCCCTGGCGGTTTACGGTTGTCACAGAACAGGGCTTGATTGAAAAATTGGCCCAGGTCAGCCGGTTCTCCACCTTTGCGGCGGCCGCCCCGGCATTGCTGGTCATCAGTTTCCGGAAGGACTGCCCGCTGCCGGAATTTGCTCCTGTGGATACCAGTGCGGCCCTGGAAAACCTTTGGGTAGAGACAGATGCCCAGGGCCTGGGCGGTGTATGGATGGGTGTTTATCCCCGTGAGGAGCGGATGGCGGCTGTGGCCCAACTGGCAGGGCTGCCCGGAGAGGAAGAAGCCTTTGCCATGTTTGCTTTGGGGTATCCGGACCAGAAAATCGCACCCCATGACCGGTTCCACGAAGAATGGATCCGATGGAAATGAAGACCTGTGGTGGGAATGATGGAAGGAAAGGAAAGGTAAAAACATGGAATTGCGGTATGCAAAACCCCAGGATGTGAAGGATATCGCCAACCTGGAGGCTGTCTGCTTCCCTCATGCAGAAGCGGCTACACCGGAATCCATCCAGGATCGGGTGGCGGCGTATCCCAATCACTTCCTCCTGCTGTTTGATGGAGGCAAGCTGGTTTCCTTTGTGAATGGACTGGTGACGGATGAACCGGATCTGACTGACGCCATGTACGAACATGCAGATATGCACAACGAAAAAGGGGCCTGGCAGATGATTTTCGGGGTGGATACGGACCCCGCCCGCCGGAAACAGGGACTGGCCGGGAACGTGCTGCAGCACTTCATCGATGCGGCCCGGAAAGAAGGCCGCAAAGGAGTGGTCCTGACCTGCAAGGACCGTCTGGTCCACTATTACGCCAAATTCGGATTCGTGGATGAAGGCATCTCCGGTTCCACCCACGGGGACGTGGTGTGGCACCAGATGCGGCTCACTTTCAATGGGAAATAAAAGGAGGACGGACAATGGAGAAGACCGATCAGAAATACCAGACCTACGTGGAAATCCTGAAGGAAGAACTGGTGCCGGCCATGGGATGTACCGAGCCCATTGCGATTGCCTACGCCGCGGCCAGGGCCCGGGAAGTCCTGGGAGCCCTGCCGGACAGGGTGGAAATCGGCGTCAGCGGGAATATCATCAAGAACGTGAAGAGCGTGGTGGTGCCCAATACGGACGGCCTGCACGGCATCGAAGCGGCGGCTGCGGCCGGGATCGTTGGAGGCAAAGCGGAAAAACAGCTGGAAGTAATCGCAGACGTGACACCGGAGCAGAAAGCACAGATGAAGGACTTCCTGAAAAAGGTGCCCATGCAGGTGGAAGCGGTGGACAATGGACTGATCTTCGATATCATGGTGAAGCTGTTCCATGGAACGGACAGCGCCCTGGTCCGGATTGCTCAATACCATACCAATATCGTGCTGATACAGAAGAATGAAAAGACTGTCTATGAAGCGAAAAAAGACGGGGGCACCGGCTGTGCGGACAATGCTGAGGAAATGGGCATGACCGGCAAGAACCTGCTGAACATCAAGGACATCCTGGATTTTGCCAACACCTGTGACATCGAAGATGTAAAACCCATACTGGATCCCCAGATCCAATGCAACACCGCCATTTCTGAAGAAGGACTGCTGGGCAACTACGGTGCCAATATCGGTTCCGTGCTGCTGAAGACCTACGGCAGCGACATCAAGAATCGGGCTGTGGCCAAGGCAGCTGCCGGGTCCGACGCCCGGATGAGCGGCTGTGAACTGCCTGTGGTGATCAACTCCGGCAGCGGCAACCAGGGCATTGCCGTTTCCGTTCCCGTCATCGAATATGCCAAGGAACTGAATGTGACCAAGGAAAAACTGTACCGGGCCCTGGTGCTGTCCAATCTGATCGCCATCCATGAAAAGACCGGCATCGGACGGCTGTCCGCCTACTGCGGAGCGGTAAGCGCCGGGTGCGCGGCGGGCTGTGGCATCGCCTACCTGTACGGGGAAGGGTATGACGCCATCAGCCATACCCTGGTGAACGCGCTGGCCATCGTCAGCGGGATCATCTGCGACGGGGCGAAGGCCTCCTGTGCCGCCAAAATTGCATCCAGCGTGGAAGCCGGCCTGCTGGGCTACTCCATGTACAAGAGCGGCAATGAATTCAAAAGCGGCGATGGCATTGTGAACAATGGGGTGGAGGCCACCATCAGGAACGTGAGCCAGCTGGGCCGGGAAGGGATGAGAGAAACCGACCGGGAGATTATCAAGATCATGCTGGCACCCCAGCCGGAGGTAAAAGAATAAAGCGATGCGCGGCGGCTTGTCACAGTCTCTGGGCAAAAAGAAAGACCCATCCGATCCTGGGATGGGTCTTTCTTTTTCATGGAACGGATCATTCCACAATGATCTGGCAGCTTTTCATGGTTTCCAGGGCTGCCCGGTGTTTTTCCGGGGTTACGCCGGCACAGCAGCGGCTGTCCACTTTGATGGGCACTTCCGGCAGGGCCGCTTTCAACAGCAGGGCATTGCTCACCACGCAGATATCGGTACAAAGGCCGATGAGTTCGATGCTGGTGATGGGCTGTACCTTGTTGGCCTCTGCCAGCTCCCGGGCCAGTTTCACAGAACCGAAGCAGGGCTTCTGGATCACCGGCCAGTGGTGTTCCTGCTGCAGCTTTTCCAGGCCGGGGATCAGGCGCCATCCCGGGGTGTTCTTGATGCAATGCTTCACGGGCAGCAGTTTGCCTTCCTGGGTTTCCAGGTAGTCACTGCCGTGGGTGTCCTGGGTGAAGATCACCTTGCCCGGGAAATGGGCCACTTTTTTCATTACGTCCAGGGTGATGGCCTGGGCCGCCTCGGATCCCAGGCTGCCGCCTACAAAATCATTCTGCATATCTACCACAATCAAAAACGGATTGCTCATGGGGAGTCCCTTCCTTTCATCTGTTTTGCTTTAGCAAAGGGCTGGGAGGAGAAGATCCCATCTTCTATCCTTCCGCCGCATCTTTTTTCGTGGGCCGCACTTCCACGATGATTTCCTGCACCCGGTGCTCGTTGGCCCTTGTCACCGTTACGTGCAGATTCTTGCAGTCGAAGCTGTCGCCTTTTTTGGGGATGGTTTCCAGGGTATCCACCACCCAGCCGCTGATGGAGTTGTTCTCCAGGCCGTAGTCGTCTATGTCCAGATCCAGCACCTTGAACAGGTCGAACAGGTTGGCATTTTGGGAGTTGGAGGAACAGGACACCAGGACCCGGTTCTTGCCCAGCCGGCGGAAGGAGGAAATGGCCTTGTCATGTTCGTCCCAGATTTCACCCACCAGCTCTTCCACGATGTCCTCAGTGGTCACCAGGCCCCGTACGGTGCCGTAGCTGTCCATGACCATAGCCATTTCCACCTTGGCTTCCTGCAGGGTCTTCAGTACCCGGGAAATCTTGGTGGACTGATGGACCAGGGCGGCTTTCTTGATGACTTTCTTCAAGTCGAACTGGGGATTCTGCAGGTACGCTGCAAAAAAGTCCTTGGCGTGGAGGATGCCGATGATCTCGCCATAGTCATCCTTGAACACGGGCAGACGGGAGAACCCGTGGCTGCGGAACAGCTTCAGGGCCTCCGGCGTTCCTTCGGAGATATCCATGGCCACCATATCCACCCGGGGGGTCATGATCTCCCGTACCCGGATGTCACTGAACTCGATGGCGCTCTTGATCAGCAGGCTGTCCTGCTTGTTGATGCCGCCACCGCTTTCCACTTCGTCCACCATAAGCAGCAGTTCATCTTCCGTGGCCGGTTTGCGGCTGTTCTTCTTGCCCAGGAACTGGGCGGCCAGCCGCTTCAGCTGCCGGAACAGAAAGTTCAGGGGTGTGAACAGGAACACCAGGATCCGGAGCAGACCGGCGGTCTGCATGGAGTAATATTCCGGGGCGTCGCTGGCAGCGCTTTTGGGGAGGATTTCTCCGAAAATCAGGATGATGATGGTGGTAACCACCGTGGCCAGGGCCAGGCCCGAAGGACCGAAGGCCGCTGTAGAGACAGCGGCTGCCAGGGACGCCGTGGCGATGTTCACCACGTTGTTCCCAATCAGGATGGTGGACAGGGCATCATCGAAACGGTTCAGCAGCTGCAGGGCTTTCCGGGCCTTGGGGTTGCCGCTTTTGGCCAGATTCTTCAGCCGCAGTTTGTTGGCGCCGGTAAGGGCTGTTTCTGCCGCAGAGAAGAAGCCGGAAAAAGAGATGAAAATCACCAGGATCAGCGTCAACGCTGCTGTGGGGATTTCAAATGTATCCATATTTTACACTTCCTTTATGGGTATGGCTTCATTATAAGAGAAAGTATGACAGTGGTCAATGTTCTATGCTATAATAGGAACGCTATGGGTATCGAAGAAATCATGAAAAGCGCCCGGATCGTCCAGTCGGCCCGCCGGACCATCGGGTTTGAAGTCCGCGAAAGCGGAACGCTGCTTTTGCGGGTCCCTTACGGCTGTCCCAAAAGCCTCTGGGAGCAGGCAGTGCACAAAAAAGAACAATGGATCTGCCGGGCGGTGGAACGGGTCCGGACGGAGAACCGGGAGTACCATACCCTGGAACTGCGGGAGGGGGAGACCTTCCTGCTGTTTGGTGCGCCCTGCACCCTGCATCGGGTCCCGGGAAAGGGATTTCGGCAGGAACCCGGGAATCTTTATATGGGCATGGAGGAGAACCGGGCCACCCTGGTGGGGTATCTGTCCGCCCGGCTGGGGGAGGTGCTCTGGGACCTGGTGCGGTCTTACGCCCTGGTACTGGATCTGCCTGTACCTCGGGTGAAATGGAGCCGGGCCCGCTCCCGCTGGGGGTACTGCAATTACAGGGGAGAAATCGGGTTCTCCTGGCCTCTGGTGTTCTGCTCCCGGGAGGTGATTGCCTATGTGGTGGTCCACGAGCTCTGCCACCTCCGCAACATGTCCCATAACAAGGCCTTCTGGCAGGCTGTGGCCCGGGTGCTGCCGGATTACAAGGAACGGGAAAACTGGTTGAAAGTCCATAGAAAGGTCATGTTTACATTATGAGTATCAACAAGAAAATCCTGCTTTGTTTCATTGCCCTGGTGGTGATCGGGATCATCTCCATCACCCTGCTGCACCGCAGCCCCAAATACCTGGAGCAGCAGCAGACCGCCCAGAATGCCCAGCTGGTCCATTCCCAGGACACCAAGCTGCCCTATGCCTATCTGAATAACGTAATCGCCCAGAGCGGGGCTGCCTGCTCGGTGTACTACCATTCCCTGGATACCGGGGAAGTGTTCTACAATTATTCCGGCAAAATGCCTGCCGGTGATCTGATCCGTCCCTACGTGGCGGCGGCTGTACTGCGCCAGGTGGAAGACAGGGACCTGGCGCTGGATGAAGTCTACACCCTGCGGGAAAAGGACCTCCGGCCC
Organism: Acidaminococcus timonensis; assembly: GCF_900106585.1. NCBI lineage: Bacteria > Bacillati > Bacillota > Negativicutes > Acidaminococcales > Acidaminococcaceae > Acidaminococcus > Acidaminococcus timonensis. The sequence continues at coordinate 230,316 of NZ_FNWH01000006.1, forward strand.
CACAGCCCGGTCCTGGGGAAACTGCCTGCCGGCAGCAAACTGACGGTGCAGAATCTGCTGGAAGCCATGATCCTGCAGAACGATACCACGGCCCTGTATAAACTGATCTGGATCGCCGGCCGGGAAGACATGAACGAATGGCTGTCCAAACAGGGGTATGCAGATACGGTGATCGGCAGCCATGATCTGCCCACCCAGGAAAATGCCCAGGATGGCCTGGCTCCCAAAGAGAAACGGGAACTGAGCTATACGTCTGTGAACGATATGGTGAACCTTTTGACCAGCCTGTACCAGGGCAAATGTATCAGTCGGGAAAAGGATGCCTATCTGCTGGGTCTGCTGCAGAAACAGCCGGAACGGGATATGCTGGGGGCCCTGCTGCCGGATAAGGTGAAAATAGCCGGGTACCAGGCGAACCATGGCCAGGTACTGGGGGCGGCCGGCATTGTCTATGCCAAGGAAAAATATGTTCTGGTGGTCATGATGGATAAGGCGGTACGTCCAGAGGAAACCCGCAAGACCATCAACCAGATCTCTTCGATTATCTTCAATACGGTCAATGACAAAGAGGTGTTCAAAAAATGACGAAAAAAGTGGACGTAGCCATCATCGGCGGCGGTCCTGCGGCCATTTATGCGGCCTATGAGTTCGTACTGAAATATCCCAAGGTCAGCGTGCTGATCCTGGAGGAAGGCCATGCCATCGATTTGCGGAACTGTCCCATCATTGCAGGCAAGGTGGAAAAGTGCATCCGGTGTACCCCCTGCAGCATCATGCGGGGCTTCGGCGGTGCCGGGGCCTTCTCCGACGGCAAGTACAACTTCACCACGGAATTCGGCGGCTGGCTCAGCGATTACATCCCCAAAAAGACGGTGATGGAACTGATCGACTATGTGGATGAAATCAATCTGAAGCACGGGGCCCCCGGGGAAGTATATTCCACCAAGAACTGTAAAATCGGCCGGGAGGCCCTGGGACACGACCTTCACCTCCTGAATGCCAAGGTGCGCCATCTGGGTACGGACAACAACCGGAAGCTCATGGCCAGCATCTATCGGTTCCTGATGGACCATGGCATCCAGATCCAGTGCGACACCCAGGTGGAGACCTTCAAGCCCTGCGACGGGGGTTACGAAGTGTTCCTGAAGGACAGCGATGAGACTGTGAAATGCACGTATCTGATCGGCGCACCGGGCCGGGCCGGTGCCGAATGGTTCTCGGATCAGTGCGAAGCCTTGGGCCTGGAACTGACCAACAACCAGGTGGATGTGGGCGTCCGGGTGGAAGTGCCGGCGGCGGTGTTCCAGCACATCACCGATGAGGTGTACGAAGCCAAGCTGGTCTACCGGACGAAGCAGTATGGTGACCGGGTGCGGACCTTCTGCATGAACCCCAACGGATATGTGGTGGCGGAGAACACCGATGGCATCGTCACGGTGAACGGCCACAGCTTCAGCGACCCCAAGAAGAACAGCGGCAACACCAACTTTGCGCTGCTGGTGAGCAACCGGTTCACGGAACCCTTCAAGGAACCCCATCGGTATGGCAAGCACATTGCGTCCCTGTCCAACATGCTGGGGGGTGGTGTGCTGGTACAGCGGTTCGGAGACCTGATCAAGGGCCGGCGGACCAATGCCCATCGACTGAGCCAGAGCTTTCTGCGGCCCACGCTGAATGCCGTTCCCGGAGATTTGAGCCTGGTGCTGCCCAAACGGCATCTGGATAATATCATTGAAATGATCTACGCCTTGGACAAGGTGGCGCCGGGCACGGCCAATGACGATACCCTGCTGTATGGGGTAGAGGTAAAATTCTACAGCAGCCGGCTGGAACTGGATGACCGGCTGGAGACGAAACTGCCCAACTTCTTTGCCATCGGTGACGGGGCCGGCATCACTCGGGGCCTGAGCCAGGCCAGCGCCAGCGGCGTATATGTGGCAAGGATCATCGGGGACAGGATGAAAATGATGTGATCCCATTATAGCAGCGGCTGGTGGATGGTGAGTCGTTGTCAGGGAAGGACAAAAAATAAGGCTGTGAAGAAATGGATCCTCATTTCTTCACAGCCTCTTTCAGTTGTTCAAAAATACCGCTTTCAGGGCATTGCACAGTTCCATGCCCAGGGTGTCAGGGCTCAGCGGATACCAGGAGGGATCAGGGAATTTTTCTCCATCCACCTTCTGACCCAGGCCGTTGTACCGGTACTGCACCAGGTCGGAGACCACCCGCAGCCGCACATCATACTGGGATTGGAGGAGCAGGGTCCTGGGCGCAGTGCCCGGGGCCTTTTTGTTCACCCATTTGTTCCACAGGGTGATGATCCCGCTTTTGGGGTCTGCTTTCAGGGTCCGGGAATCGTAGTACACATCGTAGGTACTGTTGCTGCCCACCAGGGTCCAGGCAGCCTCCTCGTCGGTGGGAGGCACCGGCAGTTTTTCCGGGATGGCCGTTTTTTGGACGTCTCCGGAAAGGGCTGTTTTTACGGTTGTTTTGGACCCGGATGCCGCTTCATCCAGGGGCACAGAGACACCTTTTTGTGAACCATTTGTTACAGAAACCGTTTCTTTTTCCGCCGCATCAGCCATTGGGCCCCCAAAAAGCAGGAATGGGACGGTGCAGAGCGAAACAAAACATATAGGAAGGAAATGGCTTTTTTTCATCATAGACATCCTTTCATCAAGAAAACCATGGGACTATTGTACCACATCAGAGAAAAATATGGTGTACTGAAGTGTGGAAAAGTCCGGAACCAAGGAGGCATGCTCCATGAAAATCCGTTTTTTGGGCGCTGATAAGATCGTGACCGGTTCCTGCCATCTGCTGGAAGTGGGCGGCAGGAAGATCCTGCTGGACTGCGGCATGTTCCAGGGCCCCAAAGTCATCAAAGACCTGAATCGCCGGCCGTTTGCCTTCAATCCCGGTGAAATCGATGCGGTGATTTTAAGCCATGCCCACATCGATCACAGCGGCCTGCTACCCAAACTGGTGAAGGAAGGGTTCAAAGGGTTCATCCACTGTACCCACGTTACAGAAGAACTGTGCCAGATCCTGCTGCCCGACTGCGGCCATATCCAGGAATCTGATGCGGAAGTGGCCACCCGGAAGGGGCTGCGGGCCGGCAAGAGCAGGGTGGAACCTTTATATACGGCGGACGATGCTTACCTGTGCCTGAAGCATTTCATCACCCATGATTACGATGAGAACATTGAACTGTACCCGGGTATCACCTTCCGGTTCCGGGTGGCAGGCCATATCCTGGGGAGCGCACTGGTGACCCTGGAACTGGAAGAGAACGAGAAGAAAACGAAGCTGATCTTTACCGGGGATATCGGCCAGCCCAATGTACCCATCCTGGATGACCCTTACCAGATTTCTGGCGCGGACTTTATCATCACCGAATCCACCTATGGGGACCGGATCCACGAAAAGATCGACCGGCAGCAGGAGTTGTGCGACATCATGAAGGATGCCCTGAGCCGGGGCGGCAACGTGATCATCCCGGCTTTTGCCGTAGGCCGTACCCAGGTGATGCTGTACTACTTCCAGAAGCTGATGGCCAGCGGACAGCTGCCCCGGATCCCCATTTACGTGGACAGCCCCATGGCCATCAAGGCCACCCAGGTGATGCAGTTCAATCCGGAAGAGTACGATGAGGAGGCTACTACCATTTTCCGCCAGCAGAAGGGCAAACTCATCGACATGCCCAATGTGAAGTACACGGAGACTCCGGCGGAATCCAGGGCCATCAACGACCTGCCCAGCCCCATGATCATCTTGTCGGCCAGTGGTATGGCGGATGCCGGGCGGGTGCTCCACCATCTGAAACACAACCTGTGGCGGAAGGACAGTTCGGTGATCTTCGCCGGATACCAGGCAGAAGGAAGCCTGGGGCGGCGTCTGCTGGACGGGGCCAAAAAGGTGAAGATCATGGGAGAAGACATCGTGGTGGGGGCCAAAATCTACAACATGTCTGGCTTTTCCGCACATGCGGACAAGGACCAGATGCTGGCCCTGTACAAGGGGATGGAGCAGAAACCGAAATGCTTCTTTGTGGTCCACGGGGAATACGATTCAGCCAGTCATTTTGCCCACCTGCTGAATACGGAACTGGGCACAGCCACCTACATTCCCAACTACGGGGATACGGCGGTCATCGACGGCACCGACTGGCATATTGAGGAAAGCCAGATTGTGGTGGCGGCACCGGCCATCCAGTCTCTCCGGGACTATCTGCGGAGCTTCGAAAAAGAATACCTGGCCTACAAGGGCCGCATGGAACAGATCGTTACCCACGACCCCAAACGGATCCCCGATGTGCGGGGCAAGCTGGATAAGATCCGCAAATACATTGACAATGTGATGAAGACCCTGTAAAAAGTTTGACATACGCAGGGGAAAAATATATAATAGGAAAGTCGAAATCATGTAGTTTACTTTGAGGATGCTTCTTGACGAGCATCCTCTTGATTTATCTGGAAATAAGAGGGGATTGGGCTTTTATGATTAGAAATGATTTGCGTAACATTGCCATCATCGCTCACGTTGACCATGGTAAGACGACCCTGGTCGATGCCATGCTGAAACAGAGCGGTGTATTCCGGGCCAACCAGCAGGTACAGGAACGGGTCATGGACTCCAACGATCAGGAAAGAGAACGTGGTATCACCATCCTGGCCAAGAATACGTCCGTAATGCATGATGGCTGCAAAATCAACATCCTGGATACTCCGGGCCATGCCGATTTCGGCGGCGAAGTGGAACGGGTGCTGAACATGGTTGACGGCGTGCTGCTGCTGGTAGACGCCTACGAAGGCCCCATGCCCCAGACCAAATACGTGCTGCGGAAAGCACTGGAACATCATCTGAAACCCGTCGTGGTCATCAATAAGATCGACCGTCCGGATCAGCGGGTGGAAGAAGTGGTGGATGAAGTCCTGGACCTGTTCATCGAACTGAACGCCAACGACGATCAGCTGGACTTCCCGGTGGTGTACTGCTCCGCCAAGAAGGGCATTGCCAAGCTGTCCATGGATGATGAAAGCGACAACCTGGAACCCCTGTTCCGCACCATCATCAAGAGCATTCCCGCTCCCGACGTGGATGTGGATGCACCGCTGCAGATGCTGGTCAATACCCTGGACCATGATAACTTCGTGGGCCGGATCGTGGTGGGCCGTGTGGTCCGCGGGACCATCCACAACGGTGAACAGGTGTGCCTGATGCACGATGACAAACGGACCAACGAGAAAATCGGCCGTCTGTACACCTACGAAGGCCTGAAACGGGTGGAAGTGCCCGAAGCCAAAGCCGGTGACATCATTGCGCTGATCGGTCTGGCTGACGCTGAAATCGGCGACACCATCGCTGATGTGGACAATCCCGAACAGCTGCAGGGCATCAAGGTGGACGAACCTACTCTGTCCATGACGTTCTCCGTGAACGACAGCCCGTTTGCCGGCCAGGAAGGCGACTTCATCACCAGCCGTCACCTGCGTGACCGTCTGTATAAAGAAGTGGAAACCAACGTTTCCATGAAGGTGGAAGATACCGACAGCCCCGATACCTTCAAGGTATCCGGCCGTGGCGAACTGCATCTGTCCGTGCTGATCGAAGCCATGCGGCGTGAAGGCTTCGAACTGCAGGTGGGCAAACCGACCGTAATCATGCACCGGGACGAAAACGGCAAGCTGCTGGAACCCATGGAAGCACTGACCATCGAAGTGCCGCAGGACTTCATGGGCCCTGTGATGGAAGGCCTGGGCATCCGCAAGGCTGAACTGCAGAATATGACCGAAGTGGCCGGCTACCTGCGCATGGACTTCATCATCCCTGCCCGTGGCCTGATCGGCTTCCGGAACCAGTTCCTGACCGATACCAAGGGGAATGGCATCATGAACCACGTATTCGCCGGCTGGGGCGCATACAAGGGCGATATCCCCGGCCGTACCCGCGGCAGCCTGGTGGCTTTTGAAGCCGGTACTACCACCGCTTACGGTATCGATAAATGCCAGGCCAGAGGCACCATGTACGTGAACCCGGGCGAAGAAGTCTACGAAGGTCAGATCGTGGGCGAAAACAGCCGGGAAGATGATATGGATGTGAACCCCTGCAAAAAGAAGCACGTATCCAATATGCGTGCCGCCGGGTCCGATGATGCGGTCCGTCTGGTACCGCCGCAGACCTTCTCCCTGGAAGGGGCTCTGGAACACATCAACGACGATGAAACGGTGGAAGTCACTCCCAAGAGCATCCGCATGAGAAAGAAAATCCTGTCCCGTCTGGAACGGGCCCGCACCCGGGCGCGCAACGCACGGGCGTAATGAAAAAGGCTGCCGCTTTTGCGGCGGCCTTTTTTGCTAGGGGCTGCGAGCCTGGAGCCACGAGCCGAAGGAAAAAATTTGCCAAAGGCAAATTTTTTGGTGTACAATAAGATGATACCAAGAAGGGAGGAGGTCGCCTATGTTTGCCCGCTTTCAATCTCATAAGGACGTGCCGGAAAAACCGGAGGAAACCCGGGATAACGGCCTGACCCTGCTCACCACACCCAATCTGGATCTCTGTCTGCGGACGCCGGCCAGTCTGGAGGATATCGTCCCCTATGGCCAGCTGATCATGGAGGGCAAGGGCCTGCTGCTCTGCCTCAACGACCTGGCGGAGCCGGATAAGGTCCGGGCCCAGGATTATCTGGCCGGGGTGGCCTACACCATTGGGGCCACCGAAACAGAAGTATCACCGGAAGTGACCATGTACCTGCCGGGAGAAGTGAATACCATTCATGAGTAAGGCCATTTGAGTGGGGCTGCCCTGTGTGGCAGCCCTTTTTTAACGAAGGAGAAGCCATGTCGTCCCAATTTGTCCATTTACATACCCATACCCAGTATTCCCTGCTGGATGGGGCCTGCCGGATCCCGGACCTGGTGGCCTATGCCAGGGAACTGGGTATGCCGGCCCTGGCCATCACTGACCATGGGGTCATGTACGGGGTCATCGAATTCTATCAGGAATGCAAAAAAGCCGGCATCAAACCCATCATCGGCTGCGAAGTGTACATCACCTCCGGGTCCCACCTGGACAAGAGCCTGGAGTCCCGCAGCAAGCTGTACCACCTGATCCTGCTGGTGGAGAACAAGACGGGCTACCAGAACCTGATGAAAATCGTTTCCATCGGAGAAGTGGAGGGATTCTACTACAAGCCCCGGATCGACATGGACGTGCTGCGCCAGTACCATGAGGGCCTGATCTGTCTGTCCGCCTGCGTGGCCGGCGAGGTGCCCCGGCACATCCTCCGGGGAGAACTGGAGACCGCGGAAAAGGTCATGCTGGAATACCTGGACATCTTCGGGCGGGATCATTACTACCTGGAAATCCAGAACCACGGTCTGCCGGAGGAAACCACTGTGCGCCAGGAGCTCCATGCCCTGGCCAGGAAGCATGGCATCAAGCTGGTGGCCACCAATGACCTTCACTATATCCATAAGGAGGATGCCGCAGGCCAGGACATCCTGCTGTGCATCCAGACCAACGCCCGGTACCTGGATCCCCAGCGGATGCGATTCAACAATGATTCCTACTACCTGAAGAGCCGGGAGGAGATGGAAGAACTGTTTCCGGATGACCCGGAGGCACTGGACAACACCCTGGAAATTGCCGACAAATGCAATCTGGAACTGGAATTCGGCCATTTGCTGCTGCCGGAATTCCCCCTGCCCGAGGGGGAGACCATGGACGGCTTCCTGCGGAAACTGTGTGAACAGGGCTTCCCTTCCCGGTATCCTGATGATGACGGTACGGCCCGGAAACGGATGGAGTATGAGCTGGGCATCATCAGGCAGATGGGGTATTCCGGGTACTTCCTGATCGTATGGGACTTCATCAACTATGCCCGTACCCATGACATCCCTGTGGGGCCCGGCAGAGGCAGTGCCGCCGGCAGTATCGTGGCGTACCTGACGGGCATCACCAGCATCGATCCGCTGAAGTACAACCTGATCTTTGAACGGTTCCTGAACCCGGAACGGGTGAGCATGCCCGATATCGATACGGATATCTGCTACGTGAAACGGCATCTGGTGGTGGATTACCTGGCCCGGAAATACGGAGAGAGCCATGTGGCCCAGATCATCACCTTCGGGACCCTGGCGGCCAAGGCGGCCATCAAGGATGTGGGACGGGCCATGGACATTCCCCTGAACGTGGTGAACCAGGTGAACAAGCTGATCCCCAATACACCAGGCACTACCCTGAAAGGAGCCCTGGAGGGCAGCCGGGAATTGCGGCAGCTGCGGGATCAGGATCCCAATATCGCCCAGTTGCTGGACTTTGCCCAGAAGGTGGAAGGCATGCCCCGGCACACCTCCACCCATGCGGCAGGGGTGGTCATCACCCCCGGGGAACTGACGGACTATGTGCCCCTGCAGATCACCAGCAGCAGCGACGACGAACATGAATATATCTGTACCCAGTATGACAAGGACCGGTCGGAGAGCCTGGGCCTGCTGAAAATGGACCTGCTGGGTCTGCGGACCCTGACTGTGATCGACGACGCCCTGAAGATGATCAAAAAGAATAAGGGTGTGGATGTGGACATCCGCAGGATCGACCTCCATGATCCCAGGACCTGCAGGATGCTCTGCGACGGGGATACAGCCGCTGTGTTCCAGATGGAAAGTGACGGCATGACCCGGCTTATGAAACAGCTGGCTCCGGAGGGCTTCGAGGATCTGATCCCCCTGGTGGCCCTGTACCGTCCCGGGCCTCTGGGCAGCGGCATGGCAGAGGACTTCATTGCCGGTCGTCACGGGAAGCGTACAGCCCAGGTGCTGCACCCGCTGATGGAACCCATCGTGGCGGATACCTACGGGGTGATCCTGTACCAGGAGCAGGTTATGCAGATCGTATCCGCCCTGGGGGGATTCACCCTGGGCGAAGCCGATATCCTGCGCCGGGCCATGGGCAAGAAAAAGGCCAAGCTGCTGGATTCCATGAAGGAAAAGTTTCTGGACGGGGCCGAAAAGCTCCATGGCATCAGCCGGGAACTGGGCGAGAAGATCTTTGCGCTGCTGCAGCATTTCGCCGGTTATGGCTTCAACAAATCCCATTCGGCTGCCTACGCCCTGGTGGCCTATGACACCGCCTGGCTGAAGGCCAACTATCCGGTGGAATACATGGCGGCCTTCCTGAACAGCATCATCACCGTGGCGGACAAGGTGAGCTGGTACATCGGCATCTGCCGTGACATGGGCATCCAGGTGCTGCCTCCGGATATCAACACCAGTGAAGCAGGCTTTTCCGTGGACGGCCATACCATCCGCTTTGGCCTGGGGGCCATCAAGAGTGTAGGGGATGCGGCGGTGTCCGTGATCCTGGAGGAACGGAAGAAGCGCGGACCGTTCAAGGACTTCTTCGACTTCACCCGTCGGGTGGATCTGAGCCGGGTGAACAAAAGAGTGGTGGAAGCCCTGATCAAAAGTGGATCCCTGAACGGGTTCGGATTGAAACGCAGCCAGCTGCTGGCCATCATGGATCCGGCCCTGGAAGCAGCAGCCAGCGAGCAGAGGGACCGGCTCACCGGGCAGATGGGACTGTTCGGGGAGGAGGAAATCGCCAGCGCCAACACCATCCCCATCCCGGATCTGCCGGAGATCCCTCAGGAGGAGATCCTGCGGCTGGAGAGAGAACTGATCGGATTCTATGTGACGGGCCATCCCCTGGACAAGTATAAAAACGCCCTGAAACGCCTGACCCCTCTGATCAAATGCACGGAGGAGAACTTCCAGGATGGGGAACGCATCGTGGTGGGAGGCATCATCTCCGATCTGAAGCTCCGGTCCACCAGGAACGGGGAACAGATGGCCTCCTTCGTCCTGGAAGATCTGTCCGGCAGCCTGACAGTGATCGCTTTTCCCCGGGCCTATACCACCAGCCGGAACCAGATCGACAAGGACAGGATCGTCCTGGTCAGCGGCGTACTGAAGCTGGACGAAGAGCAGGCCCGGATCTTCGCCAACAAGGTGGAACCCCTGCAGGAGGCGGCGAAGGAAGTGCACCTGACCATCGGTCACGGGCGGAATACTCCGGCGGTGCAGCGGCAGCTGGGGGGCGTGTTTGCAGCCTTCCACGGAAAGAACCCGGTGTATCTCCATGTGGAGGATACCCAGCAGGTGATCCGTACGCTGCCCAGGTTCTGGGTGGACCTGGAGGCCCCCGGGTTTGCAGAAGCAATCGAAAGGGTGCTGGGTGCCGGAAGCCTGAAGCTGTAAGAGCTGGAATTGTTTCCCGTTTAACGGAAAAATCAAAAGGAATGGAAACCATAAGACAAAGGGAATGGGGAAACCATAACCTTTGTCTTATATTTCGTGAAAAAAAGGTTCTATAATAAATGTTGGGGTCTTGTGGACACTCCTGTTCACAAGACCCCTTGTCTTACGATAAAATAAAGACATATCTAAGCTACATTTCACCTCAACCACCACGAAGAACTGAAAGGAGAATAGATATGTCTTTCTTTCATTTTATCGAAAAAAGCTTCCATTGGGAAGAGGGTTCCATAAAAGAATTTGAAAAATTGGGATCCAGCCTCCTCCTTTACGTGGAATTCACTTCTACAGCTTCTCGTTGCCCCTACTGTCATCATAAAATTCTTCATATTAAGGACTATCGGGACCAAAAAGTCCTCTTAGGGCACTGGAACACCCATCCTGTTTCTGCTATTGTTCATAAAAGAAGATTTTTTTGCCCTTGCTGCCATAAGACATTTTATGAAAAAATTCCTGGCGTCGAGCATTACCAGCGGCGTTCTAACGATGTAAAGAACAGCATCATCCAAGCCTGTTCTGAACTGGCGAGCTTTAAAGCTATTGCCAGAAGCCATGGTGTCTCTGTTTCCACCGTAATCCGGTATTTTGATGGACTTACTTTTAAAAGGCCTCTCCATCTGCCTGAAGTTCTTTCTTTAGACGAATTTCGTGGGAACGCTCATGGGCAAAGATACCAGGTCGCTGTGAATGACCCTCAGCGTCATGAAACTCTCGATATTTTGCCAAAGAGGACAGCGCTGGAATTGATTCGTTATTTTAGCCAATTTTCAAGAGCAGAGCGATTGAAAGTAAAATTTGTCGTAATGGACCTTTCGTCACTTTTCCGCAAGGTCATCAGAGCGATGTTTCCTGGTGCAACAATTATTGGTGACCGATTCCACATACAGAGACTGGTCATTTGGGCGCTTGAACGGGTTAGGAAAAATGTACAAAAGTTATTCGACGAAAAAAGAATTTATTTCAAGAGAAACAAACATATCTTGAACAAGAGGGGTGATCGTCTGACAGAAGAAGAACTGGCCAGCCTTCGGGAAATCTTGAAGCAGTCTTCAGAATTACAGAGAGCCTATGCCTTAAAAGAGGCATTCTTTAAGGTGTTTTCTATGAAAGAACGGTCTGCTGTTGCTTCATTCTTATCTCGTTGGTTATCATTAGTCGAAGAAAGTGGGGTTGAAGAATTCAAGAGTGTTATAAAGACGTTCACTGATTGGAAGACAGAGATTTTGGAAGGATTGAGTCAAGCGTATTCGAATGGTTTTACGGAAGGAATGAACAATAAGATTAAGGTGTTAAAGAGAGTAGCATTTGGTTTTCGCAACTTTGAACGATTCCGTTCTCGGATTTTACTGCTTTCGATGGTGAAATTAAAATAAAAACAGACGTGAGCAAAAATCGCTCACGTCCGTGTGTGGTAGATGAATTGGAGCTTACCCCAACATTTGACAAAGAACCGAAAAAAAGAGTTTATTTATCTTGCAATTCTGTAGAATTTTCCGTTACAGAAGTTGAATTGAATAATTTGATAATTATGAATTAGGAAGAAAAACGAAGATAATCGACTAAAAAAGATTGTATACATGATGTTCATAAAAACACTCCGGTTATCTGACAAATCTGTGCAATCCCTTGCATAGGTTGAAAACACGTGTTACAATTGGATTGTGTGGTTTTGAACTATATGATTTTTAGGAGGTCGCTTTGTAATGAACATCATTGTATGTGTAAAACAGGTACCGGATACCGCTGAAATGAAAATCGATCCGGTCACCAACAACCTCGTCAGAGATGGTGTAACCAATATCATGAACCCGTATGACCAGTATGCTCTGGAAACGGCTCTGGAACTGAAGGATCAGATGGGTGCACATGTCACTGTTATTACCATGGGACCGCCCCATGCAGAATCTGTCCTGAGAGACTGCCTGGCCGTTGGCGCCGATGAAGCCAAACTGGTCAGCGACAGAGCTTTTGGTGGCGCTGATACCCTGGCAACCTCCGCGGCCCTGGCCAATACCATCAAACACTTCGGTATTCCTGATCTGATCCTGTGCGGCCGTCAGGCTATCGATGGTGATACCGCCCAAGTAGGGCCGGAAATCGCTGAACATCTGGATCTGCCGCAGGTAACGGCTGCTCTGAAAGTCAAAGTCGACGGGGATACCGTAGTCGTTGACAGAGATAACGAAAAGATGTCCATGACCTTCACCATGAAGATGCCCTGCGTTGTAACCGTAATGCGCAGCACCGACCTGCGTTTCGCCAGCATCAGAGGCAAACTGAAAGCCAGAAAGGCTGAAGTTCCTGTATATTCCGCTGCTGATCTGGAAATTCCTCTGGATATCATCGGTAAGAAGGGGTCTCCGACTCAGGTTATGAAGAGCTTCACTCCGAAAGTTACGCAAGTCCACGGCGAAATCTTCAATGATGAAGATCCGGAAGTTGCAGTGGATAAGTTAGTGAACAAACTGATCGAAGACAAGATTATTACGAAGTGAGGTAGGGTATAAATGGCTAACACGAAGGGTTTAAAGACCGGTAACGAAAAAGATTTATGGGTCTATGTTGAACATTACAAAGGCGAACCTGTCAATGTAGTATATGAACTGCTGGGCGAATGCCGGAAACTGGCCGACAAATGCCATCAGAAACTGGCTGCCGTACTGATGACCGACGATGCCAAGAACGTTCCCCAGGACCTGATCGCTCGTGGTGCTGATCTGGTTTATGTCTGCACCGATCCTGCTTTCAAATATTATTCCACGGATGAATATACCAACGCTTTCTGCGAAATGATCGAAGAATATCATCCTTCCGCCGTATTCATCGGCGCTACCAACGATGGTCGTGACCTGGGGCCCCGTATCGCTGCCCGGATGAACACCGGTCTGTGCGCAGACTGCACCGTCTTGGACGCTGAAGAAGACGGCCTGATTGAATGGACCCGTCCTGCTGCCGGTGGTAACATCATGGCTACCATCCTGTGCAAAGAACATCGTCCCCAGATGGGTACCGTACGTCCCAAGACCTTCAAGGCTCTGGAACCGGATGCTTCCCGTACCGGTGAAGTCATCAACTACACCCTGAAGAACCATGTGGAAGACCGTGTAACCTGCATCCGCAGAGAAGAAGTGGAAGCCGAAGGCGAAATGGCCATCGACGATGCTCCGTACGTATGCTCCGGCGGCCGTGGCATGAAAGCCAAGGAAAACTTCAGCCTGCTGTATGATCTGGCCCATGTTATGGGCGGCGCCGTAGGCGGCAGCCGTGCAGCTGTGGATGAAGGTTTCGTAGAACATCCTCGTCAGGTTGGTCAATCCGGTAAAACCGTAACCCCGAAGATTTACTTCGCCTGCGGTATTTCCGGTTCCGTTCAGCACAAAGCTGGTATGAGCAAATCCGATACCATTGTTTGCATCAACAAGGATCCGGACGCTCCTATGTTCGAAATCTCCAAGTATGGTATCGTTGGCGATGCCCTGAAGATCCTGCCTCTGCTGACTGCAAAGATCAAGGCCTTCAAGGAATCCTAATTTCATAGGCGAACTGAAAAGTCCGGGCTGTCAAAGTCCGGACTTTTTTTCAAGAGAAGCATACGAGAAGGAAAAGAATCTATCAGAGGGGGATCTTCTCATGAAAAAAACGAAAATCATCTGCACCCTGGGTCCGGCCACCGATAAGAAAGACCTGCTGGTCAATATGATCAATGCCGGTATGGACCTGGCCCGGTTCAATTTTTCCCACGGTTCCCATGAGGAATGTGAAGCCCGGTTGAACCTGCTGAAGGAATCTGTAAAAGAAACCGGAAAGGTGGTTGGCTATGTGGCCGACACCAAGGGCCCGGAAATGCGTCTGGGCCTGTTCAAGGGAGATCGGACCACGCTGGTGCCCGGCCATGAATTCATCCTGACCACGGATGATGTGGAAGGGACGGCGGAAAAGGCTCATGTGAACTATGCCGGTCTGCCGGAAGAAGTGAACAAGGGCGATACCATCCTGCTGAATGATGGGAAACTGTCCCTGGAAGTCAAATCTACCACGGATAAGGAAATCCGGACGGTGGTGGTGAACGGCGGGGAAATCTCCTCCCGGAAGCGGGTGGCCGTCCCCGGCGCATTCCTGAAGCTGCCGTTCCTGTCCGATGCGGACCGTTCGGACATCACCTTTGCTGCCCAGCATGGGATGGATTATGTGGCCGCCTCCTTCGTCCGCAATGCCCATGATGCCATGGAGATCCGCCGGCTCCTGGAAAGCCTGGGATCCCATATGGGGATCATCGCCAAGATCGAGAACCAGGAAGGTGTGGACAACATCGACGAAATCCTGCAGGTGGTGGACGGCGTCATGGTGGCCCGTGGGGACCTGGGTGTGGAGATTCCCATGGAAGATGTTCCCATTGTGCAGAAGCAGATCATTGCCAAATGCAATGCCGTGGGCAAACCGGTGGTGACGGCCACCCAGATGCTGGAAAGCATGATCACCAACTACCGGGCTACCCGTGCAGAAGCCAACGATATCGCCAACTCCATCTTTGATGGCACCGACGCCATCATGCTCAGCGGGGAAACGGCTTCCGGCGCCTATCCCCTGGAAGCGGTGCAGACCATGGCCCGGATCGCCAAACGGACGGAAGAAGCCATCGACTATGTACACGTGTTCCAGCACAAGGGCATCGGGGCACAGGTCCAGATGACCGACGCCATCAGCCATGCTACGGTACAGATTGCCCAGGAACTGGAGGCCAATGCCATCATGTCCATTACGGAAAGCGGCTATACCGCCCGGATGGTGGCCAAGTACCGGCCGAAAGCCACGGTCATTGGGGTCTCTCCGGTGGAGGAGAGCCTGCGGCGGATGACCCTGTACTGGGGCGTGGAGCCTTTGAAGGGTGAAAACAAACCCAGCACGGATGCACTGATCGATGCTTCTCTGAAAGATGCGCTGGCCGCCAAACTGATCAAAAAGGGAGATTCTCTGGTGGTTACTGCCGGCATGCACGTGGGGAAGGTGGGCAGCACCAACCTGATCCAGGTGGTCAATGTGGGCGAAAAGGTGGTAGCCGGGCAGGGCATCGGCAAGAAAGCCACCAGCGGCATTGTACTTCGGGTGGAAAAGAAATCCGATCTGGATGCCTTCAAACCGGGGATGATCCTGGCAGTGGCTTCCCTGGAAAATGAAATGGGAACCAAGGCAGCCCAGGCCGGTGGCATCATCGCCGAAGAAGGGGGATTTACCTCTCCGGCAGCCATCATCGGCATCAACTACGGGATTCCGGTGATCATCGGTGCCAAAGGGGCCATGGATGCCCTGGAAACCGGTGATTTGGTCACCCTGGATGTGGCAACCGGTTCGGTGTATGCCGGAAAGATCAATGTAAAGTAAGAGCCGGGAAGCGGTTCTTGCGTTACTTTCCAAATTGTATCTAATGCATAAAAAAGAAGCTGTGAAACGTACCGGAAAATACGGTATGTTTCACAGCTCTTTTGATATAAGCAATCCACCGGTGAGGTGTCATGGTTTCTTCCATTGGTGCCAGCCTTCTGCAATCCCCCAGGAGATGCCCAGTACCAGCAGATAAAACAGTTCCAATGGGAAATGCTGCAATCCGCCTCCCCATTTCGTTACAGCGTATTCCAGTTGATCGATGAACAGGGGATGGATCAGGTAGATTACAAAAGAACGGTCGCTCATCCGTTTCAGGGCCCCTTGCAAGGGGTACCTGCCGCTTTGCAGGATCATGCTGAAGAACAGCACCGAGGCAATGGTGTACACCAGGCCGGGCAGGCTCAGCTGCTGCAGAGAGTTGATGGTGTTTTCGTAGGGCATGCCGTAGAGATCGGTCCAGCGGTAGAACATCCAGGTATTGAATCCGGCGCTGGCAGCAAAAAAAGCCGTCAAAAGGGCTTTCTTTCCGGTAATCAGCGCCTTGAAACCCTCATAATGCCGGGCAATCACGCCGCCCAGCATAAAAATGAACAGGTAGAAGAAGGGAAAGTAGTTCAGCCGAAAGTTCATCAGATTGGTCAAAAGCCAGCTCTGGGCGATCCAGCTGGGATAGGACCAGAAGTGGAAACTTCCTTCGTACAGCAGCACCTGCAGCACGAACAGCACCGCCAGGGAAAGCTTCAGTCCCACTGTTTCCATAGCTTGCATCAGTCCCCGCCACAGGGGGAACAGCAGGTAGAACCAGATCAGGATCACCAGGAAGTAGATGTGATACTGGGCCGTGCCGAAGAACAGGGAAAAGAGGATGTTGGAAGGGTCCAGGACCGAAAGATCCCGATTCATGATCGTGTAGTAGAGCAGATAGAGCAGGGAAGCAATGAGATAGGGCTTTCCAATGCTGTGCAGCCGCTTCTTCAGGAATGCCCCGTAGGAGAAAGGTTCTTCCAGGGGCTTGCTGTAGAACAGGCCATACCCGGAGATGAAGAAAAAGGCCGGCACGCTGTAGCGGCTCAGGATGTTGGTGACAAGGGCCGCAAAAGGCGTGGCTGTCTCTGCACTGATGGCCATGCTGCCCACATGGATGGCGATGACCCCCAGCATACAGATGCCGCGCAGGTTATCAAAAACAGGATTCCGTTGTTTCACAGTCGTCTCCTTTCATTCGTAACAATTCATTATAAAATGAACAGGACCCAATCACAAGCCCCTTTCTCTTGCCTTTTTGGAAATCTTTCATTACAATGGAACGTAGCAACCAAAAAGGAGGTTTCCGCCTTGAATCCGAAAATCCGTCAATTGTCCCGGGGGGCCCTGCTGCTTGCCCTGGGCGTTTTGAGCCAGCAGCTGCGTCTGGTGATTCCCCTGCCTGTCCCGGTGATGACCCTGCTCATCGGCAGCCTGGTGAATACCTGCCTGGCCCTGGCGGCCGTCCATACCTCCCGGATCCTGGCCTGGGTGGTGTGCGGGGCCCTGGCCTGCATCGCCTTCCTCCAGGGGCACATCATCGGAGCCCTGGTGCCGGTGATTACCCTGGGCAATGGTATGTTC
This sequence comes from Acidaminococcus timonensis, assembly GCF_900106585.1. NCBI lineage: Bacteria > Bacillati > Bacillota > Negativicutes > Acidaminococcales > Acidaminococcaceae > Acidaminococcus > Acidaminococcus timonensis. Next base: position 247,622 of record NZ_FNWH01000006.1, read on the forward strand.
GTGGAGATGCTGCTGATCCCCGGGGAAAAGAAGGTCCGTTATGTGGGGGCACCCTGTGCCAAGACCCTGGTGATGCTCATCGGACTGTGCGGCGTGTTCTACATGCTCCATTTCCCCATGCACCTGGTGTGGAAGATGCTCAGTGTCTTCATCCCGACCCAATTCTTTACAGGGCTCATAGGGGTCCTGCTGGCAGATGGGATCCAGAGCCGGCTGGGAAAACAGGAACGATAAAATCCTGTTTCCTTTGTAACAAAAACAGGTGGATTTTTCGGAGTGGGTAGTGTATAGTTATCGTATTGGACTTTTTTTGATTCTGGTAGTACAGGAGTTTTTTCAATGCAGATTATCGTTGTAGGCTGCGGTAAGGTGGGACGCAGCATTGTGGCTCAACTTTCCAAAGAAGATAATAATGTGACAGTGATTGACACCAATGCCCAGATCATCCGCAACATTTCCACCAACTACGATGTAATGGGCATCGTGGGCAATGGGTCCAGTTTCACCATCCTGGACCAGGCCGACCTGGCCCATACGGACATGATCATTGCGGTGACGGAACGGGATGAAGTGAACCTGCTCACCTGTGTCATCGCCAAGCTGAACAACAATAAGATCCATACGGTGGCCCGGGTGCGGAGCCCTCAGTATGCCGGGGAACTGGCCAAGCTGCAGAAGGGGCTGGATCTCACCATGACCATTAACCCGGAAATGGAAGCGGCCAAGGAAATTTCCCGGCTGCTGAACTTCCCGTCCGCCATCGAAATCTTCAGCTTCGCCCGGAACCGGATCGATCTGCTGCGCTTCCGGGTCCCTCCCATTTCCGTGCTGGTAGGGCGCAGCCTGAAGGCCATCTCCGATTTGACCACCAATCTGCTGGTATGCATCATTGAACGGAACAGCAACATCATGGTCCCCAACGGAGATACGGTGATCCAGCAGGGAGATGTGCTCACCATCATTGCCATGCCCCGGGATGCCCAGAGTTTCTTCAAGAAGATCGGCGTGCGCACCAACAAATGCAGGAATGTGATGATCGTAGGGGGCGGCCAGCTGAGCTTCTACCTGAGCAAGCTGCTGCTGAACAATCATGCCAACGTGACCATCGTGGAACGGGATATGGAGCGATGTGAAGAACTTGTGAATGCCCTGCCCGGCGTTACGGTGGACTGCGGCGACGGTACGGAAAAGGAACTGCTGGAGGAAGAGCATCTGGAGAATATGGATGGCTTTGTGGCCTGTACGGGCCTGGACGAAGTCAATACCATCCTGTCTCTGTATGCCATGAAACATGTGGGCCGGAAGGTGGTCACCAAGGTGAACCACGTGGACTTCGGCGACGTCATCGAAGGGCTGCAGCTGGACAGCATTGTGAACCCCAAGGAACTGACCGCCCAGAAAATCGTGCATTATGTGCGGGCTGCAGGCAACAGCCTGGAATCCAATGTGGAGACCCTGTACAAGCTCATGAACGGACGGGTGGAAGCCCTGGAATTTTTGCTGGAAAAGAAATCTTCCATCATCGGAGTGAAACTGGCGGATCTGAATTTGAAACCCAATGTGCTGATTGCCGGCATTGTCCGGGACGGACGTCTGATCATCCCCGGCGGCCAGGATGCCTTCCAGGTGGGGGATACGGTCATTGTGGTGACCACCCATCTGGGCTTTCACGAAATCTTCAACATCCTGGCGTAAGAAGGAGTCTTATTCATGAATTATCCTGTCATTGCACGGGTGCTTTCCTGGCTCCTGTGTACGGAGGGCGTACTGCTGCTCCTGCCCTGTATCATCTCCCTGATCTTCGGGGAAGACCAGGGGATGGTGTACTTTGCGCTGGCAATCCTGGCCATTGCAGTGGGTCTTCTGGCTTCTCGGAGGAAACTTCCCAACCAGGCCATCTACCAGCGGGAGGGATTTGTGGCCGTGGGGCTTTCCTGGCTGCTGCTTTCCCTGTACGGGGCCCTGCCTTTTGTACTCACCGGTGAAATCCCCAGCTATGTGGACGCCCTGTTTGAAATTGTGTCCGGGTTCACCACCACCGGGTCCTCCATCCTGGACAATGTGGAGGCCCTGTCCCGTACCAGCCTGTTCTGGCGGAGTTTCTCCCACTGGATCGGGGGGATGGGAGTGCTGGTGTTCATTTTGATGCTGATTCCCGGCAACGGCGGCACCCAGATGAACCTGATGCGGGCGGAGAGCCCCGGACCGGACGTTTCCAAATTCGTGCCCCGGGTGCGGAATACGGCCATGGTACTGTATAAAATCTACCTGAGCATGACCCTGGTGCAGATTGCCCTGCTGGCGGCCACCGGCATGAACTGGTTCCACAACCTGTGCATCACCTTCGGGACGGCGGGGACCGGGGGGTTCGGCATCCTGAATGACAGCTGTGCCAGCTATACTCCGGTCCAGCAGTGGATCGTCACCGTATTCATGATTGCTTTCGGCGTGAACTTTTCGTTTTATTACCTGTTCCTGCTGAAAAAAGTGGGGGAAGCGTGCCGTATGGAAGAGGTGCGGACCTATATCGGGATCATCCTGGCGGCCGGGGTAGCCATCGCTGTCCAGATCCATGGTCAGTTCGCCACCTGGGAGCAGACCTTCCGGGCAGCCTTCTTCCAGGTGGGCAGCATCATCACCACCACCGGGTACAGTACAGTGGATTTCGACCAGTGGCCCAGTTTCTCCAAGGCCATCCTGCTGCTGATCATGATCATCGGGGCCTGCGCCGGCAGTACCGGCGGCGGGGTGAAGGTGAGCCGGGTGGTGCTGGTATGCAAGTCGGTGAAGCTGGAACTGGAGCAGCTGCTCCATCCCCACGGGGTGCAGAGGGTCCGTATGGACGGCAAACTGGTGGATCGGCAGATGCTGAATTCCGTATTCATCTTTATGATCACCTATTTCCTGATCTTTGCCCTGTCGGTGCTGGCCATCAGCCTGGATGACTTCAGCTTTGAAACCAATTTTTCTGCTGTGGCAGCTACGCTGAACAACATTGGACCGGGGCTGGCGGAAGTGGGTCCTGCCAGGAATTTCAGCCTGTACAGCAATCCGGCCAAGCTGATCCTGACCTTCGATATGCTGGCCGGCCGGCTGGAACTTCTGCCCATACTGATCCTGTTCTATCCCAAGACCTGGAGGAAGAATGGATGAGGAATCCAAAGGAATAAAAAAGCTGTGAAGAAATGAGAAGGCATTTCTTCACAGCTTTTTTTAAATGTTCCTCTTTGCCAGACGTTCCACCGGTTCCGGATTGGGGGTGAATTTCGGGTCAAAGTCCGTATTTAAAAAGGCCAGGGCATAGGCCACTCCCATGGCAGCACCATAGGTGAGCCCCCGTTCATCCATGTCGAATTCCGGCGTATGATGATTGGCTCCGCAGCCCAGGTCCGGGTTGGCAATCCCGGTAAAAGCCAGTACGCCCGGGTATTCCTGCAGGAACAGGGCAAAGGATTCCGAAGCCATCCAGGGCTGGGGATCCTTCAGGGCAGCGGGACCCAGGGCTTCCACAATGGCTTTCCGGCCCAGCTCCGCACAGGCGGTGTTGTTCCGGGCTTCGAACAGGGCTTCCGGCATGTGCTGGATGGTGGCCCTGCAGTGATACAGAGCCGCTGTATGGTCCAGGGCTTCCTTCAGGAACCGGATAAAAGGTTCACCGGCGTTTTCATAGCTGAAGAACCGGGCCGTACCCCCAAATTCCAGGCTGTCAGGAATGACGTTGTACCGTTCTCCGCTGTGGACGAAACCCAGGGAGAAGGTGAGACACTGGAAGGGATCCACCTTTCGCATGCGGAAGGCATTCAGCTGCTGGTAAAGATCACAGAAGCAGTCCATGGGGTTATTGGCCAGGTCGGGCCGTGCTCCGTGGCCGAAGGTCCCCTCCAGTTTCACCACAAAGGAGCAGCCGCCGCCCATGACGGCCCCGGGGGTCATGGAGACGGTGCCGGCGGGCATATCCCACCGCACGTGGGTGGCATAGCAGCCGTCGATGGAAAGACCGGATTCCTTTACAAGGTAGGGCAGCAGGTTCTGGATATCCCCGCTTTCTTCTTCCCCCCGTTCAAAACACAGGATCACCCTGCCTGTGAAGGCTTCCCTGTGGGCTGCCAGGATCCGGGCGGCGGTGAGCAGCATGGCCATGTGGCCGTCGTGGCCGCAGGCGTGGGATACGCCGGGCACCTTCGACACGCACAGCTTGGCCTGTTTCAGGTTCCTGGGATTTTCCTGGATGGGCAGGGCATCCACATCTGCCCGCATGAGCAGGGTCTTGCCGGGTTTGCCACTGTCGATGATCCCCAGAAGCCCTCCGTCGGGCACATTGGTGGTGGGGATCCCCAGGTCTTTCAGATAGCCTTCCAGAAAGGCGATGGTCTTGACTTCCCGGCAGCTCAGTTCGGGCTGCTGGTGGAAATGGCGGCGCAGGCGTACGGTTTCCGGTGCCTCGGCGCGGGCCAGAGCGAGTATATCCATAGGACAGGTTCCTTTCTTTTACAGATTTGATGATTTTAAGTATACCACGGTTTTCCCCCGGATGATTGCATCTCTCCGGGAAAATAGCATATAATGATAGGAGTCAAAAAAACAGGAGGTACCTGATATGGGAGGACATATCTTTGGCTTGATCCACACCATCACCTTCCTGGATGTGATCGACATCCTGGTGGTGGCGTTTTTCCTGAATAAAATCTATCAAATGCTGAAAAACACCCGGGCTGCATCCCTGGTGAAAGGACTCTTGATGCTGCTGGTGGTCATGCTGGTCAGCAAATGGCTGAACCTGTACGTGATCAACTGGCTGCTGGAGAAATTCATGACCATTGTCATGTTCGCCCTTCCCGTTGTGTTCCAGCCGGAACTGCGCCGGGCTCTGGAACAGATTGGACGGGGCAAGTTGTTTCGTCGCAGCACCGTATTGAACGAGCTGCAGGTGGAGAATATGCTGGAGGCCGTGGCTACCACCGCTGACGACCTGAGCCGGAATAAGATCGGGGCCCTGATGGTGTTCGAGCGGGAAACCGGCCTGGATGACTACATCGAAACAGGCATTCCCATCGACGGCCTGATCAGTACGGCTCTGTTCGAGAACATCTTCATCCCCAATACCCCCCTCCACGACGGAGCCGTGATCATCCGGGGCGACCGCATCGCTGCGGCCAGCTGTCTGCTGCCTCTGACCGAGGCCCGGAACCTGAACCAGGAACTGGGAACCCGGCACAGAGCGGCCATTGGCCTTTCTGAACAGACCGATGCCCTGATCCTGGTGGTCAGCGAAGAGACCGGGACCATTTCCCTGGCCCGGGGCGGTGCCCTGCAGCGGTATCTGACCCACCAGGATGTGAAGGATCTGCTGCGGCCGGTGATGAAGCAGCCCATGCTGAACTGGAAGGATGCCCTGCTGGCCAAAATGAAGGGCCATAAGACGACCGACAAGAACGAGAAAGGGGGCCAGGACCATGCTGAAAAATAACGAGGCTCCCAACCGCAATTCCTGGTTTGTACGGATTATGTCCGTGGTTTGCGCCTGCATCCTGTGGGTGTATGTCATGAATGAACAGAATCCCATCACCACCAAGGTATACCAGGTCCCCCTGGTGGCCCAGAACCTGTCCGACGATATGGTGGTGAAGGAGCTGCCCGACACAGTGAGTGTAAAGGTCAGCGGTACCCGGTCTCAGATTGCCCAGCTGGGTGAGGGGGACGTAAAGGCGTTCATCGATTTCACAGACGCGCCCAAGGGCCGGAATACATACAATGTACAGGCTTCTGTGCGCATGGGGGAAGTGACGGAGATCTCTCCCAGCCTGATCCAGCTGGAGACCGATACGGTGGCGGAGAAGACCATGAGCGTAGAACCACGGATCGTAGGGGTTCCCAACAGTGGGGTCACCGTCAGCCAGATGGATCTGAACCCCACCCGTGTGACCATCCGCGGGGCCAGCGGCCGGATTTCCCAGGTGGACAAGGTGATGGTGATGGTGGATATCAGCCATCATGACAGGAACTTCACGGCGGATGCCACTGCCGTGGCCGTGGACAAGGCCGGACGGGAAATGTATGATGTGAAGGTGGTTCCCGGCAAGGTCAAGGCTAAGGTGACCATCGTGCGCCAGCTGGGGACCAACGATTTTCCGGTGAAGGCCAACCTGAGTGGCAAACTGCCCGACGGGGTGAGCCTGAAGCAGGTCAAGATCACGCCCAGCAGCGTGCGCCTGACCGCCGAACCCAAGGTGCTGGGTGGCATTAAGCAGATCTTGACGGCTCCCATCGTCTTGAACAACATTACCAGTGATGTGGAACTGAAGATGCCTCTGCAGATCCCGGACCAGGTGCTGGCTGACCAGCACAGTGTCCTGGTGGAGATCACCCTGCAGAATGCCAGCGATTCCAGGAGTCAGCAGGAGAGCAAGAATGACGACACAGATCAGAATCAATAACATCCGGGTGGGGCTGGAAAGCCACCACAGCCTGGAGCAGATCGTGGCCAAAAAGTACCAGCTGCCGGCCCACCTGCTGAAGCGGGTACAGGTGCTGCGCAAGGCCGTGGATGCCCGGCGAAAGAATAACATTTGCTTCGTGTACCATGTAAAGGTGTGGCTGGAGGGTCCGGCAGGCCTTGTGAAAAAATTGTTGAAAGATCCCCAGGTGAGCCTGTGGGAAGAAAAAACGCTGCCTCCGGTGGAGCCGGGGTCGGTACCCCTTGTGGGCCGTCCGGTGGTCATTGGACTGGGACCGGCGGGCCTGGTGGCTGCCCTGGAGCTGGCCAGGAACGGATATGCCCCTCTTGTGGTGGAGCGGGGACGGGATCTGCAGCACCGGGTGAAGGATGTGGAGACATTCTGGAAGACCGGGAAACTGGATCCGGTGAGCAATGTGCAGTTCGGGGCCGGCGGCGCCGGGACCTTCTCGGACGGGAAGCTGACCACCCGGGTGAACGATCCCATCATGGGGCACATCCTCCAGGCCTTTGTGGACGCCGGAGCGCCCCGGGAAATCCTGACGGAACAGAAGCCCCATGTGGGTACGGACAAACTTCGGCTCATGGTCACCGGGCTGATCAGCCAGATCAAACAGGCCGGCGGGGAAATCCGCTACGAGACCCAGGTGACGGATTTCCGGGTGGATCCGGGCAGGGGTCTTGTGGCAGTCCAGCTGAATGGCCGTGACTGGCTGGATACCAACGCAGTGATCCTGGCCTGCGGCCACAGTGCCCGGGACACGTACAAAGCCCTGCTGCAGCGGGCCGTGCACCTGGAGGCCAAGGCGTTTGCCATCGGGGTACGGATCGAGCATCCCCAGTCCCTGATCAACAGGGCGCAGTACGGGCCTTTCGCCAGTCATCCCAGGCTGGGGGCCGCGGATTATGCTCTGATTTATCATGACAAAGAAACCGGTCGGGCCGTGTATTCCTTCTGCATGTGTCCGGGGGGACAGGTGGTGGCTTCTGCTTCCGAGAAGGAAGGCCTGGTGGTGAACGGCATGAGTCCCTTTAAACGGGATACGGGCCTGGCCAACAGCGCCTTGGTGGTCAGCGTGGACCCGGCGGATTTCCCGGAAGGGCCCCTGGGAGGGATGGAGTTCCAGCGGAAATACGAGCACCTGGCCTGGAGCATCAGCCGGGATTACCGGGCCCCGGCTCAGACCAGCCGCAGCTTCCTGGAACACACCGTACCGGATTTGAAAGTGGATTTCCAACCCAGCTACCGCCCTGGTCTGGTGGCGGCGGATCTGCGGAAGGTGCTGCCCGATTTTGTCACTGACAGCCTGGAACACGGGCTTATGGCATTCGAACATCGCCTGCCGGGCTTCGGCCGGAAGGGTCTCATGATCGGGGTGGAGACCCGCACATCGGCACCGGTGCGCATCAACCGGGGAGAGGACGGGCAGAGCGTAAACTGTCCGGGGCTGTATCCCACCGGTGAAGGGGCCGGATATGCCGGCGGCATCATGAGTGCCGCCATGGACGGATACCACCAGAGCCATCGTCTCATAGCGCGCTTCGCCAAACCCTAACTTCCCTTGTCCTCCCCTGAAAGGGGAGGGGGACCAGCCGAATGGCTGGTGGAGGGGTCAATGATCGGATGTGAGCCCCCCTACCCGCAGGCGGGTCCTTTCCCCCTTTCAGGGGGACACAAATCTTTTGTCCTTCCCTGAAAGGGAAGGGGGACCGTTGCGCATCAGCGCAATGGTGGATAGGTTTTACACCGACCCTGCGAGTAACACCGTCTGCTGCCGGTTGTCCGGTGTGCTAACCCCCTACCCGCAGGCGGGTCCTTTCCCCCTTTCAGGGGGACACGGGAAATCTAAAATATGGTATAATAGTAAAATATAAGTAAAATCGAAGGAGATGCCTTTCATGGAAAACACCATCATCACCGGGCACAAGAACCCGGATACCGACTCCATCTGCTCTGCCCTGAGCTATGCCTACATCAAGACCCGTCTGGGCGCTAAAGTCACCGCCTGCCGGGCCGGCAAAGTGAACCCGGAAACCCAGTTCGTACTGGATTACTGGAAAGTTTCCGCTCCTGAACTGGTGGAAAAGGTGGAAGAAGGCCAGAACATCATCCTGGTGGACCACAATGAAATGGCCCAGGCTGTGGATGGCCTGGACAAAGCCAACCTGCTGGAAATCATCGACCACCATCGGCTGGGCGGCATCGTGACTGCCAATCCGCTGCTGGTACGCATGCAGCCCGTAGGGTGCACGGCCACCATCCTGTACAATGTGGCTGTGGAAAACAAAGTGGACCTGCCCAAAGAAATCGCAGGCCTGCTGTTCTCTGCCATCAGCTCCGACACCCTGTACTTCAAGTCTCCCACCACCACGGAAAAGGATAAGGAAGCCGCCGGTGCCCTGGCCAAGATTGCCGGCATCGCCGATCCCCAGGGCTATGCCCTGGATATGCTCCAGGCCGGCAGCGCCATCAACTCCATGACCGCTGACGAAATCACCCACGGGGATATGAAGGAATTCGACTTCCCCCAGGGCAAAGTGACTGTGGCCCAGGTGAACGTCATGGACGGTGAAAAAGCCAAAGCCAAATGGCCGGAACTGCAGAAATCCCTGCAGGCCATGGTGGATAAAGGCGAAGCCGATACCACCCTGCTGATGGTCACCGACATTATGGACGAAGTGACTGAATTGCTGTGGGCCGGCAAGAACAAGGACATCCTGGACAAAGCCTTCGGCAAAGCAGAAGCCGATGGCCATTACCATCTGCCCAAAGTCCTGAGCCGGAAAAAACAGATCGTTCCGCCGCTGACGGATGCGTTCAAGGGATAAACAGCGACTGGTAAGTCATGGTCAGTGACTTGTGAAGGAAAGAGCGCTGTGAAAAATCATTCACAGCGCCTTTATTTCGCTAGCGTCAGCTGGCTTCCATCGGCTAGTGACTAGAGACTAGTGACTAGTGAGGGGTGTGAAAAAGCATTTTTTCACACCCCTTTTTGGTATAAGAAATGCCGATAGCAGCCTTTGGCAATTCGCTATTTTTCTTTCTCTTTTCTCTGTGCTATGATGGATTTGTTGAAAAAGGGCGGCTTTGTTGGCTTGGGCTCTTTGGGAAAATATCTGTTTGTGAGAGGAGACTGTACCATGGCTGATAAAATTCAGATGAAGACTCCGCTGGTGGAAATGGATGGGGATGAAATGACCCGTGTCCTGTGGAAGATGATCAAGGACATCCTGATCCTTCCCTATGTGGATTTGAAGACCGAATACTATGACCTGGGCATGAAACACCGGGACGACACCGATGACCAGGTGACGGTGGATTCTGCCCTGGCTACGAAAAAATACGGTGTGGCTGTAAAATGTGCCACCATCACCGCTAATGCAGCCCGTGTGAAAGAATACAACCTGAAAAAAATGTGGCCCAGCCCCAACGGAACCATCCGGGCGATCCTGGATGGCACGGTGTTCCGGAAACCCATCATGGTGAAGGGCATCCATCCGCTGATCCCCACCTGGGAGAAACCCATCACCATCGCCCGTCATGCCTATGGTGACATTTACAAGAACACCGAGATCCGTGTACCGGGAGCCGGCAGGGCCGAACTTCTCTTTACCGATGCAGAAGGTAAAGAAACCCGCAGGACCATTATGGATTTCAAGGGCGCCGGCATCCTGCAGGGTGTGTACAACACCGATGCATCCATCAAAAACTTTGCCCATTCCTGCTTCAACTACGCGTTGGAGCAGAAGGAAGACCTGTGGTTTGCCACCAAGGATACCGTTTCCAAAATCTATGACCATCGGTTCAAGGATATCTTCCAGGAGATTTACGACAACGAGTACAAGGACAAATTCGAAGCGGCCGGCATCGAATACTTTTACACCCTGATCGACGACGTGGTGGCCCGTGTGGTCCGTTCTAAAGGCGGTATGATCTGGGCCTGCAAGAACTACGATGGGGACGTGATGAGCGACATGATGGCCACTGCTTTCGGCAGTCTGGCCATGATGACTTCCGTGCTGGTAAGCCCGGATGGGTGCTATGAATACGAAGCGGCTCACGGCACCGTGCAGCGCCATTATTATCGGTATCTGAAGGGCGAAAAGACGTCCACCAACCCGGTGGCCACCATCTTCGCCTGGACGGGCGCCCTGCGCAAACGGGGCCAGCTGGATGATATTCCGGCTCTGGCAGAATTTGCTGATCGTCTGGAAAAAGCTACCATCCAGACCATCGAGGATGGAGTCATGACCGGCGACCTGCTGGCCGTCAGCGACCTGCCCGACAAAAAGAAAGTGAACAGCGAAGAATTCATGCAGGCCATTGCGGAAAGAATGTGACCGTGGAAACCGGCTTTCGGACAATGGACTGGAACAAAAACGACCCGCTCCCAACAGGGGAGACGGGTCGTTTTTCTGGCAGGAAACAGATTGGACCAGCCATGGAGACGGGGCCTGTCAATCAATCCCGGCCAGGCTGCGGTGGGCCAGCGCCACACCCAGTTCGTTCAGGTTCAGGACGCCTACGCTCATGTAGATGGCCACACACAGGTGTTCCCCATAGCGGGCGATGCCGATCTTGCCGCCCACGTTGAACCCGATGGCTTTGGCCATCATCTGTTCCAGGGCTTCATGGGCTGCTCCGGCTACGGTGCCGGCGCCCACATGGGTGTCTGTTACGATATTCTGCCGTTCAGAGGCCACTACGGCCCGTTCTACGATCTTTTTGATGCTGGGCAGGAATTCGCCCCCGAAATCCACGGCAGCGGCCCGATAGCCCTGCTGGCGCAGGTGTTCTTTCAATCGATCCTCTTCTTCCCGGGTGGCCGTCAGCGCCATGCGCAGGGCTGCCCGTCCTACATCGATACTGGCAATGGGTTTATTCATGCACGCTTACATCCTTTCTACTTTGCTGAAGCTATGGTATCATTATACCAGAAGATCGCCCATCTGGCAGTATCGGCTGTAAAAACCGGAGCCGACGGGCAGAGAAAGGAGAAACCCATGTCAGTCATCATGGCAGAAGAATTGAAGGCTGGAGTGATCCTGGGTGACCGGGAAAACGACCAGTATCTGTATATGCCGGGCAGCGAAATCGGCAGTGACGACCCGGTGTGTATTTTCGAGGAGGCCGGCAGCAGGACGGACCTGCACCTGAAGGAGGCTGTGGAACTGGCCAAGCGCCTGACCCTGAAGCCCACCGTGCATCCGGTCTTCGGGAAACGGGCCTATTGAGAGAAAAGGAGCTGTGAATGATTTTTCACAGCTTTTTTTTGTTGGATAAATTCCTGCATCCTGCTATGAATTCCAGCCAAAATACGATATAATGGACTCCATACACATTGTAGAAAAGGAGTCTGGAATCATTTATGCAAAGTCAATTTTTCACTTCCTTCCTGATGATCAGCGACTGGCGGACCGTGCTGTTCCTGGCGGTGCTGGCCGTGATCTTCTTCGGCATCCATGTGCTGTATCACAAGCAGCACAAAAGCTTTTCCCTGGTGGTGATCATCGGTATGGTGGCCGGTGCTCTGCTGGGTCTGGCCATGCAGGCTGTGGCCGGTTTCCCTGGGGATCCCACTAAGACCGTGTTCATCAGGGAAACCACCAACTGGCTGCAGCTGTTCGGGGGCGGCTACATCGATCTGATTAAGATGATTGTCATTCCGCTGGTCATCGTTTCCATTGCCCATGTGGTGATCAACCTGGAAAAAGGGAAATCCATGAGCCGGCTGGTGAAACGGACCCTGGTGGTGACCCTGTTCATGACGGCTGTGTCTGCTGCCATTGGCCTGGCCTTTGGTGTATTGTTCAACGTAGGGGGTATTGCTGCCAGCGGCACGGCTGTGGCCAAGGCAAAAACAGTCACCAGCGTGGCTTCCACGTTGCGGGCCCTGATCCCCGGCAACCTGGTGCAATCCATGGTGAAAAACAATATCATCGGTATGGTCATCTTTGCGGCCTTCCTGGGACGGGCCATCTGGTGGATGAAGGAAGATGCCAAAGACCAGGAAACCTTTCTTCACAACCTGATTGATGGATCCCACAAAGCCATGATGAACATGACCGACCTGATCCTGGACTACATGCCCTGGGCCGTGGTGGCCCTGTTGGCCAATACCATTGCCCAGAAGGGGCTGGCCAGCATCCTGGATGTGGGGACCTTCATTTTGGCCCTGTATGTGGCCCTGGCCGTGCAGTTCCTGATCCAGCTGGCTGCCCTGTCCCTCCATGGACTGTCGCCGGTCCACTATTTGAAAAAGAGCGTGGCGCTGCTGATCCTGGCCTTTACGTCCCGGTCCAGCGCCGGGTGCCTGCCGGTGACGGTGGAGACCCTGACCCGAAAACTGGGGGTGGATTCCGGTACGGCCAATTTTGTGGCCGGCTTTGGGACTACTGCCGGGATGCAGGGCTGTGCCGGGGTGTTCCCGGCCATGCTGATCGTCTATGTGTGCCATCTGACCGGTACGCCCCTTGATGCATCCATGATCATCATGAGCATCATCGTGGTGACCATTGGTTCTCTGGGGATTGCCGGCATTCCCGGCACTGCCACCATGAGTGCCTCTGTCAGTCTGTCCGGGGTGGGGATGGCTTCCGCCTTCAGCCTGATCGGACCCATCCTGGCCATCGATCCCCTCATCGATATGATGCGGACCATGGTCAACGTGGCCGGTTCCGTGACCAATGCCCTGATGGTGGACCGCCAGCTGGGAACGCTGGACATGGAAACGTATAAAAAGTAACAGACATTTGGATCCCCTGTCAAACGCTGCCCTGCAGGGCGCTTTGACAGGGGATTTTTGTGGATACGCTTCAATTTTTTTTCAATGGCCGGAGACGGATGCCCGGAATGGGAGCAGGGTCCTGGCATGGAGACATGGCTCCATCGACTTCCGGCAGCGGGTGTGATATACTCGAGATAACAATTGGATCATATAGACAGTAGTATAGGGAGTTGGAGTTATGCTATCGGGAAATACCATTCGCAGTACCATTGGTCGTACCATCACCCGCTCACAGGTGGTCTGTTTCTTACTGTTCATCGTTGTACTTTTTGCCCTTCGTCTGTGCCTTCCGGGGATCCCTCACTGGCCGTACAACAAAAAGGCCATTCTCACAGGAGCCCTGCTGTTTTCTTTTCAGTATACGGTCCTGTGGAAGGAGAATCGGGTGTGGCGGGCCGGGAATTTTCTTTTTGCCGGGTTGTACTTTTCTACGGGGCTGCTCCAGCTGTGGGTGGGACAGCGGCTGGACGGACGGGAAATTATCGATGCCTGTCTTTCAGGAATGGCCACTTTCTGGTGGGGTACATCTCTGTGCGGACTTTCCGGAAATCACTTCCCCTGTCCGGTGCAACGGCTCCTGAAAATCCTGGGAAACCTGGTGCTGGGAACGGCCCTTTTGCTGCCCCTGCTGCAGTGGGGGTACTATGGGGTCAGCGGACATCTGCTGTCTGCTGACATTGTGCTGACCCTGTTTCAAACCAACCTGAATGAAGCGCTGTCGTATTTGAGAGACCAGAATCCGGTGCTGTGGGGAGGCGCTGTGGGCGGCATCCTGCTGGCTTTGCTGCTGCTGTTGCGGAGTACCTCCGATCTGGGCAGGTTTTCTACCGGACTGTCTCGTCGCTCCCTGGCAGTGGGACTGGCTACGATTCTGGCTGGATGCGGGTATATGCTGAAGGAATCCAAAAACTACGCGGCGTTTCGGATTGGACGGGAAACCCGGGAAGTACTGAACGACTATCGGCGCTATGGACAGGAAAAACAGCAGCGGATGGAAAGGCTCCAGCAGCTGGGAAATTTGAAAATCGGCCGGGGCGGTGTGTATGTACTGATCATCGGAGAATCGGAAAGCCGGGACCATATGGGAGTCTACGGGTATGGAAGGCAGAATACACCCTGGCTGTCCCGGATGGTACAGGAACCGGGAAATCTGCTTTTTACCCATGCTTATTCCAATCATACCCATACGGTGCCGGTGCTTACCTATGCCCTGAGCCAGAAAAACCAGTACAACAGCCTGAAGCTGAAAGAGGCATACTCCCTTCTGGAAGCTGCCCGGGCTGCGGGGTATAAAACGTATTGGATCAGCAACCAGCGGAAGCTGGGTGGCTATGACACGCCGGTGGCGGAAATGGCTTCTACAGCGGAATACCAGGTGTGGAAGAACGACAGGAGTGGTATGGCAGACCTTCAGGCTCCCTATTACGACCAGGTGCTGGTGGAGGCCCTGCCGGAAATCAGGCCGGATGAAAATGCCTTTATCGTCCTGCATGTAATGGGGTGCCATGGGGAATACCTGGACCGGTATCCCAAAAAGATTGCCAGATATCCGGACAACCGGTCCCGGGTGGATACCTATGACAATGCGGTCTATTACAGTGACCGGGTGCTGGAGGAAATCTACCGGAAGGTATCCAGGTATTCCGGGTTCCAGGCACTGGTCTTCTTTTCGGACCATGGGGACGATCCGGAAGGGAACCGGGGCCACGAAGCCACCAAATTTACCTGGACCATGGCCCATATTCCCCTGGGTATCCTGACCAGTGAGGATTTCCGGAGGCACCGGCCGGAAACCTGGCAGACCCTGGAGGCCCATCGGGACCGGTACTGGACCAATGACTTGCTGTACAACCTGATGGTGGATCTGCTGGATATCCAGGGGATGCCCGGGGAGGAACCGGAATTGGACCTGGCTTCGCCTCTGTACGAAGGAGAACCGGGAAATCTGCGGACCCTCCATGGAAAACGGAAGCTGGTGGAGGATGGGGAGTAAAGAACCCTTCTGCTGATTGTGCAGCCCCATGGAACAGAATCCGGGCAGGAACCAGTGAAAGAAGGTCTGGACAGGATTGGCCAGATTTCTGTATAAAACAGAACAGGAGGACTGTGATTTCACAGCCCTCCTGTTTTAATGATGGAAATGTTTTTTTTAGATTGAAACGGTACAACTTGACAACAGGGATATCCGCCCTTTTTAAGGGCGGGGAACCATGCACAAGCATGGTGGTGGGTTCATACTGTTCAGTTCAGTATGCCTGTTGGCTCTTATCTATCCCTGCATGGACTGGGTGCGTGACTGGCCTGCCGGAGCCTGGCCGGGATCGACAGATACTTCTTTGATCTTTTTCATGCCCTGGAGCACCCACTGGCCAGTCTGGTCCAGCAAGCCCCATTGTCCGTTGCTCTTGACGACGGAAACTTTTCCCTGGAAAGGAGAGACCTGTTCCAGAGCAGCTTTGGGCAGCTGGGCCCGTACGTTTCCGGCCCTGTCCACCAGTTGCCAGGTATTCCCTTTCAGCCAGGTGACTTCTGCTCCGGCACCGAAAGGCGTGAACATCACGTCCGTGTCCCAGCTCTGCAGCACCCTGCCGGTGGTTTCATCCACCAGTTGGGTGCTTTTTCCTTGTTTCACTGTAAACCGGTCTCCGCCCAGGAAGACGATGGCGTCCCAGGCAAAGGGCAGCCGCAGGGACCCGTCGGAAAGATCGATGATGCCGTATTTGCCGGAGGTTTTTTCCTTGACGGAAGCCAGCCCTGCGATTTCATCCAGGGAACCGCCGGTGATGTCGTAATCTCCCGGACCGAAAATGACCCTGCCCTGCCGGTCAGAAAACCAGACTTTGCCCTTATCCTGCACGAAGGTGCCCCAGGGAGTCATGGGGTAGACGGCGTCGTTGTGGCTGTCGATGACTTCCCGGCCCCGGGTGTCGAGATACCCCCGCTTCTGCCCGTCCCAGGCCATATCCAGAGGGCCGTCGGTGTAGGGGTCATACGACCAGCCATTGTGCCAGAAAACGTTGGCCAGGGTCAGGCTGGCCAGACTGGCCCAGTTGAAGCGCTTCACATGGCGCCGTACTTCGGCCAGACCGTCCTGGAAGGGGGAGATTTCGTCGTAGGGGGCGGCGAACAGGACCGTTCCCTTTTCGTCGATGGCCACCTGTTTGCCTTTGTCGTCCACTACAAAGGCGATGCCTTCCCGGAAATCGGTGACGATGGCTCGATAGACCGGAGTCAGCATGATGTTGCCTTTCTCATCCTTGAAGCCCCAGCGGTTCTTTTCCTTGAAAGGGTACAGGCCGGGGGTGGCCTCCGGAGGGGGGACGGGTTTTCCGTCCAGATTGAAGGTGGCCGGCTTTGCATGGCCCTTTTCCATGGCCGCCAGTACGGTGCCGGAGCTGGTTACCGACTGGTAACGGGGTTCCAGGATGGTCCTGCCGTTTTCGTCCACGATGCCCCATTTGCCGTTGGGAGCCTTGACGGCAAAACGGATCGTCGGCGGAACATGGCGGGGGGAAACGCTTCGCAGTTTCGGTAGATTCCGATGGGGGTTGGGCAGCAGCCAGGAACCCAGGATTTCAGCAGTGCCGGTCCTGTCCACAGAAACGCTGCTGGAGCTGTGGGTGCGTGTGGTGGAGGACTGGGTATGGGTGGTGCTGCTTTCCCGGGTCGTGGTGCGAGTTTCGCGGTGCTGATGGTCGTACAGGGTCACTCCTTTTTCTGCAGAGGCAGAGCCGGCCCAGACGGTGGTGCTCACCAGTGCGGCCAGGAGCAGGGCAGGGAGCTGGGGCTTGGATCGGGTCATAGGATCTCCTTTCAAGATCAAAAAATAAAATTACGAAACAGTACGAAAATTATATCATGGAAAACAAATACTCGTAAAGAAAAATTACAGCAAATTAATTGCAGTCTCAAATTAGAAAATAGAAATCATACGTTTCGGGAGTCTCAAAAAAAGTCAAAAAATCTTTGACTTTTTAGCACTCAATACTTGACAGTGCTAACAACTTGTGCTACTATAATAGTCGGACGAAGGAAAGACCCACAGAAGGGTTCCCGTAAGGAACCTGGAACGTTGGAGGACGGGCTCCCTTGCGGAACCCCGGGAATCCGGAAGCCTTTCGGTAGTCTCAAAAGCTGACCCTCAAGGCCAAGATTGAATGGAGGAATGGCTTATGTTACTGCCCAGTGTTTTCAATGATAACCTGTTTGATGATCTGATGGATGATTTTGATGATGTGTTCTCCATGCGGAATCCGCTGTACGGGAAACACGCCAGAAATATGATGAAGACCGATGTACGGGATGTGGGTGACCATTATGAACTGGATATCGATCTGCCGGGCTTCAAGAAGGATGAAATCCATGCACAGCTGCAGGAAGGGTATTTGACCATCAGTGCCAGCAAGGGTGTGGACAAGGATGAAAAAGACAAGAAAGGTCAGTACATCCGTCGTGAACGTGCTGTTGGCCAGTGCGCTCGGACCTTCTTTGTGGGCGAAGGTGTCACCGAAGCCGACGTGAAGGCCAAATACGAGAACGGTATCCTTCAATTGAGCATTCCCAAGAAGGAAGCCAGGAAAGTGGACAACAAGAAATACATTGCCATCGAAGGTTGATGGCAGCAGACAAAACCCCGCCGGGTAACCGGCGGGGTTTTTGTGTGGTTGGAACCTGGTGTTCTGGTGAGGGCCATGAACGAAACAACTCTCACTTTATTTTGTGAATCGTCCTGGTACTTCTTTTGCAAAAAAGAAATTAACCGCCCCAAGCTTCCAGGCTAGGCGGTTAATTCTGATCTAACTATGGGGCTGACCGTCACCAGACAGCACCATTTATATTTTCATTATAATACAGTTACAGGGGATTGCAAGAGAGGTATATAAGAGGGGCATAAGGAAACCCGCCGTCGGCTCCAATCGATAGGCGGGTTTTCTTAAACCTTCTAATCAACGGGGCTGACCAAATGGACAGCTCTTTTTCATTGTATCATAGTTCCCTGAGATTAACCACCTTATGAATATTTTTGTGAAAAAATGAAAATCTTGTCATAAAAAGACCCTTACGGTATACTGAACCCAGAAAGTATCAACAAACAACGGGGGTTGTGGATCATGGGTAGACAATGGACCGGGATTATAGGGGCAGTGGGTGTGCTGTGGGGGACGGCATGCCCTGTTTTTGCTGCGCCCAATCCATTTTTGCAGCAGGAACAGCTGCAGCAGGCCAGACAGGAACAGAGAAAGCGGATGGAGAGATTGGAAAACCCGGGAGAACGGCAGCCGGAAAAACAAGAAGTCCCGGAGGCGGAGTTGCCGTCTTCTCCCGTACGTTTTCAGATAGACCGGATTCAGATGGAGGGGAATATCATTGCTTTTCCCTGGATGGACAGGATTACGAACAAATATCTCCATCGGGAACTGGATGGTGCCTCCATCAGCCGTCTGGCCGGAGAACTGAATCAGCAGCTGCTGGACCGGGGCTATGTGACCACACGGGTCCTGGTTCCGGAACAGAACCTGAATGGGGGGACTCTCCGTCTGATTCTTCAGGCAGGAATCTTCCATGGATTCCGGAATCCAGATGGGACGGCCGTGTACGGCAGCATGGCCCGGGCTTTTCCCATCCATCCGGGAGACGTGCTGAACCTGCGGAAACTGGAACAGGGAATGGAACAGCTGAACCGTCTTCCTTCCCAGAAAGTGAGGATGAACCTGGTGCCTGCCAGGGAAGACTTTGCCACGGATGTGGAACTGCAGGTGGAAAGAAAGAACAATGTGTATGGCCTGGTTTCCACAGACGATTCCGGGCTGAAAAGCACGGGAAAGAGCCAGTGGAATACGGAAATCAGCTGGGATCAGCCGCTCTTCCAGAATGACAGACTGCAGCTTGACCTGAACGGGGATGCCACCCGAAGCGGTACGGAAAAAGGTACAAGGGGACAGGCTGTTTCCTATTCCATTCCTTATGGCTGGGATACCTTCACCTTTTCTTTCAGCCGGTACCAGTATCATCAGCGGGTTCACCTGGAGCCCTTTCCCTTTCTCAGTGAAGGGCTGACCAAAACGGGAAAATTCACCTGGGATCATGTAGTCTATCGGTCCCGGACCCAGAGACAGAGCCTGGACTTCAGCATCCGGAAACGGGATTCCCACAGTTATCTGGACCATCGGGAACTGGATATCCAGACCCAGCACACCACAGCTGTGGAAGCAGGCTGGAACCTCCGGGATTATCTGGGCAGCGGTGTCCTTTATACCCGTCTGGGCCATCGGATGGGGGTGGCCTGGCTGGGTGCCCAGCCGGAAAATCCCTATGGAGAGGGTCCCAAGACCCGGTACAATATGTGGCTGCTGGATGTGGACTATCAGAAACCTTTCCAGCTGGGAAAGCAGCAAGCTACCTATACCGCCTCTTTCCACGGCCAGTGGACCATGAAAGGGGACAGGCTCTATGGCCTGGACGACATCAGTATGGGAAACCGGTACACGGTACGGGGCTTTGATGGGGAATACACCCTGATGGGAGAGAGCGGATGGTATCTCCGGAACGAAGTGGCCTGTCCGGTGGCATCCTGGGGAGAAGTGTATGTGGGAGCCGATGGAGGGGCTGTTTACGGTCCCAGTACGGACATCCTGACTGGCAGGACCATTGCCGGGGGTGTAGTGGGCCTGCGGGGGACGATTCCTTTCGGGAACACGGAACTTTTCTATGATGTATTTGCCGGTATCCCTCTGTACAAGCCCCAGGGATATCCCACCAAAAGTGTGACCTGCGGCTTTTCTGCAGGATGGCGGTTTTAAGGAACCCGGAAAGGAAGAACTATCCTATGACTAAGAAAAAAGCACAAGCCATCATTGCCTGCATCCTGGCCGGGATGACCTGGACGCAGCCAGTTCTGGGAGCCCCGATACAGGTCGATCCCCAGGCTCCTTCCGGACGCCATCCCCAGGTGCTGGAAACCGGGAACAAACTGCCTCTGGTCCAGATTGCACCGCCCAGAGACGGACTCTCCCACAACCAGTACAGGGATTTCAATGTTCCGGAAAAAGGGGCTATCCTGAACAATTCCTACACCCTCAGCAAGACCCAGCTGGCCGGATATGTACAGGGAAATCCCAACCTGGCCAAAGGACCTGCCCGAATCATCCTGAACGAAGTGACCGGAAGCAATCTGTCCCGTCTCAACGGATACCTGGAAGTGGCCGGGCAGCGGGCGGATGTGATTCTGGCCAACCCAAACGGGATCGCCGTAAACGGGGGCGGATTCCTCAATACAGCCCGGGCCCTTTTGACCACTGGGAAACCGGGCTTTGATGCCCAGGGAAAACTGGATCGTTTTCAGGTATCCGGCGGTTTTGTCACCGTGGAAGGAAAAGGCCTGAGCGGAAAAGATACGGACAGCCTGGCCATTTTGTCCCGGGCGGCTGAAATCAACGCCGGGATCTGGGCCAACAGGCTGCAGGTGGTCACAGGGAAAAATCAGGTAGCGGCAGATACCCTTCAGGCAAAGCCTCTTGAAACAGCTGCTTCCCAGGAAGCACCTGAATTTGCCCTGGACGTGGCGGCTGTGGGCGGCATGTATGGAGACAGCATTTATCTGGTGGGAACGGAAAAAGGACTGGGGGTGAACCTGGCCGGGAAAATCCAGGCCACTGGAAACCTGACGGTGGACGTCAACGGTAATCTCCATGCGAAAAAGGAAACCGCCGGCGGAGGTAACGTGACCCTTCAGGTGGAAAAACTGGAGAATACAGGACGGATTTCTGCCGGAAAGAACCTGACAGTGCAGGCTACTCGGAACATCGTCAATAGAAGCAGCATGGAAAGCAAAGAGACCAGCTATCTGGCAGCCGGACAGGAGATCCGGAATACCGGGACCATCCAGACCGGGAATCATCTGGAACTGAAAGGGGAAACCATCTGCCAGGCCGGGAACCTCAGTGCCGGTCTGGATAAGGAAAAGAAGGTGAGGGAGCCGGGGAACATCGCCATCCAGGCCAACCGGTACCAGGGAGAAAAGGGACAGGTGAACGCCGGCGGAAACGTGGAGTTGAAGGCAGAAGAAGTCCGGCTCCAGGACAGTTACCTGTATGGGGGGAACAACGTTTCTGTAACGGCCGGGAACGCGGACATCAGCCGGGCTTTTCTCCATGGAGAGAAAGCCGTCATGGTGCAGGCGGAAGCCATGCCTCTTGAGGGGAATATTACCAGCGGCGGAACTGTGACCATTGCCCTTAAGCAGGACATGACCAATGAGAATAGTGAAGAAAAATACGGAAATATCCAGGCGGGAGGAGATGTTCTCCTTTCGTCCCAGGGTAGCGTGCGCAACCGGAAAAAAATGGAAAGCGGCGGTACTCTGGTTCTCCACGCCCAAAAACAGGTGGAAAACAGCGCTGAAATCAGCGGGAAGAATGTGGAAATTGAAGGAGAGGTTCTCCACAATACGGGACTTGTGGCGGCGGACAGGAAGGCCAGCTTGAAGGGACAACAGATTGTAAATGAAGCCGGCGGGCGGATTTACGGGGACAATATTTCCCTCCGGGCCCACCAGGTCATCAACCGAAGGGATGAAGCCAGAGAGAAGGCCTTGGAAGAAAGTGTAAAACAGCTCCGGGAGCAGGAAGATATTCTGGAACAAACCGTCCGGACCGATGTGACGGCCTTCCCTTCGGAAGGAGAAGTTCAGGCTTATGAGAACAGAATCCAGGAGGCCAGCCGGGAATATGACCGCCGTAAACAACAGGTGGATGGAGAAAAACAGGAACTGGAAAAAATGGCTCCTGGAACCCTGGCAGCCCGGGAAAATCTGTCCATTTCGGCGGGAACCATCCGGAACAGCAGGGACAGCCTGCTGTACAGCGGCGGTACCATGGAACTGGCCGCTTCCGGGGAAATCCTCAATCAGGGCGGCCGGGTGGAAAGCCAGGGGCATATGACCCTCACGGCCGGATCTATCCGGAACGAAAATGACCTTTTCTCTGTGAAACGGGTGGTGGGGAATCTTACGGATAATCCGGAACGGATTCGGATCGATCAGGCCGGACACCCGGAACAGGGACAGACCTTTGATAAAAGCGAATTCAGCAATCTGGGCAGTGGCTATGGAGCCTACCATCATGGCAGCTACCAGGAAGAAAAAGAACGGGCCGGCTATGGCATCATCCAGCAGCGGACCCGGGAAGAGCTGGAAAATGGAGAAGCCCCCATCCCGGCTGATCTGGTGGGGACCCGTGCTCCCAACTACGCCTATGATGACCCTATTTTCCAGGAGATGGGCGTTGCGTCCATGACAACACCCCGCCCGGCCAACGGGGATCCCGCCCAGTCCCAATGGGATCAGGAATACCAGAAGATCCTGGATACCCTCAATGAAAAAATCGATGCCTGGAATGCCCAGGTGCGAAACCATAATGCCTCCATCGGGGTGGTGGAAAGTCAGAAAATCTACAACCTGACTTTCGTACGCACAAAATCCCAAACCAGCCACCGGGAAGTGACAGAAAGCCGTCCCGGAGTCATTGCCAGCGGGGAAAACCTGGAAATCCAGGGGAATGTGACCAATGAGAATAGCCAGCTTGCTTCCGGAGGGACCCTCCATATAAAGGGAAAACTGGACAATCTGGCCAAAGAGAACCAGACGTACACCGTCACTTTTGGTACCACCCAGGGCAGTTATACATACAAACGGGGCTGGCCCCACAAATCCCGACGGAGAGGGTACAAGTCCCGGGTATTCATGACGCCCCAGGTGGAACAGGGGGCGCCGGCTTCTTTGGGAATCTCTCAGGTGCTGGATGGCAGCGGCCAGGCTCCGGAAAAAACAGAAATCAGCCAGAGCCAACGGCAGGCCGTCAGCCATTTCCTGGATCCATTTGGGGTTTCCTTTGCCCAGGCAGCCCAGGGAAAAGAACAGTGGCAGAATCTGCTGACCGGTTCTTTGTACCAGGTCCATCCGGAAAGCACGGCCCGGTACCTGATGGAAACGGATCCGAAGTTCACCAGCAGGAAGCAGTTCCTTTCCTCTGACTATTTCTTCCAAAAGCTCCAGTGGGACCCGGACAAAGTGCCCAAACGGCTGGGCGACGGGTTCTATGAAGGGATGCTGGTCCGCCAGCAGATCCTGGACCGGACCGGGAACCGGTACCTGGAAGGGTACAGCGATGAAGAAAGTGAATTTCGGGCCCTGATGGATGCCGGGGCCTCTATGCCCAAAAGACAGGGCTGCAACCCGGCATCGTCCTGAGCGAAGAACAAATGGCCCAGCTGACCAGCGATATGGTGTGGCTGGAAAATCGGACCATCACCTACGAAGGAAAACCCTATGAAGTATTGATTCCCCGGGTCTATCTGCGGCCCAACCGGGAACTGGAACTGAAAGCAGATGGGAGCCTGGTCAGCGGGAAAAAACTATGGGTGGAGACCAAGGTGGCCATTGCCAACGAAGGGACTCTGCAGGGGAAAGAAGTGATCCTTGAAGCCGGGAGCCTGAAGAACCTGGGTATTCTCCAGGGAGACAGCCTGTTTGCCCATACCCGGGGCAATCTGGAATCTACCGGAGAAATCCGGGGCAACGCACAGGTAAAACTCCTGGCAGATGATGAACTGCACATCCGGAGCACGGAAAATCGACTGGCCCATCAGGATGTGGTGGACCAGGTGGCAGGAATCGCGGTCACCGGGAAAGCTGGAGTACTGCTGCTGCAGTCTGGAAAAGACCTGACAGTATCCGGCGCTGTATTGCAGAACCTGGGAGAGCAGGGAAAGACCATCCTCAAAGCAGGGAGTTCTTTACAATTGGGAACTCTGCAGCTTTCGTCCGATAAGGATATGACCCTGGACAGCAAAAATTACCTGCGTACCCAGAGAAGAACCGAAATGGGGACGACTATGAAAGCAGCAGGGGATGTCCGGCTGGAAGCCGGGGACGATATGACGCTGAAAGCTGCCCAGATTTCCAGTACCCAGGGAGAAGTGGAGCTGCAGGCTGGCGGTAATCTGACCCTGGAAGCAGGGAAAGCCTACGCCGGGGACCAGTATGCCCTGAGCCACAGAGAACGGAGCCTTGTAAGCCGCAGCAGTACGGAAACGCGGAGCGATGAACAGCACGAAGTCATCCTGGGCAGAGCCCTCAGCGGGAAAAGTCTCATGGCCAAAGCAGGAAACGATTTTACCCTGAGAGGAACTTCTATGGCCGCAGATGGAGATATCCGCCTGCAGGCAGGTGGTGATTTGAGTCTGGATACGGTGGACCAGAAAGATATCTCTGGAGTCTATCAGAAGACAAAGAGAAAAGGTCTCATGGGAGCCGGAATGGGCATCCTGATCGGCAGCGAAAAGAAAAGCGGGCAGGTGCAGCAGGAAACCCATACCCAGGTGGGGAGCACGCTGGGAAGCCTCGGGGGAAATGTGAATTTGGAGGCGGGAAATCGCCTGCAGACATGGGGAAGCAGCATATTGGCCAGTAAGGATATTACCCTCTCCGGGAAAGAAATCCAGGTTGAAAATGCGGAAGACACCTATCACTATCAGGAAAAACAGGAATATCGGCGGACCGGTCTCACGGCATCGCTGGGTGGAGATTATATGGATGCTGCGGGTACAGTATCAACTCTGGCGCAAAGAGCCGGTACAGTGCGGGATGGCCGACTGGCTGCTTTATATGGTACGGAGGCCGCCCTCAGTACAGCCAAAGGGCTGGGTGACATCCAGAAAAGCTGGGACACAGCACAAAAAGCAGCCCAGGAGTATCGCTATGCCAATATCTTTGGCAAAGGGAAGCAAGCCAGTGAAGCCTTTGATAAGATGAAAGCGGCTAAAGAAAAGCTGCCTTTTGTGGGGAAAACGGCAGTGACCCTGAACTTGGGCATGGGAACCCAGCATAGCTCCCATGCGGTGGAAATCAATGGAACGCGTGCCAGTGGCAGCCAGGTGCAGGCGGGAGGCAACGTAACCCTGAAGGCAGATGGCAAGGATATCCTGCTGAAAGGAAGCCAGGTTTCCGGACAGAACGTGGAATTGTCAGCTGGAGAAAATATCTTCCTGCAGGCCGGGAAGAATCAGGAAACGATTCAGGAAAAGGAAAGCGCAAAAGGCGGAAACGTGGGAATTTCCATGGGAAGGACCGGTCTGGTGGGAATCTCGGCAGAAGGCGGCATGGTGAAGGGAACAAGCCAGGAAGAAAAAAGTTATTATACAAATGCTGCTGTACAAGCAGACCGAAAACTTACTTTTACTACTGGAAAAGATATCCATATAGCGGGAGGCACCCTTTCTGGGGAAAGCGTAAACGGCCAGGTAAGCGGAAATCTGCAGCTGGATAGTTTGCAGGATACTCATACGTATCAGGAAAAACGGAAGTCTGCCGGCTTCTCCGCCGATTATGGTTTGGGAGCTGGTACGCTCAGCGGCATGGGAAGCCTGTCGCGAGAAAACACAGAAAGCCGGTACCGGAGCGTGAAAGAACAGACCGGGATTTATGCCGGCCAAAACGGTTTTGCCCTGGAAGTAGGGAAAGAAACAGGTTTAAAAGGCGCTGTCATAAGCAGCCAGGCAGAAACAGCAAAAAATACTCTGTCTACAGGAACCCTGCGATATGAAGACTTGAGGAATGAAGCCGCATATTCTATAAACAGTGAGGGTATGCAAAGCGGAATCAGCGGAATCCGTGGGAAAAATGGAACCACTTATTATGGCGGTATTGCACCAATCCAGGATACTCCCGTGAAAGGTAGAAAAAGCAGTGAAACTTTGTCAGGAATAGCGCAAGGAAATATGACAATTCGAAATTCCGAAGAACAAAAGCAAGAATTGGATAAATTGAACCGTAATACCCAACAGGCACTCCAAAAGCTGGGAGAGATATTTGATAAACAAAAAATCAGGGAACGGAAAGAATTGGCGGGAGCCTTTGGAGCTTTGGCTTTTCGCACGATTGGGGATATAGGCCTAAAAAATGGATGGAAAGAGGGAGGAATCGAAAAAACGACTCTCCATGCAATGATTGGTGGAATCATGGGAAAATTGACAGGAAATCAATTTATAGTTGGAGGGGGTGCAGCTGCAGTTAATGAACTGATGCAAAAAGAAATGGCTAAATGGACTGGAACGAACCCGCAGCTGCAACAATGGGCAAGTATGGTAATTGGCGGCACGGCAGCAAAATTGGTCGGCGGAGACTGGAGAATGGGAACAGCGTCTGCAGGAAGCGGGACAAGGTACAATTTCCTGCCACATGAGGACCAGCAATATCTTTTACGTGATATCGAAAAATATGAAAATGGTGAATTGACGCAAGAAGAGTTTGTCCAGAAATTAAAATATTATTGTGCTAAGGACTTGTATTACAATGATGGCCTGAACACGGATTATATCAGTACAGAACTAAAAGAAGGCGGAAATCCAATCATTTCTTCTCAGATTATCAATTATTCTTCTTTGGAAGATTTTTTCAATGCACAAGGTATCAATACTGACCAAGGTCTGAGCTATGCGTTGGCTCAGTATGCTAAGGGGTTTGGTGTGGAATACAATTACGATAATCCGGAATTATGGAATATCATAAACACGAAAATAGGGCCTCAAACTGGATGGATGAATAAACTAAATGAATACTCTATAGATTTATTAAGTTCAACTTTTTATAATAAAACGATTATTGATACAACATCTTTAAATGAAGCGGAAAAATGGTTTGATTTAAGAAATGCACTTAATATTAATTTAGCTATTAGTTCTATTGATCAAAGTATTGAATTAAATAATGGCTTTTATGGTAAAATACCGGCTGGGTTAGCAGGAAAAGCATCTTTTGTAATTTCGATTGTGGAAGAAAGCAAAAATTATGAGGGGAAAAAATTAGGGATAGCCGTTATTAGTGATACTGCTGGTTCTGCTTTAGGTGATGTATTAGGAGTAAACTTAATCAAAACAATAAATTGGAATGCTGGACTTAATTATAACAAACCAGTATTGATGATATTTATTGGAAAAACCTTAGCACAAAGTATGGGGGCAAGTTTAGGAGACTACATTAGTTATTATCTTAAGAAAAATATATTTAATTTGGAGGAGTGAAATGAATGCTTTGTTTCTAACTTGTGCAGTGTTTGTACTTGGCGGCATTGTGATGAAAACGACATATGAAAGTTTGCGTAGTAAGAGAAAAAATGATAATGGTGTTTTTATATTAATCCTAGGAACCCTCATGCAAATTTATTTTTTAGCCATGCTCGTAGTAAATTTCTGCTTAAAAAGGATGTTATTCTACTATAATCCTTGGTGTTTTTGGGGATTGAGCTACCTACTAGTTTTTAAAGGATTAAAAGTTATTGAAGAGAATAAAGAAATATTAAATTTAAAAAAATATGAAGCTTTTAAAAATGGGTATCGATATAGTGCTTTTATTAATATTTTAATATGGACGTTGTATATAATTGTTTATCTTTTGTGAATGCTAATATAAAAGTGAGCCACTCTGAAACAAGTTCCCCTATACTAGAGTCAGTAATTTGATTCTAAGGGGATTGATGTTAGGATGGTCATCACTATGAAAGATTATGGTCAAATTCGCCAGATGTACATTCGCGATGGAAAATCTATCCGCCAGATTGCCAGAGAAATGCATATCTCCCGTAATACTGTGGCCAAGTATTGCAAAGGAAATGCACTCCCGGGCATCCGCTGCGAATATCATCGGACATCTGCAGTGATTACAGAGGAGGTGACTCGATTCATCCAGAGCTGTCTGGATGAAGATGCGAAAGAACCCAATAAGAAGCAGCACCACACAGCCAAGCGGATTTATGACCGCCTGGTAGAAGGAACTGGATTTACAGGAGGTGCAAGCACAGTCCGGCGCTGCGTTCATCTGTTACGTGGCAATCTTCAGGAAGCCTTCGTCCCTTTGGCTCACCTTCCAGGTGATGCGATGCAGATTGATTGGGGTGAAGCTGTGGTTTACCTCAAAGGAGTGCGTACTAAAGTCAATTTCTTTTGTGCCCG
The DNA here is from genome assembly GCF_900106585.1 of Acidaminococcus timonensis. NCBI lineage: Bacteria > Bacillati > Bacillota > Negativicutes > Acidaminococcales > Acidaminococcaceae > Acidaminococcus > Acidaminococcus timonensis. Next base: position 275,867 of record NZ_FNWH01000006.1, read on the forward strand.
CCTTTGCTACAGCTGTGCTCCTTTCGTGGTCTGTTTCCGCAGGAAGAATACGGAAGCTTTACTTGAAGCATTGAGAAAAGCTCTGGAATTCTTTGGGGGCGTCCCTGCTAAGGTCATTTTTGACAATGACCGGGTAGCCGTTAAGGAAAAAGGTGGCAAAGAAGCCATTGCCCAGGAAAAGTATGAAGCATTTGCAGCCCATTATTGCTTCCATACCGTTTTCTGCAATGTCCGGAGTGGAAATGAAAAAGGACTGGTGGAGAATCTCGTAGGCTGGGTCCGCCGGAATGTCTTTGTCCCTGTACCCAGAGTAGATGCGCTGGACGAATTGAACAGACTCCTGCTGGATAAATGCAAGGTGTATGCGAATACGCATAAAATCCCTGGACGGGAGAACCCTGTAAAGGATCTGCTCCTGGAAGACCAGAAACGTCTCTGCCCACTGCCGGGCAGCCCTTTTGATGCAAGCAGAGCAGCAGTCTGCCGAGTAACACCCTTTTCTGTTGTTCGATTCGTCGCTAACGATTATTCTGTGCCCGTGAAATATGTGGGACAGGAGGTCACGGTGCGAGCCTATGCTGAACAGATTCGGATCTTTGCCAAGGGGGAACTGATTGCTGAACACGCCAGAAACTATGGGCAAAACCAGCAGATTCTGAAACTTGCGCATTATCTGCCGTTGCTGGAATACAAGCCGCGCAGCATCCTGGAAGCAAAACCGGTACGGCAGAACCTCAGTGCTGCCCTGCTACAGTTCCTGGAGACCAATGCATTCAGCAGCGAACAGCTGGTTGAGATTCTGCGGCTATGTGCTGCCGACGGAGAGAACGCTTTTTGGGAGCACAAAGAGCAATTTATGGTTTCCGACAGGAAAGCGCATATCCTTACCGACCCGGTAAAAGTGCAGCAGACAGATCTTTCAATGTATGACCAGCTTTTACAGGAAGGAGGCACTATGTGCAGGACGCAGGTGTAAAGGAAGCACTCCGTTTCTATGCGAAACAGCTTAAACTTCCCACTTTCAAAGACGTCGGTGAACCAGCGGAAAAATTCCGCCCCGGACAAAGCCTGGAAGAATTCGTGCTCGGGTTGATGAAGCGGGAATATGCATCCCGTCAGGAAAAACAGCAGCAACGCAGGCTGAAGAGAGCGCACTTTCCCATGCTCAAGACCCTGGAAGAGTTTGATCTCACAAGGCTGGAACATGTTCGGCCTGAATATGTGAAGCAGCTGGCAAGCTGCGATTTCATAAAGAGGCATGAGAACCTGGTGATGATCGGTAATCCGGGGACGGGGAAAACACATCTGATGACAGCCCTTGGAGTGAAAGCCTGTCTGCTGGGCTGGAAGGTCATTTTCTGCAATGCCACAACGCTGGCAACTGAGCTATGTGAAGCCCATGATGATTACCAGTTGCGCAAGATGGAAAAAACTTTGAGCGGAGCAGACCTGCTGCTCATAGATGAATTAAGTTATGCAAGATTCAGCCAGGAAGAATCTGAAATGTTGTTCAAAGTGATTGCCGAAAGGAGTGAAAGAGCCAGTACAGTGATTACGACAAACCTGGAGTTTTCCAAATGGACGGAGATGTTTGCCAGCGAGACGCTGGTTGCCGCATTGGTCGATCGGCTCACCTACCACTCCAGTGTTTTAAATATGAATGGACAGTCTTACCGTTTGCACAGCAGCAAACGGAAGATGACGAATGCTTAAGTGGCTCAAAAATTTGTGAGCAGATGGCTCACTTTTTCATGAGCATGAGTGGCTCAAAAATTCGTGAGCAAGTGGCTCACTTTTTGGTTGACATTCACAATCTTTTTCCAGAATGAAAATATCCCATTATGTGTTATCATCGGGCTAATACACCCCTTAGCTAATTAAATCCGACGCTGACACCAGTACCAGAAGTGCCGGAGCCGGTGTAACTGTGGGCGTGGGGAAGAACCATGCCGGCATCGGGTATGACCTTTATGGAAACAAGAACCGGGAAAACGAGAAAGAAGGCCGGCTGACCCACCAGGGAAGTACGGTACAGGCTTGGGAAGAGCTCCATTCCGGCAGCGGCAGGGATACCCTCCTGATTGGAAGTCAGATGAAAGGCTGGCAGGTACAGGTGGAAACCGGAAGGAATCTGCGCATGGAAAGCCTCCAGGACAGGGAAACCTATGACAGCCGGAATACGGGAAGTGGAATTTCAGCTTCTACAGGAGGGGGCTATGTTTCCGGAAACGGCAGCTTCCAGAAACAGATTCTTCATTCCGATTATGAAAGCGTGACGGAACAGGCGGGATTCTATGCAGGAGACCAGGGGTTCCAGATCCAGGCGGGAGGAAATACCCACTTGAAGGGAGCCGTGATCCACAGCGATGCCCCGGCAGAAAAGAACCGTCTGGAAACGGGAACACTCAGCTGGGAAGATGTGAAAAACAAAGCGTCTTACAAAGCGGATGGACAGGGTGTGGCTTTTTCTGCCACTACCCGGACCGGACAGGAAGACCGGCGGAAACTCAATGAACGGGGACTCTATCCTGAAGTGGTGAGCACTGTCAAAGGACGGGCAGAAAGCACCACAAAAGCCGGTATCTCTGCCGGAAGCATCATCGTCCGGGAGGGAGAAAAACAGATCCAGCCGGTAAAACAGCTGAACCGGGACACGAAAAACAGCCTCCAGAAACTGGCGACCATCTTTGACAAGGAGAAAGTCCAGGAAAAGCAGGAACTGGTGAACGAACTGAGCAAAGTGGGGAACCGGGCCATCCATGAACTGGCCGCACGGAAAGGCTGGCAGGAAGGCAGTGATGAAAAGATCCTGGCCCACAGTATTTTCGGAGGGCTGCTCAGTTCCCTGGCAGGCGGAAAGATCGCAACCGGATCCCTGGCCGGAGGTGTGGGAGAATACGTAAACGGCCGTATTCTGGCCGCCAAAGGGAAAGCATGGGTGGAAAAGCACCCGGACCTGGTCCAGGCCATCAGCGCCGCGGTAGGAAGTGCTGTGGGGGCAGTGACCGGAGAAAGCAGCATCGGGAGCAATGTGAGCCTTGGGGAGACAAAGTGGAATGATGAATCAATCAATAATGTTTATGACGATACAAGTTTGTTAATAGTTGGGCTGACATTAATTCAGGTTGAAGAAGGAAGAAAGCAAATTGTTGATGCTGTTGGAAATGTAATTGGAGTTATTGATTCAAATACTAGTGAACTTGTTGAAATGTACGATGACTTTACGGATGAAATGGCTGAGACAATTATTGCAAATGAAAATTTGTTGCCTGAAGATTTAGTAACTTTTGCTAAAAAAACACGACAGTCACATAAAAATGCGGCCGATGATATACCTTCATGGGTTATAAATGAAGGATATCAAAAGAGAGAAAATGAATCTGGTAATGACTTTGCTAAAAGAGCTCTAGATGGACATTATGGTGAAAATAATTATCCTAAAGGGCCGGGCAGTGAATATAATAAAGTTAGAAAATATGGGGTGTTAGCATCGGGCTGAAATAGCCATATTTCATCGGGCTAAAACAACCAATTCTCATCGGATTAAAAAAACCAACGCATCAGTAGTTGATAGTTTAATCCTTAGTTGCAACAACCGGTTTGGGTGTACCGGTTTCAATCGCTATCGTTTCCAGACGCTTTCCGCGATAGCTTTTACCTTTCATCATGAATACCGTTGCATCATCAAAGATGCGGTCTAAAGCACACAGCAAGGAAGAATCTTCGCTGAAGTATTCTCCCCACTTGTTTGGACTCATGTTGCTGGTAAAGATCATAGTATTCGGACCTTCTTTGTTGTACCTTCGATCCACCATATCAAAAAACATCCGTGTTGCCTCTTTGTTGAATACACATCGACCTATCTCATCTATGATAAGACACGATGGCTTAACCAGGCCATTTATGGTCGAACTCTCTCGGCCATATTTCACTGCATCGGTTAATCGCTGATTCAGTTCCGTTGCTTTCATGAAGTAAGTTTTTAACCCATGAAGGCAGCATTCTCTTCCATAAGCCATTGCCAGATGAGTTTTTCCAACACCCTGTGGCCCGATAAATGCCAGATTTCTTCCGGCATTCACAGCCGTTAAAGAAGGAAGATTTTTTAGTGCTTCGACCTGTTTTCCTTTGACCTGAGAAAAATCAAATCCTTTAAAGGTCTTTGGTTCTTTCAATGGAAGACGACTCATCTTTAATAGCGTATTCCTAATGGTTTCTTCCTTTTCAAAACGTAAGTGATCGAATACAAGAGCTATCGCTTCCAGTTGATCTGCGCTCATCGCTTTGGAATCCAGAAGATCCCATAGTCCATTCGTATAAGCACTGATCTTCAGAGATTCGATATCAGCAGTTAATCGTGAAAACACATCATTCATCCCACAGACCCTCCTCAAAGTTAAATTTGGAAAAATCTGAAGCTGGTGTTTTCTCCTCAATCTGCATGATTTTTGATTTCACAGGTACTGAAGGAAACTCTTCAGGCTGGGCAGAAACATACTGATCCTGGCAAAAGCTATCTCTTTTGCTCCATGTCACGTCATGAACAGTGAGGATTCGGCTTAAGTCTTCATCATATATCGTGAGTTCATACTCTCGCCTTTGAACACGACAGATTCGCTTCTGATACCAGTATGGGACTCCAAAACGACGTCCTTCATAGTTCACAAAGCCATCAAAAGAGATCAGACGCGGCGGACAAAGATAAAACATCAGTTCCTGTGTCGGTTCCAGAATACATGCTGACTGCATGCATTCCCGATTATGTTTTTCTTCCGGAACACAATCCACAGCTCGATGATATCGACTGTTTTGGAAACGACACCATGAAAGTGCCTGATAGTTTAACTCGGTTATGTTGCTGAAAACTCGTCCTGGAATAAAGTTGTCTTTGACAAAACGAATCAGTCTCTCCACAGCGCCCTTCGTAAAGGGATGACGAGGTTTACAAAGTTTTGTTTCAAAACCAACCGTTTTCATGAAGTTTTCATAGTCATGCTGCCAGATCGGATGTTTATCCGGATCTCGTCCGATAACAACACTTTTCATGTTGTCTGTCAGAACATACTTCGGAATGCCCATGAGTACAAAAGCATGAATCATTCCGATAAAGAGGTTTTCCTGTTTGGCGTTTGGAAAGAACTCGATATATCGCTCGCCGCAGTGATGACAGATCATCGCAAAACAGGCACAACGATAATGGTTTCCGTCAAAGCATTCAATGTCTATAAATCCCCAGTCCATCTGATAGGCCTCAGCAGCCGCTGTACTATAACGTCTGCCTCGATTACCCTGAGGGGCAACAAGAAGGCGCTTAGGTGGAATCAGATCCTGGTGGTTCTCAATATAGACTCTGACTTGTGTTTGACCACCTGAGTACCCATGCTCCTGTAATCTTTCATAGCAGACAGAAGCATTTGTAACGTTTTTTCTTAAAAGATCATCCAGTAGGCCAGTGTAACCCGACAGAACAGTCGTAGTAGCTCGTTTACCTGTACGAGCATGAGGTTTGATGACAAAACCATCTTTCTTGTAGCGACGAAGTTTAGCACGGGAAAAACCGGTTCTGCGTTCAAGCTCTGCAAGGTTGAGCTTGTTAATATCGAAGTTTTCGCCTTTTTCCGACTTCATATCTTCGATAGCGTGTGATAGAATGATCTGTGGGTCATTGCTATTAGTATCTTTTTTCATAGTTCTCCTTTAAACTGATGCGTTGGGTACCATCAGTTTAGAACAGAAAAGACACTTCGCAATGACTTTTGGCTTTTTTAATTCGATGAAATTTGGCGATTTTAACCCGATATAATTTGGCTGAAATCACCCGATGCTAACAGGGGATCGAAAGGAATCATAAATATGGAGTACTATCTTCTTGGATTTAGTTCCAATAATATAGTAAAATATTGCATTTGGATGACAAATCGTACAGACAGAATATACTGTGATATTAATCGTAAAATTGTGACTTTTAAAAGTGAAAGAGAAGCACTGAGTTATGCATGTTCTAAAAATATAAATTTGGATATAAATAATAAATATATATGTAAATTTGAAAAAATAAAAGTTATTAATAATAACTTAGGAAATGTATTGGATTTTTGGAATTTAACAGCTGATATTACTAAGACATTAGGAATAAATTTCCTTGGAAATAGAAAAAGTCCTGTTGTAAATAGAATATATTATAAATTATTTCATGGTTGTAATTTATTTAAGAAAAAAGATGTGGGACCTTATATTCCGAAATTCAATGATAATGAAATGCATATTTTGAATAAGATTATAAAAGATGGGGAAAAAATAATATGTAGATATATATTCGAAATGTAGCAGAAACCAGTGAGCTAAACTGTTCAAATTTGGAATCCGGGTCTCCAACACTGTTTTAGGAAGCGCCAATGGGAATCAGAAAGGACAAATGAAGCAATAATGACGATAATATTTTCTTTCTGATCAGCCGGAGCGAGGCGGAAGTCCGCAGTGCCAAAGGAAGCCGGATTGCCGGGAAGGAAAACGTATCCGTCGGGGCAGAGGAAAACCTGGCACTGAAAGGTTCCTCCCTCTCCGGAAAGAACGTCCGCCTGGAAGCCGGCAGAGACCTTACCCTGGAAGCGGCAGAAAATACCCTGGAAAGAGAAACCAGCTCCAGCACCAGAAGTGCCGGAGCCGGTGTGACTCTGGGCGTGGGGAAGAACCATGCCGGGATCGGATATGACCTTTACGGAAACCAGGGCCGGGAGAACGAAAAAGAAAGCCGCATGACCTATGAGGGAAGTACAGTAAAGGCCCAGGAACAGCTCCATACCGTCAGCGGCCGGGACACTCTCCTGACCGGGAGCCGGATGGAAGGACGGCAGGTACAGGTGGAAGCCGGAAGGAATCTGCGTCTGGAAAGCCTCCAGGACCGGGAAACCTATGCCAGCCGGAATACCGGAGGGGGAATTTCCGTCTCTGCCGGAGGAGGCCATGTTTCCGGAAGTGGCAGCGCCCAGAAACAGATCCTTCGTTCCGATTACGAAAGTGTGACGGAACAGGCGGGGATCTATGCAGGAGACCAGGGGTTCCAGATCCAGGCAGGGGGCAATACCCATTTGAAGGGAGCCGTGATCCACAGCGATGCCCCGGCAGAAAAGAACCGTCTGGAAACGGGAACACTCAGTTGGGAAGATGTGGAAAACAGAGCGTCCTACAAAGCGGATGGACAGGGTGTGGCTTTTTCTGCCACTACCCGGACCGGACAGGAAGACCGGCGGAAACTCAATGAACGGGGACTCTATCCTGAAGTGGTGAGCACTGTCAAAGGACGGGCAGAAAGCACCACAAAAGCCGGTATCTCTGCCGGAAGCATCATCGTCCGGGAGGGAGAAAAACAGATCCAGCCGGTAAAACAGCTGAACCGGGACACGAAAAACAGCCTCCAGAAACTGGCGACCATCTTTGACAAGGAGAAAGTCCAGGAAAAGCAGGAACTGGTGAACGAACTGAGCAAAGTGGGGAACCGGGCCATCCATGAACTGGCCGCACGGAAAGGCTGGCAGGAAGGCAGTGATGAACAGATCCTGGCCCACAGCATTTTCGGAGGGCTGCTCAGTTCCCTGGCAGGCGGAAAGATCGCAACCGGAACATTGGCCGGAGGTGTGGGAGAATACGTAAACGGTCGGATTCTGGCTGCTAAGGGGAAAGCCTGGGTGGAAAAGCACCCGGACCTGGTCCAGGCCATCAGCGCCGCGGTAGGAAGTGCCGTGGGGGCAGTGACCGGAGAAAGCAGCATCGGGAGCAATGTGAGCCTTGGGGGGACGAAGTGGAATGACGAAGCATTTGATTTAAATTCAAAAGAGATTGCATTTATAACATTCTTATTGGGACTTACACAACAAGATAATTTGATTATAAATGCATCGAATGAAGTAATTGCAGAATGGAATAATGGGATTGGTTGGTTGAGTCAAAATGGAGAAAAAATAGATGAACTTGGAGGTGAAGAGTACACTAGAGAAGTAAAAAAGCAAACAGGCAAGTCGAAAGCAGATTTATATTGGAATCCCAAAACAGGAAATGTGTATTCTGTTCCTAAACATGGTGGGGAAGCAGAGTGGGTTGATAAAGTTGATGTAGATTGAGAGGGATAAGAATGAACATTGTCAGTGAATTGCAGAAAAAAGAAAAATACAATGCACATTCGTTAGTGTATTCATCATTAGCAGTAGTTCCGCTAAGAATGTTACAGTACTATTCGCTTGTTGAGTATTATTTTCGTGAACCTGAATATATTTATGCTATAAATGAGAGAGGGGAAAAAACAACATTAGAACAAATTTTTAGAGTCATAAAATATAAAACCGATCAAACCATGGAGGTTTGGAGTATTTATGGAGATGAAAGAGAAGGAACAGATGTTCAAAAAATAATTCTTAGAAAGGGGTGTTGGAATAAAGAAAAACAGATAAATCAATTACAGAAAGAAGGTGGCATTGGAATACCTCAAGTAAATATGTCACTGCATGTTTGTGATGATTATGAAAAAGGAAAAGTAATAGAAAATTTAACAAGGATGGATACGAAATTTTGTGGTGGAATCCAATTTAGAATGGATTCAAACGATAAAGTATATAGTTATAGTGATAAGGAATTTCATAGAAAATTCAATTGGGGGGCAATAACGACAATTTATAATAATGAAAGAAAATTAGAAGAAAAAGAAATAAATCAAGTAATAGATTATATTAATAAAGTAATGAGAGAATCTTTGTTTATATCTGGTACAGATATTGTATTAGATTATACTTTTCCTCTTGAAGAGTATTTAAAAAACATATTGCATCCTAGAAAGTAACATAAAGCACTGAGTTGCTGTGATTGTTGCAGGAAATATTTTGTATTTAATTTATGAGGATTTTAAATAAAGCATCAGTGCTTACGTCCGTTATGGATAATGTTATGCTGTACTTATAACGGACGTAGTCGTTATATTTCCTAATTAAAGTTTTTGTAGAGTAAGATGATAACGGGAAATTCACATCAATACTTTTAATTAGATTCTGCAACAATATCTTATAAAGGTTGGAATAGATATTCTATGCCTTGGAGGTTGTACTATGTTGATGAGTATATTTTTTTTCTTGGGAGCTTTTAGAACATTTTATTACGCAAAATTTGAAGCCAAGGATAAAAAAACTAGCTGGAGAGTAATGTTTGTTTTACTTGGATTGGCTGAACTTCTTTTATCGTTTTATCTTTCTCCGTTTTCTTTTATGATGTTAGCATCGGGTGATTTCAGCCAAATTATATCGGGTTAAAATCGCCAAATTTCATCGAATTAAAAAAGCCAAAAGTCATTGCGAAGTGTCTTTTCTGTTCTAAACTGATGGTACCCAACGCATCAGTTTAAAGGAGAACTATGAAAAAAGATACTAATAGCAATGACCCACAGATCATTCTATCACACGCTATCGAAGATATGAAGTCGGAAAAAGGCGAAAACTTCGATATTAACAAGCTCAACCTTGCAGAGCTTGAACGCAGAACCGGTTTTTCCCGTGCTAAACTTCGTCGCTACAAGAAAGATGGTTTTGTCATCAAACCTCATGCTCGTACAGGTAAACGAGCTACTACGACTGTTCTGTCGGGTTACACTGGCCTACTGGATGATCTTTTAAGAAAAAACGTTACAAATGCTTCTGTCTGCTATGAAAGATTACAGGAGCATGGGTACTCAGGTGGTCAAACACAAGTCAGAGTCTATATTGAGAACCACCAGGATCTGATTCCACCTAAGCGCCTTCTTGTTGCCCCTCAGGGTAATCGAGGCAGACGTTATAGTACAGCGGCTGCTGAGGCCTATCAGATGGACTGGGGATTTATAGACATTGAATGCTTTGACGGAAACCATTATCGTTGTGCCTGTTTTGCGATGATCTGTCATCACTGCGGCGAGCGATATATCGAGTTCTTTCCAAACGCCAAACAGGAAAACCTCTTTATCGGAATGATTCATGCTTTTGTACTCATGGGCATTCCGAAGTATGTTCTGACAGACAACATGAAAAGTGTTGTTATCGGACGAGATCCGGATAAACATCCGATCTGGCAGCATGACTATGAAAACTTCATGAAAACGGTTGGTTTTGAAACAAAACTTTGTAAACCTCGTCATCCCTTTACGAAGGGCGCTGTGGAGAGACTGATTCGTTTTGTCAAAGACAACTTTATTCCAGGACGAGTTTTCAGCAACATAACCGAGTTAAACTATCAGGCACTTTCATGGTGTCGTTTCCAAAACAGTCGATATCATCGAGCTGTGGATTGTGTTCCGGAAGAAAAACATAATCGGGAATGCATGCAGTCAGCATGTATTCTGGAACCGACACAGGAACTGATGTTTTATCTTTGTCCGCCGCGTCTGATCTCTTTTGATGGCTTTGTGAACTATGAAGGACGTCGTTTTGGAGTCCCATACTGGTATCAGAAGCGAATCTGTCGTGTTCAAAGGCGAGAGTATGAACTCACGATATATGATGAAGACTTAAGCCGAATCCTCACTGTTCATGACGTGACATGGAGCAAAAGAGATAGCTTTTGCCAGGATCAGTATGTTTCTGCCCAGCCTGAAGAGTTTCCTTCAGTACCTGTGAAATCAAAAATCATGCAGATTGAGGAGAAAACACCAGCTTCAGATTTTTCCAAATTTAACTTTGAGGAGGGTCTGTGGGATGAATGATGTGTTTTCACGATTAACTGCTGATATCGAATCTCTGAAGATCAGTGCTTATACGAATGGACTATGGGATCTTCTGGATTCCAAAGCGATGAGCGCAGATCAACTGGAAGCGATAGCTCTTGTATTCGATCACTTACGTTTTGAAAAGGAAGAAACCATTAGGAATACGCTATTAAAGATGAGTCGTCTTCCATTGAAAGAACCAAAGACCTTTAAAGGATTTGATTTTTCTCAGGTCAAAGGAAAACAGGTCGAAGCACTAAAAAATCTTCCTTCTTTAACGGCTGTGAATGCCGGAAGAAATCTGGCATTTATCGGGCCACAGGGTGTTGGAAAAACTCATCTGGCAATGGCTTATGGAAGAGAATGCTGCCTTCATGGGTTAAAAACTTACTTCATGAAAGCAACGGAACTGAATCAGCGATTAACCGATGCAGTGAAATATGGCCGAGAGAGTTCGACCATAAATGGCCTGGTTAAGCCATCGTGTCTTATCATAGATGAGATAGGTCGATGTGTATTCAACAAAGAGGCAACACGGATGTTTTTTGATATGGTGGATCGAAGGTACAACAAAGAAGGTCCGAATACTATGATCTTTACCAGCAACATGAGTCCAAACAAGTGGGGAGAATACTTCAGCGAAGATTCTTCCTTGCTGTGTGCTTTAGACCGCATCTTTGATGATGCAACGGTATTCATGATGAAAGGTAAAAGCTATCGCGGAAAGCGTCTGGAAACGATAGCGATTGAAACCGGTACACCCAAACCGGTTGTTGCAACTAAGGATTAAACTATCAACTACTGATGCGTTGGTTTTTTTAATCCGATGAGAATTGGTTGTTTTAGCCCGATGAAATATGGCTATTTCAGCCCGATGCTAACAATGATTACCAATTTGGAACAATATGAAATTATTTATCATTATCTAACACGTGTAGTAGTTGTCCTTTTTCTTATCTTGGGGTGGACTGAAAGTAAAAATCTTGGTAAAAAAAAACAAAAAAAAGTAAAATCGGCTATGATTAAAGTTTATGTTGTCAAGGCCGGGTTCAATTTGACCCATTTGGCCGGTTAAAAGTGACCCAATAAAACGGTAAATTCAATGCTTTTTCTGCCTTAGGGCCGGAAGTCCTTAAAGCCGGTTTTCCCAAGGCCGGGCTGGGGGACGGCCGGATTCAAACCTGCACGCAGACGATCTTTCAGCCGGTAACTCTCACCTCTAATATTTATCACATGAGCATGGTACAGCAATCGGTCCAGGATAGCAGTCGCAATCACTGAATCGCTCATGAGTTCACCCCAGTCACTGAAATACTTGTTGCTGGTCATAATTATGGTGCCCCGCTCGTAGCGGGCACAGACAATCTGGAACAGCAATTCTGCCTGCTGCCGGCTCAGCTGCATATAGCCAACTTCATCTATCACCAGGACATCTGGCCGGGCGTAAAATTTGCAGCGCCTGGACAACAGCCTTTTTTCCCGACGCTTTTCCAGATCTTCAATAAGATGGGCTAGCGTAATGAAGTATGCGGTTTTGCCGTGGTGCAGGGTTTCTACCGCAAACGCGGTGGCCAGGTGCGTCTTGCCGACCCCCGGCGGGCCCAGCAGGATCAGATTTTCACCTCGTTCCACAAAAGCAAGTGTACGCAGTTCCTGGAGCTGTTTCGGATTCAGGCTGGGCTGGAACGAAAAATCGAATTCCTCCAGGGTCTTCACGGCCGGGATCCGCGCAGCTTTCATCCTTTTCCGGATGGCTTTCTCAGTTCGTTCCTTCTGTTGAAAGCTCAGGAGCTGGTCGAGAAACGAAATAAAAGTCGAGTCTTTTGCAGCGGCCGTTTCCAGAAGGGCATCCAGCTGGCAGGCTGCCTCCGGCATATTGAATTCAGCCAGGAGCTGCCTGGCATGCTCCACTTCAAGCATTGGATACCACCTCCATCAGCCTGTCGTAAAGGGCTAGAGGTCGTTTCACCACATCCTCTTTCATCTGGATTCCTGCCGTTCGAGGGTAAGCAATGCCTTCCTTTGCCTCCAATCCGCTGTATTGCGCCTGCTGCGGAACATAATATCCCTTTACTTCAGAGAGCGGTATATCTGCCACAGGAAGGTTATCTACGAATACCTGTACATGGTTCTGGTACAGCCGGACCCGGGCTTCTCTGCCGCTGTAATGCCAATCTATACCATAGAGATGACCATCGAAACTGACGAATCCATCTTTGGAAATCCGCCGATCTTCCCAGCGGTAACGGTTACGCAGTTCCTGAGGCGGGAGCGGGTTCAAATGCTCGGCCGCCAATTCCTGCAGAGGGATTTTCCCTGTAGTCCCATGCTTCTTGCCGTTCACATGCTGGCACCATTGAAGAGCCTGACGGTTCAGGTCGTACAGATTGGTGAAACGTCTTCCAGGCAGGAAATTCTCCTTGAGATAACGGACAGAACGTTCCACCTTCCCTTTCGTCTGAGGCCGGCGTACCTTACAGGTGGAAGGCTTGAAGCCCATATCGGCACAGAAACTTTCGAAAGCGGGAAGGAAGATGGTCTTACCGGCCTCGTGTTTCAGGACAACTGTCTTCATGTTGTCTGTCAGCACAACATCAGGAACTCCGCCGAAATATTCGAAAGCGTTCAGGATGCAGCGTTCCAGGCTTTTGAGGTCACACCGCTTTGTGAATTCCACGTACCTGGCCCTGGAGTATCCCAGGGTCATGACGAAAGCCGGAACTTTATGGAATTCGCCATCTGTGCCCAAATATTGGCAGATTCCCCAATCCATCTGGGCTTGTCTGCCGGGCTCGGTTTCATACCGTGGCACAGCCGGGATGGTCTTTGGCGGACGAAAAACGTGGACATAATCCTTGATGATGGTCTTCCCACCGGTGTAACCCATCTGTTGCAAGGTCTCCAGGATGACGACGCAGTTGAATATGCCATCGTGCATCATCTGGTTGACCTGCGGCTTAAAGGGATCCAGAATGGAACCGCGCTTATGAGGTTGCTCCGGCAGAGTAGCCACTTGCATATACTTCTTGGCCGTATTCTTGGAAATATTCTGCTCTTTACCGATAGCATATGCGCTCTTGCCTTTTCTTGCACTATCGCGTATTATCATAATAAGCCCACTTCCTATCATTTGGACTACCTCCTAACAAGTTTGGTCGCTTATTATTATGGTAATCCACTTTGGTATGAGGTGGGTCATTTTTTTCCGGCCCTTTAGGTCAATTATAGTCCGGCCTTAACAATGTCGCATTAACAATATATATAATATTAAAATATTTTGGAAACTTCTTTTAAATAACAGATTGCGCTTGGCCTGGTTAAAAATGCTAACATTAGTCAGCTGAACCGGGATACGAAAAACAGCCTCCAGAAACTGGCGACCATCTTTAACAAGGAGAAAGTCCAGGAAAAGCAGGAACTGGTGAGCGAACTGAGCAAAGTGGGGAACCGGGCCATCCATGAACTGGCCGCACGGAAAGGCTGGCAGGAAGGCAGTGATGAAAAGATCCTGGCCCACAGCATTTTCGGAGGGCTGCTCAGTTCCCTGGCAGGCGGAAAGATCGCAACCGGAACATTGGCCGGAGGTGTGGGAGAATACGTAAACGGTCGGATTCTGGCCGCCAAAGGGAAAGCCTTGACATAGGAATCGATTGCTCTGATCGACCTGCTTTCAGACCTGGGAACGGATGCCCCTGACGGGTCATCCCTACGCAACCCACGTGCGGTATGTCGATCGCTTTGATTGACCCGCTTACAGACCTGCCCTGCATGAAAAAAATTCTTTTCCAACCACGACTCGCTATCCACCAGCCACTGAAAAAGAGAGTGTGATTTTTTCACACTCTCTTTTTGTGTGGTTGGAACCTGGCGTTCTGGTGAGGGCCATGAACGAAACAACTCTCACTTTATTTTTGTGAATCGTCCTGGTACTTCTTTTGCAAAAAAGAAATTAACCGCCCCAAGCTTCCAGGCTAGGCGGTTAATCCTGATCTAACTATGGGATGGGACGGGGTGGTGTGTAAAATCAGTTGCAAGACAGTAAAGGGATACTGTGATTGTCAGGATATACAAAAAAGGACTGCCCGCAGACAGTCCTCCCATTTTTCAAGTTGGTCGGGGCGACAGGATTCGAACCTGCGGCCTCTTAGTCCCGAACCAAGCGCGCTACCAAACTGCGCTACGCCCCGACAACGTATGTAATTATAGCGGCTTATTGTCCTTTTGTCAAGGCTTCCCTGCCAAATTCCGGCAAAATCTTCAGACGGATCTCAAAGGGGCGCTCCCAGGGCAGGTTCACCACGAATTGTGTATCTCGCAGGTAGTAGGCGTACTGCCCGTCCTGGTAGTAGGGGAATTGCCGGCAATACCAGATGAAGGCCTGCTGGTAGACCCCCAGCTCCCGGGACAGGTAGCAGGTGGCTGCCACAGGGTAGGCACCGCCTTTTTCCGGATCCACACCGTTCAGATCCTGCAGTTCCGCCATATGGGGCCGCACCAGTTTCTGGTAGGCCCAGTCATCCAGGAATCTTGCGTAGTTGAACTTGAAATTGGCGCTGTACAGGGCTGGCAGCTGTTTCTTTGGCAGTCTTTTTGCCTGGCCGCTGACGATGGTTCCCTGGGCTACAGCCGTGCCGATGGCGTTGCTGGCCGTATTCCACCCCGAATAGCTGAGCAGCCGGGGGATGGGGGTCCCGTTGGCCATGAGATGGGGCAGGATGCAATCACCGGCGGCGAACCGTGTGGAAAGGTCTACCAGGGCGACCGGTTTCTTTTCCATCAGTCCTTTGATGCGCCGGGCGATGGCCGTATAATCTTCCTGCTTTTCGCTGCCGCAGTGGATGAACAGGAGAAAATCCGCCCCTTCCAGGGAATCTGTTTCCTCTCCATTGGCCAGATTAATCTTTTCTTTGGCAATCTGTTCCAGGGTCAGAGGAACGAAATGCAGGGTGTAGTCCTTCATCTCGTCGCTGCCGTACAATACTTTGATCCTGGGACGGTACCCGGTGCGCCGGCTGTAGATCCGGGCGGCGGCCAGGGCACCCAGTTCATCGGCTCCCTGGGAGGTGTAGATGGGCGGGTGCAGGTCATAGGCCCTGGGATAGGCAGCTGCGTTCAGCCGGTTGTAGTTGGGCAGGCCGTAGGGATGGGCATCGTCCTGCCCGATCACCAGGTCTGTCAGGTTCTGCTCTGTCACGAACTGGACCAGTTCCTGGTTGAACCGGTCGTTGTCCCGGTACAGGGTGATGTACTTCCACTTCAGATCCATGGGGATGGTGGCCTTCATTTCTTCGTACAGGTCATGATCGTAGGGAAGCCCCCGGATTTTCTTGTCCATGTTGATGGTCCAGGTCATGAGCTGCCACTGATACCACCGGTCAGGAAGCACGTTGCTGCTGATCAGCAGGCGGGGAATGACGGAATACAGGTAGTACTGCTTATCCGGATACTGTTCCTTCAGATCCTGCAGGTACGTGAAGAAATCTCCGGCTTTCTGGTCCGTCACCGGTTCCATCCGGGAGTGGAGCAGACCACCGAACAGCAGCAGGTCTGTGGAAAGGAGCACTCCGTTCTGCCCGGGCAGCTGCTGGTCCAGCCAGGTTTTTATCTGGGGAACCCTGGCGGGTACGTCGTACCAGTCCATGATCTCATCGGGAGGGGCCGTGAAGCGGATGCCTCCCAGCCGGCCCAGCTCCTGGGTGAAATCCCGGCAGGGGGGACGATTGTCCAGGGGCAGCAGGGCCCACTTCTCGGCTGTGGGCACGGTGTCTGGCGAAAAAACAGCCCCTTTGGGAGACAGAGTATGATACAATACACCTGCAGCCATGCAAAGTGCGGCAAGGGCGGCGAGAGGACTCTTTTTCACAGCAGGGGCTCCTTTCTTTTATGATATAATAATCTATTATAAACTACGGAAGAGGTTTTGTGTATGCGAATCATTACGGGAAAAGCCAGAGGACTGAAGCTGGTGACCCCGAAGAATTATCTGGTGCGGCCCACGGCGGACCGGGTGAAGGAAGCCCTGTTCAACATCATCCAGAGCCGCATTCCGGGCAGTACGGTGCTGGATGCCTTTGCAGGTACGGGCAACCTGGGGCTGGAAGCCTGGAGCCGGGGCGCTGAAAAGGTGTTCTACTTCGACAAGAGCCGGGAAAGCCTGAAACTGGTCAGGGCCAATGTGGAAAAGGCCCGGGCAGGGGATGCGGTGACCCTGATCCACACAGATGCGGTGAATGGACTGGCCATGATGGCCCAGCAGAAGCGTCAGTTCGACATCATCTTTTCGGACCCGCCCTACGACAAGGGGCTGAACCAGAAGGTGGTGGAAGCCCTGGGAAAATGGCCGGTACTGAAGGAGGGGGGCCTGCTGGTGCTGGAACATTCCCTGCTGGAGGACCCACGGGAGTATATGCCCCAGGGCCTGGAAATCCGTTCTGAAAAGTATGGGGATACGAAAATCTCTTTAATACTGTGGAAAAGCTGATTTGTTTTTGTTATAATGATACGTAGCAAATCTGCTTCTCTTGGAGGTTCAACGTGCGTAAAGCTGTATGTCCGGGTAGCTTCGACCCGGTTACCATGGGACATCTTGATATTTTTGAACGGGCCAGCAAGATGTTTGATGAACTGATTGTCAGTGTGTTCGTCAATCCGGCCAAGGACAAGGCCATGTTCTCCATGGAGGAGAGGGTCGCCATGATCCGGAAAGCCACCGCCCATATCCCCAATGTGCGGGTTACCTGTTTTTCCGGGCTGCTCAATGAATTCTGCGAGCAGGAAGGGGCCAGATTCATCGTGCGCGGGCTGCGGGCATTTACGGATTTCGAATACGAATTCCAGCGGGCCCTGCTGATGAAAGAAATCGATGAACAGCTGGAAACGGTGTTCATCATGACCAATGCCAAATATTCCTATCTGAGCTCCTCCGGAGTGCGGGAAATGGTCTATTTTGGCGGCGATATCGCCGGCTTCGTGCCGGACTGCATCCGGGAGACGGTGATGCAGAAGGCAAAAGCCCGTAAGCAGTGACGGAATACAAAAAGGAAGGAACGATGGTCATGGAATTAGATAAGATCTTGGATGAAATGGAAAGCATCCTGTCGGATGGCTGGAGAGTGCCTTTTGTCAACAAAGTGATGATCGACGAAAACGAAATCACTATGGTCATGGATAAACTGAGAGCCGCCGTGCCCCTGGAAGTGAAACGGGCCCATGACCTCCTGGAAGAACAGAAGAATATCATCGACAAGTCCCGGGCAGAAGCCGACCATATCGTGGAACAGGCCCATGCCGAGGGTGGCCGGATCGTGGACCTGGCCAAGGCAGAAGCCGATCGCCTGGTGCGCCAGGAAGAAGTGGTGAAAGCGGCCGAAGAAAAAGCCAATGGCATCATCGCCACCACCCAGCAATACGACCGGGATATGCGGGCTGCTGCCGATGCCTATGCCGAAAAACTGCACAGCGAATCCATGCAGTATGCCATGGACGTGTTCAACTACCTGGAAGAAAACCTGACCAAGACCCTGAGCGCTGTCAAGGACAACAGCAATGCCCTGAAATCTTCCTACGATGCGGATCACCAGCTGAATGCCGGCGGCAACGACGAAGAAAAGAAATAAGGATCGCTGGCGAGAGCACAGTGACAGAGAAAAAAGAAGGGATGCGGAAAAATCCGCATCCCTTCTTTTTATTTGTTTTCCGGCAGCACTTCAATCCAGTACCCATCCGGATCACTGATGAAGTAGATGCCCATGGCCGGGTTTTCGTAGCAGATACAACCCATTTCCTTGTGTCTGGTATGGGCAGCTTCGAAATCGTCCACTTTGACGGCCAGATGGAATTCGTTATCCCCCAGGTTGTAGGGTTCCTTCCGGTCGTGGAGCCAGGTCAGCTCCAGCAGATGGGGCGTGATGCCGCCATCGGACAGATAGGCCAGGGTGAAGCCGGGGCCTTCGAATTTCTTTGCGACGTGGAAGTCCAGGGCATCCTTGTAGAACTGCAGGCTTTTCTCCAGATCCAGGACGTTGAAGTTGTTGTGGGCAAAATGGAATTTCATGCAAATACCTCCTGTTGGTTGATGGTTTCATGATAGCCTGTTCCCGAAAAATTGTACAGTAGGAACTTATATGTATCATGGTATCTTTTTAGATACCATGACTGGCCTTTCCTTATAATCCTTCCCCGTGATCCGCTCCTCTGTCAGCAGCTCGTACAGGTCCTGGGCCCTCAGGTCCAGGGTGAGCTGCTGGCGGAAGACAGGAGCGGGGGCCTTCTTCAGGGTATCCTTCTGGATGGTGGTGAGCAGCGGCAGGGTGGCCCGCTTCTTCATGGCTTTCAGCAGCTGCCGGCCGGTTTCGTTGAACCCCAGCACCCGGATATACTGGGGGGGTGCACTGGCCGCCGAGGCAAAGGGGATTTCTTCCGATGACAGCAGCCACTGCCACAGCAGGCGCCGGATCCGGGAAGCCGGATAGCGCTTTGTGCTGCAGGCCTCCACCAGCTGCCGGGAACTGCCGGACCGGCGGTTCTTCCAGATCCGCTCCTCCAGTCCTTCAGAAACCTGGGTCCGGGCAGCGATATCCCTTGGGGTGGCCGTTTCCAGGGTCCAGCTGAGCAGGGCATCCAGTTGACGGGCCTGGAACCCCGGTTCCCGGTCCTTCAGGTACTGCCGGAACCGTGGTACTTCCTCTTCCACCAGCCCGGTCCTGACTGCCTCAGTCATTCCGTGCTCCAGGATTTCCCGGCGCAGGGCGGTGGCACTGGGCAACTGTCCTTTTTCCAGGGTGGTGTCCCCATAGGCAGTGCCGGAACGGTGGATGGGGAGGGGAGAGAGCCGGGGAAAGTCTTCCAGGGCTTTCAGATATTCCAGGGCCAGCAGGTTGTTGGATCCGGAAAACAGTACCCCATAGGCCGGGTTCCGGCGGACGGCCAGTTCCTGGGCGGCTTTTGCATAGGAAAGACCCCGGCTCAGGGCCTGCTGCCATGCTTCCGGTGTGAAGCGCTCCCGGGCAAGCTGGACCAATGGTTCCGGGTTCTCTGCTTCGCATCCGAAGCTCAGGTGGGTAACAACCCCGGTGGCCGAGAGGAGGGCTGTCCCGGTCCGGGCGAACCCCTGGGCACTTTGCAGGGATCCGGTCACCGGCAGCTCCAGTATCAGATCCACCCCACCCAACAGAGCCAGGACGGTCCGCTGCCATTTGTCCCACAGAGGAAGCTGCCCCCGCTGGGTCAGGCTGCCGCTCATGACGGCCACCACGGGAACAGGACCCAGGGCCTGCCGCACCTGATCCAGCTGATACCGGTGCCCCCGGTGAAAGGGATTGTATTCGGCCACGATGCCCACAACAGAACAGAAATCCATGGGATACTCCTTAAAAAATTTATTTTACAAATCCGTGAATCTTTGCTAACATATATTAGTATTATAGCATAAGCATAATACTGGTTTAAAATCAGTAGATCATCAGGAGGCAATGTAATGAAGATTTTTGTTGTAAACTGCGGCAGCTCTTCCATTAAGTATCAGCTGATCGATATGGCCGATGAATCTGTCATCGCCAAAGGTCTGGTTGAACGGATCGGTATCGAAGGCTCCGTGCTGACCCATACCCCTGCCGGCAAAGACAAAGTCCGTCTGGAAAGCTCCATCCCCAACCATGTGGACGGCATCAAGAAGGTGCTGGCTGCTCTGGTAGACCCCAACTATGGCGTCATCAAATCCATGGATGAAATCGGTGCCGTTGGCCATCGTGTGGTGCATGGCGGCGAAATCTTCAACCAGTCCGTAGTGATCACCGACGAAGTACTGAAACAGATCGAAGCCCTGAGCGATATGGCTCCCCTGCATCAGCCTGCCAACCTGGCCGGGATCCGTGCCTGCCAGGAAGTCATGCCCGGTACTCCGCAAGTTGCCGTATTCGATACCGCCTTCCATCAAACCATGCCTCCTGTGGCATACATGTTCGGCGTGAAATACGAAGAATACAAGGACTATGGCATCCGCAAATACGGTTTCCATGGGACTTCCCACAAATATGTTTCCGGTGTAGCTGCCGCCATGCTGGGCAAAGACATCAAAGATACGAAGATCATCACCTGCCATCTGGGCAATGGCTCCAGCATCACCGCTGTTGACGGCGGCAAATCCGTGGATACTTCCATGGGCTTCACTCCGCTGGACGGCGTGCTGATGGGCACCCGTACCGGTTCCATCGATCCGGCTGTGGTTCCTGTGCTGATGCAGAAGAAAGGCCTGGATGCTGCCGGTGTTGACAAGTACATGAACAAAGAATGCGGCGTTCTGGGTGTTTCCGGCGTTTCCAGCGACTTCCGTGATCTGGAAGATGCGGCTGCCAAAGGCAACGAAAGAGCCAAACTGGCCCTGGATATGTTCTGCTATCAGGTAAAACGCTACATCGGTGCTTATGCAGCTGCCATGGGCGGCGTCGATGCCATCGTCTTCACCGCCGGCGTGGGTGAAAACGACATCCATACCCGTCAGCAGGTCTGCGAAGGCCTGGAATTCCTGGGTGTGAAACTGGACGCTGAACGGAACAACGTTCGCGGCAAAGCCACCGAAATCAGCGCTGCTGACTCCAAGGTGAAGGTGTTCCTGATCCCCACCAACGAAGAACTGGCCATTGCCCAAGATACCCTGAGACTGTGCAGCAAATAAGATGATTTGGGCTTTTGCTTGACAAAGGCCGGTTTCATCGATATAATGTAACGGTTGATAATATGATTAAGATCAATGTAGCAGAAATCAAAAAAAGACTGACAGGGTCAGAATCGTTCCAATACACTCTGACTCCCGCACAGTTGGACCTTTTGCCGGAAGATGCACCCCTGGAGGGGAACATCGAAGTGAAAGGGACGATTTCCAACGGGGGCGATGTGCTCCTGCTGCAGGCTGAGGAAAAATTCGTTTGCCACGGCACCTGTGCCCGCTGTCTGAAAGACGTGCGTATGGACCTGACGGCCCATGTGGAGGAACGGTATTATCCCGAAGGCACAGCAGGTCTGGAAGAGGATGCTTTTACCTATCAGTTTGATGTGGTGGATGTTACGGATGCTTTAAGAGAATCCCTTCTGCTGGCTATTCCGGCGAGAGTCCTGTGCAAACCGGACTGCAAGGGAATCTGCCCGGTCTGTGGAGCCGATCGCAATGTGACAGATTGTCACTGCGATACCCGGTCCATCGACCCAAGGTTGGAAGCTCTGAAAGCCTTGTTGGAGAAATAGCGAAGTGTAGGAGGTGTACGAATATGGCAGTACCGAAGAGAAAAATGTCCAAAGCCCGCCGGGATTCCCGTCGTGCCAACTGGAAACTGAGTGCTCCTGGCCTGGTGGAATGCCCGCAGTGCCACGAAATGAAGCGCCCTCACCATGTATGCCCTGAATGCGGCTACTACGATGGTAAGGAAGTCGTAAAGACGGAAGAAGAATAAGGCTGAACGGTCTGACCGGAATGTCTGCAGAGGAGTTGCCCCAGAGGGCAGCTCCTCTTTTTCTATGTCATTGTTTCCCTGTTCCTAAATCCTGCAAATTGGCTTATAATAAAAAGATAGAACGACTATAATCCCTACAGTTAGGAGAGAGTGCAAATGAAATTCTTCATTGATACAGCCAACCTGGATGAAATCCGGGAAGCAGCCGCCATGGGTATCATCAGCGGCGTGACCACCAATCCCTCCCTGATTGCCAAAGAAGGGAAGGACTACGAGGAAACCCTGCGGGAAATCGCCAAAATCGTGGACGGCCCCATTTCCGGCGAAGTGAAGGCCAGCACCACCCTGGCCCGGGATATGTGCATCGAAGGCCGCATCATCTCCCAGATCCATCCCAATATGGTGGTGAAGATCCCCATGACGGTGGAAGGACTGAAAGCCGTGAAGATCCTGTCTTCTGAAGGCATCAAGACCAATGTGACCCTGGTGTTTTCTGCCACCCAGGCCCTGCTGGCAGCCCGGGCCGGTGCCACCTATGTATCTCCGTTCCTGGGACGGCTGGATGATATTTCCACCGATGGCTCCCGGCTGATCAAGGAAATCGTCACCATCTTCAGGAACTATCCTGACATCACCACCAAAATCATCTGTGCTTCTGTGCGCCATCCCATGCATGTACTGGAGTGTGCCAAACTGGGAGCGGACATCGCCACCGTACCCTTTAAGGTCCTTATGCAGATGGTCCAGCATCCTCTGACCCGTACCGGCATCGAGAAATTCTGCCAGGACTTCGAAGCGGTATTTGGAAAATAATCTATGAACAACCTGTAAATTGTGATACAAAAACAGCCCATCCTATTGTGTTTTACCCACTTTCTGGTATAATAGACCTTAGTATTATGACTAGGTGATAAAAGTAGGTGGTAGAATGGGTTCTGCAGGACAGAAAAAAGCAAGGCAACAGAAGCTGCAGCAGCTTCTGGAACGGAATCCCTTCCTGACCGACGAACATCTGGCAGAAACATTCCAGGTGAGCATCCAGACCATACGGCTGGATCGCCTGGCCCTGGGAATCCCGGAGGTGCGGGAACGGACCCGCCATATGGCGGAGGACGCCCAGGAAAAGCTGAAAGCCATTGCCAGCGAGGAAATCGTAGGAGAACTGATCGACCTGGAAATCGGGGTCAGCGGCATCTCCATGATGACGGTGGACCAGGAAATGGTGCTGCAGCGGACCGGCGTCTGCCGGGGACAGTATATGTTCGCCCAGGCCAATTCCCTGGCCCTGGCGGTCATCGACGCACCGGCAGCCCTGACGGGCGTTGCCAATGTGAAATATAAGATCCCTGTTTCTGTGGGCGCCGTACTGGTGGCCCGGGCTGAAGTGGTCCGGAAACAGGAGGATAAATATACAATCTGGGTGAAAATCAGGAACAACCACCGGGAAGTATTCCGGGCTAAATTCCTGATTGTCGCCATACCGGAACAAAGGAGCCAAGTAGATGAAAATCGCAGTTGATGTAATGGGAACTGACTATGGCCCGGTTGAAATCATCAAAGGCGTGCTTCAGGCAGTCGCAGAATACGGATGCGAAGTGGTCCTGGTAGGGGACCAGGAGGTGATCCGCAGGGAACTGGCCAGAGAACACCAGGAGAACAACCCCAGGATCACCATCCATCACGCCAGCCAGGTCATCGAGATGAAGGACCACCCGGGCATCAGCGTCATGAAGAAAAAAGATGCCTCCATTGTGGTGGCCACTCATCTGCTTCGGGAAAAAGAATGTGATGCACTGGTCTCTTCGGGGAGTACAGGGGCTGCTGTGGCCTCTGCCCTGTTCGGACTGGGCCGGATCAAAGGCATCGAGCGGCCGGCCATTGCCACGGTGATCCCCAGCATGACGGGAGCCACCGTTCTGGTGGACTCCGGTGCCAAGGTGGACGCCAAACCGGAACAGCTGGTGCAGAATGCCATCATGGGGTCCGTGTACGCGGAACTCCAGCTGGGCATCCCCCAGCCCCGGGTGGGTCTTTTGAATATCGGCGAAGAGGAGACCAAGGGGAATGAACAGTGCCTGGCCACCTACCCGTTGCTCAAGAAAGATCCCCACATCCACTTCATTGGCAATGTGGAAGGCCGGGACATCAATGCAGGGACTGTGGACGTGGTGGTCTGCGATGGCTTCGTAGGCAATGTGGTGCTCAAGACCATGGAAGGTCTGGCCGCAGCTGTGATGCAGATCCTGAAAAAGACCCTGCTGAACAGCGGGATCCTGGCGAAAGTGGGAGCTCTGCTGCTGAAGCCGGCTCTCATGAAGATGCAGAAGCAGATCGATGTATCGGAATACGGCGGTGCGCTGCTGTTGGGCGTACGGGCTCCCTTCATCATCTGCCACGGCAATTCCAAGGCCAAGTCCATCAAGAGTGCCCTGCGGGTTGCCATTGAACTGACGGAGAAGGATGTTGTGGGCCGGATCCGCAAAGAAATCATGCACGACGAAGAAAGTGGTGAACTGTAAATGAATAAACCAGCGGTCGGATTTCTGGGACTGGGCTACTATGTGCCGGAAAAAGTACTGACCAATTTCGATTTGGAAAAAATGGTGGATACCAGCGATCAATGGATCGTGGAACGCACGGGGATCCGGGAACGGCATATCGCTGCACCGGAACAGGCTACCTCTGATCTGGCCTTCATCGCCGCCCAGCGGGCCCTGGAAGATGCCGGGCTCAAGGGGGAGGATCTGGACCTGATCGTGGTGGGAACAGAATCCCCGGATATGAAGTTCCCCTCCGTAGCCTGCATGCTGCAGGATAAACTGGGTGCCAGCCATGCGGCGGCCTTTGATCTGGCTGCCGGCTGTTCCGGTTTTGTGTATGCCTGCGGTATCGCCAGCCAGACCATTGTCAGCGGGCTGTACAAGCACGTGCTGGTGGTAGGGGCGGAAACCCTGTCCCGGATCCTGAACTGGCAGGATCGAAACACCTGTATCCTGTTCGGCGACGGGGCCGGCGCAGCAGTGCTGGGTCCTGTAGAAGAAGGCTACGGCATCCTGTCCGTGGACCTGGGGGCTGACGGAGCCGGTGGCAAGTTCCTGAACATGCCGGCCGGAGGTTCCCGCAAACCTGCTTCCCTCGAAACAGTGGAAGCCAAAGAACACTGCATCCACATGGTGGGTAAGGAAGTATTCAAATTTGCCGTGAAGGTCATGGGCCGCAGCGTGCTCAGCGCCTTGGACAAGATCGGGATGGGCAAGGAAGACATCGACCTGCTGATCCCCCATCAGGCCAACCAGCGGATCATCGATTCCGCGGCCAAACGGCTGAAGCTTTCGACAGATAAGATTTTCGTGAATCTGGAAAAATATGCCAATACGTCAGCAGCCTCCATTCCCATCGCTCTGTGCCAGGCACGGGATGAGGGACGGCTAAATAAAGGAGAGAACGTGGTGATGGTGGGCTTCGGTGCCGGCCTGACCTATGGTTCCCTGGTAGTGAAATGGCAAAAAGATGAGGAGGCCAGAGCATGAGCAAGATTGCTTTTGTGTTCCCGGGACAGGGGTCCCAAAAAGTGGGCATGATGAAGGAACTGTACGATAATTATGCCTGCGTCCGTGATGTATTCAAAGAAGCTGATGAAGCACTGGGCTTTTCCATGACGGATCTGTGCTTCAAAGGGCCGGAAGAGCAGCTGCGGCTGACCTATAACACCCAGCCCGCCATCCTGACCTGCAGCATTGCAGCCATGAAGGTGCTGAACGAAAACGGGGTGTTCCCTGCTGTGGCCGCCGGTCACAGCCTGGGTGAATATTCTGCCCTGGTCTGCGCCGGCAGCCTGAAATTCGCTGACGCAGTGCGTACGGTGCGCAAGAGAGGCCAGTTCATGCAGGAAGCCGTACCGGTAGGGCAGGGAGCCATGGCCGCCATCATTGCCCTGGCTACGGACAAGATCAGAGAAATCTGCGCCGACGTGGAAAAGGAAACGGGGAAAGCCTGCCAGGCTGTGAACTTCAACTGCCCGGGTCAGGTGGTCATCGCCGGTGCCACGGAAGCGGTACAAAAGGCCTGCGATGCCATGAAGGAAGCCGGGGCCAAACGGGCCATCCTGCTGCCGGTCAGTGCACCTTTCCACAGCACCCTGATGCAGCCGGCTGCTGACCGTCTGAAGGAAGTCCTGGACAGCATTGAAGTGGCTGACGCCAAGATCCCGGTCTATGCCAACGTAACGGCCAAACCGGAAACCAGGGGCGAGGAGATCCGCGACGTGCTGGTGAAACAGGCTGCCAGCCCGGTACAATGGGAAACCAGCGTACGGAACATGATCGCCGACGGTGTGGATACCTTCATCGAAGTGGGACCGGGCCGGGTGCTCACCGGTTTTGTGAAGAAGATCGACCGCTCCTTCACAGGCCAGAATGTGGAAGACCTGGCCAGCCTGGAAAAAACCCTTGCGTATTTAAAGGAGGTCAGATAAAATGACTTTAGTCGGGAAAGTGGCACTGGTTACTGGCGGTTCCCGGGGCATCGGCCGTGCCGTAGCCTTGAAACTGGCAGAAAACGGTGCTGATGTGGCCATCAATTATGCCGGTAATACGGCAGCCGCTGAAGAAGTGAAAGCTGCCATCGAAAAACTGGGCCGCAAAGCCATGCTGGTCCAGGGCAGTGTTGCTGATACCGACGGTGTCCAGGCTCTTGTGAACCAGGTGGTGAAAGAACTGGGACGTCTGGATATCCTGATCAATAATGCGGGGATTACCCGGGACGGCCTCCTGATGCGCATGAAAGAAGCGGATTGGGATGCGGTGCTGGAAACCAATTTGAAAGGCGTATTCAACTGCTCCAAAGCTGTCATGCGCACCATGATGAAGCAAAAGAGCGGGCGGATCGTAAATATGGCCTCCGTTGTAGGGGAAATGGGCAATGCCGGCCAGGCCAACTATGCAGCCGCCAAGGCGGGTGTCATCGGTTTCACCAAGAGCCTGGCCAAGGAAGTGGCCTCTCGCGGGATCACTGTCAACGCAGTGGCCCCCGGGTTCATCGCCACGGACATGACCAAAGTCCTGACGGACGACCAGAAGGCAGAAATGGCCAGAAGCATCCCTCTGGGACGGGCCGGCCAGCCTGAAGATGTTGCCAATGCAGTTTTATTCCTTGTGTCCGATGAAGCTGCTTATATAACCGGCCAGGTTTTAAATGTGGACGGTGGCATGGTAATGTAGTATCATTATAGAGATGGAGAAGGAGGTGAATCGAAATGAGCGAACAAAGCACTTTTGAAAAAGTAAAGGCTATCACCGTTGACCAACTGAGCGTTGCTCCGGAAGACGTAAAGATGGACTCTACGTTTATCGATGACTTGGGAGCTGACTCTCTGGACATTGTGGAACTGATCATGGCTTTCGAAGAGGAATTCAACACTGAAATCCCCGACGATGTGGCTGAAAAGATCCGCACTGTAAGAGACGCAGTTGAACTGTTGGATAAAGAAGGTAAATAATCCCATTATTTCGGAAGGTCCCTGCTATCAGGGGCTTTCCGAACTTTATCCTTGATCTTATGATCTGAAATGGGGGATTTTTGTTGAAAGTGCCAGTGCTGAAGATTGGTGAAAAAGTAGCAACAATGCCTATCGTCCAGGGCGGTATGGCTATACGCTTGTCCACGGCGCGTTTGGCAGCTTCGGTGGCCAATGAAGGCGGTGTGGGTCTGATCGCTGCTTCTGGTCTGCCCTTCGATCAGCTGCGCAAAGAAATCCGTCTTGCCCGGAAATTATCCAACGGCAAGGGAATGATCGGCATCAATGCCATGGTGGCCGCCCGGGAATTTAAGGGGCTGATTACAACTGCAGCCCAGGAGAAAGTCGATTTGATTGTGGCCGGGGCTGGCTTTTCCAGAGATATGTTTGCGGTGGGCAAAGAATATGGTGTACCCATTGTGCCCATTGTATCCTATGCCAAATTGGCAAAAATTGCGGAACGGCTCGGTGCTTCTGCCGTTGTGGTGGAAGGGACTGAAGCAGGGGGCCATTTGGGGACCCAGCGTTCCATTAAAGATATTCTGCCGGAAATCCTTTCGGTTGTCAAAATCCCTGTGATTGCAGCAGGGGGCGCTGTCGACGGCAATGACGTGGCAGAGCTGTTAAAAATGGGGGCCAGTGGGGTCCAGATGGGCAGCCGGTTTGCTGCCAGCGAGGAATCCAACGGTGCTCCGATGTTAAAACAATTCTATCTGAAAATGACCGCAGACGATGTGGTGCAAATAGATAGTCCGGTAGGGTTCAAGGGCCGTGCCGTCCTGACACCGTTTTCCAAAGCGGTGCTGGAAGGCCATCCGCTGAAGCCCACCACCTGTGACAGCTGCCTGAAGCACTGCTCCCGCAGCTTCTGTATCATCCGGGCACTGACCCGGGCCCAGCAGGGCGATCTGGAGACAGGTCTGGTGTTTACCGGCGCCAATATGTGGAAAATTAAAGAAATCCTTCCGGTTCATGAAATCTTTAGACGAATCAAGGAAGATCTGGATAAAAATTAAGACGAGGTGATCCTGTTGAAACGTAGAGTGGTAGTGACCGGCCTCAGTGCGATTACGCCCATCGGTATCGGCAAAGATGAATTTTGGAAAAGCCTGATGGCAGGGAAATCCGGCATTGGCCTGATTACCCAATTTGATACGACGGATTTTAACTGCAAGATTGCCGGCGAAGTGAAAGGCTTCGATTTCGCCGATTATGGCGACCGGAAAGAAGGCAAGCGGATGGACCGGGTGACCCAGTTCGCCGTGGCAGCCGGCAAGATGGCTGTGGCCGATGCAGAACTGGATCTGGCCAAAGAAGATGTGGACCGGATCGGTGTGTGCGTAGGCACCGGGATCGGCGGTATCCATACGTTCCTGGATGCAGCCACGAAACTGAACGAAAAAGGACCGGGCCGGATCAGCCCGTTCTTCATTCCCATGGAAATCCCCAATATGCCTGCTGCCCAGATTGCCATCGACCTGGGGGTGAAAGGACCCAACACGGCCATTGTCACTGCTTGCTCCACGGGCTCTGACTGCATCGGGGAAGCCCTGCGGACCATCCAGTACGGCGATGCCGATGTGATGATTGCCGGTGGTACGGAAGCGGCCATTTCTCCCATTGCTGTGGCCGGTTTCGACAACATGAAGGCCCTGAGCCGGAACAATGAGGTTCCGGAAAAAGCGTCCTGCCCCTTCGACAAGAAGCGCAGTGGCTTTGTCATGGGCGAAGGTTGCGGCCTGATTGTAGTGGAAGAACTGGAACACGCCAAAAAGCGTGGGGCCCATATCTATGCAGAACTGGTTGGCTACGGCCACAACAGTGACGCCTACCATATCACCGCTCCGGATCCGGAAGGGGATATGCAGGTGAAATGCATGGAGATGGCCATCAAAGACGCCGGCCTGACTCCCGATGACGTGGACTATGTAAATGCCCATGGGACCAGCACCCACCGCAATGACCTGAACGAAACCAACTGCTGCAAGCGGGTATTTGGAGAACGGGCCAAACAGGTGCCCATCAGCTCCATCAAATCCATGACCGGCCATCTGCTGGGCGGTGCTGGCGGCGTGGAAGCTGTTGCTACCATCCTGACCATCAAGAACGGCATGATTCCTCCCACCATCAACTACGAAGATGTGGATGTGGAAGAAGGCATGGATCTGGACTATGTACCCAATGTGGCCCGGAAAGCCGATGTGAAGGTGGCACTGTCCAATAACTTTGGCTTTGGTGGTCACAATGCCATCCTGTGCTTCAAAAAGTACGAAGACTAAGGGTCCTGTGATGGAGGAACAACGGCAAAAAGAGCTGGAAGGGCTCTGTCACAGCCTGGATATGACCATGAATGACTGGCACCTGCTGGATATGGCATTGACCCATACGTCCTATGCCTATGAGTCCAAACGGAATCCCCGCCCCCAGCACAATCAGCGGCTGGAGTTCCTGGGAGATTCGGTGCTCAGCCTGGTGGTCAGCACCTATATCTACAAACATTATCCCAAAATGGACGAAGGCGAGTTGTCCAAGCTGCGGGCCTTCCTGGTATGCGAGGAGACCCTGGCCCAGCTGTCTGAGGAATACCATTTGGGAGAGCACCTGCTGTTGGGGAAGGGCGAGATCAATCTGGACGGGGAGGAAAATCCCTCCATCCTGGCGGATGCTTTTGAAAGCGTCCTGGGAGCCTATTATCTGGACCAGGGATTCGCCAAAGCCACCCAGCTGCTTGATCGTCTGCTGATCCGGCGGATTCCGGAACTGACGGCCGATGGCGTGGACCGGGATTATAAGACCCGACTGCAGGAAATGGCACAGAAAGATGGCCCGGCGGATATTCAGTATGAACTGGTCTCTGCAGAAGGCCCCAGCCATAACCGGACCTTTGTGATGCGCGTGCTGGTAAATGGGCAGGAGCAGGGCAGAGGCCGGGGAAGAACCAAAAAAGAAGCCGAGCAGCGTGCTGCCCGAGAAGCACTGCGAAAATAAGCAAAAAAGTGTCGCCTGTTGGGGCGGCACTTTTTTGTTGACTAATTTATTGGAATCAAAAAAGACTGCCGCGCAAGCGACAGTCTTTTGGGTATGGAACTTATTTGACTTCGTGGATCCAGCCTTCCGGACCTTCGATTTCGCCCATCTGGATGCCTCTCAGGGTCTTGTACAGTTTGGTCAGCACAGGGCCCATTTCATCCATGCCACTGGGCAGGCAGATTTCCTTGCCATGGTCTACGATCTTGCCCACAGGGCAGATCACGGCAGCGGTTCCGCACAGACCGGCTTCAGCGAAATCAGCGACTTCAGAAAATTTCACCGGACGATGTTCCACTTTCATGCCCAGCATATCCGTAGCGATGGTGATGATGGAACGGCGGGTGATGGAGGGCAGGATGGAATCGGATTTCGGAGTGACCAGGGTGCCGTCTTTCTTCACGAACATGAAGTTGGCGCCGCCGGTTTCTTCCACGTAGGTGCGGGTTGCCGGATCCAGGTACATGTTTTCATCGAAACCGTTCTTGTGGGCGGTGATGTAGGCATGCAGGCTCATGGCATAGTTCAGGCCGGCTTTGATGTGGCCGGTGCCCCGGGGTGCCGCACGGTCGAAATCGGATACACAGATGGTGATGGGTTTGGCACCGTTCTTGAAGTAGTTGCCTACAGGAGTGCCAAACAGACGGAACTGGTATTCATCAGAAGGTTTTACGCCAATGACCGGGCCAGTGGCAAACAGATACGGACGCAGATACAGAGCACCGCCGCTTTCAAAAGGAGGAATCCAGTCCTTGTTGGCGCGGACCACTTCGTCTACGGCTTCCATGAACATTTCTTCGGAAACCGGCGGCATTTCCAGTCGTTTGGCGGAGTCGATCATCCGTTTTGCGTTCTGATCCGGACGGAAGGTGACCGTACGGCCATCTTTGGTTTTATAGGCCTTCAGGCCTTCAAAAACTTCCTGGCAGTATTGCAGGACGCCGGCACATTCGTTCAGTACCACATTGGCATCATCGGTCAGACCGCCTTTTCCCCATTTGCCGTCTTTGTAATTTGCCACATACCGTTGGGAAGTGGGTTGGTAAGCGAAACCCAGGTTATCCCAGTCTAAATTAACCTTTGACATAAAAACCCCTCGTTTCCTTCGAAAAACTATGATGTTACAAAAATGAATTTTGTATACTTCATAATATTATCCTTTTGCAATGGGTTTGTCAATCATATCCTGAAAAAGGCTTTTTATGCACTTTCCCCGTACTATCATACCATCTTCCAGGATTGCGCAGTTCTGATAGGAGAACTATAATAAGGATAAAACCGTGCCGGGATAGCAGCTGTATCAATATTATATAGGAAAAGATTGATCGGCGGCAGGACGGGAAAAAGCGCGAGGTGGATTCCATGACGAAGAAGTTATACGAAAATGATTCGTTGCTCAAGACCTGTGAGGCCCAGGTGCTGGCCTGTGAACAGAAGGATGACCATTATGAAGTGACGCTGGACCAGACGGTGATTTTCCCGGAAGGGGGCGGTCAGCTGTCCGACCGGGGCTGGCTGGACACCGTGCCGGTGTTCTATGCCTCTGAGGCAGGGCCGGACGTGCACCACTGGACCAATACCCCGGTGGAAGTGGGAAAGAAGGTCCAGGTGAAACTGGACTGGGCGGTGCGGCTGGACCGGATGCAGCAGCACTGCGGGGAACACATCCTGTCCTATGCCTTCTGGAAGACCTGCGGAGCCAATAACGTAGGATTCCATATGAATGAAGACAGTGTGTTCATCGACCTGGACAAGGAAATCGATGAGGAAACCGCCGAAAAGGCGGAACGGATGGCCAACCAGTGCCTGTGGGCCAACGAACCCATTACCCTGCATTATGTGGATTCCACGGAACTGGGGAACTATCCTCTCCGTAAGAAAAACGAGAAGCTGCGGGGCACGGTGCGGCTGGTGGACATCAGGAACGGGGACATCTGTACCTGCTGCGGTACCCATCCTCCTTTTACAGGGATGGTGGGATCCATCCAGATCATCCGTTTCGTCCGCCACAAGGGAGGCAGCCGGGTGGAATTTTTATGCGGTGCCCGGGCACTGACCGAGATGCACAAACGGAATCAGGTTTTGGAGGACACCAGCAATTTCCTGTCGGTGAAGGCGGATGGGGTCCTGCCGGCTGTGGAGAAGCTGCACCAGGAGATCCTGGAACTGCGGGGCCAGGTGCGGGAAAAGACCCAGGAACTGATCCGTTTCCAGCTGCCGGAACGGCTGGAAAAAGCGCCCACCTTCTCCGATGGTACCCGGCTGCTGGTACTGACCCTGGAAGGAACGGCTCAGGAAGGGAAGAGTGCCATGAAGCTGGCTTCCGCTGAACCGAAGGTACTGGCTGCCGTGTTCACGAAGGACGGAGAACGGCTCATGTACCAGTTTGCCTTGAGTGAAGGTGCTACGGGTGACTGCAAAGCCTGCTGCCAGCAGGCCAATGCCCTGTTCCAGGGACGTGGGGGTGGCCGTCCGCAAAGTGCCCAGGGCGGCGGTACAGCAGGTGACGATTGGCAGGAGAAGATAAAGGAGCTGGAAAAACAGATCCTGGGATAGGGGTGCCTCCCGGGCTGCGACCGTTTCCCGTTGAAAACCCTTGCAACAATTGTAACAAATATGATATAATCTTAATCGCTGTGAATGCACAGCCATCCATAATACACACGCAGAGTCAGGACGCGGCTGTCCTCTTTTGCCGAGAGGCCAAGCGAAAAGAGCTCTGCGGAGGGAAAACAGGAGGAATACAAAATGGCAATCGTATCTATGAAACAACTGTTGGAAGCAGGCGTACACTTCGGTCATCAGACCCGTCGCTGGAACCCCAAGATGGCTCCGTATATCTTCACCGAACGGAACGGCATCTACATCATCGATCTGCAGCAGACCGTGAAGAAAGTGGAAGAATGCTACAGCTTCCTGCGTGAACTGGCTGCCCAGGGCGGTACCGTGCTGTTCGTAGGCACCAAGAAACAGGCTCAGGCTGCCATCAAAGAAGAAGCGGAACGCTGCGGCATGTTCTATGTGAACGAAAGATGGCTGGGCGGCATGCTGACCAACTTCAAGACCATCCAGACCCGTATCAAACGGCTGCATGAACTGGAAAAAATGGAAGAAGATGGCACCTTCGACCTGCTGCCGAAGAAAGAAGTCATCGTTCTGCGCCATGAAATGGCCAAACTGGAAAAATACCTGGGCGGTATCAAGAACATGAAGAAGCTGCCCAGCGCTCTGTTCGTCATCGATCCCCGGAAGGAACACAACGCCATCATGGAAGCACGGAAACTGCATATCCCCATCGTAGCCACCGTTGATACCAACTGCGATCCGGATGAAGTGGATTACCTGATGCCTGCCAACGATGACGCCATCCGTGCCGTTCGTCTGCTGACCAGCAAAATGGCTGACGCTGTCCTGGAAGGCAAAGCCAGCGCTGTGGACGAAGAAGCTGCCGCCGCTGATGAAAAGGCTGCTGCTGACGATAAAGACGCTGAATAAGATTTCATTCCGTAAAGTACAGGAGGAATACTGATGGCAATTACTGCTAGCATGGTAAAAGACCTGCGTGACCGTACCGGCGCAGGCATGATGGACTGCAAAAAAGCCCTGACCGCCACCAATGGCGATATGGATGCGGCTATCGATTTCCTGCGGGAAAAAGGCCTGTCCAAGGCTGCCAAGAAAGCCAGCCGTGTGGCTGCTGAAGGTCTGGTAGAAGCCTATGTGGACGAAGCCAACAAAGTAGCCGTCCTGGTCGAAGTGAACTGCGAAACCGACTTCGTGGCCAACACCGACGAATATAAGAACCTGGTCCTGTCCATTGCCAAACACATTGCTGCCAACAAACCGGCTGATGTGGCTGCTCTGAATGACCAGATCTTCCTGGGCACTGACAAGAAAGTCAGCGAAGTCATCACTGAAGCCATTGCCAAAATCGGCGAAAAGATCGATATCCGTCGCTTCACCGTTTATGAATATGGCAATGACACCCTGGGCCACTACATCCATGGCGCCGGCAGAATCGGCGTGCTGGTTGAACTGGAAGGCGGGGACACTGAAGTAGCCAAAGACGTGGCTATGCACATTGCTGCTGCCAACCCGTCCTACCTGGATCGGACCCTGGTTCCCGCTGCAGAACTGGATCATGAAAAAGAAGTCCTGGCAGAACAGGCCAAGAACGAAGGAAAACCGGAAAAGATCATCGAAAAGATGGTCCAGGGCCGGATTCAGAAGTTCTATAAAGAAATCTGCCTGGTCGATCAGGAATTCATCAAAGACCCGGATAAATCCGTGGGTGCTCTGCTGAAAGAACACAATGCCAAAGCCAAGAGATACGTTCGGTATCAGCTGGGTGAAGGCATTGAAAAGAAAAAAGAAGACTTTGCTGCTGAAGTAGCCAGCTTCGTAAAATAACAATCCTGACAAGGGGCTTTCGCTTGGGCGGCAGCCCCTTGTTTTATGACCTTTAAGATTTCGGTCTTGCAGGAAACGGCAAATTCACCTATAATGAGATGGAACAAACTTGTGGATGTTTCGAGTAAGGGTTCGGAAAATCTCTACAGAGGGAGAAGCCATCCGGATGCAAGAGCGACGGAACTCGGTAGGAGGTACTGTCAGTGTCGGGTAATAGAAAGTTCAAACGTGTCATTCTGAAACTCAGTGGGGAAGCCCTGGCCGGTGACAAAGGCTACGGCATCGATCCCAAAACCGTGGATCATATTGCGGCCCAGATCCAGGCTGTCCACGAAAGCGGACTGGACGTGGCCGTCGTCAATGGCGGCGGTAATATCTGGAGAGGGCTGGCCGGTGCTTCCAAGGGCATGGACCGGGCAACCGCCGATTATATGGGCATGCTGGCTACGGTGATCAACTCCCTGGCACTGCAGGATGCCCTGGAAAACCGGGGTGTTCCCACTCGTGTGCAGACGGCCATTGAAATGCGGGCCATTGCAGAACCGTACATCCGGCGGAGAGCCGTACGGCACCTGGAAAAGGGCCGTGTGGTGATTTTCGCTGCCGGTACCGGCAACCCGTACTTCTCTACAGATACCACGGCTGCCCTGCGGGCTGCTGAAATCGAGGCAGATGCCATCCTGATGGCCAAGAAAGGCGTGGATGGGGTCTATGATAGTGATCCGGCCAAAAATCCCAATGCGGTGAAATTCGACCATCTGGAATACATCGAAGTCATCCAAAGAAATCTGGGTGTCATGGATTCTACGGCCATCAGCCTGTGCATGGATAACCATATTCCCATTGTCGTATTCAATATCGATCAGGAAGGAAATATCCTGAAAGCGGCTGCTGGCGAAAAAATCGGAACCCTGGTAGGAGGATTCTAATATGGCAACGATTGCAGAACTGCAAACCAAGACCCAAGAAAAAATGGACAGAGCGCTGAAAGCCCTGCGTGTGGAGCTGACCAATATCCGTACCGGTCGTGCCACCCCTTCCCTGCTGGATCAGGTGAAGGTGGATTATTACGGAGCACCGACTCCTGTGACCCAGGTAGCCAATGTATCCGTACCGGAACCCCGGATGATCATGATCCAGCCCTGGGACCGGAGCCTGCTGAAAGTGATTGAAAAAGCCATCATGACCAGCGATCTGGGACTGAACCCCAACAACGATGGCCAGGTGATCCGCCTGAATCTGCCGCTTCTGACAGAAGAACGCCGGAAAGAGCTGGTGAAGGTCGTGAACAAGAAAGGCGAGGCCAGCCGGGTGGAAATCCGGAACATCCGCCGGGATTTCAACGAAGCCGTCAAGAAGATGCTGAAGGCCAAGGAAATCACGGAAGACGATTCCAAGGCAGCACTGGATAAATCCCAGAAGCTGACGGATGAATACACCAAAAAGATCGATGACACCCTTGCCCAAAAGGAAAAGGAAGTCATGTCGGTGTGATGGACACCTCCCAGAAGGCGCCCGATGTACTGGCACGGCCTTTGGCCTATGCACTCCGAAAACTGGAGGAGGCAGGCTGGCAGGTCCAGGTGGTACGGGCAGAGCCTTATTTCCATCATCAATCGCAAGTCTGGCAGGATGCTTCCGCTTATGTATTGCGGCAGACCGTTCTGCCTGACCATATAGTACAAATTCTTGTTGGTTGCAAATTCGAAGGGAGGTGTACTGATAATGGCACACAAAATTAACCAAGACGAATGCATCGGCTGCGGTTCCTGCGCTGGAACCTGCCCGGTAGGTGCAATCTCTGAAGACAACGGCAAGTACAAGGTTGACGAAGCCAGCTGCATCGATTGCGATGCTTGCACCGGCGCTTGCCCGACTGGCGCTATCAAAGCTGAATAAGCTTGTAGCGTATTGCGCAGCCCGCGTATGCAGGCTGCGCAAATTTTTTTATAAGGGAAGGTTTGTATGCTGAAAAAATTATTGGGATTGACCTTGCCGAATTGTAAAGACCCGGAAGGACGGGAAGTGGATCTTTCCCAGATCCGGCCGGAACTGGTGCCCCAGCATGTAGCCATCATCATGGATGGCAACGGACGGTGGGCACGGGCACAGGGAAAACCTCGCACCTTCGGCCATGCAGCCGGTGCCCGGACCCTGCGGCGCATCGTGAAATTTGCGGACAAACTGGGTATCAAGGCCCTGAGCGTGTATGCCTTTTCTACGGAAAACTGGAAACGGCCCATTACAGAAGTCCATTTCATCATGGATCTTCTGGTGGAATATCTGACCAAGGAACTGGAAGAATTCAATCAGTACAATGTACGGATCCGGTTCATGGGAGCCCGGGAGGGACTGCCGGATGCGGTCCTGGAAAAAATGGATCACGCCCTGGAAGTGACCAGAGACAATACGGGCATCATCCTGAACATCGCAATCAATTACGGCGGACAGCGGGAACTGGTGGGGGCCATGAAAGAAATCGCCACCCTGGTGAAGGAAGGCCAGCTGCAGCCGGAAGACATAAATGAAAAAACCATCGAAGAGCACCTGTACACCCGGGGGATGCCGGCACCGGATCTGTTGATACGGACGGGAGGCGACCTGCGGGTGAGCAACTTCATGCTGTGGCAGATTGCCTACTCAGAGTTCTGGACCACGCCGGTTTTCTGGCCGGATTTCTCCGAGGAACTTCTGGCGGAAGCGGTGCTCAGCTACGAGAAACGGGATCGCCGGTTCGGCGGCCTGAACCAGAAATAAGAGGCGAAGACTATGGGACAACGAATCCGGACGGCCATCGTGGCCATTCCGATTGCACTGTGTTTGATCAAACTGGGAGGGCTGCCCTTTGCCCTGGGCGTGCTGCTGCTGGGTCTGGTGGGCTTCCGGGAATTCCAGGATATGCTCACGAAGGATGGCATCCAGGTCTATCGGGCCATGGGGATGGCCGGCACCTGCCTGCTGATCCTGGCAGCCGGGGCGGGGCATGGGGACTGGCTGCTGCCCCTGGTGACCCTGTTCTCCCTGCTGGTGATGCTGGAGGGACTGTATTGCTATGCCCAGGGGCATTTTCCCGAGAACACCGGCCTGACCTGTATGGCCCTGGTGTACCTGGGCCTGCCCTTTGCCCATTTCATCCTGCTCCGGGAACTGACGGGCCCCGTGCATACCCTGCCCCTGTGGGGACCGATGAGCCTGGGGGAAGCCCTGCTCTGGACCGTCATGTTCGCCACCTGGGCCAGTGATACCTTTGCCTACTTTGGCGGCCGGGCTTTCGGCAGGACGAAGCTGCTGCCCCGGGTCAGCCCTAAGAAAACCCGGGAGGGAGCCCTGTGCGGGTTCATCGGGTGTGTGCTGACCGTCTGGCTGCTGGGAAATGTCTGGCTGGGCTATCCGCTGCTCCCCGTCCTGCTCCTGGGCATCGGTATCGGGATCTTTGCCCCTCTGGGGGATCTGGTGGAAAGCATCCTGAAGCGGTCCTGTGACATCAAGGATTCCGGGAATTTCTTCCCTGGCCACGGAGGCGTGCTGGATCGGTGCGACAGCCTGATCTTCTCCGTGCCTTTTGCCTATTATTTCATAACCTTGTTCTTATTGCCCTAAGGAGGCACTATGAAGAAAATCGCGATTTTGGGGTCCACCGGTTCCATCGGGACCCAGACCCTGGATGTGGTGGCTGCCAATCCGGAGCGCCTGATGGTTGTGGCCCTGGCGGCCCATCAAAATGATGACTTGCTGGAAAAGCAGATCCGGAAGTTCCATCCGCTGGTGGCGGCTCTTTCGGACGAACAGGCAGCCCGGCGGCTGCGGCAGCGATACGACGGCCCTACGGAGATTCTCAGCGGACCGGAAGGGGTTATGGCCGTGGCCACCTGCAGCGACGCCGATACGGTTGTGGGAGCCATGGTTGGTTATGCAGGGCTGAAACCCACCCTGGCGGCCATTGCGGCCGGGAAGAACATCGCCCTGGCCAACAAGGAGACCCTGGTGGCAGCCGGCAGCCTTGTCATGGATGCCATTAAGAAGAAGGGCGTCCAACTGACTCCTGTGGACAGTGAACACAGTGCCATCTTCCAGTCCCTTCAGGGGAATCAGCACAAAGACCTGAAACGGATCCTGCTGACGGCTTCCGGGGGCCCCTTCCGGGGCAGGAGCAGGGAGGAACTGGAGCACGTGACAGTGGAACAGTGCCTGCACCATCCCACCTGGACCATGGGTACCAAGGTGACCATTGATTCTTCCACCCTGGCCAATAAAGGTCTGGAAGTCATCGAGGCCCACTGGCTGTTCGACGCACCCTATGAGAAAATCGTGCCCATCATCCATCCCCAGAGCATCGTCCATTCGCTGGTAGAATACAGCGACGGGGCAGTGATCGCCCAGTTGGGTGTGGCTGACATGAAGCTGCCCATCCAGTATGCTCTCAGCTATCCGGACCGGTGGCCTGTGGCCTTTGACCAGCTGGACCTGGTCCAGTGCGGGGCTCTTACGTTCTTTGCGCCGGATACCCGCGTGTTCCGGGCACTGCCCCTGGCCATCCAGGCCGGAAAGGCCGGTGGCATCCTGCCCTGTGTGTTCAATGCGGCCAACGAGGTGGCGGTGGCATCTTTCCTGCAGGGGAAACTGACCTTTCTGGGCATTGCCGATCTGATTGAAAAAGTGCTGGAGGCCACACCGAATGTACCGGCGGATTCCTATGAGACCATCGTGGAAGCCGATCGGACGGCCCGGCAGCGGGCGGAAGCCTTCGTGGGGCAGGCACAGTAGGAGGAAGAAATTTTGCTGACGATCCTGGCAGCCATCGTGTTATTCGGTGTGCTGATTACGGTCCATGAACTGGGCCATTTCCTGGTGGCCAAAGGTACGGGGATGCTGGTAACGGAATTCTCCATCGGCTTTGGCCCCAAACTGATCCAACGGAAAATCGGGGAGACCTTGTATTCCCTGCGGCTGTGCCCTCTGGGAGGCTATAACCGGATTGCCGGTATGGAACCGGGTGAACCGGTGACGCCCCGGGGTTTCAATGGCCGTCCCCTGTGGGCCCGGATGCTGGTGATCCTGGCCGGGCCCTTTATGAACTTCCTGCTGCCGGTGGTGATTTTCTTCGGAGTGTTCGCCACCAGCGGCCTGGACATACCAGTGGACAAACCCGTCGCCGGGTCTCTGATGGCCGGGTATCCGGCTGTGGAAGCGGGCCTTCAGGAAGGGGATACCATCCTGCGCATCAACGGCCAGCCCCTGACCCGCTGGAAGGACATCAACAGCCTGGTGCAGGCCAACGGACCCGTACCGGCGAAACTGCTGGTGCAGCGGGGCGACCGCCAGCTGGAACTGACCCTGAAGCCCCAATATGACGGGCAGAGCGGACGGTTCCTGATTGGCATTAAGCCACCGGTGGAACACCGGGAGCTGGGTGTGGGAGAGAGCCTGAAAACGGCGGTTACTTCCGTGTGGAGGATTTCCACTGCCATGGTGGATGGTCTGCGGAAAATTGTCACCGGCAAGGTGAACGCAGAAATCTCCGGTCCCATCGGCGTGGCCCATATGGCCGGAGATGTGGCCGCCCAGGGCGTCATTCCGTACCTGGAATTCATGGCGTTCCTGAGCCTGAACCTGGCCGTTTTGAACCTGGTGCCGATCCCGGCCCTGGACGGTGGCCAGTTCCTGGTGCTGGTGGTGGAAGGCCTGCTGGGCCACGCCCTGGCACCCCGGGCCAAAGAGCTGATCCAGCTGGTGGGCGTGGCCTGCATCATCGCACTGACCCTTTTTGCCACCATGCATGATCTGCTGCATTAGGAGGGAAAATATGGAAAGAAGAAAATCCCGTCCGGTCACCATTGGCCGTGTGACCATCGGTGGAACCCATCCGGTGGCGGTCCAATCCATGACCAATACCAAAACAGAGAATGTGGCTGCCACGGTGGAGCAGATCCATCGGCTGACAGAACGGGGCTGTGAGATCATCCGCTGTGCCGTGCCAACCCTGGAGGCGGCCAAAGCCCTGGCGGACATTAAGAAACAGATTGCCATTCCCCTGGTTGCCGACATCCATTTTGATTATCGGCTGGCTCTCCAGGCCCTGGAAAGTGGGGTGGATGCCCTGCGGCTGAACCCGGGGAACATCGGAGGCCGGGACCGGGTGGAAAAGGTGGTCACCGCTGCCAAAACCCGTCAGGTCCCCATCCGCATCGGGGTGAACGCCGGCTCCCTGCCCAGGGACCTGCTGGCCAAATACGGTCACCCTTCGGCCCAGGCCATGGTGGAAGCAGCCTGGCGGCATATTCATATTTTGGAAGAGATGGATTATAATAATATCGTCATTTCCTTAAAGGCCCATGATGTGCCCCTGACCCTGGAAGCCTACCGGCTCATGGCCAGGGAATGCGACTATCCCCTCCATGTGGGGGTGACGGAAGCCGGCACCATCCACAGTGGCCTCATCAAAAGCGCTGTGGGCATTGGGACCCTGCTGGCTGAGGGCATCGGCGATACCATCCGGGTTTCTCTGACCGGGGATCCGCTGGCGGAAATCGATGCCGGGTTCGAGATCCTGAAATCCCTGGGCCTGCGGCAGCACGGACCCACCCTGGTGTCCTGTCCCACCTGCGGTCGGACCAGTGTGAGCCTGGAAAAAATGGCCCGGGAAGTGGAGACCCGTCTGTCGCACATCCGGCAACCCATCACCGTAGCCGTGATGGGCTGTGTGGTGAACGGCCCCGGGGAAGCCCGGGAAGCAGACGTGGGCATTGCCGGCGGCTGCGGAGAAGGGCTGATCTTCCGCAAGGGAAAGATCCTGCGGAAAGTGCCGGAAGACCGGCTGGTTGAAGAGTTGTTCAATGAAATCGATACAATCATCAAAGAAAGGAAGAACTGAGAATGCGCGTTTCCCAATTGTATGCACCTACATTACGAGAGGTACCGGCAGAAGCTGTGATTGAAAGCCACAAGCTGATGCTGCGGGCCGGCTATATCCGAAAGGTGGCCGGCGGCCTGTACAGCTATCTGCCCCTGGCCTGGCGGAGCCTGCGGAAAATCGAACAGATCATCCGGGAGGAAATGGTTCCCACGGGTGCCCAGGAAATCATGATGCCGGTGCTGCAACCTTCTGAAATCTGGCAGGAGAGCGGCCGGTGGCCTGCTTACGGTGCCGAAATGTTCAAACTGAAAGATCGGCACGGCCGTGATTTCTGTCTGGGGCCCACCCACGAGGAACTGGTGACCACCCTGGTGCGGGACGACCTGCGTTCTTACCGGCAACTGCCTGTGACCCTGTACCAGATCCAGAGCAAATTCCGGGATGAGAAACGGCCCCGGTTCGGCCTGATGCGCAGCCGGGAATTCATCATGAAGGATGCCTATTCCTTTGATAAAGATGCGGAAGGGCTGGATAAATCCTACCAGGACGAATACGATGCCTACAGCCGGATCTTCACCCGGTGCGGACTGGATTACCGTCCGGTGGAAGCCGACAGCGGTGCCATCGGCGGCAAGGGCAGCCATGAATTCATGGCCCTGGCGGACAGCGGCGAAGCCGGTATCGTGTACTGTGATACCTGCGAATATGCAGCGGACGTGGAAAAGGCCGAATGTGCCGCCATTCCCGCTGCTGATGAAGCTCCCCGGGAACTGGAAAAGAAGGAAACGCCGGGGTGCAATACCATTGAAGCCGTATGCAAGTTCCTGCAGGCTCCCATTGAAAAGAGCGTAAAGGCTGTGGCTTTTGTCACCGATGAAGGGAAACTGGTCCTGTGCTTTGTCCGGGGCGACAAAGAAGTGAATGACACCAAAGTGGTGAACGTGGTGGGCTGCAACGAAGTGGACATGGCTCCTGATGACCTGATCCGGGAAGCCGGTACTGTACCGGGCTTCATGGGTCCGGTGGGGCTGGATCCGGAAAAGACCATCATCATCATCGACCATTCTGTGATGAATATGCACAATGTGTGCTGCGGCGCCAACGAAAAGGATATGCATTACGTGAACGCCGAGCCTTCCCGTGACTTCCGCTACACCTACGTGGACGATATCAGTACCGCAGTGGCCGGGGACAAATGTCCTCACTGCAATGGCCATCTGAAGGAAGCCCGGGGCATCGAAGTGGGACAGGTGTTCAAGCTGAACACAAAATACAGTGAAGCCCTGCATGCCACCTACCTGGACGTGGATGGAAAGGAACATCCGCTGGTCATGGGCTGCTACGGCATCGGCGTAGGCCGTACCCTGGCTGCTGCCATCGAACAGCATCACGATAAGGACGGTATCATCATGCCCAAAAACATCGCACCGTACCAGGTGATGGTGCTGGCCATGAATGTGAAGGACGAGGAAAGTTACAACAAGGCCATTGAAATCCACGACGCCCTGAATGCAGCCGGCATTGATGCCCTGCTGGACGACCGGGATGAACGGGCCGGTGTGAAATTCAAGGATGCCGATCTGATCGGCTGCCCGCTGCGGATCGTGGTAGGGCCCAAGACCATGAAACGCAATGCCATGGAAACCAAGCTGCGCTGCAATGGGGAGATGCAGGATGTATCCTTTGAGGGGGATTACATCCAGGCCATCCGGGACATCCTGGACAAGGCACTGTAATCAATCCGGTTGGAGTAGGATCAAGGAGGTGGAACCATGGACACATTGCTGGCACAGCTGACGCTGCGCATCCTCCTGGCGGCGTTCCTGGGTGGCCTGATCGGCCTGGAACGGAGCGCCGGCGACCGGCCTGCGGGGCTCAGGACGCATGTACTGGTGGCCACCGGTTCCGCCCTTTTGATGGTGATTTCCATCTACGGAACTGACGGATATACCCAGGCACGGGATCCTTCCCGGATTGCCTCCCAGGTGGTGAGCGGCATCGGTTTTTTGGGTGCCGGTACCATTCTTCATGAAGGGCTCACTGTCAAGGGCCTGACCACTGCCGCCAGTCTGTGGATCGTGTCGGCCATCGGGCTGACCGTGGGCTGCGGCATGATCGCCCTGGGCATCTTTGCTACAGGGATCACGCTGGTGACCCTGATCATGATCCGGGGACTGGAGAAGAAGGTGCTGCCCGTGGGGCGGTCCACCAAGTGCGTCCTCCATGTGCTGGTGAGACGGAATCCGGAAAACATGATGGAGGTCATGGACTATCTCCAGGAACGGAACATCAAGACCCGGATCCTGGGCATGCGGAACGATCCCCAGCGCAATGTGCTGGAAGTGGATCTGGCCGTGAAAATCGGCAAGTATTACAATGCCAATGCCATCATCGATGGCTTGAAGAATACCAGGGCGGTGCAGAGCATTGTCCTGAAAGATGAATGATTTGAGGTTGGAATGAGCTGTTATAAAATCGTACCCAACAGGCATTGCTTCCTGGATTTCATGGTGACCCTGGAACTGAGTCCGGAACAGCGTCACTGTGTGGAAACGTTCCCCATCCGGTTTGTGGAAGTGGATGAGGAACGCAATACCTGGAAAATCAATTATGATGCAGCAGCTACGCCTCTGGAGCAGCAG
Organism: Acidaminococcus timonensis; assembly: GCF_900106585.1. Classification (NCBI taxonomy): domain Bacteria; kingdom Bacillati; phylum Bacillota; class Negativicutes; order Acidaminococcales; family Acidaminococcaceae; genus Acidaminococcus; species Acidaminococcus timonensis. The sequence goes on from NZ_FNWH01000006.1 coordinate 320,475, forward strand.
GAACTGGCAGCGGTCGCGAAAAAGCTGGCCGCTGCCTGTTCTGTTGCCCAGGTGACGTTCGTGAACCAGAATGCAGACAATCTGGCGGCTCCCTGCCTGGAAGACCAGGACATTCCCCTGCCGCCGGAGCCCTCGGAAGAGGAGGAACCACCGTTGCCGGATGAGCCTCCGGAGGAGGATCAGGATTTCTTCCAGAGCGAGGAATACCAGAAGGCCCTGGCCAGCGTGGCCAGCCAGACGGCGGAGGGACGGAAGAAGGATGGTGTGGTCTACGGCCGGAAAATCACAAAGAAGGCCCGCACCATGGCCGAAGTGGTGGAAGAAGAGAACGGCGTGGTGGTGGAAGGCACCGTGGTGGGGTTCGATGAACGGGAACTGCGCACCGGGGCCATTATGCTCACCATCAAGGTGGCGGACGATACCGAAGGCCTGTTCGTGAAGATCCGCTTCGGCCAGAGGAATGAAGGCAACGATATTGCCCAGAACCGGAAGGAATGTGCCCAGCTGCAGCAGCAGATCCCGGAAGGGACGAAGGTCAAGATGCAGGGGAACATCACGGTGGACAAGTATGCCAATTCGGAACTGGTCATGGTAGGGGTAAAGGGGATCATGGTGGAACCCTCTGATTCCCGGGAAGATCACGCTGAGACCAAGCGGGTGGAGCTTCACTGCCATACCAAGATGAGCAAGATGGACGGGCTGACGCCCATCGAGAAACTGGTGGACACGGCGGTGGCATGGGGTCACAAGGCCCTGGCCCTGACGGACCACGGGGTAGTGCAGGCGTTTCCCTTTGCCTACGATGAGGCCAAAAAGCTGCGGGATAAAAACGGCTGGGAAATCAAGCTGATCTATGGTTGTGAAGGCTATCTGTGCCACAGCCGGGAGGACAAGAAAAATTATCACATCATCCTGCTGGCGAAAAATGTGGAGGGACTGCGGAACCTGTATCGTCTGGTTTCGCTGAGCCATCTGCAGTATTTCGGCGGCAAGCCCAAACGGCCCAGATTGACCAAGGGCCTCCTGGACCAGTATCGGGACGGGATCATCGTGGGTTCGGCCTGTGCGGCCGGGGAAGTGTACCGGGCCATCCTGGCCGGGGTGGACCATGAGGAACTGAAGGAAATCGCCTCTTACTACGATTATCTGGAAATCCAGCCTACCGGCAACAACAATTACCTGATCCGGGATCCCCGGTTCCCCAACATCACCAGCGTGGAAGATCTGCAGGATATCAACCGGCAGATCCTGGCTCTGGGGGATGAACTGGGAAAAATGACCGTGGCAACCTGTGACGTGCACTTCCTCAATCCGGAAGATGCCCTGGCCCGGAAGATCCTCCAGGCCGGCATGGGCTATCCGGATGAGGAACAGCCGCCCCTGTACTTCCGTACCACGGAGGAGATGCTGGCAGAATTCGACTACCTGGGCGATCGGGCCTACGAAGTGGTGGTGGAGAACCCCAACAAGATCAACGATAGGGTGGAACGGTTCAAGCCGGTGCCTGACCGGGACCAGCTGTATTCGCCCTCCATCCCCGGCGCCAAGGAAAAGGTGCAGTCCCTGAGCTATGCCCAGGCCCATGCCTGGTACGGGCCCAAACTGCCCAAGATCGTGGAGGACCGGCTGAAACTGGAACTCTCTTCCATCATCGGCAACGGGTTCTCTGTGCTGTACTACATTGCGCACCTGCTGGTAAAGAAATCCAACGACGACGGCTATATGGTGGGCTCCCGGGGGTCTGTAGGATCCTCTTTCGTAGCCACCATGCTGAACATCACCGAAGTGAATCCGCTGGTACCCCATTACCGGTGCCCCCATTGCTTCCACACGGAATTCTTTACCGACGGCAGTGTGGAAAGCGGCTTCGACCTGCCGGAGAAGAACTGTCCTGAATGCGGGACCCCCATGATCCGGGACGGACACAACATCCCGTTCGCTGTATTCCTGGGATTCCACGGGGATAAAGTTCCCGATATCGATCTGAACTTCTCCGGAGAATACCAGCCCCGGGCCCATAAGTACACGGAAGAACTGTTCGGCCGGGACAACGTGTTCCGGGCCGGTACCCTGGGCACCATCAAGGACAAGACGGCTTACGGGTACATCAAGAAATATTACGAAACCCGGGGCGAACCCAAACGGACTGCCTTCATTGAAAGCCTGATCCCTAAACTGGCCGGGGTGAAGCGGACCACCGGCCAGCATCCCGGCGGTATCGTGGTCATTCCCCGGAACCTGGACGTGCATTATATCACGCCTGTTTCCCACCCGGCGGATGACCCGGAATGCGGGACCATCACCACTCATTACGATTTCCACTCCATTGACGAACGGATCGTCAAGCTGGACATTCTGGGCCACGATGATCCCACGGTGATCAAGATGCTGGACCGGATGCTGGGCGAGGATTACTGTAAGCACATCCCCATCGGGGACAAGGATACCATGGAACTGTTCCTGAGCACCAAATCCCTGGGGGTTACCCCGGAGCAGATCGGTACGGATGTGGCCACCTATGGGGTACCGGAATGCGGCACCCGATTCGTGCGCCAGATGATCTCGGACGTTAAGCCCAAGAATTTTTCCGATCTGCTGCGGATTTCCGGGTATTCCCATGGGACGGACGTGTGGCTGAACAATGCCCAGGACCTGATCAGGGCCGGGACGCCTACAGAGGATACCATTTCCACCCGTGACGATATCATGAACTGGCTGATCAACAAAGGCATGGAACCCAGCATGGCATTCGGCATCATGGAATGGAGCCGGAAGGGGAAGGCCCACAAAAAAGGATTCAAGCCCGAACAGCTGGAAGCCTTCAAGAAAGCCCACATCCCCGAGTTCTACATCAAGGCCTGCACTACGCTGCAGTACCTGTTCCCGAAGGCCCACGCCGTGGCCTACGTGCTGTCGGCCTACCGGATCGCCTACTGCAAGGTGCACCATCCCAGGGAATTCTATGCGGCCTACTTCACCGTGCGGGCGCCCCACTTTGATTACGCCCTGGTCCACAAGGGCCTGGACTATATGAAGCGGTTCATCAAGAATGTTACCGCCCAGGGCACCAAGGCTTCGGTGAACGACAAGGATGCAGCCACCTACATGGAACTGTGCGTGGAGATGCTGGAACGGGGATTCGTCTTCGAGAACGTGGACCTGTACAAGTCCGACGCCCACAGGTTCCTGGTCACGGAAAAGGGGCTGCTGCCGCCTTTGGGTGCCATTGGCGGCATCGGCGGCGTGGCGGCGGAAGGCATCGTGGAAGCCCGGAAAAAGGGACCTTTCATTTCTCAGGAGGATCTGCGGAACCGGGCCAAGATCAGCACGGCCAACGTGGAGATCCTGGACGAACTGGGCATCCTGGAAGGCATGCCCAAGACGGATCAGATCGAGCTTTTTTAAAGGGGTGCCGCCACGCGGCACCTTTTCCTTGCCATTTCCTTTCCCCGGTGATATAATATTTTAGAAAACTGAGGCAGACCTTAGAGAGTGGGTATTTTATACCCGCTCTTTCGTTTACTAGGAAAGAAGCAGAGGTGCCTAATGGACAAAAAGAAAATCACCGAACGGGTGACGGCCCTGGTGACTCCCATTGTGGAGGCTGCGGGGCTTGAACTGGTGGATGTGGAGTATGTGCGGGAACGGGACTGGTTCCTGCGGGTCTTCATCGACAAGGAGGGCGGCATCGACATCGATGACTGCTCGGCGGTCAGCAACGCCCTGGCCAAAAAACTGGATGAAGAGGATTTCATCAGAGAAAAATACTATCTGGAAGTTTCTTCCCCCGGCATCGATCGTCCCCTGAAAAAGGACAAGGACCTGGTTTCTCATTACGGGACCCGGGTGGATCTGGCCTTCTTCGCTCCCTACGAGGGAAAGAAGCAGATGACGGCGGTGCTCCAGTCCCACGACCAGGACAACCTGGTCCTGACCGACGAGAAGAACAAAGAACTGACCATTGCACGGAAACTGATCGCTTCCGTGCGGCCCCATATCGATTTTTAAAGAAGTTAGAGGAGGAAATAAGAAGTGAATGCGGATTTCGTGAAAGCCATTGCGCTCTTGGCCAAGGAGAAGGGGATTTCTCCGGATATCTTGTACAGTGCAGTGGAGGAAGCCCTGATCACCGCCTATAAGAAAAACTACGGTTCTGCCCAGAATGTACGGGTTTCCATGCATAAAGAAACCGGGGAGATCCATGTGTATGCCCGGAAGAACATTGTGGAGGAAGTCACGGATCCGACTACGGAAATCAGCCTGGCTGATGCCCAGAAGCTGAACAGCCACTATCAGGCAGGGGATATCCTGGAAACGGAAGTCACCCCCAAGAACTTCGGCCGCATTGCTGCCCAGAACGCCAAGCAGGTGATCGTACAGCGGATCCGGGAAGCGGAACGGGGAATGGTGTATGAACGGTACTCCGACCGGGAAAATGATATCGTCACCGGTACGGTGCAGCGGATCGAAGGCCATAACGTGTTCATCGACCTGGGCACCGCCGAAGGCCTGCTGCTGCCCAACGAACAGATCCCTCATGAAACCTACGAGTTCCATGAACGTCTGAAATGCTATGTGGTGGAAGTGAAGAAGACCACCAAGGGTCCCCAGATCATCTTGAGCCGGACCCATCCCGGCCTGTTGAAACGGCTGTTCGAACTGGAAGTCTCTGAAATCCAGGATGGCACTGTGATCATCGACAGCGTGGCCCGGGAACCGGGTATGCGCAGCAAGATCGCCGTGCACAGCACCAATCCCAGCGTGGATCCGGTGGGTGCCTGCGTGGGTCCCAAGGGCGTGCGGGTACGCGCCATCGTGGACGAACTGCGGGGCGAGAAAATCGATATCGTGAAGTACAGCGACGATCCGGAAGAATACGTGGCCAACGCCCTGTCTCCTTCCAAGGTGGTCTCTGCTACGGCGGACAAAGATGAAAAAATCTGCCGGGTGGTGGTACCGGATTATCAGCTGTCCCTGGCCATCGGCAAGGAAGGGCAGAACGCCCGTCTGGCAGCGAAACTGACCGGCTGGAAGATCGACATCAAGAGCGAATCCCAGGCGGCGGCAGCAGCTCAGGAAGCCGAAAAGGCCCCTGAGGAAAGCGGTGAGGATGCATGAAGGCCAAGAAAATTCCCCAGCGGACCTGCATCGGCTGTGGAGAAGTGAAAAATAAAAAAGATATGGTCCGGATCGTCCGTTCCCCCGAGGGGAATGTGAGCCTGGACCGTTCCGGCAAGAAACCGGGCCGGGGCGCCTATGTGTGCCCCGACGCCGCCTGCATTGAAAAGGCATTCCAGAGCAAAGGCCTGGAACGGGCCCTGCAGGTGAAAGTTTCGCCGGAAACCAAGGAAGCCTTACTGGCGGAGCTCTCCCATGAAAACGGATGAGCAACTCTGCTTTGCATTGGGCCTGGCCCAGAAGGCGGGCAAGCTGGCATCCGGTGATCAGGGCATATGGGACACGCTGAAAAAGAAAGGGCGTGCCCGCTATGTGCTGATTGCCGCAGATGCCTCCCAGCGCACGACAGAAAAAATCGTGCACTGGTGCGACGCCAACCAGGTCCCTTACGGAAAACGCCTGGACCGGGTACGGCTGGGTGCGGCCATCGGGAAAGCACCCCGGGCTGCAGTGGTCGTCCTGGACGACAATTTTCGAAAGATGATGGGGTTTTAGGGTAACAATGGAGGTGTGCGGATGACAAAATATAGAATCTATGAGATTGCCAAAGAAATGAACCTGGACAACAAGAAGGTCCTGAGTTTCCTGGCTGACCATAAAATCAGCGTAAAGAACCATATGAGCACGGTGGAAGCCAATGTGCGGGATATGATCATCAAGGGCCTGAAGGACAACAAGGGCCCGGTGAAAGCGGCGGCCCAGAAGGTACAGGCCAGGGCCGCCCAGGTGGTGAAACCGGTGGCCGACAAAGTGGCCCAGGTGAAACAGGATGTGGCTGTGGGCAAGGCAGCCATCCAGGCCAGCCATGAGGCACAGCAGAAGGCTCAGGCCCACACGGAACAGAACCGGGACCGCCGGGAGACCCGCAGCGACCGCAACGAGCGCCATGGGGACAATCGCCATCAGGGCGAACGGAACTCCAGCAACAACGGCCGCCGGGAAGGCAGACGTCCGGAAGGAAACCGCCAGAACGGCGGACAGAACCGGGATAACGGCCGCCGCTCCGACCGGCCCCAGAATGCCGGCAGCCGGAATGGCAGCGGCAGCACTCGGTTTGCCCATAACGACCGGAACAATGACCGGAACGGGAACAACCGGAACGGCAGCAACAACAGGAAACCCCAGAACAATCGGCCGAACAAACCGTCTGCTGCAGTGAACATGAACAGTGCCCATGCCGGCAAGGATATGGGCAAGCGGAACAACAACCACAACCATCAGGAAAAACGGGAGAAGATCAAGGGCTCGTACGCTACCCGGGAAGACCGTCCGACCCGCAGTGCCGATCATATGATGAAGAATCACAAACACAAGAACAACAACAACCGAAATGCTGCACCGGCCAAAAAGACCGAAGTGGTGAGACCTTCCAGCATCGAGGTGGGCGAAAGCATCAGCGTGAAGGATTTTGCCAAACTGCTGTGCCGTGACGTGAACGAAGTCATCAAGAAATTGTTCATGCTGGGCAAGATGGTGACCATCAACCAGGAAATCGACCACGAAACGGCCGAACTGGTGGGCATGGACTTCAACTGTGAAATCAAGGAACCGCCGCCTGAAGCAGATCCCACGGAAGTGCCAGAAGTGGAAGATGACCCGGCTCTGCGGGTGCCCCGTCCTCCTGTGGTGACCGTCATGGGCCACGTGGACCATGGTAAGACCTCTCTGCTGGATGCCATCCGGAAGACCAACGTGACGGCACGGGAAGCCGGCGGTATCACCCAGCACATCGGTGCGTACCGGGTCATTTGCCAGGGCCGGCCCATCGTGTTCCTGGATACCCCGGGTCACGAAGCCTTTACGGCCATGCGTGCCCGTGGTGCCCAGGTGACGGATATCGCCGTGCTGGTGGTGGCTGCCGATGACGGCGTCATGCCCCAGACCATTGAAGCCATCAACCATGCCAAATCCGCCAAGGTGCCCATCATCGTGGCCATCAACAAAATCGATAAGGAAGGGGCCAACCCGGACTTCGTCATGCAGCAGTTGTCTGAACACGGCCTGATCCCGGAAGCCTGGGGTGGCGACACCATCATGGTGCCTGTATCTGCCCGTCAGAAGACCGGTATCAGTGACCTGCTGGAAATGATCCTGCTGGTGGCCGATATGCTGGAACTGAAAGCCAACCCGAAACTGCCGGCCCACGGCACTGTCATCGAAGCCAAGCTGGATAAGGGCAGAGGCCCTGTGGCTTCTGTGCTGATTGACCGGGGCACCCTGCACATCGGGGACTCCATCCTGGTGGGGACCTGCTACGGCAAAGTCCGTGCCATGGTGAACGACCGGGGTGAAAAGGTGAAAAAGGCGCTGCCTTCCACCCCTGTGGAAGTCCTGGGCCTGAATGATGTGCCCCAGGCCGGGGACATCATGGATGCCTGTGACGAACACATTGCCCGGAGTGTGGCTGAAAAGCGGATGGCCAAGGCCAAGGAAGAAGAACAGAAGAAGGCCAAGGTCTCCCTGGACGATATCTTCAACCGGATCCAGGAAGGGGAACTGAAAGACCTGAACATCGTGGTGAAGGCCGACGTGCAGGGTACCATCCAGGCTCTGGAACAGGCCCTGGGCAAGATCAAGAACGATGAAGTGAAAGTGGTCATCGTGCACTCTGGCGTAGGTGCCATCAACGAATCCGACGTGATGCTGGCCTCTGCGGCCAATGCTCTGATCATCGGTTTCAACGTGCGGCCGGACGCCAATGCCCGGAAGACGGCGGAAGCCGAAAAAGTGGATATCCGGACCTACCGGGTCATCTACGATGCCCTGAACGATGTGCAGGCTGCCATCAAGGGTATGCTGGCACCCAAGTTCAAGGAAAAGATCATCGGCCATGTGGAAATTCGGAAGGTGATCCCCATCAACAAGATCCTGATTGCCGGGGCCTATGTGAAGGATGGGAAAATCACCCGGACCTGCAAGATCCGCCTGATCCGCAACGGCATCGTGGTCCACGAAGGGGAACTGGATTCCCTGCGCCGGTTCAAGGATGATGTGAAAGAAGTGGCCGCCAGCTACGAATGCGGCCTGACCCTGAAAGATTATCGGGATATCAAGGAAGGCGACCAGCTGGAAGCCTATGTGATGGAAGAAGTGGCCGCCGAATAAGGAGAGACTATGTCGAAACTTCGTGCTGAAAAATTGCAGGCGCTGATCAAGCAGGAACTGAGCAACATGCTGATCCGCGACGTGAAGGATCCCCGTGTGAAGTTCGTGACCATCACGGGGGTGGAGGTGAGCAACGACCTGAGCTATGCCAAGGTCTATGTGAGCCTGTATGGCAGTGAAGAACAGCAGGCACAGGCCTGGAAGGGGCTCCAGCATGGACTGGGTTTCTTCCGGACGGAAATCGCCAGACGCATCGATCTGCGGGTGGCACCCCAGCTGAGCTTCCACCGGGACACGTCTATGGAATACAGTGCCCACATTGAATCCCTGCTCCATGAGCTGAAGAAAGAAGAGCACCATGAGTAAGAAAGTGGACCTGAAGGAAACCTGGCAGCTGCTCATGGGCGCCAGGAACCTGGTGCTGGTGAGCCACGTGGGTCCGGACGGGGATACCCTGGGGTCCACCCTGGGGCTGGCCCGGGCGCTGAAACAGGCCGGCAAACAGGTCCGTCTGCTGGTGGATGATACCCTGCCTGCGGTATACCAGTTCCTGCCGGAAATGGATACCTACGAACAGCCCAGGGCGGAGCAGCCCATTGCCTGTGATCTGGTGGTGGTGGTGGATGCCAGTTCCAAAGACCGGATGGGAGAGGCTGAAAAATGCCTGTCCGCACCGATCCTGAACATCGACCATCACGTTTCCAACACCCGGTATGCCGATTACCTGCTGCTGGATCCCCACGCGGCAGCCACCGGGGAAATCATGTACCGGCTGCTGACGGCCAACGGGGTTCCGCTGAACAGGGAACTGGCCACGGATCTGTATACAGCCATCGTCACCGACTGCGGCTACTTCAAGTACGCCAATACCACCCCCAGCTGCATGCGGGTGGCGGCGGATCTGGTGGCACTGGGCGTGGAACCCAACGAGATTTCCGACCTGCTGGAAATCAAGGCCCGGAATTCCGTAGAGCTTCTGGCCAAGGTCCTTCCCAGTCTGACGTTCTATGCCGACGGCAAGATCGCCACCCTGGAGATTCCTCTGGAACTGTACGACAAGAACGTGTCCACGGAAAGCTTCATCTACCATCCCCGGTACATTGCCGGTGTGGATGTGGCTGTGCTGTTCAAGCAGGTGGAACCCAAAGCCACCCGGGTGAGCATGCGCTCCAAGCAGGTAGATGTAAGCAAGGTGGCCGTGGCCTTTAACGGCGGCGGTCATCCCAGGGCAGCAGGCTGCACCATCGGCCTGCCCCTGGCCGAAGCCAAAAAGGCGTTGATCCAGGCCCTCGAAAAGGCCATGGAGGCCCTGTAATGGATGGGATTTTCAACGTACTGAAGCCACCGGGCATGACCAGTCATGATGTGGTGGGGGCCCTGCGGAAAATCCTCAACATGAAGAAAATCGGCCATGCCGGCACACTGGACCCCCTGGCAGCCGGTGTCCTGCCGGTGTTCACCGGGATGGCCACCCGCTTCCTGGAGTACGCTTCCCACGAGGAAAAGACCTATCGGGCAGAGCTGACTTTCGGCTTTCAGACCGATACAGGGGATACGGAAGGGAAAGTGGTGGCGGAGAGTCCCATCCGGAAGCTTTCTGCCGGAGAAATCGAGGCAGCCCTGGAACAGTTCCGGGGAGACGGGACCCAGATCCCTCCCATGTATTCCGCCATCAGTGTGGGAGGCAAGAAACTGTACAAGCTGGCCCGGCAGGGCATTGAGGTGGAACGGAAGCCCCGTCCCATCCACATTGCCCGACTGGATCTGGTGGATTATACGGGGGATACCCTGGTGTTCGACGTGACCTGTTCCAAGGGAACCTTCATCCGGACCCTGTGTGAAGACCTGGCAGACCGCCTGGGCATGAAGGGGACCATGAGCTTTTTGCTCCGGCGCCAGGCCGGCACCTTTACCCTGGAGGAGGCCCATACCCTGGAAGAGATCCAGGCGGATCCGGAAGGGTGCTGTACCGGTGTGGACAGCATACTGGCCCAGTTCCCGGAAGTGCGGGTGAATGCCCTCCAGGGGCGGCGCATCGCCCAGGGCGTGGCCACCACGGTGCCCCATATCACTGATGGGCAGCTGTACCAGGTACGGACCCGGGACGGGCTGCTGGTGGGGCTGGCCAAAGCCGTTGATGGACGGCTGCGGGCCCACAAGATCATCCACATCCCGGAAGTAGAGGACAGAAAGAGCCATGAAACTGATCACATCACTGGAACAACTGAATAACGCACAACTGCTGCCCTCTGCGGCGGCCCTGGGCACCTTCGACGGGGTCCATCGGGGCCATCAGGAAGTAATCCTGAACACGAAGGAATACGCCCGGGAGCACCATCTGCAACTGATGGTATTCACCTTCAGCACCCATCCCCTGGCCAGCCTGAAGCCGGAACTGGAACCGGCTCGGTTGCTGGACAACGAAACCAAGATCCACCTGATGGTGGAACTGGGGGTGGATGTGCTGGTGAACATTCCCTTCACCAGGGAACTGGCTGCCCGCAGTGCGGACGAATTCCTGACCATGCTGGTGAAGGCCGGGGTGAAGGCCGTGGGCATCGGGGACAACTTCAGCTTCGGGGCCGGCGGCAGGGGCAATGTGCATCTGCTGAAAGCGGAGCATACAAAATACGGCCTCACCATCCTGTCCCGGCCCCTTTTGAAAGTGGACGGATTCGTGGTGAGCAGTACGAATATCCGCAAGGCCATCAAGGAAGGGCGGATGGCGCTGGCCCAGGAAATGCTGGGGCGGCCCTATGAGATCCGGGGCACTGTGGTGACCGGCGATCAGCGGGGACGCAGCCTGGGGTTCCCCACGGCCAATCTGAAGCTGCTGGGGACCCATATGGCCATCCCGGCCTTCGGGGTGTACGCCGGCTTCGTGAAGGTCGGAAATGGGTGTTACGACGCCATGATCAACGTGGGGGACAATCCCACCTTCGCCAACCAGGAAACCCGTCTGGAAGTCCATCTCCTGGATTTTGAAGGGGATCTGTACGGGAAGGAGATCCGGGTGGCGTTGCTGATGCGGATCCGGGGGGAAAAGAAATTCAGTTCTCTGGAAAAGCTGCGGGAGCAGCTCCGGGAGGATGAAAAGATGATCAAAGGCCTCCTGGCCCATGAAAAAGCCCGGATTGCCCCGGGACCGGTGAAAAAGGAACAGAAATAAATCCGAAAATGGCTTGCACAAAGAAGCCATTCATGCTATTATATTTCGGTAAAGCTAATTGGTGGAGGTGAGAACATGCCGAATATTAAGTCTTCCGTTCGTAGCGTTAAGACTGATGCCGAACGGCGCGCTGCCAATGGCCCGGTGAAAGCTGAAATCCGCAGCACCGCACGTAAGGTTGAAGCTTTTGCTGCTGCAGGATCCAAAGAAGAGGCCCAGGCCACTTTGAAAGTAGCGGCGAGCTTATTAGATAAAGCTGCTCGTAAAGGTACGGTTAACAAAAAAGCCGCAGCTCGCAAGAAATCCCGTTTAGCCAAGAAAGTCAACGCTGTAAAATAAGACTTCCGGGTAAACATGAGGAAGGCTGACAACATTCGTTGCCAGCCTTTTTTGTTGCCAGAAAAAGCCGGGATTTCGACAACGGGCCCTTTTGCATGGTATAATAAAACATTGGATGAAATCAGTTGTGTTTTTTGAAATAAACGGAGAGTGAGAAAGCTTATGGCAAAACGTGACCATATCCGAAATTTTTCCATCATCGCCCATATCGACCATGGCAAATCCACCCTGGCCGATCGGCTGATCGAGATGACCGGGACCCTGTCCAAACGGGAAATGGAAGACCAGATCCTGGATTCCATGAGCCTGGAACGGGAACGGGGCATCACCATCAAGGACCAGGCGGTGCAGTTGGATTATAAAGCCAAAGACGGCAATGATTATGTCCTGAATCTGATCGACACCCCGGGGCATGTGGACTTTACCTACGAAGTATCCCGGGCTCTGGCGGCCTGTGAAGGGGCTCTGCTGGTCATCGATGCCACCCAGGGCATCGAGGCCCAGACCCTGGCCAATGTGTATCTGGCCATGGATCACGACCTGGAGATCATCCCGGTGATCAACAAAATCGACCTTCCCAGCGCCGATGTGCCCCGGGTGGAAAAAGAAATCGAGGACATCCTGGGCATCCCCAAGGAAGACTGTGTGCTGTGCAGCGCCAAGACCGGCCTGGGCGTGGATCAGGTGCTGGAAGCTGTGGTGAAGCGGGTACCGCCCCCCAAAGGGGATCCGGCCCAGCCCCTGCAGGCCCTGATCTTCGACTCCAAGTTCGATTCCTACAAAGGGGTGCTGCTGTACGTGCGGGTGGTGAACGGCTGCCTGCGCAAGGGCATGAACATCCGGCTGATGGCCACCGGCAAGGTGTACGATGTGACGGAAGTGGGTGTATTCAAGCCGGCCATGGTGAACGTGGACGAGCTGGGAGAAGGCCAGGTGGGCTTTCTGGCCGCTTCCATCAAGACCGTGAAGGATGCCCGGGTGGGGGATACGGTGACGGACAACAGCCGCCCCGCCAAAGAACCGCTGCCAGGCTACCGGAAAGCCACCCCCATGGTGTACTGTGGCCTGTATCCGGTGGAAAACTCCGATTACGACAACCTGCGGGATGCCCTGGAAAAACTCCAGCTGAACGATGCCTCCCTTTCTTTTGAACCGGAAACATCCACGGCCCTGGGCTTCGGGTTCCGCTGCGGGTTCCTGGGGCTGCTGCATATGGACGTGGTGAAGGAACGGCTGGAACGGGAATACAACCTGAGCCTGATCACTACGGCCCCCAACGTCATTTACGAAGTGGTAAAGACCAACGGGGACATCGAAATGGTGGACAACCCCTCCCAGTTCCCCAATCCCACAGTCATCGAGCATGTGGAGGAGCCCTTCGTGAACGCCACCATCATCGTGCCCAAGGATTTTGTGGGGCCGGTGATGGAGCTGTCCCAGGACAAACGGGGGGAATATCAGAACATGACCTATCTGGATGAAACACGGGTCATGATCCACTATGCCCTGCCTCTGTCGGAAATCATCTTCGACTACTTCGACCGGCTGAAGAGCGTTTCCCGGGGCTATGCTTCCCTGGATTATGAACTGAGCGGCTATCGGCCTTCCGATATGGTGAAGGTGGATGTGCTCCTGAACGGGGATCCGGTGGATGCCCTGAGCGCCATCGTGCACCGGGATCGAGCCCAGTACTGGGGCCGGGCTCTGGTGGAGAAACTGCGGAAACTGATTCCCCGCCAGCTGTTCGAGATTCCCATCCAGGCTGCCATCGGCAGCAAGATCATCGCCCGGGAAAATGTCAGTGCCCTGCGCAAGGACGTGCTGGCCAAGTGCTACGGAGGCGATATCACCCGGAAACGGAAGCTGCTGGAAAAACAGAAGGCCGGGAAGAAACGGATGAAACAGGTGGGCAGCGTGGAACTGCCCCAGGAAGCATTCATGGCCATTCTGAAGATGGACGATAAATAAGGAAAAGGAGGTCCCCATGGTCCAATTGCAAAAATCCACCCAGGAACTGATTTGCCAATCCATCCGCGGCCGGGTCCAGGCGGGGACTCTTGCCCCCGGAACGGAGCTGAAGCAGGTGGACCTGGCCAAAGAGTATGGCGTATCCCGGATGCCCGTGCGGGAAGCCCTTCAGACCCTGCTGCTGGAAGGGGTGGTGACCCGTCTCAGCAACCGGCACATGGTGATTGCCCAGGATGCGCTCCAGCACCTGGCGGGAAAACAACCCGACCCACCCGCCGGGATCGACCGGCCGGACCCCACTCCTGTGAATTACAAGCGGAACAGCCTGATGGAACCGGACAATGTGGGCAAGATCCATATGCTTCCCGCCCGGGAGCAGGTGGCTTCTTATTTGCGGAAAGCCATCCTGCGCCGGGAAATCCCCGAGGGCAGCATCCTGACCCTGGAGGAAACGGCCCGGCACATGGGTGTTTCCACCACGCCGGTGCGGGAGGCTCTCCAGCTGCTGGCCAGCCAGGGACTGGTGAAGCTGCGGCCCAACAAGGGGGCTGTGGTCCAGGGCATGGATGAAAAGGCCATCCGGGACCATTTTGCGGTGCGAACCCTGCTGGAGGGAGAGGCAGCGGCCCTGGCCGCCCGGCCCGGCAGCGACCTGACCGAGGTGGAGAAGGTGTTCCAGGCCATGCGCCAGTGCCTGCTGGATCATCGGTACACTGACTACAAGCATTATAACGAAAGCTTCCACATGGCCCTGTGGGATGCGGCGGACAACCCCAAGCTGGCCCAGATCCTGGGCAGCCTGTGGAACGGACTTTCCCTGGGCTTTCTCATGACGGAAACCGACTATGCCAAGATCTCCTATTTCGAGCATCAGCAGCTGATGGAGGCCCTGCGGGCCCACGATCCGCAAAAGGCCCGTCAGCTCATGCATGAACACATGCACCGCAGCATGGAGAACCTGCTGACCAACTACCGGGAGCAGATTGGAAAAGAGAAGCCCGGGACCTGAGGCAGGAGGGACCTGAAACATAAGCCCGCTGGGCACGAAACAAGTGAGGGTGTGAGTTGTTCACACCCTCACTTGTTTTTGTATTTATGATATTGTAGCCAAAAATGAGATAACTTCATAACCCCATTGACTCATGGTGCCAATGGGGTTATAGTATAACCAAGAAATGGATACATTATCAAATATCAAAAACAAATCCAAGCGCGCAGGATGTGTAGAAATCCAAGGAGGAGAAAAGACAATGTCACCCATTACCATTACTCTTTGCTTACTGCTTTTTGTCATCATCCTGTTTGTTACGGAAAAACTTCCCCTGGCCGTCACTTCCATGATTGCCCTGATGGTGCTGGTCATGACCGGTGTGCTGAGTCCCAAGGATGCATTCGCCGGATTCGTGGACACCAACCTGATCCTGTTCGTCGCCATGTTCATCATCGGCGGTGCCTTCTTTGAAACGGGCATGGCCAACAAGGTGGGGGGCATCGTCACCCGGTTCGCCAAAACGGAACGGCAGCTGATCGTTGCTGTGATGCTGGTCACCGGCATCATGAGCGGTTTCCTGTCCAACACAGGTACGGCCGCCATCCTGATCCCGGTGGTCATCGGTATCGCTTCCCGATCCGGTTTCTCCCGGTCCCGGCTGCTGCTGCCCCTGATCTTCGCCGCCGCCATGGGCGGGAACCTGTCCATCATCGGTGCTCCCGGCAACCTGCTGGGCAAGAGTGCCCTGGAACAGATTGGGCAGGACATCAGCTTTTTTGAGTACGGCTATGTGGGCCTGCCCATCCTGCTGATCGGCACCGCCTTTTTCGCCACCGTCGGCCACCGGTTCCTGCCCACCAAGCAGGGCCAGACCGGAGAAAGCATCTACGACAAGGCGCCCGATTTCTCCCAGGTTCCTGTCTGGAAACAGAAAATGTCCCTGGTTGTCATGGTGCTGACCATCCTGGCCATGATCTTTGAAAAACAGATCGGCATCAAATTTTACCTGTCCGGCTGCATTGGGGCATTGATCCTGGTGGCAACCAACGTGATTTCGGAAAAACAGGCCTACGCTTCCATTGATCTGCAGACCCTGTTCGTGTATGGCGGTACCCTGGCCCTGGCCAAGGCACTGGCCAAAACCGGCGCCGGCAAAGCCATTGCCGATACGGTGATCGGCACCCTGGGACAGAATGCTTCTCCCATGGTCCTGCTGGCAGTGATCCTGCTGCTGAGCTGTGTGATGACCAACTTCATGAGCAACTTTGGCACCGCAGCCCTGCTGATCCCCATTTCCATCAATATTTCCCAGGCCATGGGCGCCGATCCCAAAGCGGTGATCGTGGCAACGGTCATCGGTGCTTCCCTGGCTTTTGCCACCCCCATCGGGATGCCGGCCAACATGATGGTCTTCGCTCCCGGCGGCTACAACTTCAACGATTACGTGAAGGCGGGCCTGCCCATGGTGATCATCGGTTACATCACATCCCTGATCCTTTTGCCGATCCTTTTCCCCTTCTATCCCTGATGGAGCGGAAAGTTTCAATGTATAATAGAATTACAACTACCCTGCACATGCACTGTTAAGGAGGAATTACAATGTCTAAAGAAGCCCAAGTGGAAAAAATGACCGACATTATGGCCAGGTTCGTTGGCTATACGGCCAAGGTCCTGCCCGATGATGTGGCCGCCAAACTGAAGGAACTGGCTGAAAAGGAAACGGTTCCCATTGCCAAACTGCTGTATGAAACCTACGCCAGGAACCAGAAACTGGCCAAGGAACTGAACCGTCCGTCCTGTCAGGATACCGGTGTGCTGCAATATTTTGTGAAATGCGGCACCAACTTCCCGCTGATCGGTGAACTGGAAGGCCTGCTGAAGGAAGCCACCGTTCGGGCCACCTTTGCTACCCCGCTGCGTCACAACAGCGTGGAAACCTTCGATGAATACAACACCGGCAAGAACGTAGGGAAGGGCACTCCCACCGTATTCTGGGAAATCGTCCCCGATTCCGATGAATGTGTCATCGATACCTATATGGCCGGCGGCGGCTGCACCCTGCCGGGTCATGCCATGGTGCTGATGCCGGGCGAAGGCTATGAAGGAGTCACCAAGTTCGTGCTGCAGCGCATGTACACCTACGGACCCAATGCCTGCCCTCCGTTCCTGGTAGGGGTTGGCGTGGCCACTTCCGTGGAAACGGCTGCTCTGCTGTCCAAGAAAGCCCTGATGCGGCCTCTGGGAACCCATAACCCCAACAAGCGGGCTGCTGAAATGGAAGAACTGCTGGAAAAAGGCATCAACAAAATGGGCCTGGGGCCCCAAGGCATGACCGGTTCTGCTTCCGTCCTGGGTGTCCACATCGAGAACACCGCCCGTCATCCGTCCGCCATCGGGGTGGCTGTGAACATCGGCTGCTGGAACCATCGCCGCGGCCACATCATTTTCGACAAAGACCTGAACTACACCATCACTTCTCATAAGGGGGTTGAATTATAATGGCTAACAAAGTAGTGCTGCATACGCCCATTAAATCCGAAGATATCGAAAACCTGAAAATCGGCGATATCGTGTACCTGACCGGCAAGATCACCACCTGCCGGGATGTGGCTCACCGCCGGCTGATCGAGGAACACCGGGAACTGCCGGTGAATCTGGAAGGGGGCGCCATTTTCCACGCAGGCCCCATCGTCCGTCCCATCGAAGGGAAGGAAAACGCCTATGAAATGGTTTCCATCGGACCGACCACGTCCATGCGGATGGAAAAATTCGAAAAGGATTTCATTCCCCAGACCGGCGTGAAACTGATCGTTGGGAAAGGCGGCATGGGCCCTGACACCATGGAAGCCTGCCAGAAATACAAGACCATCTTCTGCGTATTCCCCGCCGGTTGTGCCGTGGTTTCCGCCGTGCATTTCAAGAAGATCATCGACGCCCAGTGGAAAGACCTGGGGATGCCGGAAACCCTGTGGACCAGTGAAGTGGAAGAACTGGGGCCCCTGATCGTGGCTGTGGACACCAAAGGCGGCAACCTGTTCGAAGAAAACAAGAAAATCTACAAGAAGAGAGCCGAAGAAGTGTATGAGGAAATCATCCCTCATGTCCGGTTCATCAAATAATTCCAGTCGGCAAAAAGGGTGTTGCACATTGTGCAGCACCCTTTTTCTGTGGTAGAATGATTTCACTTGCTTGTGAGAAAGGAATTGCCATGGAAAAAGCCAAAGGAAATCTGTTGCTGCTGCTCACCGCTCTGATCTGGGGAAGTGCCTTTGTGGCCCAGAGTGTGGGCATGGACTATATCGGCCCCTTCACCTTCAGCGCTGTACGGAATCTGATCGCCATCCTGGTGCTGATCCCGGTGGTGTGGGTGTTCGGGTGCCCCCGGGAAGAGAAGAACCGGCTGACACCCTGTGAGCGGCTGAAACCGGACCCGGTGACCCTAAAGGCAGGCGTCCTGTGCGGAATCTGGATGGGCATCGCCAGCATCCTGCAGCAGGTGGGCATGGTCATGACCACCGCCGGGAAGGCCGGTTTCATCACGGCTTTGTACATCATCCTGGTGCCCATCCTGGGTCGTTTCCTGGGGCGTCCGGTGCGGAAAATCATGCTCCTGTGCGTGCCCATGGCCCTGGTGGGGTTCTACCTGCTGTGCGTGAAGGGGGGCTTCAGCATCTCCTTTGGAGATTTCCTGATCTTCCTCTGTGCCATCTTCTTTGCCGGCCAGATCCTGACCATCGACCATTTCCTGCTGCTGGGAGCCAGCAGTGTGAAGCTGGCCTGGGTCCAGTTTGCCGTGACCTTTGTGATTTCGGCGGTGCTCACCGTCCTGTTCGAGAAACCGGTGTGGGAGGCCCTGTGGGAGGCCCGCTGGGCGCTGCTGTACACGGGGATGCTCTCCAGCGGGGTGGCCTATACGCTGCAGATTGTGGGCCAGAAGTATACGGAACCTACCACGGCCACCCTGATCATGAGCCTGGAATCGGTGTTTGCGGCCCTATCCGGCTGGTTGCTGCTGGGCGAGACCATGACGGGGAAGGAACTGACCGGATGCGTGCTGGTGTTCGTGGCGGTGTTATTGGCCCAGATCCCCATCAAAAAACGGACATGAGCAGTTCCTCATGTCCGTTTTTGTCATAGATCTCCCAACAGGGTTATTTTTTCAATTCCTTCCTAAATTCCATTTCGAAAGGAGTACCTTCCATGAGCCATCCCTGGTCTTCTTATCAGGGGATTTACATCCACATCCCGTTCTGCGTGCACAAGTGTGCCTACTGCGATTTTGCTTCCTATCAAATTTATAACGACCATGTAATGGCTGACTATACCCGCCGTCTGGTGCAGGAAATCAGAAGCTGGGAACCGGACCTGCCCATCCGATCGGACGCCACCATGTATTTCGGCGGGGGGACTCCCAGCGTACTGCCCGTGGAGCTGCTGTTCCGGATCGTCCAGGCCCTGAAGGACCGGGGCTTCTGGAACCGGCCCCGGGAAGCCACGCTGGAAGCCAATCCGGGAACCCTTGATGGGGACCGGCTCCGGACTTATCGCCAACTGGGCTTTGACCGGCTGAGCCTGGGGATCCAGAGCTTCCAGCCGGCAGAACTGGCGGCCATGGGACGGATCCATATGGCGGAAGAGGCCAAAGAAGCCATCGCCCTGGCCCGGCAGGCCGGCTTTGCCCGGCTGAGCGGCGACCTGATCTATGGGTACCCCGGCCAGACTGTGGACAGTGTCCGAGATTCTCTCCACCAGCTGCTGGAGACCGGTGTGGACCATGTGTCCGTATACGGCCTGACGGTGGAGAAGGGAACCCGGGTGTACGCCCAGTTGCAGCAGGGAAAGGCTGTGCTGCCGCCGGAGGAAGCGGTCGGGGCCATGTACGACCTGCTGATGGATCAACTGCCCGAAGCCGGCTATCGCCGGTACGAAATCTCCAACTTTGCCCGGCCGGGACAGGAATCCCGGCATAACCAGATTTACTGGCACTATGACCCCTATATGGCCTTTGGGGCGGCAGCGTGCCGCTTCAACGGGAAACGGCGGGAAACGAATCCCCGCAGTCTGGTGGACTATCTGCAGGGAAAAGCACCGGAGGTGGAGGAGCTGTCCCCTTCCATCCGCCGGGAGGAACTGGTCTTCATGAGCCTGCGCACGGTCAGGGGGCTGTCTCTGCAGGAATTCCGGGAACGGACAGGAGAGGATTTCTTTCATATATATAAAGAAGGCTGGGAGCACTGTCTGAAACGGCGCTGGATCCAGCAGAACGGGGACCGGATCGTCCTGACACCTCTGGGGATGCAGTACGGGAACCTGGCATTTGAAGAATTTTTGTAAACGGGAAAATATTTTCAGGAAAAGTATTGACAATTTGACTAAAGAGGTGTATCTTTACCATTAGATGTTAGCACTCCAATGAAAAGAGTGCTAACAATCCAGGAAAGAGATGATTACAGTGCTGAGTGACCGCAAGAAAAAAATCCTTCAACTGATCATTGAAGACTATATCGAAACGGCTGAGCCTGTAGGATCTCGCAGCATTGCCAGGAAATACAACCTGGGGATCAGCCCCGCAACCATCCGGAACGAAATGTCCGACCTGGAACTGCTGGGGTATCTGGAGCAGCCGCACACCTCGGCGGGGCGTGTCCCGTCAGCAGCGGCCTACCGGTACTATGTGGACAGCCTGGTGAAACCTGCCGCACTGGCGCCCAATGATGTGGCACTGATCAACAGCTGGTTCCGGGAACGGGTCCACAGTATCGATGATATCTTCCAGTCCACTGCCAAGATTCTGTCGCGGATGAGCAAGAACGTATCCGTGGTGCTGGCCAACAAGGACAGCGCAGGGGTGTTTTCCTACCTGCGGTTCCTGCCCCTGAACGAGCACCAGGCCATCCTGTGCATCGTGGCTGATGACGGGCGGATGGACAACAGTGTGATCCGGATTCCGGCCGGTATGAACCGCCTGGAGATGGATACCCTGGCCCAGCGGGTGACCAATCAGCTCCACGGGATGAAACTGGACGATATCACAGACCAGGTCCTGAAAGAAGTCCGGAATGCTCTTGCCGGCGATAAAACCCTGTATGCTTCTCTGATCCAGGTGGTCAGACAGATGCAGAATGACCAGCAGGAGAACAAGATGTATCTGGGCGGAACCAAACAGTTGCTCAGCCAGCCTGAATTCAAAGATCCGGAACGGATCAAGGAGCTGCTGAGCGTGCTGGAGGAAGAGCAGATGCTGAAGGATATGCTGATGGCCGATAAAGACTCCGGTCTGAAGGTGACCATCGGCAGCGAAAACAAATTTTCCGGTATCCAGGATTGCAGCATGATCCAGGCCACCTACCGGCTGAATGGCCAGGTGGTTGGGACGCTGGCCGTCCTGGGCCCCACCCGGATGGAATATCGGAAAGTGATTTCCGTAATGGATTATCTCCACAATTACCTGCGGGTGGTCATGAATAAAATGGATGAAAAGTAGGGGAGGAACAATGGAAAAGGATACGCAGAAGGAAGCGGAAACCGTCAAGGCAGAAGCGGCCAAGGCAGAAGCCGGAACCGCGGAAGCCAAAGCCGAAAACCAGGCAGCAGCCGCTGACCAGGCCGAAAAGGCTGACAAAAAGGAAGAACAGGCGGCTCCGGATCCGAAGGATGTAAAAATCGCAGCTCAGGAGAAGCAGATCGCCGATCTGCAGAACCGGCTCCTTCGCCTGCAGGCAGATTTCGACAACTTCCGGAAACGGAACAATGAAGAACGGGAACGGCTGGGCCGGTATGTAACCGGTCAGGTGGCCCGGGAATTCCTGAAGGTGCTGGATAACTTCGAACGGGCGGAAGCCAGTCTGAAAACCAGCCAGGATGACAACGCCCTGCAGGTGGGAATGGAAAAAATCCACAAGCAGTTCGAAAAGGCGCTGCAGACCCTGCACATCGAAGAAATCCCTGCCCAGGGAAAACCTTTCGATCCCAATATCCACGAAGCCGTCATGCAGGGCAGCAATCCGGACCTGCCCGATGAAAGCATCGATCTGGTCCTTGAAAAAGGCTATAAGATCGGTGACGATGTGATCCGGCACTCCAAAGTGCGGGTCGTCCGGAACGATTGATTGCAAACAACTTTTTAACCATAGAAGATTCCAGATTTGACAGGAGGAATTCATTATGTCTAAGATTATTGGTATTGACTTGGGGACCACCAACTCCGTAGTAGCTGTTATGGAAGGTGGCGAACCTACAGTTATCACCACCCAGGAAGGCGGCCGTCTGACTCCTTCCGTGGTTGGCTTTACGAAAAACGGGGAAAGACTGGTAGGCCAGCTGGCCAAACGGCAGGCTGTGTCCAACCCTGAACGGACCATCAGCTCCATCAAACGCCATATGGGCACGAAATATACGGTGACCATCGACGGCAAGAGCTATACGCCGGAACAGATTTCCGCCATGATCCTGGAAAAGATGAAGGGTGATGCGGAACGGTATCTGGGTGAAAAAGTCACCGAAGCCGTCATTACGGTACCGGCTTACTTCAACGACAGCCAGCGTCAGGCCACCAAGGATGCAGGCCGGATCGCAGGGCTGGATGTAAAGCGGATCATCAACGAACCGACCGCTGCTGCACTGGCCTATGGGATCGATAAATCCGACGACCATACCATCCTGGTCTATGACCTGGGCGGCGGCACCTTCGATGTGTCCATCCTGGAACTGGGCGACGGCGTGTTCGAAGTGAAATCCACCAATGGGGATACCCATCTGGGCGGCGATGACTTCGATAAGCGGATCATGGACTGGATGTGCGACGAATTCAAGAAACAGAACGGCATCGACCTGACCGGCGACAAGATGGCTATGCAGCGGATCCGTGAGGCTGCTGAAAAAGCCAAGATCGAACTGTCCAACATGCTGACCACCAACATCAACCTGCCGTTCATTTCCGCAGGCCCTAACGGCCCTGTGCATATGGACCTGGATCTGACCCGGGCCAAATTCGATGAAATGACCAGTGATCTGGTCGACCGGACCATCGTCTGCGTGAACAAGGCCCTGAGCGATGCCCACATGACCCCGAAAGACATCAACAAAGTCCTGCTGGTTGGCGGTTCTTCCCGTATCCCGGCTGTGCAGGAAGCCATCAAACGGACCATGGGTCAGGAACCGGCACACGGCGTGAACCCGGATGAATGTGTAGCCATGGGTGCTGCCATCCAGGCCGGCGTTCTGGCTGGTGATGTGAAAGACGTCCTGCTGCTGGATGTTACGCCTCTGTCCCTGGGGATTGAAACCATGGGCGGCGTGATGACCAAGATCATCGATCGGAACACCACCATCCCGACCTCCAAGAAACAGATCTTCTCTACGGCTACCGATAACCAGCCTTCTGTAGACATCCATGTGCTGCAGGGCGAACGGGAAATGGCTGCCGACAACAAGACCCTGGGTCGTTTTGAACTGAGCGGCATTCCGGCTGCTCCCCGGGGAGTGCCTCAAATTGAAGTGGCCTTCGATATCGATGCCAACGGTATCGTGAACGTAAGCGCCAAGGATCTGGGTACCGGCAAGGAACAGAAGATCACCATTACTTCTTCCGGCAGCCTGAGCAAGGAAGAAGTGGATAAGATGGTGAAGGAAGCCCAGGCCAACGAAGCTGCCGACAAGAAACGGAAGGAAGCCGTGGAAGCCAGGAACCAGGCCGATACCCTGATTTACCAGGCTGAAAAGACCATCAAAGACATGAACGGCAAGGGCCATGATGATCAGATCAAGAAGGTCCAGGATGCCATCGCTGCTTTGAAGGAAACCATGAAGAGCGACGATACCGACAAGATCAAAGCCGATACCGAAGCCCTGCAGAAACCGCTGTATGAACTGAGTGCGGAACTGTATAAACAGAACCAGGGCGCCGCTCAGGGTGCTGCTGGTGCTGCCGGTGCCAATGCCAATGCGGGCGCAGGTGCAGGCGCTGAACAGAAGAAATCCGACGACGATGTGGTGGATGCCGAAGTCGTGGACGATGATAAGAAATAAGCTTTTCCTAGAGGGAGATACTGATGGCAGAGAAGAGAGATTATTATGAAGTGCTGGGCGTGTCCAGGGACGCTTCGGCGGAGGAGCTGAAAAAAGCTTACCACAAACTGGCACGCAAGTATCATCCTGACTTGAACAAAAACGATCCGACAGCAGCTGATAAGTTCAAAGAGGTCAACGAGGCCTACAGTGTCCTCAGCGATCCCCAGAAGAAGGTGGCCTACGACCAGTATGGTCATGCCGCCTTCCAGAACGGGGGCGCCGGTGCCGGTGGAGCAGGCAATCCCTTCGGTGGCGGGTTCCAGGGCTTTGGCGGTTTCGGCGGCGGTGAAGGCATGGACGACATCTTCAATATGTTCTTTGGAGGTGCCGGCCGTGGCGGAGCCGGTCGTCGGGCCGACAATGGACCTCGTCAGGGCGCCGATCTGCGGATGGATATGCAGATCACCTTTGAAGAAGCAGCCTTCGGCACGGAAAAGAAAGTCCGCCTGAACCGGGAGGAAGAATGTGAGACCTGTCACGGGTCCGGAGCGGCTCCCGGCAGCACGCCGGAAACCTGTCCGGACTGCCATGGGACAGGGGAAATCCGGGTTACCCAGAATTCTCTCTTTGGCCAGGTGGTCAATGTACGGACCTGCCCCAAATGCCATGGCACCGGGAAAATCGTGACCAATCCCTGCAAGGATTGCCACGGGACCGGCCGGGTGAAGCAGAAGAGAACCCTGACAGTGAAGATCCCTGCCGGTGTGGACAACGGCTCCCGCCTGCGGGTGGCCGGAGAAGGGGAAGCAGGACTGCGGGGCGGCCGTCCTGGGGACCTGTATGTGTACCTGTATGTGAAACCCCATAAGTTCTTCGAACGGGAAGGCACCACGGTCACCTGCGAAGTGCCCATCAACATCGTGCAGGCAACCCTGGGGGCTGAAATCGAAGTGCCGACCCTGTACGGCAAGGTGAAGGTTCGGATTCCGGAAGGGACCCAGCCCAATAAGGTCCTGCGGCTGAAGGGCAAGGGAATCGTATCCCTGCGGACAGGCCAGAAGGGTGATCAGATGGTACGGATCAAGGTTGTAATCCCCACCGGGCTCAGCGAAGCCCAGAAAGATGCGTTGCGGAAGTTCGGCGAAGCCAGCGGAAGCACCATCAATCCGGAAGAAAAAAGCTTCCTGAATAAAATCAAGAATCTGTTCAACAAGTAAAGATGAATTGACGAGACTGTTGCGTAGGCAGCGGTCTCGTTTTTTTATGTGGAAAAAACAGAAGGAAATGTGCATAGACAATGTGGAAATAATTTGTGAACAATCAATAAACCCGAATAAAACACATAAAGAACAGGTGGATATTCAATAATAATTCGTATATAATATAACGACAAAAAGAAACGAAAGTATTGTCGGAAAAGACTATTGGTTACAATACAAATAACAAGACAGATAAGGGGAATCCACTATGATGAAACATCCTTTCCATCCAATGATCGGGGCAGCCATAGCACTGGGCCTGGGAGTACTGCCTGTGGCAGTGGCCGGTGCGGCCCTCACCCAGGAAGATGCTGCGGCGCTGCAGAATGTTCGGCAGCGGCAGAGTGATGCCTCCATGCTCCAGAACGAAGCACGGAATCGGGCCCGGGCGGAAGCCTAGCGGGCCGCCGCCACCGGTCAGATTGCCGTAGAAGAGACAGAACGCCCCAAACTGGATTTGCCGGATACCCTGAAGGTCCAGGTGAACGGATTCAAGATCACCGGCCAGGATGTGATCCCGGAACCGGAGCTCCAGTCGCTGCTGGCGGATAAAAAGGGCCGGCTGCTGACCTTTAAGGACCTCCAGGAAGGCGCTGATACACTGACCCGGTACTTCCGGGGAAAAGGGTACCTGGTGGCCCACGCCTATCTGCCGGTACAGAAGATCCATGACGGGATCGTGGAATATGCGGTGACCGTAGGCTCTCTGGACGGTTTCACCATCAACAACCATACCCGGATCCACCAGGGCGCTCTGGAGCGGGAAACCAACTTCCTGAAGAAGGAAAAATATCTGACAAGGGACAACCTGGAACGGGCAGTATGGCTCCTGACCGACCTGGCCGGGGCGGATGCCAAGGCCACCCTCCAGAAAGGATCCAAACCCGGCAGCGTCCATGTGGTGCTGGATGTGGACCAATACAAGGGCAAACAGGGGCTCTTCACCGCCAGCAACTACGGCAGCCGGTCCATGGGGTACAACCAGTATTCCGTGAATTACGACTTCCTGAATCTGGCCCGCGAAGGGGACCATCTCACCGCCAACCTGTCCACCTCCGGACGGAAGATGTTCGACTGGGGCCTGAATTATACCCTGCCGGTGATTCGGGACGGGTGGCGGTTCTCCGCCGGGTACAACGTGCTCAGCTACGATCTGGGAGATGAATTCGCCCAATACGACGGGGTGGGCCATTCCAAGGTGGCATCCCTGGGGCTGGATTATGCCATCCGCCGGAGCCGGAAACACAACCTGTATGCCGGGATCCGCTACGAACACAGTGACATCAAGGACGAATACCGGAAAATCTGGAATTCCACCTATGGGGACAAAACCGGGGATGCCGGGGTACTGGCTCTCTACGGGGACGACGAGGACAACCTGGGCGCCACCGACTGGCGGGTGGAATACAAATGGGGGAACATCACCAACGATGCCTTCTATTCGCCTGACGTCTACACCCAGTGGCTGGCCGGCAGCCCCCGGACCAACGGTACCTACCACAAGGCCACCGGCTACATCCAGCGGCGGCAGAACCTGGACGACAGGACGTACCTGCTGCTGACCGCCCGGG
Organism: Acidaminococcus timonensis; assembly: GCF_900106585.1. Taxonomy (NCBI): domain Bacteria; kingdom Bacillati; phylum Bacillota; class Negativicutes; order Acidaminococcales; family Acidaminococcaceae; genus Acidaminococcus; species Acidaminococcus timonensis. Next base: position 347,064 of record NZ_FNWH01000006.1, read on the forward strand.
GCCAGTACGCCTTCTCCAACCTGGATTCGTCCGAACACTTCTACCTGGGTGGTCCTTACGGGCTGCGGGCCTATCCCACCAGTGAGGGCTCCGGAGATACCGGGTACCTGACCCGGGCAGAACTGCGCTGGCTGCTGCCCCTCCAAAAGCAGGACCAGCAGCTGCACCTGGCCTTTTATCTGGAACACGGGGGCGTGTGGATGAACCATGACAGCAGTCTGACCCCTGTCGGAGAAAAGAACCATCGGAACCTGCAGGATGTGGGCATCGGGCTGATCTGGTCCCGGTACCAGGACTGGTTCGTCCGGGCAGACTACGCCTGGAGACTGGGAGCCGAGGAACCTGTCAGCGACACCAGCCATAAGAACGGCCATTTCTGGCTGACCGGCGGCGTGTATTTCTAAGTGAGGGAAACTATGAAGAGAACAGATATGGATAACCATTCGAGATACAGCAGAAAATGGAAAAACAGCCTGACGGCCGGCATCCTGCTGGCCCTGTCCCTGGGAGGGACTGCCTGTGCCATGCCCACCGGCGGTCAGATCCAGTCCGGCCAGGGGGCCATTGCCCAGAACGGCAAGACCATGACTGTGACCCAGAACAGCGGGAAAATGGCTGTGGACTGGACCCAGTTCAACATTGCCAAAGATGAGGCTGTAAAATTCGCCCAGCCCGGCCGGGATGCAGTGGCCCTGAACCGGATCACCGGGGGCCAGAAATCCGTGATCGACGGGGCCCTTTCCGCCAACGGGAACCTGCTCCTGGTGAACCCCAATGGGGTGGTGTTCAGCAAAACCGCCACTGTGGACGTGGGCAGCCTGGTGGCTTCCACTGCCCAGCTGAACGATCCCTTCATGAAGAGCTTCGCTGGCAGCACCGCCAACCTGAACCTGACCATCGGGGAGGGGAACACCAGCACCATCCTGAATGAAGGCACCATTACGGCCCAGGGCGGCCTGGTGGCCCTCCATGCAGCCCAGGTGGAAAATACCGGCACCATCAGCAATCCGGGCGGTACCGTGGCCCTGGCTGCGGCCAAACAGCTGACCCTGTCTCCGGACAGCGACGGGAAGTTGAATTATGCCGTGGATGGGGAACTGGCCCAGGCAAAGGCCCTGAACAGCGGCAGGATCCAGGCCGACGGGGGCTATGTGGTGATGACCGCCAAAAGTGCTCAGGATTTGCTGGGGACTGTGGTGAACAACACCGGTACCCTCGAAGCCAAAACCCTGCGGAAAGATGAAAAGGGGCAGATCCTCCTCGACGGCGGTGACAACGGCCAGGTGGAAGTGAGCGGTACCCTGGATGCCTCCGGCATGGAAGATGGCCAGAGCGCAGGAAATATCAAAGTCATCGGTGAAAAGACTATTGTCCACGATGGGACAAACCTTCTAGCCCGCGGTGATGTGGACGGCGGCAAGATCGAAACCTCCGGCGACGTGCTGAATCTGGGGGATAACTTGAATATTGACGCCAAGGGCGTCAATGGTAAGGCAGGGGAATGGCTGCTGGACCCGCTGGATGTGTTTATTGCCGACAGTGATCCCACTACCAGCAGCAACTATGATAACGCCGACAAGAAAACAGCCACTGACTCTGATTTTACCGAGGGCAGTGCCTCTATCGGCTACAACGACCCCGATGCAACCACCGCCAATGTCTCTTCCGTGAACAGCGCCGTGACCTGGATCTCTACCGATATGGTGGAAAAAAGGCTGAATGCGGGCACCAATGTGACCATCCAGGCAGCGGCCACCAACGGATCGGCCAATATCATTGTCAAAAATGACATCGAGAAGACCGCAGGGGACGATGCGACCTTTACCCTGGATGCCATGCGGAACATCACCGTCAACGGCAATATTTCCTCTACGTCCAACAAACTGAACGTAGTCCTGAATGCGGACAGCAATGGGGACCAGATTGGTGCCGTAATCATCAATGGGAATATCAACACCAATGGGGGAGATTTCACCTCCGCTTCCGGCGGTACGGTGACATATAACAGCGATAAGGCCAATACCAAAGGGTATGGCAAAGGGACCCTTGGCGACGGCAAGGCAGATCCTGCGGGTCATACGGTCGGTACCTATTTCGGCCATGTCAATGACGATGGCACGGCAGACGGCAAGAAGGATGACCGCCTGATCCAGACAAAAGGCGGCAAGATCACCCTGAATGGTGAAATCGCCATCGGCCTTAACGGGGGAACTCTGACCCTGGATTCCGGAGGCGGAGCTGTGACGGCCACCGGGATCATCAACTCCGGGAACAGCTATGGGGCCTATGTTTATGGTACTACTACTTGGGATGAGCTCACAGCTGATAAAGTCAATGATTATCTGACTTCTGATACCGTTCCGGCTTATCATTATCAGGGCGTCAACTATGTAAAGAATTCGGATGGAAGCTATGCAACGAATGATGATGGCAGCTACAAAACAACAACGGATGCTGCGGATTTTTCCAATGGTGAGCCGCATTATACTTTTGATAAAGAAACAGATACTCAGAATATTCGCTGGCTGGGGGATGGTAGTTCGACAGCTGTCAGTATAACAAAGGGAAAAGGATATTCGTCTGTAATTATTACTGAAGGGAAAATGTCCACGAAAGAATATTTACAGTATGTGGCCGTTTCCGACCCGGCGGGCTTCTTGGACAGATATATGACATCCAACCCAACTATTACAGTTGGGAGTACTTCCTATGCCTTGACGGTAAGTTCTGTTACAGTTAACGGAGTTTCTAATAATGCCCTAGGCTACAAAGTGGGAAATAAATTTACTACTTTGACACAGCAGCAGATTCAAAGCCTGGCAGAGGGTGCACTTACATTAGCGAAGAACAGCACGGATACAACGGCAATGAGTAATGGCATCACTGCTTATACGAATTTAACCAATGATATTAAGAGGCTTATTGCCAGCAATTGGTTTGTGTCCGAAACATTGGCTAAGTACGACCCGAAAACGAAAACTTATAATAATGGCAAATCGGCTGTAGGAGATTCTTATCTGGCTACTATTACAACGGTGTTGGAAAACTCTTTAACCACACCGAACGGACAGCAGATTCTCTGGGCCGGCGGACGTGGCTCCGGCGTGCTGAAAAAAACTGGATCCACGAATAACGATAAACTGTACCCCTACTCTTACTGGGGGATGCCAGATGATCCAACTTATCAGGACGGCATGTACTGGGTCACCGGCCCGGAAGGGGAAGCAAATGGCGGCAAGGGAACCCAGTTCTACAGCAATGCCGGTTCTGATTGGGGGACGGTATCATTAGGCAGTGATGGGAAGACTTATACCTATAATCAGGGAAATAACGTTTATGGCTATGTGAATTGGGATACCTGGACTGATAAGGCAACTGCAACGGATAAGAAACGTGTCGATGTTACCCGCTTTCAACCGGATAACAGTTCCCCCTTCCTGAGTGTAGGCTATGGCACCACTGGCAAATGGGACGATGCGGCCATGGGCGGAGCTACCACAGTAGGCTTCATCAAGGAAACCAACCTGGCCAACTCCAGCCTGAACATCAAGGCCGGCAGCGGCACCGTCAATCTGGAAGGCGACCTGGGCAAGGCCAAGGCCCTGGATACGGTGAACATTGAAAGCACTGGAGCGGTGACTCTTGGCAATCCAAACAACACAGCCACCACCTACCATAACGGCACGGTCTATGCGGATCATGGAATCTATATTTCCGGGGGTACCGTATCGGTAGGCGGGGAAATCCATTCCGGCACCACGGATACCACTTCTTCTGCCAGCGACATCACCACCCGCAGCGATGGATACCAGAACACCGCTTTCCAGCTGGACAGTGTAACCATCAAGTCCGCCGGTGACCTCACCGTCCACGGCGTGGAATCCGACGGCTATACGGATAGTGACGGCAACCTGAAGGGCGGCAAGATCAGCCTGACCTCCACTGGGGATACCGGTAAGATCACCCTGGGCGCCGGCGTGGATTACAATGGCAAGGCCACGGATGGCACCCTGGCTGCGGCCAGCACGGCAAAAGGCGCTGTGGTGGTGGATGCCCAGGGCAGCCAGGGCTCTTTGGTAAACAGCACCACAGGTGAAAATGCCATCACCACCGGCACCAACGGTACCTGGCAGGTCTATGTCAATTCGCCCAGCGACCATGGCACCAGCCTGGGCAGCAACCTGAACAGTGGTACCAATGCCCAGTGGACCGCTAAATCCGGCTCCAACAGTACGGTGAATACAAACAGCTCTAACAATACTCTCTCGGGCTATAACGATACCAGCAGCAACAAGTTCATCTTCCAGGTGACGCCGGTGATCACCATTTCCGGGGGAAGCCAGCAGAAGACTTATGGGGATACCCTTACCGAGGACCAGCTGCGAAAGCTGCTGAGCACGTCGGCCACCTATACGGATTCCAACGGCAAGGATGTCGATGTGACCCAGTTCAGCAATTTCAAGGAAGCCGATTATCTGAACTACGTGACCAGTTCCGATGGGACTAAAACCGGAACGGATGCTGTGGCTGTTTCCAGTGGTGGGGCAGCGGCAGGAGCCACCCGGACCAACGGGGACGAAGACAAAACAGCTTCTGATGGGAACAAGGCCTTCTATGTATTCAAGGTGGAGGAAAATGGGGCCAAGGCGCTGAACGGGTATGACCTGAACACGATCAACGGCGATATTGAAATCCTCCGGAAGACCCTGACCATCAATACTGATGCTACGCAGACCTACGGCAAAGCTGATGTGACCAGCAGGACGACGAAGGACTACAGCACTCAGCTGGTGAACGGGGATACCCTGGATACCGGCAGCATTTCCTATAAAATTGCTACTGACGGCAAGTATGCTGACAGCAAGGGCAGCAACGATACGGCCCACGTAGGCAGTTATGAAAACCAGTATCTGACCACCGGCGCCACAGTAAAAGCCAGCGACGGCAGCGACGCTTCCGCCAACTATGCAGTCACCGGCAGCGGCACCATCACGGTAAACCCGGCAAACCTTTACCTGACGGTATGGGATGTGTCCACCACCTATGGCACGGCCTTTGATGATACCCAGTATGGCTATACAGTGGATAGCGCCAAGGGTGGGCTGGTGAACGGGGATACCCAGGATGCTGTTCTGGGAGAAAAGTTCCTGAATTACACCAACACCGGGGATGCCACCAATCCGGTCAAGATTGCCAATGGGGCCCTGACCCAGAACGCCGGGACTTATGAACTCCAGGGAGTTGCCAGCAAGGACCTCTCTGACTATACCGTCCATATCACCAATGGGAAATCCTCGGTGGAAAAGGCCAAACTGACCTTGACTGTGGGGAATACGGAAACCACCTACGGAACTGCTTTTGATCCCAATACGTACAGCTATACCCTGTCTGGAAACACCAATGGGGATACGGCAGAGGGTGTAGAACACAACAAGATCACCGTTGTTACCTACACCAATGGCGGGGAGAAATCCGATGCGGCCAATGACAAGGTAAAGACCCAGAATGTAGGCAGCTACGATCTGACGGGAACCTTCACGCTCAGCGGGGATACGGCGCAGAACTACGAAATTGGCACCGTGAAGGCCGGCAAGGCTGAAGTCACTCCGGCAGAAATCCATCTGAAGCTCAATGACGTATCCACCACCTACGGTACAGCTTTCGATACCGGCAAGTACGGCTACGATGCCAGCAAGCTGGAGATGGCCAATGGGGACAGCACGGAAGTGGTGACAACAGCCATTGGCAACGGGGATATCACCTACACCAACACCGGGGACGCTACGGATCCGGATAAGATCGCCAAGGGCGCCAAGACCCAGGATGCGGGTACCGGCTATCAACTGACCGGGACCACGGAGAAGACCCTGCAGAATTATAAGGTGGTCATCGACGGGGCCGATTCCACCGTGGAGAAAGCGGATCTGACCCTGACCCTGAAAGACGTTTCCACTACCTATGGGCAGGGCTTTGACAGCAGCACCTATGGGTACAAAAAGGATGCGGCGGATCTGCAGGGGCTGACCAACGGGGATGCCGCAACGGCCATCACCGATGTCCTCCAGGACAGCGATTTTACGTATGTGAATGGCGGGGAAAAATCCGATCCCAATAACGAAAATGTCAAGACCCAGAACGCAGGTAGCTACCAGATCACCGGCAGCACCACCAGGACTCTGGACAACTACAACATCAAAGTGGTGAACCCGGGGACTTCTACAGTGGAAAAGGCTAAACTGACCTTGAAAGTGGGGGATACGAGCACTACCTATGGGTCAAGTGATTGGACCCCTTATACCTATACCCTGTCTGGAAATGCCAATGGAGATTCAGAGGACTACGTAAGGAACAATCAGATTGAAGTTTCCTATTCTAATGGAGGAGAAAAGTCTGATCCCAACAATTCCGCTGTCAAGATCCAGAATGCAGGAGACTATGGTCTGACAGGAAAGTTTACCCTGAAGGGCGATACGGCCAAGAATTACGAAATTGATGAAGTGAACTCTGACCTGACCGGCAAGGCCACGGTGAAGAAAGCTACTGTGAAGGTGAAGCTGAACGATGTTTCTACTACCTATGGTACGGCTTTTGATACCAGCAAGTATGGCTATGATACCAGCAGTATCGAAGGCCTGACCAACGGGGACGGCTCAGGCGTGGTGACGAGTGCCCTCGATGGGACGTACGGCACGGGCAATATCACCTATACCAATACGGGCGATGCTTCCGCAGAGGAAAAACAGGCCGGCAAGGTGACCAAGACAGTGAACGGCGGGCCATACTACCTGGAAGGGTCTACCAATCAGACACTGGACAACTACAACATCGAGATCGAAAACGGCAATGCCACCATCAAGAAGGCCACCCTGCACCTGTCCACTGACGACTATACGGAAGCCTATGGGGATGCCGGGGCAGTGCAGAAAGACTTGGACCGTGCTACCACGGTTACGGGCGAAAAGAACGGGGACAGCCTGGCGGACTTGACGTCTAAAATTGGTATCACCAACACATCCGGTGCTCTCGTAAGTAAGGAACGGACCAACGATGTGAAGTACAAGACCGACGGCAACCTGGACAGCTATGGCATTACGACGGACTTCAACAAGTCCCTGGACAACTATGATGTGGTACAGGATCAGGCTGGTTCCGTCACCCTGACCCCGGTGGCCATCACCGTGGACAACGAAATGATCCAGACCTACGGTTTGGCGGACCGGTCCTTCAAGGAAATCGCTACGCCGCCTCTGGTGAATGGGGATACCATTTCCACCGCTGGGCTCACCATGACCCCTAAAGCTAACGGTGCCTATGAGAAGAACCGGGATGGACGGATAACGGCAGATGCCGGGAAGTACGAGAATGACCTGGAATCAGATGGCGGCGGGATCGTCCATGAGGATGGAACCACCGATGCCAGCGGGAACTACAAAGTGACCATCAAAGGGGACATCATCGTCAAGAAAGCGGATCTCACCGTCAACACCAAAGACGTGACCACGCCTTTTGGCACCGTGAAGTTCACCACGTCCGGCGTGCAGGGCCTGACCAACGGGGACGAAAAGAACGTATCCGACCTGAAGTTCAACTACGGGTCCTACGGCAACGCCTACCTGGACAACAATTCCTACACCAACGCTCCCGGGCGGTATGAGTTCACCACGGAAACCACCAATCAGTACCTGGACTTCCTGAAGAACTACAACCTCCTGGGCGGGGATGCCACGGTGACCATCACCCCGGTGGACAAACCGGTGAAGCCGGACATCACCCCGGAGAAACCCAATCCGGTGCCCGCAGGGAAAGGCGAAGTGGAAGAACCTACCATGGACGATTTCCGTGGGGAAGAAGAACACCGGGACGGTGGACGAACCTGGTACCGGGAAAAGAAATCCATCCCCTTCTTCAAAGTGCTGGACGGCAAAGTGACCAACTACGGAACCTTTGACGTGGAAAGCATGCCGGAGAAGGTGGAGATCACCCCCAGCGGCATGCGGCTGCCGGAACCGGATCAGCCTGAGACCCAGTACCGGGAATACACCACCACCCTGACCCTGCCGGGCGGGGATGGAAGCTACCGGCTGGTGTACAACGGCGTCTCCTTCAACATCCATGCCGTGGATGCAGCAGCCCGTCAGCTGCTGGAAGCAGGGGACCCGAAGAAAAACGAAGAACTGTCCGAAGCCGCCCTCCACACCGGGTTCCAGAAAATGGGCCTGGGGCTGGAAGACCTGAAGGCAGTGTACATCCGATTCAACTGAACAGAGAACCGGTAAAAACGGGAGCCCGAAACCATGTTTTCAGGCTCCCGTTTATGGTATAATAAAACGATATCTGTACAAAGGAGCATTACAAATGGAATCTTGGCTGCAAGTGAGCATCAAAGTCACCCATGAAGCGGTGGAAGCAGTGGCGGACCTGCTGCGGGACGCAGGGGCCCGGAACGGGGTGGAGATCGAAGACCCGCTGCTGCTGAACCAGCTGCGGGAAAGCGCCACCTGGGAACTGTGCGACATTCCCCATCAGGAAAATACGGAAGTGGTCACCGTTTCTGCCTATTACCCGGAAAACGACCAGCTTCAGGAAAAACTGGACGCCATTGAAGAAGGCCTCCAGGTGATCGAGGGCCGGATCGGCAAATTCCGCTTCGGACCCACCCTGTTCCGGAAAATCAGCGAAAAGGACTGGGCCAATACCTGGAAACAGTACTTCCACACCACCAAAGTGGGGAAGAAAATCGTGATCAAGCCCTCCTGGGAGACCTACGAACCCCAGGGGGACGAAAAGGTCATTGCCCTGGATCCGGGCATGGCTTTCGGTACCGGCACCCATGCCACCACCAGCATGTGCATCCAGCGGCTGGAAGAGATGGTGACGCCGGACTGTGATGTGTTCGACGTGGGCACCGGCAGCGGCATCCTGGCCATGACGGCAGCGCTCCTGGGAGCCAAAACCATCCATGCGGTGGACATTGACGAAAAGGCCGTGGAAGTGGCCAGGGAGAACATTGCCCAGAACGGGCTCAGCGACCGGATCACCGTGAACCAGGGGAACCTGCTGGACGGTACCGACGGCCAGGCGGATCTGATCATTGCCAACATCATTGCGGACATCATCATCCTGGTGCTGCCGGAAGTGACGGTGAAGCTGCGTACAAACGGCCGGTTCCTGGCCAGCGGCATCATCGAGGAACGGCTGCCGGATGTGGAGAAAGTGGCCGGGGAAAACGGCTTTACCTTCCTGGATGTGAAACGGAAGGCGGGCTGGTGCGCCGTGACCATGGGAAAGGAAGGCTGACGTGTACCGGTTCTTTGTACCCCGGGATTTCGGGGAAACCATGTTCATCGACGGGCAGGACGCCCACCACATCACCCATGTGCTGCGGATGAAACTGGGGCAGCAGCTCCAGATCGTGAGCCTGGACCAGGTGGCAGCGGTGATGGAAATCACCGGCTTCGGGGAAAACCGGGTGGACCTGGCCCTGGTGGAAACCCTGGAAAAAAGCCACGAACCCTCTGTCAAAGTGACCCTGATCCAGGGCCTGCCCAAGCAGGACAAACTGGAATGGGTGATCCAGAAGGCCATCGAGCTGGGGGTCACGGAGATCCGCCCGGCCATCATGGACCATTCGGTGGTGAAGGTGGATCCGGCCAGGGCAGCCAAAAAGCAGCAGCGGTGGCAGAAAATCGCGGAAGCAGCGGCCAAGCAGAGCAAGCGGGACATCATCCCCCAGGTGGCCCTGCCTGCCCGCTTCAGGGATATCGTCAGCACCTGTACGGCCCAACTGAAGATCGTGGCTTATGAAGTGGAGGACACCCGGGGCATCCGGGAAGTGCTGGGGGCCCACAGGGAGGCAAAATCCATCGCCTTCCTGATCGGTCCGGAAGGGGGCATCTCCAAAGACGAATTCGTCCTGACCCAGCAGCTGGGCTGGCATTCGGTGAGCCTGGGGCCCCGGATCATGCGGACGGAGACGGCGGCTCTGGCCACACTGACGGCCATTATGTACGAAACAGGCAATTTGGGAGGCTAAGGAAAGACAAGCATGAAGAAAATCGCTTTTTATACACTGGGGTGCAAGGTGAACCAGTCGGATACGGCATCCATGGAGAAACTGTTCCGGGATGCAGGCTTTGAAATCGTAGGGTTCGAGGACGATGCGGACATCTACCTGATCAACACCTGTGTGGTGACCAACATGGGGCAGAGCAAGAGCCGGAAGATCATCCACCGGGCGGCCCGGAAGGATCCCAAGCCCCTGATCGTGGTCACCGGCTGCTATCCCCAGGCAGCGCCGGATGAAGTGGCCCACATCGAAGGGGTGGACCTGCTCATCGGCAACCAGGATCGGAGCAGGGTGGTGGACCTGGTGCGGGAACGGCTGGGGGAAGACCCTACGGATGCCCCCATCAACGCCGTCCATGATCTGCCCGTGGGCAGTGGGTTCGAAGAACTGGATGCGGCGGTGGATGCCAGCCGGAACCGGGCGTTCCTGAAGATCCAGGAGGGTTGCGACCAGTACTGCGCCTACTGCATCATTCCCTATGCCCGGGGCCATCTGCGCAGTCGCTCCCTGGAGAACATCAAGGAGGAAGTGGCCCGGCTGGCGGCGGAAAACTACAAGGAAGTGGTGCTCATCGGCATCCACCTGGGCTGTTACGGCAAGGAAATCTCCGGCGGTCCCCGGCTTTCCGACGCGGTGAAGGCGGCCCTCTCCGTACCCGGCGTGCCTCGGTTCCGGCTGGGCAGTTTGGAAAGCGTGGAAGTGGAGGACGAGCTGCTGAAGCTGATGGTGGAAAATCCCCGGCTGTGCGCCCATCTCCATTTACCGCTGCAGGCCGGTTGTGACGCCACCCTGGCCCGGATGCACCGGCCCTACGATACGGCCAAATTCGCCCAGCTGCTGCAGCGAATCCGCAGCCTGGTGCCCAACGTGGCTATCACCACGGACGTGATCGTGGGCTTCCCCGGCGAAACGGAGGAAGATTTCCAGAAGTCCCTGGACTTCATCCGGCAGTGCCGGTTCAGCAAGATCCACATCTTCCCCTATTCCCAGCGGAAGGGGACACCGGCAGCCACCATGCCCGGCCAGCTTTCCAACAAAGAGAAGCAGGAACGGGTGCACCGGTTGGAAGCCATCGACCAGGAAGGGAACCTGGCCTACCGGGAAGCCCAGCTGGGCACGGAGTCTTCTGTGCTGTGGGAACGGCGCAACAAGGATAACGGCCTTTGGGAAGGCCTGACCCCCGGCTATGTGCGGGTCTATGCCCCCAGCGACGAAGAGTGGAAAGGAAAAATTTCTGCCGTTCGGCTGGAAAGTATCTTTGAGGACGGGCTGAAGGGTGCTATAATAAAATAGTATATTGGTGACAGGGGGGTGAGACGAATGACAGACTGCGTATTTTGTAAAATCATTTCCGGGGAAATCCCCAGCAAACGAGTTTATGAAGATGACAAGGTGATCGTGATCAACGACCTGAATCCGGGGGCACCGGTGCATGTTCTGGTGATTCCCAAGGAACACACGGAAAACATCCTCACGGCATCCCCTGATATCCTGGTCCACGTAAAGAAAATCCTGCCGGAGCTGGTGAAGAAGCTGGGTCTTGAGGAACACGGCTTCCGAGTGGTGGTGAATACGGGCGATTGGGGCGGACAAAGCGTCCCTCATCTGCACTTCCACATCCTGGGCGGCAAGGAGCTGGGCTGGCCTCCGTGCTGAGAATTTTTTGTTGACAACCTTTCCATAATTACGGTATAATAACAAAGTGTTAATGTTAAATTACACTTCCCGAAAGAGATCGTGGAGGGAGGGATATAGATGACTGAGATCAGAGTTGGCAAAACCGAATCTTTGGACAGCGCTCTGCGCCGTTTCAAACGCGCTACGCAGAAAGCTGGCGTTCTGTCCGAAGTGCGGAAACGCGAACATTATGAAAAACCCAGCGTAAGACGGAAAAAGAAGTCTGAAGCTGCAAGAAAACGCAAATCCAGATAATCTTTTAGGACTTGATTTGGGGGCGTAGAACGTGTCTTTACGAGAACTTCTGCAAACCGATATGAAGCAAGCCATGAAAGACCGGGAAAACGGCAAGCTTCGGCTGGCCGTTTTGCGTATGGTCTGGGCTGCCATTCGGAATAAGGAAATAGACGAAAAGACCAACCTGGATGATAGTGCTGTTCTGGCTGTCATCATGAAGGAAGTTAAGCAGAGAGAAGATACCATCAAAGAGATCAAGGATGCCAATCGTCCGGATCTGGTTGAAAAGAACCAGCAGGAAATCGACGTACTGAAGAAGTACCTGCCGAAACAACTGAGTGACGATGAGCTGAAGAAGATCGTGGAAGATGCCATCGCCAGGACCGGTGCCAAATCCATGAAGGATATGGGTAAGGTCATGGGAACGGTCATGGCACAGACCAAGGGCCAGGCAACGGGCCAACGGGTCAACGCCATGGTGAAGGCTCTGCTGGGCTGATGAAATTGAGGGACTGTCACGGAAGTGATGGTCCCTTTTTGTGATATAATAAGACTAACTCTCAGAAAATCAGGTGATACCATGGTTAATGAAAAAATGTACCAACTGGGTTCGAAAAAATCCACCATCCGCACCATTTTCGAATACGGCCAGAAGCGGGCCAAGGAAGTGGGCGCGGAGAATATCTGCGACTTCAGTCTGGGCAACCCCAATGTGCCGGCTCCGGAATTCATCAAACAGGCCGTCATCGATATCATGAATGAGCTGCCGCCTCAGGCCATCCACAGCTATACGGTGGCACCGGGCAATCCCCAGGTACGGGAAACCCTGGCTAAGGATATCAACCGCCGTTTCGGCACCCATTTCACGGGAGCCAACCTGTTCATGGTCAGCGGTGCTGCGGCTGCCATCACCATCTGCTTCAAGGCCCTGGCCGAAGAGGGGGATGAATTCATCGCCTTTGCTCCGTTCTTCCCCGAATACCGGTGCTTCGTGGAATCTACCGGTGCCAGCCTGAAAGTGGTGCCTGCTCGTACGGAAGACTTCCAGATCGACTTCGATGCTTTTGAGAAACTGGTGACACCCCACACGAAAGGGGTCATCGTGAACTCTCCCAACAACCCCAGCGGCGTGGTGTATTCTGAAGATACCATCAAGACCCTGACCGCCATCCTGGACAAAAAGGAAAAGGAATACGGCCATCCCATCTTCATCATTTCCGATGAGCCCTACCGGGAAATCGTGTACGGAGATATCCAGGTTCCCTATATCCCCCTGTATTACAAGGATACCCTGGTTTGCTATTCCTACAGCAAATCCTTCTCCCTGCCGGGCGAACGGATCGGGTATATCGTGATTCCCGGTGAAGTGGCGGACTTCAACAAGGTGTTCGGCGCCATTGCCGGGGCGGCCCGGGTGGAATGCCATGTGAACGCGCCTTCCCTGTGGCAGCTGGTGGTGGCACGGTGCGCCGGCAAACCTTCCGATGTGGAACCCTATCGCCGGAACGGGGAGCTGCTGTACAAAGGCCTGAAAGAAGCCGGTTTTACGGTGCTGAAACCCCAGGGTGCCTTCTACCTGTTCCCCAAATGCCTGGAAGAGGATGATTACGCCTTCTGTGAACGGGCCAGGAAGTACGATCTGCTCCTGGTACCGGGGACGGATTTCGGCTGTCCCGGCTATTTCCGCGCTTCTTACTGCATCAGTTATGATACCATCAAAAAATCTTTGCCCCTGTTCAAGAAACTGGCAGAGGAATATGGGAAATAAGGAGGGAGCGGCGTGAAGACTGTCATCCTGATGGTGGCGTCTTATTTCGTCAATTTCATTCTGCTTTCCGTCTACAGTCCCTTTGCCATGCTGGTGTTCGGTCCTTTCCTGGATCCGGCTGCCCTGCAGCAGCTGAATGACAACCCCGGCTATTCCTACTGGCTCATGAGCTTTTTGATCCTGGTGCCCGGACTCCTGATGCAACTGTCCCCGTTCCAGCGGCTCATGATCTTCTTCAGCGGTTATAAACCTGCGAAAGGGGAATACCGGGCCATGCTGGAACAGGCTCTGCAGCCCATCATCGCGCGGGGCGGTCTGGGGGGAGAAAAATTCCATCTGTATGTGAACCCTGACAAGTCCATCAACGCCTGTGCGTTGGGGGACAACAACATCGTGGTGAATGAGCCCATGTTCCGGTATTTCACCGTGGATGAGCTGTCCGGGGTGCTGGCCCACGAAATGGGGCACCTGCAGAAGGGACACACCTGGAAGCTGCTGCTCCTGTGGGGCATGACCCTGGCCAACCGGGTGGCCTTCTGGTGCTACCGGATGGTCCTGATGATCATCACGGTGCTCCAGTTCATCCCTTTCATCGGGTGGGTCCTGGGGTTCTTTGCTCTGATCATGAATTTCTTCCTGCAGATCGGCAACTGGGTGCTGACGTATCCGCTGATTTTGTTTAACCGGTACTGTGCCCGACAGGATGAATATGCGGCGGATGATTATGCCTGCCACATCGGCCTGGGGCCGGAACTGTACGAAGGTCTGGCCAAAATCGACGACATGTACCACAACCCCCGGCTGAGCTTCTTTGGCCGCATGCTGTCCGATCATCCGGCGACGGATGAAAGGCTCCAGCGGATCCGGGAGTACGTGGAAGAACATCGCACAATGTGAAAAAATCGACTGTCGAAAGACAGCCGATTTTTCTATATCAAACAGTTGACATTGCAATACCAAATGGTTTATAATAATAAAATTTTGACTTTGCTCAATTCCTGTGCTACACTATATATAGTTGTTGATGGTGTATCTACTTTGTATATAAGGAGGACGTAGGATGTTTGCGGTGGGAGATAAGGTGCTGTATCCCATGCATGGGGCAGCCATCATAAAAGATGTGGAACAGAAGCAGATCGACGGACATCCGGTGAATTATTTTGTCCTGAAAATGCTGCTCAGTGACATGAAAGTCATGATCCCGGAAGTGAATGTGGATAAAATCGGCCTGCGTCCCATTGTGAACAAAGCCATCCTGCCCAGGGTTGAAGAAGTGCTGAAAGCACGTCCTGAAAACAAAATGAAACGGATCACCTGGAACCGCCGCTACAATATGTATGTGGACAAGATGAAGACCGGGGACATTTTCGAGGTGGCGGATGTGGTACGCACCCTGGCTGTCCAGGAAACGGAAAAGAAACTGTCCGCCGGTGAGCGGCGCCTGCTGACCACGGCCAAGCAGATCCTGCTCAGTGAGTTCATGCTGGTGGAAAGCGTGGATGAAGAAAAAAGTGAAGAATGGCTGGACCAGTTCATCTGATCGAAACGCCAAAGAAGGGAGTTGTGAGGTTTTTCACAACTCCCTTACTTCATTCAATCTAGCGCAAGCTGGCTTCCATCGGCTAGTGATTCGTGAAGGGCTATGAAGCCTTTCATAGCCCTTTTTTACAGAAAGTTTAACTTTTTGCCTTATTCCCTTTCCTTTATGGGCGTATTATTGTAAAATGGTTTAAGATATTATGCAAGGAGGTGAAAAACATGGTCGAAAAGATCCTGAAATTCCTGGTGGTCCTGGTCTTTGCAGCCATTGGCTTTTTTCTGATGGAAATCGCCACGCCGCTTTTTTCGGAATTCGTCAGCTCGGATTATCTGAAGGTGGGTTTCCTGGGCATCACACCCCTGAACCTGATCCTGGGCGTAGTAGGGGCCCTGATCTTCGGATACGTTGGACGGGCAGTGTCCCAGCCGCTGATCCGTTCCACGGTACACTTTTCGGAAATCCTGGCCGGACACCTGGCCGATCTGCCCACAGGTGACATCTTTGTCCTGTCCATCGGGGTGATCACCGGTCTGATCGTGGCAACCCTGCTGGGGACGGCATTCTCCCGCATTCCCATCATCGGGCCGTACATTTCTCTGCTGTTCAGCATCATGGGCGCCATCATCGGAGCCAAAGTGGCCCTCAACAAACGCGAGGATATCCAATCTTTTTTCAATCGGGTCTGGTTTGCCCGGGGCAAGGAAAATGCCCGGAAACTGGGATCCCGTCATGTTTCCCGCACTTATAAACTACTGGATACCAGCGTTCTCATCGATGGCCGCATCCTGGAGGTGATCCGTCTGGGGTTCCTGGAAGGGGTCATCGTCATCCCCAAGTTCGTCCTGGAAGAACTGCAGAAGGTGGCCGATTCAGGGGATACCCTGAAGCGGAACCGGGGCCGCAGAGGCCTTGATATCGTCCGGGAGATCCAGGCTGACAGGAATGCCACGGTGGAAATCTCTGAGAAGGACTACGATGATGTGACGGAAGTGGACACGAAGCTGGTCCGTCTGGCCAAGGAGATGGATGGCATCGTGGCCACCAACGACTTCAACCTGAGCAAGGTGGCCGAAATCCAGGGCGTAAAGGTCCTGAATATCAACGACCTGGCCAATGCCCTGAAACAGAGCGTGCTGCCGGGGGAAGAACTGCAGATCTTCCTGGCCAAGGAAGGCAAGGAACCGGGCCAGGCCATCGGGTATCTGGACGACGGCACCATGGTGGTGGTGGAGAGCGGCAAACGCTGCGTGAACTTCACCGTGCCGGTGACGGTCACGTCCGTGCTCCAGACTTCGGCAGGCCGGATGATCTTTGCCAAACTGAAATGAAGGGATTTTGCCAATGGATGACCGTTTATTTTGCATCATCGCCGCCGGAGGTATGGGAAAACGGCTCGGTTTGGGGTATAATAAAAACTATGCCTGTATCGGTGGTGTGCCCATCCTGATCCGGAACCTGAGCCAGGTGGCAAAAGTTCCCGGGATGGTGCAGGCTGTGGTGGTGGTGGCAGCCGGCGAAGAGCCGGAAGCCGAAGCCCTGCTGCGGCAATACCAGGGGGAGAAATTCCCGCACCTGGTGTGGCGTGTCGTGACCGGGGGCAGGGAACGACAGGATTCTGTGGAACGGGGCATTGCGGCACTGCCGGCAGATGCCCGGTGGGTAGCCGTCCATGACGGGGCCCGCCCCTTTGCCACCCCGGATCTTTTTACCCGGGTCTGGCAGGCAGCCAGAGAAACCGGTGCCGCCATTGCGGCTGTGCCCTGTAAGGATACCATTAAAGTAGGAAATTCCCGCCGCCAGGTGGAACGCACCCTGCAGCGGAGCAGACTGTGGGCGGTGCAGACGCCCCAGATCTTTACCGCAGACCAGCTGAGACGGCACGGAGCCTTTGTGGCGCAGAACCATCTGGCTGTCACCGACGATGCCAGCATTGCGGAAGCCATGGGTGTACCGGTGCAGCTGGTGCCCGGTTCCTACGAAAACCAGAAGATCACCACCCCGGAAGACCTGCGATGGGCCCGGGCCCTGGTGGAAGAGAAGGAGGAACGGACCATGGAATTCCGGATCGGTTCCGGTTATGATGTCCACCGGCTGGTGGAAGGGCGAGACCTGATCCTCTGTGGGGTGAAGGTCCCCTGTGAAAAAGGTCTGGACGGCCATTCCGACGCGGATGTGGCACTCCACGCCCTGATGGATGCCCTGCTGGGCGCTGCCGGGCTGGGGGATATCGGCCGGCTGTTCCCGGATACGGATGACCGGTTCCTGGGAGCTGACAGCCGGAAGCTGCTGGCGGTGGTGCTGGAAAAGCTCCGGAAAGAGGGCTGGAAGGTGAACAATGTGGATGTGACAATCATCGCCCAGCGGCCCAAACTGGCGCCCTATGAGCCTGCCATGAGGGAGAACCTGCGAACCGATCTGGGAATCCCTGCCGGTGCCGTCAATGTGAAGGCCACCACCACCGAGAAGCTGGGCTTTACCGGCCGGGGGGAAGGCATCGCGGCGGAAGCCGTGGCCAGTCTGATACGATAAAAACCTTTGGGAGGAAGATATAATGGATAACAAACTGAAAGTACGTTTTGCACCCAGCCCCACGGGGCCGTTCCACATCGGGGGTGCCCGGTCCGCACTGTTCAACTGGCTGCTGGCCCGCAAATACCACGGAACCATGCTGCTGCGGATCGAAGACACCGACCAGGACCGTTCCAAGCCGGAATGGGAAGAAAACATCAAAGCCGCCCTGAAATGGCTGGGGATCGACTGGGATGAAGGAGTGGATGTAGGCGGCCCCAACGGTCCGTACCATCAGATGGAACGGCTGGATATCTACAAGAAATACACCGACAAGCTGCTGGCAGAAGGCAAGGCCTATTACTGCTACTGTACGCCGGAAGAGCTGGAAAAAGAACGGGAAGAGCTGACCGCCCAGGGGAAGATGCCCCGGTACATGGGCAAATGCCGGAACCTGACTCCGGAACAGCGGGCTGCCTATGAGGCAGAAGGCCGTAAGCCTACCATCCGGTTCCGGGTGCCCGAAGGCCAGGACATTGTGGTCCACGATATGGTCCGGGGGGATGTCCATTTCGAATCCGACGGCATCGGTGATTTCGTCATCGTAAAGAGCGACGGGATCCCCACCTATAACTATGCAGTGGTCATCGATGATGCCCTGATGGGAGTCAACTGCGTGATCCGGGCGGAAGAACATCTGTCCAACACTCCGCGGCAGCTGCTGCTGTACGATGCCCTGGGCTTCGAAAAACCCAAGTTCGGCCATATTTCCCTGATCCTGGGACCGGACCACAAGAAGATGAGCAAACGGCACGGCGCCACTTCTGTGGACCAGTACCGTCAGATGGGGTACCTGCCCGATGCCATCGTGAACTTCCTGGCCCTGCTGGGCTGGGCACCCACCACGGACCAGGAAATCTTCTCCCGGGAAGAACTGATCCAGAACTTCTCCATGGACCATGTGGCCAAGAATCCGGCTGTGTTCGACATCAAGAAGCTGAACTGGCTGAATGCCCACTACATGCGCCAGCTCAGCGATGAAGACTATTTCAGCTTCGCCGTACCCTTTATGAAGGAAGCCGGCTACATGACCGGTGAAGAAACCGGCGACAGGCTGGAATGGCTGAAGAAGGTGGTGCTGACCGCCAAGGAACAGGCTGAATTCGGCAAGGAGATCCCTGAAAAAGTGGCCCTGTACTTCTCCGATGACTTCGATTTCGAAACGCCGGAAGCGGAAGCCGTCCTGAAGGAAGAAACGGTGCCCCAGGTCATGGGTCTGTTCCTGGCCAAACTGGCTGCGGCTGAAAACCTGGACCATGCCGGCACCAAGGCCCTGTTCAAGGCCGTACAGAAGGAAACGAAACTGGGCGGCAAGAAAGTCTTCATGCCTGTCCGGGTAGCCCTGACCGGGAACCAGCATGGTCCGGAACTGGCGGAAATGATCCCGCTGATGGGCAAGGACCGGGTGGCCAAACGCATTCGCGGCAGCCTGGCCAAAGCAGGTGTCACCCTGTAAAGAAAAGGAAAGGAGCTTTTTATGAGCATCCGTGTATATAATGATATGACCCGGCAGAAAGAGGAGTTCGTCCCTCTCCATCCGGGCAAGGTGGGAATCTATGTGTGCGGGGTCACGCCCTACAACCATCCCCATATCGGCAACGCCCGTCCCTTTGTGGTGTGGGATGTGATCCGCCGGTTCCTGGAACACGAAGGGTACGATGTGACCTACGTGCAGAACTTCACCGATGTGGACGACAAGATCATCAGAGCCGCCAATACGGAAGGGGTGACCTGGGATGTGATCGCCAACCGGTACATCAAGGCTTATTTCGAAGTCATGGACAAGCTCCATGTGAAACGGGCCCATATCTATCCCCGGGTCTCTGAGCATATCCCTGACATCATCCATACGGTGCAGCAGCTCATTGACAACGGCTACGGCTATGTAGTGGATGGAGACGTATACTACCGGGTGGGAAAATTCTCCCATTACGGCGAATTGTCCGGCCGCAAGCTGGACGATATGATGGCCGGCGCCCGGGTGGAAGTGGACGAACGGAAAGAGAACCCCATGGATTTCGCCCTGTGGAAGAGCGCCAAACCGGGCGAACCTTCCTGGGACAGCCCCTGGGGCAAGGGCCGTCCGGGCTGGCACATCGAATGCTCGACCATGAGCACCAAATACCTGGGACCCACCCTGGATTTCCATGGGGGCGGCAGTGACCTGATCTTCCCACACCATGAAAACGAAATCGCCCAGAGCGAAGGGGCAACAGGGGTCCATCCCTTTGTCCGGTACTGGGTCCACAACGGTTTCATCACCATCAACGAAGAAAAGATGTCCAAATCCCTGGGCAATTTCAAGACGGTCTATGATCTGTTGAAAGAATATGAACCGGAAACCATCCGGTACTTCATCTTGAATACCCATTACCGCAGTCCGCTGGACTTCAGCAAGGAGCGGCTGGAAGAAGCGGGCCGGAGCCTGGAACGGCTGCGGACGGCCCAGAACAACCTGCGGGAGATCCAGCAGGTGATCACCGTAGGTCCGGATGCTGACAGCCTGGCCCTGCGGGACAAGGTGGCTGAAATGCGCAAAGGCTTCTTCAATGCCATGAGCGACGACTTCAACACCTCCCTGGCCATCAGCTTCATCTTTGCCCTGGCCAAGGAAATCAATGTATACCACAACGCCATTATGGGCGGCACCAAAAAGCCCGATGGCAAACTGGTGGAACAGATGGAAAAAGCCTGGAAGGAAATGATCGGGGTCATCGGCATCCTGGAAAATGAACCCCAGGCCAATGCCCAGGGCGGCGCCGTCAGCAACGAGGAAGCTGAAATCGCAGCCAGGATCGAAGAACGGCAGGCAGCGCGCAAAGCCAGAGACTTTGCCAAGGCCGATGCCATCCGGGACGAACTGGCAGCCAGGGGGATCATCCTGGAGGATACGCCCCAGGGAGTGCGGTGGAAAAGAAAGTGAGATTTGAACAGTATCAAAGACGACTGGACCATGTGCTGGCCTCCTGCATCGATGAAAAACCGGTGCAGGATCCCAAACAGGTCCATCCGGTGGAACTGGCCTATATCGGGGATGTGGTGTTCAGCCTGTATGTGCGGCGCCGGCTGTTGCCGGTGAGCAGCCATGTGCAGGTGCTCCACGACCTGGCCGCCCGGATGGTCTCTGCGGTGATGCAGGCCAGGGCCATGGACGCACTGGAAGGGGATCTGACGGAGGAAGAAAGCCGGATTGCCCGCCGGGGACGGAATACCAAGAGCACGGTGCCCAAAAGCGCCAGTGTACGGGAATATCGCCAGGGAACAGCCTTTGAAGCACTGATGGGGTACCTGTACCTCATGGACCAGAAAGAACGGCTCCACCAGCTGATGGACCGTTCTTTTGTGCTGATTCAGCAGGCCATGCTGGCGGAAAGGAACAAAAAGAAATGATGCATGTGAAACTGATCCGCTATACTCCGGATCCGGACCGTACGGTGGCCATGAGCGCCCGGCTCTGTTATTCGCCCATCGGGGCCGAAGAACTGGAGACGAAGCTCAGCGAGAAGGAAGTGGCCAGCCTGGTGCGGCGGCTGGGCCAGATGGGGCACACCTCTACTTTCGAGCATGTAAGCTTCACCTTTGCCATCGAAGGGGTGTCCCGGGTGCTGACCCACCAGCTGGTCCGCCATCGGATCGCCTCCTACAGCCAGCAGAGCCAGCGGTATGTGAAGGAACACAATTTCGAGACCATCCTGCCGCCCACCCTTGCTGCCCGACCGGAATGCAAAAAGCAGTTCCAGGAGCTGTGCGGCAAAATCCAGGATCTGTACAACCAGTGGACGGAAGCAGGAATCCCGGCAGAAGACGCCCGGTACATCCTGCCCAACGCCGCCGAGACCAAGATCGTGGTCACCATGAACGCCCGGAGCCTGCTGCACTTCTTCCAGCTGCGCTGCTGCGCCCGTGCCCAGTGGGAAATCCGGGCTCTGGCCTGGGAGATGCTGCGCCAGGTGAAGGAAGTGGCGCCCATCCTGTTTGAAAAGGCCGGCCCCACCTGCGAAAGCGACCGGGTCTGCCATGAAGGGAAAATGAGCTGCGGCCGGCTGGAGAAGCTGCTGGCACAGGATGCGGCCAACGCGAAGAAGGACTGACTGCCATGGGCTATCCATCCATTACAGAAATCCAGGAGGAGACCAAAAGCTGGGATTTCATCGACCAGCTGCCCGAACAGGTGGGCCAGTTCACCCGGAAACGGGTGGGAACCATCGACGGCCAGGTCCTGACCATCTGCCGGTATGAGGCACCGGCCCTGCGGGCCAGTCTGGACATTACCTATTCCTCGGAGACCTTTGACTACATCCTGGTCCATACCATGGGCATGAATTCCTACCGGGACATCCGGTTCATCTATAAGGAAAAGGATATCTTCGCCCGGAAGGTGCAGAGCTACCTGCCCCACATCCTGGATGCCATGGAGCATCCCAGGAAGGTGAACCTGGGAGAAATGGTGGAGGAAAAGGGCATCCTCACCTGGGACTATGGCAACCACCTGCCGGAAAAAATCGGCCCCTTCCAGCTGTACATTAAGCCCGCCGATGCCATTGAGCACATCAACGGGTCCATCATTGTGATCGACTATTCCAACTTTGTACGGAAGGACCAGCTGATCATCATGTACAACCGGCTGCGGGACGAATTTTTCGGGGAAGTGAAGATCAACTCGGTATTCCACGCCTCCATGGATTTTGACAGCAAAAACCTGAAGGAACTGGAACAGAGACTGGAAGATCACCTGGAATCCACCCTGAAGTGGGTGGACACCACGGATCATACCATTTGAAAAAGGCTGCTTTCAGGCAGCCTTTTTCAGTGGCTGGTGGGTAGTGACTAGTGGGTAGTGACTAGTGACTAGTGACTGGTTCCCTTCGGCGTCATATCGTACGGCCGACGACCGGTCGACCAAATGACTCAGTCCTAACCTTAACCACTAACCACTAACCACTAACCACTAACCACTAACCACTGCAAAAATGTCCTTGACATTTTTGCTCTTGTATCGTATACTAACAAAGTCGGCGCTTGAAGAAGACGCCGCAACGGCCCAGTAGTTCAGTTGGTTAGAATGCCGCCCTGTCACGGCGGAGATCGTCGGTTCGAGTCCGTCCTGGGTCGCCAATGCCTCGGTAGCTCAGTTGGTAGAGCAAAGGACTGAAAATCCTTGTGTCCGCAGTTCGATTCTGCGCTGAGGCACCATTCTTCATGCGGAAGTAGCTCAGTGGTAGAGCATCACCTTGCCAAGGTGGGGGTCGCGAGTTCGAATCTCGTTTTCCGCTCCATTTTTTATGGCGACGTAGCCAAGCGGTAAGGCAGAGGTCTGCAAAACCTTTATCCCCAGTTCGATTCTGGGCGTCGCCTCCAAATGAAATGCAGGGAACTGTGAGCAATCACAGTTCCCTTTTTGTTATCACTAACCACTAATCACCAACCACTACAAAAATGTCCTTGACATTTTTGCCCTCATATCGTATACTAATCAAGTCGACAGCGCAGGAATGTGTTGTCACTGGTATGGCCCAGTAGTTCAGTTGGTTAGAATGCCGCCCTGTCACGGCGGAGATCGTCGGTTCGAGTCCGTCCTGGGTCGCCAATGCCTCGGTAGCTCAGTTGGTAGAGCAAAGGACTGAAAATCCTTGTGTCCGCAGTTCGATTCTGCGCTGAGGCACCATTCTTCATGCGGAAGTAGCTCAGTGGTAGAGCATCACCTTGCCAAGGTGGGGGTCGCGAGTTCGAATCTCGTTTTCCGCTCCATTTTCATATGGCGACGTAGCCAAGCGGTAAGGCAGAGGTCTGCAAAACCTTTATCCCCAGTTCGATTCTGGGCGTCGCCTCCAATTTTTTCGCCGAGGTGGCGGAACTGGCAGACGCAAGGGACTTAAAATCCCTCGGAGGGTGACCTCCGTACCGGTTCGATTCCGGTCCCCGGCACCAGGAAATTCAGAGACTTCACAGGGTGTGAGGTCTCTTTTTTGTTGCCGGTGAAAGGGGAATCCCTGCGGCCCGGTGTCGGTGATGGACGCAAAAATCCATTTTTGCGTCCAAATTTTTATGATAAAATAGAAAGGTAAAATGAATCCAAAGGAGTACTTATATGGAAGAACGACGTATCATCCAGGTAGAAGAAAAACTGCCCATTGCTGAAACCATCCCTCTGAGCCTGCAGCACCTGTTTGCCATGTTCGGTTCCACGGTGCTGGTGCCCTTCCTGCTGAAGGTGGACCCCTCCACGGCCCTGTTCATGAACGGGGTGGGGACCCTGCTGTACCTGACCATCTGCAAATGGCGGCTGCCGGCCTATCTGGGCTCCAGCTTTGCCTTCATCTCTCCGGTGCTGGCCGTGTGTGCCACGCCGGGCATGAGTTACGGGGATGCCCAGGGCGGGTTCATCGCCTTCGGGCTCTGCTTCATCCTCATCGGTCTCATGGTCAGGAAAATCGGGACGAAATGGATCGATGTGCTGTTCCCGCCGGCGGCCATGGGTTCCATCGTGGCCATCATCGGACTGGAACTGGCACCGCTGGCCCTCAATATGAGCGGCTTCATGGATCCGGTGAAAGGGATGACCAACGCCCAGGCCATGACCATCTCCATGGTCACCCTGATCGTCACCATCCTGGCCAACGTGGTGGGGAAGGGGTTCATCGCCATCATCCCCATCCTGATCGGTGTGGTGAGCGGCTACGTGCTCAGCTATTTCATGGGCGTGGTGGATTTTTCCCCGGTGGCCAGTGCGGCCTGGTTCTCCTTCCCTACTTTCTATAAGCCGGAATTCAATCTTTCCGCCATCATGATGATCCTGCCGGCGTTGTTCGTGGTGCTGGCAGAACACCTGGGGCACCTGTTCGTCACCAGCGATATTGTGGGCCGCGACCTGATCAGGGATCCGGGTCTCCATCGCTCTCTGATGGCCGACGGTCTGTCCAACGTCCTGTCCGGGCTGCTGGGCTCCACCCCCAACACCACCTACGGGGAAAATATGGGGGTCATGGCCATCACCGGGGTGTACAGCACCTGGGTCATCGGCGGGGCGGCTGTCTTCGCCATCCTGTTCTCCTTCATCGGCAAGATCGCGGCCGTGATCCACGGCATCCCCACCCCTGTGATGGGCGGTGTTTGCATTTTATTGTTCGGGTTTATTGCTGCTTCCGGGCTGCGCATGATGGTGGAACGGAAAGTGGACTTCACCCGGCCCAAGAACCTGATCCTTACGGCTGTGACCATGATCAGCGGCCTTTCCGGTGCTGCGGTCCACCTGGGTCCCGTCCAGCTCAAAGGCATGGGCCTGGCCACCGTGGTGGCCATCATCGCCAGCCTGGCCTTCCTGATTTTCGAAAAATTGGGGCTGACAAACGAAAAATAATCGGTTTTCCAATTGAAAGAAACCGTAAGTTATGGTATATTGTATAAAAGTTTACAAACAAGAAAAGGGAGGAAGAGTATGGAGAATTTACAGCATGAGGTCGTCCTGGTAGTCGACTTCGGTGCACAGTACAGCCAGCTGATTGCCAGAAGAGTGCGTGAATGTGGCGTTTATTGCGAAATCATTCCTTACAACTACAGCCTGGACAAGATCAAAGCCAAGAATCCCAAAGCCATCATCCTGTCCGGCGGTCCCAACAGCGTGTATGCCGAGAACACCCCCAGCGTGGATGAGGGTGTGTTCGAACTGGGCATCCCTGTACTGGGCATCTGCTACGGGGATCAGTTCATGACCAAGGCCCTGGGCGGCGTGGTGGCCCATGCCGGCAGCGGTGAATACGGCAAGACCGCTGTGGTCCTGGATACCGAGACCCGTCTGTTCTCCGGTCTGGAAAAGAACAACGTATGCTGGATGAGCCATCAGGACTATGCGGAAAAAGCGCCTGAAGGCTTTACCGTCATCGCCCATACGGACGAATGTCCCATTGCTGCCATGCAGAACGAAGAGAAGAAACTGTATGGCGTGCAGTTCCATCCTGAAGTGATGCATACGCCTTTCGGCAAGCAGATGTTCAGCAATTTCCTGTTCAATATCTGCAACCTGTCCGGCGACTGGACCATGTCTTCCTTCGCCCAGAACAAGATCCGGGAAATCCGTGAAAAAGTGGGCAAGGGCAACGTGCTCTGCGCCATGAGCGGTGGGGTGGATTCCTCTGTGGCGGCTGTGCTGGTCCACAAGGCGGTGGGCAAGCAGCTGACCTGCGTGTTCGTGGACCATGGCCTGCTGCGGAAAGACGAAGGAGACCAGGTGGAACAGGTCTTCAAGCGGGATTTCGATATGAACCTGATCCGGGTCAACGCCCAGGACCGTTTCCTGAGCAAACTGAAAGGTGTCAGCGACCCTGAAAAGAAACGGAAGATCATTGGGGAAGAATTCATCCGGGTCTTTGAAGAAGAATCCAAAAAGATCGGTCATGTGGACTTCCTGGTCCAGGGGACCATCTATCCGGACGTGGTGGAATCGGGCGGTACCGGTACCTCTGCCACCATCAAGAGCCACCACAATGTAGGCGGCCTGCCCAAAGACATGAAACTGGGCCTGATCGAACCCCTGCGGGAACTGTTCAAGGATGAAGTCCGCGCCGTGGGCGAAGAACTGGGCATCCCCTCCGAACTGGTATGGCGCCAGCCCTTCCCGGGCCCCGGCCTGGCCATCCGTGTCCTGGGCGAAGTCACCGAAGAGAAGCTGCACATTGTGCGGGAAGCCGATGCCATCTTCCGGGAAGAAATCGCCAAGGCCGGTCTGGATCGGTCCATCTGGCAGTATTTTGCCTGCCTGCCCAACATCCGCAGTGTGGGTGTCATGGGCGACTTCCGGACCTACAGCAACACCATCGCTCTCCGTGCCGTGAACAGCACCGATGGCATGACTTCCGACTGGTCCCATATCCCGTACCATGTACTGGATATCGTTTCCCGCCGGATCGTCAATGAAGTCCCCGGGGTGAACCGGGTAGTCTATGATATCACCAGCAAGCCGCCGGCGACGATTGAATGGGAGTAATTGTAACGGCTAACGCATAACCCAGGCGCACGATATACGCCCATCTGCTTAGTTGGCTAACGCATAACCCAGACGCGGGATATGCACCCATCTACTTTGTCAGGACGGAGTTTTGACTGTGGCATGTACCATTTAGTACTATGCCCCAGCCAAAACTCCGTCCTTTCGCGTATCTGGGCACATCTCCCGCGTCTGGAAGGAGTCGGGGAAAGAAGGAAGATGTCAGACACGGCCGGAGGCCTACAGATGTCAGATCGTTGTCATACCAACGGACGGAATCCCAGCATTCCGCTATACTTAAACCATCAAACAACTACGGGAGGAATGCTCCATGATTACTGCAAAAAATACTCTGGCGGAAGTGGTACGGGATTATCCCCAAACGATTCCCTTTTTCAATGAACTGCACCTGGATTACTGCTGCGGCGGCGGGATCCCTCTGGAAGAAGCCGTGAAGGGCACCGACCTTGATGCCAACAAAATTGCGGCCGACCTGAATGACTATATTGCGGAACACAATGCCAAACCGGCCAGCCAGAACGATTCTCTGGAACATCTCAAGAGCCTGTCCATCCCTGACATGCTCTCCGACCTGGAAGCCACCCACCATGTGGTGGAACGGAAACTGTGGGCCGAAATCGACACGGACCTGAACAAGATCCTCCTGGTCCATTATGCCCATCATGGTGTGATGCTGACGAAACTGCATCATCTGTTCGGTCTGCTGCGCACCGACCTGGAAGAACACTTCGCCCGGGAAGAAAAACTGGTGTTCCCGCTGATGCGCACCTATCCCCGTCCCAACCTGGAAATCCTGAACCTGGTCCAGAACCTGATCACGGATCACACCCAGGCCGGCGATGTCATCAAAGAAATCGAAGTACTGACCGACCATTTCACGGCTCCGGCCGATGCCTGCCCCACGTTCAAACGGACCTATGCTCTGCTGGAAGAACTGTTCAACGACATCTTTGTCCACATCTTCAAAGAGAACTCCATTGTCTTCCCGGAATATGAAGAAAAAGCAAGCGAAGGGGAACTGGATGCCCAGGTGGAACAATCCCTGCAGCAGGAACAGGGCAGCCGGAACGATGAATGCGGCTACTGTGCCGGGGAAGAAAACGGCGAAGCCAAGAGCCAGGTGCTGTTCGAATGTGGCGACTGTGGTACCCTGTACTGCAACGACTGCGGCGAAACCGGCTGCCCCACCTGTGGCGCTCCCTTCAGCCACGCCCATCCCATCGAGTATTCGGGAAGCAGCTGGAATCCCAATCAAGGCTAACGCATAACCCAGACGCACGATATACGCCCATCTGCTTAGTTGGCTAACGCATAACCCAGACGCGGGATATGCACCCATCTACTTTGTCAGGACGGAGTTTTGACTGTGGCATGTACCATTTAGTACTATGCCCCAGCCAAAACTCCGTCCTTTCGCGTATCTGATCACCTCTTCCGCGTCTGGAAGAAGTCGGGGGGAGAAGAAAGATGTCAGACACGGCCGGAGGCCTACAGATGTCAGAAGTCAGCTTGTTGGTGATGAGCAGATCGGTACTGCATCCAAAGCGAACAAAGCTGAAGTCTGACTTCTGAGAGGCCCGTCAGGGCCGGTCCTGACGTCTTTTCAACTATCTGGCCCCTTCTTGTGTGCAGGGAAGATTTCACGCCAACGCTGTAGAGGCGTGGCGCCGTGACCCGCCCGTCTTTCCATAGTTACACAGAATTAATTTAGTATTTACTTAATTAAATGAAAGCGTTATAATTAAGTAAATACTAAATTAAAGGAAGCGGCGATATGGAACTTGCCTGCATGCTGAAAGCGCTGGGGGAACCCATGCGGCTGAAAATCTATCAGGCCCTTCTGGAACGGAAGCATTGCGTCCGTTCCCTTTCCAAAAAGCTGGGTATTTCAGAATCGGCCATTTCCCAGCACCTCAAGATCATGAAAGAAGCCGGCCTGGTCTATGGAGAAAAATATGGCTATCACATGCATTATCTGCCCTCCCAGGAAGCCATCGATTTTTTGACGGAACAGTTCGAGCAGATGCAGACGGCTTCCCGGACCGTGGATCGGGACAGCAAATCCTGCCAGTGCGAATACCGGAAAAAGGAGGGGTAGCCATGGGGCTGTTGGGAGAGCTGTTCCTCACATTCGCCAAAATCGGTACGTTTACTTTTGGCGGCGGGTATGCCATGATCTCTATGATCGAAGCCAGCTGTGTGGAAGAAAAACAATGGATCACCCAGGACGAAATGCTGGACATTACGGTACTTGCAGAGTCCACACCCGGCCCAATTGCCATAAACTGCGCCACTTTTACCGGATATAAACAGGCAGGCCTTGTGGGGGCCGTCGTTGCCACCCTGGGCATCGTCATTCCACCATTCCTTGTCATATGGCTGGGATACCCCTTTCTGCAGGAACTTCTATCGTGGAAGGTGCTGGCGTCCGCTTTTCAAGGAATCAAGATCGGAGTGGGGCTCCTGATTCTGGATGCGGCCGTCATGATGCTGAAAAAGGGCGCCAAGACAGCGTTGCCACGAACTATCATCTTTGGTTCCTGTTTGGCCATGCTTTGCATCGATAGCTTCGGACTGCCATTTTCCTCCATCCAACTCATGCTCCTGGCCGCGGGAATCAGTCTTGTGGCGTCCGGACTGAAGAAAAAGCGAAGCGGAGAAAGGGGCAAAACAGGATGGTGATTCTCGATTTGTTTTTTGGATTCCTGGAAGTTGGCTGTTTTGCCTTTGGTGGTGCTTATGGCGCCATCCCATTGATCCGGGATGTGGTTTTGTCTCACGGCTGGCTTAACGACGACCTGCTGACCAACATGATTGCCGTCAGTGAAAGCACACCGGGGCCGATTATGATTAATCTGGCAACCTATGTGGGCTATCACAAGGGCGGCTTTTTGGGAGCAGTAGTCGCCACAGCCGCAGTCGTCCTACCTTCGTTCTTTATCATTGTCCTGGTCACCGCGCTGCTTCAGCATTTTCTGGACAACCGGTACATTCAGGGTATCCTCCAAGGCATGAAGCCCTGCGTGGCAGGTATTGTGCTGGCTACAGGCCTTTATATGGTTGCGACCCGGTGTTTCGGCATAGGAGGGGGTCTGAAAGCCGATGTACAGGCTATTCTCGTAACCCTTGCTCTGGTCCTTGTAAAATTTGGCTATCGGCATATTGAGAAAAAGATGCTTTCCCCGGTACGACTGATCCTGGCTTCTGCTGTTTTGGGAATCCTCATCTATGGGATGTAGGAGCGACAGGTGGATCTTTTCTTTTGGGATATACTTTCATGCATTTATCATGTCCGTTTGCTATACTCTCTGCCGCTTCCGTCACGGACCGGGACCGCGGTTGCAGCAGGGTCAGCAGGGAACCCAGAACGAAGCTCCTCAGACACCGGAAAAAGCAGAATAACGATGTAGAAAATCAGGGATTGCCAGCTACTGGCGGTTCCTGATTTTTCTAATTTGCCTTGTGATCTTATATCCTGGCAGAGATTCGGGCTGTTCTTACAACGGATGAATCCCCACCATTTCTTTCGCATATCTGGGCACATCTCCCGCGTCTGGAAGGAGTCAGGGAGAGTGCTGCTGTCAGAACCCACCAATCACTAGTCACTGCCTCACAGCTCCGCCAACCGCAGGAACACCTTTGCCGGCGTCTGCAAAATGTTATCGTTGAAATCATACTGGGGATGATGGGGTGCCGGCCAGGTCTCCCCGTTGCCCACGTAGAACATGGCTCCGGGGCATACCTTCAGATACCATCCGAAATCCTCCGACGGGCGCCAGGGTTTTGCCATGGGAACCAGCTGCAGTCCCAGGTCTCTGGCGGCCCGGCGCACCTTTTCCGCACATTCTTTGTGGTTCACTGTGGCCGGGAACGGGTCTGCCTCAGTGACGGTCCGGCGCAGGCCATATTCCGCTGCCAATTGGTCTGCCTTCCGGCGCAGCCACTGTTCCAGCTCTGCCAGGTCCTTTTCCTCGTCTGCCCGCAGGGTAAAGGATATCTCTCCTTCACCGGGAGAAATGCCAAAATCCTTCCCGCCCACGTTCAGCCCCACCAGGGTGAGCAGCAGGGTCTTTAAGGGATCGGTGGTGACTTTTCTCACCAGGTCCTGGGCGAACAGAGTCAGCTTCGCCAGGGCCGGGGCGGGGTTATTTCCTTCTTCCGGAGTACCGGCGTGGGCCCGTTTGCCTGTGAACCGAAAGGTCAGACCTTTGGAAGCGCACTGGGTCAGGTCATCCCGGACCATGATGGCGTTTTCCGGGTAGCCGCTCAGATTGTGGAAGGCGTACACCTCGCCCAGACCGGCGGCTTCCACGAAATCCGCACAAGACTTGCCGCCTTTGCCCGTTTCTTCGGCAGACTGAAAAATCAGATAGACCGGCCGCAGAATGTTCTCATCTTTTTCCAGCAGCAGGGCCAGCGCCGCCAGAGCGGAGGAGTGTCCGTCGTGGCCGCATTTGTGGGCCACACAGGCTTTTGTAGAACCATAGGGCAGGTCCCGGGCCTCGGGCAGGGGCAGAGCATCCATGTCCGCCCGGAACCCGATGGCGGGTTTCCCGTTCCGCTTTTTCGGTTCATACAGGGCATAGAACCAGCTGCCCCGGTCCACCAGCTGCAAATGGGTATGATGGCAGATGAAATCCATCAGCCGTTTTTTTGTTTCCTGCTCCTCACCGGACAGTTCCGGATGGGCATGGAGGGTGTGGCGAAGCTCCAGTATGGCTTCCCAGTCGGACTGGGAGAAAAGAGTCGTATCCATAGGTCATATTGCTCCTTTTTATTTCGTTTCCCTCCTATCTTACTACAAATCGTCGAAAATATGGTAAACTGATAGGAATATTGGAAAAGGGCGGTGATTCCATGCGGAAGGAACTTCCGTATTTTCGTGTAGAAGGGGCCTTTGGTGGCAGCCAGGACTGGTTCACCCAGGATCGCTGGATGAAACGGGGCGGCTGTGCGGCCATTACGGCCACCGACTGCAGTCTGTACTTTTCGTTATACAAAGGAAGAAAGGCAGCCTGTCCCCAGGCGCTGCCGGAGCTCTCCAAAAAAGAATATATATCCCTGGGCATGGAGATGAAACCCTACCTGCGGCCCCGGTTTGGCGGTATCGACCGGCTGGAAATCTACCAGGAAGGGTTTGGCAAATATCTTCAGGAGCGGGGCGTCAACGACATCAGGCTGGATGCCTGGGACGGAGCCAAATCCTATGAAGCGACCCTGGAAGTGGTGAAACAGCAGCTGGATGCGGGGTGGCCCATTCCCGTGCTCACCCTGAAGCACCGGAATCCGACCTTCTATGATTATGTATGGCACTGGTACCTGCTCACCGGCTACGATTGCTTCGAGGATGTATGTGCCGTAAAGGTCACCACATACGGCACCTGGCGGTGGCTGGATCTGCAAGGGTTGTGGCAGACGGGGTATAGAAGAAGGGGTGGGCTCATTCTCTTCCGATAACCCAGACGCGGGATATGCACCCATCTACTTTGTCAGAGAGAATTTTGGAACGCGGCATGTACTATCTGATTTATTTCTGGTCCAACGAAAACAATGCTGCTGGGCAAGGAAAGCCCTGCAGCTGGTATAGCCATTCTGTATGATGGATCTTAGATAAAAAGCATTGGTCAAATCCTGTTTTTTTCGATATAGTAAACTGTGCAAAATACAACTCTGAAGGAGACGATGCGCAATGGATAAACCATTTATTTTCTGTCATATGGAAATTTCACCGGATGGGAAAATCATGGGTAAGTATCTGTGGCTGCCCTCCACCAGTGAGGATCCGGACAGCTTCAGCACCCTCGTGAATGGACCGGATGCCAAATACCACTATCAGGCCATGCTTAACGGACGTACGACGATCGACGATAATTTCACTTTTTATGCCAAACCGGAACTGGATGAAAACGCGCCTCAGGTCCCGGCCGGCGACTACCTGGCGGAAGGCGTTTCTCTGGGCCAGTTCCTGCTGGCGGTGGATGGACACGGCAAACTGGCCTGGCAGGAAAACTTCAATGAATACGACGGCGTCAAGAGCCATATTGTGGAAATCCTCACGGAAGCAGCTTCCAACAGTTACAAGGCGTTCCTGCGTAAAAAGGGCATCAGCTATCTGATTTGCGGTAAGGACAGTGTAGACCTGCCGCTGCTCTGCGCTAAGATCAAGAATGTCCTGCATGTGGATTCCGTGATGCTTGGGGGCGGTGCCGTCCTCAACTGGAGCATGGTGCAGGCCGGGCTGGTGGACGAACTGAGCCTGGTCATGGCACCCGCTGCGGATGGCAGCACGGAAACCCAGACCCTTTTTATGGCCAAACCAGGCATCACCACCGACCAACCGGTCCTGTTCAAACCGCTGGAAGTGAAAATCATGCCGGATGATGCCATCTGGATCCGTTATCAGGTGGGTAAAAAGGTGGACTTTGATTTCGAAAGCGATCCGGAATTCAAAGAAACCATGGAGATGATCCGCTCTCATAGATAGAGACCAGTGCATGATTTGAGGATTTTACTTTTCAGTTGTTCCACAATTCCCTTATCAGACATATATGGGGGGAACCATAATGGGTACTGTTCAATCACCGGCCGCCACGACGGGTGGCCGGCGGCTCTTACAAAATCAATACTACCTGTATCTCACGGAATTCTTTGCGGGGATGGCGGTCATGGCTGTGGAAATCGGAGCCCAGCGCCTGATTTCCCCGTATTTTTCCTCATCCCAGGTGGTCTGGACCATCATCATCGGTATGATCATGATCGCCATGGCGGGAGGCAATGTGTATGGCGGCAAAACAGCGGACAAAGATCCCAACCCGGACAAACTGTACGGGCGGATCCTGTTTTCATCCATCTGGCTGGCCCTGATCCCCTTCCTGGGGAAGTACATCATTGTGGGCATCTCGGCGGTGGGGATTTTTTTCGTAAAGGCCAACTACCTGATCATTGCGGCCATTGTCACCTGTCTGCTGCTTTTTGTGTTCCCCCTGTTCCTGCTGGGAACGGTGACGCCCTCCCTGGCCAAATACACCATGGATTCCCTTTCCGACAACGGGAAAATCGTGGGGACCCTGGGGGCCATGAACACCATCGGCAGCATCCTGGGGACATTCCTGCCCACCTTTGTGACCATCCCGGCCATAGGGACGAATCTCACGTTCCTGATTTTCTCCGGCATCCTGCTGGTGCTGTCCGCGGTGTACTTCTTCAGCAACGGAAAGAGGCTGCGTAAAGTCGGGGCTGCGGCCATCCTCTTTGTGGCCGCCTGCCTGTTGGGGTACAAAACGGATTTCGCCTTCTGGGAATCCCGTGAGGAGCTTTTGTACGAGGGAGAGTCGGTGTACAATTACCTGCGGGTCCAGGACAGCCTGAAGCGGACCGTCCTTTCCACCAATGTGCTGTTCGGGGTCCAATCGGTGCTGGAAAAAAGCGATGGCCTGACGGGCATATACTACGACTATGCCCTGGCGGCTCCGTTCCTGACCAAAAGTGGTACGCAAAAAGCCCAGGATGTGCTGATCCTGGGCATGGGGTCGGGTACATATGCCCGGCAGTTGCTGCGGTACCTGCCGGGGACGAAGGTGGCCGGGGTGGAAATCGACCGGAAAATCACGGACCTGGCCCACCAGTATTTCCAGCTGCCGGCACAGGTGCCGGTGACGGAGTATGACGGCCGGGCCTACCTCAACGAGGACCCGCAGAAATATGATGTGATCATGGTGGATGCCTACCAGGACATCACCATCCCGTTCCAGATGTCCTCGGTGGAATTCTTTCAGAGCGTGCGGCAGCACCTGAAACCCGGCGGTGTCATGGTGGTGAACCTGAACATGCACGGCACGGAGCAGGGGGGCATCGCGGACTGGCTGGCAGACACGGTGGCCGGCGTGTTCCCGGAGGTCATGACCATCGACGTACCGGGGAACACCAACCGGGAGTTGTTTGCCGGGGAACGGGGCCTGAAGGCCAGCCTGGCTCAGAACAGCCAACCCGTCCGGGATCCCCAGCTTGCAGACCTGCTGGCGACCATCGGGAATCGGGCCGTCCTGTACCATTCCGGCGGCCGGAAGTTCACCGATGACAAGGCGCCGGTGGAGTTGCTGGGGATGCAGGAGCTGGACGGGCTGATCAGGCAGGAGGCGGAAAGATATAAGGAAATTTACCGGAAAGAGGGAATTGAGGGGGTACTCCAGGATCTGTAAAATAACCCAGATGCGGGATATGCACCCATCTACTTTGTCAGGACGGAGTTTTGACTGAGGCATGTACCAATATGTACTATGCCCCAGCCAAAACTCCGTTTTTTCGGGTATCTGGACACGTCTCGTGTGCCTGGAAAGAAAAATGAAGAAAAAAGCTATTGACATATCGAGAAAAATAGATATAATAAGAACCATGAAGAACATCAATAACACCAACATCGTGGATATTTTCAAGGCGTTGTCCAACGAAACCCGACTGAATATCCTGCAATGGCTGAAGGATCCGGAACATTGTTTCCCTCCGCAGGGAACCCATATGCCGGAAGGAGAGTCGTTTGCCAATTGCGCCTGCGTAGGATCCATTTGCGACAAGGCAGGAGTATCCCAGTCGACCATTTCCAATTACCTGGATATGCTGCAGCGGGTGGATTTGCTGGAATCCCGCCGCTATGGCAAGTGGACGTATTACCGTCGGAATGAAGAAACCATCCAGCAACTGGCTCGATTCATCGGCCGGGAATTATAACCGTCAACCCCTTTTTCTCAAGAAACCAACTGCGGCAGGCTCTGCCTGCCCTTTTCTTGGGGATATCATATCGATAATATTAGAAATATAAATATGAAAGAGGCGATCATCATGAAACTCACCGAACCTCTGGAGCAGGGACTGCTCCATTGGAAGACCCGGTTGGTATTCCCGCCCCTGGCGTCCCAAACGTCCATCCAGGGCGTGCCTGGGCCGGGCCCTGCTGCAGGATTCCCAATGGGCAACCATTGATGATAGAAAATCACTATTGAGAGTATAGAGGAGGAAAAAACAATGCATTTCCATGGTCCGATCATCCGTCCGCCAACTGACGCGGCAAGCTTATTCATCGAAGTCACTGCAGGGTGCAGCCACAACGCCTGCACGTTCTGCAACTTTTATCAAGATACCCCTTTCATGGTGGCGCCCCTGTCCCAGATCGAAGCTGACCTGAAGGAAGCGAAACGGGACTGGCCCGATGCGAAGAACATCTGGGCCTCCGGTGGCAACCCCTTCGTGCTGAGCACGGAAAAACAGATCGAGGTCTGGGACCTGATCAAACGGTATTATCCCGATGCCCGGATCTCCACCTACGCCATCATTTCCGATTTCAAGAACAAGAGCGTGGAGGACATCAAGAAGATCAAGGAACACGGCCTGGACGAAATCATGATTGGCATCGAAACCGGCGACGACGAAGTGCTGCGGTTCGTGAACAAGGGCTACACCGCCGCCGACATCCTGGAAGCTGGCCGGAAGATGGACGAAGCCGGTATCACGTACCGGATGATCTACCTGGGCGGCCTGGCCGGCAAGGGTAAACTGGTGGAAAGCGCCAAACGGTCTGCCAAAATCTTCAACCAGATCCATCCCTATTACATGATGCTGACCAACGTATCCGTCCTGCCGGGAACGAAGCTGTTCGAACAGATGCAGGCCGGTCAGTGGGTCGAAGCCTCTGAAAAGGAACGGATCGAAGAAATCCGCACCCTGCTGAATGAACTGCAGATCCCCATTACCGTGAACTCCGGGACCTCCACCTCCACGGTGCGGTTCGAAGTGAAACTGCCGGAAGAACGGCAGGAAATCCTGGCCCAGCTGGATGGGGTACTGGATAAGTTCGATGACAAGACGGAAAACGCCCTGAGAAGATGGAGACACAGCCAGAGAGCCGTGTAAATAGAAAGGAAGAGGATATAATCATGCATTTTGCCAGTAACGTCGTACGGCCTCCCTACGAGGCACGGAGTGCCTATCTGCAGGTGACCAGCGGTTGCAGCCACAACGCCTGCCGGTTCTGTACCTATTACAAGGATGCGCCCTTTGCGGTATCCCCTGAAGAGGAAATCGTGGAAGACCTGAAGGAAATGGCCAGTTACGGGGTAGCCTTCCCCCGCATCTGGCTCCAGGGCGCCGACCCGTTCCTGTTGAGCTTTGACCGGCTGAAACGGATTGCCGAACTGATCCACGAATACCTGCCCTTTGTGCAGACCATAGGGGGTTATGGCCGGGTGGACAGCCTGCGGAACAAGAACGTGGAACAACTGAAGAAACTGAAAGAACTGGGTTACAGCGGCATCGTGTTCGGGGTGGAATCCGGGGACGACAAGATCCTGACCTATATGAACAAGGGTTACCACGCCGATGAGATCGTGCCCCAGCTGTCCAAACTGGACCGGGCCGGCATGGCCTATGAGGTGATTTTCCTCAGCGGCTTGGGCGGCAAGGGCTACGGCCTGGACCACGCCAAAAAGACGGCGGCTGTGTTCAATCAGCTCCATCCCGACCGGATCATCATCGCCGGCCTGACCATCTTCCCGGACACGCCCCTGATGAAAGACGTGCGCAGCGGCGAGTTCCAGGAAGCCACCGAAGGAGAACGGATTCTGGAACTGAAGGAATTTTTGAAAGACCTGAACATCGACACCCTGATCGACGCCACCAATGCGTCCATCATCACGGCCATCTACGGACCCATCCCGGCCCAGAAACAGGCCATGATCGACCGGCTGCAGAAGATTTACGATGTATACGGCGAAACGGGGCTGCGGAGACAGAGAGATTCCTTAGGTAGGATCTGAGGATCATTGCAACGCGGTCTGCGGAAGCAACGCCAGGAGAGTGTGTACGCATGCATCTACCCACGTCTGGAACCGCTATCCATGACCTCCTAAAATATGCTATAATAAAACGAAAGAATGTTTACATAAAGGCGGGATAGCAATGGAAGTCTTTGATACCTACGAATCCCCCCTGGGAACCGTCATCCTGACGGCGGACGACCAGGGGCTGACCCGGCTGTACTTTCAGGGGGCACCCGATGCTCCGGAAGGGCTGGAAAACCAGCTGCCCAAGGCCCAGGATGACGAATTCATCCAGGAAGGCAAGCACTGGCTGCATGGTTATTTCGAAGGTCGGCATCTGGGCTGGCGGCCGCCCCTGCACCTGAAAGGCTCTGAATTCCAGAACCAGGTCTGGAAAGCCCTGCTGACCATCCCCTACGGCCAAACGGTCAGCTATGGAGACGTGGCCAAAGAAGTGGCCAGGGAGCGTCATATGGAAAAAATGTCTGCCCGGGCGGTGGGCGGCGCCGTAGGCAGCAATCCGGTGTGCCTGATCGTACCCTGCCATCGGGTGGTGGGAGCCGGGGGCAGCCTGACCGGGTACGGCGGCGGCCTGCAACGGAAAGTGAAGCTGCTGGAGCTGGAAGGGGTGGACACAAGCCGGTTCACCCTGCCGAAGAAAAGCCGGTTTTTGTAATTGATGTAATTTAGATTTTGACAACTAACTTTTAGCCTGCTATACTACATTATAAGAACACCAAAAAAAGAGAACCAACCATGCAGGTATCGACGAAATTCACCATTGCTATCCACATCTTGGCGGCAACGGAATATTTTGGCAAAGACTATAAAGTGACCAGCGACTTTCTGGCCGGCAGCATCGGGTGTAACCCGGTGATTGTGCGGAATCTGATGAAACAGTTGCGGGAGGCCGGGCTCATCGCCGTGCGCCGGGGCCCCGGGGGTATCCAGATCACCCGGCCCCTGGACCAGATTACGTTCTACGACGTGTACGAGGCGGTGGAGACCAGCAAGGACGAGATGTTCCATTTCCACGAGAACCCCAACCCCCAGTGCCCGGTGGGGAGGAACATCCATGCGGCCCTGGACGACAAGCTCCGGGACATCCAGAAACAGTTCGAAGACGATCTGCGGCAGCACAACCTGGGAGAGGTAGTAGGGGACCTGGAAAAGGCCATACAAAAAGAAGCGTGAAATTTTTCACGTTCCTTTTTTGTATGCAGGGGCTTGCATCCGTTCCTGGAGCGACTGGCATATTATTTAAGGTTTGTTGTATAATTATTATAAAATAGTTTTACACAGCTCTTGAATCCATTTCCCTTCATTCTATTATCTTT
The DNA here is from genome assembly GCF_900106585.1 of Acidaminococcus timonensis. Lineage (NCBI taxonomy): Bacteria > Bacillati > Bacillota > Negativicutes > Acidaminococcales > Acidaminococcaceae > Acidaminococcus > Acidaminococcus timonensis. The sequence goes on from NZ_FNWH01000006.1 coordinate 386,066, forward strand.
ATAAAGGTGATGCTCATGATCAACAACAAACTCACCATTGGCCAGATGGCTAAAATCAACCATACAACGGTTTCCACCCTGCGCCTGTACGAGCGTCTGGGACTGCTGGTACCTGCCACCATCAATCCGGAAAACGGCTACCGGTATTACGATATGGAGCAGAGCGCCGTGTTCCACACCATCCAGACCTGCACGCTCCTGGGACTGAGCCTGAAAGAGATAGAGAGCCTGGTCGAAACGAACAGCTTCAGCATGATCGATAAAATGTACCATGAAAAGCTGGAACAGGTGAAAGCCCAGATCCAGCAGCTTTCCCTGCAGCGCCATATGCTCTACAAAGCCCTGAATGGGCTGGAACGGTATCTGAGTCTGCCTCCGGAAGGTACGTTCACATTGCAGTTCCTCCATTCGGAGTATGTGTATTCGGAACCTGCCGACCGGGATTATTTCCATGAAGATTTCGGCAGTTACCTGTATGGTATATCGTTGTTATACGACCATCTGGAAAGCATCCATATTCCGGCCCGCTATCAGTTCTTTACCGGTTTCACCATGGGAATGGCCAATTTCTTGGAGCATCGGTACCATGCTTCCCAACTGGAAGCCTATGTGGATGAAATCTATGGAGAACGGCCCCAGGTGCTGAAACGGAAGGGACGGCTCTGCTTCTGTACGTATGTGGATGATTTTGCCAAACTGGATGGAGCACTGGAGGCCATGGCCGACCATTGCCGGAAAAACCATCTGCAGGTGGACGGCGATTTGATTTGCCGGCTCCTGAGTAAACATTGCCAGGGATGATTTCCGGCGGCCACAGCCCTTTCTGCGGCTGCAGATCCCCGTGCTGGTGGAACCCCAGCAGAAATCGGTCAATGAGCAGCCCAAAGGACGGGAGGAGGAAGTGCAATGACAGATTTTCCTGTTTCGGAGAAGCCGCAGAAAAATCAGGTCCTTACTCCCTGGGCCCGGAGGCTGAGGTACCTGCGTAAAATCAACAACCTTTCCCAGCAGCAGGTGGCCGATGTGCTCCACTGCACCCAGGTTTCCTACGGGATGTACGAACTGGATAAGCGCATGATCCCTCTGGATAAACTGATCCAGATGGCCGATTTTTACCACACTACACTGGATTATCTGGCGGGGAGGACTGATAAGCCCGGCGAGTAAGCTACCGGATAACCCAGACGCGGGATATGCACCCATCTGCTTTGTCAACGCGGGATTGAGTCCGCGGCATGTACGCTTTAGTACTATGCCACGAACTCAATTCCGCGTTTTCGCGTATCTGACTCCTTCTTGTGTGCAGGGAAGTGTTCCAGGTGTCACATCATTGCTTTTTAAAGTATTTTTATGTCGGAATAATGCAACTTTCATCTTTTATTCACTTTATTCTGATGGTATAATGACAGCTGTATCTACAATCAATTACTTGCGACTATTCATATAAAACGGTTTGCTTGCTAGTGGTTGGGTAGCGGTCAGCCGGGTATTTTACTTCGCAAAAGGGGAGAGCGACAACATGAATAAAATCTATAAAGTGATTTACAGCAAGGTGCGCCACTGCTATGTAGTGGTTTCGGAAATTGCCCGAAACCAGGGAAAGGCTCATTCCAGCCATACCAGTCTGGCAGGAGGAACCTGTGTCCTGGCTCTGATCCTGGGCTTCCTGCTGGGAGCACCAGGGACGGTGCAGGCGGCGGATTCTGTGAACCTGTACCATGGCGCTTCCGCTTATTACGATGACAAAGGCAACCTGACCATCGGCGATGCGAAGACTGTGGCCGAAGGGAAAAATCAGAATGGCCGGAACAACACCACCATCGGCACCCAGACCGATACCCTGCGGAATGTGACGGAGGGCGATACGAAAAAGGATGGCCAGCCTTTGGATGACGACAGCAACACCATATTGGTGGACGGGGAAGGCAAGGCCCATGACTTGAATCTTTCCACCGAGGCCGGCGGCTCCACGGCCGTGGGCTACCAGAACAAGGCAGAAGGGGACGATTCCACGGCCATCGGCAATAACGCCAAAATTACCAACAAACCGGTAACCTACTACGTGGACGCCGACGGCAAGAAGACCGCATCTGCAGACAATGCCGCCTGGTACAAGGATACCAGCGGCAAGCCGACGAAAGTGCCCCAGGTCTTCCGGGATGCTGCCGGCAAGACTACCACTACGCCCCAGTACATCCATACCTATACGGAAAAAGACCCGGATACCAAGGAAGAAGTGACAAAGACAGAAATCACCAGCGATGCCACGAAGGCCGACAAGGACAGCGGGGGAAATCCGGTATACAATTACAGAAAAGAGGACAACACGGACAAACTCTATTCCGTCACCCTCTATCAGGCTGCCAGCAACTCCATTGCCGCCGGTACCCATGTCACTGCCAAGGGCAGCAATGCCGTAGCCGTGGGCTACAACTCCAGTGCCGACAATTCTGCCGTGGCCATCGGCGATACGGCTACTGCCAAAGAAAATGCCGTGGCCATGGGTAAAGATACCAAAGCGACGGCAGAAGGCTCCATCGCCCTGGGCAAAGGCTCCGAGGCCACCCGGGATGGGGGCGTCGCCGGCTGGGATCCCAAGACCGGCACGGCCTCTACGAAGAGCGACGTGGCCTGGAAGTCCGGGGAAGGGGCCCTTTCCATTGGCAATGGCGGTGCCAGCCGTCAGATTACCAACGTGGCCGCCGGCAGTGAAGACAGCGACGCCGTGAACCTGGCCCAGCTGAAAGAAGCCATGACCCATTACTACAGCGTCAAGACCACATCTGATACTGATGCAGCCGGAGGCAACAACTACCTGAACGACGGCGCCACCGGCAACAATGCCCTGGCCGCCGGGGTCAGTGCTGTGGCAACAGGAGATAATGCCACGGCCGTGGGTACAAATACCTATGCTTCCGGTACGAACGCTTCTGCGTATGGATACCGGGCTGTGGCCAGCGGTTCGGGCAGTGTGGCCATCGGTTCCGGGACCAGCGCCCAGCAGGAAGGCTCTGTGGCTATAGGAGGTCATACCCAAGGATCTCATGCGGTGCAGGTAGGGACAGATTCCACAGCCCAAAGTGCTTATTCGGTAGCTGTTGGTGGTCATGCTAAAGGAGAATATTCTGTAGAAGTTGGGTACGGATCCACTGCCCAGGGATCTTATTCCACTTCTATAGGCGGCCATGCTATCGGAAAGAATTCCATTGCCATCGGTAGAGATAGCAATCCTGCCAGTGCTGGAGGGGATAACTCCATTGCCATCGGAGGCCACACCAACAGCACCAACGATATTGCCATCGGGGCCGGTTCCTCGACCAGCGGCGGTCAGGCCATCACCGTAGGCGGTTCGGCCACGGGCGGGCAGGCAGTTTCCGTAGGCGGTGTTGCCGGAAGTTTTCAGGCCACGGCCGTAGGCAGTGGTTCTGCAGCTACAGGTTCCCAGAGTACGGCTGTGGGTGGCCACGCTGGTAATCTACTGCAGTAGGCCAGGGGGCCAATGCTACCTATGCCTATACCACGGCGGTAGGCAACAACTCGACGGCTTCAGGAGACCATTCCACGGCCCTGGGCTATGGGACTTCTGCCCAGGGAAGTAATACTACGGCCATTGGCGGGGCCAATGCCAATGGGACGAATTTAACGGTTATTGGGAATAATTCTACGGCCAGTGCTTCTGATTACTGGGACAATATTTCTAATTCCACTGCCATCGGCGGCGCCCACATCAGTGCCAGCGATGCGGCAGCCATCGGTTCCAATGCTACTGTGAATGGACAATACGGTGTGGCTTTGGGCCACAATTCCAATGTATCCTATGCAAGTACCGGCGTAGGGGAAGGGACCAAAGCCTCCAATACGGGCACGGCTGTAGGCTATGGGTCCCAGTCTTCCGGCTATCAATCTGCTGCGGTTGGGGCTGGTTCCCAAGCTACGGGACAAAATGCAGTCTCTTTGGGCGGGGGCGGAGCCTGGGGTGATTACAGCATTGCCCTGGGATCTGGCGCCGGGACCAATGCTCACGCCATTGCTCTGGGCCAGAACAGCGGGGCCTGGGGAGAAAACGCCATTGCCATCGGGGAAGGAACCAATGCCTGGCGGGCCAATTCCATTGTATTGGGAAAAAATTCCAAATCCGGTGCTGATAAAAATATAGAAGGCTATGATCCGCGGACCGGGGTGGCTTCTATGGACGATACATCAACCTGGTATTCCACGGATGAAGCTGTTTCCATCGGCCGGGCAGAAGAACGGAATGACGAGGGTAATATCACAGTCTCCGCCATTACCCGTCAGCTGAACAATCTGGCTGCTGGTACTCTCGATACGGATGCTGTCAACGTGGCCCAGCTGAAAGCCGCTACCCAGAAGGTCAATATGCATGACTACAGCGTCTGGTCTCCTGATACGGAAACAGATACCAACTACACCAATGGAGGCGCTGTAGCCAAGAATTCCATGGCAGCTGGGGTCAGCGCATCTACAACGGAGGATGCGGAAAACGCCGTAGCCATCGGCTATGGCGCCCAGGCGGAAGGTTATGGCGCCACGGTCATCGGCCAGTATGGCAAAGCCACCGGCCGCTATGCCCTGGCCTTTGGCGGTCAGCAGACCGATACCACCGCCGAGCAGGCCGACAATGTGGCCAGCGGGGATAATGCCCTGTCCTTCGGCGAACGGACCACGGCGTCCGGTACGAACGCTACTGCTTTTGGCCAGGAAACAAAAGCTTTGGAAAAACGGGCAACGGCCTTTGGACAGAGAACCCAGGCCACCCAGTCCAATGCCACGGCTTTCGGCATCGATACCACGGCTTCCGGGCAGAATGCTACGGTCTTTGGCAATCTGACCCAGGCAACCGCGATCGGCGCCACGGCTTTTGGCAACAAGAATCAGGCCACCGGCCAGTATGCCACGGCCTGGGGCGGCGGGGATAAAGTCATCTCCAATGAGGATGGTACTACAACGAAAATCGGTACTGTAGCCAGCGGCACCTATGCCACCGCCTTTGGGGAACGGACCACCGCCAGCGGAGAAAGTGCCACGGCCTTCGGCAGCGATTCCACGGCCAGTGGGAAAAATTCCCTGGCTTTCGGGGAAAACTCCACGGCTGCGGCAGAAAATTCATTGGCTGCTTTGGGCGGCACAGTCGCAGCGTCGGCCACCAATGCCGCCGCCATCGGCAGCGGTGCTAAGGCGACCCTGGAGGACAGTGTAGCTCTGGGCAGCGGGGCAGTGGCAGACCGCAAGAGCGGAGCCAAGGGCTATGATCTGCTGACGAAGGGAGATACCACCAATACGACTGCGGCGTGGGTTTCCAATGCCAATGCCATCGCTGTCGGAAACGGCAGCACCCTGACCCGTCAGATTACCGGCGTAGCAGCAGGCTCCCAGGATACAGATGCCGTCAACGTCGCCCAGCTCAAAGCAGCGGGCTTCAAGGTCACCACCCAGAACGATGGCAGTATTTCCAGCTCCATCCTCAACGGCGATACCCTGGATTTTGAAGGCAGGGACAACGCCATTGTCTCCACGTCCAAGGACAGCAAGACCATTACTGTGGCCGTCAGCAAGACTCCGACCTTTGACAGTGCTGTCTTCTACAATCCCAATCCATCCGCAGGACAGAACAACGAAAAAGTGACCATTGCCAATGGACAGGTCACCGCCGGTACTGCCCAGATCGGCAGGGCTCCGGCTGATACGCTGAAGCTCACTGAAAATGGCAAAGAAACGGAAAAGGCAGCTCCCGCCGGCAGCTATGTGACAGGCCTTTCCAACAAGGACTGGAATACCACGAATCCGTCCTACGTCAGCGGCCGGGCGGCTACGGAAGACCAGCTGGCCAAGGTCAGCGAAGCCATTGGCAATGCCACCACTGCCGCCGGCAAGCGCACCGTGGTCACAGTCAACGACAAGTTCAACCCCGCCGAAGCTACTCCAAGCGCCACGGCCGGTGCATACGGTGACTATGATTCCAACGGCGGCAACCTGATGATTGCAGCCAAGAAAGACAGCGATGGCGTGCTGACCTACAACATCAAGCTCAACGACCAGTTGGCTATCGGCCAGAAGGGCGAGCCGGGTGTGGCCGGTAAAGACGGCAAGGACGGTAAAGTCACTGTGGAAACCAAGGGCGGCACCACCGTTGTCATCGGCCATGATGGCGAGCCGGGCAAAGATGGCAAAGACGGTCTCTTCGTCACCGGTAAGGATGGCGCAGACGGTGTTTCCGTCACCGGCCCGAACGGCGCTGACGGAACTGACGGCAAAGTTGGCATTTCCGGAACGGACGGCAAAGATGCGGTTTCGATTGCTGGCAAGGACGGCGTGGGCCATATCGGCCTGACCGGTCCGAAAGGTGAGAAGGGCAAGGATGGCATCTCCATCGACATCACGACGGATCTCAAGTCGGCTACGCTGGATGATGGCAAGAATGTCAAGACAGTCATCAAAGACAAGGAAGGCAAAGAAACGACCATCGAGCAGGCTCCGCGCATCCAGTACCAGAGTGATGGCAAAAACTACGAAGTGGCTACCATGGACGATGGCCTGAAGTTCGTGGGCAATGACGGCAAAGAAGTCAGCAAGAAGCTCAATTCGACTCTGTCGCTTACGGGCGGCATCACCGATGGGGATGCACTGAAAAAGGCATCCAGCAAGAATCTGGGCGTCCGCAGCAATGAAAAGGGCGATGGCCTGGAAATCGTCATGACCGATACGCCGGACTTTACCAAAGTCACGGTGGGCGAAGGAAATGACACGACCGGGAAAATCACCATCGGGAAGCAGACCGTTACCGGCAAGAAATCGGATGGCAGTGACGGAGCAGCCCAGACCGGCAACTACATCACCGGCTTGGACAACAAGGCCTGGGACAAAGACAATGTGGTGGAAAACCGTGCCGCTACGGAAGGCCAGCTGAAGGACGCCATCCAGCAGATTTCCGGTAAGGCACAGGGCGGTTTCGGCCTGGCAGATGAAACGGGTAACACCGTGAAGCAAGACCTGGGCGGTACCATTGCCGTCAAGGGCGATGGAAAGAACATCCAGACGAAAGTCAAGGACGGTGGTCTGGAAATTTCCCTGAACAAAGATGTGGACCTGGGGACCGATGGCAGTGTGAAAGCCGGGAACACCACCATCGATCAAGATGGAGTGGATACCAACCAGGTGAAAGTGGGTGGTATCACCATTACGGACCAGGGCATCAACGGCGGGGCCAAGCAGATCACCAACATCGCCAGCGGCATCGACGGCAACCAGTATAAAACTGCCGGCGACAACAACGCCGCCAGCATCGGAGATGTGAAGCAGCTGGCCCAGCAGGAAGCTCAGGCTTCTGAGGCCAGGAGCGGCAAGAACATCACCGTGAAAGACCATACGGTGAACCTGAATGATGATATCAACTTAGGCAATGATCCCACCAAACAGGTCACTGTCAAAGGCTCTGAAGGTCAGGTGACCATCGGTTCCGGAGACAAGCCCCTGACCCTGGGCCAGCAGGCCAATGGGGCTGGGGACAAGAACCCGGCCACCGGCAACTTCCTGAACGGCCTGGACAACAGGAACTGGGATGGTGAACACATCCAGAACGGCCGGGCCGCCACGGAAGACCAGCTGAAGACCGTCAGCGACAAGGTGAAGAGCGGCCGGGTCTTCCAGGGTGATGATGGCCAGAAGGTCACCGTAGGCCTGGGCGATACCTTGAAGATCCAGGGCGGTGCCAAAGATGTGAGCAGTGATAACAATATTGGCATCGTCAAAGGTGCCGCTGATACGCTGCAGGTCCGTCTGGCCAAGGACCTGACCGGCCTCAACAGCGTCACCACGGGCAACACGACTATTAACAACGGTGGCCTCACCATCAAAACCGGCGATGCCAACCGCACCATTACCGTGCAGGACGGCAACGTCAACATGGGCGGCAATACCATCAGCGGCGTGGCGCCCGGAAAGGTATCTCCTGATTCCACGGAGGCCGTGAACGGCAGCCAGCTCTATGCCCGGGATCAGGCCATCGGCAAACTGGGCAATACGGTTAACCATCTGGATAACAAGATCAACCGGGCCGGTGCCGGTGCGGCCGCTTTGGCAGCCCTCCATCCCCAGGACTTCGATCCGGATGACAAATGGGATTTTGCCGCTGGGTACGGCAACTACCATGGAGCCAGTGCAGCGGCCATCGGGGCCTTCTACCGGCCTACGGAAGATGTGATGGTCAGTGTGGGCGGCAGCATGGGCGGCGGTGAGAACATGGTGAATGCCGGCGTCACCTTCAAGCTGGGCCAGCACAACCATGTGTCCAACAGCCGGGTGGCCATGGCCAAGGAAATCCGGGATCTGAAAGCCACCGTGGGCCAGCTGACCCAGATGGTGAATCAGCTGACCGGCAATGGCGGCGGCAGGACCCTGCCCCTGCGGAAAGGGGATACCCTGTTCCCGGATGTACCTAAGAACCACTGGGCCTACGACTATGTGACCAAACTGGCTCAGGCCGGGCTGCTGGAAGGGTACCCGGACGGAGAATTCAAGGGGAACCGGATGATGACCCGCTACGAATTCGCCACCCTGGTGTACCGGGCCATTATGGGCGGTGCGGCAGCCGATCCCAAACTGAACCAGGGAGGGACCCTGGACAGACTGGTGGATGAATTTGGCGACGAACTGCAATATATCCGCATTGTGGTCATCGATCGGGATAAGGACGGAAAGCCCACCATTGAGCGGGTGCGGACGGTGGAAGATGACCGGAAGCACCACCATGGGAAAGAAAGAGAGCAGCAGCCTCTGGAGCAGGGACTGTGAGCCACAAAGGAAAAGAGGGAGGTGTGAAAAAATGCTTTTTCACACCCCGTCACGAGTCACTAGTTACTGGCCGATGGAAGTCAGCTGACGCTAGCGAAATAAAGGCGCTGTGGATGATTTTTTCACAGCGCCTTTTTCTTGCAAGAGGCTTCGCCATGGAGTATAATGACTTTATTGTGACTTTATCGTAGTAAAGAAGAAAAGAAGCGAGGGAAAGTGTTATGGGGAGTATTGGAGCATTAACCGTTTTGTTCTGCATTTATGCGGTCAGTGAACTGATTGCAGTGAAGACCCGGGCCATTTTATCCACGGTGCTGGGGATTTCGGTGATCCTGCTGGCCGGGTTCTGGTCGGGGATCCTGCCCAGGACCATCATGAAGGATGCCCAGGTGTCGGGCATCGGCATGGCAGTGGTGGGCATGCTGATCGTGGCCCTGGGCACCACCATCGACTTTGCGGAACTGAAACGGGAATGGAAAGTGGTGGTTACGTCCGTGCTGTGCGTGGTGTTTGCCGTGGCGGCCATCATCCTGGTGGGGCAGTTTGTCATGGATCCCAAGATCGCCGTTGCCGGTTCCCCCATATTCGCCGGGGGCAACGCCGCCACGCTGATCATGCTGGCTGCTGCCAGAGAAAAGGGGCTGGAGTATGTGGGCACCTTCTGCCTGGTGCTCCTGGTGACCCAGAAATTCTTCGGGATTCCCATTGCTTCTGTGGCTCTGCGCCGTCTGGCACGGCAGCTGCGGCAGGATGATGCCTTTGTGGGCACCTACTGCGCCGCCGGGGAGGAAGCCGCGGAACTGGCCAAAAAGAAGCCTGTGCGGCTGCCCTCCCTGTTCGACAAGCCTTCCGTGTATCTGGCCAAGCTGGGCCTGGTGGCCACGCTGGCTTTCTATGCAGCCAGGCTGACCCACGGCCACATCCACTATCTGGTCATGTGCCTGATCCTGGGGGTGATTTTCTATGCCCTGGGGTTCCTGGACAGGGGCATCCTGGGCAAGACCCAGTCCAGCGGGCTGATCATCTTCTTCGTGACCATCGTGATCTTCTCCAACCTGGGAGCCACCACGCCCCGGCAGGTGGTATCTGTGCTGCCGCCGCTGCTCTGGTCGGCGGTTCTGGGCGTGGCCGGGCTGTGTGTGGCGGCGGCCCTGTGCAGCAGGGTGTTTAAAATGCCCTTCACCCTGGCGGTGTCCCTGGGCATCACCTGCACCTTCGGGTTCCCCACCACCATGCTGATTTCCCAGGAAGTGGCCAGCGCCATGGGGGAAACGGAAGACCAGCGGAAAGCCCTGGAAAACTACCTGCTGCCCAAGATGCTGGTGGCCGGCTTCGTCACTGTGACCATCACGTCCGTGGTGCTGGCAGGGTTTGTGGTGAATATTCTGTGATAAAATAAAGAAGTCAGACCGCCCCCTGAAGGGGGCTGAAAGATGTCAGATGCCAGCTAGTGTAGCGATAAGCCCTACTACCATTCTGCTTATCGTAATAAGCTGACATCTTTAAGGCCCGAAGGGCCGCTCTGATTTCTGACATCTCAACAAAGGAGCGCAGCGTCATGCAAAATCTCATCCATCAATACATTTCTGATCACCGTCAGGCCATGCTGGACCTCTGGAAGGAAATCGTCAATACGGAAAGCGGGACCCGGCAGCTGGACGGGGTGAACGCCGTGGGGGCCATCCTCACCCGTGAACTGGAACAGGCCGGGGCCGTGGTGCATCGGGTACCGGTGAAAAATGCCGGGGAAATGATCGTGGGCGATTGGAATTGGGAGGCCGGCGGGGCGCCCGTGGTATTCATGGGCCATATGGACACGGTGTTCCCGGCGGGGGAAGCGGAACGCAATCCTTTTCGAATCGATGGGGAAGGGTTTGCCCACGGTCCCGGCGTCACAGATATGAAGGCCGGGCTGGTGATCGGGGTGTATGCCCTGAAGGCACTGGCAGCCTGCGGCTGGAAAAAGCGTCCCATCCGGTTCATCGGGGTGCCCGACGAGGAAAATCTGCATATGCTTTCCAACGCCAAGGAGCTGATTCCCCGGGAGGCCCAGGGAGCCCTGGCCGCCTTCAACTTTGAACCGGGGCCCCTGGATGACAGCCTGGTGATCGGGCGCTACGGCGGCGGTCCGGTTTCCATTACGGTCCATGGGGTGGCGGCTCACTCCGGCAGCGCACCGGAAAAGGGCCGGTCGGCCATCCTGGAAGCCGCTCACAAGATCCTGGCCCTGGAGGCGGCCAATGACATTCCCCGGGGCAAGCTGATCAACTGCGGGGCCATCGAAGGGGGCATCGGGGAGAACACCGTCCCGGCCTGTTGCAGGATCCGCATCGGTATCCGCTACAAAAATGAAGCCATCGGCAAAGAGATCTATGACTTGCTGGACCAGGTGGTGGCTGCCCATACGGTGCCTGACACCACGGCGGAACTGGATGTGAGCCGGGTGATGCACTGCATGGAGACCACCGACGGGGTGCGGAAACTGTACGAGCATGTGGCAGCCACGGCAGAAAAACTGGGGTACCACCGTCCGGAAGGCATCCAGGTGGGCGGACTGTCCGATGCAGGCCTTCTGGTGGCAGCGGGCATCCCCACCCTGTGCGGCATGGGGGTACGGGGCGAAGGGTCCCATACACCCGGGGAACGGGCGGAAGTGGAATCCCTGTTCCAGCGTTGCGAACTGGCAGCCTGTGCAGCAGCGGAGTTGTAGGATTTGTGTCCCCCTCCCCTTTCAGGGGAGGACAACGAGTGCTTGACATCCTGTGCTACAATAGAAATGTAGCAAAAAAAAATACAATTCAAAGGAGCTTTACCCATGAAAGTATTGTTGTTGAACGGCAGCCGCCGGGAAAAAGGCTGCACCTATACGGCTCTGTCCCTGGTGGCCAAAGAGCTGGAAGCCGCGGGTATCGACACGGAAATCATCTACATCGGCCTGAATACAGTGAACGGCAAACTGGACGCTCTGGTGAAGGACGTGGCCGCCAAAATGAAAGAGGCCGATGGCCTGGTGGTAGGGTCTCCGGTGTATTATGCATCTCCCACCGGTGAGATCCAGGTGTTCCTGGATCGGTTCGCCGGTGTGGCCGGCGCCGATCTGCGTCACAAACCGGCTGCTGCCATTGCTTCTGCCCGGAGAGCCGGCACCAGCACCACCCTGGATGTGCTGAACAAGTATCTGATGTACAACGAAATGCCCGTTGTTTCCAGCAACTACTGGAACATGGTCCATGGCAACACGCCGGAAGAAGTGCTGCAGGACAAAGAAGGGGTCCAGATCATGGAAACCCTGGGCAGGAACATGGCCTGGCTGCTGAAGAGCATCGAAGCCGGTAAAAAAGCGGGGGTAGCAGAACCGGCCAAACCGGTGAAAGTCATGACGAATTTCATCCGGTAAAAAAGAAGGGGCTGTGAATGATCACAGTCCTTTTTTGGTGGGAACCCACCACCATTGCGCTGACGCGCAACGGTCCCCCGCCCTTGGAAAGGGCGGATATGCCGGGGGAGAGAATCATTGAAATTGGGACCGGAAATAGCGAAGAGTGAAGTTTTGTGTCCCCCGTGACGGAGACGACAAGCAGGAGTCTCCTAGTCCCGTGGAATATTGTGTCCCCCTGAAAGGGGGAAGGGGCCCGCCTTTGGCGGGTAGGGGGTTTTTAGTAGCGTCTTACGATAACAGAGGAAACTTTGAACGGATGGTGGGGGACTTCGATCGTTTGTACGACGAAGGCGAGAGTGTAGTGCTGGACCTATCCACCGTGCATACGCACGGTCCCCCTTCCCTTCCAGGGAAGGACAAAAACATTGTGTCCCCCGCGACGGAGACGACGAGCAGGAGTCTCCTAGTCCTTTGGAAAAGGGGGAAAGGACCCGCAGGGGGTCTTACACCCGATCTTGGACCCATCCACCGTCCATATGGACGGTCCCCCTTCCCTTTCAGGGAAGGACATAAAAAAATGCAGGAGGACTTGATTCCAATGAAAATCGCAGTGTTCGGCGTCGGGGGGACCGGCGGCGTATTGGGCGGCTATCTGGCCGCCGCGGGGAATGATGTGACGTTCCTGGCCCGGGGACGACACCTGGAAGCCATGCAGCAGAACGGCCTGCGCATCCATACAAAGCATCGGGGCGACATCCTGGTGCGTCCGGTGCAGGCCACCACGGCGGAAGCCTATGACGACACGCCCGACGTGCTGCTGGTGTGTGTGAAATACTACAATTTGGAGGATGCCATTGCCCTGGCCAGACGGGTAGCCGGCCCCGATACCCTGGTGGTGCCCGTACTGAACGTTTTCGGCACCGGCGGTGTCATGCAGAAACAGCTGCCGGATACCACGGTACTGGATGGCTGTATGTACGTGTTCGCCCGCATCGGTGGTCCGGGCATCATCGAACAGCCCCAGAAGACCCTGCGTTGCTTCTTCGGCTTCCGGCCGGGACAGGAGGAACGACTGGCGCCCAAGGCTCGGGAACTGGAACAGCGGATGCAGGAGACGGGCATCCAGGCCCATTTCACGGACCAGATCCAGCGGGACGCCCTGGTGAAGTTCAGCTTTGTGTCGCCCATGGGAGCGGCCGGGCTGTACCTGGATGCGGTCAGCGACGATTTCCAGAAACCGGGGGAGGCCCGGGACCTGTTCGTGGGCCTGGTGAAGGAAGTTATCGCTTTGGGGACGGCTATGGGCATCACCTTCGAGAATGACCTGCTGGAAAAAGACCTGCAGCTCATGGACGGTTCGGAAAAGGGCATGACCACCTCCATGCAGCGGGACGTGGCGAAAGGCGGCAAATCGGAATTCGCCGGCCTGGTGACCCGCATTGCAGAAATGGGGAAGGAGTACGGCGTCCCCACGCCTCTGTACGACAAAATTGCAGCCTGGGGCCGGGAGCGAGGAATCCGATAAAAGAAGGCAGAGCGCTGGCACGGCTCGCTTTGAGATGCCAGATGTCAGACGGGTAAGGCGGACCAGAGACCCATTTAGAAAACAAATCGTAAACAATCAACTCAATATATTTTCTATACCTTCAATTGTGGTATCCTTTATAGATAAAACGGGAGGGCTCCCTGCCCTCTGCAGAAAGGGGCTGCAATGGATGTTGGAACGGAAAATCAAGGAAGTGGAGCGGCCTGACCAGGTCCGCTCCTATTTCCGTTTGGAGGCACCGGTGCTGGCAGTGGTCACGGTCACCGGCATCCTGTATAACATCGGCATGGGCGCCGGCCCCTATTTCGAGGGGCAGCTGGCCCAGTGCCTGTATGATATCTACCAGGGTGAGGCACCTGTTTCGGCCATGGCCCAACTGGCGGCTCTTTATGTGCTGGTGATCCTGCTGGTGCAGGTGGCCCGGGCGGGCAAACGGTACAGCACCCGGTTCTTCGGCAATGAGGTCAGCCGCACCCTGCGCCATACCCTGTACCACAGCCTGGTGCACCTGGATGCCCGGGCCCTGGGGGAAGAGAACATGGGCAGTTTGATGACCAAGGCCATGGGGGACGTGGACGCCTGTGCGGAAGGCATGCGGAAATTCACCACGGAAGTGTTCGACACCGGTGTGGTCATGGTAGTGTACCTGGTGCTGCTCATGGCCTACGACTGGAAACTGACCCTGCTTTCCTGCAGCTTCACGCCCCTGGCCTACTGGATCGCCAACCGGCTGAAAAAACAGGTGGCCGAGGCCAACGGCATCTACAAGGCTGCGGAAGCCCGGCTGAACGCCCTGACCCTGGACCGGGTGAGCCATGCCCTGACCTACCGGATCTACGGGGAGGAAACCCGCCGGGACAGGGCCTATGAAGAGCAGCTCACCGCCTACGAAAAGGCCAGTGCCCGGGCCAACCTGTTCGAGGGGAGCCTGCAGCCCCTGTACGACGCCATTGCCATGGCCGGTACGGTGGTCATCTTCATCCTGGGGTCCCGGAACGTGCAGGGCACCGGCTGGGAGGAGTGGAATATCGCCAGCTTCACCACCTTTCTGGCCTGTTTCACCAAACTGGCGGTGAAGACCAGCCATGCGGCCAAATTGTTCAATGCCGTGCAGAAGGCCCAGGTTTCCTGGAAGCGGATCCGGCCTCTGCTGCAGCAGGCGGTGAAGGTGGAGGCTGCGGCGCCGGCCGGACCGGTGGTGCCGGTGACCGTGGAGGCTCGGGACCTTGCCTGCCATTATGAGGGACAGGAACAGGGACTGACGGGGCTGACGTTCACGGCCAGACCCGGGGACATCATCGGTGTCACGGGACCTGTGGCTTGCGGCAAGAGCCTTCTGGGCAGGGTGTTCCTGGGCGAAGTGCCATGGGAAGGCAGCCTGACCCTGAACGGACAGGATTTCCGCACCCTGACTCCAGGGCAGCGCCATTCCCTGATTTCCTATCTGGGGCACGATCCGGAGCTGTTGAGTACGTCCATCCGGGAGAACATCGCCCTGGGGGACGACATGGATGTGGACTCCATGCTGGCCATGACCCACCTGGACCGGGAAGTGGCAGCCATGCCCGACGGGGCGGATACCCTGGTGGGCAGCGGCGGCGCCCGGCTTTCCGGCGGCCAGCAGGCCCGGATGGATCGCCCTGGCCCGGACCCTGGCCCATGCCCGGTCCGTGCTGGTGCTGGACGACCCCTTTGCGGCCGTGGACCGGCAGGGGGAAACGAAGATCCTGGAGGCCATGGCCCGGGCATTCCCGGACCGGGTGATCTTTCTGATCTCCCACCGGCTGACCCATTTCCCGGAATTTGCGGGAGTGCTCTATCTCGACGGGGGCACCGGCCATTTCGGGACCCATGAGGAACTGATGGCCCGGGAGCCGGGTTACGCCAAACTGTACAACCTGCAGCAGGAGGGGGTGGATCTGGATGAACGGTAGGAATCCCATCTGGGAAAGTGTCAAAAGGACGTTCCGGCGCCA
The DNA here is from genome assembly GCF_900106585.1 of Acidaminococcus timonensis. NCBI lineage: Bacteria > Bacillati > Bacillota > Negativicutes > Acidaminococcales > Acidaminococcaceae > Acidaminococcus > Acidaminococcus timonensis. The sequence continues at coordinate 401,775 of NZ_FNWH01000006.1, forward strand.
CCGCCGTTCTGCCGGCCTGGTGCTGCTGCTGGTGGTGCTTTCGGTGACTACGTCGCTATTGCCGCCCCTGGTGCTGGAGCGGGCCGTGGACAGCCTGACGGAAGGGAAGGGCATCCCCTGGCAGCTGGCGTTTTTGTACCTGGGCCTCACCGCCCTTTCGGACTTTTTCGAAACAGCCCAGAACGGGGCCATCACCCTTTTCGGCCAGAAAGTGACCCATGGTCTTCGCTCCACCCTGTGCGCCAAGCTGGACCGGCTGCCGGCCAGGTACTTTACCAGCCATCCCGGTGGTCAGATCACCTCTGTGTTCGTCAACGACGGGGATACCATCGACACCCTGTATTCCGACGGGGTGGTGGGCATGGTGGCAGATGCCTGCAAACTGGTGGGCATCCTGGGAATCCTGTGGAGCCGCAGCCGGGGTCTGTTCGGGCTGCTGTGCCTGGTGCTGCCGCTGCTGTTTGTGCTGACCCGGCACTTCCAGAAGGGGACCCTGGCGGCCCAGCGGGAGAACCGGCGAGCCATCGGCCGGGTGAATAACCATGTGCCGGAGACCATCCAAAATATCCGCACCATCCACAGCCTGGGCAAGGAAGCGTACATGGAACAGAAGTATGACAGACTGATCACGGACAGCTTCCGGGCCATCAACAGGGCCAATGTGTTCGACGGCCTCTATTCGCCCATCATCCTGGTAACCCAGGCCCTGGTGGTGGCGGTGATGATGACCGGAGCGGCCCGGGGACCGGCCTGGCAGGCCCTGTTCGGGGTCAGCGTGGGCAGTGCCGTGGCGGCCATCGCCTATGTGGGCAAGATCTTTGCCCCCCTGGAGAGCATCGGTATGGAGATCCAGAGCATCCAGAGCGCCATGGCAGGGATCCAGCATATCGGAGAATTCCTGGCAGAGCCGGAGGAACCCCTGGGGACGGCTGCCGGGCCTGGGGACGCAAAAGGGGAAGCGATGGTGGCCTTCGATCATGTGACTTTCGGATATGCGCCGGACCGGCCCATCCTTCGGGACTTTTCCCTGACCCTGCAGCCCGGGGAGCAGGCCATTTTGATGGGGCCCAGCGGTAGCGGCAAGAGTACGATCTTCAAACTGCTGCTGGGGCTCTATGCCCCGGACCGGGGACAGGTGACCCTGGCAGGCTGGCAGGCGGGAACCATTCCGGAACAGGAGAAACGAACCCTGTACGGCTGTGTGGAACAGGAATTTTCCCCGGTGCCGGGGACGGTGGCCGACCAGGTGACCCTGTTCGATTCCACCATCAGCCGGGAGCAGGTAGAGCGGGCCCTGGAACTGGTGCAGCTGAAAGAGACCGTAGAGCAGCTGCCCCAGGGGCTTTTGACACCCATGGAGGAGGGGCTGTTTTCCCAGGGGGAACTGCAGCTGCTGTCCATCGCCCGGGCCCTGGTGATGGAACCAAAGCTGCTGCTTCTGGATGAAATCACGGCCAGCCTGGACAGCCACACGGAAGAACGGATCCTCCAGGCCCTGGAGCGGGCCAGTCAGGGCCGCACGGTGCTCAGCATTTCCCACCGGTTCTCCCGGGCGCTGGCAGGGCAGCGGATCATTGAAATTGGGACTGGAAATAGTGAAGAGTGAAGTTTTGTGGGAGGACAAGGATTCACTCGTTTTTTCATTTCCCTCTCATTTCCCTTGTGCTATACTATATGCCAGTTGTATACTTTTCAGATAAGGAGATTGTCATATTATGCCTAACCGTCCACTGACCTGGGCCATGCTCATGGAAGAATTCCAGCATGGAGGTCCTCATGTCCACTTTCTGGCCTTCATCTTGTTCAACATCCTCGGTATCGTCATTTTGCACTATGTGTTCAAAGGCTTGATCCATCTGCTGACCCGCTATACCCATGTACGGAGGGAAGACTGGGAAAGCACCTTCCGGTTCATGCCGGTGCTGCTGGGGATGCAGCTGGGCAGCCAGCTGACCAAGGACATCCTGGACCTGCCCGGTTTTGTACGGCATATCCTCAGTGCCCATTTCCACAGCCTGGTGATCTTTACGGTGACCCTGTTCGTGGCCCATCTGACCTCTTCCTACCTGAAAAGCCGGCTGTCCCGCAGCGAAGAACGGTCTTCCTCCATGTCCATCCTGTCCACGGTGGTGGATATCGGGGTGTACATGGTGGGCTTCCTGTTCATCCTGAACTCCTACGGGATTTCCATTTCCCCCCTGCTCACTGCTCTGGGCGCCGGCGGACTGGCTTCCGCCCTGGCGCTGCAGGATACCCTGGCCAATCTGTTCAGCGGCATCACCACCATCTTTTCCAAACAGGTGCGGATGGGGGATTACATCAAGCTGGCCAGCGGGGAAGCGGGCCGTGTGGTGGATATGAACTGGCGGAATACCACCATCCGGACGGCCACCGGCAATATGATCATCGTCCCCAACAAGAACATTGCGGCCTCCAATGTGATGAACTATGAACAGCCCCTGGCCGAATGTACCATTTCCATCCCCATTACGATCACCTATGACAACGATCTGCAGAAGGTGGAACAGGTCACCCTGGACGTGGCCCGGTACATCCTGAAGCGCAGTGAGTATGGGGTCAGCGGCTTCGAACCTCTGGTGTGGTATGACCAGCTGGGGGAATATGGCATCCGGTTCCAGGTGGTGCTGCGGATCAGGAACATCCTGGACGAGGCCACGTTGAAGCACCAGTTCATCAAGAGGATCTTCAACCGGTACAGGGAGGAGAACATCCAGCTGCTGGTGCGGCACGACTGAATCATTTGATGTGAGGTGATGGGGATGAAACTGGGGTTCATGGGGTCAGGGGCCATCATGCCCGTGGCTCTGGCGGCAGTGAACCAGGTGCCTTTCTGGGAAAAGGAGGCTCTCTGGGTCCGGCCGCACAGTGCAGCGCGGGGCCATGCCCTGGCGGAACACTATGGCATCCGGAAAGTCTATACGGATCTGGATGGCTTTTTGGAAGACCCGGAAATCGAGACGGTGTACATCGCCCTGATCAATCCGGTCCATGGGGTGTATGCGCGGAAAGCTCTGCTCCACGGGAAGAATGTGCTGCTGGAAAAGCCGTTTACCACCAGCTGGAAAGAAGCCCGGGAACTGGCGGCCCTGGCCCGGGTAAAAGGGCTGTATCTGCTGGAGGCCATGCCCTTGTGGCACAGCCCTGTCTTTGCCCGGGTGAAGGAACTGGTGCCCACGCTGGGGAAACTGCGGCTCATCCAGTGCAACTATTCCCAGTATTCCAGCCGGTATGATGCCTATCGAAAGGGACAGGTGCTGCCGGCCTTTGACCCGGCACTGTACGGGGGCGCCCTGTACGACCTGAACGTGTACAACCTGGACTTTGCCCTGGCCCTCCTGGGCAGGCCGGAGGCGGTCTGTTACCATGCCAACCGGGGCTGGAATGGGGTGGATACCTCGGGGGTCCTGGTGCTGGACTACCTGGACTGCCGGGCGGAGCTGACGGCGGCCAAGGATTCGGACAGCCCCGGCTTCCTGCAGGTCCAGGGAGAAAAAGGATGGCTCCGGGTGGAGGGAAAGCCCATCCACATGGAGAATGTGACCTGGCAGTATACCCAGGGACCGGACAAAGACCAGTTTGCAACGGGGCAACCTGCCGGACCGGTGCCGGAACGGCAGTCGGTCCATGCTCCGAAGGAAACCAACCGCATGGTCCCCGAGTTCCGGGAATATGCCCGGATCATCGGAGGGGAATGGAGCGGAGAGGCCCAGGAATGTCTGGAGTGGTCGCTCTGGGAAGCGGAGATCCTGGAAAAAATTGGAAAAAGGCAATAAAAAAAGGGGGTGTGAAAAAATGCTTTTTCACACCCCGTCACTAGTCACTAGTCACTAGCCGATGGAAGCCAGCTGACGCTGGCGAAATAAAGGCGCTGTGGATGATTTTTTCACAGCGCCTTTTTTCAGTACCCCAGCTGTTTCTTCAAGGCTTCCATGTCTTTTTCGCTGAGGAACGGGTGCAGGATATCCAGGTAGTACCGGGCACCCTGTTCGTTGCCCTGCCCATGGAGGTACTGGGCATTGCCGGCGGCGATCCGCAGCACATCCACATTGGGCCCCAGGGGCAGCTGGTACTTTTCGGCAAAGGCCTTCAGCTGGTCATGGGTGGGTGGTTCAGGCTTCCGGCCCAGCTTCTGCTCGATGGCCTTCATGGCGTCGTCCATTTCTGCCCGGGGCTGTCCAAAATTCAGGCTCAGGTAGTACGCATTGGCCGAAGCTTCATAATCATCCTTCAGGAACAGGTACAGGCCGATGTTCTGGTAGCAGGTGGCCAGATCCTCCGGATGGCAGGCCAGACCCAGGGCTTCCAGGGTGGTCTGGTGGAAATCCTCCACCTGGGATTCGGCCAGCTGGACCTGGGCCAGGACAATCAGCACGGGCACACTGGCCGGATCCCACTGCCGGGCCTTTTCCAGGTACTTCCGGGCCTTTTTCGTGTTGCCCCGGCTCAGCTCGATGCTGCCCAGCAGCAGGTACACAGCGTGGAAGGGGAAGGGAGCCTGCTGCAGTTTCCTGCCCTTCCGGGCAAAGAAAAAGTTGTACAGGCTCATTTCCATGGGTTCGGCGAAGGAATGGAAATCCGTTTCTTCATCGGACCGGTACAGGCTGGAATTTTCCGCATCTGCTTTCATGGGTTCCAGCAGGGCGATGGCCTTGTCATATTCCTGTTTCTCCTGGAGTTCCCGGGCTTCGTGCAGCTTCTGCTGGAAATCGGCAAAGGCCCTGCTGAACATGTCGGCAACATGCTGCCGGCTTTCTTCCGGCATGAGCTTGTACAGCAGTTCGCCGCAGGCTTTGGTGATTTCCCTGTGCAGGGGGTGGTCCCGGTACAGGGTCATGCAGTTTTTCAGGTAATCGATGTCCTTCTGGCTGTTGCCGGTCAGGCCATCGGTAATGGATTTGATGATTTGATCCAGGTCTTCCATGGTTATTCCTCCGATTGTAGTCGTATGGGAATATTATAGCGGATTATGGGGGAAGAGTACAGAGAAAAGGGAATGGGGGGTAGAACCCACCACCATTGCGCTGACGCGCAACGGTCCCCCGCCCTTGAAAAGGGCGGATATCCCTGTTGTTAGTTGTTTCTGTGTATCCGCCCTTTCTAAGGGCGGGGGACCAGCCGTCAGGCTGGTGGTGGGTTCTCTACCCCAGCCATTTGGCTTTTGAAACGGATATCCCTGTTGTCCTTTGTTTTCTGTGTATCCGCCCTTTCTAAGGGCGGGGGACCAGCCACAGGCTGGTGGTGGGTTCGTTGCCCACTAACCACTCTTTTCTCTTCCCTCCTTATGATTTATAATAAGCACATACCCTTGAAACGGAGAAAGAGGCGCAGAGCATGGAATACTGGGATATTTATGATCGGAACAAACAGGTGACGGGACGGAAGATGGAGCGGAACGACTGGCATATGCAGCCGGGGGACTATCATCTGACGGTGCTGGCTCTGGTCTGCGATGCCGCAGGCCGGATCCTGATCACCCAGCGGAAAGCGGACAAGGAATGGGCTCCCCTGAAATGGGAGATCCCGGGAGGCGGTGTCCGGGCCGGAGAAACCTCTCAGCAAGCTGTACTGCGGGAAGTGGCGGAGGAAACGGGCCTGACCTTTACGGCAGCGCAGGGCCGGCTGATCCATACGTACCGCAGCGACAGCCCGGCAGAACAGAACAATTATTTTGTGGATATCTACCGGTTCCAGGCACCTTTTGCGGAAAAGGACGTGACCATCCAGGAAAAGGAAGTGGAAAGCTTCAAGCTGGCCACCCCGGATGAGATCCGTGCCCTGGGGGCCAAGGACGACTTCCTGCACTTCAAACGGCTGGAAGGGCTGCTGCCCGGGGCCATCCGGAAGATCACCATTGCCGGGGCGGGCACCATGGGCTATTCCATGGCGGACATCTTCGCCCAGCAGGGCTATGAGGTGACGCTGTGGAACCACCGCCAGGCCACCCTGGACAGGGCAAAGACGAAGATTTCTGCCGGGGCTGTGGACAAGATCACCTATACCACCAGCCTGGATGCCTTCAGGGGCCGGGATCTGATCGTGGAAAGCATTGTGGAAGATCTGGACAGCAAACTGGCTTTCTACCAAGAGATGACGCCGCTGGCGGACGCCCGTACCCTGATCGCCACCAATACGTCCGGCCTGTCCATCAACAAACTGGCGGAAGCTGTCACCGGACCGGACCGGTTCCTAGGGATGCACTGGTTCAACCCGCCCACCCTGGTCCCCCTCATCGAGATCATCAAGAACGACCACACCCGTCCGGAGGTGGCCACGGCCATTTATGACCTGAGCCTTGCCATCGGCAAGAAACCGGTGGTGCTGGAACAGGATGTCCCCGGATTTGCGGCCAACCGGATCCAGCTGGCGGTGCTGCGGGAGGCCCTGAGCCTGGTGCAGAAGGGCGTGGTCAGCGTGGAAGGCATCGACGCGGTGATGAAATACGGCCTGGGCTTCCGCTGGGCCTGCCTGGGGCCTTTGGAGACCATCGACTTCGGTGGCCTGGATGTGTTCGAGCACATCAGCGAATACCTGATGCCCGACCTGGAGGATTCCCATGAGGTACCGCCGCTTCTGGCGGAAAAGGTGAAGAACGGCTGCCTGGGCGTGAAGAGCGGAAAGGGGTTCTATGACTACAGCGGGGACAAGGCCAAAGAGGCTACCCGGGCCCGGGATGCCAAGTTCCAGGCGGTCTATGAAGCCCTGTATGGAGAGCAGAAATGAAGCCTCAGGTCCCTGACCACTGCAAAAAATGCGGGGGTGAATGTTTGAAGAATGTGGAATTCCTCATCGGGCTGCCTCCGGAAAAGGTGGCCACCCTGCTGCAGCGGGCCCAGCGGCTGCACCTGCGGAAGGGGGAATACCTGTTCCGGGAAGGGGACCCCTGCAATGCCATCTATATCATCCACAGGGGACGGGTGAAGCTGAGCGCCTATGACCAGGACGGGCTGGAGCGGATCGCCGGCATCTTTGTGGAGCACGATACCATGTGGGAAGGGGTGCTGGTACCCAACAGCCAGTATTCGGCTTCCGCCATCGCCATGACGGAGGTAGACTGCTGCAGGCTGGCCCGGAGAGACTTTGAGGAAGCCATCCATGAGCCGGAGGTGGCCCTGCGCATCATCGGCATGCTCAGCAAGAAGCTCCATGACGCCAACCGGCGGAACCTGCTGAAGAGCATCGCCGATCCCAAGGAACGGGTGGCCGGCCTGCTGCTGTACCGGTATCGCCGCCAGACTGGGGACGTGGTGACCCTGCGCCTGGAGGAAATGGCCGGGCTCATCGCCCTGCGCCCGGAAACCATCAGCCGCAAGCTGAAGGAGCTGGAACGGGAAGGCTACGTAAAAAAGACCGGCCAGAGCAGCATCCAGATCCTGGATCCGGATGGGCTGATGGAGATGGTGAATTATTGAGAAGCCAGACCGCTCGCTACGCTCGCTGAAAGACGTCAGACATCAGCTTGTCCGGCGATGAGATGGCCGGCCGGACTGCTTCGTCGAACAAAGCTGACATCTGACATCTGGATTCTGACATCTTGAATCTTTGACCCCAGTCAAAGATTTCTTCCGGCAAAAATCATACAATGACCCTGTCAAAAGGTTCGGGTTCGACCCCTTTGACGGGGTCTTTTTTTGTAGAGGAGGTTTGCGATGCAAGGACGTATCCATTCCATTGAATCCTTCGGGTCCGTGGACGGACCGGGGACACGATTCATCATCTTCGTGCAGGGGTGCAACATGCGCTGCCTGTACTGCCATAATGTGGACACCTGGGACTGCCACAAGGGCCAGCTGCGCAGCACCGACGACCTGCTGGACCAGGCAGAGCGGTACCGGCCCTACTGGGGACCGGAGGGAGGCATCACCGTCAGCGGCGGGGAACCCCTGCTGCAGATCGATTTCCTGCTGGAGCTGTTCCAGAAGGCCAAGGCCCGGGGCATCCACACCTGCATCGATACGGCAGGACAGCCTTTTACCCGGAAAGAGCCCTTCTTCAGCAAGTTCCGGCAGCTGATGGAAGTGACGGACATCCTGCTTCTCGATGTGAAGCACATCGACCTGGAAGCCCACAAAAAGCTGACCGGGTGGGGGAACGAAAACATCCTGGACCTGTTCCGGTACCTGTCGGACATCCACAAGCCCATCTGGGTACGCCAGGTGCTGGTACCCGGGTATACGGATGATCCGGCCAGCCTGCAGCGGACCCGGGAATTCCTGGATACCCTGACCAATGTACAGCGGGTGGAGGTACTGCCCTACCACAACATGGGGCTGTACAAGTGGGAAGAGCTGGGCATCCCCAACCAGCTGAAGGATGTGGAGCCGCCCACGGAGGAACAGGTGGATGCCGCCCGGAAAATTTTGAGAGCGGTATAGCAGGGGTGTGAAAAAATGATTTTCCACACCCTGTCACCAGTCACTCGCCGATGGAAGCCAGCTGACGCTGGCCAACGGAATCCTATTGATGGATGGAGTAAAAATAGTTAGTTAAACCAAACTTGACTGGAATCAAGGTTTCCAAATCCCCAATCGGGTATGATGGAGCCATCGAAAGCGGAAGATTCAAGAACTGATAAGGAGGATCTTTTATGAACAAGCTGACTGAAAGCGTTGCCTGGAGAGGTTTCAAAGGTGTGAAATGGACGGATGATGTGAACGTCCGTGATTTCATCCAGAACAACTATACCCCCTATGACGGCGACGAAAGTTTCCTGACGGGGCCCACGGAAGCCACCAATAAACTGTGGGGCCGGGTCCAGGAACTGCAGAAGGAAGAACGGGCCAAGGGCGGCGTGCTGGATTGTGAAACGGAAGTGGTCTCCAGCCTGACCGCCTACGGCCCTGGCTATATCGATGAAAAACTGAAGGACCTGGAACAGGTGGTGGGCCTGCAGACGGACAAACCCCTGAAACGGGCGTTCATGCCCTACGGTGGCATCAAGATGGCAGAAGAAGCGGCCGAAACCTACGGGTACAAAGTGAACCCCAAGTTCCACAAGATCTTCACCGACTACCACAAGACCCACAACCAGGCGGTGTTCGATGCCTATACCAACGAAATGCGCAAAGCCCGTCACAGCCATATCGTGACCGGCCTGCCTGACACCTACGGCCGGGGCCGTATCGTGGGGGACTACCGCCGGGTGGCCCTGTACGGCATTGACTTCCTGATCGACAAGAAACAGGAAGACCTGGACAACTGCGGCTGCGGCGTCATGACCGACGACGTCATCCGGCAGCGGGAAGAGCTGGCGGAACAGATCCGGGCCCTGAAGCAGATGAAGGAAATGGCCAAGGTGTACGGCTATGACATCTCCGCTCCGGCCAAGAACGCCAAGGAAGCTGTGCAATGGCTGTACTTCGGCTACCTGGCTGCGGTAAAGACCCAGAACGGCGCGGCCATGAGCGTGGGCCGTATCTCCACCTTCCTGGATATCTACATCAGCCGTGACCTGGCGGAAGGGACCCTGACCGAACAGCAGGCCCAGGAACTGATCGACCACCTGACCCTGAAATTCCGCATGGTGAAATTCGCCCGGATCCCGTCCTACAACCAGCTGTTCTCCGGAGACCCGGTATGGGCCACCCTGGAAATGGCCGGCATCGGCATGGACGGCCGCCATATGGTCACCCGCAACGACTACCGGTTCCTGCACACCCTGGAAAACATGGGGCCTTCTCCGGAACCGAACCTGACGGTGCTGTATTCCTCCGCACTGCCGGAAAACTTCAAGAAGTATGCGGCCCACATCTCCATCACCACGTCCTCCATCCAGTATGAAAACGACGATGTGATGAAACCGGTATGGGGCGATGACTACAGCATCTGCTGCTGCGTGTCCGCCACCCAGACCGGTAAGGAAATGCAGTTCTTCGGCGCCCGTGCCAACCTGGGCAAATGCCTGCTGTATGCCATCAACGGCGGCAAGGATGAAAAATTCCTGACCAAGGACGGCAAACATATGCAGGTGGGACCGGAATACGCACCCATCACCTCCGACGTGCTGGACTACGGCGAAGTGATGCACAAATTCGACCTGATGATGGACTGGCTGGCCGGACTGTACGTGAACATCCTGAACCTGATCCAGTACATGCATGACAAGTACTACTACGAAGCGGCTGAAATGGCTCTGATCGATACCGATGTGCGCCGGACCTTCGCAACGGGCATTGCCGGGTTCTCCCATGTGGTGGACTCCCTGTGCGCCATCAAATACGCCAAGGTTTCCACCGTCCGCGATGACTCCGGTCTGGTGGTGGACTACAAGGTGGAAGGGGACTTCCCCAAATACGGCAACGATGATCCCCGGGCCGATGAAATCGCCGTATGGCTGCTGAAGACCTTCATGACCAAACTGCGGAAACATCATACCTACCGGAACTCTGAACCCACCACTTCCATCCTGACCATTACCTCCAACGTGGTGTACGGCGGTGCCACCGGCGCCCTGCCTGACGGACGCAAAGCCTACACCCCCTTTGCTCCGGGTGCCAACCCTGCGTACGGCGCTGAACAGAACGGCCTGCTGGCTTCTCTGAACTCTGTGGCCAAGCTGCCCTACGAATACGCACTGGACGGCATTTCCAACACCCAGACCATCGCTCCGGAAACCCTGGGCCACAACGAAGAGGAACAGAAGGCAACGCTGGTCCGTGTGATGGACGGCTACTTCGACCAGGGGGCCCACCACCTGAACGTGAATGTGTTCGGGGTGGACAAGCTGATCGACTGCATGGAACATCCGGAAAAACCGGAATACGCCAACTTCACCATCCGGGTATCCGGGTATGCGGTGAAATTCATCGACCTGACCCGGGAACAGCAGCTGGACGTAATCGCCCGCCGCGCCCATCAGAAGATGTAACCGATTTCGGAAAGACCGCCTGCGGGCGGTCTTTTTCCTTGTGGAGCTCTGCAAGGAGATCGTTGGAAAAATATGGAGGAAAAGAGGAGCTGCTGCGGGCCATGGGCAGCCGTCCTCTGTTGCAAAGGAGGAATCTATGGAACTGCGTTACCAGGTGGACCGGGATCATGCCGGGTGCTGTGTGCGCCAGGCAGCCCGAGGACCGCTGCACCTTTCGGAAAAGCTGTGGAGGAGGATCAAATGGAACGGCACAATCACCGTGAACGGATCCCTGGTCAGGAACCCCTCACACAGGCTGGAAGCGGGAGATCGTCTGGTCCTCCGCTGGGAAGAAAAGGCAGCAGTGATACCGGTCCATCTGCCCCTTTCCATTTTGTATGAGGACGAAGATCTGCTGGCTGTGGACAAACCGGCGGGCATGCTGATCCATCCCACCTGGTCCGGGGCCCGGGATACCCTGGTCCAGGCGGTGGGAGGCTATTTCCACAGGACGGGACAGGCCTGCGGCATCCATCCTCTGTACCGGCTGGATCGGGACACCACCGGCATCCTGCTGGTGGCCAAATCTGCCTTTGCCAAACATGCCCTGACCAGGAGCCACAGCCAGATTTACCGGGAATATCTGGCCATCTGTGAAGGCCATCTGGAACATCCCCGGGGCCGGATCGTTCATCCTGTGGGACGGGTGGGAGAAGGGGTGGACCGGTGGACCGTGCGTCCCGACGGTCGGCCTGCGGTGACGGACTATGAAATTCTGGCAGAGGGGGAGGGACGGACGGTGCTCCGGATCCATCTCCTCACCGGCCGCACCCACCAGATCCGGGTCCATTTCGCCCACGAAGGGCATCCCCTTCTGGGGGATCCCCTGTATGGGAACATGCACCCCACCCTGCGGCGCCAGGCCCTCCACGCCTGGACCGTCCGATTCTGCCATCCCCGGACTGGAAAAGAACTGTTCCTCCAGGCACCGGTGCCGGAGGATATGAGAAAAGAGGGCTGTGCACACATCGCCTCCTTTTCCCCAGGCCAGGGATCCTCCCGCTTTCTCAGGATATAACCTGAAGTTAGGCAATCCAATCCCCGGGCTCTGGTCCGGTCCGCCAAATGGACACCGGCCTACTGAGGGCCGGAAAAGGTTCCCATCCAAACTGTTTTCATATCGGTTACAAAAAGTCCTTGACAATCCTACCAACCTACTATACAATGTGACCATAACAGAATAACCTTCATCGAGAGCAGCTGAGGGATTTGGCCCTATGACGCTGCGGCAACCCCCTTTGACGGGAAGGTGCCAATTCCAACGGGAACCGGTTTCCTGGCAGATGAATGCGAGCCCAGTCATCAAAAAGCGCCATCTGCGGAAAGCAGGTGGCGCTTTTCTTTTGGTCTGCACTCCCTGAAGGAAAACAAAGGAGAGATGAACAATGAAATTGAAAAAATGGATCGCCGGTGCGGTAGCCGTACTGGCACTGGCCGGCCTTACCGCCGGCTGCGGCAGCAGCGACAAGAAGGCAGCAGCGCCTGCGGAGAAGAAGTCCATCACCGTGGGCATTACCCCGGGGTATTCGGAAGAAGTCATGGAAGTGGTGAAAAAGGAAGCCGCCAAACAGGGGCTGACGGTGGAAATCAAGACCTTCAGCGACTATGTGACCCCGGACCAGGCCCTGGCCCAGAAGGATATCGACCTGAACTCCTTCCAGCATGAACCCTTCCTGCTGGCCTTCAACAAAAAGAACGGGACCAAACTGGTGAGCATCGGCAAGACCTATCTGGCCCCTCTGAAACTGTATTCCACCAAGATCAAGGACATCAAGGACATCCCGGACGGTGCCAAGATCGCCATCCCCAATGATCCTTCCAACGGTGGCCGGGCCATCCTGATGCTGAGCAAACTGGGCCTGCTGAAAGTGAACCCGGATGTGAAAGCCACGGAACTGACCGTGAATGACATCACCGAAAACCCGAAACACCTGCAGATCCTGGAACTGGAAGCGGCGCAGCTGCCCCGCAGCCTGGATGATACCACGGCCTCCGTCATCAACGCTGGCTATGCCAACAGCGCCAAACTGGCTCCGGAACTGGCCATTGCCAAGGAAGACAACACCAGCCCGTACGTGAACATCATCGCCGCCCGGGAAGAAGACAAGGACAACCCCACCTATCAGAAATTCGTGAAGATCTTCCAGAGCCAGCCTGTGAAGGACTGGATCGAAAAGAACGCCAAGGGCAGCCTGGAACCGGCCTGGTAAGGAAGAAGGTCTGAGCCATGGCACTGACAGAAGAAGACAAGAAATACGCAGCCCATCTCCAGCGGTTCATCCAGTGCGCCACCGTGAGCAATGCCAACGTGGACAAGGTGGACTGGAAACAGTTCGACAGGCTGCACCAGGCTTTCCGGGAATTCTATCCCCACATCTTTTCGGAGATGGAACTGGAGGAAGTGGGGCAGGCCGGACTGCAGTTCCATCTGAAGGGGACCAGCAGTGAAAAGAAACCCCTGCTCCTGATGAGCCATCAGGATGTGGTGGAAATCGGGGACCGCAGCCAGTGGTCCTTCGACCCCTTCGGGGGTGAGATCAAAGACGGCTGCATCTGCGGCCGGGGCACCACCGACTGCAAGCACCTGCTGCTCAGCGAACTGGAGGCAGTGGAAGCCCTGCTGGCTGAGGGCTGGCGTCCCAGCTACGACCTGTACCTGTCTCTGGGCTACTCGGAAGAGGTGTACCTGGAAAACGATGTGGACGGGGCCGAAAAACTGGCCGGGAACCTGCAGCGCAAAGGGGTGCACCTGGGGACCGTGGTGGACGAAGGGGGCGGCCTGTTCCCGGCAGGGGAAAAATTGGAAGCCCGCATCGGCCTGGCGGAAAAATCCCCGGTGAACTTTGAGATTTCCGTCCGTTCCGCAGGCGGTCATTCCAGCCGTCCGGGCAGAGGTACGGCCCTGGGCACCCTGGCCAAAGCCATCGTTGCCATCGAAGGCCATCCTTTCCCCTATCGCCTGACCCCTCTGGCCAAAGCCCAGCTGGCCGGCGAAGCGCCTCTGAAAACAGGGGAAGAACGGGAAATCTTTGCCGATCCCGAAGGACACTGGGAACAGCTGTGCGCACTGGCCCAGGAGGATCCCCGGCTGGATGCCCTGCTGCACACCACCATCGCCTTCACCATGGCCGGTGCCAGCCAGCAGCCCAACGTGCTGCCCAGCCTGGCCACCGCCCAGATGAGTGTCCGGGTGCTGCAGGGAGATACCATTGCAGGCGTTACGGAATATTTCAAACAGTTCCTGCCGGAGGGCGTGGCCATCCGCCACGTGTCCGGACGGGATCCGCTGCCCGCTTCCGATCCCAACGGGTATGGGGTACAGGTGGCGGAAAAAGTGCTGGCCGACCTGTACGGGAACCGGGTACAGACAGTGCCCTTCCTGATGCTGGGAGGGACGGACAGCCACTACTACCGGAACATTACGGACAACATCCTGCTGTTTTCCGGCCATGTGCGGGATGACCGCTGGGGCGCAGCCCACCAGGTGGATGAAAAGATCCCGGTGGATGCCCTGCGGCCCAGTGTGGAATTCTTCAAACGGTTTTTACAGACTTACTGAGCATTGTCCCAGAATCGACGGGCGGCCTCCTGGAGGGGCCGTCCTTTTTTGCGCACCAGGCATACCTGGCTGGTAAGGGTTTCTTCTGCCAGAGGGATGGCAACCAGATCGTGGCTGAGAGAGAGCACACTTTCCGGAATCAGGGCAATGCCCAGCCCGGCCTGGGCCCATTGGAGGCAGCTGCGGGCATCATCGGCGGTGCAGCGGAAAAACAGGGGAAGGGACCGTTTCTCGCAGAGCTGACGGAGGATGGCTTCCCATCGCCGATACCTCAGCAGGGGCTTTTCCACAAGCTGATCCAGGGCCAGAGATTCCGGCAGAGGATCCGGGAACCAGCTGGGGGTACCGGTGGCCACGAAGTTTTCCCGGCAGAGAACCTGGACGTCCAGCTCCTGGGGGGAGAAAGGGGTACGGACCACGGCCAGGTCCAGGGTTTCCTTATGGAGAGCGTCCAGAAGCTGGTAGGTGTTGCCCTCATGGAGCTGGATGGGGATATCCGGGTTCTGCTGGAAGAAATAGGCAAGGCCCTTGAAAAATGTGTTGCCCGTGCCGGAGGAGATCATGCCCAGGTGCAGGCTGCCCTTTTTGCCCAGACGGAAATTCAGCATATCCTGCCGGGCGGACTGGGCCAGGTCCTGCATCCGTTTGGCAGTGTCGTACAGGCTCTTGCCGGCTTCCGTCAGGTGGATGCGGCGGCTGCCGATGCTGCGCTCCAGCAGACGTACTCCACAGCGCTTTTCCAGGTTCTTCAGCTGCAGGGAAACGGGGGGCTGGGTCAGGTTCAGGCGCCGGGCCCCGGCGGAGATGGAGCCTTCCTCCACCACAGCAATGAAGCAGTTCAGTTGTTCCAGGTTCATAGATGGGCCTCCTATATGAGAATTATATAACTTGTTATAAAAGCAATATCAAGTAAATAGCAATATCTATGATACCATAAGAGTATGAAAAAGACATGAGGTGAAACAGATGAAATCATTTCTTCCATACTTTCAAGGCTATACCCGGGACTGTCTGCTGGCACCGGCTTTTAAACTGCTGGAAGCCCTGATGGACCTGGCGGTGCCCCTGGTGATCGCCGCCATGATCGACCGGGGCCTGGGGAATGGGGATGAAACGTTCCTGCTGGAATGTTTCGGAGCCCTGATCGCCCTGATGATCCTGGGCATGGGCTTTTCCTTTACGGCCCAGTACTTTGCCGCCCGGGGCAGTGTGGGGTTTACCACGAAACTGCGCCAGGCCCTGTTTGACCATGTGCAGGGCCTTTCCTACAAAGAGCTGGACACCCTGGGGACGGATACCCTGATCACCCGGCTGACCAGTGACATCAACCAGGTGCAGACCGGACTGAACATGGGGCTCCGGCTTCTTCTGCGGAGCCCGTTCATCGTGTTCGGAGCCATGCTCCTGGCCTTCACCATCGACGTGCCCAGTGCCCTGGTGTTTGTTGTGGCGGTCCCGCTGCTATTGGCCGTGGTGGTGGGCATCATGGTCCGCAGCGTGCCGCTGTTCACCCGGGTCCAGGGGGCCCTGGACAAGTTGCTCCAGACCACCCGGGAGAACCTGACCGGGGTGCGGGTGATCCGGGCCTTCTGCCGGGAAGCCGATGAAGTAAAGGAATTCGATGACCGGAACGAGACCGTGACCCGCAGGAATCTGCAGGTGGGCCGCTGGTCGGCGGTGATGACTCCCGCCACGTACCTGCTGGTGAACCTGGCCACGGTGGTATTGATCCGCCAGGGGGCCCTGCGGGTCCAGCTGGGCTATCTGGCCCAGGGGGATGTGGTGGCTCTGTACAACTACATGGCCCAGATGATCATCGAACTGGTGAAACTGGGCAGCCTGGTTGTGACCATGAATAAATCCGTTGCCTGTGCAAGGCGGATCCGGGATATCCTGGCTATCCGCAGCACCATGGCCTACCCCCGCCCCGACGGTACCCTTCAACCGGTAGGGGTGGAGGCACCGGCTGTGGTTTTCCGCAATGTGACGTTCCAATATACTGACGATGGGGCTCCGGCCCTGAGCCATATTGATTTTTCCGCATCCCGGGGGAGCACGGTGGGGATCATCGGCGGCACCGGCAGCGGAAAATCCACCCTGGTGGATCTGATCCCCCGCTTCTACGATGTGACGAAGGGCCGGGTCGAAGTATTCGGTCGGGATGTGCGGGAGTATCCAGAGGGAGAACTGCTGGATCACATCGCCCTGGTGCCCCAGAAGGCCATGCTCTTCGAAGGGACCATTCGGGACAACCTGCGCTGGGGGAACGAAAATGCCACGGACCAGGACCTGTGGAAGGCCCTGGAAGTGGCCCAGGCCAAAGACGTGGTGCTGGGCAGGGAGGGACAGCTGGACGCCCTGGTGGAACAGGGGGGCCGGAACCTGTCCGGGGGACAGAAACAGCGGCTGACCATTGCCCGGGCCCTGGTGAAACGGCCGGACATCCTGATCCTGGATGATTCGGCCAGTGCCCTGGACTTTGCCACGGACCTCCACCTGCGCCAGGCCATCAAGGCCCTGGAAGGGGAGCTGACCGTGTTCATCGTATCCCAGCGCACCAGCAGCGTGCGGTATGCGGATACCATCCTGGTGCTGGACGACGGCAGGCTGGTGGGACAGGGCACCCATGACCAGTTGTTGGAAACCTGCCCGGTGTACCAGGAAATCTTCGACTCCCAGTATCCGGGAGAGCGGCGGAAGAACAGGCAGAACGGAAAGGAGGTGGGCTGAGATGGCGGTGAAACAGGAATCCAGTATGGCGACCCTGAAAAAGGTGTGGCAGGTCATCGACGCTTACCGTCATCTCCTGCTTGAAAGCATCGTCCTGGCCGGGCTTTCCGTGGCCCTGCAGCTGTATGTGCCCGTATTGTTCGGCCGGGCCATCGACGGCATCCTGGGCCCGGGAAAGGTGGACTTTGCCCAGGTAGGGCGCACCACTTCCCTGATCCTCCTGCTGGTGGTGCTGTCGGCCCTGGCCACCTGGGCCATGAACCGGATCAACAACCTTTTGGCCTACCGGACCGTGCGGGATATCCGCAGCAGGGCCATCCGGCAGGTGCAGCAACTGCCCCTGTCGTACCTGGACAGCCACAGTTCCGGGGATCTGGTGCAGCGGATGATCGCCGATGTGGACCAGTTGTCCGACGGCCTGCTGCTGGGCTTCACCCAGCTGTTTTCCGGGGGCATCACCATTGTTTTGACCCTGTACTTCATGTTCGCCACCCACTGGGAAATTTCTCTCATGGTCATGGTGCTGACCCCGCTGAGTTTTGTGGTGGCCCGGTTCATCGCCCGCCGCTCCTACCAGCTGTTCCGGGATCAGACCGCCATCCGGGGCCGGCAGACCGCCCTCATCAACGAAATGGTGGGCGGCGAGAAGGTGGTGAAGGCCTTCCGGCACGAGGCAAAAGCCTCCGCCGACTTCAAGGGGCTGAATGAGCAGCTGCAGGAGGCCACCCAGGGGGCCCTGTTCTACAGCAGCCTGACCAACCCCTCCACCCGGGCGGTGAACAACCTGATCTACGCCCTGGTGGCCCTGGTGGGCTGCTGGCGGATCCTCAGCGGCGGGCTTACCGTAGGCGGGCTTACGGTACTGTTGTACTACGCCAACCAGTATATGAAGCCCTTTACGGATATCAGCTCCGTGGTCACCGAACTGCAGAACGCACTGGCCTGCGCCGCCCGGGTGTTCGCCCTGATTGAAGAGACCCCCCAGAGCCCGGAACCGGACCGGCAGCTGCAGTTCAAGGCGGGCCGTGTGGAGATCCGGGAGGTGGCGTTTTCCTATGACAAGAAGAAACCCCTGATCGAAGGATTCAACTTCCAGGTGGAACCGGGGCAGACCACGGCCATTGTGGGGCCCACCGGCTGTGGCAAGAGCACGTTCATCAACCTGCTCATGCGGTTTTACGATGTGGATCAGGGGACCATTGCCATCGACGGCCAGGATACGGCCAGGGTGGACCGGCACTCCCTGCGCCGGACCTACGGCATGGTGCTGCAGGAGACCTGGCTGAAGCAGGGAACTGTGCGGGAGAACATCGCATTCGGCAAGCCGGAGGCCACGGAGCAGGAAATCATCCAGGCCGCCCGGGAGGCCCACAGCTGGGCGTTCATCCAACAACTGCCCAAAGGGCTGGATACGGTGGTGAATGATGACAGCCTGAGCGCCGGGCAGAAGCAGCTCCTGTGCATCACCCGGGTGATGCTGGCCCTGCCGCCCATGCTGATCCTGGACGAAGCCACGTCCAACATCGATACCCGGACGGAAGTGAAGATCCAGAACGCCTTTGCCAAACTGATGAAGGGGCGTACCAGCTTCATCGTGGCCCACCGGCTGTCCACCATCCGCAACGCAGACCGGATCCTGGTGATGAAGGACGGGAAGATCATCGAACAGGGCACCCACGAAAGCCTGATGGCCCAGGGCGGGTTCTACAAAGAGCTGTACAACAGCCAGTTCGCAGGGTGAATTCCATTGACTTTTCCTCCCCATATGCTACAATGGTGCAAATCCGGTTTTTGGATCTGCACCATTTTGCTTTTGGGAAGGAGTACCCTGCCATGACGAAATTCCAGAAAATCCTGATTGCGCTGCTGGGCCTGAACCTCATCTGTACCGTTGGCCTGTACCTGCGCCTGGACAGCCAGCAGCTGTTATTGGAAAAAGAAGTTCGCAGCATGAAACGGGATATCGTGGGGACCCGCTATGACGATACGAACCTGAAAAACAGCCTGGCCAGCCTGGAAAAACAGGTGGGAAAGCTGGATGCCAATACGAGAAAAGCCAACGAACAGAAGGAAGCCCAGGAAACCGTTCCGGCACCCCAGCCCCAGCCCCAGCCAAAGCATAGCAGTCTGGGAAGTCTGCTGGATCGGCTGCTGACAGGGAAACCGTGAGTGAGAGGCTGGGAAAAAATCATCCACAGCGCCTTTATTTCGCTAGCGTCAGCTAGCTTCCATCGGCTAGTGACTAGAGACTAGTGACGGGGTGTGAAAAAGCATTTTTTCACACCTCCTTTTTTATGCGGCCCTCCGGGCGACCCGGGTCACGTCCCTCATGGGCCGTCCCTGCGAAGAGCGAACCCACCACCATTGCGCGGGGCGCAACGGTCCTCCGCCCTTGAAAAGGGCGGATATCCCTGTTGACGAAGGATGGGTGCAGTCAGTTCCCCGCCCTTGAAAAGGGCGGATATCCTTATTGACGAAAGTTGGGGCAGCTGTCAGTCCAACCTCTTTGAAAGGAGGGGATCCTTTGTCCTTCCCTGGAAGGGAAGGGGGACCGTTGCGCATTTGCGCAATGGTGGATAGGTCCAGCATGGGACAAACGATTTCCCCTCTATGTGAAACCTCCTGCGTGCAAAAAATATTTTTCCAACCACTCCCCACCAGCCAATGAAAAGGGGTCACATGATTTTTCCACACTTCTTTTTCCATGGTATAATAGAACCAGTATTGACAGAATAGTATTTTTTATAGGAGAACTTTCATGAAAGAAATGGAAAATACCATCCGTTTGTGGGAATGCATCCAGGAAGCCATGGTGGCACCGGCCTTCTGCAGGTCCCTGGGCCTTGCTCCGGAGCAGATGCGCCAGCAACTCAGGGACTGGGAGATGGAGAAAGCCTGCGCCCTGCTGGAAAGCGCCGCCGACCCCCAGGGCCGGTTTCCCGGGGCCGCCGTGCTGGAAATCCTCCGGGGATTTTTGCCGGTCCTGGCCGATGAACCGCCCCAGGGCTGGCTGAAGGACTGCTATCAGGCTCTGCTGCGGAACCTTTTCCCGGAAACCACGGAACCGGAACCATCCCCGGAGGCAGACCGATATGGAACCGGACGGCGGATCCTGCTGCAGATCCTCCGGGGCCTGTACCATTATGAAAAGCTTCGCTGCGTCTTTGATCCCCGGAGGAATATCGCCCTCCTGCCGGTGAAGGAAATCCGGAAGGAACATTATACCCGGGAGTACCTGCGGTTCTGCACCCTGGTCCGGGACCGGTATCTGTATGAATTCATGCGCCTGGGGACGGAAGTGACCCCCTTCAATACCCTGGGCCATATTGGCGGGGTGGCCTATGTGGCAGTGTTCATGGCTCGGCAGCTGCACGAACGGGGCGTTCCGGTGGATGTGGCCCTGATCGCCGGAGCGGCGGCCATCCACGATATCGGGAAGTACGGCTGCCGGAAGGGGGAAGAGAAGCGGGTCCCCTATCTCCATTATTATTACACGGACCTTTTCTGTGAACGGGAAGGGCTTCCCCAGATGGGACACATTGCCGCCAACCATTCGGTGTGGGATCTGGAACTGGAGAATCTGTCCGTGGAATCCCTGCTGCTGATTTATGCGGATTTCCGGGTGAAAAGCACCCGGGACCGGCAGGGCAGGGAAGTGATCCACTTCTACACCCTGGAGGAGGCTTTCGATGTGATCCTCCAGAAATTGGACCAGGTGGATGGAGCCAAACGGAAACGCTACCAGAAGGTCTACCGGAAACTGGCGGATTTCGAAGCCTATATGGAGGAACTGGGGGTCACCCTGGAGCTGCCGGAAGATTTCTCCCCTGTGCCAAGCCAGCAGCGGGTCCGCCCTGCCCGGGAATACGCCCTGCTGGAGGGACAGGAGGTGGTCCGGCAGCTGAAATACGCCGCCATCGCCCACAACATCCGGCTCATGAGCCTTTTCCGCAGTGAAAGGGATTTCGGCAATCTGATCGAAGGGGCCCGCAGCCAGACAAACTGGAAGAATCTCCGGGCCTACATCAGCATCTTCGAAGAATATTCCACCTATATGACGGAGCGGCAGAAGCTGATGACCCTCCAGTTCCTGTACGAACAGCTGAGCCACCAGGAAGAGGATATCCGGGTCCAGGCGGCCGCCCTGATGGGGAAGATCACCGCCAATTTCAATGAACGGTATACCAAGGAACTGCCCAGGGGGGTGCGGCTGCCCCGGAAGAAAATTACCAACCAGATCCTGTTCCGGCACTATCTGGAGATGATCATCGAGCCGGAACGGCGCTACACCCAGCAGCATAAGAACCGGATCGGGGCCTGTCTGGGGCCTTTTCTCCGAGCGGTGCTGTCCACCCGGTACCAGCGGGTGGGGACGGCTCTGGCCAATATTGCGGAGGAACGGCATCCCACCGCCCTGTATCTGGAGATCCTCCGGACCTGGTACGAAAAACCGGACCTGACGGCCGAGCAGCGGATGATCCTGCTCCAGGCTCTCCTGTATCTGCGGCCGGAGGACCTGACCGAAACCTTCTGCCGCCAGGTGGGGCGGACCCTGGAAAAGATGGGAGAGGATGACCGTCTCATTGTACGGATCGGGGCCCTGTATGCCACCCACCATCTCTTTGGGGAGAAGGAGGGGAAAGAGGCTCTGTTCAGCCGGCTGCGCCGGACCATGGAACTGCCGGAAGCGCCGGGGGAATTTGCGGAAAAAGAAAGCAGCCTGTTCCTGGAGGACCTGAAATCCGGGGTCCACTGGATCATCAAAATGGCCAATATCCATCTCATGTGCCATGCCCTGCTGCAGGGCCGGGAACGGGGCAATGTCATGCATCTGGGGATGCACCTGTGCAATCTGGTAAAGGTCAGTGAGTATCTGGCCGTGCGCCAGACCGCCGGGGAGGCGCTTCTGGACATCGCCGATTCCATGACCTATGCCCAGCGAAACGAGATGGCGGTGGAACTGTTCAACGGCCTGGAAATCGGAGACCAGCAGATCACCAAATACGTACCGGAATATTTGGGCCGGATGATCCTGAAACTGCTGCCGGAGGAACTGGATGAATTCCTGAATTCCCTGCAGGAAGACATGGACTCCACCAATTTTCAGCTGGCCGGTGCGGCGGTGGACACCATGGGCGTGGTGCTGGAAAATTTCCAGGATTTTGCCCGGCGGTTTCCTGAACAGGAAAAACAGAACGGGGAACGCCAGCTCCGGCTGCTGTACGCCATCCTCCGGGCCTTTGCCCATTACAACCGGGAGCTGAGCCGGGATGCCTTCCGCAGCCTGGCTGCCTACGTGTTCCACAGTTCCCAGATGCCGGAAGCACGGAAGGAGTTCCTGTTCCTCCACAGCTGCAAGAAGATCTGGGTGCTGCTCCAGGAAAACACGGAATCCAAACTGGACTTTTACAGCAATGCGGCGGTGCTGAACCACATCTACCGGTACATCAGCCAGGTGGAAGCCGCTGCCGGCGGCTTTGCCTTTCCCCGGAAGCAGAAAGTCTGTTTCTATCCCGGCACCTTCGATCCCTTCAGCAGCGGACACAAGGCGGTGGCCCGGCGGATCCGGGACATGGGATTCGTGGTCTACCTGGCCCTGGATGAATTCTCCTGGTCCAAGCACACCCAGCCCCGGCTCATGCGCCGGAAGATCATGAACATGTCCGTGGCGGATCTGGAGGACATCTATCCCTTCTCGGAAAACCTGCCGGTGAACATTGCCAATCCGGAGGATATCCGGAAACTGCGGAACATCTTCCGGGACAAGGAACTGTACCTGGCCGTGGGATCCGATGTGGTGGAGAATGCCTCGGCGTACCGGCTGGCGCCGGCCGAAGATTCCATCCATTCTCTCAACCACATCATCTTTGAACGGGAGACCCGGGAGAACAGCAACTGGTATACGGATGCACCGGCCGGGAAGGAGAAGGAACGGACGGCGGAAAAACAGATCCGGGGGAAGATCCTCCATTTGAAGCTGGACAAATTCTACGAAGATGTGAGTTCCACCCGGATCCGGGAAAACATTGACCAGAACCGGGATGTTTCTGCCCTGATGGATCCGGTGGCCCAGAATTTCATCTATGCCAACAATCTGTACCTGCGGGAACCGGCCTATAAACATGTGCTGGAAGCCCGGGAAATCGGCATCGGAGAGTTCCGGCCCCGGAAATGGACCGACCTGCCCCAGCTGCGGTCCCTGCTGGAGGAACAGGGGGAGGGGTCCCTGCTGGTGCAGCGGTACCTGGCCTGGGAAAGGGAAGATGGACGGCCCCGGGTCTTCACCCAATATGTGGACGGGGGAGAAAAGGGAGGCCATCTGGCAGCTTTTGGCGCCGTCCACCAGGTCCCGGTCCAGGAACTCCTGATGGAATTCCGGGATCCCCGGGTGGCAGAGCATGTACGGGAGGAAGCCTCCGGAAGGATCGCGGCCCTGGGCTGTTTTGCCGTCAGCGGGAACAGCTCCATTTCCCATCCGGGGCAGATCCTTCTCACCGAAATCATGACAGAACTGATCAACCGGGATTTCACCTATGTGGTCTACCATCCGGTGGATCCATCCGGGTACCGGGAAGAGACGGTGGAAATCCTGATCCGGCAGGGATTTGTGGATATTGCGCCGGAAGGGGCACCCCATCCGGTCTATGCGGTCCAGATCAAATCCCCGGTGGTGCTGTTCCGGGATGTGGAGACCACCATCAAGAATCCCTTCAACAAGAACCGCCGTGTCCGCAGTGCCCTGGACCGGGCCCATAACAATCTGCTGCGGGTGCTCCGGCAGCTCTATCCCGGAAAGCTGCTCCTCTGTTTCAATCCCAGTGCCATGCATTACCGGATCATCCAGAAAGTGGCCCGGCTGAATGGGGTGTCCACCCTGGAAGATCCCAAAAAGCGCCGGGGGCCCTATATGTCCGTTCCCTTTGGGAAGGCCCTCAGTGATGTGCTGGTCCCCAATACGGTGACCAAGGCCCTCCATATCGAAAAATATTTCAACCGGTCCGTGAAGGGGTTCACCCTGGCGGAAGCCCACCATTATGCCACGGTGGACAACCAGGTGAAGACCATCCGCTCTTTTGGCCGGCCGGTGATCCTCATTGACGACCTTCTGGAAAAAGGCCACCGGATGCGGATGCTGACCCCCTATCTGAAAAAGAACGATGTACCGGTCCTGGAAGTACTGGTGGGGGTCATGACCGGCTGCGGCATGGATTTGATGGCCCAGCAGGGATTCCGGTGCCAGTGTGCCTATTTCCTGCCCTCTCTGGAGCTGTGGCTCAACGAACGGGACTGCTACCCCTTCATCGGCGGGGACAGCATCGACAATGCCAACAACTACAGCGGCTATGACAGGAATCCTTCCGTGAACCTGATCCTGCCCTATGTGAAACCGGAATTCATCTGCCAGGGCAATGGAGACGCGGCCTACCTGTATTCGCTCACCTGTCTCCAGAATGCCAAACTGATCATGGAGACCCTGCAGGACGAATACCAGGCCCTGTACGAAAAACGGCTGACCCTGAAACGGCTGGGAGAAGTGATTTCCGTCCTGCGGATCCCGGATGTGGACATCGGGGTGAAATTCGATTCCAATATGGATCCCACCCGTTTCATTGAAAATGATATGGAACGACTGATCCGGCTGCGCTGGGGAGAAGCAGGCCCCCGGCTGTATGACCGGAACCGGGGCGGCGAGTGAGCCGTCCCCTGGAAAGGAGAACTGCATTATGGAAAACAACTGGCTTCATCTCAGTGATCTGCCCCGGGAAGCAGGGGTAACCAGACCTTTGTCCCTGGCCGGACGGCCGGCCCTCCGGGACAAGAACCGGGTCCATATCCTGGCCCTGGGGGATGTGGGACGGACCATGCTCATCGGGCTCCGGCTCCTGGGAGCGGATTCCATTGCCTCCCTGGGATTGTGTGACCTGAACCGGAAGAACCTGGAACGGCTGGAAATCGAAATCAACCAGATCCGGTATCCTTTTCCCAAGGGAGACCAGGTGCTGCCGCCAGTGGATCTGGTGGACGAGGACCATCTCTTTGCCTGTGATGTGTTCATTTTCTGTGCCACCAAAGGAACGCCGCCCATAGGGGCCAAAGGGGACATGCGGATGGTCCAGCTGGAAGCCAACCGGGAACTGGTCCGCCATTTCGGGGAACTGGCCCGGAAGGCGAAGTTCCGGGGTCTGGCCTGCATCGTTTCCGATCCGGTGGACAACCTGTGCCGGGCCTTCCTGGAAAGTTCGGGCCTTGCTCCCTGGCAGGTCCAGGGCTATGGGCTGGGCGTCATGCACGCCCGGGCCTGCTACTATGCGGAAAAAGATCCCCGGCTGGTCCATTACCTGACAGAGGGACGGGCTTTCGGCCCCCATGGCCAGGATCTGGTGATCGCCGACAGCCTGGACCATTACGACGATGCCCTGTCCCGGGAATTGACCCGGAAAACCGTCACCTGCAATCTGGCGGTGCGGGAACTGGGCTACAAACCGTACCTGGCGCCGGCCCTTTCCAGCGCGGCCCTGTCCATCCTGCTGACTCTCCGGGGGGAGTGGCACTACGGGTCCCTGTACCTGGGCGACGAAACAGAGGGCGCTTTCCTGGGCATGAAGAACCGTCTCACGGAAAAGGGCTTTGAATATGAGGACGCGGCGCTTTGTCCGGAACTGTACGACCGGGTCCGCCACGCCTATCTGAATCTGTGCCGGATGAAGTAACCGGCCAGGCAGAGAAGGGATGGATGATGTTTTACGTAATTAAAATGGGCTGGCAGGAAGAGGGAGCCACCCGGCGGGTGGACGGGGCACTGGCCTGTGCCCTGGCAGGCCATCCCCATCAGGTGGTGGACCGGTTCAGTGAGTTCGTTCGGCTGTTTCCGGAAACCGGTCCCCGGGAGCCCGGTCCCCATCGGCTGCTGTTTGCCGTGAACCTGTCCCGGGGCGGCATCAGCGTGGGATTTGCCCGGGTCATCGCCTATATTTCCCTCCATCTCCACTGTCTGGAAAACTGTGCCGGCAGCGTGGTGGTGGACGGGGAGGATGAGCTGTTCACCAAAAAGGCCGGCCGGGAAATGATCTTCATTGCCAACCGGTCAGGCTGTGCCTTTCCGGGGGCGCCCCTGGTGGAAGCCACCGGCTCTCTGTACAACTTCAACATCCAGGCCCGGATCCAGGGCATCAGCAATCCGGAGGCCTACGAAAAGGCCCTGGCCCGCCTGGTGGACCAGCTGCTGTCTTTTCCCGGTACCCCGGAAACAGGCAGCCGCCGGATCGCCCTGTTCCATGCCAGCAGCCGGGAGACTTCCAATACTCTGCTGCTGTGGAACCTGATCCGAAAGGACCTGGAGGGCCGGGCCCGGATCCGGGAAGTGAACCTGCGGAACGGGACTTTGGTGGATTGCCGGGGGTGCAGCTACGAAGCCTGTCTCCATTTTGGGGAACAGGGGGATTGTTTTTATGGCGGGGTGATGGTGGAAGAAGGGTATCCGGCCATCCGGGAAAGTGATACCCTGGTCTTTGCCTGTCCCAACTACAATGATGCAGTCAGCGCCAATCTCATGGCCTTTTTCAACCGGATGACGGCCCTGTACCGGACCGACTTCCGGGAATTCGCCAAAAAGCGGATCTTTGCGCTGGTGGTCAGCGGGTACAGTGGAGGAGACATTGTAGCAGAGCAGGTGATCGATGCCCTGAACTGCAACAAGCATTTCCTCCTGCCCCCTCATTTTGCCCTGATGGAGACCGCCAATGATCCGGGGAGCATCCTGAGGAATCCGGGACTGGAAGCGCGGGCGGCGGAAATGGCCGGCAGGATCCTGGGGGAGGAAATATAAATTTTTCTCTTTTTAAAACAATTTAGATGTTGTACAATAAGAAGCTGTAACCGACTGTTGCGGAAAGGCTTCTTTTTGTCTATTCCGCGACAGCTACTTTTCCAGAAAGAAGGCTTTCCACCGTGACCCTTTCCAAAAAATGGCAACAACTGATTTTCTGCGGCATCCTGGGTGCACTGTTTTTCCTGGTGCCGCCTCCGGGCGACCTGGCACCTGCAGGCTGGCACGTTTTTGGCGTCTTTGCCGCCACCATCCTGGGCCTGATCCTGAAACCCATGCCCATGGGGGTCATGGCCCTTTTGGGCATGGTGAGCCTGTGCCTGACCCGGACCCTGACCCTGAAAGAGGCCCTCAGCGGCTTCAGCATTCCCACCATCTGGCTGGTGGTGGTGGCTTTTTTCATTTCCCGGGGCATCGTGAAGACCGGGCTGGGGGAGCGCATCGCCTATCTGTTCGTGGAGCGGTTCGGCAGGAAGCCTCTGTTTTTGGCCTATTCTCTGGTGGCCAGCGACCTGGTGATTGCACCGGCCATGCCCAGCAATACCGCCCGGGCCGGCGGCATCCTGGCCCCCATTGTCCAGTCCCTGAACCTGACCTTCGGCTCCGATCCCCGGAAGGGGACGGAAAAGAAGCTGGGAAGCTTCCTGATCCCGGTGGTATTCCAGTGTGACGTGGTGATTTCCGCCGTGTTCCTGACCTCCATGGCTGCCAATCCCATGGCTGTCAGCTTTGCCGGTGATCTGCTGGGGGTGAACATGACCTGGGGCGGCTGGCTGGCGGCTTCCTGCGTGCCGGCGGTGCTCTCCCTGGTCCTGTATCCCCTGGTGATCTATAAGCTGGATCCGCCGGAGCTGAAGGAGACCCCGGAAGCACCGGCCCTGGCCCGGAAAAAACTGGATGCCATGGGAGCCATGAAACGGTCGGAAAAAGCCATGGCTGCCATTTTCTTCCTGCTGATCGTCCTGTGGGCCGGGGGCCGCTACATCGGCCTGTCCGAAACCCTGACAGCTTTCATCGGGCTGGGCCTTTTGCTGCTGTCCGGGGTGCTCACCTGGGATGACGTGAAAAGCGAGAAAGGGGCCTGGGACGCCCTGGTCTGGTTCGCCATCCTGGTGATGATGGCCAATTTCCTGAATGCCAAGGGCATGATCTCCTGGTTCAGCCGGGAAATGGGCAGTCTGGTGGCCGGGGATAACGGGGTGGTGGCCATGGGCATCCTGGCGGTGGTGTATTTCTATTCCCATTACCTGTTTGCCAGCAGTACGGCCCATGTCAGCGCCATGTACGCGGCCTTCCTCAGCATCATGGCCAGCGCCGGGGCACCGCCCACCATGGCGGCCTATGTGCTGGCCTGGTTCAGCAGCCTGTTCGGCTGCCTGACCCATTACGGCTCCGGCCCGGCACCCATTTTCTTTGGAGCGGGATATGTATCCCAGAATCGATGGTGGGAAATCGGGTTCCTTCTGTCGGTGCTGTCCATCCTGATCTGGGGTGGTGTGGGCTGTCTGTGGGGCAAAGTGCTGGGCATGTGGTAAGACCGGTGACAAAAATTGTATTTTCCGAAAACGGTGGATTGTGATAGAATAATAAGCAAATATTGTACCTGGAAAGGCGGAGAAAGATGAAACAGTTTGATGCACGAAATCTGTCCATGGTTTTCGATCTGTACGAGATGACCATGGCCAACGGGTATTTTGAAGACAGAAAACGGGATCAGGATGATTACGTTTCTTTCGATGTATTTTACCGGAACAATCCGGACGGAGGCGGTTTTGCCATTTTTGCCGGTCTGGAACAGGTGCTGGACTACCTGGAAAATATGCACTTCTCCACAGAGGACATCTCCTATCTGCGCAGCCTTCATGTGTTCAGCGAACCCTTTCTGCAGTGGCTGGAAACCTACCAGTTCCGGGGCAATGTGTACGCCATGCCGGAAGGCAGCATCATCTACCCGGATGAACCCCTGCTGACGGTCTATGCGCCCCTGATCGATGCCCAGCTGGTGGAAACAGCCATCCTGTGCCAGGTTAACCACCAGTCCCTGATTGCCACCAAGGCCCAGCGGATCGTGAAAGCGGCCCAGGGACGGGGTGTTTCCGACTTCGGTGCCCGCCGGGCCCACAATATGGATGCTGCCGTCTACGGCGCTCGGGCGGCCTATATCGGCGGAGCGGACAGCACGGCCACCGTATTGGCCGGCCAGATGTTCAACATCCCGGTGAGCGGTACCATGGCCCACAGCTGGGTGATGTACTACGACGATGAATATACGGCGTTCAAACGGTTTGCCGAAATCTATCCGGATAACGCCATCCTGCTGGTGGATACCTACGATGTGCTGGATTCCGGTGTACCCAATGCCATCCGGGTGGCCAAAGAGGTGCTGGAACCCATGGGCAAACGGCTGAAGGGCATCCGCATCGACTCCGGCGACCTGGCCTACCTGTCCAAGCGGGCCCGGAAGATGCTGGACGATGCCGGACTGACCGATGCCATCATCGTCATGAGCAACTCCCTGGATGAATATACCATCAGCTCCATCCTGGAACAGGGCGGCTGTGTGGATTCTTTCGGGGTGGGCGAACGGCTGATCACGGCCAAGAGCGATCCGGTATTCGGCGCCGTGTATAAGCTGGTGGCCGTGCACAAGGATAAGGCCATCATCCCCAAGATCAAGATCTCCGAAACCTTTGAGAAAATCACCAACCCGGGCCGGAAACGGGCCTGGAGGGTGTATGACAGGACGGGTCACGCCATTGCGGATCTGTTGACCATGCTGGACGAGGATCCCCGCAAAGAGGCGGAATTCCCCTTTGTGGATACCCAGCGGCCCTGGAAGAAGATGAGCTTCCGGGATTGCACGTTCCGGGAACTGCAGGAACTGGTGCTGGAAAAGGGGAAACGGGTCCATCCGTCCCCGTCCCTGGAGGAAATCCGCCGCTACGTGCATCAGCAGCTGACCAATGAGATCTGGCCGGAAGAGCAGCGGTTCAGCAATCCCCATGCCCATTTCCTGGATATGAGTCCCAAATACTATGGGATGAAGATGCAGCTGCTGGAAGATGCGAAGAAGGGATTGTAAAAATCAGTAGTCACTAGTATGCAGTCACTAGTCTCTAGCCGATGGAGAGAACCCGCCCTGGAAACAGGACGGGTTCTTTTGATGGTAAAAAATATGTTCACTTTCTTGTCACTGTTTTTGAAACGTGCTACAATGAGTTTGCAGTTATTTTTAAATATTCAGAGGAGGGGTTTTCATGCAATTGAAAAAACTGGCTGTGCTGTTGACTCTGGGAGCTACGCTGCTGACGGGGACGGCTTTTGCCGCCGGATCTCCGGCATCTCCTTTCAAAGAGGGAGAACAGGTCTATCCCAAAGGGGAACTGTTCACCTATGATAAGCAGGATGTAGCCAAGGGCAAGGGGACGGCCTATGGCAAGTTCGCTTTTGCCCGGGATAAAGCTACCCCGGATTCCGCCATCAAGGAAATGTGCTATCTGACCCTGAAGAAGGGGGCCTCCATCGGCACCCATAAACATGCTTTCAACGAAGATGCCTACATCATCATCTCCGGGGAAGGGATCTTTACGGACGGAACCGGCAAGGAAACCGTGGTGAAGGCAGGGGATATCACCATTGCCCGTCCGGGCCAGTCCCATGGGCTGAAAAACGTGAAGAAGACGCCCCTGGTGTTCCTGGATATCATTGCCCAGAACGACACCTTCCTGAAGAACCATCCGGAAGCCGCACCCAAGAAATGAGATCAGTAGGAAAAAGGACTGCTGCTGTGCGCGCAGTCCTTTTTTTGATAAGAACTTTCTAATAATTGGAATAACGGACATTATATTACCCCCTGCATGGTTTGTATGATATAATATACATTATATGAACCATAAGCTTGTTTCTTACTTATAGGAGGTTGAGCAATGAACAATCCGAACCCCGTTAAAATCGTGGAAACGGTTCTGCGTGATGGACATCAGTCCCTCTGTGCAACCCGTATGCGCACCAGCGATATGCTGCCCGTACTGGAACAACTGGATGACTGCGGTTTTTATGCCCTGGAAGCCTGGGGCGGTGCCACTTTCGATTCCTGCCTGCGGTTCCTGAATGAAGATCCCTGGGAACGGCTGCGTACCATTCGGAAACATGTAAAGAAAACCAAGCTGCAAATGCTGCTCCGTGGCCAGAACATCCTGGGTTACAACCATTATGCAGATGATGTTGTGACGGAATTCGTCAAACGGTCCGTTGACAACGGGATTGATATCATCCGTATTTTCGATGCCTTCAACGATGTCCGGAACCTGGAAACGGCCATGAAGGCCACCAAGGATGCCGGCGCCCATGCCCAGGGCACCCTGGTATATACCATCAGCCCGTATCATAAAGACAGCGACTACCTGAAGCTGGCCAAGGAACTGGAAGAAATGGGTGCTGACTCCATCTGCATCAAAGATATGTCCGGCCTGCTGGCTCCCTATGCCTGCGCTTCTCTGGTGACGGCCCTGAAGAAAGAACTGAGCATTCCTGTGAATGTCCATTCCCACTGCACCAGCGGCATGGCTTCCATGACCCTGCTGAAAGCCGTGGAATCCGGTGCGGACATTGTGGATACGGCCCTGTCTCCCTTTGCGGAAACCACCAGCCATCCCTGCACCGAATCCCTGGTCTACACCCTGAAGGGGACTCCCAGAGATACCGGCATCGACATGGACAAACTGGGGCCCATTGCGGACCACTTCAAGAAAGTCCGTGCTGATCTGGTGAAGACCTTCCATCTGCCCAGCAACATCAGCATCAACCCCAAGGTCCTGAGCTTCCAGATCCCTGGCGGCATGCTGTCCAACATGCTGAACCAGCTGACCGAAATGGGCATGGCCGACAAGTACGAAGAAGTGCTGAAGGAAGTGCCCAAAGTCCGTGCCGACCTGGGGTATCCTCCGCTGGTGACTCCTTCCAGCCAGATCGTAGGCACTATGGCGACCATGAATGTGATGATGGGACGGTACAAGATGATCCCCAACGAAATCCAGGATATTGTCATGGGCAAATACGGAAAGACTCCGGGACCCATCAGCGAAGATCTGAAGAAACTGGTGCGCCGCTGGATCGTCAAGAAGACGGGCAAGACCATGATCGCGCCCATTACCCACAGACCGGCCGACGACATCCCGCCGCAAATGGACAAGATGAAAGCCGACCTGGCTGCCAAAGGGTATCCCAACGCTTCTGTGGAAGATGTGCTGAGCTATGCACTGTTCCCGGAAGTTGCTCTGGCTTTCTTCAAGAACAACCGCTAAGTTCAAGCAAAAAGAGGTGCTCCTCGCTGAGCACCTCTTTTTTTGTATTTGTCCTTCCCTGAAAGGGAAGGGGGACCGTCCGTATGGACGGTGGATAGGTCTTACACCCAATGTGAGACCTCCTACCCGCAAGCGGGTCCTTCCCCCTTTCAGGGGGATACTGGTTTGTGCGTGGTACTAAAAATCCCCTCGGGTTCAACCCGAGGGGATTTTTCATCACTGTTTCGGCGGCCGTACCGGCGGAGGCGTGGAGCTCTTGCCGGAGGAACGGGGCGGCTGGGGTACATTGCCATCTCCCGGCAATGCATCTGCCTTGCTCTTGCTGCTCTTCTTGGTGTCAGCGGCTTTCTTGCTGCTGGAACTGCTGGACGATTTCTTGGGCGCTTCATATTTTGGCGCCGGCATCTTGAAGCCATCGGGCTTGTCGAAGTCCGAGGCGGGCGTATCGGCCAGGGCGTTGCTCATGAACGTACGCCACAGGGTAGCGGGTTCGCCACCACCGGTCATGCCGCCCAGGGATTCGTTGTTGTCGTCCCCGATCCAGACGGCGCAGGCCAGGTCGGGGGTGAAGCCTACGAACCAGGCGTCATGGTAATTGTCAGTGGTCCCGGATTTCCCGGCGCAGGGCCGGTTAATGGCGGCACCACGGCCGGTGCCCCGGGTCATGACGTCTTCCATCATGGAGATCATCATATAGGCGCTTTCCGGTTTTACAACCTGGGTGGGGTTGGCTTTGTGTTCATAGAGCACCTTGCCGTTCCGGTCCAGGATCTTGATGATGGGGGTGGGCTTATTGAATTTGCCCATATTGGCGATGCCCGCATAGGCACCGGCCATCTCCAGAGGCGTCACCCCATGGGTCAGGCCGCCTACAGCCATGGCCGGATTGTCGTCATCCTCCACCAGGGTGCTGATGCCCAGGCGCTTGGCCAGCTTCAGGGTCTTTTCCGTTCCGTACTTCATGGCCACCTTGATGGCAGGTACGTTATAGGAATAGGTGAGGGCCGTCCGATACGAGACCGTGCCATGGAAGCTGCGGTCGTAGTTCTGGGGGTTCCAGTCACCCGGGATGGGGGAATCCTGCACCGTATCGCTGGGGGTGGCACCCTGTTCCAGGGCGTTCAGGTAGACAAAGGGTTTCATGGAGGAACCGGGCTGCCGTTCCGCCATGACGGCACGGTTGAACTGGTCGGTACCCCGGCCGCCGATCATAGCCTTAATGTAGCCGGTCTTGGGATCTACGGCCACAATGGAGGACTGGGGCTGTTTCAGCTTGTTGCTGTCGGTGTAGTAGGTGGGAGTGAGGGCGGCGGCTTTTTCTGCCGCTTTCTGCATATCGGGATCCAGGGTGGTGTAGACTTTCAGGCCCTGCTTGTAGACGGCATCGGGACCAAATTTGTCCACCAGAAGCTGGATGCAGTAATCGATGAAGTATTTCTTGGAGCCGGGAGATTCGTTCAGGCTCTTGTAGGTCAGAGGCTCTGCATAGGCTTCGTCCGCCTGTTCCTTGGTGATGAACCCGTACTTGGTCATCTGTTCCAGCACCGTCTTCTGCCGTTCCTTGGCAGCCTTGGGGTTGGACAGAGGGGAGTAGTAGTTGGGGCTCTTGGGGATGCCGGCGATCATGGCACACTGGGCCAGGTCCAGATCCTGCACGTGCTTGCCGAAATACGTATTGGCGGCGGTCTCCACACCGTAGGAACCCTGGCCGAAGTAGATCTGGTTCATGTACATTTCCAGGATTTCGTTCTTGGTGTACTTCTGCTCGATCTGCAGGGCGATGAAGGCTTCGTGCAGCTTCCGGCTCAAGGTCTGTTCCTGGGTCAGGAAGTAGTTCTTGGCCAGCTGCTGGGTAATGGTACTGCCGCCCTGGACTTCGCCCCACCGGAAGTAGGTGTAGATGGCACGGCCAATGCCCCGGAAATCGATGCCGCCGTGTTCATAGAAACGGATGTCTTCCGCCGCCAGAAAGGCATGCTGCAGGTTCTTGGGGGTCTTGTCGATGGTCACCGGGATCCGGTCTTCCTCCGAATCCACTGTGGTAATCAGATTCCCCTTGGCATCGAAGAATTGGGAAGACGCCATGGGAGCCATGTCCTTGGTCAGGATCTTGGCTGTGGTGAATTTGGCCAGGGCGAAGAAGGCAGCCACCGAAAGGAAGCCTACCAGGATCAGGGCCAGCACAGCCGAGAAAATCGTGCCTCCCAATTTTTTATGTTTGTGAGGCGAAGGGGAACCAAAGAGATTTCTCCAGTTCTTGTTCTTATTGCTTGTCATCACGTCAGCTCCTATAAAATTGAAAAATAGATTGGGAACATAAGTTACTGGATATTATACCACATTTGACCGGTTCCGTGTATAGCTGTGACA
The DNA here is from genome assembly GCF_900106585.1 of Acidaminococcus timonensis. NCBI lineage: Bacteria > Bacillati > Bacillota > Negativicutes > Acidaminococcales > Acidaminococcaceae > Acidaminococcus > Acidaminococcus timonensis. Next base: position 436,487 of record NZ_FNWH01000006.1, read on the forward strand.
AAAGGGTGAATGGACCCATGGAACGGGGGTGAAGGGGAAGTGGAAAGAAGGAGCTTCTGGCTGCCCGGCAAAAACTTTCCTTATATTATAAGGAAAGGGAACCGTCTCCAGCATTGACAAATATCCGGCTGCAATCTATAATTTACAAGATATGGCAGGTGCCAAAAAGCCGATAAAGGAGTCGTGAAACATGGCTGAAGAAACGATTTTGACCGAAGAAGGTCTGAAAAAATTAGAAGACGAACTGGATTACCTTCGTTCTGAGAAGCGGCAGCAGGTCGCTGAACGGTTGAAGGTCGCTATTTCTTATGGTGATATCAGCGAAAACTCCGAGTACGATGATGCCAAGAACGAACAGGCCTTCGTAGAAGGACGGATCCTGACCCTGGAAAACATGATCCGCAATGCCAAAGTCATCAAAGACAGTGACATTACCAAGAACGTGGTTTCCCTGGGCTGCAAGGTGAAGATCGAAGACATGGAAACCCATGACCAGGAAGAATACACCGTTGTGGGTACCACCGAAGCCGATCCCATGGCCGATCCTCCCCGGATCTCCAACGAATCCCCTGTGGGCAAAGCCATCCTGAACCAGAAAGTGGGTTCTGTGGTGAAAGTCCGTACCCCGGTGGGTGAACTGGACTACAAAATCGTTGCCGTCAGCCGTCCCAGCAGCAAGAAAAAGGCCGACGCCAAAGCAGGCAAATAATCAAGGGATAGAATCAGGAGGGTTTTCATGTCCGACGAAAAGAAGAACCAACCGGACGTAGAGAAAGAAGCATTGGCGGACGAAGACGTCAATGAACAGATGCAGGTCCGTCTGGACAAAATGCATAAGCTGGAAGAAAAGGGCATCCTGCCTTTCGGCCATGCGTACCAGTGGACCCATCATACGAAAGAAGTCCATGACCAGGTAGATGCCATGGAAGCCGCCGGCACGGTGGTGAAGGTGGCAGGGCGCCTGCTGGCCATCCGCGGCCACGGCAAGACCTGTTTCATGGATCTGCAGGACAAGACCGGCAAGATCCAGCTGTATGTCCGCAAGGACGAACTGGGCGAAGACGCCTACAGCGTGGTGAAGCTGCTGGATATCGGCGATATCGTGGGGGTGGAAGGTACCGTTTTCAAGACCCATATGGGAGAACCGTCCATCCGGGTGCAGAAACTGGAATTCCTGTCCAAGGCCCTGAAACCCCTGCCGGAAAAATGGCACGGACTGAAGGATAAGGAAATCCGGTATCGCCAGCGCTATGTGGATCTGATCGTGAACCCGGAAGTGCGGGACGTGTTCGTGAAACGGACCCGGATCATCCAATGCATCCGGCAGGTGCTGGATGACCAGGGCTACCTGGAAGTGGAAACGCCGGTGCTGAATACCATCTCCGGGGGCGCCACGGCACGGCCGTTCATTACCCATCACAATGCCCTGGATATCGACCTGTATCTGCGGATCGCCACCGAACTGAACCTGAAGCGCCTGATCGTAGGCGGTCTGGAACGGGTCTATGAACTGGGCCGTGTATTCCGCAACGAAGGCATGGACATCAAACACAATCCGGAATTCACCACCCTGGAATGCTATGAAGCCTTTGGGGACTTCAACACCATGATGGATCTGACGGAAAAGATCGTGACCACCTGTGCGGAAAAGGTCCTGGGGACCCTGAAGATCCAGTATGAAGGGACGGAAATCGATCTGACCGGACCCTGGCCCCGGATGACCATGATCGATGCCGTGAAGAAATACAGCGGCAAAGACTTCACAGGCGTCAAGGACGTGGAAGTGGCCCGTCAGATGGCCAAAGAAGCCGGCGTGGCAGTGGAACCTGCCTGGGGCGTGGGCAAGATCATCAACGCTTTCTTCGATGAATTCGTGGAAAAGAACCTGATCCAGCCCATCTTCATCACCGGACATCCCAAGGAAATCTCCCCGCTGGCCAAGAGCAGCGTGGCTGACCCTGAGATCACCGACCGTTTCGAAGGCTATATCTTCGGACGGGAACTGTGCAACGGCTTCACGGAACTGAATGACCCTCTGGACCAGAAGGAACGGTTTGAAAAACAGGTGGAAGAACGGAACGCCGGGGACGACGAAGCCGGCATGATGGACGAGGACTTCATCAATGCCCTGATGCATGGTCTGCCGCCGACAGGCGGCCTGGGTATCGGCATCGACCGTCTGGTGATGTTCCTGACTGGAGCTGTCTCCATCCGTGACGTGTTGCTGTTCCCCACCATGAAACCCCTGGACGGGGGCAGGAACGAAGCCAAACCGGCTGCCGGGGCTGCTCCAGTGGCCGAAGCTGCTGCCGCACCGGTCTTTGAGACCGTGGCTCCGGAAAAGATCGATTTCTCCAACGTGACCATTGAACCGCTGTTCAAGGATTTCGTGGACTTCGATAACTTCGCCGCCTGCGATTTCCGGGTGGTCAAAGTGAAGGACTGCTTCGCCGTGCCCAAGAGCAAGAAGCTGCTGCAGTTCACCCTGGATGACGGCACCGGTACCGATCGGACCATCCTGAGCGGGATCAAAGCGTACTACGATCCGGAAGACCTGGTGGGCAAGACCCTGGTGGCCATTGTGAACCTGCCGCCCCGGAAGATGATGGGCGTGGAATCCTGCGGGATGCTGCTGAGTGCAGAACATATGGAAGGGGAAGAACGGAAACTCCATCTTCTGATGCTGGATCCCCACATCCCGGCAGGTGCCAAACTGTGCTGATTGGCTAAATTGAAATGAAATGAAAATGAAGGGGACTGTGAAAACACCATTCACAGCCCCCTTATTTTGCCAGCGCAAGCTGGCTTCCATCGGCTAGTGACTAGTGACTAGAGACTAGTGACTGGACGTGAAAGAAAAGGAATCGTATGCAAAAAGATATGACTCGGGGGCCCATCCTTCCCCTGATTTTCCAGTTCCTGCTCCCCCTGTTCGTGGGGAACGTGTTCCAGCAGCTGTACAATATGGCGGACATGATCATCGTGGGCCGGTATGTGGGGGCCGGGGCTCTGGCCGCCGTTGGTTCCACCGGTACCCTGATGTTCCTGGTCCTTGGCTTTGCCCTGGGGATCACGGCCGGTTTCGGCATCCTGACCTCCCAGCGGTTCGGGGCCAAAGATGAAGCCGGGGTCCGTCGGAGCGTGGCCAACGGGACCCTGCTGGCCCTGCTGCTTTCTGTGGCCATGACCCTGTTGAGTACGGCCGCGGTGCCCTGGTTCCTGGACCTGCTGAACACCCCGGCGGATATCCTGGAAGATGCCCGGACCTACATTACCATCATTTTCCAGGGGCTCTTCACCAGCGTGTTCTACAACATGGCCTCCGTCTTCCTCCGTTCCGTGGGCAACAGTCGGGCACCCTTGTTTTTCCTGGTGTTTTCTGCTTGCCTCAATGTGGGACTGGACCTTCTGTGCATCATCCAGTTCGGCATGGGCGTGGCCGGGGCGGCCCTGGCCACGGTTGTGAGCCAGGGGATTTCCGTGCTGCTGTGCATCGTCTACATTCTGAAAAAAGAACCGGTGCTGGTACCGGAGAAGAAAGACTGGGGCCTGTATGCCTATGAGACACGGGAACAGCTGCGGATGGGGGTGCCCATGGCCCTGCAGTTTTCCATCACTGCCTCCGGGATCATGATTGCCCAGTCCGCCATCAACCTGTTTGGATCTGCAGCGGCAGCTGCCTATACCGCTGCTTCCAAGGTCTCCATGCTGCTGACCCAGGGCTGCCTGTCCATGGGCCAGACCATGGCCACCTATGCAGGACAGAATTTCGGAAAAGGGGACCTGGAACGGATCCGGCAGGGAGTGAAAAAAGCCTTTCAGATGATGCTCCTGTATTCGATCCTGGCAGCGGCCGTCCTTCACTTCCTGCTGCCCTTCCTGATGGGATTCTTCTTTTCGGGAGATGGGGAGATCCGGGAACTTATGCCCTGGGCACGGACCTACGGCGACATCGCCATGTGGTTCTATCTGCCGCTAAGCCTGATCTTCATCTGCCGGAATGCCATGCAGGGGGTGGGATACGCCCTGGCACCTACCCTGTGCGGGGTGTTCGAACTGGTGGCCCGGGGCCTGACGGCTCTGGTGGGGATGCGGACCCACAGCTATGCCATTTCCGCGGCCTGTGATCCCATGGCCTGGCTGGTGGCCGGCCTTTTTGCCTGGTTCGCCTGGCAGTGGGTGATGAGGGACCTGGAGAAGAAACAGGCCCGCGGGAAGCAAAGAGAAAGAGAGGGGGACACCCTGCCGGGCAGGGACTGATTGGAAAAGGGAACTTTCCCTTACAGCCCCTGTCAGGGAGAAAATCAGTGATTGTCCCGGATCCCTCCTTCATACCGGTGGATGGAAATCTGCAGGGGGGTGTACTGCACGTCAGGTGTGGTCCACCCCTTTTCCATTTTTCTCTTTTATGGTTTAATAAAATAATACTGGTAGCAAGGAGGCGCTTTTCCATGGGGAAAGTCATGGATATACTGGAAAATATCGGTCATTTTGGCAAAAACCCGGATGGGTCCTATACCCGCCGACTTTACAGCCCGGAATTCTTCCAGGCACTGGGGGCAGCAGAACAACTGCTCCAGCAGGCCGGTCTTATCACCAGCCGGGATGCGGCAGGGAATCTGCGGGCCGTCCTCCCGGGGACGGAACCGGAACGGAAGCATATTCTGATGGGGTCCCATCTGGATACGGTCCCTTCCGGGGGATTGTTTGACGGGGCGTATGGAGTGGCGGCGGCCATTGCCTGTGTCCAGCGGCTGAAGGAAGAGAGAAAACGGCTCCGGCATACGGTGGAAGTGTACGCTTTCAACGGGGAGGAAGCCAGCCCTCTGGGGGGCACTTTCGGCAGCCGGGCTTTGGCGGGACTCACGGATCCGGACCAGCCCCTGCTGAAGGAGACCCTGGCCGGGTTCGGGCATACGGTGGATGAGATCCTGGACTGTCAACGGGACTTTTCCGATGCGGCCTGCTATCTGGAAACCCACATCGAGCAGGGAGGGCAGCTGGAAAAGAAGGGTCTGCAGCTGGGTATTGTCAGCGGCATCTCCAACATTGTCCGGTACCTGGTAACGGCGGAAGGGGAAAGCAACCATGGAGGCACCACCCCCATGGAAGACCGGCAGGACGCCATGGTGGGCATGGCCAGGCTGATCGTGGCCGGGGATGCGGCCTGCCGGGCCATCGGTCACAACACCGTGTTCACGGCCGGGAAGATCCAGTGCTGGCCCAATGCGGCCAACGTGGTGCCGGGCAGGGTAACCTGCACCTTTGAGATGCGCAACATTGACAACCGGTATACGGACGCCCTGATCGGTGAAATCCGGAAGGTGGCGGAAGCCATCTCCGATGCCCGCTTCACCATCCAGTTGCTGATCCACAAAGACAGTGCCATCTGCGACCAGGGTCTGATGGAGAATTTTGAACAGGCCGCAGATGCCGCCGGGGCCACCTGGCAGGTCATGCCAAGCGGGGCCGGCCATGACGCCGATTCCATTGCCCACCGGATCCCGGTGGGAATGCTGTTCATCCCCAGCCATCTGGGTATCAGCCACAGTGGCAGGGAATCCACTCCGCCGGAAGATGTGGAACGGGGCGGCGATGTGTTCTACCGGGCCCTGCTGGGGCTGGATGGAAGACAATGGTAAGAAGAGGTAAGGAATCTATAGGAAAGGGAGATGAGGGACGTGATGCTGGAATTTCTGCAAGGGACTGCGGACGCATTGTGGGGAACGCCCATGACCGTGGTCCTGGTGGGCATAGGGCTGTATGTCAGCTTCCGGTTCCACTTTTATTACAATTTTCGCCATTGGGGGTTCCATTTCCGGAACACCTTTGGGAAAATGTTCCAGAAAGGAGAAGGCCACGGTACGGTTTCCGGGTTTGCCGCTGCCTGTACCGCCATGGCCAATACCATCGGAGTGGGGAATATCGGCGGGGTGGCCACGGCCATTGTGTCCGGAGGACCCGGAGCGGTATTCTGGATGTGGGTGTCCGGCTGTCTGGGTATGTCCACCAAGGCCTGTGAAATCATCCTGGGCCAGCGGTTCCGGGTCAAGTATTCCCGGTCCATGGACGAATACATGTGTGACCGGTCCTTTGTGATGAAAAATGCCCTGGGCTGGAAACGGGGAGCCCTGCTGCTTTCGGTGGCCTGTTTCCTCCTGGGTCCCTGGACCTGCAGTGTCCAGACGGAATCCGTGGTGGGGGCCCTAAAGGAAGCCTTCGGGATCCCTCCGATCTATGCGGCGGCCTTCCTGGGCATCACCTGTTTCGCTACCATTTTCGGGGGGCTCCAGCGGATTTCCAGGGTCATGGAACGGGTGGTGCCCTTCATGGCCCTGCTGTACATCCTGGGAGGGCTGGCCATCCTGCTCCAGCACTGGCAGGATGTGCCCGGGGCCCTGGCCCTGATTCTCCGCAGTGCGTTCAGCCCGGTGGCGGCTGCCGGCGGGTTTGCCGGGGCCACGATGAAGGACGCCATGCGCTACGGGATCGCCCGGGGACTGTATTCCAACGATGCAGGTACCGGTTATGGGATCATCGCCCATGCTTCGGCCCGGACGGATCATCCGGTGCGCCAGGCATCCTGGGGCTGGGGGGAAGTGTTCCTGGATACCATCGTGGTGTGTTCCGTTACGGCGCTGTCCCTGATCCTGACCCACGCTTACACGGATTTTCCGGGCCTGGACAGTGCCCGGCTCACCACCGCCGCCTTCCGTACTTCTTTCGGAGATCTGGGGGCCGGGTTCCTGGCCCTGGCCATCACGGTCTTTGCCTGGACCACCATCATCGGCATGTACTATAGCTGTGAGAAGTCGGTCAACTACGCCCTGGGGGATACCCACTGGAACCGGATCGGCACCCGGATCTATATGCTCTATTACATGATCCCCTGTGTGGTGCTGTACCATGCCAGGGCCGATGCCCTGTGGGCCATGACGGACATCCTGTCGGCCATTTACGTGATGATCACCATCCTGTTCATCGTTACCCAGCAGAAAGAGATTTTCCGTCTGTTCAACGATTTCTGGTTCCGGTACCTGCCGGCAAAGGAACGGGGGGAGAATCCCCCGGCAGTCACCTACGGAAAAATGGAAGAAGTTTGAGAAGAAAAGAACCTGTACATAGCATGAGGAGGAAAGCATGAGACAGACATTGAAAAACGTCCTGGAGCAGAATCAGATCCTGGTCATCGATGGTTCCATGGGCACGGCGCTGGAAAACCTGGGGGCGGATCTGAACAACAGCCTGTGGACCGCCCGGGTGCTGGCCGACCGGCCGGAACTGGTGAAACAGGTCCATCTGGAGTATTTCCGGGCCGGGGCCGATGCGGGGATCACCTGCAGCTATCAGGCTTCCATCCCAGGCCTTATGGCCAATGGGTTCAGCCGGCAGGCTGCGGAAGACCTGATCACCCGGTCGGTGACCCTTTTCCAGGAAGCCCGCCAAGAATGGTGGGACCAGGAAGGGAAGGCTGCCGGACGGGCCTGGCCCCTGTGCCTGGCCGGAGTGGGGCCCTACGGCGCCTATCTGGCAGATGGCTCGGAGTACCGGGGCCATTACGGTCTCAGCGACCGGGAATTGTATGATTTCCATAAGCGGAGGGCCCAGCTGCTGTGGGAAGCCGGTGCGGATGTGCTGCTGTTCGAGACCCAGCCCGGGCTCCAGGAAGCACTGGTGGAAGCCCGGATCGCCCGGGAACTGGTGGCCACGTTCTGGATCAGCTTTTCCTGCCGGGATGGGCTTCACAACTGTGAAGGGATGCCTCTGCGGGAGGCGGCGGCGGAAGTGGTGCGCCAGTTCCCGGAAGTGGAGGCTCTGGGGGTCAACTGCACCAAACCGGAATACATCGGGAGCCTGATCGGGGAACTGAAGGCGGCTTCCCACCGGCCTGTTTTCGTGTATCCCAACAGCGGGGAAGAATACGATCCGGTGACCAAGACCTGGCATGGGGTGGGCACGGACCGGAAATTCGGAGACTATGCCCTGGAATACATGGAGGCCGGAGCCGTGGCCGTTGGCGGCTGCTGCACCACGGTGGCCGAGCATATCCGGCAGGTGGTCCAGGCCCGGGAACGGTTCCTGGGAGAAACCCATGAGCGGTAACAGGCAGGGGGACAAGACGGGCCAGGGGACCATCACCACCTTCACCGGCCTGGAGTTCGACCCGCTGGACCCGAGGCCGGAGACCCTCCGCATCCAGGACATCGCCCATGCCCTGAGTCTTTTGTGCCGGGGCAATGGGCACTGCCGGACGTTTTATTCCGTGGGCCAGCACTGTATCGCCGCGGCCCGGGAAGCCCTGGCCCGGGGCTGCGGCAACAGGGTGGCTCTGGGAGCCCTGCTCCACGATGCCACGGAATGCTACCTGTCCGATGTACCCCATCCCTACAAAGCGGCTATGCCCCGGTATCGGGAACTGGAAGAGCAGCTGCTGACGGCCATCTTCCGGAAGTTCCTGGGCGGGCCCCTGCCGGCTCAGGATGAAAAGGCCATCCGGCAGATCGACCGGGCGCTGATGTACAGCGACCTGCACCACCTGATGGACCATCCGGAGAACAGAGAGATGGAGGGGACGCTGCTGCGGAAAGTGGACTACAGGGTGCGGCCCTTCCAGGAGGTGGAAGCAGAGTATCTGCAGCTGTACGGGATCCTGAAGCAGTGAAGGACGACGCCCTTTCTTTTTGAAGGATATTTTCTTATCCGATCTTCACCTTGTGGATCCACCGCATCGAGCGGTACTCGTAATGGCTGATCAGCCAGTTGGCACTCCAGCCCACCGGTTCGGCCATCCAGACCATCTGAATGCCGTAGAGGGGGGCCAGGGTGAGGGAAATCAGGATCCGCAGGCCCAGGTTGGTCAGATTGGCGATGGTGAACAGCTTCATATCCCCGGCACCCCGCAGCACGCCGTCCACGGCCATCTTGAAGCCGATGATGCTGATGAAGAAGCCCACGAATTTCAGGAACGAGGTACCGGTTTCCAGGGCCACGGCCGAAGCCCTGTCACCCAGGAAGAACCGGATGATGGGCTCGTTGCAGGTTTCCAGCACCACCAGGATGATTACCGCATACAGCACCACCAGTTTGTTGGAGGCATGGTAACCGGCAAGAACCCGGTCCACTTTTCGGGCGCCCAGGTTCTGGCCTGTGTAGGGACTCATGGCATTGCCGATGGCGTTCATGGGCACGGTGCATACGTACTGGATCCGCAGGGCGGAGGAATAGCCGGCCAGGGCTGCGGCCCCGAAACTGTTGACCACTCCCTGTACCAGCATCATGCCGATGGACACAATGGACTGCTGCAGAATGGAAGGCAGGGCGATGGCCGTCATTTTGCCCAGCTGGGTTTGGCTGAAATACCCGGGAGCCCTGCCCAGCTCACGGATCAGGTGCATGAACACCCCGTAGGACAGCACCGCCGAAAGCCCCTGGCTGATCAGGGTGGCCCAGGCGGCCCCGGCCACACCCCAGCCCAGGTTCCGGACCATGTAGATGTCCAGGAACACGTTGAGCAGGGAGGAGAAAATCAGGAAATACAGGGGATACCGGGATTTGCCCAGGGCATTGAAAGTGGCGGAAAGGATGTTGTACATAAAAAGGAAGGGCAGGCCCAGGAAGTAGATCCGCAGGTAGGCCTCGGCCATGCCCAGACTGTCCGCCGGGGTCTTCAGCCAGGTCATGATCTGGCTGCTGGCGGCATAGCCGAAAATCCCCAGCAGGGTGCTGAGCCCCAGGAAGGTCAGGAAGGCGGTGTAGATGGCCTGCTTCATGGGGCCGTACTCATGGGCACCGAAATACCGGCTGACGATCACCGAAGCCCCTACGCCGCCTCCGATGGCAATGCTGATGAAAACCGTGGTGAGGGCATAGGAGGCCCCCACGGCGGCCAGGGCTGTTTCGCCCACGTAACGGCCTACAATGGCCGAATCTACGGTATTGTACAATTGCTGGAAGAAATTGCCCAGGATCATGGGCAGGGAAAACAGGAACAGGGCCTTCATAGGCGGGTCGGTCACAAGATAATCCCGATTCATGGTATCACTCCAATTCTGCTGCCGGGCAGCGATGATGACTTCGTTTCCAGTTTACAGAAAAACCTCCGGTTTTTCAATACGCAGGTCTCTTTGGAAAGGAGCACTTATCAGAATATTACCTTTTTTAAATTGGGAAAAGTTCGTATATGGAACGGCCGAAAAACGTGCTATAATAGAAACTATGAAAAGGGGTGCCGTGCACCAACCTTTTACTATTTGGGTAGGAGTGATATTAAATGGCATTTATGGACGAACTGAAGGCTCGTGTTAAACCTGCACAAAAGAGAATTGTGCTGCCGGAAAACGACAGTGACAGAGCGCTGAAGGCTGCTGCTATCGTTACCAAAGAAGGTTTTGCTAAAATCGTGCTGGTAGGGGATCCTGCTAAACTGCAAAAGGATGCAGATCGTCTGGGCATCAGCTTTGACGGTGTACAAATCGTCAACCCTGCAACCTATGAAAAAATGGACGAACTGTGCGCTTACTTTGCAGAACGGAGAAAGAAAAAGGGCATGACCGTGGAAAAAGCACGGGAAATCATGCTGAACGATACCACGTTCTTCGGCGCCGGCCTGCTGGCCATGGGCGATGCTGACGGTGTGGTTTCCGGTTCTACCCGGACTTCTGCTGATACCATCAAAGCAGGTCTGCAGGTTGTGGGCGTAAAACCCGGCAACAAGACCGTATGCAGCGGCTTCATCATCCTGAGCGACAAGAAGAACCTGGGCGACAACGGCAAACTGGTCTTCGGTGACTGCGGCGTTATCATCGAACCGACGGCTGAACAGCTGGCTGATATCGCAGTAAGCTGCGCTGACCGTGCCCGCAACACCCTGGATATCAAAGAACCGAAAGTGGCTCTGCTGTGCTACTCCACCAAAGGCTCCGGCTCCGGTGAAGAAGTCGACAAAGTGAAGGAAGCTGTTGAAATCCTGAAGTCCCGCAATGTGGATTTCGAATTCGACGGCGAACTGCAGGCTGATGCTGCCCTGGTTCCTGAAGTGGGCGAACGCAAGGCTCCTGGCTCCAAAGTGGCCGGCCATGCCAACGTACTGATTTTCCCGAACCTGTGTGCTGCCAACATCGGCTACAAACTGGTTGAACGGTTCAGCGGTGCTACCTGCCTTGGGCCTCTGGTTCAGGGTCTGGCCAAACCGGTCCTGGATCTGAGCCGTGGCTGCTCCACCCAGGATGTGGTGGATGTATGCGCTGTTTGCGCCTGCGATGCCATCGCTGCAGAAGACAACAAATAATTGGTGCACAAAAAAAGGAGGGTGTGAAAAAATCACACCCTCCTTTTTCAGTGGCTGGAAGCAGTAGAGACTGCTGGATGGATCTGCATACAAAGAAAGACGCTGTGAAGAAATGAGGATTCTGAGCTGACCCCCAATTGTTAGACCAAAAATCTAACAATTGGGGGTTAGTTTTTTTATGGCAAGACACAGCTATGAATTTAAGAAAAAAATAGTACTGGAATACTTGAACAGTGACAAAGGGTGTATTTCTATTTCACGTAAATATGGGATGGCAAGTAGCAGCCAGCTGCTAAAGTGGGCTGCTGCTTACAAGGCATTTGGAGATAATGGTCTGAAGAGATCTCGCTCTCAAAAAATATACTCTTTCAAAGAAAAACTTTCTGTGGTAGAGTCTTACTTAACAAATGAAATCTCATATCAGGAATTGGCAATTCGTGTAGGAATCAACAATCCGTCATTGATTTCCAGATGGGTCAATGAATTTAAAATTGCGGGGCCGGATGCGTTACGGTCACATAAAAAAGGTAGGAAAAAGACTTTGAGCCAATCAAAACCCAAAAAAACAGATACCCAGGTTCAACAACCGATGGTCAACATCAGTGTGGAACATGTCCAGGAGTTAGAGAATGAAAACCTTAAACTCCGAATAGAGAATGCTTTTTTAAAAGAACTGAGGAGACTGCGTTTAGAGGACGAAGCAAAAATGAGAGAGTTGCGAAAATCATCTCCAGTCTCCGAGGATCATTCAAGTTGAAAGACATTCTCTCCTATACGCAAATGCCCAAAGCAACCTATATGTACTGGCAGAAACGGTTTGACCGCGAGAATCCAGACCAGGAAGTAGAGGAGAAAATACAGGAAATCCGCAGCCAGCATAAAGATTATGGATACCGTCGCATGACCGGTGAGCTAAAGAACCAAGGGATTTGCGTGAACAAGAAGAAAGTTCAACGTATCATGCAGAAACTGAGCCTTCAGGTAACATCTTTTACCCGGAAGAGCCGTAAATACAGCTCCTATAAGGGTAAGGTAGGAACCATTGCTCCAAATAGGATACATCGTCGTTTTGAGACGAATATCCCTCACCAGAAGATTACGACCGACACTTCAGAATTCAAATACTATGAAGCAGATTCACAGGGACATTTGACTCTGCGCAAGCTTTATCTGGATCCTTTCCTGGACATGTTCAATAATGAAATCATCAGCTATGGAATAGCCAAATATCCTTCGGCTAACAGCATACTGGAAGCTCAAGCCAAAGCAATCAAAATTACTGCTGATTGTCCGTATCGAAGAACATTTCACTCCGATCAGGGCTGGGCATACCAAATGAAATTCTATACCAAAAGACTAAAAAACGAACGAATTTTTCAGAGCATGTCTCGAAAAGGCAACTGTCATGATAACGCTGTAATGGAAAACTTCTTCGGCTTACTGAAGCAGGAAATATATTACGGAGTGACCTACTACAGCTACAAAGAATTAAAAGGCGCTATCGAACGATACATCAAATACTATAACGAGCAAAGAATCAAGGAAAAACTGGGCTGGAAAAGTCCTGTTCAATACAGGCTTTCCTTGCAGGCAGCATAAAAAAGTAACGAGACGGTAAAAACCATCTCGTTACTAAGGTCTAACTTTTTGGGGTCACATCATTCATTTCTTCACAGCGCCTTTTTTCTATGTATGCACTGCCATGCACAGCCGCCCCAGACAATAACAGCCCAACGCCGGAGGGGTCGATCGCCCTGATCGACCCCTCCGGCGTTGGGCAACAATCAACAGACGGTGCATACGGGCGCAGCGATGCGGCGCCCCTACGGCAACAGGGGATGCTCCCGGCAAAAGCGAATGAAAGCCCGTACGGCCCGGGGTGTATATTCTTCCTGGGGCAGCAGCAGAAAAAATTCCCGGTCTGTGACGGGAAGGTCGATTTTGTAAAAAACCAGCTTCCTGTCATGGGGATCCACCAACCGGTCACAAATGAAAGCCGAAGCATAACCGGCTTTGGCCAGATGGTAGACCGTGGCCAGCTGGGAAACCTGAGTCTTGATCCGGGGCGTGCAGCTGGCTGCCCTGAAGATTTCAGCCACCCGGTCATGGAGATTGTTCCCCGGGCGGAGAACGATATAGTCAAGAAATGAGAGGGCTGCAAGGGGCAGGCTCGGGCAGGCGCTTTCCAGATGCCTTCCGGCTGCAACCTGGGCCGCTGAAAGCTGCCATGGCCCATACTGTTCATGAAAGGCACTGTCAGCCGGGACAGCCAGGAGAATGGTGTCGTGAAAAATGCTGTAGTGCTTGAAAGCCGGTATGAATTCCGGATTGCAGCTGAAGGTCAGATCCAGTTCCCGTTCTTTGAGCAGAGAAGCCAGATGGGCGGAGCTGCTTTCCAGCAAATCGATCTGGATGCCGGGATAGGCTGCACTGAACCGGGTCAGCAGGGGGGGCAGGATATGGGCGTTGAGGTAGTGAGAGCCCCCGATCCGAAGATTTCCGGTGACCAGGTCGGCCAGATCTTTTAACTGCTGGTCCACCGTTTCTTCCACCTTTTTGATTTCGCGCAGTCCGCGTACATAGACAGCACCTGCTTCCGTCAACTGGAGCGGGTGCTTTTTCCGGTTGAAGAGGGGCATACCCAGCCGTGTCTCTACCTTACGGATGGCAATGCTGAGCGCAGGCTGGGTCATATGCAGGGCCTCTGCAGCTTTGGAAAAACTGCCGCAGCGGGTAATCGTCAGGATATATTCTTTCTCCAATTCCACGGGGAATCTCCCTCCTTCAGGTTGGTCCATATAGTATAAAACATATTTATAGATATGTAAATAACATATAATTGCTTTTATGTACAGAAAATTCTATTATAATGCCATAAAGATTCCAATCGGGAGGGAATGAAATGAAAGTCAATGCGCTGTTGATGGATGAAAGGGACAACGTGGTGACCTGTGTGGAAGAAATCCCGGCAGGTGCCACGGTGACGTATCAGGATGGGGACCGGGTGTGTACGGTTCGGGCAGAAGAGACCATCCCGTACTGTCATAAAATCGCGCTTCAGGATCTTGGGGCCGGTGATGATGTAATGAAATATGGGGAAAGCCTGGGAAAACTCATTTCTCCGGTTGCCAAAGGCCACTGGGTCAACGATAACAATTTAAAAAGTGTGCCGCGGGATTATGATGCAGAACTGGTGGGAGACCAGTGGAAAACCACGGCGAAGCAGTCCACGGGGGATCCGTCTCTGACGGAAATGTCCTTCTGGGGATACCGGAGAGCCGAAGGCCGTCCGGGCATCCGCAACCATGTGCTGATCCTGCCCACCTGCGCCTGCGGAAGCGAAAGCTGCCGTGTGGTGGCCAGCCAGGTACGGGGCGCCGTCAACATCATCTTCAATACGGGCTGCAGCGATGTGGCTGCCAATACGGAAATGAGCCAGAAAGTCCTGACCGGGTTTGCCACCAATCCCAATGTATATGGCGTCGTCATCATCGGCCTGGGCTGTGAAACGGTGGGCCATGCCCAGCTGGCGGAGAAAATCCGGAAAATGACCAGCAAGCCTGTGGTTGACTTCGGGATCCAGGACGAGGGCGGTACCCTCAAGACCATTGAAAAGGCTGTACGGGCAGCCAGGGATATGGCCCAGGAGGCTGGACGGCAGCAAAAGGAACTCTTCCCCATGAGCGAATTCTTCCTGGGGATCGAATGTGGCGGCAGCGATGCCACCAGCGGTATCGCCAGCAATCCGGCTGTAGGGGAAGCCAGTGACATCCTGGTGGACCTGGGAGCCACCAGCATGATGAGCGAATCCATCGAATGGATCGGTGGGGAACACATCCTGGCCAAACGGGCCGCTACGCCTGCTATCCACAACCAGATCATCGAGGTGTGCCGGGCTTACGAGAAACATCTGGCTGGAGCCGGACAGGACTGCCGGGCCGGGCAGCCCACCCCGGGGAACAAAGCAGGTGGTTTGTCCACCCTGGATGAGAAGAGCCTGGGCTGCATCCGCAAGGGGGGAACCCGTCCCATCCGGGAAGTCCTGGAACAGGCGAAGAAACCGACGCAAACGGGAGCGCTGGTGATGGACACGGCAGGATACGATATTTCTTCTGTGACCAGTATGGTGGCTGCCGGCTGCCAGGCGGTGATCTTCACCACCGGGCGGGGGACGCCCACCGGCAATGCCATTGCACCGGTGATCAAGGTGACTGCCAATGGACGGACCTATAAAAATATGGAAGACAATATGGATGTAGACCTGAGTACCATCGTCCGGGGTGAAAAGACCTACAAGCAGATGGGCCGGGAACTGGTTGACGAAATCCATGAAGTGGCCAACGGAAAACTGACCAAGGCAGAAGCCTATGGATTCTCCGATATTGCCGTAGACCATGTATGCCGGTTTGTGTAATCAGGAAGAAAGAAGGCAATCAAAATGGGATTTATTTTTAAACCTTGGAATCGCTTGAGCCTGTTCACCCGGATTATGATCGGGTTTGTACTGGGTATCCTGGTGGGGCTGGTATTCGGCCCCCAGGCTGCCGTCCTGAATCCGCTGGGGACCATCCTGACCCGGCTCCTGACCATGGTGGTGGCACCTATGGTGCTGTGCCTTCTGGTGGTGGCTGCGGCTGATGTGGGGGATGGAAAGAAACTGGGCCGTATGGGTGTGAAGACGGTGGCGTCCTTTCTGATTTCCACGGCCTTTGCCATTGTGGTGGGACTGTTCTTCGCCAACCTGTTCCATGTGGGGACCGGGGTGGACCTTTCCGGGACTGTACCCGCTGTCAAGAAAAGTACCCAGGATGTATCGCTCATCGGAACGCTGGTCAATATCATTCCCTCCAATCCTTTTCAGTCTCTGGCCCAGCAGAATCTGCTGCAGATCATTTTCTTTGCGCTGATCCTGGGCTTCTGCCTGATGAAAATGGGGAGCAAAGGCGAGCCTCTCCTGAATATTTTCAGGGTCGGCAAGGAAGTGATGGGTGACCTGACCAATCGGGTCCTGGAATTCACTCCCTATGGCGTGTTCGGGCTGATGGCCACCGTGGTGGGAAAGAATGGTTCTGCCATCATGATCCCGTATCTGAAATGCATTGCAGCCTTGTATCTGTCCGGTTTCCTCTATGTGATCATCATACAGGCCGGGGTCATGGGCGGTCTGATCGGACACATTTCGCCCCTGCGCTTCCTGCGGACCATGAAAGAAGCCATGGCCTTTGTCTTTGCCACCTGTTCTTCTGTAGCGACCATCCCTATCAACCTGAAATGCACCAAGAACCTGGGGGTGGACGAGGATACGGCCAACTTCATCATTCCCTTTGGCGCCGTCATGAACATGAATGGTACGGCCATTTACGAAGCGGTTGCCGTGGTCTTCACTGCTGAGATCTTCGGCATCCATCTGAGTGCCACGGATCAGCTGATGGTCATGGTTTCCGCGACCCTGGCCGCCATCGGGACTGCCGGGATCCCCGGCTCCGGCCTGGTGATGCTGACCATCGTCCTCAGTGCAGCCCATCTGCCCATGGAAGCCATCGGACTTCTGGCCGGGATCGACCGGATCCTGAACATGGGCCGGGTCATCCCCAACATCGTAGGCGATGCTGCTTCTGCGGTTGTCATTGCCAAGAGTGAAGGAACGTTGAAGAAAGTGTAACGACGGACTGGTTCTCCCAAAACCAAAAATACGTGTGGATGAACCACAGTGGAATGCCCCCCAGTTGTTGGACCTGGAATCTGACAACTGAGGGGCGTTTTGCCTTGCACCTTTTTTCGTTCAACGATATAATAGTAAAATATACATTTTATTCACAATCCTGTTTGTAAAGGAGTTTGTCCATGTCCCGTGCAGCCTTTTCGGAGTCCCATCCCGACTCCTTTATCCATCATCACCTGAATTACTTTCTGCCCACGGTATACACCATCACCGACTGGCTGATGATCCTTCTGGCAGAAGTGCTTTCGTACCACCTGCGCTGCTTCGTTACCGGCAATACCCATCTGCACATTGCCTGGCTGAACGCCTGGGTGGCCTTTCCGCTGCTGTTTCTCCTGTTCTTCCGCCAGGCGGGCATCTACACCCGGCGGATGGGGTACTGGAAGCTGATGGAATGCATCTGCTGGGGCTGCACCTATGCCACGGGTGCCATTGTGGTGTTCGTGTACATGTCCCATATCGCCACCAGCACGTCCCGGCTGTTCATCGGGTTCCTGTGGCTGTTTGCCTTCCTGCTGGTGACCCTGTCCCGGTATTTTATCGCCCATCTGCTGAACTGGGCCGGGGTGGGGAGCATCCCCCTGCTGCTGGTGGGAGCCGGCAAGACAGCCCGCCTGATCCTGCAGGGGATCCAAGATGACGTGGGCCTGAACTACAACGTGATCGGGTACGTGGATGACGCCGGGCCTCAGCCGGAGAATGTGGGAGACCTGTCCTATCTGGGCACTTTCGACCAGGTGACGGATGTAATCGGAAAGACCGGTGTACAGGATGTGTGCATTGCCGCACCGGGCCTGACCCCGGACAAACTCAACAGCCTGATGCATGGGATCCAGCCCCATGTACGGAACCTGGGCTTTGTGCCAGACCTGATCGGTCTTCCTGTCAATGGAGTGGAAGTGGATTCCCTGTTCAATGAGCGGATGATCCTTATGAGCCTGAAGAACAACCTGGCCCGTCCCTACAACCGGATGTGCAAGCGCCTGTTCGACCTGGTGCTGACCCTGGTGGGGGTGGTGCTGCTGAGCCCGGTGTTCCTGGTGCTGGCCATTCTGATCAAGCTGGATTCCCGGGGGCCGGTGATCTTCGCCCACCAGCGCATCGGCAAGGATGGCAAACTGTTCCCCTGCCTGAAGTTCCGCACCATGTGCGTGGATGCGGACCGGAAACTGAAGGAATACCTGGCCGCCAATCCGGAGGCCCGGAAGGAATGGGAAGCGGAGTTCAAACTGAAGGACGATCCCCGGGTGACCCGGGTGGGGAAGGTGCTGCGGCGCACCAGCCTGGACGAACTGCCCCAGCTGTTCAACGTGCTGAGCGGCCAGATGAGCCTGGTGGGGCCCCGGCCCATCGTCACGGCGGAGATCCCCAAATACGGGCCCTATATCAAGGACTTTTACATGGTGCGTCCGGGCATCACAGGCATGTGGCAGGTGAACGGCCGCAGCGATACCACCTACGAGGAACGGGTGCAGATGGATTCCTGGTATGTGCGTAACTGGGGCGTCTGGCTGGATATCATGCTGCTGTGGCGGACCTTCGGGGTGGTGCTGAGCCATAAGGGGGCCTATTAAGGCTCCTTGACAAGGCCACCGGGGGTAGGATATACTTAACCTGTTGACTACATGGAGGAATGGCCGAGTGGTTTAAGGCACCAGTCTTGAAAACTGGCGATCCCGCAAGGGGCCGGGGGTTCGAATCCCTCTTCCTCCGCCAACAATTGGAGCTGTCGCGCTGCGACAGCTCTTTTTAGTCACTGGTCTCTAGTCACTAGTCTGCAGCCGATGGAAGCCAGCTTACGCTGGCTGAAATAAAACTCTCCGGGCTTTTTTTGTAAAACGTTGTAATTACAACTGAATGCCGGAATTTCTTGTGCTATAGTTCTAATCAATGAAGAAGAAATGGTTCGGCAGCGGCTTACAGCTGCTTACAAGCGGAAAGGACGATGTGTGATGGCAATTTATACGTTGGGTATCGATGTGGGTTCTACGGCTTCCAAATGCGTGATTCTGAAGGATGGCAGGGATATCGTGGCCAAGTCCCTGGTTCCGGTGGGTACCGGTACCACCGGTCCGGCCCGTTCCATTGAAGAAGTGCTGAAGAATGCCGGCATGAAACGGGAAGATATGGACTTCACCCTGGCTACGGGTTATGGGCGGAACTCTCTGGAGGGCATCGCCGACAAGCAGATGAGCGAACTGAGCTGCCATGCCATGGGCGCCAGCTTCATCTGGCCCAACGTGCATACGGTCATCGACATCGGCGGTCAGGATGTGAAGGTCATCCATGTGGAAAACGGCACCATGACCAACTTCCAGATGAACGACAAATGTGCGGCTGGCACCGGCCGGTTCCTGGACGTCATGGCCGGGATCCTGGAAGTGAAGGTGGGGGACCTGGCGGCCCTGGGTGCCAGAGCGAAGGAAAAGATTTCCATCAGCTCCACCTGCACCGTGTTCGCCGAAAGTGAAGTCATCAGCCAGCTGTCCAAGGGGGCAACCAAGGAAGACATCATCGACGGGGTCCACCGTTCCGTGGCCAGCCGTGTGGTGGGCCTGGCCCAGCGGGTGGGCGTGAAAGGCGATGTGGTGATGACCGGCGGCGTAGCCCAGAACTACGGGGTACGGGAAGCCCTGGAACAGGGCCTGGGCGTGGAAATCCAGACCAGCCCTCTGGCCCAGTACAATGGGGCCCTGGGTGCCGCCCTGTACGCTTACAAACAGGCCTTGAAGAAAATCGCATAAAAAAGGAGGGTGTGGATCCATCCACACCCGGCCGGAGATAAAAAAAGGCGCTGTGAAAAAATCGTCCACAGCGCCTTTATTTCGCTAGCGTCAGCTGGCTTCCATCGGCTAGAGACTAGTGACGGGGTGTGAAAAAGCATTTTTTCACACCCCGTTTTTATGCTTACTTGCTGAACTTTTTGCCTGTCAGCAATTCGTAGGCTTCCTTGTATTTGGCAATGGTCTTGTCGATGACATCCTGGGGCAGCAGGTAGTCGCTGTCCGGGTTGGCCTTCAGCCAGTCACGGACGAACTGCTTGTCGTAGGAAGGCTGGCTCTTGCCGGCTTCGTAGCCCTTCAGCGGCCAGAACCGGGAGCTGTCCGGGGTCAGCATTTCGTCGCCCAGGACCACGTTGCCCTTTTCGTCCAGGCCGAATTCGAATTTGGTGTCGGCGATGATGATGCCCCGATTGTACGCATAGTCGGCACATTTTTTGTACAGGTCGATGGTGGCATCTTTGATGGCCTTGGTGTATTCAGCGCCTTTGCCCGGGAATCTCTTTTCCAGGTAGGTCACGCACTGTTCTTCGGTGATGTTTTCATCGTGATCGCCCAGTTCTGCCTTGGTGCTGGGGGTGAACAGCGGTTCAGGCAGCTTCTGGCATTCTTTCAGGCCTTCGGGCATCTTGATGCCGCAGACGGTACCGTTTTCTTTGTAGGATTCCCAGCCGCTGCCGGTGATGTAGCCACGGACGATGCATTCTACGGGAATCATGTTCAGCTTGCGGCATTTCATGCTCTTGCCGGCGAATTCCGGGGTACGGAAGAATTCGGGCATATCCGCCGGATCCACACTGATCATGTGGTTGGGGATGATGTCCTTCGTCAGGTCGAACCAGAATTTGGACATTTGGGTCAGGACGGCACCCTTGTCCGTAATGGTGTTCTTCAGAATGTGGTCGAACGCGGAGATCCGGTCGGAAGCCACCATGATCAGGCTGTCGCCCAGATCGTAAATTTCACGTACTTTCCCAGATTTAACGGGTTTGTATTCCTGCATGATCCATCCTCCTTGAAAATAGACAAACAAAATTCCATATCCCTATCATATCACAGGAATGGTTTTTAGTCGAATGATTTTATAGGAAAAGTTTTTAATGTTTGTTTCAAATGATACAGGGGAAAATCGGGAAATGGCCGTTGGAAACTCAGTCTATTTCCCGACAGGGAAGAAACATCCACCGACAGCGGAATTTTGTAAAAAAACCGTGGAATGTTCAGTGTCCGTTGAAGAGAAGCGGTTTTTATCGTATAATAGATTGTAAACTCCCGTACAACTACAATTTTGGAGTCTCTCAAAAACAGAAAGGATGTTTTCTATGCGTATCGTTATGACTATCGTTGGTGTGGATAAAGTGGGTATCATTGCAAAAGCCAGCACCCTGCTGGCAGACAACAATGTCAATATCCTGAATATCAATCAGAATATCGACAACGGCTTCTTCAACATGGTCCTGATCGGTGACCTGGACAATGCCAAAGTGTCTGTACAGGACCTGAAGGAAAAGGCGTCTGCCCTGGGCAAGAGCCTGGGCCTGGAAATCCGTGTCCAGAGTGAAGAAATCTTCACCGCCATGCACCGCATCTAAGGAGGCAGCGACAATCCATGTTCTACGAAATCAAAGACGTTTTGGAAACCACCCGGATGATCACCCAGAACAATCTGGATGTGCGGACCATCACCATGGGCATCAGCCTGCGGGACTGCGCCGATCCGGATGTGAACGTATGCGCACAGAAAATTTACGATAAGATCACCACGAAAGCCAAAGATCTGGTGAAAGTGGGCGAGGAACTGGAAGCGGAACTGGGTGTGCCCATCATCCACAAACGGATTTCCGTAACCCCGATTTCCATCGTGGGCGAATCCTGTAAAACCGATTCCTTTGTCCCCCTGGCCAAGGCCCTGGATGATGCAGGCAAGGCGGTGGGCGTCAACTTCATCGGCGGCTTCAGCGCCCTGGTGGAAAAAGGCTATACCCATGGGGATCGCACCCTGATCCAATCCATCCCCGAAGCCCTGGCCACCACGGACATTGTCTGCTCTTCCGTGGCCATCGGTTCCACCAAGGCCGGCATCAACATGGATGCCGTGAAGGAAATGGGCGAAGTGGTGAAGGAAACGGCCCGGCTGACGGCTGACCAGGATGCCCTGGGCTGCGCCAAACTGGTGATCTTCTGCAACCCGGTCCAGGATAACCCGTTTATGGCCGGTGCTTTCCACGGGGTCACGGAACCGGAAACGGTGATCAACGTGGGCGTATCCGGCCCCGGGGTGGTGAAACATGCCCTGGAAGCCGTCCGCGGCCAGGATATCGGCGTGGTGGCAGAAACCATCAAGAAGACGGCCTTCAAGATCACCCGGGTGGGCCAGCTGGTGGCCCAGGAAGCGGCCAAACGGCTGAATACCCAGTTCGGGATTATCGATCTGTCCCTGGCTCCTACGCCGGCTGTGGGCGACTCTGTGGCCCATATCCTGGAGGAAATCGGCCTGGAATCCTGCGGCTGCCCGGGTACTACGGCGGCGCTGGCCATGCTGAACGATGCGGTGAAGAAGGGCGGCCTGATGGCTTCCAGCTATGTGGGCGGCCTGAGCGGTGCCTTCATCCCGGTGTCGGAAGATGCGGGTATGATCGCGGCAGTGGAAAAGGGTTCTCTGACCATCGAGAAACTGGAAGCCATGACCTGCGTATGCTCCGTGGGCCTGGATATGATCGCAGTGCCCGGCGATACCACGGCGGCCACCATTTCTGCCGTCATCGCCGACGAAGCGGCTGTGGGTATGATCAACAACAAGACCACTGCTGTCCGGCTGATCCCTGTGCCGGGCAAGAAAGTGGGCGACAAGGTGGAATTCGGCGGTCTGCTGGGGTATGCGCCCATCATCTCCGTGAACCCGTTCAAACCGGATGTGTTCATCAACCGGGGTGGACGGATCCCGGCACCGATCCGGAGCCTGACCAACTGATATGCGTAAGAAAGAAAGGATCCAGGCCGTCCTCAAAGGCCTGGAAGAGACGTACAAAGGGCAGGGGACAGCCCTCCACTACCATTCGCCCTTTGAGCTTTTGGTGGCGGTGGTGCTGTCGGCCCAGTGCACGGACGAGCGGGTGAACAAGGTGACGGCCCGGCTGTTCCCGGAGTATGATACCCCGGAGAAGCTGGGCAGCCTGACCCAGGAACAGCTGGAGGGAAAGATCAGGGACTGCGGTCTGTTCCGCTCCAAGGCGAAGAATATCCTGGGATTGTGTCACAAACTGGTGGAGGAGTTCCATTCGGAGGTCCCCCGGGATATGAAGAGCCTGATGAGCCTGCCCGGCGTGGGACGGAAGACGGCGGATGTGATGCTGAGTGTGGCCTTTGGCCAGCCGGCCATCGCTGTGGATACCCATGTGTTCCGGGTGGCCCACCGGCTGGGGCTTTCCACAGGAGAGACCCCTCTGGCGGTGGAACAGGATCTGATGAAGCTGATCCCCAGAAAGCAGTGGGGGGAGGCCCATCACTGGTTCATCTGGCACGGCCGCAAATGCTGCAGGGCACGCAAACCTGAATGCACGGCCTGTCCTGTGGTGGATGTCTGTCCCTCCCGGATCCTGTAACAGGGAAGAGCTGTGCTGACAGCCCTTCCGGAAGAAGCAAGGTGAACCATAGTGGCGAATGTCTATGACGCAATCGAAGAATTTTACCGAAACGATGCAGGCTGGGAACAGGTGATCCCCCAGGCGGATATGGAAGCCTATTTCCGGCATCTGGCCTGGCACGGAATCTGTGACCGGGAACTGCAGCACCGCTGGGAACTGCTGGTGATGCTGTGCATCTATATCGAGAATGCTGAAATGACCCTGGACGAGATGACGGAGGACAACGTGATCGACATGGTCTCCTGGTGCGGCCGGAATGTGGTGGACTATCAGATCAGCTATGATTCTGTACGGGATTTCCTGGACACGGTGGGCACCTTTTTCGTGTTCCTGAAGCAGCAGGGGAAGCTGGAGAGTTCTCTGGCGCCCTACCTGGCCCGGGAACAGCTGCTGAAGGATGACGGTACCCTGGCCATCATCGACAGGAACGGAAACTACCTGCCCGGAGAAGAGAAACGGGAACGGAAAAGTGCCCCACCCTCGGAGGGGCGGGTCTTCCTGAACGCCGGAGAATCCCTGAACGGGCTCATGGGAGAGATCCATCAGTTCTTCCAGAAAGAGGAATTCAACCTGGATTTCGAACGGTCAGTGACCCTGTACGAGTATTCCCAGGGAGTCCTGGATGTGGAAAACGACGGAATGGACCGGTTCTGGCGAGGTTACTGGGACTACTTCCTCTTCGATTACCATCTGATCGAAGGGGATATCATCCCCCTGGAATATTTCCGGCGCCATGGGAACAGTGCCTATCCCCAGCTGGTGAACGAGCTGTGCATGGGCTTCCTGTCCATCTTCACCATTGAGGAAATGGTGGATGAGGACCGGTTCGTCTGCCGGGATTTCCTTACCGGAGAGCCTTATTTCCTGGCTTTTCCCCTGGAAGGGGATGCTCCTCTGGAAGATCGGGTGTACATGGGCCATGTGTTCTACAACCGGAGCATGGGCATGAACTATCTGCAGACCTTCGTGCTGAAGCCTCTGGCCCGGAAACGGCTGCTGGAAGTGCTGAACCAGTGCCGGGACTGGTACGATGTGCAGCGGCCAGGAGTGGACTGGGCGGAATTCCTGGAACGGGAATCCGTGGTGTGCCGGACCATCCTGCGACAGATCAGCCAGAACCCGGCGGGCTGCAGTTTCCCCTATACCACCCGCCAGGACAGATACCAGCCCCGGCCCCTGCCGGAGAAGCTCACCGTGGTGGAGAAACTGGCCCAGGAGCTGCTGCTGGTCAGCGGCCGCAGCGACTACGACGTGGAACTGGTGCGGCATATGTGGCAGGATTTCCTGGCACGGGAGCCCTTTGTGGGCGGTTTCGAACCCCAGGTGTGGGCTTCGGCTCTGCTGGAGAATTTCCTGGAAATCAACGAGAAACGGGCGGCCCAGAAGAAGCCCTTTTTCCTGGAGACCTACGGGGTCTCCAACCAGAACCTGAACCGGGCCTATATGGAAATCCGTACCCAGCTGAAGCTGGAGCCATCGGACCCCCGGTATCTGGACGAGCTGGGCTTTCTCATGCTGTTTTCCAAGTTTGTGTAGGAGTAATACACCATGATTTGTAAGCATTGCGGATTGGAATACCCCGATGACCTGGATGCCTGCCCCGGCTGCGGAGCCTCCAACGACGATGTGGAAGCCCAGGTGCTCAGTGAGGAGGAACGCGACTCTTTCAGCGGGGTGACCATCGAGACCGGCCCGGAAGAGAGCAGCCGGGACGATTACAGGGTGTACGACCAGGAGGACCTGCGCCGGAAGGAGCAGCAGCAGGCCAGGAAGGCCCGATGGAGACGGATATGGGATCTGGTGAAACTGAACGGACGTGCCGTGCTGGTGCTGGCCCTGATCATTTTCTGTGTGATTTTCCTGCTGCCGACCTTATTGGGGTTTGCCCTGATCGGCCTGGGGGTGTTCCTGGTCCTGACGATCTTTCGCAAATATTTCTCCGGATGGTAACCAGATGGAGGACTGTCGGGCCGGTACATTGGGCCGGTCAGACAAGGGACAAACGGTCTTCCAGAAATGGATTTAACAAAGTGCTGATTTTACCTTGTTTTTTGGTAAACTACGAAAACATTGAAAATGGGTTGAGTGTGCGTTATAATTAGTGTATAATCAAACACATAAGTAAAGCCTGATTGCAATACTTTCTTTTCGATCTGTGTGATGGCGGATCAGGCTTATTTCCATCCGTCATTTCATCGATACAATCATTGTTTCAAATCAAATCAAGAAGGGATGGTTTGTTATGCGTGAAGTTGTAATTGCAAGTGCTGTAAGAACGGCCATTGGCAAGTTCGGCGGCAGCCTGACTCCCCTGTCTGCTCCGCAAATGGGTGCTGTGGTCATCAAGGAGGCTCTGAAGAGAGCCAATGTGAAGCCTGAACTGGTGGATGAAGTCATCATGGGCAACGTCCTGCAGGCCGGGCTGGGCCAGAACCCTGCAAGACAAGCTGCTATTTTTGCCGGTCTGCCGGTGGAAGTACCTGCTTTTACGGTCAATAAGGTTTGCGGTTCCGGGCTGAAATGCGTGGAACTGGCTGCCCAATCCATTCTGGCCGGTGACAATGACATCGTAGTGGCCGGTGGTATGGAAAGCATGTCCAACGCTCCGTTCACGGTTCCCGGCAAAGCTCGCTGGGGCATGAAAATGGGCGACCAGAAGATGGTGGATGTGATGATCCGCGATGGTCTGTGGGATGCATTCAACGACTATCACATGGGCATCACTTCTGAAAACGTGGCTGAAAAATTCGGCGTAACCCGGGAAGACCAGGATGAAGTGGCCTGCCGTTCCCAGGCCAGAGCCATTGAAGCCATCAAGAACGGTGCTTTTAAAGAAGAAATCGTTCCTGTAACCATTAAAACCAAAAAAGGCGAAAAAGTCTTCGATACCGATGAATTCCCCAGAGAAGGGACGACCATGGAAGTCCTGGCCAAACTGCGTCCGGCCTTCAAAAAAGGCGGCACTGTTACGGCCGGTAACGCTTCCGGCCTGAACGACGGCGGCGCTGCTCTGGTCATCATGAGCGCTGACAAGGCCAAAGAACTGGGAATCAAACCCATGGCCAAGATCGTTTCCTATGCTTCTGCCGGTGTGGATCCTGCCATCATGGGCATCGGGCCCATCCCTGCAAGCCGTAAAGCTCTGGCCAGAGCCGGCAAGGAAGTCAAGGACATGGATCTGGTGGAAGCCAACGAAGCTTTCGCTGCCCAGACCGTAGAAGTGGGCAGAGAACTGGGTCTGGACTGGAACAAGACCAACGTCAACGGCGGCGCCATTGCCCTGGGTCACCCCATCGGCTGCTCCGGCGCCCGTATCCTGGTAACCCTGCTGTATGCTCTGAAACACAGAGACAAGAAGTGGGGCCTGGCCACCCTGTGCATCGGCGGTGGCATGGGTACGGCTGCAGTCGTCGAAATGCTGTAATCCATTCAGGGAGCGATGCTTCCTGGATGCGGAGCTCCCTCTAAATTTCTATTAGGGAAAAGAGAGGTATACACCATGGATTTCAATCTGACGGAAGACCAACAAATGATCAAAGACATGGCCAAGGATTTTGCTGAAAAATTCCTGGCTCCTACGGTAGAAGAAAGAGACAAGAACCACACCTTCGATCGCAACCTGATCAACAAGATGCTGGAAACCGGTTTCGGCGGCGTTTGCTTCCCCGAAGAATACGGCGGCATGGGCCTGGATGTCCTGAGCTATATCCTGGCTGTGGAAGAACTGTCCAAAGTGGATGATGGTACGGGTATCACCCTGTCCGCAGATGTTTCTCTGTGCGCCACTCCTATCGCTCTGTTCGGTACGGAAGAACAGAAACAAAAATACCTGACCCCGATCTGCGAAGGGACCCATCTGGGTGCTTTCGGCCTGACCGAACCTTCTGCCGGGACCGATGCTTCCGCCCAACAGACCACTGCGGTCCTGAAGGGTGACAAATACATCCTGAACGGCTCCAAGATCTTCATCACCAACGGTAAAGAAGCTGATACGTATGTCATCTTCGCCATGACCGACAAGAGCCAGGGTGTACATGGTATCTCCGCTTTCATCGTAGAAAAAGGCATGCCCGGTTTCCGCTTCGGCAAACTGGAAGATAAGATGGGCGGCCACACCTCCATCACCGCTGAACTGATCTTCGAAGACTGCGAAGTTCCCAAAGAAAACCTGCTGGGCAAAGAAGGCGAAGGCTTCAAGATCGCTATGGAAACCCTGGATGGCGGCCGTATCGGCGTAGCTGCTCAGGCTCTGGGTATTGCTGAAGGCGCTCTGGCTGCTGCTGTGAAATACTCCAAAGAACGGGAACAGTTCGGTCGTCCGATTTCCAAATTCCAGGCTCTGCAATTCATGATGGCTGACATGGCCACCAAGATCGAAGCTGCCCGGTATCTGGTTTACAACGCAGCCATGCTGAAACAGGAAGGCAAACCCTTCTCTGAAGCGGCTGCCATGGCTAAATGCTATGCTTCCGATATTGCCATGGAAGTGACCACGGATGCTGTACAAATCTTCGGCGGCTATGGCTACACCGTTGACTATCCTGCTGAACGGTATATGCGTAACGCCAAGATCACCCAAATCTACGAAGGCACCAACCAGGTTATGCGGATCGTAACCTCTCGTGCTCTGCTGAGAGACAAAAAGAAATAATTCCATCCCCTTCCTGTGAGAGGACGGCTCAAGGGCTGGTATATTGCCAGCCCTTGCTTTACAAATACTGGAATCTTCAAAGCTTGACATTTTCAGAAGCTGGCAGTTCCGGAGCAATCCGCATGCTGCCTGATTGATACGATTCGGGCTTCGGCCCGAAATGAAGGGTAAAGGAGATTGTTATCATGGAACTGAAGAAAGTTATGGTTATCGGCGCTGGCCAAATGGGCAGCGGCATTGCTCAAGTCATGGCTGCCCATGGGGTGGAAGTGACGCTGAGAGATATCAAACAAGAATTCGTAGACCGCGGCATCGCCAAGATTGAAAAAGCCCTGGATCACAGTGTAGCCAAGGGCCGCATCACTGAGGACGACAAGAAAGCCACTATGAGCCGCATCCATGGTGTTGTGGATCTGACTCCGGAAGCCTGCGATGTGCATATGGCCATTGAAGCCGCTACGGAAAACATCAAGATCAAACAAGGAATCTTCAAAGAACTGGACGAAAAGCTGCCGAAGGATGCCATCATCGCCAGCAACACCTCTTCTGTTTCCATCACCATGCTGGGTGCCGGCACTTCCCGTCCGGACAAATTCATCGGCATGCACTTCTTCAATCCGGCTCCTGTGATGAAGCTGGTGGAAGTGACCAAGGGCCTGGGGACTTCTGAAGATACCTTCAACAAAGTGTATGAACTGGCCAAGGCTCTGGACAAGAACCCTGTGAAAGTCCATGATGCTCCCGGGTTCGTGGGCAACCGGATCGTGATCCCCATGATCAACGAAGCCATCTTTACCCTGAGCGAAGGCGTTGCCAGCAAGGAAGACATCGATGCTGTGGCCAAACTGGGCTTCAACCATCCTATGGGACCTCTGGCTCTGTCCGACCTGATCGGTAACGATACGGTCCTGGCCATCATGGAAGTCCTGTACAAAGGCTTCGGCGATCCCAAATATCGTCCGGCTCCTCTGCTGAGAAAGATGGTGGAAGCTGGCTACCTGGGCCGCAAGACGGGTAAAGGGTTCTACGATTACAACAAATAATTGAAAGTGGGTGTCTGCCATGTACGAGTACAAGGATTTGCTGGTAGAAATTGCAGAAGATGGGGTGACCACCGTTTCTGTGAACCGTCCCAAATTCCTGAATGCGCTGGATACTCCCACGCTGTTGGAAATGAAGGATTGCTTTGGCAAACTGGCCACGGATCCGGCTGTCAAGGCTGTGATTATCCGTGGGGCCGGGGATAAGGCTTTTGTGGCCGGTGCTGATCTGAAGGCCATGAGCACCATGACGGCAGTGGAGGGCCGGACCTTCTCCAACCTGGGTCATGAAGTGTTCGATGCCATTGAAAAACTGCCGGTGGTGGCCATTGCCGCGGTTAACGGCTATGCCCTGGGCGGCGGCTGTGAACTGGCCATGGCCTGTGATTTCCGGTTTGCTTCCACCACGGCCAAATTTGGCCAGCCGGAAGTGAACTACGGGATCATCCCCGGGTTCGGTGGTTCCCAGCGCCTGGCCCGGCTGATCGGCAAAGGATATGCCAAGGAAATGATCTACACCGGGGCCATGATCGATGCGGAGGAAGCCCATCGGATCGGCCTGGTGAACCGGGTATGCAAACCGGAAGAACTGTATACCACCGCAGAAGAAGTCTGCCGGAAGATCATGAAGAAGGCGCCCATTGCCATTGCCTGTGCCAAGGATGCCATCAACAGAGGGCTGAACATGGACCTGGAATCCGGTCTGAACTACGAAGCCCAGGTATTCGGTACCTGCTTCGCAACGCTGGACCAGAAGGAAGGCATGAAGGCTTTCCTGGAAAAACGGAAACCGGTATTCATGAACAAGTAAGACCTTTTCAAGGCTGCCGCAACAAGGGTGCGGCAGCCTTTTTGTTTCAAAGGAAGATTGTATGAAGAAACTGATTGTCTGCCTGCTGGGGATTGGGCTCCTGGGGGCTCTGACCATGCTGCGGCCCATGCCCGGGCAGGAAAAACAGGAATCGGAAACTCCGAAAGATCCCATTGTGGAAAAAATCCACGCCATGACTCCATCCCAGAAAGCCGGCCAGCTGATGCTGGTGGGGCTGGAAGGCACGGAACCCAGTGAGGCTTTTGTCAAAGAGATGAAGCAGAACCAGTACGGGGGTGTGATCCTGTTCGACAGCAACCTGGCCTCGGCGAAACAGACCCGGCAGCTTACCGGAAAGCTCCAGAGCCTTTCCACGGAGAGCCGGCTGCTCATCGGTGTGGATGAGGAAGGGGGACAGGTGACCCGGATGAAAGGGTTCCTGGAACCGCCGCCCAGTGAGGCTGCCATCGGACGCACCGAAGATCCCCGACAGGCAGAGCAATGGGCCCAGCGGACGGCAGGAAAACTGAAATCCCTGGGATTCAACCTGAACCTGGCGCCGGTGGCAGATCTGGGCAGTGCCAATGAACGGTCCTACAGCCGCCATTCCGCCACGGTATCCAAGTTCGTGGAAGGGGCCCTGACCGGATACCGGAAAGCCCATCTGCTGGCCACCCTGAAACATTTCCCCGGGCTGGGAAAGGGACAGGCGGATACCCACCAGGATGAAGTGGTGGTGGACGCCAGTCAGGAACAACTGCTCCGGGAGGATGTAAAGCCCTTCCAGGATGCCATGGAAAAATTCCCGCCCCAGGTCTTCGCCATCATGGTGACCCATGTGCGGTATCCGGCTTTTGACAGGGCGCATCCCGCTTCTCTTTCCAAAGCCATCATGACGGATCTGCTCCGGGGAAAGCTGCAGTACAAGGGCATCGTCATGACCGATGACCTGGGGATGGGGGCCATCTCCAAACACGTGGGCATGGAACAGGCCGGTGTACAGGCCATCCAGGCCGGGGCGGATCTGGTGATGATCTGCCACAATCCGGAATGGATCCGTCAGGTGCACCGGGGCCTCACCAGGGCCATTGCAGAGGGCAGCCTGCCGGAAGATCGGGTGGAAGAAGCCCTGTACCGGGTGCTGAAAGCAAAGGAAGGGCTGTGAGACCGGTGAACGTTCCGGCCCCAGGCCTGTGGAATCAATGTACCGGACATGGATCGGTATTGTCAGAAGGAGAAAACAACATGGAAGAAACCTATAGCCGCAAAGAGCCTGTATGGGCTCGCATGAGCGAAAAAGAACGCCAGGCCGTCATGACCTATGGCGAAACCTATAAACATTTCCTGGACAAGGCCCGCAGTGAACGGCTGGCGGTGAAAGAAATCCTGGCCCAGGCTGAGAAGGCCGGCTTCAAGCCTCTGTATGACTGCAAAGAACTGAAAACCGGGGACAAGGTCTACTGGAACCAGAAAGGAAAAGCCTGCATCCTGGCCGTCATCGGCGAAGAACCGGTGCATGAGGGCCTGAAGATCGTGGGCTCCCATATCGATTCCCCCCGGCTGGACCTGAAGGGCAATCCGGTCCACGAACAGGATGGAGTGGTGTACTTCCGCACCCATTATTATGGCGGCATCAAGAAGTACCAGTGGCCCTGCATCCCCCTGGCCCTTGTGGGTGTGATCTATACAAAGGACGGACGCCAGATCGAAGTGAACATCGGCATGGATGAACAGGACCCGGTGTTCTACATTACAGACCTTTTGATCCACATGGCCCAGGACCAGATGAAGAAGACCCTGGCGGAAGGCATCACTGGCGAGCAGCTCCAGGCCATCATCGGCACCCATACGGACAGGGACGAAAAGGCCCGGGATGCCCTGCTGAAACTGCTGAAGGACACCTATGGGGTGGAGGAAGAGGATTTCACCACGGCTGAGCTGGAACTGGTGCCGGCACTGAAGAGCCGGGATGTGGGATTCGACCGTTCCCTGATTGCCGCCTACGGCCAGGATGACCGGGTGTGTTCCTATGCCAATCTGCAAGCCCTGCTGGAAGCCAAACCGGGGGTGAAGACACAGGCTGCCCTGTTTACCGATAAGGAAGAAATCGGTTCCTACGGCAACACAGGCATGCAGTCCTCTTATTTCGTGAAGTTCGTCATGAAGCTGCTGGCCCTGCAGAATCGGGGGACCCTGCTGGACTTCTACGAGACCATGGAAAACAGCGAGATGCTGTCTGCGGATGTGAACAGCTGCATGGATCCCATGTTCCCGGAAGTGACGGAAAAGGACAATTCGGCACTCCTGGGCTACGGCGTGGCCCTGACCAAATACACCGGGGCCCGGGGAAAAGGCGGCAGCAACGACGCCAACAGCGAGTTCATCCAGAAGGTACGGAAGATCTTCAATGAGGCCGGAGTGGCCTGGCAGATCGGCGAACTGGGCAAGGTGGACCAGGGCGGCGGCGGGACCATCGCCTTCATGCTGGCCGACTGGGGCTGCGAAGTGGTGGACTGCGGCACGGCCATGCTGAGCATGCATTCTCCCTATGACCTTTTGAGCAAGGCCGATGCCTACGAAACCTTCAGAGCCTATCAGGCGTTCTTCGAGAGCAAATGATTTTTGCATAAAAAGAACCCGTTCCCAAAAAAGGGAACGGGTTCTTTCCATAAGCTGCAGACTAGAGACTAGAGACTAGTGATTGCCTCAGTTGAATTTCAGCACAGCACCCTGTGCGGCGGAGGAAACCAGGTAGGAATACCGGGCCAGGTACCCTTTCTTCACCTTGGGAGCCGGGCAGACCCATTTCTCTCTCCGTTTGGCCAGTTCTTCGTCGCTGACCCGTACGTTCAGGGTCCGGTTGGGGATATCGATGTCGATGATATCTCCTTCTTCCACCAGGGCGATGTTGCCGCCTTCCCGGGCTTCCGGAGAAATATGGCCGATGCAGGCACCCTGGGTGGCACCGGAGAACCGGCCGTCGGTCAGGAGGGCAACGGATTTGCCCAGGCCCATACCGGTGATCACGGCGGTGGGGTTCAGCATTTCCCGCATGCCCGGGCCGCCTTTGGGCCCTTCATAGCGGATGACCACCACATCCCCCGGTTTGATCTGTTTGCCTACGATGGCTTCGATGGCTTCATCCTCGGAGTCGAATACCCGGGCAGGACCGGAGTGTTTCAGCATTTCCGGAGCCACGGCGCTTTCCTTGACCACAGAGCAGTCTTTGGCCAGGTTGCCCTTCAGCACGGCAATGCCGCCGGTTCTGCGCACCGGTTCCTCGTAGGTGTGGATCACTTCCGGACGAAGGATCCTGGCACCCTTGATGTTTTCGCCCACGGTCTTGCCGGTGACGGTCATGCAGTCTTCTTCAATGAGGCCGTGTTTGGCCAGTTCGTTCATGACAGCACGGATACCGCCGGCTTCCTGGACATCGATCATGTGGAAGGTGCCGCCGGGGCTCAGCTTGGTCAGGTACGGAGTCTTCTTGCTGATTTCATCGAACAGTTCCAGGGGCAGGTCCACACCGGCTTCATGGGCGATGGCCGGCAGGTGCAGGGCCGTGTTGGTGGAACCACCCATGGCCATATCCACAGTGATGGCATTGTGGAAGGCTTTTTCCGTCATGATGTCTCTGGGGCAGATGTTCTTTTTCAGCATTTCCATGACCTGTTTGCCGGCTGCTTTGGCCAGGGCGATCCGGGCGCCCTGATAGGCGGCCGGGATGGTGCCGTTGCCCGGCAGGCCCATGCCCAGGACTTCTGTCAGGGAGTTCATGGTATTGGCCGTGAACAGGCCGGCGCAGGAGCCGCAGCCCGGGCAGGCACAGTGTTCGATCTCGGACAGTTCTTCCTTGTCGATCTTGCCTGCTGCGAAACGGCCGGCAGCTTCGAATACAGTGCTGACACTGATGTCTTTGCCATGGTACCGGCCGGGGAGCATGGGTCCGCCGCTGACCACAACAGTGGGGATGTTCAGCCGGGCAGCAGCCATGAGCATGCCGGGGACGATCTTGTCGCAGTTGGGGATCAGCACCAGGGCATCGAAAGCGTGGCCGTTGGCAACGGCTTCGATGCTGTCAGCTACCAGTTCCCGGCTGGCCAGGGGATATTTCATGCCATCGTGGCCCATGGCGATGCCGTCACAGATGCCGATGGACGGGAATTCAATGGGAGTACCACCGTTTTCCAGCACGCCGTATTTCACGGCCTTGGCAATTCGATCCAGATCCATATGCCCCGGGATGATTTCGTTCTGGGCGTTGCAAATCCCGATCAGGGGTTTCTTCAATTCATCTTCCGTATACCCCATTGCATAGAACAGGGAACGATGGGCCGCGCGGGTCGTACCTTTTTTTACAATCGTACTTCTCATACTATTCCTCTTTTCTTCTTTTAAACCATTGCAGTTTTTTAAAGTTATAACGCTAAATCTAGCACGGAATGTAATGGCTGTCAACGAAAAAAGAAATCAATGATTTTTCTCGGGGACAGTTGTACAAGGTTTAACAAAAAGAGTGGTCTGACCTGTATAGATCACGAAACCGGGTTTGGCCCCGCTGGGCTTTTTCACCAGTCGTTTTTCCGTGTAATCCACCGGTACCCGGTCGGCTGCCTTCCCCCGGCTGAAGCCGGCAGCCAGACGGGCGGCCGTCAGGATGTCCTCTTCCCGGGCCTGGGGCAGGGTGGTCTTCAGGATTACATGGGAACCGGGCATGTTCCTGGCGTGGAACCACAGATCGCTGCCCCGGCCCAGCTTGAAGGTGACTTCATCGTTCTGCCGGTTGTTCTTGCCGATGTACAGGAAGGTTTCCGGAGTGAGCTGCACCTTCAGGGGGGTACTGCGTCCCTGGCTGGGCTGCTTCTTCCGGGGAGCGGGCAAAAGCCCCAGGGCAATGACTTCCTGTTTGATCTCGGCGATCTCTCCCTTGGTGGAGGCGGTGCCCAGGGAGACTTCCAGGCTTTGGAGGTATTCCAGCAGTTCCTCCGCCTCGTTCTGCTGCTGCTGGATCTCGCCCACGGCCCGTTTGAATTTATTGTACCGTTTGTAGTAGGCCTGGGCGTTTTCCATGGGGGTCAGTTCCGGCGCCAGCGCAATATGCAGGGGCTTGTTGTCATAGATGCTGTTTAGGGTGCATTTCGTCTGCCCCTTCTGCAGGGACCAGCCGTAGGTCATCAGGGTGTCGGCGATCACTTTCTGGGCATCGGCGTTTTCCGCCCGGGCCAGGTCCTGGGCCAGGTATTTCAGCTTCTTTTCTGTTTTGGCTTCCTGGGCGGCCACCAGTTTGGTGAGTACATCCTTGTCGGGGATCTGCACCGGCACCAGGGAGGCGCTGTAGGCCATGGCATCCAGCAGGGAGGGGAAGGACTGCTGTTTCCAGTCCGGATGGATATGGGGCACATAGGGCACCAGGTTCTTCATCCGGTTCCGGGGGTCGATCTGGGCGATGACCGTGGGATCGTTTCCTTCCAGCCGCTCTCTGATTTCCGTCTGCAGCCCGGCCAGGGTTTCTTCCAGCTTCCGGGCAGAGGAAAGGTCCAGCAGGTTCACCGGGCCTGTGATGCCGCTGCGCAGGGCCACTTCCTGGGCCGTGGCCTTGCCGATGCCCACGGTGGCAGTGATCAGGGCACGTACCAGGTCCACGTCTCCCTGGGCCACCACGGCCTGCCGGAGGGCGTTGGGACTTTCCTGCAGGAAATCCAGTCCCTCCTGGGCAGGCGGACAGGTGTAGGGCAGGTTGGGCAGAATCTGGCGCACCCGGCTCTGGGCCCGGGTCACATGGCGCAGGGCGTCCAGGATGATGCCGTTTTCATCGGTGAAGATGATGTTGCTGTTCTTGCCCGTCAGCTCCAGGATCAGCTTTTTGGTGATGATCTTCCGCTCGGCGCCGATCAGGTCCACGTCCAGGATCAGCACCCGGTCCAGGCCATACTGGTGCACGCCGGCGATCCGCCCTTCCTCCAGGTGCTTGCGCAGCAGCATGCAGAAGGCAGGGGGCAGGTCGGGCCGTTCGGGCAGGGTTTTGGGCAGGGTGATGAGCGGCGAAGCCCCATTCATATCGATGAGCAGGTTCCGGGTCTGGTTCAGGGCATTCACCTGCAGGAGCAGGGACGCCCGGCTGGGCATAAAGATCTTGAAAATCTTGCCGCCGCCCAGGGCCCGGGACAGTTCCCGGGTGAGCAGCTGCAGGGTGATTCCTTCTAAATTCATGGTTTCCTCCAAAATTTGCACGGCTTCGTTAAATTCGTTATAATATATAAGATTAGTATACCCATCAATGAACGTTCGGTCAAACTGTAAAGGAGAGGATACAATGAAGAAATTGGGTGTAGTGGCAGCGCTTTGCCTGCTGTTTTCCCAGCCTGCATTTGCCATGGTACCCCTGACCCCTAACGCGGTGCAGTCCGCCCAGGCGTACGGAGTGGAACGGAAAGGGGCGTCTCTCAGTGAAGTGCTGGCCCCCTGGACGGTTTATGACCGGAAACAGATGAATCCCTATGGACTGCGGGAACGGGTGGTGGTCTATACTCCGTATCTGACCGCCGCGGTGGATGCCCGCAGCACCGCCAATAACGGGGATACCCCTACGGTTGACCAGGGCATGAAGGTGGCCAAACAGTACGACGGGGTGCTGGCCCTGGGGGTGAACCTGAGCACCACGGTGAAACTGGACGCCAGCAAACTGAAGGTGAAGCTGTACCAGGGGCAGAACGTGCTGACTCCCTATTACAAGAACCTGAACTCCGCCAGCCAGCGGGATATGCAGGTGCTGAACAAGGTGAGCGGGGACCTGGAGGATGCCAATGTATGGGATCTGGAGTACTATGTGTATTTCGACCTGTCCAAGGTGAACCCGGCCAAGCCCATGGTGATGAATGCCTATGATGAATATGGCGGCACCCGGCAGTTCGTCCTGAACCTGGCCACCATGAACTGAGGTGGGGGCCATGGTACAGAGTATGACCGGCTACGGCCGGGGTACGGCAGAGGGTCCGGATTTTTCCTTCCGCATCGAGATCAAGACGGTGAACCACCGGTATACAGAGCTGAACCTGAGGATGCCTCGGTTCCTGAACCCGGTGGAGAACCGGATCCGGAAGCTTCTCCTGGGAAAGATCCAGCGTGGCCATGTGGATGTGTTCATCAATGCCAGCTACACGGGTACGGAAGGCCGCCAAGTTACGATTGACAAAGGGCTGGCAAAGGCTTATCATGATAGTTTGGAAGAACTTACGTCCCTGCTCCAGGTTCCGGCGGAACCCGGCAAGCAGGAACTGTTTTTCATTGCCGGATGTCCGGAAGTCCTGGTGCCTGAAGAGGCGGACCTGGACCTGGACGCCCTGTGGCCTGCCATGGAAGGGGCGGTGAACGAAGCCCTGGACCATCTGGTGGCTATGCGCCGCACGGAAGGGGAGAACATTTCCCGGGATGTGGTGGAGCGGATCGGGCGGATCACCGGGCAGCTGGAGAGCCTGCAGCAGCGGGCCCCGGAAACGGTGAAGGCTTATCGGGCCCGGCTGACCCGGCAGCTGAAGGAACTTCTGGCGGAAGCGGGCACCGGTCCTCTGGACGAGAGCCGGGTTATCCAGGAAACGGCCATTTATGCCGACCGGGTGAACGTGACGGAAGAGATGGTACGGCTCCATAGCCATCTGGATCAGTTCGGCCGTCTGCTGACAGAAGAAAAACCTGTGGGACGGCGGATGGACTTTCTGGTGCAGGAAATGAACCGGGAAGCCAATACCATCGCTTCCAAGGCAGGGGATGCCCAGATGATCCAGACTATCGTCGACATGAAAAGCGAAATCGAGAAAGTACGCGAGCAGATCCAAAATATTCAATGAGACTAGGAGAGAATTTATGGACATCAAATTGATCAACATCGGCTTTGGGAACATCGTATCCGCCCAGCGGGTCATCACCATCATCGGCCCGGAGAGCGCTCCCATCAAACGGATCATCCAGGACGGAAGAGACAAGGGTGTTGTCATTGATGCCACCTACGGTCGGCGCACACGGGCTGTGCTGATCATGGACAGCGGCCACATCGTGCTGTCGGCGCTGCAACCGGAGACCATCGCCAACCGGTTCAACCAGGATGGCCCGGAAGATGCGGCAGAAGAGAAGGAGGAAGAGAATGAATAAACCGGAAGGGATTCTACTGGTGCTCAGCGGCCCCAGTGGTGCGGGGAAGGGCACCATCTGTGCAAGACTGCGGGAAAAACGGGACCATATGGCATACTCCGTTTCCTGTACCACCCGTCAGCCCCGGAAAGGAGAAGTGGACGGGGTGAACTACTTCTTCAAGAGCCGGGATGAATTCGAGGAAATGATCCGCAACGGGGGTCTCCTGGAACACGCTTCTGTATATGGAAACTACTATGGAACCCCGCGGAAGTATGTGATGGACAAGCTGGCCGAAGGGCTGGATGTAATCCTGGAAATCGATCCCCAGGGCGCCCTGCAGGTGAAGAAGAGTTTTCCGGACGGTGTATTCGTATTCATCGTTCCCCCTTCCCTGGATGAACTGTCCAAACGGATCTACAACCGGGGCACCGACGCTGTGGACGTGATCAAACGCCGGTTGAGCGCCGCCACCAGCGAACTGGCCTACGCCTCCAAGTATGACTACATCGTGGTCAACGACGAAGTGGAAAAGGCCACGGACAAAGTCAGCAAAATCATCGATGTGGAACACCTGCGGGTGGGACGCACCTATTATATCGTCGACGAAATCTGCCACAACGGCACCTGTGACTGCGGGAAACCGCAGGAGAAGTAAAGGAGAGTATGCATTATGTCCATGATTGATCCCTCTATCGATTATCTGACTGACAAAGTCGGCAGCAAGTATGCCCTGGTGATTATGGCCTCCAAGCGGGCCCGCCAGCTGGTGAATGGGGCACCTGCCCTGGTGAAGTGCGATTCCAACAAGCCGGTTTCCATTGCGCTGAAGGAAATCGCCGAAGGCCTGGTGACCATTGCCACGCCGGAAGAAGTCAAGGAAATGGAAAAGACCAAACAAAAATAACCAAAGGAGCAGACCCATGCTGGAAGGGAAAAAAATTGCAGTAGGGGTGACCGGTGGCATTGCAGCCTATAAGGTAGTGACGCTGGTGAGCCGCCTGGTCCAGGCCGGTGCCCAGGTGCGGGTGATCATGACTGATGCGGCCACCCATCTGGTTTCGCCGCTGCTGTTCAAGGAAATCAGCGGCAATCCTGTTGCCACGAGCCTGTGGGCCGGCAATGCGGAATTCAACGTGGAACACGTGGCCATTGGACGCTGGTGCGATGTGATGGTGGTGGCTCCGGCCACCGCCGACATCATCGGCAAGATGGCGGGGGGCATTGCAGATGATCTGCTGTCCACCACCCTGATGGCCTGTGCCAAACCCAAGATCATCTGTCCGGCCATGAATACCAATATGCTGGAAAACCCGGCTACGGTGCGGAATCTGGAAACACTGCGCAGGGATGGGGTCACCATCATGCCCAGCGGGGCCGGGCACCTGGCCTGTGGGGTGAACGGATCCGGACGGCTGCCGGAACCGGAGGACATCAAGGCCTTCATCGATGCCTTCCTGGCCCGCCGGGAAGGGGATCTGCGGGGCCTGCGGATCCTGGTGACGGCTGGGGGCACCCGGGAAGCCATCGATCCGGTGCGTTTCATCGGTAACCGGTCCAGCGGCAAGATGGGCTATGCCATTGCCCGGGATGCGGCCCGGCGGGGTGCGGAAGTGACCCTGGTATCGGGCCCGACGGCCTTGCAGCCGCCCCGGAATGTGGCCTTTACCAGCGTGGAAAGCACCCGGGAGATGCTGGATGCAGTGCTGGGGGTGTATCCCAACGTGGACGTGGTGATCATGGCCGCAGCTGTGGCCGATTACAAGCCCCATCACCGGGCGGAGCAGAAGATCAAGAAGAACGATGAGACCCTGGAACTGTCCCTGGACAAGAACCCGGATATCCTGAAGCTTCTGGGGCAGCAGAAGGCCGGCCAGCTTTTGGTGGGCTTTGCGGCCGAAACCCAGAATCTGCTGGAGAATGCGGCTGCCAAGGTGAAAAAGAAGAACCTGGATATGATCGTGGCCAATGATGTGACCATGAAGGGGGCCGGTTTCAGTACCGATACCAATGTGGTGAAACTGCTGTTCCCTGACGGCACCATCAAGGGCCTGGATCTGATGACCAAGGAAGAAGTGGGGAACCACATCCTGGATATTGTGAAAGAAAAAACGGGCTGCCGGTGAGGCGGCTCGTTTTTTGTGGTATAATGGCGAAAAAAGGAGGAGATATCCATGAAGCTTCTGTTCAAACAACGGATCTTTTCCTGGTTCGACAGTTACGATATCTACGATGAAGATGGCAACACGGTGTTTGTGGTGAAGGGGCAGCTGGCCTGGGGCCACAAATTGAAGATCTATGATGCCCAGGGCAGGGAAGTGGGCCTGGTGCGGGAAAAGATCCTCACGTTCCTGCCGGCCTTTGAGCTGTACGAAAACGGGAAATATATCGGCCGGATCAAAAAGAAGCTCACCCTGTTCAGCCCGGGGTTCGACATCGATTTCAACGGCTGGCAGGTGGACGGCAACCTGCTGGAGTGGGATTATACCATCAGCGACGCCCAGGGAGAATGGGTGGCCACGGTGAGCAAAGAGCTGTTCCATCTCAGTGACACCTACGTGCTGGAAATCGGCGACCCGCAGAACGCCCTGTACGTGCTCATGTTTGCCCTGGCCATGGACGCCGAGAAGTGCAGCCGGGAGAAATAGGAAATCTGCAACATCTGATACAGTTATTTAACCCATAAAAAATATTTTTCTTTTTCCTTGACAATTCCCGAAAGCGAATGTAGTATGTAACCATACTTTTTAAAGAAAGCAATCAAAACTTCACATCCCTTTGTGAAATCTGATGATGGGAAAGAGTACTTTTTGACGAGCTCATGCAGAGAGCCGGTGGGTGGTGCGAACCGGTTGGGACCCAGGAAGGAAAATCCTCCCGGAAGAGAAGCGCTGAAGCAGGTCATTAAGCGCGTACGGCTGATCCCCGTTACAGGAAACGCGTATGTTGGTACGTTGCAAGTGTCCATGGGCAGCAATGCCTGTGGGAATCAGGGTGGTAACGCGGACTTTTCAAATCCGTCCCTTCTTTTGGAGGGGCGGATTTTTTGATTGCAAAAAGAGAGAGGGGTCTTATGCAATGAGTTTGAAAACCGTTTGTAAAATGATTGGCAAGTATTTCGGGGTGATCGCCCTGGTGTTCCTGGGCATCGGGCTGACCGAACCCCATGCTTTTTCCTGGGTGCTGGGCAAGGCCCATGGGGTCTCCATCCTGAGCGTGATGCTGGGAATCATCATGTTCGGTATGGGCATGACCACCAGCCTGCATGACTTCGCCCTGGTGCTGAAGCAGCCCAGGAACATCTTCTTCGGTGTCTGCGCCCAGTACTTCGTGATGCCTTTCCTGGCCTTCTGCCTGTCCAAGGCCTTCCATCTGGATCCGGCCCTGACCGTGGGCGTGGTCCTGGTAGGGACCTGCCCCGGCGGCACCAGCTCCAACGTGATCACCTTCATGAGCCATGGGGATGTTCCTTTCTCCGTGACCATGACCAGCTGTTCCACGGTGCTGTCGCCCATCATGACTCCGCTGTTGACCTATCTGATCATCGGCAAGCAGATCTCCTTTGATCCGGTGGGCATGTTCGTTTCCATCCTGCAGATCGTGTTCTTCCCCATCGCTGTTGGTCTGGCTGTGAAGAACTTCTTCCCGAAATTCGCCAAGGAAGCCATCGATTATCTGCCGGCTGTATCCTCTCTGGTAATCTCCTTCCTGATCGCCGGAATCATCGGTGCCAGCCGCAACGCCATCCTGAACAGCGCCGGTGTCATCCTGCTGGTGGTGATCCTGCACAACGTGCTGGGCTATGTACTGGGCTTTGCCATCGGTAAGGCAACCGGCATGAACTGGAGACAGATGGTGGCCCTGTCCATCGAAGTGGGGATGCAGAACTCCGGACTGGCAACGGGCCTGGCCAAAGCCCATTTCGCTTCCATGCCCATGGCTGGCGTACCCGGTGCCATCTTCAGTGCCTGGCACAACATCTCCGGTGCGGTGCTGGCCTATGTGTACAGCAACTATCTGAATAAGCGGTTCGATTCTGAATTCGAAGAAGAACTGGAACCGGAAGTAGCGGCGGTGAGAGCAAAATAAAAAGAAAAAGGACTGCCGTTACTGGCAGTTGAGCTGACCCCCAATTGTTAGACCAAAAATCTAACAATTGGGGGTTAGTTTTTTTATGGCAAGACACAGCTATGAATTTAAGAAAAAAATAGTACTGGAATACTTGAACAGTGACAAAGGGTGTATTTCTATTTCACGTAAATATGGGATGGCAAGTAGCAGCCAGCTGCTAAAGTGGGCTGCTGCTTACAAGGCATTTGGAGATAATGGTCTGAAGAGATCTCGCTCTCAAAAAATATACTCTTTCAAAGAAAAACTTTCTGTGGTAGAGTCTTACTTAACAAATGAAATCTCATATCAGGAATTGGCAATTCGTGTAGGAATCAACAATCCGTCATTGATTTCCAGATGGGTCAATGAATTTAAAATTGCGGGGCCGGATGCGTTACGGTCACATAAAAAAGGTAGGAAAAAGACTTTGAGCCAATCAAAACCCAAAAAAACAGATACCCAGGTTCAACAACCGATGGTCAACATCAGTGTGGAACATGTCCAGGAGTTAGAGAATGAAAACCTTAAACTCCGAATAGAGAATGCTTTTTTAAAAGAACTGAGGAGACTGCGTTTAGAGGACGAAGCAAAAATGAGAGAGTTGCGAAAATCATCTCCAGTCTCCGAGGATCATTCAAGTTGAAAGACATTCTCTCCTATACGCAAATGCCCAAAGCAACCTATATGTACTGGCAGAAACGGTTTGACCGCGAGAATCCAGACCAGGAAGTAGAGGAGAAAATACAGGAAATCCGCAGCCAGCATAAAGATTATGGATACCGTCGCATGACCGGTGAGCTAAAGAACCAAGGGATTTGCGTGAACAAGAAGAAAGTTCAACGTATCATGCAGAAACTGAGCCTTCAGGTAACATCTTTTACCCGGAAGAGCCGTAAATACAGCTCCTATAAGGGTAAG
This sequence comes from Acidaminococcus timonensis, assembly GCF_900106585.1. NCBI lineage: Bacteria > Bacillati > Bacillota > Negativicutes > Acidaminococcales > Acidaminococcaceae > Acidaminococcus > Acidaminococcus timonensis. Next base: position 479,574 of record NZ_FNWH01000006.1, read on the forward strand.
GTAGGAACCATTGCTCCAAATAGGATACATCGTCGTTTTGAGACGAATATCCCTCACCAGAAGATTACGACCGACACTTCAGAATTCAAATACTATGAAGCAGATTCACAGGGACATTTGACTCTGCGCAAGCTTTATCTGGATCCTTTCCTGGACATGTTCAATAATGAAATCATCAGCTATGGAATAGCCAAATATCCTTCGGCTAACAGCATACTGGAAGCTCAAGCCAAAGCAATCAAAATTACTGCTGATTGTCCGTATCGAAGAACATTTCACTCCGATCAGGGCTGGGCATACCAAATGAAATTCTATACCAAAAGACTAAAAAACGAACGAATTTTTCAGAGCATGTCTCGAAAAGGCAACTGTCATGATAACGCTGTAATGGAAAACTTCTTCGGCTTACTGAAGCAGGAAATATATTACGGAGTGACCTACTACAGCTACAAAGAATTAAAAGGCGCTATCGAACGATACATCAAATACTATAACGAGCAAAGAATCAAGGAAAAACTGGGCTGGAAAAGTCCTGTTCAATACAGGCTTTCCTTGCAGGCAGCATAAAAAAGTAACGAGACGGTAAAAACCATCTCGTTACTAAGGTCTAACTTTTTGGGGTCACATCAAGGGACTGTTTTGAACAGTCCCTTTTTTTATAGCAAAAACCCCATAAAAATGATAAAATTATAAATTACAGATGTAAGTATTGAAACAAATTGAGAGGGAATGGGGGCCCTTTTTTCTGCCCCTTTTGAAGGAGAATGGAATGGAACGCAAAGATCTTGAATTACTGGCACCGGCCGGCACCTGGGAAGCCCTGGAGGCCGCTGTCTTCGCCGGCGCGGACGCGGTGTATCTGGGAGGCAGCCACTTCGGCGCCCGGGCTTATGCGGATAACTTCGGCCCCGAGGAAATGACCCGGGCCGTCCGTTTTGCCCACCTGCATGGGGTGCGGATCTACGTCACCGTAAATACCCTGGTGGATGACGAGGAACTGCCTGCAGTGGGGGAATACCTGTGCTTTCTGAGCAACATCGGGGTGGACGGCATCATCGTCCAGGATATGGGCATCATCCGGATTGCCCGGAAGGTGGCACCGGAACTGCCGCTGCACGCCAGCACCCAGATGACGGTGACCAACTCTGCCGGGGTCATGTTCACCTACCACAATGGCATGGCCCAGGCCGTGCCTGCCCGGGAAACCAGCCTGAAGGACCTGAAGACCATCTGCACCAGGACTCCCAGCAAGATCGAGAATTTCATGCACGGGGCCCTGTGCATCTGCTACAGCGGCCAGTGCCTCATGAGCAGCCTGATCGGGGGCCGCAGCGGCAACCGGGGCCGTTGTGCCCAGCCCTGCCGCCTGCCCTATACCCTGATCAATCAGGATGGCAAAGACATGCTGGCCAAAGTGGATGCAGGCCATTATCTGCTTTCTCCCAAGGACCTGAATACCCTGGACATCCTGCCCCAGCTGATCCAGACCGGGGTGAAGAGTTTCAAGATCGAGGGACGGATGAAGCGGCCGGAATACGTGGCTGTGGTGACGGACATCTACCGCCGGGCTTTCGACAGCTATATCGAGGGGCATTACCATGTGCCTGCAGAGGATAAGCAGAACATCGAACAGATCTTCAACCGGGACTTCACCACGGCGTACATGGTGGGCCGTCCGGGCCGCACCATGATGAGCGACCGGCGTCCCAACAACCGGGGCGTGCTCATCGGCCGGGTACAGTCCCTGGCCAAAGACCATACCACCGGCACTGTGAAGCTGGACAAGGACCTGCATCTGGGTGACGGCCTGGAATTCTGGGTCAGCGTGGGCGGCCGGGTAGGCACCACTGTGGAACACATGAAGGTGAACGGCAAAGAGGTGCCTGTAGCCCGGGCCGGCAGCGTGGTGACCATCCCCGTACCCCGGGGCATCCGTCTGAACGACCGGGTGTTCCGCACCTACGACAACCAGCTGATGCAGTATGCAGCCCAGTTCTTCGGCGAAGACCACAAGAAACGGATCCCCCTGTACTTCCAGGTGACGGCCCATCTGGGCCAGCCTATGGAGATCACGGCCACGGACGAAGAGGGGAACCAGGGGAAGGCCCTGACCGGCTTCATCGTGGAAAAAGCCCGGAAGCATGCCCTGGACCAGGCCGCTGTGAAAAAACAGGTGGACCGGCTGGGGACCACGGAATTCTCCCTGGGAGAACTGACCTGCCACCTGGATGAAGGGGTCATGGTACCCATGAGCGAAATCAACGAAGCCCGCCGGGCTGCCGTGGACGAACTGACGGAAAAACGGCTGGCCGCATTCCTGCCGCCCCGGAAGAAGGCTGTATGGCACAACAGCGTGCTGGACCAGCGGGTGAACCACGGCCAGCGCAAGCACAGCGAGCTCAGCGTCCACGTGGATACCCTGGAAAAGGCCAAGGTGGCCCTGGAAGCCGGTGCCGATGTGCTGATTCTCGGCGGCGACAGCTATACCCTGCCGCTCCTCACCCTGGACGACTACAAGACCATCGCCGGCTGGGTGCGGAATAAAGGAAAGAAGTGGCTGGCAGCCACCAGCCGGATCGTCAGCGAAGGCCAGCTGAAGTATTACCAGAATGCCCTGGCCCAGTGGGCGGCTCTGGAACCGGACGCCATCCTGATTGCCAATAACGGCCTGGTGGAAATGGCCCGGGATACCGGGGCTCCCCTGTGGCTGGATTACAATATGAATACGTTCAACAGCCAGAGCATCCTGTTCTGGCAGGAACAGGGCTTTTCCGGCATCACCCTGTCGCCGGAGCTGACCCTGCAGCAGGTAAGCGGCCTGGTAAAGAAGAGCCCGCTGCCCCTGGAATGCCTGGCGGAAGGGGCCCTGGAGATGATGGTCAGCGAATACTGCGTGGAAGGCAGCTTCCTGGGTCATCTGGATAAAGGGTCCTGCAGCTTCAAGTGCAAAGAACCGGGCTTTCTGGAAGACCGGAAGAAGGAACGGTTCCCCCTGAAGCAGGACCAGTTCGGCCGGATGCATGTGCTGAACGGCCATCCGCTGTCCATGCTGGCCAACGTGTCCGAAATGGAAAAGGCGGGTATCGCCCGGCTGCGCATGGATTGCCGCAGTTACTCGGCGGAAGAGCTGGGTGAGCTGGTGGCCCTGTACCGGGGCGTGCTGGACGGGGAGACGAAGGTGGAAGAGAATCGTCCCCACACCACCCGAGGCCATTATTTCAGAGGGGTCCTGTAAATAGAAGGAGTTTGTATGGCAAAATTTGCAGTCAATACATTGGAATTCGATAAGGTGAAGGCCATGCTGGCGGAGCAGGCCGGCACCTCTCTGGGGCAGAAACTGGCCCTGGACCTGGTCAGCTCCAGCCGGTTCGAACAGGTGAAACTGGCCCAGGAGGAAACTGCTGAAGCCGTGCAGCTGCTGGACGAGGGCCGGCGCCTGCCCCTGGGGGGCATCACGGATATCAGCCCCCTGGTGAAGCGCACCAAGGTGGGTAGCATCCTGGAACCGGAAGACTTCAAGGCCATCGGTGACGCCATCGACGGCATCCGCAGTCTGAAACAGTTTTTAACGGAAGACACGGAAAACGCGCCGGCTCTGCGGGACTACGGCCCCCAGCTGGGGGATTTTTCCAGGCTGAGCAAGCAGCTGTCCAGCGCCCTGGACGAAAAGGGCAACATCAAGGACAATGCTTCTGTGAAGCTGCAGGGGCTGCGCATGGGCATCCTGGCCGCCAAGAACCGGGTGAAGGACAAGCTCAACAGCCTGCTCCACGACCCCATGAACCAGAAATACTTCCAGGACGCCCTGGTGACCATGCGGGAAGACCGGTACGTGATTCCCATCAAACAGGAATACCGGCTGAACTTCCCCGGGGTTGTCCACGACCAGAGCTCCAGCGGAGCCACCCTGTTTGTGGAACCCATGGCTGTGGTGAACCTGAACAACGACATCAAGAAATATATGCTGGAAGAACAGGCTGAAGTGGAACGGATCCTGCGCACCCTGACCGGGCACGTGGGCAGCGAAGCGGACAACATCCTGGAATCCCTGGGGGTAGTGGCCCAGATCGACCTGATCGGCGCCAAGGCCAACCTGGCCCAGAAGCTCCACTGCTGCCGGCCCATGATGATCCTTCAGCAGAGGGTCCGCATCACCAAAGGCCGCCATCCCCTGCTGGACCAGAACCGGGTGGTGCCCCTGGACATCAACCTGGGGGACGATTTCACCACGCTCCTGATCACCGGGCCCAATACCGGTGGTAAGACCGTGGCCCTGAAGACCGTGGGCCTGTTCGCCCTGATGGCCCAGGCCGGGATGTTCGTGCCGGCAGCGGAAGCCATCCTGCCCGTATTCGGCGGGGTGTATGCGGACATCGGCGACGAGCAGAGCATCGAGCAGAGCCTGTCCACCTTCTCCGGCCATATGAAGAACATGATCTCCATCCTGAAGGACGTGCGGGAAGGGGACCTGGTGCTGGTGGACGAAGTGTGCGTGGGGACCGACCCCACCGAGGGCGCTGCCCTGGCCATGGCCATGATCGAGTTCCTGTACAAGAAAAAGGTGCTCACCATCATGACCACCCACTACAGCGAACTGAAGACCTTTGCCTACGAGCATGAGGGCATGGAGAATGCCAGTGTGGAATTCGATCCGGAGACCCTGCGGCCTACGTACAAGCTGCTCATGGGCGTGCCCGGTTCCTCCAACGCCTTCTACATCAGCAAGCGGCTGGGCCTGCCCCAGGAGATCCTGGACGAGGCCAGGACGTTCATCGGCGAAGGCCACAGCAACATGGAACGGGTGCTGCAGAACTTGGAAGGGGAACGGCGGGAATACGAAAGCCGCAAGGACGAAATCGAAAGCCTGCGCCGGGAAGCCGAATACAGGAAGAACCAGCTGGAACAGGAACGGGACAAGCTGGAAAAGAGCCGGAACGCTATTTTGCGCAAGGCCCGGGAACAGGCCGATGAACTGTACCGGAACGCCCGGCGGGAATCCACCAGCATCCTGAAGGAACTGCGGGCCAACCAGGACATGGTGGAAAGCCGCAAGGTGGAACAGCTGGCAGAAATGAGCCGGAAAGTGCTGAACAAGAACTTTAGCATCGACGGCAAGCCCATGCCCGAGGGCCAGGGCCTGACCAGCGGCAATGCGGCCGTGGGCAAGCGGGTGTATGTGAAGAAACTGGGCCAGAGCGGGGTGATCACCGCCCTGAACGGCAACGAGGTGCAGGTGCGCATCGGGGTCATGAAGATGAACCTGAAGCTGAAGGACTGCCTGCTGCTGAAAGAGGCTCCCAGCCAGCCGAAGAGCACCCACCGGACCCTGAAGCGCAGCACCAGCCAGGGCCACAACCTGTTCGTAAAGAAAGCCCAGGATGCCACCGTGCAGATCGATGTGCGCGGCAAGACCGTGGACGAGGCCATCCCCTACGTGGACAAGGCCATCGACGATGCCTTGCTGGCCGGTATGGACCGGTTCCGCCTGGTGCACGGCAAAGGCACGGGCATGCTGCGGAAAGGATTGCTGGAATACCTGAACCAGCATCCCAACGTGAAGAAAACCGAAATGGCACCGCTGAACGAAGGGGGCTTCGGGGCGACCATTGTGTGGGTGAAGTAAAAGAGATGTCAGACCGCACGCTTGCAGAAAGAAACCAGATGACAGCTTGATCGTGCGGAAATCAGTGCAGAGTAAAGAGAAAAATAAATCCAGGTCCCTGCAGGTGACTTGGGTCTGGACATTTATGCATCGTGCATAGAATCTGGTTCCATTCGTAGGGGCTACCCGTAAGGGGAGACCGTTCCCAGGTCGGCCGGAGGCCTTCTACACCGGCTTTTTGAAAAAACCAAAAAAGTTGTTGACATATAACCCGTTTTCGTGTAGAATAATCTTCGTTGAGATTCCCCGATAGCTCAATGGTAGAGCACTCGACTGTTAATCGAGTTGTTGTAAGTTCGAGTCTTACTCGGGGAGCCATTTGCAGAATATGCCGGACGGATGTCCGGCTTTTTTTAAATTCATTTTCAGAGGTTCGCTGGTTCCGGCGCCTGCTGCAAACCGAGAGATATGAGGTGTTTTATTTGGCTGATATTTTGACCGTTGATCAAGAAAAATGCGTAAAGTGTGGGATCTGTTCGAAAGTTTGTCCCAGCTGCATCATCGAGATGCAGGAAAACGGTCCCGTGTGCATCAACGACCGGTCCTGTATGTCCTGTGGCCACTGTGTTTCTGTTTGTCCCACCGGCGCTCTTGACAACATCCGCTGCCCCCGGGCAGAGATGGATCCCATCCCCATGCCTGTGCTGGATTCCCAGACAGCCTATAATTTCCTGCGCATGCGCCGCAGCATCCGGAATTTCACCGATGAACTGGTGAGCGAAGACAAGATGCGCCAGCTGCTGGATATCTGCCGGTATGCTCCTACGGCGGCCAACTCCCAGGGCCTGTACTACATCGTAGTCTCCGACCGGGAACTGATCAAAAAGATCACGGACTGTGTGGCTGACTGGATGCAGGAGGAAATCGATAACAATTCGCCTCGGGCCCGGTACTTCCGGAAAGTGCTGGAAACCTACCGGAGCGGAACCGATATCATCGGCCGCAATGCCAGACAGCTGGTGTTCGCACTGGCCCGCCGGCTGAACCAGACCGGCATCAGCAACTGCGAACAAGCCTGGGCCTATGCGGAACTGTACGCACCCACCCTGGGGCTGGGGACCACCATCATGGGCTTCATCCAGACCTGCGCTCAGTGCGATTACGAGCCCCTGCGGGAACTGCTGGAAGTCCCCAAGAAACAGGTCATCGTAGGTACCCTGCTGGTAGGCTATCCCAAGTACAAGTACCATGCACTGGTTGACCGGCAGCATTTAAAAGTGGAATTCAGATAAAAGGAGCTGCCGGAAACGGCAGCTTTTTTTGATCGGAAAAGGAGGGATCGGGATGATCCAGGGTAAGACCATCATCTGTGAAGAAGTTTTCATGCAGCTGGTGCGGCTGGCTGCGGAAAAGGTGGAAAACGTCCGGCTGTACGAAGGCGGCAGCGGCGGGCTCATGGGGTTCGCCAAGGGACTGACCGGCAAGAACGGTTCCACCATCAGTGTGGAGAAGACCGATGCGGAAGTGGACGAAAATGGTACGGTGACCAAAGGCCATGCCGCCTTCACCCTGAAAGTGTCTGTCTGCTGTGACGCCAATATTCCCGCAACCATCGAGAACCTGCGGGAGGCGGTGGTGAAGGAAGTGGTGAAGATCACCGATTTCGTGGTAGATAAGGTGGACATCATCGTGGCCCGGCTGGACGAACCGGCTAAGGAAGCGGAACCTGTGGCCAAGGCGGAAGAAACGGAAAAACCGGCGGACAGCACGGAGAACCAGTGAGTTTTTCCTGACAATTGCATAGAATTTCCTAAAATGCCGACGTGCGCATGAAGTACCGCTTCAACGCCGGCTTCCGGTTTGGGTTCTAACCTTTGATTTGTCGCTTTGCCGGCGACCTCTGACCTCCCTGTTTTTGTTACACTACAGGTAACAAGAACAAAGGAGGTCTTTTTCATGAGAGAACAAAGGAAAAAACAATTGACGGAACTGGTTTGCATCCTGGATCGGAGCGGTTCCATGAGCGGGCTGGAAAGCGATACCATCGGCGGGTTCAACCACTTCCTGAAGACCCAGCAGGCCCAGGAAGGAGAGGCGGTGCTCAGCACCATCCTGTTCGACCACGAGGTGAAGGTACTCTACGACCGTTGCCCGGTAAAGGCGGTGCGGCCCCTTACCGGGAGGGAATACGTGCCCCGGGGCACTACGGCCCTCCTGGATGCCCTGGGCGGAACCCTGCGGCATATCTGGAGAAATCAGGGCCAGCTGAGGAAGGAGTATCAGCCGGAGAAGACCATCGTCATGATCATCACCGACGGGTACGAAAACAGCAGCTGCCGGTACAGCCTGCGCCAGGTACAGGGCCTGATCCACCGCTGCAAGAAGGCCGGCTGGGAATTCCTGTTCCTGGGGGCCAACATGGATGCGGTGGAAGCAGCCTCCCAGCTGGGCATGGAAGAAAACGATGCAGCGAACTATGTGAACGATGCCCGGGGCCAAAAGCTGGCTTATGCCTGTATGGCCGAAACGGTCAGTTGTATGCGCCAGGGGAACCGTCGGAGAAAGGACTGGAAGGATAGGGTGGAGGGGTATAAAAGATAAGAAGGCAGAACGCCCGCTGGCCCAGGCCATCAGCCTCGGCCTGGTGGCTGCAGTCCTTCTGTTCCGGATCCCGCCCCAGGTGGAATATTCCCTGAGCGAAAAAGGAAAGTCCGTGGTCCCCATCCTGCAGGACATCTGCAAATGGTCCGGCCTGTTTTATAAGGAAACGAACGATAACACCATGACCCAGTGCCAGAAATGCGATTATCGCAACTGATCTCTGAGACAGCAGACAAAAACCACGCAAAACGGATGAATGTTGTTTAGACAACGTTCATCCGTTTTCTCTTATGTTACTCTATTGGTGTAAACAAAAGAGTTCAAGCCAGGGAGGTTTTTGAAGATGGAAAATAAAGCATGGATGGCGCAAAAAGACGGATTTCAGGTGATCGACCTGCGGAGCCTGCAGGGGAATTTTTCCCAGGGCCTGTTCAAGAAGGCGGATGCCCTGCCTGCCGGTTCCGGCCTGCATCTGATCCAGGACTTCCAGCCCTATCCGCTGTACGAAGCACTAGCCGACCGGGGCTATGAATACGTAGTGGAGCAGCAGGGACCTTCGGAATTCCACATCTATTTCTATCGGAAGGAAGAAAAAGCCGCTTCCGGCAAAAAGCCCTTCGGCCCGGCGGCCCTGCTGAACTTCCCTCTGATCGACAAGAACCTGGGCCAGATCGCCGTGGCGTTCTGGGATGAGACCTGGAACGATGAACGGCATTTCCTGAACTACGAAATGCGGTTGATCCTGTCCTTGGCCAACGCCGTGGGGGCAGGACGGATGCGGCAGGCCACCCGGGAACTGGTGAAGGCGTACATGCACGGGATCGATTCCCGGGCTTTGGACGACGTGTTCGAGCTGCTGGCCTGGAACCAGGGCATCGGCTTCTTCAGTTCGGAAATCGGACCGTCGCCGCTGTTCCAGGCGTACAAGCTCATCAAGCTGGAAGAGAAGAAGGATACGCCCCGGGGCCAGATCAAACAGCTGCTGCTGGAAAAGTTCGGGGAAAAGAACCAGGCGGTGAAAGTGCTGTAAGGCCTGGGCCAGTCACTAGTCCGCAGTCACTAGTCTGCAGCTGAAGGAAGCCAGCATTGCTGCTGGCAGAAAAACGAAATTCAGGTTTGGATTGTTTTATGAAATTTGCCAAAAGCAAATTTATCCATCGGCTAGTGACTAGAGACTAGAGACTTGTAAACAGCTCCCTTTGGATATGGTATACTAGATATAGCATATTCGAAGGGAGCTGTTTTCTGTGCCTTTTCATCTTGTCCATGCCGACCTGACCCAAATGGATGTGGACGCCATCGTCAATGCGGCCAATTCTCAATTGCTGGCCGGAGGCGGCGTATGCGGAGCCATTTTCCGGGCCGTAGGGAGCCGGGCCCGTGATCTGCAGGAAGAATGCCTGGAAAAGGCGCCCTGTCCTACCGGGAAAGCGGTACTCACCGGTGGCTATGGCCTGAAAGCGAAGTATATCATCCACGCGGTGGGACCCATCTGGCAAGGGGGCAAGTGCCATGAAAAGGAACTGTTGGCCAGCTGCTATCAATCGTCCCTGGAACTGGCCCTGGAGAACGGCTGCCACAGCGTGGCCTTTCCCCTGATTTCCTCCGGGATTATCGGTGTCCCCAAAGACCTGGCTCTGGAAGTGGCCCGGAAGGCCATCACCGGGTTCCTGGCGGAGCAGGAAGAGGAGCTGATCGTGTACCTGGCCCTGTTTGACAAGAATGCGGTGGAACTGGGCGAGCGGCTGGACCGGGAACTGACCCATTACATCGGGACTTATTATAAACAGTCGCCCCGGCGCAAACGCCGGGTACGGGAGGAAGCGGTCTGCTATTCTATGGAAATGGATGCGACAGCACCAATGCAGACATCCCAGGCTCCGTCAGTGGGGGCGCCGCCAGATTCCCTGGAAAACGCTCTGGGCCATGTACAGAAGAGCTTTTCCCAGCAGCTGCTGGCGCTGATCGACGCCAAAGGGCTGAAGGATACGGATGTGTACAAACGGGCCAACCTGGATCGGAAGCTGTTTTCCAAGATCCGCAGCAATAAGGAGTACCATCCCACGAAGAAAACGGCCCTGGCGCTGGCCGTGGCGCTGCAGCTGAGCCTTTCGGAAACGGAAAAGCTGCTCCAGACAGCAGGATATAGCCTGTCGCCCAGCATCAAAGACGACGTGATTGTGACGTTTTTCCTGGAGCGGGGCAAGCCGGACCTGTACGAAATCAACGAGGCCCTGTTCCGGTACGGGGATGGGGAGTTGTGAGGAAGAAGAAGTCAGAGCGCTCCCTATGCTCGCTCTAAGATGTCAGCTGTCAGTTTGTTGGTACAGGACGGTAGAAAGCAATGCTGTAACAGTACTGATCGCTGTAAAGGAGTGAAGGAATATGACAAAAAATAGAAAAGTACTGGCCATCGTGGCCCTGGGGCTGCTGGGCCTTGTGTGGACCGGGTGTGGCATGGACCTGCGGAACCGGGATGGGAAGACCACGGCTTCCCCCATCAAAATCCTGGCCGATGCCCAGCCGCCGCAGTCCTGCGAAGAGGGGAAATGTGCCTTATGAGTCTTTTCTGGATCGGGGTGGGCCTGAACGGGCTCACCTTTTTGCTGTACGGCTATGACAAACGCTGCGCCCGGAAGGGATCTTGGCGGGTGCCTGAATGGCAGCTGCTGCTCTCGGCGGCCTGCTTCGGCAGTGTGGGAGCCCTGCTGGCCATGAAAGTATTCCGCCACAAAACAAAGCACGCCAAATTCGTGATTGGAGTTCCAGTATTACTAGGGTTGCAGATTTTGACTGTGGTGAAGATTTTATTCCTTTCTTAAAATTTGCCACCAGCAAATTTTCACCATCGGCTAGAGACTAGAGACTTAGGGCGGCAATCAGCCGCCCGGCAGCTTTATAAGGAGGGCTGTTGCATAGGCAACAGCCCATAGTTATGATATAATATTTTCGTTACAGGAAACGAGGTGAGGAGTTGGGCTGGTGTAAACGTGTAATCATTTCTATGCTGGCTGCGCTGGCAGGGTGTACACCGGCAGTAGCGGAAAAAATCCTGTTCGTGCCCCTGGACAACCGTCCCGTATCCCTGGCATATACGGTGGACAGCTTTCGCAAAGCAGGGGTGATGGTGGAAACACCGCCTTTGGCGCTCCTTTCCAGCGACCGGCAAAACGGGGATCCGGACAGGCTGCTAAAGTGGCTGGATGCCCATGCCAGCGGAGCGGACGGCGCTGTGGTGGCAACGGACAGCCTGATCTACGGCGGCCTCGTGCCTTCCCGCACCCACGAACTGCCGGAAAGCACTCTGGCAGAGCGGACGAAGGCTCTGCTGGCTTTTAAGGCAAAACACCCCGGGGTACCTCTTTATGGCTTTGCCACCATCATGCGGTCTCCCAAATGGAGCAGTGCACCGGCGGAACCGGCTTATTATGCCCAGTACGGGCCCCAGCTGTTCCGGTGGGGTGAACTGCGGGACCGGGGTCGGCTGGGCCTTCTGAAAAAGAAGGAAAAGAAAGAACTGGTCCGGCTCCAGGTCCAGCTGCCGGAGAACATCCGTCAGGATCTGCTGGACCGGCGGCGGAAGAATCTGGAGGTATTGCGCCTCCTGGCGGAGGGCCTGGGGCAGGGGTTTCTGGATTACCTGCTCCTGGGCCGGGATGACTCGGCTCCTTATTCGGAAGCCCACCGGGATGCGGCAGTGCTGCTGGAGAGCGTGGACAAGACATATGGTTACAAGCTGCGGTCGTTCTCCGGGGCGGATGAACTGGGCATGACCCTGCTGAACCGGGCACTGAACAAGGCGCGGGGCATCACACCGCTGGTGTATGCGTACTATAATGAAGGAAAAGGCCCGGAAACGGTGGCCAGCTATGAAGACAGTCCCATCCGGACCAGCTACCGGCAGCATGTCCTGGCGGCCGGGGCTTATCCGGCCCAGTTCGATCAAAGGGCGGATCTGGTGCTGGGCATCTATACCCCGGTTACCGGAGTGACGGTGGGGGCCGATACAGCCTCCAACATCGATACCCTGGACGGACCGGGCCGGCGGTTCCTGAAGCGGACCCGGGAGTATGTGCTCCAGGGAGCCAACACAGGGGTGGCGGATATTGCCTTCGGCAACGGGGGCAGCAACGCCTTGGTGAAGGGCCTTTTTACAGAAGAGCAGGACCAGCCGGCTCCCCTGGGGTACCAGCTGGGTTCTTACGCCGGCTGGAATACCGCCAGCAACAGCCTGGGGTACGCCCTGGGACAGGGTCTGCTGCGTCCCTGGTTGACAGAGGAAGATCGGAAGGATCTCTTGACCATCCGCTACCTGGATGACTGGGCCTACCAGAGCCAGGTGCGTCAGCAGGTGCGCCAGGAGCTGGTATGGCCGCAAAAGTGGACCGACGGCAGGCTGACGGATGACCAGACGAAGCAGGCCGAGAAGCTGGTGACAGAAAAGATGAAGACCACTGGGGAACCGGTGCTGGGTAATAGGGTGGAACAGTACGAGTACCGTCTGCCCTGGCACAGGACCTTCGAGGTGGAAGTGAAGAAAGTGACCAGTGACTAGTGGGTCGTGACAGGAGAAAACCGGCTGACACCGGCAGAATGAAATCATAAAGAATCAGGGAAGAGGCGGACACTTCTTCCCCGTTTGCTGGAATTTTTATCAGGAGGGGGAATACCGATGACTTTTTATGAGGAAGCGTTGGCAATGAAGGATGATATGATCAAGATGCGGCGGGATCTCCATGCCCATCCGGAAACGGCCTGGACAGAATTCCGCACCACGTCCATCATTGCCACCAAACTGCAGGAATGGGGCTATGAAGTGCTCATGGGCAAAGAGATCCTGGACCCCACGGCCCGGATGCTGGTGCCTGATGAGGCTGTGCTGAAGAAATGTGCCCAGCGGGCCATCAAAGAAGGAGCCAACCCGGTCCTGGTGGATAAGATGGCCGGGGGCATGACCGGCTGCGTGGGCGTGATGCATTTCAAGAAACCGGGCAAAACGGTGGCCCTGCGGTTCGACATCGACTCCCTGTTCGTCGCCGAAGATCCGAAACCCTGCCACCGGCCCAGTGCCCTGGGGTTCCAGTCCCAGCATGAAGGCCTGATGCACGCTTGTGGCCATGACGGCCATGCCACCATCGGCCTGGCGGTGGCCAAACTGGTGGCCGAACATAAGGATGAAATGGCCGGGACCCTGAAGATTTGCTTCCAGCCCGGGGAAGAGGGTGTAGTAGGGGCCAAGAGCATGGTGCAGAGCGGCATCGTGGATGATGTGGATTACTTCATCAGCGGCCACATCGGACTGGGGAATTACCACGACAACTCCCTGGTGTGCATGACCCAGGGATTTTTGGCCACGGATAAGCTGGATGCGGTGTTCACAGGCAAACCCAGCCATGCCGGGGCAGACCCGGAAAAGGGGAAGAATGCCCTCCTGGCAGCCGCCCAGGCCGCCATTTCCCTCCATACCATCTCCCGGCACAGCGGCGGTGCCAGCCGGATCAACGTGGGCATCCTGGAAGCCGGTACCGGCCGGAACGTGGTGCCGGCCAACGGCCTGATCAAGTTCGAGACCCGGGGAGAAACGGCTGAAGTGAACGATTTCATGGCCAGAGAAGCCAAACGGATGGTACGGGCTGCGGCCATGATGTACGATGTGGATGTGCAGATCGAACCCATGGGCAGTGCCACCACCTCTGATTCCTCTCCTGCCATGGGCAGGGAAATCTACGATCTGGTCCAGTCCCTCCATGTATACGGCCATGTGGATCTGCAGCAGAAAGTCAGCGGCAGTGAGGACTGCTGCTACTTCATGAGCCGGGTCCAGGAGCATGGCGGCCAGGCCGTGTATATGCTGTACGGCACGGAAGAAGCGGCTGGCCATCACCAGAGCGACTTTGACTTCAACGAAGAGGTACTGCCCCGGACCGCCGGCACCATTGCCACCCTGGTAAAGCATTTCGGGAATAAGGAATAAAGAAGTCAGAGACCAGATGTCAGATGTCAGCTTGTGTGGCGATGGCAGAGCAGTTGTGTCCCCCTGAAAGGGGGAAAGGCCCCGCTTGCGGGTAGGGGGTCTCACACCCGATGTAAGTCTTACGTCTGATATTTGGACCCCTCCACCAGCCATTCGGCTGGTTCCCCTCCCCTTTCAGGGGAGGACAAGGGGCGGTCTGCTTCCCTTGACTTTTCCTTCCCCTCGTGCTACACTAGAAAAAACTTCAAAGAATCACCTTTTAACCTAGTCCTGTGAGACTAAGAAAGGGACTTTTATCCAGAAGCAGTTATTAGAAGCCTTCTTGTCTTAGGACGAGAAGGCTTATTTTTATTGAACGGGGGCGGCCTGGCCGGGCCCCGACCACCAACCTGATTTTCCATAGGAGGCACTAACATGACAAAGGCGGCAGTCAGCCTGTCTGGACGGGACATTTTGGATCTTTCTTCCCTGTCCGTAGAAGAATATGATCTGATCATGCGAACGGCAGCAGAGATGAAGAAGGTCATGAAACGGGACATCAAGAAGCTGCCCTCTTTGCGGGGCAAATCCATCGTGAACCTGTTCTACGAAAACAGCACCCGGACCCGAAGCTCCTTTGAGCTGGCCGGTAAATACCTGGGAGCCGATGTGATCAACCTGAATACGGGGACTTCCAGTGTGAAAAAAGGGGAGTGCCTGCGGGATACCATCCTGACCATGCAGAGTATGGCCTGCGATGCCATCGTCATGCGGCATCCGGTGGAGGGTGCCGCCAAGTATGCCGCTGACATCGCCGCACCGGTGGTGATCAACGCCGGGGACGGGGCACACGCCCATCCCACCCAGGGTCTTTTGGACATGTTCACCATCCTGGAACACGGCAAGAAGTTCAAGGGGATGAAGATGGCCATCATCGGTGATATCCTGTACAGCCGGGTGGCCCGCAGCAACATCGCAGCCTGGACCAAACTGGGCGCCGATGTGCATGTGGCCGGACCCATGACCCTGATCCCCCATGACATCCAGGCCCTGGGGGTCACGGTGGACAAACGGGTGGAAGACGCCATCGAAGGGGCCGACGTGGTGGATGTGCTCCGGATCCAGCTGGAACGGCAGGATATGGGTATGTTCCCCACCCCCCGGGAATACGCGCGGATCTACGGAGTGAACGAGGAACGGATGAAACTGGCCAAACCGGACTGCCTGGTGATGCATCCGGGTCCCATGAACCGGGGCCTGGAAATCTCCTGGGATACGGGCTACAGTGATCAGGCTGTGATCCGGGAACAGGTGACCAACGGAGTGGCTGTGCGGATGGCCGTGTTATTCTTGACGATTATGGGAGGAAAACCAGTTGAAAACGCTAATTAAGAACGGACGAGTGGTAGACCCCAGCCAGAACCTGGACGCCGTGCTGGATATCCTGGTGGAAGATGGCAAGATCGTGGAAGAAGCACCCCACATCGACGCTGCGGCCGATGAGGTGTTCGATGCTGCCGGCCTGGTGGTGGCCCCGGGCTTCATCGACCTGCACACCCATCTGCGGGAACCGGGTCTGGAAGCCAAGGAAGACCTGGTGACCGGCACCATGGCAGCGGCCCACGGCGGCATCACCCGGGTGGCCTGCATGCCCAACACCAAACCCATCGTCGATACCTCCATCGTGGTCAGCGGCATCCAGAAACGGGCCAAAGAAGAAGGCTACGTCCATGTGGAAGTGATCGGTGCCATCACGAAGGGCGAAAAGGGCCGGGAACTCAGCGAAATGGGGGACATGGCCCAGCGGGGCGTCATGGGCTTTTCCGATGACGGGCATTATGTGCAGAGCGCCACGGTGATGAACCTGGCCGCCCAGTATGTGACCGCTTTCGACAAACCCCTGATCTGCCATGATATCGACGAAGACATGAACCATGAAGGCTATATGCACGAAGGGGCCGTTTCTGCCCGCCTGGGTGTGCCCGGCATTCCCTCCATCGCGGAAGATATCTGTGTGGCCCGGGATGCGGCCATCGCCGAATACACCGGTGCCCACATCCACATTGCCCACATCGCCAGCAAAGGGGCTGTGGACATTGTCCGCAAGGCCAAGGCACGGGGTGTGAACATCACCTGCGAAGTCACGGTGCACCACCTGACCCTGACCGATGAAGCCTGCCTGGGGTACAGCACCGCAACCCGCGTGTCCCCGCCCCTGCGCAGCCGGGATCATCTGGAAGCCCTGCGGGCCGGTCTGAAGGATGGCACCATCGATGCCATCGTCACCGACCATGCACCCCATGCACCGGAAGAAAAAGATGTGGAGTTCCGATATGCACCCAACGGCTTCTGCGGCCTGGAAACCTCCGTGGGTGTGGTCCTCACCGAGCTGTACCACACCGGTGCATTCACCCTCAATGAAATCGTGGATAAAATGAGCACCAGCCCGGCACGGATCATGAACCTGCCGGCCGGCAGCCTGAAAGTTGGCAGCAATGCGGATGTGACCATCCTGGACCTGGACAGGGAATGGACGGTGGACTCCAGCAAATTCTATACCCGGGGGAAAGTGACCCCCTTTAACGGCAAGCACTGCAAGGGTATGGCAGTGGCGACCATGGTCGATGGCCAGTTTGTGATGAAAGACGGTGTAGTATGCAAAAAGTAAAAGGCAAGTTGGTATTGAAAGATGGCAGCGTCTATGAAGGAACGCTGTACAGCACCCATAAAGCCGTAGGGGAAGTGGTCTTCACCACGGGCATGACGGGCTATCAGGAAACCCTGACGGACCCCTCCTTCTGCGGTCAGATCGTCATTTTCACCTATCCCCTGATCGGCAACTACGGCTGCAATGACCTGTTCTGTCAGAGCGACCGGTGCTGCTACAAGGGATTGATCGTCAGCGAACTGTGCGATGAACCTTCCAGCTGGCGGGATGAAGGCACGGTACTGGATTTCCTGGAAAAGAACGACATCCCGGTGCTGACTGGGGTGGATACCCGGGCCATCACCCGCCGGATCCGGTCTTACGGTACCCTGCAGGGGGTGCTGGTACCGGCGGATACACCGGATGAGGAAGTGGAAAAACTGCTGGCCACCCCGGAAGAACATGACCAGGTGCAGCAGGTGACCACGAAGGAAGTCTACACCATGGGACCGGAGGACGCCCAATATTCGGTGGCCGTGCTGGACTACGGCGTGAAGCGTCACATCCTGGAATGCCTGGTGGAAAAGGGCTGCCGGCTCACCGTATTCCCGGCTGAAACCCCGGCCGAAGACGTGCTGGCCATCGATCCGGACGGCATCTTTTTGAGCAACGGCCCCGGCGATCCGGCGGACCTGACCATTGAAATCGAGAACATCAAAAAGATGATCGGCAAGAAACCCATCTTCGGCATCTGCATGGGCCATCAGGTCATGGCACTGGCCAACGGCGCCAGGACCAAGAAGATGCTGTTCGGCCACCGGGGCATCAACCAGCCGGTGCGGGACCTGGTGGATCACAAGATCTGCATCACCTCCCAGAACCACGGGTTCATGGTGGATGAGGATTCCCTGAAGGGCCTGCCCGTCGAAGTGATCAATCGTTCCCTGAACGACAATACCATCGAAGGGCTGCGCTACCTGAAGCATCCCACCTTTACCGTGCAGTACCATCCGGAAGCATCTCCGGGCCCCAGTGGCAACGGATACCTGTTTGACCGGTTCATCAAGATGATGGGAGGACACTGATTATGCCAAAGAAGGAAAATGTAAAGAAAGTCATGGTCATTGGTTCCGGCCCGATCATCATCGGTCAGGCTGCGGAATTCGACTACAGCGGTACCCAGGCCTGCCGCGCCCTGAAGGAAGAAGGGCTGGAAGTGGTGCTGGTGAACTCCAACCCGGCCACCATCATGACCGATGTGCACATTGCTGACCGGGTCTATGTGGAACCCCTGGATGTGGAATTCCTGGAAGCCATCATCGCCAAGGAACGGCCGGATTCCCTGCTGGCCACCCTGGGCGGCCAGATCGGCCTGAACCTGGCCATCGAACTGGATAAAAAAGGCATCCTGAAGAAATACAACGTCCAGCTCCTGGGCACCCAGATCCCCAGCATCATGAAGGCGGAAGACCGGGAACTGTTCAAGGAAACCATGGAAAAACTCCATCAGCCCATTCCCCAGAGCACCATTGTGGAAAGTGTGGATGCGGCCAAGGAATTCGCCCAAAAGGTGGGCTTCCCCCTGATCGTGCGTCCGGCCTATACCCTGGGTGGTACCGGCGGCGGCATCGCCCACAACATGGATCAGCTGGATGACATCACCACCAAGGGGCTGATGTACTCCCTGATCGGTCAGGCCCTGATCGAACGGTCTGTGGCCGGCTGGAAAGAAATCGAATACGAAGTGGTGCGGGACCATGAGGACAACTGCATCACCGTCTGCAACATGGAAAACATCGACCCGGTGGGGGTACATACCGGTGACTCCATCGTGGTGGCACCCTGCCAGACCCTGACGGACAGGGAAGTGCAGATGCTGCGTACCGCTGCCATCGACATCGTACGGGAACTGGGCGTGGAAGGCGCCTGCAACGTGCAGTATGCCCTGAACCCGGACAGCGAGGAATACATCGTCATCGAAGTGAACCCCCGTGTGAGCCGTTCTTCTGCCCTGGCTTCCAAAGCCACCGGTTACCCCATCGCCAAGGTGGCTGCCAAGATCGCTGCCGGTTATACCCTGGATGAAATCGAAAACGCCGTGACCCGGAAGACCTCCGCCTGCTTCGAACCCACCCTGGACTACTGCGTCATCAAGATCCCCCGCTGGCCCTTCGACAAATTCGTCAACGCCGACCATACCCTGGGTACCCAGATGAAGGCCACCGGCGAAGTGATGGCCATCGAACGGAACATCGAAGCCGGGCTGCTGAAGGCTGTCCGCTGCCTGGAAATCGGTCTGATCCATATGGATCTGCCGGAACTGCATAAACTGACCGACCAGGAAGTGTTCGACAAAGTCCGCAAGGTGGACGACGAACGGCTCTTCACCATTGCCGAAGCCTTCCGGAGAGGCATGACGGTGGACCAGGCCCACGCCATCACCAAGATCGATGAATTCTTCCTGCGGAAGATCCGGCACATCGTGGAACTGGAAACCCGGCTGAAGAGCGAAGAATTGACGCCGGAACTGATGGGTGAAGTGAAGAAGCGCGGGTTCGCCGACGAGACCATCGGCCGTCTGGTGGGGAAGACCGGCCTGGAAATCCGGGCCATCCGGAAAGAAATGGGTATTACCCCGGTGTACAAGATGGTGGATACCTGTGCCGCCGAATTCGATGCGGAAACTCCGTACTACTATTCCACCTATGGTGTGGAAGACGAAGTGGAGGACACCGACAGGAAAAAGGTCATGGTGCTGGGTTCCGGCCCCATCCGGATCGGCCAGGGCGTGGAGTTCGACTACTGCTCCGTACACTCTGTATGGGCCCTGAAGGATCTGGGATACGAAACCATCATCGTGAACAACAACCCGGAAACCGTTTCCACTGACTTCGATACGGCTGACCGTCTGTACTTCGAACCCCTGACCCTGGAAGATGTGCTGAACGTGATCGACCGGGAAAAACCGGAAGGGGTCATCGTGCAGTTCGGCGGCCAGACTGCCATCAACCTGGCAGGCCCGCTCCATGCCTGCGGTGTGAAGATCCTGGGCAGCTCCGTGGACAGCATCGACCGGGCAGAAGACCGGGAGCGGTTCGATGAACTGCTGACCCAGGTGGGCATCCCCCGTCCCAAAGGCCATACGGTATTCGACATCGACGGCGCCCTGAAAGCTGCCAACGATGTGGGCTACCCTGTAATGGTACGTCCTTCCTATGTACTGGGCGGACGGGCCATGGAAATCGTCTACAACGATGAAGAATTGAAATATTATATGAACAATGCCGTGAAGGCTTCCCACGAACACCCTGTCCTGGTGGACCATTATCTGATGGGCACCGAAGTGGAAGTGGATGCCATCTGCGACGGCAAAGAGGTGCTGATGCCGGGCATCATGGAACACATCGAACGGGCCGGGGTCCACTCCGGCGACTCCATCGCCGTGTATCCGCCCCGCACCCTCAGCGAAAATGTGATCGAACAGATCGTGGATTACACCAACAAGCTGGCCCTGGGCCTGGAAGTCCACGGCATGATCAACATCCAGTACATCGTTCGGGACGAAAAACTGTATGTGATCGAAGTGAACCCCCGGAGCAGCCGTACAGTACCGTTCCTGAGCAAGGTCACCGGCGTTTCCATGGTGGATGTGGCCACCAAGTGTGCCATGGGCGTTTCCCTGAAGGAACAGGGCTTCGAACCGGGCCTGAAACTGTTCCCGGATTACTACGCCGTCAAGGCACCGGTGTTCAGCTTCAACAAGATGACCGATGTGGATATCACCCTGGGGCCGGAAATGAAATCCACCGGCGAAGTGATGTGCATCGACCCGCAATTCCCCAGAGCGCTGTATAAGGCCTTCATCGCTGCCGGTACCCATATCCCCAAGAGCGGCGCCATCCTGATCACCGTGGCGGACCAGGACAAGGAAGAAGTGGTGCCCATCGCCGAAGGGTTCGAAGACCTGGGCTATGAACTGGTGGCCACTGCGGGAACCGCCAAATTCCTGGAAAGCAAGGGCATCCATGTGGGCCGGGTGGAAAAGGCCAGTGCCGGTACCCCCAACCTGCTGGACGACATCAAGGAAGGCCGGATCTGCATGGTGATCAATACCCTGACCCACGGCAGCGATGCCACCAGAGACGGGTTTAAGATCCGCCGTTCTACGGTGGAACACGCCATCCCCTGCCTGACCAGCCTGGATACGGCCCGGGCCCTGGGAAAGGCCATCGGGGCCATGCGGCGTCGTCACGTGGTGAGCGTGGTGGCTCTGCAGGATCTGAAATCGGAGTAAATTATGACTGCTGTATTTGAAAGCGGCACCGTGGTGGCCCAGGAAACCCTGAGCCATGACATCCGCCGCATGGAAATCCACCTGCCGAAAGTGGCGCAGACGGCCCAGCCGGGCCAGTTCGTCACCGTGCGGGTGAACCACCTCCACGAACCCCTGCTGCGCCGGCCTTTTGGTGTGGCAGGCGTGGACGTGGAAAAGGGGAATTTTTCCCTGATTTACCGGGTGGTGGGGGAAACCACCCAACTGATGGAAAACCTGGAACCGGGTGCGGAAATCAGTGTGGTGGGGCCTCTGGGCCACGGCTTCGACCTGAGTGCCAGACACGGCCTCCTGGTGGGAGGCGGCGTGGGCCTGGCTCCCCTGCACTTCCTGGCTCAGGCAGACCCGGGCCACAACATGGAAGTGATCGTGGGCGGCCGGACGAAAGCCGAAGTTTTCTGGTCCGAGCTGTTCAGGGACAAGACGGCCCGCCAGTATGAAACCACCGATGATGGTTCCTATGGAGTGAAAGGCACCGTGAACGCCGTGCTGCCGGACCTGTTGAAAACCGGTCAGTACGACTGTGTGTACGTGTGCGGTCCTTCTCCCATGATGAAGGCCGTGGTGGAAGTGGTGAAAACCTACGGGGTACCCTGCCAGGTTTCCCTGGAAAAATACATGGGCTGCGGCCTGGGCGCCTGCCTGTCCTGTTCCTGTGAAGGCCGGGGCGGCAAGCGGATGAAGATCTGCAAGGACGGCCCGGTATTCTGGAGTCAGGAGGTCGTAGAATGGTAAAACCCTATGAAGATCCGCGTCTGGCGGTGAATCTGGCCGGGATCCCCATGAAGACCCCGGTGACCACTGCCTCCGGTACCTTCGGATTCGGACTGGAGTTCACCGATTTCCTGGATCTGGACCATATCGGCGCCATCACCGTCAAGGGGACCACCCTGAAGCCCCGGCCCGGCAACAAGGGCCAGCGGCTGGTGGAGACTCCGGCCGGAGTATTGAACTGCGTGGGCCTGGAGAATCCCGGGGTGGAATTCTTCCTGAAGGAAACCCTGCCCCATCTGCGGAAAGTGACCCGCACCCCGGTGATCGTCAACATCGACGGAGACAGCGCCGAGGAATACGGCAAACTCGCCGAGCTGCTGGACGTGGACGGCGTGGACGCCATCGAGCTGAACATTTCCTGTCCCAACGTGGCCCAGGGCGGCCTGGCCTTTGGGACGGACTGCCACGAAGCCGGCAAGGTGGTGCAGGCGGCCAGGGCCCATACCCACAAGCCGGTGATCACCAAACTGTCCCCCAATGTGACGGACATTACGGAGATCGCCCGGGCCGTGGAAGCAGCCGGTACCGATGCCATCAGCCTGATCAACACCCTGGTGGGCATGAAGATCGATATCCAGAAACGGCGTCCGGTACTGGGCAATGTGGTGGGTGGTCTTTCGGGCCCTGCCGTGCGGCCGGTGGCCGTGCGCATGGTGTACCAGGTGGCCCAGGCCGTAAAGGTGCCCCTGGTGGGCATGGGCGGCATCAGCTGCTGGCAGGATGCCATCGAGTTCATCCTGGCCGGGGCTACGGCTGTGGCTGTGGGGACCTGCAACTTTACCCGGCCCGACCTGGCCGAGCAGATCAGCTTCGGCATCCAGCAGTATCTGGACGAAAATGGCGTAAAGAGCCTGGACGAACTGCGGGGGCAGGCCCTGCCCCGGAAAGCCTGAGGAGGCAGCATGGACGTAAGAGACAGACTGATCACGGCCCTGGATTACCCCACCTTTGACCAGGCAAAAGCCCTGGTGGAGGAACTGGGAGATGCCGTGACCTTTTATAAGGTAGGGATGGAACTGTTCTACGGCGCAGGCCCGGACATCATCCGCTATCTGAAAGACAGAAATAAAAAAGTGTTCCTGGATCTGAAACTCCAGGACATCCCCAATACGGTGGCCCACAGCCTGGCAGTACTGACCCGGCTGGGCGCCGACATCATGAACGTGCACGCCGTTGGCGGGCCCCGGATGATGGCTGAAGGGATGAAAGCCGTGAAGGAAGCAGCCGGGGAACTGGGCAGACCTGCTCCCAAACTGATTGCCGTCACGGTGCTCACCAGCATGGATGAGGCCCAGTGGAAACCCCTGAACTATGCCAAAACCATCGGGGAAGAGGTGCTGGATCTGGCAGCCCTGACGAAGGAAAGCGGCCTGGACGGGGTGGTTGCCTCTCCCAGAGAAGCGGCCGGCATCCGGCAGCGCTGCGGGAAAGACTTCCTGATCGTGACGCCGGGGGTGCGTCCAGCCTGGGCGGCCACCAATGACCAGAGCCGGATCGCCACTCCGGCTGCGGCCATTGCCAGCGGTTCCACCCATCTGGTGGTGGGCCGGCCCATTACCAAAGCCGAGGATAAACAGGAAGCCGTACGGAAGATCCTGGAAGAAATGGAAGGAGCCTGGAAAGAATGAACGAAAATACCGTTTTGCATATGCTGGAAGAAACCAACGCCGTGATGCACGGCCATTTTCTGCTGACCAGCGGCCTGCACAGCCCGCTGTATGTGGAAAAATTCAATGTGCTGCAGCATCCCCGCTACACGGAAGCCCTGTGCAAGGAAATCGCTGCCCGGTTCATCAACGACAACGTGGAACTGGTGGTAGGGCCCATGACCGGCGGCATCCTGCTGGCCTATGAAGTGGCCAAGAACCTGGGGACCAGATTCTTCTTCACCGAACGGGTGAACGGGAAGATGACCTTCAAACGTGGTTTTGCCATCAAACCGGGCACCCGGGTCCTGGTGGTGGAAGACATCGTGACCACCGGCGGCAGTGTACGGGAAGTGCTGGACGTGGTGAAGAGCGAAGGTGGCGTGCCTGTGGGCGTAGGCTATCTGGTGGACCGGAGCGGCGGCAAAGTGGACTTCGGTGTGCGGATGGAACCGCTGCTGCGCCTGGACGTGGAAGCCTACAAACCGGAAGAGTGCCCCCTGTGCCAAAAAGGCGAACCTTTGACCCAGCGCGGCCGGACCGGGAAATAAAAAATGAGGTGTGAAAAATACGTTTCACACCCCGTCACTAGTCACTAGTCACTAGCCGATGGAAGCCAGCTGACGCTAGCGAAAAAAAGACGCTGTGAAAAATTTCCCACAGCGTCTTTTTTATGCCTTATTTTGCTTCTTTTTTGTCGTCGCCTTCCACTTCAGCGATGCAGTCGTTGATGTCGGCGATCAGGGCATCCACGTCGATCCCATGAGCAGCGGCACCCTGGCCGATGGTTTCGAAGTTGGCAGCCATGCAGCCGATGCAGCCCAGGCCGTATTGCATGAAGATGTTGACGATTTCAGGGTGCATCTGCACCGTACCGATAATGCTGGAATCAGCAGTAACCTTTTCCATCTGAATCCTCCTCGATTACATTTAAGTTTGTATGATTCATTATAGCATAGGTTGTCAAGGATAGAAAGGGAAAAATCGCTGGGCCCAGGGGAACGGGTGTCTCTCAGGAGAGGCGAGTCCCAGGGGCTGACAGGGGGGTGTCCCCACTGTGTCTTTACTCTGACATGACCGGTTTTGTATTGCTTTTTCCCTTAAAACATTCTATAATGTTGAAAAGTGGGGAAAAGTGGTGGATTTTTGCGCGAAAGTGGGGTGACGGTCATGTTGATGGGAGAATTCGAACATGCTCTGGACAGCAAGGGCCGTCTGTTCGTCCCGGCCAAAATGAGGGAGAACCTGGGCGCATCTTTTGTTGTGACCAAAGGTGTGGACGGGTGCCTGGACGTATATCCCATGGAAGCCTGGGAGAAGCTGAAGAACAGCTTCGCCGAAAAAATGATGCCCAAACACAAAATGCGGGACGTTTCCCGGTTCATTTTCGGGGGCGCCTGCGAAGTGGAGCCCGACAAGCAGGGCCGCATCCTGCTGCCGGCCAACCTGCGTACCTATGCCCAGATCAAAGAGACCGCTCTGATCGTGGGAGTGGGGAACAAAGCCGAAATCTGGGATGCAAAACGCTATGCGGAATACACCAAGGCGGTGGAAGCCGATGTGGCGGATATGATCGAAGAACTGGAATTTGAGTGAGGGCATGGCTCTCCTGTCTCATAGAACGGGGAATTACCATGGAATTTGTCCATAAAAGTGTATTATTAGAAGAAAGTGTCCAGTGGGTGGTCACGGATCCAAAGGGGATCTATGTGGACTGCACCCTGGGGGGAGCCGGTCATTCCCATCGGATCACCCAGCTGCTGGATCCGGAAGGCATGCTCATCGGGATCGATCAGGATGAGGATGCCATTTGTGCTGCCACGGAACGGCTGAAAGACGCCCGGTGCCAGGTGAAGATCGTCCACAACAACTTCCGGAACCTGGAAACCATTCTCCGGGACCTGGGCATCGACCAGGTGGACGGGATCCTGTTCGACCTGGGGGTCTCTTCCTACCAGCTGGATACTCCGGAACGGGGGTTCTCCTATATGCATGACGGGCCCCTGGACATGCGGATGGACCAGGAGGCTGCCTTCACGGCGGCCGATGTGGTGAACCGGTATAAAGAAGAGGACCTGGCCAGTTTGATCTACAAGTATGGCGAAGAGCGCTGGAGCAAACGGATCGCCCAGTTCATCGTGGCAGCCCGGAAGGAACATCCCATTGCCACCACTGGAGAACTGGTCCACATCATCAAGGCGGCCATCCCCAAAGGGGCCCGTCAGGACGGACCCCATCCGGCCAAGCGGACGTTCCAGGCCATCCGCATCGAAGTGAACGACGAGCTGAAGATCCTGGACGCCACTATGGAAACGGCGGTGCACCACCTGAAAAGCGGCGGTCACATCGGCGTGATTACCTTCCACAGCCTGGAGGACCGGATCATCAAACGGGCTTTCAAACGGCTGCAGCGGGGCTGCATCTGCCCGCCGGAACTGCCCGTGTGTGTGTGCGGACGGAAACCGGAACTGAAGAAACTGAAGGAATTCACCCCCTCCCCGGCGGAACTGGAAGAAAACCCCCGGGCCCGCAGTGCCAGATTACGGGGTGCCGTGAAGATATAATGGCCTTGCCCGGACGGCTGTGAAAGCAGAAGCCGGGTCCCGTGGAAAAGGGCGGGAACGAAGAAGAAACAATACTGAAGGAGACGCATCATGGTGAACAGAAAAACTGGTCGACCGATGGTTTGGCCGTCTCATAGATACTATACAGAAGGTTCTGCCGCCGTGCAGGAAGAGGAAGCTCCGGCTCCCTCCCGGACGCGGCAGCGGAAGGCGGCACCGAAAAAAGCCGTGGTAAGGAAAAATATTGTGCTGCGACGGGTTGCATTTTTTGCCGGTTTGGTATTATCATTAGTATTCGTAAATGTGGCCCTGAGCGAATTGTACTTTACCCGTTCCCAGGCCCTGGTAAAGCTGAAGGGCGTGGAAGCCCAGCAGCTGGATGAGAACGAAACTTTGAAAATCGACGTGGAACGGCTGCGGAGCCCGGAACGGATCACCAGCATCGCCAAGAAAAAACTGGGCATGCAGACAGCCCGGAGCAATATTTACGTAAGAGAGAATTAGAACGTCATACGTGTCCTTCCCTGAACAGGGAGGGGGAACGGCCCAATGGGCTGGCGGAGGGGTCCGGCATCGGACGCAGGACTTGAATCGGGTGTGGCTCCCTGCCGGCGGTTCCTTTCCTCTTTCAGAAGGACACAGAAGTATGGTGTGAGAATGGGGGATGGACATGGAAAGAAAACTGAAGGAAGTGCTTTGCCAGCTGCCCGGAGCGGTGGTCACGGGGAAGGTGAATGATCAAGTCATCTGCGATTTGACCATCGATTCCCGCACCGTAGCCCCTGGCAGCCTTTTTATTTGTCTGAAGGGTGTCAATACAGATGGCCATAAATATATAGGAAAAGCTGTGGAACAGGGCGCTGCTGCCATTCTGGTGGAAGAGGATGTGGCTCCCGTGGAGGGGACTGTCCTGATCAGAGTGCCCAGCACCAACCAGGCCATGACCGGCCTGGCACCCTGGTTCTACGATTATCCGGCCCGGAAGATGCGCATGGTGGGTGTAACTGGCACCAACGGAAAGACCACCACCACCAACATCCTGCGGACCCTGCTGACCCGTACGGGCCACAAGGTGGGGCTCATCGGCACCATCAATGTGATGATCGGGGACGATGTGCGCAAGAGCCACAATACCACCCCGGATGTGGTGGACCTGCAGAAGATCCTGTACGAAATGGTGGAGGCCCACTGTGACACCTGTGTCATGGAAGTGTCCTCCCACGCCCTGGCCCTGCGCCGGGTGGCTGGCATCGAATACGACACCGCCGTACTGACCAACATCACCCAGGACCACCTGGATTTCCACAAGACCATGGAAAACTACCGGGAGGCCAAGGCCCTGCTGTTCACCCATCTCCACGAAGGGGTGAAACCCAACAAGACGGCTATCTTCAATGCGGATGACCCCAGCTCGGCCCTCATCATGCCCCGGGTGAAGACGAAGATCATGACCTACGGCAAGGGAAAGGACAACGATGTGTATCCGCTGACCTTCCACGTGGCCGCCACCCATATGGAACTGAACCTCCATACGCCGGTGGGTGAAATGGATCTGAAACTACACATCACCGGAGAATTCAATGTATACAATGTGATGGGCACCATCTGTGCAGCCGTGGCCGAAGGCCTGTCGAAGGATGAAATCATCCGGGGACTGGACGATTTCGGCGGCGTGCCCGGCCGGTTCCAGCTGATTCATGCAGGCCAGCCTTTTACGGTGGTGGTGGACTATGCCCATACCCCGGACGGCCTGGAAAACGTGCTGAAGACGGCCCGCCAGATCACCAGGGGAAAATTGTGGGTGATTTTCGGCGCCGGCGGGGACCGGGACCGGACCAAACGGCCCATCATGGGCAAGATTGCCCTGGACCTGGCTGACAAGCTCATCGTGACCAGCGACAATCCCCGGTCGGAAGATCCGGAAGCCATCATCAAAGACATCGAGGAAGGCCTGGTGGATCCCCCTGCCGATAAGGAAATCCACAAGATCAGCGACCGGCGGGAAGCCATTGAATTCGCCATGGCCCATGCCAGACCTGACGATGTGGTGATGATTGCCGGCAAAGGCCATGAAGACTATCAGATTTTGAAAGACCGCACCATCCATTTTTCTGATGCAGAAGTGGTACGGGACTATTTTCAGAAGGGGAAGACCCATGCTTAAGCTTTCTATGATTTGCAAGGCACTGTCGGTGGAATCCGCCCTGCCCCAAGATACTGGATTCACGGACGTGATCACGGACTCCCGGGCCCTGGTGCCCGGCTGTCTGTTCCTGGCCCTGGTGGGCGAAAAATTCGACGGCCATGGATTTGTGGCCAGAGCCCTGGCGGAGGGGGCCGCAGCTGCGGTGGTTTCCCGGGTGCCGGAAGGGGTGGATCCGGACAAGTGCCTGGTGGTACCCGATACCCTGAAGGCCTACCAGCAGATTGCCACGGCCTGGCGGCTGGCCCAGAAGGACCTGACCGTCATTGCCATCACCGGCAGCAACGGCAAGACCTCCACCAAGGACTGCATTGCCGCCGTGCTGGGGGAAAAGTACCGGGTCATCAAGACCCAGGCCAACTTCAACAACGAAATCGGCCTGCCCAAGACCCTGCTGACCATCCGTCCGGATACAGAAATGGCCGTGGTGGAAATGGGCATGCGGGGCCTGGGGCAGATCCGGGCCATGAAGCACATTGCCTATCCCGATGGGGCGGTGATCACCAATGTGGGGGATACCCATCTGGAACTGCTGGGCAGCCTGGAGAACATCGCCAAAGCCAAAAGTGAGATCCTGGAAGATTTCACCCCGAAGAACCATGCCTTTCTGAACGGGGATGATCCCCGGGTTTCGGTGATGAAGACCGGTGCCACGGTCCACTTCTATGGAATCGACAGCGATGCGGATGTAAAAGCCATCCAGATCAAAGCCGACGGCCTCAGCACCACCTTTACCTACCGGAGCCGGATTACCGGCAATACACAGACGGTGAAACTGCCGCTCCTGGGCCGGCACAATGTGATGAACGCCCTGGCGGCCGTGGCGGTGGGCGAAGTATACGGCGTTTCCGACCAGGCCATCGCCCATGGGCTGGAGAACCTGAAGATGACCGGTATGCGCCAGGAAATCCTGCATTTCGGCGATGTGACCGTAATCAACGACGCTTATAACGCCAGCCCGGCTTCCATGGAAGTGGGACTCCGGACCCTGGCCGATGTGGTGAAGAACCAGGGACGGGGCCGGGCCATTGCCGTCCTGGCAGATATGCTGGAACTGGGGGCCCACTCTCAGAGCGGCCATGCCCAGGTGGGTCGCTGGTGCGGCGAAGACGGGGTGGATGCCCTGATCTGTTACGGACCGGAAAGCCGCTATACGGCAGAAGAAGCGAAAAAAGCGGGCGTGCCCGTGGAATATGTGGAAAATAAAGAGGCGGCGGCCCGGGCCCTGGAAGCCCTGGTCCAGCCCGGTGACGTGGTGCTGCTGAAGGGCTCCCACGGCATGGAAGTATTCAAACTGATCGACCTGGTGTTCCGGAAAGAAGGGAAAGCACAATGAGCGGATTCGGTATCCTGCTGACTTCCTTCGTGCTGACGGCCGTGATCGGACGGTTCCTGCTGCCCCTGCTGCACAAATGGCATTTCGGCCAGAGCATCCGGGAATGCGGTCCCAAGGAACACCTGAAAAAGAACGGGACGCCCACCATGGGAGGCCTGATGATGATCGGAGCGGCCATCCTTTCCAGTCTGCTGTGGATCCCTCTGGATTCCCGGATCGTGGTGGCCCTGTGGCTGTTCGTGGGCTACGGGATCATCGGTTTCATCGATGACGGTCTGAAGATCTTCTTCAAACGGAACCTGGGGCTCACCTCCAAACAGAAGATGGCCCTGCAGATCCTGGTGGCGGCGGTCTATCTGCTGTACCCGGGGGATGTGACTGTATACAGCACCAATATCTGGGTGCCGTTCTTCAATGTGACCATCCATATGAGCCATGCCGTGTACGCGGTGTTCATCCTGCTGCTGCTGGTGGGCACCACCAATGCAGTGAATCTGACGGACGGACTGGACGGCCTGGCTGCCACGGTGACCCTGCCGGTGATGCTGGCCTTTGCCTATATCGGCTACCAGAGCCATCTGCAGCCGGAAGCCCTGTTCGCCCTGTCCATCGCAGGGTGCTGCCTGGGCTTTCTGATCTACAACCACCATCCGGCCAAATGCTTCATGGGGGACACCGGTTCCCTGGCTCTGGGGGGTGCTGTGGCCGCTGTGGCCATCGGAACCCATACGGAGCTGCTCCTGGTGATCATCGGGGGCATCTACGTGCTGGAGGCTCTGTCCGTGATGCTGCAGGTGGGATATTTCAAACTCACCCACGGCAAGCGGATCTTCCGCATGGCACCCCTGCACCATCATTTTGAACTGGGGGGCCTGAAAGAGGTGGAAGTGGTGAAGCGCTTCGCTCTGGCCAGCTGTGTGTTCAGCCTGGTGGGTGTGGGGCTGTATTTGATGAGATAAAAGATAGTGACCAGTGGGCAGTGGGTGGTGGATCGTGGAAAAACTACTACGGATCACCAGCCACTGGCCACTTAAAAAGTTGGAATAACCAAATGGGGGGCAGATACCATGAGTGACAAAAAAATTTTTGTGTATGGCGCCGGTATCAGTGGCCAGGGGGTTTCTGAAGTCCTGGCAGAACGCGGCGACAAGGTGATCTTATACAACGACGACAAAAAGGAGCTGGACCCGGCCTGGCTGAAAGGCTTTGCAACCCGGGGCGGCCAGTACGTGTGCGGGGAAGATCCGGAACCGTATCTGGAGCAATGCCACCTGTTCATCATTTCTCCGGGCATTCCCTTCACCACGGAAACGGTGAAGAAGGCCCGGGCCCTGGATATGGAAATCATTGCGGAAGCGGAACAGGCCAGCCGGATGTACAAGGGCCACTGGTGCGCTGTAACCGGCAGCAACGGCAAGACCACCACCACCACCCTGCTGGGTGAGATGCTGGCCACCCTGCCGGTGAAGACCACGGTGGCCGGGAACATCGGCTTTGCCCTGAGCAAGGAACTGCAGGACCTGGACGAAAATTCCTGGGTGGCGGCGGAGCTGTCCAGCTTCCAGCTGGAAGGCACCACCAGCCTGGCCCCTGATGTGGCCTGCATCGTGAACATCACGCCGGACCATTTCGAACGGCACGGTGACATGGCCGGCTACGTCGCCGCCAAATCCAAGATCTTTGCCTTCCAGACTCCCGATGATATCCTGATCCTGAATGCGGATGATCCTGTGTCCAGCGGTCTGGGCAAAAATGCCAGAAGCCGGGTGATCTACTTCAGCACGAAAAAGGTCCTGCCGGAAGGCGGGTACATCGAAGACGGCTGGTTCGTACTGAACGTGGACGGCAAAAAGGAACAGATCTGCAGGGTATCCGATCTGCAGATCTTCGGCGCCCACAACGAACAGGACGTGCTGGCTGCCTGCCTGAGTGCCTTCTTCGCCGGGGTCACTCCCGAGAACATGGCCCGGGTGCTGAAAGCCTTCAAGGGCGTGGAACACCGGCTGGAATACGTGACCACCATCCATGGAGTAAAGTATTACAACGATTCCAAGGCCACCAATACCGACTCTGCCATCAAGGCCCTGGAAGCCTTCAAGGACGGCCATGTGATCCTGCTGGCCGGGGGCCACGACAAGATGACCGGGCTGGATGACCTGATGGAGACCATCAAAGCCAAAACCGATGCCCTGATCCTTCTGGGAGAAGCCCGGCACCGGTTCTATGAAGCAGCCAGAGCCCACGGGGTGCAGAACATCATCATGATCGACGGCAGCTTCGAGGATGCGGTCCGCAGGGCCTACAACATTGCCAAGGCTCCCCAGGTGGTGCTGCTCTCTCCGGCCTGCTCCTCTTATGACATGTTCGCCAACTTCCCGGAACGGGGCCGGGTATTCAAACAGATCGTGAACGATCTGGCTAAGGAGGCAGAAGCGTGAAAGTCGTATTGTCCGGCGGGGGCACCGGCGGCCACATCTATCCGGCACTGACCATTGCCGGGGCACTGCGGCAGCTGGACCCTGACTGTGAAATCACATTTGTGGGAACCCGGAAGGGACTGGAAAAGGACATCATCCCCCGGTATGGGTATCCCCTGGAATTCATCGATGTAGCCGGGTTCGAACGGCACCTGGGCCTGGGTACCCTGAAAAGTGCCGGCAAACTGCTGCTGGGGATGAAAGAAGCCTACAGCCTGCTGAACCGGCTGGATCCCGACCTGGTGATCGGCACCGGCGGCTACGTGTGCGGTCCGATCCTGTTCTGGGCGGCCATGAAACGGGTGCCCTGCTGCATCCAGGAACAGAACGCCATGCCCGGCGTGACCAACAAGATCTTGTCCCGCTTTGTGGATGAGGTATTCCTGGGCTACCAGGAAGGGGCCAGATATTTTGCGTCCCATGCCAGGAAGATCTACACCGGCAACCCGGTCCGCCGGGAAATCCTGGAAGCCACCCGGCAGCAGGGAATCCAGAAATTCAACCTGAATCCCAACCTGACCACCCTGCTGGTGTTCGGGGGCAGCCGAGGAGCCCGGACCATCAACCAGGCCATGATCCCGGTGGAACAGAAACTGGCGGGCCATCCCAACATCCAGATTCTCCATGCCACCGGTACGGTGGGCTATGAAAAGCATGTGGAAGCCCTGGGAGAGGATGCCCTCCATGCACCCAACATCCATGTGGTGCCATACCTGCATGATATGCCTCTGGCCCTGGCGGCGGCCGACATCGCCGTTTCCCGGGCCGGGGCCATCGGACTGGCGGAACTGATGGTCAAGGGAATCCCGTCCATCCTGGTGCCCTATCCCTATGCGACGGCCAACCATCAGGAATACAATGCACGGGCCCTGGCCGCCAAAGGGGCGTCCATCGTGGTGCTGGACAGGGAACTGACCGGTGACTGGCTGCTCAATGAAGTGGAAAAGCTGATGAAGGAGCCGGAACGGCTGGAGACCATGCACCGCAGCGCTCTGCGGGCCGCCATGCCCCAGGCAGCCGATACCATCGCCCGGGAGGCCATGGCACTGGTAGAACGGAACAAACAGGAGGATTAGAACATTGGTTGATTTGGATCAAATCAAGAATATACATTTCATCGGCATCGGCGGGGCCGGCATGAGCGCCCTGGCCTACGTGCTGATCAAGCGGGGCTACCATGTGTCCGGCAGCGATGCCAAACCCGGCTACATGGCCACCAAGCTGGCCAAGGAAGGGGCCCTGGTTTTCATCGGCCACGCTGCCTGTCAGATCGAACGGGCTGAAGTGGTGGTGATCTCCACCGCCATCCATCCCGACAATCCGGAACTGGTGGAAGCCAAGCGGCGTCAGGTGCCTGTCATCCACCGCAGCGATGTGCTGGCATATCTGATGAACAAACACAAGGGCATTGCCGTAGCCGGGGCTCACGGCAAGACCACCACCAGCTCCATGCTCAGCTGCATCACCTATGACTGCGGCATGGATCCCACCATCGTGGTGGGGGGCATCGTGAACAACCTGGGCTCCAACGCCCGCAACGGGAAAAGCGACTATGTGGTGGCAGAAGCCGATGAAAGCGATGGCTCCTTCCTGAAATTCCATCCCTATATCGCTGTGGTGACCAACGTGGAAGACGATCACCTGGACCATTACGGCAGCCAGGAGAACATCCAGAAGGCTTTTGCCCAGTTCGTTTCCCAGATCAAGGACCAGGGCTGTGCCGTACTGTGCTACGACAACGCCCGGGTGCGCACCATCGGGGAACATACGGACAAACGGGTGATCAGCTACGGTATCGACAGCAGGGATGCGGACTATCGGGCGGAAAACATCGTATACGGAACCGACGGTACCCATTTCGACGTGCTGTACAAGGGGGAGAACCTTGGCCGGGGCCATCTGATCGTACCGGGCCGTCACAATGTGCTCAATGCCCTGGGCGCCATCGCCGCCAGCCGTGAACTGGGCCTGGAAACCAAAGACATCCTGGCCTCCCTGGAAAAATTCAGCGGAGCCAAGCGCCGGTTCGAGACCAAGGGCAAGGTGAACGGTGTCTGGGTGGTGGACGACTACGCCCATCATCCCACGGAAATCGAAGCGACCTTGAAGGCTGCCCGGCAGACCAGCCCCCAGCGGCTGATCGTGGTGTTCCAGCCCCATCGCTACACCCGCACCCAGCTGCTGCTGGACGAATTCGCCGTGGCTTTCAAGGATGCGGACCAGCTGATCGTCACCGATATCTATGCCGCCAGCGAGGATCCCATCCCCGGTGTCACCGGCAAGCTGCTGGCGGACAAAGTCCGGGAAACCACCGGCCAGCAGGTGGAATACCTGCCCGACCAGCCCACCATCCTGGACAAACTGGAACATGA
Source organism: Acidaminococcus timonensis (assembly GCF_900106585.1). Classification (NCBI taxonomy): domain Bacteria; kingdom Bacillati; phylum Bacillota; class Negativicutes; order Acidaminococcales; family Acidaminococcaceae; genus Acidaminococcus; species Acidaminococcus timonensis. The sequence continues at coordinate 514,082 of NZ_FNWH01000006.1, forward strand.
AGCCCAGTCCGGTGATCTGATCATGACCATCGGGGCCGGGGATATCGTCAAACTGGGTGAGCACCTGGTACAGGCTTTGGAACGGAGGAATTGAGAATGGATAAGAACGATCGTATTGCAGTGGTGATGGGGGGCCCCTCCAAAGAACGGGAAGTTTCCCTCAATACCGGGAACGCCATCTTGAATGCCCTGAAAGAAAAGGGCTATGATGCCGTAGCCATCGACCTGGATCCGGAACACATCATGGAGCAGCTGAAAGCCTCCGGCGCCAAAGTGGTCTTCAACGCCGTCCACGGCCTGTACGGAGAAGACGGCCGGCTGCAGAGCGTGCTGGAAATGCTGCACATCCCCTATACGGGCAGCGGCGTCCTGGCCAGCGCCCTGGCCATGGACAAGTTCTATACCAAGCACCTGTTCCAGAACAACCATGTGCCCACCGCCAAATGTACCTTCATCGACAGGAACCTGGACAAAGATCCCAAAGCCAAAATCCTGAAGGAAATCGGCATTCCCTGCGTGGTGAAACCGGCCACCCAGGGCTCCAGCATCGGCGTGGTGATCGTCAAAGACGAAAAACAACTGGATGATGCCCTGAAGGAATCCTTCAAATACGGTGACCGGGTGCTGTGTGAAGCCTTCTTCACCGGTAAGGAAGTGGCTGCCGGGGTGATGTCCGATGAAGAGGGACGGGCTGTGCCCATGCCTCTGGTGCTCATCGAACCCCATGTGAACTTCTACGATTTCCACAACAAGTACACCAAGGGTGCCACCACCTACACCTGTCCGGCTCCTTTCGATGCAGAGACCACAGAGCGGCTGCAGAAGATTGCCGTGGCCGCCTACACGGCTCTGGGCTGCAGCGGTGTGGCCCGTACGGATTTGATGCTGGCAGAGGACGGCGAATGCATCGCTCTGGAAGTGAATACCATCCCGGGCATGACGGCCACCAGCCTGATCCCCAAAGCAGCAGCTGCCATGGGCATTTCCTTCCCGGATCTGTGCGAAAAGATCCTGAAGACGGCTCACTGAGATGAACAGGCCCAAATGGCTCCGGCCCCGGGTCGGGCAGAACCGGCGCCGGCCGGCCAGTAAGGACGCAGAGATCCGCCGGGAGGAAGAACTGCGCCAGGCACAGCGGGAAAGCGCGGCTCTGGAGCCCGGCGGCCGCCGCAGCTTCCGGCAGGACCGCAGCTTCCGGCAGGAAATGCGGGCGGCCCGGCTGCGCCAGGAAGAGGCCCGGAAAAGGGCAGAAGAAGAAGCCAGTGCCCGGCGCAAGGTCCGTCTGGAAGCCCAGGCCTACATCAACGGCCAGGCGGACAGCCCGGAACCGGGAACGGAAACGGACAGTCCGCTGGAAGAGGCCCGTAGGGCCCGGCTCCAGCGGCAGCGGAACCGCCGGCTGGGACGGAAGAGGACCCCGGAACCGGAACAGGGGACTCCGGAGGGTGGACGGAGCCGCCGCCGGAAACCGAAGCGCCGGCTGAACAGGGCGAAAGTGGCCCTCCTGGTGGCCAGCGCCGCTCTGCTCATTGCTTCCTACGTGCTGCTGCACCAGCCCTGGCTGGCCTTCGGGCAGCTGCAGGTGGTGGGCGACACCGCCGTGACCCTGGACGAAGTGAAGGAGATGGGGGATGCGTCCGAGCCCCTCAATATCTTCAACCTGAACCGGAAAAAACTGCTCAGCAGCCTGCGCAGCGATTACCGGGTGGAAAAAGCTGAGCTGTCCCTGGGATGGCCCAACATCCTGAAAGTGGTGATCACGGACCGGAAGCCGGCCCTGTACGTGGCCATGGAAGGCGGCCAGTATGCCAAAGTGGATCCCACCGGCCACATCATCGGGCTGGCGGACGGCATCACCGGCGGGGATGCGCCATTTGTGTCCGGCTGGCACATCAGCCAGGCGGAACTGGGGGATGTCACCGAAGATGAGGAAATCCAGGGCATCCTGAAGTTCCTGGGCCAGCTGGATGGGGACCTGAAGCAGCGGATCAACGAGATCCATGTGGACGACAGCCAGAGCATCCGCATCTACCTGTACAACGGCATCCCGGTGATCCTGGGCACGCCTGACAATGCCCTGGCCAAGCTGAAGACCTTCAAGGCCATCTGCCAGGAGCTGGAAACGAAAAAGATCAAAGCCCAGTATATCGACCTGACCTACGAGAAACCCTATATCAAACTGTAATAAGGAGAGGACCATGGTCTGTCACAGCACGAAAGAGAAGTTCTTCATGTTCCTGGTGTGCCTGATTGTGGGAACCATGATTTCCAGCCAGTTCCGCAGTGCAGAACACGCCCGGCAGAGCGTGAACCAGCAGCGGGCGGAAGATCTGGCGGAAAAACTGAAGAACGCACAGAAAGAGAACAAGGAGCTGTCCAATAAACTGGAAGAGCTGGAAGTCCAGGGGGCGGGCGGGGATTCCAAGGTCCTGAACGATCTGAAGATCAAGGCCGGTGAAGTTCCCCTGACCGGGCCCGGCGTGATTGTCACGGTGGACGACAGCCAGGTGAAACCCAAGAACGGGGAGAACCCCAATCTGTATGTGATCCACGACGATGATCTGCTGCGGCTGCTCAATGAACTGCGGGCCGCCGGGGCGGAAGCCATCGCCCTGAACAGGGAGCGGCTGCTGGATGTTTCTGAAGTCCGCTGTGCCGGACCCACTGTTTCCGTGAATAACACCCGGTTCACCCCGCCCTACGAAATCCGGGCCATCGGTGATCCCAAAACCCTGGAAAGTGCCCTCCGGCTGCGGGGCGGCGTGGTGGAAACCCTGAAGTTCTGGGGCATCACGGTGAACGTGAAACGCAGCGACAAGGTGAAGGTGCCTGCCTTCAAGGGCACCCGGCATTTTGAATATGCCAGACCGGAAGAAGGGGGCCAGCAATGATTTATGCACTCATTGGATTGGCGGCCGGCATCGCACTGGGAGCGTATCTGCCGGTGGTGCCGCCCGGATACAGCAAGCTGGTGGCCGTGGCCTTCATGGCCTGCCTGGATTCCGCCTTCGGGGGATACCGGTCCAGCCTGGAAAAGCACTTCAACTACAAGATCTTCGTCAGCGGCTTCTTTGCCAATGGGATCTTTGCCGCGGTGCTGTGCTATTTCGGGCTGAAACTGGGCATCGACCTGTATTACGTGGCCCTGATCGCCTTCGGACTCAGGATCTTCAACAACATCGCCATCATCCGGCGGCTGCTCATGAGGATGTAGGGGATCCTGCCGGTCACTGGCCACAGGCCGCCGGCAGGGGATTCCCTGGAGAAAAGTTGTAAAAATTTCCGTAAAATAGGATGAAATATTCGCGGTGAAATGGTATACTAAGTTATACGAGTGTAAATAAGAGGTTTTTGATCTTATCACACAATAGATGAGGAGGACCAGCAATATGTTCGAGGCAGACAACAAAGATACGACGTTGGAACAGCCCCTGGAAAAAATCAAAGTCATTGGCGTCGGTGGCGGCGGTAACAATGCAGTTGACCGCATGATCGAAGCCGGACTGCAGGGTGTTGAATTCATCGCCGTGAACTGCGATGCGCAGCAACTGAAAAAATCCAGCGCCCCCACCAAGATCCAGATCGGTGAGGACGAAACCAGAGGCCTGGGTGCAGGGGCCAACCCTGAAGTGGGTGAAAAATCTGCAGAAGAATCCAAGGATGTCCTGGCTGAAGCCGTCAAGGGCGCAGACATGGTGTTCATTACCGCTGGTATGGGTGGTGGTACCGGTACCGGTGCTGCCCATGTGGTGGCCGAAATGGCCAAACAGGCTGGCGCTCTGACGGTGGGCGTTGTGACGAAACCCTTCTCCTTCGAAGGCCGTCGCCGTTTCAATGTGGCCGAACAGGGCATTGCGAACCTGAAAGCCAAGGTGGATGCGCTGATCACCATCCCCAATGACCGTCTGCTGCAGGTTGTGGACAAACGGACTTCCATGAAGGACGCTTTCAAACTGGCCGACGAAGTGCTGCGTCAGGGCGTGCAGGGTATCTCTGATCTGATCAGTGTGCCCGGCCTGATCAATGTGGACTTCAACGACGTGAAGGCGGTTATGACCAACGCCGGTTCTGCCATGATGGGTATCGGCACTGCCAAAGGGGACGAAGGCGCTGCGGCCGCTGCCGAAAATGCTGTAAAGAGCCCGCTGCTGGATTCCACCATCGAAGGTGCCAAGGGCGTGCTGCTGAACATCACCGGCGGCCCCAACCTGAGCCTGATGGATGTGAACGAAGCCAGCAAGATCATCACCGATGTGGTGGACCCCGATGCCATCATCATCTTCGGTGCCAACATCGACGAAAACATGGAAGACGAAATCCGTGTCACCGTAATCGCTACCGGTGTGGATGACGGCAAGACCCAGGCCAACCCGGGCCCCAAACCGTCTTCCTTTGTGAAGCCTGAAACCAGCACCAGCCGTCTGACCAAGGCCGCTGAAACCGCTGCCAGCTCCAAGGTGAGCAGCTTCACCAATCCCACTTCGGAGATTCCGCCCTGGATCCGCAACAAATAAGGAACTGGGGGTGTAGGTTATGAAATGTCCATTTTGTGGCAGCGAAGATAGCCGAGTCATCGATTCCCGTTCCGTTGAAGAGGGGGCGTCCATCCGGCGTCGAAGAGAATGTCCCCATTGTGGACGGCGTTTCACGACTTACGAAAAATATGAACAGATTCCGCTCCTGGTCATCAAACGGGATGGCCGGCGGGAAATGTTCGACAGCAAGAAAATCCTGGCTGGACTGCTGCGGGCCTTTGAAAAACGGCCCTTCACCTACGAACAGATCCAGAGCCTGACCAACCAGATCGAAAACGAGATCAGGGCCTCCGGTGAAAACGAAGTGAAAAGTACCCGGATCGGCGAGGTGGTCATGGCCCATCTGGAAAAGATCGACCAGATCGCCTATGTGCGGTTCGCCTCGGTGTACCGCCAGTTCGCTGATGTGAACAGCTTCATGCAGGAAATCCAGAATATGCTGGACAAAGGAAAACAAAAATAAGCAAAAAAATAAGACTGTCGTACGACAGCCTTATTTTTTTGCTTATTTCTTTGTCTCCACCAGCCTTGCCATCCGGCTCTGTAACAGGTCGCCGGCGCTCAGGGTTTCCGGGGTCTTCCACCAGGCCAGGGAGTATCTGGGATTGTGCAGGAACCCGCTGCCCGCAGGCGAACCGATATCCACGGGCGTTACCCAGCTGAACAGGGTCAGATTGGGCTTGAACACAGGCAGGTTCGCGGGCAGTGTGGAAACGGTGCCCGTCATGGGCTGCACAATGGGACGCAGGGGAATGGGGTTCATCCGTACCGGGCGCATGCTCTGTACGGGGGCGTGTACGGGGGCCGTCATGGGAGTGGGAATGGTGCCCGGCTTTTGATAGTCGCCGATGGGCACTGTAGGACGGGGTACCGTCGCACCGATCCGTCCCGGTTTTGGCACATGGATGGCGCCTGCCGCCAGAGCCGATCCGCAGAAGGAAGCGACCGCCATCAGCGTCAGCAAAACTCGTGACCAGAAAGAATGTTTCATGGGTATCACCTCTTTTCTTTATTATAGCATAATTATTTAGTGAAGAGATACTTTGTCCTTCCCTGAAAGGGAAGGGGGACCAGCCAAGTGGCTGGTGGATGGGTCATAAACTGAGTGTATGATGTAAATTGGGGGTGAGACCCCCTACCCGCAAGCGGGGCCTTTCCCCCTTTCAGGGGGACACATCTTCCTACCGGCTGTCACATTCTCTGCGGTATCGAACAATAGTGTAACTTCTGTTATAAAAGTTCGATAAAACATTGACAGCGCACCGGTCCGTTGATAGAATAAAGGTATAACGATTATCGTGGTGATTTGGCTCTTCGGAGCTTGCAATTCTTGGAGGTGCGCACTTATGAAAGTAGCAATGATCATGGGAAGCAATTCGGATTGGCCGGTACTGGAACCTGCAGAAAAGGTGCTGAAAGAATTCGGCATTGAGGTGGAAGTTGTGGTGGCCAGCGCCCATCGTACGCCGGAACTGGTGAAGGAATTCGCCAGCGGTGCCCGGGACCGGGGTGTGGAAGCCATCATTGCAGCTGCCGGTGCTGCGGCTCATCTGGGCGGTGTGATCGCTGCCTATACCACCCTGCCGGTCATCGGTATTCCCATCAATGCTACTCCGCTGAACGGCATGGATTCCCTGCTGAGTTTCGTCCAGATGCCCTCCGGGATCCCTGTGGCCACCATGGCCATCAACGGAGCCAAGAACGCTGCCATCTTCGCTGTGGAAATCCTGGCCGGCAAGTATCCGGAACTGGTGACCAAACTGGCAGACTACAGAAAGAAGATGCAGGAAGAAGTCAAGGCAAAAGGAGAAAAGCTGGCCCAGGCCAGAGCTGCTGCTGCCAAAGCCTGAGAAACGGGAGGAACTATGGGGGACAACTTTTTCGCGGAAGACAAGCTGCATGAAGAATGCGGCGTCTTCGGGATCTATTCCAAGAACGATGATGTGGCTCTGAACACCTACTGGGGCCTGTTCGCACTGCAGCACCGGGGCCAGGAAAGCGCCGGCATCGCTGTGACTGACGGCAAGCACATGCATATCAAGAAGGGCATGGGCCTGGTGAACGATGTGTTCAAGGATGGGCTGAAAGGCCTGGACGGATACATTGCCTGCGGCCACGTCCGCTATTCCACCACAGGTGCCAGCATGAGCTACAATGTGCAGCCCCTGAAGGTGTATTATGACGGGGGCAATCTGGCCATGGCCCACAACGGCAATCTGACCAATGCCGCCCAGCTGCGGAAGGAACTGGCCGCAGACGGGGTGGTGTTCCAGACCACCATTGACAGTGAAGTGGTACCGACCCTGATCGCCCGCAGTCGCAAGAAGACCCTGCCCGAACGGGTGGCCGAAGCGGCGGATACCATTGAGGGTGCCTTTGCCATCCTGGTGATGAATGACAGCCAGCTGATCGCTTTCCGGGATCGGTACGGGTTCCGGCCCCTGTGCCTGGGACGCCTGGATCACGGCTGGGTGGTGGCCAGTGAAACCTGCGCCCTGGATCTGGTGGGGGCCCACTATGTACGGGATGTGAAACCCGGCGAAATGATCGTCATCGACGATCCGGATGCGGAACCCAGGAGCATCATGTACAGCACCCATACGCCGGTCCACCGTGCCCACTGCATCTTCGAATATGTCTATTTCGCCCGTCCCGATTCTATCATCGACGGAGAAAGTGTATACCAGGCCCGTCTGAACATGGGCCGCATCCTGGCCCGGGAAACCCGGGACATCAAGGCGGACATCGTGATCTCCGTGCCTGATTCCGGGACCCCGGCCGCCATCGGCTATGGCCTGGAAGCCGGCATCCCCTTTGTGGAAGGGCTGACCAAAAACAAATACATCGGCCGTACCTTCATCCAGCCTACCCAGAAACAGCGGCTGAATGCAGTGAAGCTGAAGCTGAACGTGAACCGCAGCCTGGTGGAAGGCAAATCAGTGGTCATGGTGGATGACTCTATTGTACGGGGCACCACCAGCGGAAAGATCGTCCAGCTGCTGCGGGATAACGGAGCCAGGGCGGTGCACGTGTGCATCAGCTCGCCTCCTGTGATGGATTCCTGCTATTACGGCATCGACACGTCCGAACGGAAGGAACTGATCGCCGCCAGCAGGACGGAAGAAGAAATCCGGCAGTACATCAAGGCCGACAGCCTCCATTACATCACCATGGAAGGCCTGCGCCAGAGCCTGTCCGTATTGAAACCTGACGATATGTGCTATGCCTGCTTCAATTCCAGATATCCGGATGGAGCAGATGAACTGATGAAAAAAGGGTCCAAGTTACAATTTGAAATGGGTTGCTAAGGAGGAAACAGCGTGAGCGAGAAAAAGGTCATTACGTATGCAGATGCAGGGGTTAACATCGATGCAGGCAACAAAGCCGTTGAACTGATGAAGGACAGTGTCCGGGCTACCTATCGTCCGGAAGTCATCGGGGATCTGGGGGGCTTCGGCGGCCTGTTCGCCCTGGGCAGCAAATACCAGGATCCGGTGCTGGTTTCCGGCACGGACGGTGTGGGCACCAAACTGAAGATTGCCTTTATGATGAACCGTCATGATACCATCGGCCAGGATGCAGTGGCCATGTGCGTAAACGATATCCTGGTACAGGGCGCGGAACCTCTGTTCTTCCTGGACTACATCGCCACTGCCAAGGTGGAATCCCAGAAGATTGCTGACATCGTCAAGGGCGTGGCAAATGCCTGCAAGGAAAGCGGGTGCGCCCTGATCGGCGGTGAAACGGCTGAAATGGCCGGCTTCTATGCGAAAGACGAATACGATATCGCCGGCTTCAGCGTGGGCGTGGTGGAACGGAGCAAGATGATCACCGGTGACAAGGTGAAGGCCGGCGACGTGCTGATCGGCCTGCCCTCCACAGGCGTACACTCTAACGGCTATTCCCTGGTGCGGAAGATCTGCTTCGAAGCACAGGGTATGACCGTGGACACCTATGTGCCGGAATTCGGCAAGACCCTGGGCGAAGAACTGCTGACACCCACCCGTCTGTATCCGAAGACCGTGCTGCCCATGATCCGCAACTTCGACCTCCACGGTCTGGTGCACATCACCGGCGGCGGTTTCTATGACAACATCCCCCGCATCCTGCCTGAAGACTGCGATGCTGAAGTGCATGCAGATGCCTGGGAAGTGCCTGTGGTCTTCAGAAAACTGCAGGAATGGGGCAATGTTCCCGATAAGGAAATGTACCGTACCTTCAACATGGGTGTAGGCATGGTGCTGGTGGTGGACGCCGGCGAAGCCGATGCCGTCCGCGCCTACCTGAAGGAACAGAACGAAACCTTCTACGAACTGGGTACTGTAATCCCCGGCACGAAGAAGACCGTAATGAAAGGCGGCGTGTTCGGTGACTAAGCGGAAAATCGGTGTACTGGTCAGCGGCCGGGGGAGCAATTTCCAGGCCGTGGCCGACAAGATCCAAAACGAAAATCTGCCCATCCAGATTGCCGTGGTGATTTCCGACAGCCTCGAGGCCTATGCCCTGGAGCGGGCAGAAAAAATGGGGATTCCCCATGTGGCCATCGCCCGGCAGGATTATCCCGACAAGGCATCCTTCGAAGCCGCTATCGACAAGCGGCTGCGGGACGCAGAAGTGGAACTGGTGGTACTGGCCGGCTTCATGCGCATCCTGAGCGCTGATTTCGTCAACAGCTGGTACCATAAGATCATTAACATCCATCCGGCCCTGCTGCCTTCTTTCACCGGGCTGGACGCCCAGGGCCAGGCCCTGAACTACGGCGTGAAAATCGCCGGCTGCACCGTTCACTTTGTGGATGCCGGGATGGATACGGGGCCCATCATCATGCAGGCGGCAGTACCCGTACTGGATGAAGATACCCACGATACCCTGGCTGCCCGGATCCTGGTGCAGGAACATACCATCCTGCCGGAAGTGGTGAAACTGTGGTCTGAAGACCGGCTGACCGTCAACGGCCGGAAAGTGAAAATCCGGAAATAATCCGGAATAAAGGAGAAAATCCCATGTTCAAAAATATCCGTAGAGCATTACTGAGTGTTTCCGATAAGACCGGCATTGTGAAGCTGGGCTATTTCCTGAACAACAACGGGGTGGAGATCATCTCCACCGGCGGCACCATGAAAGTGCTGCAGCAGGCCGGCGTGCCCTGCACCTACGTCAGTGACGTGACCGGGACCCCCGAAATGATGGACGGCCGGGTCAAGACCCTGAACCCGAAGATCCACGGCGGCATCCTGGCTGTACGCAGCAACCCCCAGCACATGGAAGACATGAAGAAGAACGGCATTGAGCCCATCGACCTGGTGGTGGTGAACCTGTACCCCTTCGAACAGACCATCGCCAAACCTGACGTGACCGAAGCCGAAGCCATCGAAAACATCGATATCGGCGGTCCTGCCATGGTACGTGCCTCTGCCAAGAATTTCCATGATGTGGTGATTATCACCAACCCGGATCGGTATGAAGACCTGATCCATATGCTGAAGGAAAAAGGCGATGTGGACCAGAAGACCCGGAAGATGCTGGCCCAGGAAGCCTTTGACCATACGGCCAAATACGATACGGCCATTGCAGCGTATCTGAAAAAACAGCTGGACGCAGAATAAGGGAGTGAGACCATGCAGGTACTGGTAATTGGCGGCGGCGGCCGGGAACATACCCTGGTATGGAAACTGGCCCAAAGCAAAAAGGTGACGAAACTGTACGCAGCCCCCGGCAATCCGGGGATGAAGGATCTGGCTGAATGCGTGGATCTGGACATCACCGATCTGAACGGCCTGGCCGACTGGGCGGAAAAGCACGCCATCGATCTGACGGTGGTGGGTCCGGAAGCGCCTCTGGTGGCCGGCATCGTGGATGTGTTCAAGGCCCGGGGCCTGACCATTTTCGGACCCTCTGCGAAAGCAGCGGAAATCGAAGGCTCCAAGATCTTCTCCAAGGAACTGATGCAGAAGTACGGGGTTCCCACTGCCTTCTTCAAGGTGTGTGACAACCTGGCCGATGCCCGGGCCTTCGTGGAAGAAAAAGGCGCTCCCATTGTGATCAAGGCCGACGGCCTGGCTGCCGGTAAAGGCGTAGTCGTGGCTATGACGAAGGACGAAGCCCTGGAAGCCCTGGATGAAATGATGGGGGATCACAAATTCGGGGCCGCCGGCAACCGGGTGGTCATCGAAGAGTTCATGGACGGGGAGGAAGCCTCCCTGCTGGCCTTCACCGATGGCAAGACCATCGTTCCCATGCTGGCCGCCCAGGATCACAAACGGGTGGACGATGGGGACCAGGGGCCCAACACCGGTGGCATGGGTGCATACTGCCCGGCTCCGGTGATGACCGATGCCCTGAAGGAAAAGACCGTCAAGACCGTACTGCGCCCCATCGTGGATGCCCTGGCGAAGGAGGGACGCCCCTACAGCGGGTGTCTGTATGCCGGACTCATGATCAAAGGCGACAGCGTGAAAGTGGTGGAATTCAACGCCCGGTTCGGGGATCCCGAAACCCAGGTGGTCCTGCCTCTTTTGAAGAGCGACCTGGCCGAGATCATGCTGGCCTGTGCCAACGGTACCCTGCGCCCTGATATGGTGGAATGGAGCCAAAAGGCTGCCGTGTGCGTGGTCATGGCCAGCGGCGGTTATCCGGCTTCCTATAAGAAGGGCCTGCCCATTACGGGCCTGAAAGCTGCCGGTGAAATGGAAGATGTTGTGGTGTTCCATGCCGGTACCCGGGAAGAAGATGGGAAGATCCTGACCAACGGAGGCCGCGTCCTGGGCGTGACCGCTGTGGCTGACGACATTCCGGCCGCCCAGCAGAAAGCCTATGACGCCGTGGAAAAGATCCACTTCGACGGGGCCCATTATCGCCAGGATATTGCCTGGAGAGCCCTGCGCCGACTGAAAGCAAAATAAGATCCTGTAACAACCGCAGCCCTTTTCCAGTCGCTGCGGTTTGTTTTTCATAAAGTTTTCCGTTTTCCAGAAAAAAGGTGTTGCTTTTGTGACAGACTGGTGCTAAAATGGAAAAAATATTTTAAAGGGGGATATACAATGGCTTTTATCTATGATGAACCTGCTCATACTTTCAGTGAGTATCTTTTAGTTCCTGGATATTCTTCCAGCGAATGCATTCCGGCAAACGTGAGTCTGAAGACTCCGCTGGTGAAATTCAAAAAGGGTGAAGAACCGGCCCTGACCTTGAATATTCCCCTGGTTTCCGCCATCATGCAATCCGTATCCGATGATAATATGGCCATTGCCCTGTCCCGGGAAGGCGGCATTTCCTTCATCTATGGTTCCCAGACCATCGAAAGCGAAGCTGCCATGGTGGCCCGCGTCAAGAGCTTCAAGGCAGGCTTTGTGGTCAGCGACTCCAACCTGCGTCCGGACAGCACCCTGGCCGATGTCCTGGCTCTGAAGGAAAAGACGGGCCACAGCACCATGGCTGTTACCAGCGATGGCAGCAAGAACGGCCATCTGGAAGGGATCGTTACCAGCCGTGACTACCGGATCAGCCGGATGAACATGGAAGACCAGGTCAAGAACTTTATGACCCCGGTTTCCGAAATGGTGGTGGGTACCAGCGATATCACCCTGAAACAAGCCAACGATATCATTTGGGACCACAAGCTGAACACCCTGCCCATCGTGGACAAGGACGGCAACCTGATGTACATGGTATTCCGGAAGGACTACTCCTCTCATAAACAGTATCCCCTGGAACTGCTGGACAACAAGAAACGCCACGTGGTAGGCGCCGGCATCAACACCCGTGACTATGAACAGCGGGTACCGGCTCTGGTGGAAGCCGGTGCCGATGTACTGTGCATCGACTCCTCCGAAGGCTACAGTGAATGGCAGAAACGGACCCTGAAATGGATCCGGGACAAATACGGTGATACCGTAAAAGTGGGCGCCGGCAACGTGGTTGACGCCGAAGGCTTCCGCTTCCTGGCTGAATGTGGTGCTGACTTCGTAAAGATCGGTATCGGCGGCGGCTCCATCTGCATCACCCGTGAACAGAAAGGAATCGGCCGCGGCCAGGCTACTGCTGTGATCGAAGTGGCCAAAGCCCGTGACGAATACTACAAGGAAACCGGTATCTATGTGCCCATCTGCTCCGACGGTGGTATCGTATATGACTACCATATGACCCTGGCACTGGCCATGGGCGCAGATTTCATGATGCTGGGCCGTTACTTCGCCCGGTTCGATGAATCCCCCACCAACAAGGTGAACATTAACGGCACCTACATGAAGGAATACTGGGGTGAAGGTTCTGCTCGTGCCCGTAACTGGCAGCGGTATGACCTGGGCGGCGACAAGAAACTGTCCTTTGAAGAAGGGGTGGATTCTTACGTGCCCTACGCCGGCAGCCTGAAAGACAACGTGAACCTGACCATTTCCAAGATCCGGTCCACCATGTGCAACTGCGGTGCCCTGACCATTCCGGAACTGCAGAAGAAAGCCAAACTGACCCTGGTATCTGCTACCAGCCTGGTAGAAGGCGGGGCTCACGACGTGGTGCTGAAAGAAAATACTTCTTCCAACTACCCGAAATAATGTTTGTTTAACACGAAACCCCGCAGAAATGCGGGGTTTTTGTTATAACGGCAGAAATGCGGAAATGACAGTCAATTTATTTTGAAATACTTCGAAGAATATCGTAAAATTATTAAAAAGGGGGTGTGAGTATGAACGGAATGTCTGCACGATACCATACTTGTATGGACTGGATGGATGACGACAATTGGTATGTCATTGATAAAAAACATGATCGATTCATTCTCACGGATAAAGCTCCTGAACATGCACGCGAGAGCTTCGAATTGTATAAAAAGATCAATGATTTTGATTGGAATGATCCGCCTGTACATGTTGAATAACTGATAGCACCTAGCAGAAATGCCTGGTGCTTTTTTCATGCCCGAAACGAGGTGATGAATATGGCTACTACTTATCTAGAACCTGCCGCAGTCATTGCGGAAATCCAGAGTAACGTGACAACCATCCGGGGGAAACCTGCGGATGACAAGCTGGCCCTGTATGCCAAGTATTTCGTGGCTGAGGTGCTGGACTACTGCAACCGGGACGACTTTCCCCCAGGCCCTGTGCATGACCGGGGCTGACGTGGTGGGCCGATGGCTGGACGACATGGAGAACGGTGGCCGCAGGGCTCTTACTTGCCTGGGCCGCAAAATGAAGAAAACCCGTAGAGTCAGGAAATACCTGGCTTTACGGGCTATTTTTTGCTTAACTTTATACCGTATATACGGTATAACATAACCATAGAAAGGAGATGAGAGGATGGACTTATTAAAAAAGGCCGCAGTGGTTTTTACAGGAATTGGATTGATTTTGACAGGTCTCTACCAAATCCTGAAAAACATCTTCGGCCAGTAGCTGAGGGGGGGGAGGCAACTCCTCCCCTCACTTACTATAAGTCTATCAAAACATCATGAAAAAATCAATTTGGCACTGTGCTTTACTTGGCTTGGGCTGTTTGGCACTGGTTAACGGTCAACCGATTGTGGGCGTCGTTTTAGTAGCCGCTGGTAGCCTTCTGCTTTTTAAGGAGGGGAGATAATGCTGCATGATGTGATGACATTGGAAGAGGCGGCTGAGCGGTGGAACAAGTTGACGGATTCACTTCGTCAGGCCTGCATCAGCCGCCAGGGGCGGCCTCCACGTTTCCAAATCGGTGTCGAAGCGGCTCAGTCAAAAAGGATTTGGCTGGTAACAAAATCCGGCATGGAGCGTCTTTACGGACCGGCAGACGGCAAAAAAACGGCAAAAATTTAATGGAAACGCTGATAAACAACGGAAAATTTTCCGTTCGTTGAAGAGTGGCCACCAAGAAATAAAGCCGTTTCCGGAAAATATAGGAAAATCCTTCCTGGAGAAAAGGAGGCCGGCTATGCCGGCCTCTGGTGAACCCCTGCAGGGAGAACATACAAACAAATCAGATTAATCAAAAACATGTGCTTATTTTATAATACGCAAAGGTGCTGCGACGTACGGTAGGCAGGATGTTTTGAAAAAGCAAGATGGGTGCATTGGTATATGGAACTGGTGGCCTGGAATCCTCAAATCCGTTCTAATTGTCCATTTTTTTACCCTGTCGATTTGCTATAATGAAAACTGAGAGAAAAAGTTTTGAACAGGAGCTGATGATGTGAAACGGGAAATCTTGCTTGGCATTCTGATGGTTTCGTGTATTGTCGGAAACTGGGGGCGCTGGAGTCCTTTGGGGATCGTTGCGACGGGTTGCAGCATTGTGGCTTTTTGTATGGAGCTGAAGAAGTAAAACACGATAAACCTTATCCTGGAGATCATGGCATCCAGTATGAGCCGGCTCAATCAGAACATCATATACCTGGGGGGGAGGTAAACTGTCATGATGGAGAAGACCTATAAAATCATAGATGATTTTCCCGTCAAAACTATGAGAGCCCTTGTGCTGGATAGGGAGTATGAATTTGGTGATTGTGAATATGCGGAAATCGACGGTAAAAAATACCATTTTACGCTGAATTATGGCTTTCGCACGATTCTCCTGCCCGATATGGCAAACGTGAGCTTCAAGGGTAAAATCGTTTCATTTGTTTAACGATGGGATGATTGATAAGTGCAGGCGGGTCGATCATGGCAATCGGCTCCCTACGGATTGCAGTCGAACATCCGATTTCAGTCGTCCAAACTACTTTGTTTGCGTAGGGGCGTGCCAGCGGCGCGCCCGCCCTCGAACACCGATAGTGCGGACCGTAACGTCGTGAGAGTGCGACCGAATGTGACTTTGCTCCTTCTCTATTTCGCCTTTTTATCCAAATAGGCATCGATGGCTTCAGCCACAAACTGATTCATGGTAACTCCCTCGGCAGCGGCTGCAAAGGCGGCCTTGCGATGGGTTTCCGGCCGGATCCGCACATTGAATACTCCTTTATATTCTTTTTCCGGCGCCTTGCCGCACTGCTTGCAATACTCCAGGTAATTTTCGATGCAATCATGGAAAGCCTGGATCAATTCTTTTACGGAAGCTCCGTGAAAGTTCAGAGAATCATTGATACCCAGCACATGACCTACAAAAATTTCATCTTCCGGGTCGAATTCGATTTTCGCCCGATACCCTTTATACGACATCAGAGAATTCATTTTTCCACCTCCCCAATAGAAATCAGGAATTTCACGACCATTTTAACCTGATAGCGATACAGTTCATTTCCCGGATGGGGTCCATCGAACTGGAGAATCCGCTTGGTCTTTTCATGATAGTAGCCGATTCCTGAACCTCGCCCTCCTGTAAATTTCTTGCAACCGCACTGGCCCATTAAGGTGTCCAGTTCTCGAGTTGTAAATGCAGTGGGTGTGGGTTTGGCCATCAATTTCCGTAGCAAAACAGCTTTCTTTGTCACAAGATCACCTGCCTGTTTTGTAACTATTTTATAGTTACAGTATATCAAAAAGAAGGGATAAAGGCAAATGGAGAATAGCGTAGGGGCTTCCCGCAGGGAATGTCCTTCTGTGGCCGAGAAACCGCTCCTTATCCCGGTGATCATGGAATCCAGTATGAATTCGGTGATTGTGAATAGGCGGAAATCGACGGTAAAAAATACCATCGGCCCGTGGCTCGTGGCTCCAGGCTCGTGGCCCCTGTCATCGCTGTTTTCCGACAAGCAGTGTAAAACCCGGCCCTTGCAGGCTTCCGTTCGTTATGCTATACTAAATACATTAATTCCATACCTTGCGATGAGCAGGAGAGTAGTCTTTTCTCGTAGGCCCAGAGAACCGGGGACAGGTGGGAGCCCGGCGCGAAAGGAAGAGATGAAGTTCACCTGGGAGCAATCGGACTGAACGGAGTAGGTCCGGCGCTGGCTGCGTTATCGGCTGCAAGAGTAGAAAATAGGGTGGTACCGCGAACCTTCGCCCCTTGTGGGGCGGAGGTTTTATTTTTTAGGAGGCGTGAACATGAGCGACAAACTGCAGGAACTGCGGGAAAAGATCCAGAAGGATCTCAGCGAAGTCAAAAGTGTAGACGATTTGAAGAATATCCGGGTACAATACCTGGGCAAGAAGGGGGCCCTGACTGCCATCCTGCGCAGCCTGGGCGATGTGGCTGCGGAAGAACGGCCCAAAATCGGCAAAATGGTCAACGAAGTGCGGGCCAAAGTGGAGGCCCGGATCAACGACCAGATGAAGCTGCTGGAAGCCCGCCAGATGGAAGAGAAACTGGCCAGCGAAACGGTAGACTTCACCCTGCCCGGCCGCAAACCGGCCCTGGGCCATCTGCATCCTGTGACCCAGACCCTGCGGGACATCAAGAAAGTGTTCATGCGCATGGGATTCGAAGTGGAAGAAGGACCTGAAATCGAAACGGATTACTTCAACTTTGAAGCCCTGAACCTGCCGAAGGACCATCCGGCCCGTGACATGCAGGATACGTTCTACATCACTGACGACATCCTGCTACGGACCCAGACTTCCGGCGTACAGGCCCGGACCATGCAGAGCCGGCTCCCCAATACCCCCATCCGCATGATCTGCCCGGGGACCGTATACCGGAACGACTATGATGCAACCCACTCTCCCATGTTCCATCAGGTGGAAGGCCTGGTAGTGGACAAGGACATCTCCCTGGCTGACCTGAAAGGCACCCTGGAACTGTTCTGCAAGGAGATGTTCGGGGACAGCGTGAAGATCCGCCTGCGCCCCAGTTTCTTCCCCTTCACGGAACCTTCCTGCGAAGTGGATATCAGCTGCGTCATGTGCGGCGGCAAGGGCTGCCGGGTATGCAAGAATTCCGGCTGGCTGGAAATCCTGGGCGCCGGTATGGTGCATCCCAACGTGCTGCGCATGAGCGGCTATGATCCCGACAAGATGAAGGGCTTTGCCTTCGGGATGGGCGTGGAACGGATCGCCATGCTGCGCTACGGCATCGACGACCTGCGTCTGTTCTTCGAAAACGATCTGCGGTTCATCCGTCAATTCTGAGTGGGAGGCAAGGAACAATGTTAGCATCGATCAATTGGTTGAAACAATATGTAGATATCCCGGTCACTCCGGAAGTGTTGGCGGACAAGCTGACCCGGGTGGGCCTGGAAGTGGAACAGGTGATCCATCTGGGCGAAGGCCTGGAAGGGGTCATCACCGGCAAGGTGGCTTCCATTGAACGCCATCCGGATTCCGATCATCTGTGGGTCTGCCAGATGGACCTGGGGAAGGGTGAACTGACCCAGATCCTCACTGGGGCCCAGAACGTGCACCAGGGGGATAAGGTCCCTGTAGCTGTGGTGGGTTCCCACCTGCCCAATGGCATGACCCTGAAGGCGGCCAAGATGCGGGGCCTGGATTCCAACGGCATGCTGTGCAGCGCCGGGGAACTGGGCATCGATTCCAAACTGCTGCTGCCCGAACAGCGGGACGGCATCTTCATCCTGCCGCCGGATACCTCCATCGGCGTGGATGTGAAGGACCTGCTGGGGTTGAATGATGTGGTGCTGGATATCGATTTGACCGCCAACCGCAGCGACTGCTTCAACATGCTGGGCCTGGCCCGGGAAACGGCTGCCGTATTGAACCAGGAATTGCGTCTGCCCGCTCTGGACACGAAAGATGCCGCCGGCGGCAACGTGGCTGAAAACGCCAAGGTGGAAATCCAGTGCAAAGACCTGTGCACCCGGTTTGCCCTGCGCATGGTGAAGAACATCCAGGTCACCGAATCTCCGGAATGGATGCAGAAACTGCTGCGGGCCGTGAACATCCGTCCCATCAACAACGTGGTGGACGTAACCAACTATGTGATGATGGAACTGGGCCAGCCCATGCATGCCTATGATTACGATACCGTCAAGGACCACACCTGGATCGTCCGCCGGGCTGAAGAAGGGGAGACCCTGGTGACCCTGGACGGCCAGAAACGGGATCTGACTCCCAACATGATCGTCATTGCCGATCCGGAAAAAGCCATCGGTCTGGGCGGTGTCATGGGCGGCCTGGCCACCGAAGTCACCGGTAAGACCGTGAACGTTATGCTGGAAGCCGCCACCTTCTACGGACCCAGCATCCGTCACACCTCCAAGGACCTGGGGCTGCGCAGTGAAGCTTCCCAGCGGTTCGAACGGGGGGTGGATACCATCCGTGACCACGATGCCCTGAACCGGGCCGTCCATCTGCTGGAAGAAATGGGCGCCTGCGAAGCCGTTTCCGGCGTGGTGGAAGATTACCCGGTTCCCCAGGAACCGGTCCAGATCAAGGCTGTGCCGGAAGCCCTGCGCCGCCGTATCGGCACCGAAGAAATCACCGACCAGCAGATGCGGACCATCCTGGAGAGATTGAACTTCACCGTGGCCGACCAGGCTGACGGCAGCTGGCTGGTGACCGTTCCCACCTGGCGGAATGACTGCTCCTGCGATGCGGACCTTTCCGAAGAAGTGGCCCGGATGTACGGCTATGACAAGATTCCGTCCACCCTGCCCCAGCTGGATATGGCCCGGGGCGGACAGGCTCCCATTGAAGATGTGAAGGACAAGGTGCGGGATACCTTGACCGGCATCGGCCTGGACGAAGTGATGACCTATACCTTCATCAACGCCAATGATTTCGACAAACTGGGGCTGCCTGCAGAAGACAGCCGCCGGCAGGCCATCCAGGTGATCAATCCCATCAGCGACGACTTCAAGACCATGCGCACCACCCTGGTGCCCAGCCTGCTGAACACCGCTGCCTATAACCAGGCCCGGCAGACCGAACGGATCGCCCTGTTCGAACTGGGACGGGTGTTCCTGCCCAAAGCACTGCCTCTGACCGAACAACCGGCGGAAAAGACCCGGCTGTGCATCGTGCTCTCCGGCAAACGGAACGAACTGAACTGGACCGAAAGCAAGGACGCAGTGGACTTCTTTGACCTGAAGGGTGCCCTGGAACAGGTGCTGGAAGCCCTGCAGGCCACAGATGTCACCTATGCCGCACCGAAGGAAGTATTCCTGCACCCCGGCAAGAGCTGCACCGTGCTCCATCATGGCAGGGAAGTGGGTTTCATGGGAGCCCTGCATCCCCAGGTCCAGGAACGGTTCAGCCTGAGCGCCGAAACCTACGTACTGGAAGTGGATCTGAGCAGCTTCGTGGAAGGAGCCGAGAAAGTGCCGCAATTCACCCACATTCCCCAGTTCCCCAGCACCAGCCGGGATATCGCCGTGGTGGTGCCCAAGAGCGTCAGCGCCGTGGACCTGATGGCCGAGATCCGTACCCAGGCCGGCCCGTTGCTGAAAGACGTGCGCCTGTTCGATGTCTATGCCGGCAAACAGGTAAAACACGGCTGCAAGAGCGTGGCCTTCAGTCTGACTTTCCAGGATCTGGAACGGACATTGAAGGACAAGGAAATCAACGACATCATCAATCAGGTGGTGAAGAAAGTCCAGGAAAAATTCGAAGCAGAGCTGAGAGAGTAAAGGAAGAAGGGGATGTTGCACGTTCTGTGCAACATCCCCTTCTTGGTTCTTTTGAAAACCACGCCATAGTGGCGTGGTTCCGGAAAGCTTATAGCCATGAAAAAGACTCCTAATGTAGTACGATGCAATTGACCTGTCAGTCATGCAAAGTAAAACATAGTGACTGAATGAATTTTTTGCAGAATGTTGTCATACCAACTGTCTGCATTTCCCCTTTGCCCTATACTGGAGCCAGAAAGAGCAAGAGAGACGGTCAACGAGACCGGCTCCTGGCTCCAGTAAAAAGGGGAGTGGGAAATATGAAATTCAAAGTCAATGAAACTTGTATCGGTTGTGGTTTGTGTGAAGGGACTTGCCCGGCAGTGTTCCATATGACGGATGCTGGCCAGGCAGAAGCCATTCCGGATGCTGTGCCTGCAGAGGAAGAAGCCAATGCAGTGGCTGCCATGGAAGGCTGCCCAGTAGGTGCCATTGAAAAGGTAGAAGATTAAAAATCCCCTTGACAATCTGGCAGATGTATCGTATACTAAACAAGTCGACAGCGCTGGAAGGCGTTGAGGCAATGGCCCAGTAGTTCAGTTGGTTAGAATGCCGCCCTGTCACGGCGGAGATCGTCGGTTCGAGTCCGTCCTGGGTCGCCAATGCGGAAGTAGCTCAGTGGTAGAGCATCACCTTGCCAAGGTGGGGGTCGCGAGTTCGAATCTCGTTTTCCGCTCCATAGGAGTATAGTTCAATGGTAGAGCAACGGTCTCCAAAACCGTCGATCTGGGTTCGAATCCTAGTACTCCTGCCATAGACTTGTAAGGGAATCCTGTAGAGGATTCCCTTTTTAGTATGTTCGAGCGGGGATTCAGCAGAACCATTTTATGGTTCTGCTTTTTTATTGCCAGAATAGGTTCTATAATAAATGTTGGGGTCTTGTGGACACTCCTGTTCACAAGACCCCTTGTCTTACGATAAAATAAAGACATATCTAAGCTACATTTCACCTCAACCACCACGAAGAACTGAAAGGAGAATAGATATGTCTTTCTTTCATTTTATCGAAAAAAGCTTCCATTGGGAAGAGGGTTCCATAAAAGAATTTGAAAAATTGGGATCCAGCCTCCTCCTTTACGTGGAATTCACTTCTACAGCTTCTCGTTGCCCCTACTGTCATCATAAAATTCTTCATATTAAGGACTATCGGGACCAAAAAGTCCTCTTAGGGCACTGGAACACCCATCCTGTTTCTGCTATTGTTCATAAAAGAAGATTTTTTTGCCCTTGCTGCCATAAGACATTTTATGAAAAAATTCCTGGCGTCGAGCATTACCAGCGGCGTTCTAACGATGTAAAGAACAGCATCATCCAAGCCTGTTCTGAACTGGCGAGCTTTAAAGCCATTGCCAGAAGCCATGGTGTCTCTGTTTCCACCGTAATCCGGTATTTTGATGGACTTACTTTTAAACGGCCTCTCCATCTGCCTGAAGTTCTTTCTTTAGACGAATTTCGTGGGAACGCTCATGGGCAAAGATACCAGGTCGCTGTGAATGACCCTCAGCGTCATGAAACTCTCGATATTTTGCCAAAGAGGACAGCGCTGGAATTGATTCGTTATTTTAGCCAATTTTCAAGAGCAGAGCGATTGAAAGTAAAATTTGTCGTAATGGACCTTTCGTCACTTTTCCGCAAGGTCATCAGAGCGATGTTTCCTGGTGCAACAATTATTGGTGACCGATTCCACATACAGAGACTGGTCATTTGGGCGCTTGAACGGGTTAGGAAAAATGTACAAAAGTTATTCGACGAAAAAAGAATTTATTTCAAGAGAAACAAACATATCTTGAACAAGAGGGGTGATCGTCTGACAGAAGAAGAACTGGCCAGCCTTCGGGAAATCTTGAAGCAGTCTTCAGAATTACAGAGAGCCTATGCCTTAAAAGAGGCATTCTTTAAGGTATTTTCTATGAAAGAACGGTCTGCTATTGCTTCATTCTTATCTCGTTGGTTATCATTAGTCGAAGAAAGTGGGGTTGAAGAATTCAAGAGTGTTATAAAGACGTTCACTGATTGGAAGACAGAGATTTTGGAAGGATTGAGTCAAGCGTATTCGAATGGTTTTACGGAAGTGTTAAGGCCGGACTATAATTGACCTAAAGGGCCGGAAAAAAATGACCCACCTCATACCAAAGTGGATTACCATAATAATAAGCGACCAAACTTGTTAGGAGGTAGTCCAAATGATAGGAAGTGGGCTTATTATGATAATACGCGATAGTGCAAGAAAAGGCAAGAGCGCATATGCTATCGGTAAAGAGCAGAATATTTCCAAGAATACGGCCAAGAAGTATATGCAAGTGGCTACTCTGCCGGAGCAACCTCATAAGCGCGGTTCCATTCTGGATCCCTTTAAGCCGCAGGTCAACCAGATGATGCACGATGGCATATTCAACTGCGTCGTCATCCTGGAGACCTTGCAACAGATGGGTTACACCGGTGGGAAGACCATCATCAAGGATTATGTCCACGTTTTTCGTCCGCCAAAGACCATCCCGGCTGTGCCACGGTATGAAACCGAGCCCGGCAGACAAGCCCAGATGGATTGGGGAATCTGCCAATATTTGGGCACAGATGGCGAATTCCATAAAGTTCCGGCTTTCGTCATGACCCTGGGATACTCCAGGGCCAGGTACGTGGAATTCACAAAGCGGTGTGACCTCAAAAGCCTGGAACGCTGCATCCTGAACGCTTTCGAATATTTCGGCGGAGTTCCTGATGTTGTGCTGACAGACAACATGAAGACAGTTGTCCTGAAACACGAGGCCGGTAAGACCATCTTCCTTCCCGCTTTCGAAAGTTTCTGTGCCGATATGGGCTTCAAGCCTTCCACCTGTAAGGTACGCCGGCCTCAGACGAAAGGGAAGGTGGAACGTTCTGTCCGTTATCTCAAGGAGAATTTCCTGCCTGGAAGACGTTTCACCAATCTGTACGACCTGAACCGTCAGGCTCTTCAATGGTGCCAGCATGTGAACGGCAAGAAGCATGGGACTACAGGGAAAATCCCTCTGCAGGAATTGGCGGCCGAGCATTTGAACCCGCTCCCGCCTCAGGAACTGCGTAACCGTTACCGCTGGGAAGATCGGCGGATTTCCAAAGATGGATTCGTCAGTTTCGATGGTCATCTCTATGGTATAGATTGGCATTACAGCGGCAGAGAAGCCCGGGTCCGGCTGTACCAGAACCATGTACAGGTATTCGTAGATAACCTTCCTGTGGCAGATATACCGCTCTCTGAAGTAAAGGGATATTATGTTCCGCAGCAGGCGCAATACAGCGGATTGGAGGCAAAGGAAGGCATTGCTTACCCTCGAACGGCAGGAATCCAGATGAAAGAGGATGTGGTGAAACGACCTCTAGCCCTTTACGACAGGCTGATGGAGGTGGTATCCAATGCTTGAAGTGGAGCATGCCAGGCAGCTCCTGGCTGAATTCAATATGCCGGAGGCAGCCTGCCAGCTGGATGCCCTTCTGGAAACGGCCGCTGCAAAAGACTCGACTTTTATTTCGTTTCTCGACCAGCTCCTGAGCTTTCAACAGAAGGAACGAACTGAGAAAGCCATCCGGAAAAGGATGAAAGCTGCGCGGATCCCGGCCGTGAAGACCCTGGAGGAATTCGATTTTTCGTTCCAGCCCAGCCTGAATCCGAAACAGCTCCAGGAACTGCGTACACTTGCTTTTGTGGAACGAGGTGAAAATCTGATCCTGCTGGGCCCGCCGGGGGTCGGCAAGACGCACCTGGCCACCGCGTTTGCGGTAGAAACCCTGCACCACGGCAAAACCGCATACTTCATTACGCTAGCCCATCTTATTGAAGATCTGGAAAAGCGTCGGGAAAAAAGGCTGTTGTCCAGGCGCTGCAAATTTTACGCCCGGCCAGATGTCCTGGTGATAGATGAAGTTGGCTATATGCAGCTGAGCCGGCAGCAGGCAGAATTGCTGTTCCAGATTGTCTGTGCCCGCTACGAGCGGGGCACCATAATTATGACCAGCAACAAGTATTTCAGTGACTGGGGTGAACTCATGAGCGATTCAGTGATTGCGACTGCTATCCTGGACCGATTGCTGTACCATGCTCATGTGATAAATATTAGAGGTGAGAGTTACCGGCTGAAAGATCGTCTGCGTGCAGGTTTGAATCCGGCCGTCCCCCAGCCCGGCCTTGGGAAAACCGGCTTTAAGGACTTCCGGCCCTAAGGCAGAAAAAGCATTGAATTTACCGTTTTATTGGGTCACTTTTAACCGGCCAAATGGGTCAAATTGAACCCGGCCTTGACAGGAAGGAATGAACAATAAGATTAAGGTGTTAAAGAGAGTAGCATTTGGTTTTCGCAACTTTGAACGATTCCGTTCTCGGATTTTACTGCTTTCGATGGTGAAATTAAAATAAAAACAGACGTGAGCAAAAATCGCTCACGTCCGTGTGTGGTAGATGAATTGGATCTTACCCCAACATTTGACAAAGAACCGGAAAAGATCCCTATGGAGACCATTGCCCGCATCACGAAAGTATCGGTGGAGCAGATCCGGGAACTGGGAAAATTGAATGGAGTGTTGTAAAGAAAGCAGGGCTGCGGCCCTGCTTTCTTTATGCAGCTTGCGATTGCGGGCCGACCAGAAGGACGGCTCCTACGGCGTTGAAGGTCACCAAGTAAGATAACAGTCGTACAGTAGATCTTATCCTTTCCTTTTCTTAGGCTGCACTAAATTATTTTATTTAATCTCTTTATCCTATCCTTACCTGCGTCACCCAAAGCGACATACCAGAAAGCCGCCCAAGTGGCATACCCATTGACACCCTGCCTGCCATCCCGTTTGGCATACCGTTTTGTCATCCGGAATGACATACCAGCCTGTCAGCCAGTCATTCGCCGATCAGAAAGGGATTTCTTCCTCCTCCCACTGGTTCCTTATCTGTGCTTCCATTTTCCTTTCCAATGGTTTTTTCGGTGGGCGGTCCGGCAGCTCATATTCCTCGATGAGTTCCCAGGTTTTGGCATCCGACTCGTACACCTGGTTCTTTTCCGTGTATATCGTCGCCCGGTAGCGGTCAGCCCGGATGTGATTGTGCAGTTTCCAGTGCCGGATCAGTCCCACACCGCTGGAGAATATATAAAGGTATCGCTGCTTCACCAGTTCATTCAGATCCCGTTTGGAGGTCCGGGTAATCATGGCCACGGCCTGGGGATTGGCAATGAAGCCATCGTCATCTGCATCCATCACCAGGTGGATGTACAGGAACTGGGACTTGATGGGCAGCTTCATGAAATGGGAACTGCAGATGATGTCTCTGGTCAGCATACGGCGTTGTGTCATAATCAAATACTCCTTTCGTTGATAGGGAATACCCCAAAAAGGGCATAAAAAAGCCAGGGGCTGCGGCTCCTGGTTTTCATTGAAACAGTTTCAGAGAATAAAAAACAGGATCCCAATCGCGCTGATACCCAAAAGGGTACAGAAACAGTCTGTGCACAGGGAAGCGTTCAACTTCCTTACACAGGTTACAGTGGGCGATAGGAATCCTCGAAATGGTTGTACTTGAAGCGGGTAAAGGTGGAATGCAGAATGGAAGCAGCCACACGGGAAACATGCAGCCAGGGACGATGGTCCCGGGAGTTGATGGGCAACAAGGGTATCACTCCAATGCTAGGAATTTTTCAGTAGTTTGTAATAAGAAATATCCGATAAGAAAATTATATCAAAAAAATTAGAAAAGTCAACAGAAATTGTAATAAAGGAAACAGTTCATACTATGGTAAATGGAAATTACTATGACTGGCAACAAAATATAAGACAGCAACCAAGTTCTCCCACTGTGGGGAGGAAGTATCCATGCTACAGCATGGATGGAGGGGTTATCGGCGATAGCCGATACCACAGGTTGGAAAATTCTTATGTAACTCACAATATCTGTTATACTAAACAATCTTCTTGCAAACAACCAGAAAATCGTATACCATAAAAACAAGAGTTCGTTTTATAATAATCGGCATCTTTATTTCAGCCATACATCTCAAACCAAATTGGTTACGAAACATCATTGCACAATTTGCTGGAGGTAGAAAATGGAAAATTACGATAATATGCTCACATTGGAAAATCATTTGGCCTCTTTTCGTGATAGAGGAGAAATCTATAGAGAACTTTACAACAATTGGCTGGTCGAAAAACGGGATATTGCCAATGTGCTTAAAAATATCGTACTTTGTTTTCCCCATTATAGCCTTCATGATGCTTCCCATTCGGATACAGTCTTGATGCGCATGGAACAGCTTCTGGGAGAAAAGAGAATTGCCCAAATTGGTGCCACTGAAACTTGGCTGCTGCTCATGAGTGCATATACGCATGATTTGGGGATGCTGATTCAAGAGGACGAATTGGTAAAAATATGGGATTCTGAACCGTTCCAATCTTATTTAAAGAAAATCGACGACTCTTCTGATTTAAAAGAATATGCACGAATCGTCCGGAAGAAAGATTTTGAGAAGCGTTCTAAAAACTGGCCTGTGCAAGTGAAATGGGCTGTCACTGTTCTTTCAGCAGATTATTTCCGGAGAAGTCATGCCCAAAGAAGCTCTGATTTAATCAGAAACCAGCTAGAAGGGATTTCCCCTTTTAAACTGAATCTAAGCGCAAATGGATTCATTCAAGAACGGTTTATTTATTTGCTGAGCAAATTTGCAGAACTTCATGGCGCACCTTTCGATGATGTTTTAAAGTTGGATAAAGTTGCTTCAGGTATGGGCGGTTCAGACGATTTGATCTATCCTCGTCGAGTTGCTGCTTTATTACGGTTGGCCGATTTGTTGGATATGGATAATGGCCGGTTTGATGAAAATGCATATCCCATCAATGGAAAGGTTCCAGAGACCACACGTGCACACCAAAGAAAGCACAGCTCTCTCAGACATTTTCTGGTCATACCAGAACGAATCGAAATTGAATTGGACTGTCCAGATGAAAATTCCTTCCAGGCAGCTAGCTCCTGGGTTGGATGGATCAAAGATGAAATTAGGGAAATATCTGAGCATTGGACAAATATCATGCCTGATAATTATGGTTCTGCTCCAATCTTGGAAAATCCGAGAATTTTCTTGAATGGTCAAAAATTGGAAGGGGATACCCTTGCCAGCTTTAAAGTCGATAACGACTCAATTTTCGAGGTTTTTGAAGGCGCCAATATTTATAAAAATAGGTTCTCATGCATTCGTGAACTGATTCAAAATGCTCTGGATGCAACGAAACTCAGATTCTGGAATTTACTCCAGCATCATGACATTTGTGATTCTTTGGAATTAGAAAATATTGATAAGATTACACCTTACGATATTCCTTTCGCTGACTATAATCGTTTTCCAATTACTGTTGAAGTTATTTATAATCAGGAAAAAGAGGAAAGAAATTCCTATATTGAGATTTTCGTAAAGGATCATGGGACAGGAATTACTGATAAACGATTGAAACAAATGATGAAAATTGGGCAGAGTGAGCATATTCTAAAAAGTAACCTTACCGTTGATACCATGCCTAAATGGTTACAGCCTACTGGAGCATTTGGATTAGGACTTCAATCAGTTTTTCAGGTAACGGATAAATTAGAGTGTGAAACCCAACCGGAAAGAGAAAACGGGAAAAAAGTAACATTTAGGTCCCATCGCGATAGCGGGAGAATATCTTATATCAATCTGGAAGATGATAGTAAACTTCCTGTTGGTACGACGTTTCATTTTTGTATATCATCAGAGAATATGCAAATCCAAAAATTCAATTTGGGTGGGAATTTTGACTCTCATTATATGGAATTGGATCCGTTTTCAACTGATTTTAAAAATGAGAAAGAAGCTCTGGTCCTGTTCTATATTATTGATTGCCTGGACGATGAAATCGGTAATCCTATATTTCCCATCCAAGTGTCATATTATTTTAAGACGGAAAAGGGAAGACGGAAGATTTGTGAAAGAAATTATGGCATTTTAAATAACTCCGCTTTACAGAAGGAACAGGAGGAATCTGATATCGTTTATTACCGGGGAAAAGATAAATCTTGGTTTAATGCGTATGATATTACGAATAATATAAGTTTCACAATTAGAGACGATCTAAGTGGAAAACGTCGAAAAGGGATAGCTCTAACTTTTAAGGGGATGTCTGTAGATTCCCATTACTTGACTGCTAGTAATTTTTACTTAGATAAATTGTATGGATGCATCGACTTTTTAGGATTTCCAACGAGGGAATATCTTTCTCTAAATCGAGCTGAAATACGTAGAAATAAGAAACAAGAAACCTTTAATATAGTTTATAAAGATATAAAGTGTATTTTGGAATATAAAATAAAAGAGATTATCGAAAATAAAAGATCAGAGTTGTCTTCAGGTGAGGCAAGCTTTTATGCACTGTTTTTACCATTAATTGAAGACTTTAAAGCAGAGAAGGGGAAAATGATTTCTTCTCTTGAGAAAATCTTACTCCCGTTGATTAAAACAGAGCAAATACTATTTACAAGAGAGAATGAACGTTGGAATGAAAAAGCAGAACTGCTAAGTAAGAGTTTAAAAATGATTTGGAACAAAGATGTTTTTTATGTCTATTCGGCTGAACGAACGTGGAATGGCAGTATGGTAAAACCTCCTTTGAAAATAATTGATAAACTTTATAATCAAATGAATCAAGACTCGGAGCCAAAAAGGATATGCATTTATCCTCAAAATGCAATTCAATCTTGGTTGAACGTGGGAGATGTAAAAGTCCTTGAAATTGCTTCAGATGGAAAAGAACCCAATGAGGTGAAATTACAACGATGTGTCTTCGAGGGAAATGAAAAGATACTTCCGGAATTGGACACCCATACAACAGAAGAAATCTTGCAGATTTCTTTGCAGCAGTCTCGAATTGTAACCATTGCGTGTAATGCATATCCACATCTAGCATTGGATAGAGAAAAAGATCTGACAACTTTATATTATATTCACAGATACTTTAATTCCTGGTTTGATGTGGGGCGTAATACCTTTGCGTGGGTCGTATCCCCTTTTAGCAAGGAAGACATTGAGAAATTGAAACAAGAAACAGTAGATTTTGGTAAGTTCTGGAATCAAATCAAGGAAAGGGAAGATTTTCAAAATCTTGTGGATTATGTATATGAGCATCGACTTGATGATAAGGGAACTAAGGAAGATATAATCAAAGATTACAAAAAATGGGTTCAGGAAGCGGTTTGTATGAGCAATAAGGGACATGAGAATAAGTAGCTTTTGACAGAAAATGACCTATTCGGGGATGTGAAAATCATTTCTTCACATCCCCTTTTTTCTGTCTGATGGGAATGTTGAAAAAGCCTGGTTATCGCCAATGCGGCGTTGGGGTCATACGGCAGCATAGCAGTCGTACGGTTATCGCCGACCCTGCAGGGATCGCTTGCCGTGATCGACCCGCCCCCTTTTTCACGAAGTTGCGGGAATTTTGCAGATAATGACGGCCGGCGTTTTTGACGGGAGGGACTTTCATTTGGCTGTCGAATAGGGACTATAGGTCTTTTTGATCAATCCAAATGAAAGGTGTGATGAAATGCAACAAAATACCACACTTGCACAGGATCTCAGCAATTATTCCA
The DNA here is from genome assembly GCF_900106585.1 of Acidaminococcus timonensis. Taxonomy (NCBI): domain Bacteria; kingdom Bacillati; phylum Bacillota; class Negativicutes; order Acidaminococcales; family Acidaminococcaceae; genus Acidaminococcus; species Acidaminococcus timonensis. The sequence goes on from NZ_FNWH01000006.1 coordinate 543,702, forward strand.
AGGTGGAACGGCTAGATCGTGCCTGCTGCCGATTGCTGGCCAACAAACCCATCCTGGCCTGGCTATTGAAGGCCATTGTACCGGAGTTTGGGGCATGTTCCGTCCAGACCGTTATGGAAAAATATCTGGAAGGAACCCCAGCCATTCGTTCCATACCGGTTGGTAGGCGACACAGAGTATGATAAAATAGAATACGACTTGGAGACCATTGCAATATTGGGATTGGGAAACCCAGAACGAAGACAGAAGGATGTCTTGAAACTCTTCAGTGTACTGATGGAGCCGAAAATGGAAACGGAGATAAAAAAGCAGATTTTGGAAACGGAATTTGCTATTCTCATGACAGTAGATATGGAAAGAGAGGCGAGCGAAATGTGTACGTTGGGAGAATCTATTGCAAGAGAAAATTTGGAAAAAGGCATCCAGCAGGAACGCAACAGCAACATCCTGGGCATGCTGCGGGAAAAGATCCCTATGGAGACCATCGCCCGCATCACGAAAGTATCGGTGGAGCAGATCCGGGAACTGGGAAAATTGAATGGAGTGTTGTAAAGAAAGCAGGGCTGCGGCCCTGCTTTCTTTATGCAGATTGCGATTGCGGGCCAACCAGAAGGACGGCCCCTACGGCGTTGGAGTTATCGGTTCACCCAGCCACCGTAGGGTCGATCGTCCTGATTGATTCGCCTGTACGGTCTACTGATCTGCATCGATACTATGAGTGATTGTATGATACACATATGGTATATGTCTATATATTGACATTATCATCATAAACCTTTATGATGTACGTAAGGAATTTTCATCAATCTTGATGAACGATTCCAGGACGGTATTCTATAGGGGTGCCGGAGGATTTTATCAAAGTCAAGACCTCCTTCACGATAGCGATGGTTTGGTTTGACGCAGACAAAGAATCACGTGATTCTTTGTCTGCTGGTTCATTGCCAAGACAGAACTGAATGATGAGCGGTACGACTTGCATCAGCATCTGAAGGATGCCGGTGGATGATGTCCAGCCTGTGTGTGATTCTATCATACCACAGGAACTCATGCTTCATTAGGGTAGGGGCCTTAAGGCTCAGTTAAATTGTATAGACCCGCCAATCGTTGACAAATCTACCCGTTGAGATTGGCGGGCTTTTCATATATAGGGAGTATTTCATGGATTCAGGAAGCAAAGAAGCGATAAGAAAACGAATCGAAGATAAAGCAAGCATGTATGTCCATTTTGATTATCGAAGCTGTCTCACAGATTCTGTCCTGAAATATATCACAAATCCTGAGAAGGTTAGGACACATGGCTTCTATCCTTTTCTTCACTTTATTATTGAAGAAAATAAAATAAAGAAAGTTGCAGGTGGATTTTCTCCCAAAAATAAAAAACGGGATATCATGTATGCGGATCATTTGGATTCCTGGATTTATCGCTATTATGGTGAAAAGCTGAATACTGCGTATAATGAGTTTGTGGCGAGTTGTGGAATTTCCAAGATCTCCATTGCTTACAGGAATTGTATGAGAGGTCAGTCGAATATTGAGTTTGCAGAAGAAGCGTTTGCCTTTTTGATTCATCATGCTCCTTGTTACGTCATTATCGGTGATTTTACCCATTTTTTTGATTATATTGATCATACCTATTTAAAAAAGCAGCTGTGTCAAGTCCTTAAAGAAAAACGACTATCAGATGATTTTTTCAAGGTGTACCAGGCTGTTACCCAATATAGTTATGTGGAATATGACGCTATTCTAAAATACAAAGGTATGACCAGAAGGCAGCTTTCTCATGCACCAATTATTCTGACAAAAGACGAATTTCGTATCCTGAGCCGTAGAAAAAGGGGAGATAAAAATGACGAGTTCATTATCAAGAAAAATCACAGACCATATGGTATCCCACAGGGGTCACCCTTAAGTGGAGTCCTGGCCAATATTTATATGGTTGAATACGACCAGCAGATTGCTCAACAAGTCGCCAAATACGGTGGCTATTATCGCAGATATTCTGATGATTTTATGATTCTTCTTCCCTGTAAAGATATGTCAGAAGGTCAATGGAATCAATTCTTAAACAATCTAAAAGAAATTTTTGTACAGAAAAGCAACTGCAGTAATAAAAATCTTGTAAAACTCTCTCCTGAAAAGACGCAAAAATATCTTTTAACTGAGCAACGTCAAATCCAAAACTTATCAGACCCAGAAAAGAAGAACAATGTCATTAATTTCCTGGGCTTTTCTTATGACGGACATAGGATTACCGTGAGAGATAAGACTGTTGCAAGGTATTACCGTCGTCTTTACCAAAAAATCGGTACTATAGAGAGAAACGGGGGATACATTAACGGTAAACGGATCAGCTGTCGTAACCTGTATCAAAATTATACAAATAAGGGCATTTTAAAAAAGGGGAAAAACGGGAAAAAACACGGCAACTTTATCCATTATGCTTTCCGTGCTGAACGGATTTTTAATCGAAGACTCAAAGATTTGAATCATACGGGTATCTTGCGTCAAAGACATTTGAGAAAAATTCGGAGAAAGTTAGATAAAATTTTTAGACGGTTAGTTGTAAAATGAATTTGAACAGTTAATCAAAAAACAAAAATCCATAGTGAAGCTTCATGTTAAAATGGTTTTGCGAGAAATCATCAACAAAGGAGCAATCACTATGGATCACATCCATTCTAACACAATTGAGGACGTACGTATACCCGGCCGCCATCTTTCTTAGGAGGAACGTGGCATAATTCAGGCTCTGTACCGTTAGGGGATTTCCCTTCGCACACGACTCAAACGCCACAATGGCTTTTGCTGAGGGCTTTCACCCATCCAAAGGGTATGCCCATAGAGCGGTTCTCTGATGAGGATATCCTGAAAAATATGGCAGATGCGCTGAACCAGCGCCCACGTCGTGTTTTGGGCTACCATACGCCGTCAGAGCTATTTGATGCATTCCTCGATGAAGTTTATGCTATTGAGTGTGTTTCTTGACTATAGTTGTTCAAATTTAACTTGCAATTTACCTGGTAAAAATATTAATATATTTAGCATATGGAAGATTGTTGAACTTATTCTTTGTGTTGCTGCCATTGATATTTTGTCTTGGCTAATTAATTTACCACTTTTGCGAGATTATTTAATAAATATGAAACTTTTATGGTATATGTAAAAATATAATGTAAAAAAGGTAATAAAAATGGATAAATTTTCAGCTTTAATTTCTATCTATAAAAACGAAAATCCAACTTTTCTCAGAGAGTCTTTGGATAGTATATTAAATAATACTATTCAACCTGATGAGATTGTTATGGTAAAAGATGGTCCGCTTACACCGGAACTTGAAAATGTTTTGAGAGAATACCAAGAGACAACGGGATTATTTCATTTTGTAATTCACAAAAAAAATCAAGGGTTAGGCATTGCATTAAGAGATGGACTTTTAGAATGTAGAAATGAAATAGTGGCAAGAATGGATACCGATGATATATGTCATCCAGAACGTTTTCAAAAACAGTTGGAATTTTTACGGACTCATCCCGATATTGCTGTAATCGGTACCAATGTAGAAGAATTCAGCTCTGATTTTCATCATCCTGATCAATTAGTTATATATCCCACTGGAAGCAGAAATATTATAGAGTTTGCGAAAAAAAGAAATCCTATGCGACACCCTTCGGTTATGTTTAGAAAATCTGCGGTCATGGCTAGTGGTAATTATAGACACTTTTTGTGGTTTGAAGATTATGATTTATGTATAAGGATGCTTTTACATGGTTACAAAATGCAAAATTTACAGGAAGCATTATTGTATTGCAGGGCAGATAAAGATTTATTTAAAAGACGTGGAGGAATGCAATATTTAAAACAAGATATTTCATTCCAAAAATTTATGTTAAGTGCTGGATTTATTAATAATATACAATTTGCTTTAAATTGTACGACAAGAAGTATTGTAAGGATTATGCCAAATCATATGCGAGAATGGTTTTATAAAATTTTCCTAAGATCAAAGGTGTAGAAAACTATGTTATTATCAGTTATCATTCCAGTGTATAATGTTGAAAAGTATATACGGCGTTGCCTCGATTCTTTGGTTGGTCAGATGGATTCTAACATGGAAATTATTTGTATCGATGATGGATCAACAGATAATAGTTATATAATTTGTCAAGAATACGCAACAAATAATCAAAATTTCTATGTTTACAGCAAGGAGAATGGTGGAGTTGCATCTGCAAGAAATTTAGGCCTAACTAAAGCAAAGGGTAAATATGTTGCATGGGTAGATTCGGATGATTATGTGGCTAACGACTGGGAAAAAACTATTGTAGAATTATTAAAAAAAGAACAACCTGATTGCCTTTTGTTTGATTATTATAATGATCATTATGGAAAAATTGAAGAAGTTCACACAGGATTTCCTTATACAATTTCTCAAGAAAAATTTATTTTTGAATTATCTTTAGATGTACGTTTGAAAAGTATATTGATGTTTAAAGTTATAAAAAGAAATTTGTATCAGGGACTAAAATTTGACGAAAAGGCAATTGTATTAGAAGATTACAAATTACTAACATATTTAGCATTAAAGGTAAAAAAAATTATATCAACTTCTAATTGTCTATATTACTATGTACGTAGAGCAAATAGTCTAACAAATAATGCCAATATGGCAAAAAGCTTATTATCTGCTGATATTGCTAAAGAACGTTATGAACTTTATCAAAGAAAAGGACTGAGAATTAGTAAAGCAAGTCTTTGGAAAATGGCAGTATTGGCTTGTATTTCTAAGAAAAATGGAAGTGGATTATCAAAGCAACAGAAAGATGCTATAAAAGTATATGAAAAACTGTTGCACAAGGATCTGATTAAAATTCTGGGTGACTCTAATGTTGAAAAGAAAGTAAAAGTAGCAATATTGTTTAATCAGTTCATTCCAAATTATATTAGCGCTGCTATCTGGGATTTTATTAGGAAAATCAGATATGAAGAGGAATGATGGATTTTAAAATATATTGTGCTCGAGTGAGGGTGTATAATTTATGGATAAAAAATCGACAATCCTTTTAAAAGAAAAAGAAATAAAAAGCAGAGAATTAAATATTCTACTTTCTTTTCAGGAGTTTTGCCAAAAAAAACATTTGCGTTTTTATTTAAGTGGCGGAACTCTTTTAGGAGCTGTTCGTCATCATGGATTTATTCCTTGGGATGACGACATAGATGTATGTATGCCCCGAAAAGATTTTGAAAAACTAATCGATGTTTATCCTAAAATATCACAAGGATATCAACTCAGAGCTGAACGATTGGGGAATTTTTCGGCCCCTTTTGCTAAAATTGTTGATACTAAAACCGTAGTGGAAACACAATATTCAACAGATAATATAAACGCTCAATTATGGATTGATATTTTTCCTGTTGATGGATTACCTGAATCTTTACAACAAGTTCGTCATATCTATAAGCTATGTGGTTTTTATCGCAAGTTATTTACTTTAGCTGATGTAAAGCTTGGGGAAGGAAAAACAACTTTTCATAAATATGCTAAATATATTTTAAAACCCTTGGCAAGAATTTATGGAAAAAAACGTTGTACAAAAAAAATTAATGAACTGGCTCAGCAATATCCTTATAATACCTGCCAATACGTAGGTGCTATCACTTGGGGCCTTTATGGTGTAGGTGAGCGCATGTTGAAAAGTGAGTTTGAAGAGCAAGTTATGGTAGAGTTTGAAGGTCATAAGTTCCCAACTTTTTCTTGTTGGGATTCTTACCTTCATGGGCTTTATGGCGATTATATGGAGCTTCCGCCTGTGGAAAAAAGACAAACCCACGATATGAAAGTCTATGTAAAGGAATGAGCTTATGAACATAGCCGTTATTTTTGCCGGTGGTACCGGAAAACGTATGAATACCAAATCAAAACCAAAGCAATTTCTGGAAATGCATGGAAAACCGGTATTGATTTATACGTTGGAGAATTTTGAGAACCATCCCATGATTGACCATATCATTCTGGTTTGCCTGGAAGACTGGATTGGTTATGCAGCAGCTCTATTAAAAAAGTTCAGGATTACTAAAGTTAGGAAGATTGTCCCAGGTGGCTCTACTGGTCAGGAATCAATCTACCATGGAATAAAAGCTGCAGAAGAACTGTATGGAGGAAACCATACTGTTTTGATCCATGATGGGGTGCGGCCTTTAATCAATGAAGATACCATAACACGATGCATTTCCAGCGTAAAGGAAAATGGCAATGGGATTACAGTGTCTCCTGCAATTGAAACCATTTTTTTAAAGGAGAAACAGAACAATCGAGTGGGTCAAATCTTCGACCGTTCCCGCTGTGAAATGGCCAAAGCACCTCAATGCTTTAAACTGCAGGAAATCTATGAAGCCCATCAGAAAGCGCAGGCGGAAGGGCTGAATGATTTTATTGATTCGGCCAGCCTGATGCAGTATTTTGGACATGAACTTTTTACGGTAGAAGGCCCGGCAGAAAATATAAAGATTACTACGCCGTCTGACTTTTACGTATTCCGGGCCATCATGGATGCCCGGGAAAACTTGCAGATTCTTGGATTGTGAGGATTATTATGGGTGCAATGGAAGATGTTTTACAAGAAGACCTGGCTGCCGTCAGCCAGGCTGATTATATTCCCTGGAATCAATTGCAGGGGCAGAGTGTCCTGGTAACTGGCGGCACAGGACTCATTGGATCAACTGTAATCAAGGCCCTTTGTTACGCCAATACGGCAAAAAAATTACGTTTGAAGATATTTGCCTTGGTTCGGAATCTGGAAAAAGCAGAGCAGATGCTGGGCCATGAAAATGAAGTGCTACATTTTCTCCAGGGATCCGTTGAACAGCTTCCTGAAATCAATGAGTCAGTAGATTATATCATCCATGGGGCCAGTCCGACTGCCAGTTTGTTTTTTGTGGAGCATCCTGTGGAAACCATCCAGATTGCAGTTCAGGGAACGTCCAATTTGTTGAAGCTGGCAAAAGAAAAGGCGGTAAAAAGCTTTATTTATTTGTCCAGTATGGAAGTTTATGGCGCTCCCCAGGCTGATACATTAATCCCGGAATCTCAGGGATGTACGTTGGATTCCATGACGGTACGCAGCTGTTATCCCCTTTCCAAACGGCTTTGTGAGAATTTATGTGCCAGCTATGCGCAGGAATATCATGTACCAGCTAAGGTGATTCGTTTGGCGCAGACATTTGGGCCCGGCGTTTTGAAAGATGACAAACGGGTTTTTGCCGAATTTGCCCGAGATGCCATGGACGGGAAAGATATAGTTCTACAAACCAGCGGGACTAGTAAGAGAGAATATCTCTATACAGCAGATGCGGTGACTGCTATTTTAACAGTGCTTTTAGAAGGCGCGAATGGAGAATCCTATAATGCAGGGAATCCAGAAACCTATTGCAGTATTGTCGAGATGGCACAGTTGGTAGCACAACAAATTGCGGAAGATAAAATTCAAGTTCAATTCCCTTATAATGAAACAGAAATAAGTTTTAAATTTCCGCCTTCCCATCATCTTCATTTAGATATCAGTAAATTGGAAAATCTCGGATGGAAAGCAACTAAGAATTTAAAGGATATGTACTTAAGAATGATGGCTGTAATGGAAGGAAAAACTAAGAACGATTAAGTTTTCAAAGGAATAATCAATGGATGATAAAATATTAGTATCAAAACCATTAGTGTCTATTATTATACCCGTATATAAAGTCCAAGATTATTTAGCTAAATGCTTGGATAGTTTAGTGTTACAAACCTATAAAAATATTGAAATTATTGTAATAGATGATGGAAGTCCAGATAACAGTGTGTCTATTTGCAAACAATATGCAGAGAGAGACTCGCGGATATACTTTATTGCGCAAGAGAATACTGGAGTTACTGCAGCTAGATTGAACGGCTTTTTCCACTCCCACGGAGAATTTATTATGTTTGTTGATGCAGATGATTACGTTTCGCTGCAAATTGTAGAACGTATGCTGCGATTTCAACAAAAATACCAGGTTGATTTGGTTTCCTGTCAATATTATGATGTAGTAGATGGACGAGAAATGCCTGCTACAGTCCGTCCTGCACCTGGTTATTATGATAAAAAAAATATATATCAGCTTTTATCAAGTAATTTTCTGTATGATAAATCTACAGGATTGGCAGGAATGTCCGGATTCCTCTGTACTAGGCTTTTTAAACGCAACTTTGTACATGCTGCATTGGAGGCCGGAAAGGATCTTATCCATAGTGAAGATCAGGTCGGTATCTTTAAGGTGTTGTGTAACATAAACAATATGTATATAATGCAAGAACCTCTGTATTATTACGTTGTACGGAAAGGACAGGCAACAAAGAGCTACAATGCATCATATTGGAAAAATTTTGAACTATTATTTAAAAGATTGCAGGAAATTGATCAAGAGAATTACTTAAAGGCACAATTGCCTGAAAGAGCTATCATGATTTTAAAAGACTTGATTAAAATGGAGTTTCAAAATGAGAATGCTTCTATTTTACAGAGATATCTTTCTGCTAAGAAAAATTTTTCAAATACATTATGGTACTTGGGAAAAAATGCAGATACTTCTGCTATGAGATGGAAAGGGAGATTGCAGTATAGATTGATAATGCATCAAAATATTTTATTGTATGGAGGATGTCTTTTGTTAAGCAATATTTTAAAAAAAATATTGCAAAAAATAAAAATCGAGAATTTATGGAAAAAGAAGCTTAATTTATATAAAAAACAAAGTCCTTAGCTTTCTCATGTTTTAAAGATATCGTCCGGAAGACGTTATGTTGTATATGAAAGGAGACTTATGGATAGATATAGTATTCTTATTGGTATTTCTATAGTTTCATTGATCTTTGATAATATACCTAAAATGTTGCAATTGAATACCATTAGCAGTGGGTTTGCTAATAAATTAACATGGTACTCTCTAAGCTTATTATTTTTATTAAAGCTAATAGAATTGTATACGGGAAAAATAAAATTTGAAATTCAAGAAAGACAGAAGCTGAAATATTTAGCTTTTTTATTATGTGTTTTTTTGATTAGCAGTATTCATGGATTATTGATTTATCCGTATTATGACGCAATATTATCCGGACCTATCTCTCAAATTGAAAAACTACCACGGTTACTTCAATTTTTTCAGCAGCATAATATTACTATATCGGCACAAAACCTCTTAGTTGGCTGGATTGGAATCAGAGCAGTTAAGGGGACAATTTCCTATGTCCTTTATACCTTTGGTTTCTCTTTTATTTTGTACATAATCTTAAAAAAAAAGTATCCGGTGTATTTAAGCTTATTATATAAATGCGTCACTGTGACTGTTTGTATTCTCTCAGTTTATTCCTGCATTGAATTACTTTATTTAGCAGGTAATCCTTTTGCCAAGTTTATTTTGATGAAAATCAATCCACTGTTGCATACAACAGCAATACAACATGGCTGGTGGCCTCCACTTCTTTGGAAAAATCAACTTCGTTCTGTATTTTCAGAACCATCTCAAATGGGCAATTATGCAGGATTTGCGTTGCCTTTTTTATGGTTGCAAATTTTGAAAGCAAAAAAAATATTGACACCTGAACTGATTTTAACTGTTTTCTATACTTTCTTAATTTTTATGACTAAAGCACGCACTCCTGTGGCAATGTATTGGGGCCTTTTTATTCTATTTGTTTTTATGTCGATTTTCTTAACAAGAAAAATATATTTAAAGCGAGTCATAATTATATTTGGAATTTCTGTGTTTTCACTTTTATTATCAGTAGGGTTTATTAAAAATTTTATGCAGCAACAGCATCAAAAATCTGTTACTGTAGAAAGTTATTTAAGTGATAATGTTGGATCTTTAACGAAAAAAAATGTCAGGAGCAATGGCGCACGGTATGCTCGAATTCGTTCTAATTTAAAGACAGGAATTGAACATCCGTTATTTGGCGTGGGGAATCAGCTTACATCTTCCTATACGGTTCATAATTTTAATGAATACGACTTGCAAAATCAAGAAGTTCAATTATGGGTCCAGAGTTTTAATGAACAAGGTCCGCTAAAATATAGCTTAGATGCGTTGAATGAGTATGTATCTAAATTTGCACAGTATGGTATCATTGGTCTGATAACATTTTTATTACCCTTATTTTATATTTTCTTGAAGCTTTTGAGAAAGCTCAAACAGACAACTGGGTATGATCAATTGGATACATTAGCTATTACGTTGTCATTGATTGGCAGTGCTGTAGCTGGATGCAATGGATCTTTAATATGGCTTTATACATATTGGATAATCTTAGCTTACGCATATGCAGACATTTATCAAGAAACTACAGAAATATAAAGATTGGATGAATAATGAACGAACGTAAAGTAGGTATCTTACTCAGCTATCTGAATATAGCCCTTCACGCTATCGTCGGTTTCCTTTACGTCCCCATTCTCCTGCACTATATTGGAAAATCGGAATATGGCCTGTACCAACTGATTGGATCCCTGATTGCCTATTTCAGCATCATGGATTTTGGCCTGACGGCGGCGGTTACCCGGTTTTATACCAAGTACAAAGCGTTAAAGGACAAGGTGGGGATGGAAAATATTCTGGCCATTTCTCTGTATGGGTATGGGGGTGCCACGGCTCTTTCTCTGCTGGTGGGGATTGTCTGTTACTGGAATCTGGATGGGATTTTCGGGGCCAGTATGACGGCGGGGGAGTTACAGGAAGCTCGGCAGATGTTCCTGCTGCTGCTGTTCAACATTGCGGTGAGCCTTTCCACCATGGTGTTCCGGTCGGTGATCAATGCCCATGAAAAATTCCTGTTCCTGAAAGGGCTGGAAACGGTACAGCTGATTCTGCAGCCGGCATTGGTCATCCTGATTCTCCAGAAGTATCCTACGGCCATGGCAGTGGCGGTGGCCCAGACGGCGCTGAATGTGGGGCTGATCCTGGCACGGATCTACTACTGTTTTGTCAGGCTGCACATTACCATCCGATTCCATTACTGGAATCAGGACCTGTTCCGTGATTTCAAGAAGCTGGCATTGAGTGTTTTCTGTGTCAGCCTCATTGACCAGGTGTTCTGGAAGACCAATCAGATCATCCTGGGGATTGTGCAGGGGACGGCGGCAGTGGCTGTGTATTCCATCGCTTCCCTGATCTATATGAATTATATGGCTTTATCCACAGCAATCTCCGGTGTCTATCTGCCCCATATCACAGAAATGGTGGCCCAGAGAAAACCGATGAGGGAGCTGTCTGCTTTATTTATCCAGATCGGCCGCTGGCAGTATTATCTGCTGGCGCTGGTGGCCACCGGCTTTATGATTTTCGGCCGGCAGTTTATCCAGCTGTGGGCGGGAACCGGTTTTGAAGAGTCCTATTGGATCACCATCCTGATCATCCTGCCCTTTACCATTGATCTGATCCAGAATATTGGTCTGGCCATTCTACAGGCCATGAACCGATATGACTTCCGGGCGAAGATTTATTTTCTCACCGGAGTGCTGAACCTGGTGCTGGCCATCCCTTTGGGAATGAAATACGGCGGCATAGGTTGTGCGGTGGCCACTGGTTTTTCCATGTTGATGGGGAATGGGGTGGTCATGAACTATTTCTACAAGAAATATATCGGGCTGGATATTCCGGAATTCTGGAAAGAAATTGGTAAAATTACCCTGCGTGTAGGGATTTGCCTAGTTATTGGGTATGGTGTGGATCATGTGGTTCCCGGTTCTGGGAAAGTTGTATTCCTCCTTAAAGTGCTAGGGTATACGCTGCTTTATGGGGTAACGGTGTATGTTACGGCCATGAGCCCGGAGGAGAAGGAAAAAGTGCGGGGGATTGGGAGAAAGTTTGGGTAACTTCCTTTAAAACTTATTGGTAAATTGCAAGTTGAATTTGAACAACTATAATCAAGAAATACACTCAATAGCATAAACTTCATCGAGGAATGCATCAAATAGCTCTGACGGCGTATGGTAGCCCAAAATACGCCGTGGGAGCTGTTTCTGCATATCTGTCCATGTTTTCAGAATATTCTCATCAGAGAACCGCTCTCTGGACATGCCCTTTGGGATGAAATCCCTCAGCAAAATCCATTGTGGCGTTTGAGTCGTGTGCGAAGGGAAATCCCCTAGCGGTACAGAGCTTGAATCATGTCACGTTCTTCCAAAGAAAGATGACGGCCGGGTATACGTACGTCTTCAATTGTGTTAGAATGGATGTGATCCATAGAGATTGCTCCTTTGTTGATGATTTTTCGCAAAACCATTTTAACATGAAGCTTCGCTATGGATTTTTGCTTTTTGATTACCTGTTCAAATTCATTTTACAACTAACTATTTTCTCAAATATGGTTAAAAAGAGGAACCTTAAAATGAAATGGCAGACGATACAAAGAACCTTGATAATTGCAATCTTTGCTTGTGTTATTTTCATCTTGTTCAGTGAACAAATCGTAAAGCAGCAGATTGCCATTTCCCTGTTGAATGCGCTCTTTGCCTTTTTCTGGTTATGGTATGGTAGGTCCAGGAATGCTGATAAGATCCTAAAGAATATTTACTTGGGGTTGGGAGAATGCTTTATCATTTGGCATTCTTTGGAACCTGCCAGAATGAAATTCTTATATTTCATAATAAATTTAGTAGTCCTATTGATTTGTTATTGCATATGGAAATATAAGAATCGTAATAATGCACGGACTTTGGAAGAAAACGAGAAACACCTGCTCTTTCCAGAACATCAGGCTGATTTGGAAAGAATTAGGATTTTGATTAAAGATGACAACATATTGGGAGTTCAGTCTCCTTATGGAGAAGGAAAATCTTTTGTGGTTGATCGGTTGTGTACTGATCTCATGGAAAATGAAAAGTGGGATGTGATTCATATTGAATCGTTGGCGTACAGTTATAAAGATTTTGATAAAGTACTCATCCAAAAAATTTCCCAGGTCTTGAAAGAAAACCATATTTACTCTTTTTATGCAACAGAATTGCTTCAGTGTATCAAAGAAACTTTGTGGGGCAAGTTGTCATTGCCACAACTGTTCCATTCTTCTGTTGAAGCGTCTTCTACTATTGTAGGACTCAGAGAGGACCTGCTCCAATTGGAAAAGCCGGTTCTGATTGTTTTTGAAGATATTGAGCGGGTACATGACTCTGAATATGTGAAAAGATTGTTTGCCATTGCAGAAAGATTATGCAGTAACAAGGCAAAATTTATATTGGAATATGATGCATCTGTGTTGAATGGACAAGGAATTGATTTTCAGTTCAGAGAAAAGTATCTTCCTTTTGAAGTGAATATAAGTGATATCCCTTACAGAAAACTGATTTGCTATTTATGGGATGAGACCGAAAAAGCAGAATATACGGATTTGAAGAGATGGGAGATTGAAGATTATCGAAAAGCAGCATTACTTAGTAGTTATGGTCCTCTTTTTCTTGCATTGCAGCAAAGCTATGAAGAAATAGAGCTGGAAAAGATAAAAGCTGGTAATTTTTCTGTACGAAGGGTTCGGAATTATTTAATAGAGTCCAAGTTATATTTATCTAAAAAGGAAGGGCTGTCTGAGGAAGCAAAGAGAATCATTTTGAAAGTTCTCTATTTGAAATTTTTCCATCATAACATGTTTGAAAAATTAAAGCCTGGAAAGTCGTTGGAAGAAGTTTATCTGTTTAAAAATAAAGGTGATGATAAGACCCTGTTTGAATTTTATTCTCATGTTTTAAACAGCAAAAATCCGAAAGCTACATTTAAAGAATTAATGAAGAATGGGCAAAATCATGATTCGTATTATTTATTCTGCTTTCTTGGATATGAAGGATATGATTACGTCAAAAAAATAGAAAATGAGAAAAAAAGTACAGAACCATCAAAATTAGATTATACGCAGCATCTGCAGAATCAGGAGAAGAGGGAACGAATCAATCGCATTATTTGGAACTTACTCATGAACGGAGAATCAGAGTACAGCGATCAGCAACTGTTCATGAAGCGATTTGTGAATGAAGTACTTGAGGCTGGAAACGAAGAAATGCAACTGACAGCATGGGGAAGATTGCAAAATCAGTCACTGAATGAAAAAATATATAAAAACAATAATGGTATTTTCTATTTTGGAATCAATTATTTTGTGTCGCTGGCACAAGGAATGTATGTTTGTGGTTATCAAGAAAAATGGCCAGACTTTTTTCAGTTTTACAAGAGAATCCAAAAAGAGATTGTTGTTGATGTGGATTTTGTTAAGATGCTTTCATTTGTAGACATAAAGAGTAAAGATACCTTGCTTATTTCTGCAATGGATTTTTTTAATCAAGGGAAGCTTATTGGAAACCTAAACCAGAAACAAGAGTATTATCATTTTCTATATGAATATATTGATTGCATCGGACGTTGGGAGTTTATTCATTCTCTGGCACCATTGGAACTTGAGAATTGGAGAGTAATCAGCGGGTTTACTTTAACGAATGAACGGTTGGTTAAAATATTAAAACAACTATGGGAGGATACAAACGATGAATTGAGAAAGAAAAATAATAAAAGGTTGATTAAAGAATTACAGATCATTCAGAAGTTTATTCAAAAAAATATTGAGCTAATAGAAATGCAGAATCCATATTCAATAGATAGACCAAGCGTTGAGATGAAGGCAAAAACAATTCATACCCATCAAAAAGAAGTGGATATGATTTATGAAATGTTGAACCAGTATCCTGATAACCCACAAGCACTGGTTGAATGTGAGAAAATGATGGATGAATTTTATGAAGAGGGAAAGCTAACCATTTACGAACTGCGCTCTGCGCAACGTTCGGTGGCAAGAAAAAAGAAAATTACAATTAGGAATGTGAATGCTAATATAAAAGTGAGCCATTTAAGATCTAAATGCTCATGAAAAAGTGAGCCACTCTGAAACAAGTTCCCCTATACTAGAGTCAGTAATTTGATTCTAAGGGGATTGATGTTAGGATGGTCATCACTATGAAAGATTATGGTCAAATTCGCCAGATGTACATTCGCGATGGAAAATCTATCCGCCAGATTGCCAGAGAAATGCATATCTCCCGTAATACTGTGGCCAAGTATTGCAAAGGAAATGCACTCCCGGGCATCCGCTGCGAATATCATCGGACATCTGCAGTGATTACAGAGGAGGTGACTCGATTCATCCAGAGCTGTCTGGATGAAGATGCGAAAGAACCCAATAAGAAGCAGCACCACACAGCCAAGCGGATTTATGACCGCCTGGTAGAAGAAACTGGATTTACAGGAGGTGCAAGCACAGTCCGGCGCTGCGTTCATCTGTTACGTGGCAATCTTCAGGAAGCCTTCGTCCCTTTGGCTCACCTTCCAGGTGATGCGATGCAGATTGATTGGGGTGAAGCTGTGGTTTACCTCAAAGGAGTGCGTACTAAAGTCAATTTCTTTTGTGCCCGCCTTTGCTACAGCTGTGCTCCTTTCGTGGTCTGTTTCCGCAGGAAGAATACGGAAGCTTTACTTGAAGCATTGAGAAAAGCTCTGGAATTCTTTGGGGGCGTCCCTGCTAAGGTCATTTTTGACAATGACCGGGTAGCCGTTAAGGAAAAAGGTGGCAAAGAAGCCATTGCCCAGGAAAAGTATGAAGCATTTGCAGCCCATTATTGCTTCCATACCGTTTTCTGCAATGTCCGGAGTGGAAATGAAAAAGGACTGGTGGAGAATCTCGTAGGCTGGGTCCGCCGGAATGTCTTTGTCCCTGTACCCAGAGTAGATGCGCTGGACGAATTGAACAGACTCCTGCTGGATAAATGCAAGGTGTATGCGAATACGCATAAAATCCCTGGACGGGAGAACCCTGTAAAGGATCTGCTCCTGGAAGACCAGAAACGTCTCTGCCCACTGCCGGGCAGCCCTTTTGATGCAAGCAGAGCAGCAGTCTGCCGAGTAACACCCTTTTCTGTTGTCCGATTCGTCGCTAACGATTATTCTGTGCCCGTGAAATATGTGGGACAGGAGGTCACGGTGCGAGCCTATGCTGAACAGATTCGGATCTTTGCCAAGGGGGAACTGATTGCTGAACACGCCAGAAACTATGGGCAAAACCAGCAGATTCTGAAACTTGCGCATTATCTGCCGTTGCTGGAATACAAGCCGCGCAGCATCCTGGAAGCAAAACCGGTACGGCAGAACCTCAGTGCTGCCCTGCTACAGTTCCTGGAGACCAATGCATTCAGCAGCGAACAGCTGGTTGAGATTCTGCGGCTATGTGCTGCCGACGGAGAGAACGCTTTTTGGGAGCACAAAGAGCAATTTATGGTTTCCGACAGGAAAGCGCATATCCTTACCGACCCGGTAAAAGTGCAGCAGACAGATCTTTCAATGTATGACCAGCTTTTACAGGAAGGAGGCACTATGTGCAGGACGCAGGTGTAAAGGAAGCACTCCGTTTCTATGCGAAACAGCTTAAACTTCCCACTTTCAAAGACGTCGGTGAACCAGCGGAAAAATTCCGCCCCGGACAAAGCCTGGAAGAATTCGTGCTCGGGTTGATGAAGCGGGAATATGCATCCCGTCAGGAAAAACAGCAGCAACGCAGGCTGAAGAGAGCGCACTTTCCCATGCTCAAGACCCTGGAAGAGTTTGATCTCACAAGGCTGGAACATGTTCGGCCTGAATATGTGAAGCAGCTGGCAAGCTGCGATTTCATAAAGAGGCATGAGAACCTGGTGATGATCGGTAATCCGGGGACGGGGAAAACACATCTGATGACAGCCCTTGGAGTGAAAGCCTGTCTGCTGGGCTGGAAGGTCATTTTCTGCAATGCCACAACGCTGGCAACTGAGCTATGTGAAGCCCATGATGATTACCAGTTGCGCAAGATGGAAAAAACTTTGAGCGGAGCAGACCTGCTGCTCATAGATGAATTAAGTTATGCAAGATTCAACCAGGAAGAATCTGAAATGTTGTTCAAAGTGATTGCCGAAAGGAGTGAAAGAGCCAGTACAGTGATTACGACAAACCTGGAGTTTTCCAAATGGACGGAGATGTTTGCCAGCGAGACGCTGGTTGCCGCATTGGTCGACCGGCTCACCTACCACTCCAGTGTTTTAAATATGAATGGACAGTCTTACCGTTTGCACAGCAGCAAACAGAAGATGACGAATGCTTAAGTGGCTCAAAAATTCGTGAGCAGGTGGCTCACTTTTTCATGAGCATGAGTGGCTCAAAAATTCGTGAGCAAGTGGCTCACTTTTTGGTTGACATTCACATAGGAATGAGTATTCCGGCCACATAAGGCAGATTTACTACCACCCTTGTAAAGAGCGGATCATCGCGGGCGGGGGCGTTGCGTTTCGATCCTTTTGTCATTTTGTGCCGTCTGGCTTTTTTGGCGCGCGCAGCACCACGGCGGTCTACGATTCTATTTCTGATTGCCAATCAAGCTGACATCTGACATCTTTCAGCCCCGTCAGGGGCGCTCTGACTTCTTAGCCAAGATCTCTTCCCACCATTCCCGATTCTCCAGATACCATTTGATGGTTTTCTTGATTCCGTCCGCAAATTTCGTTTCTGGAAGCCAGCCAAGCTCATTATGGATTTTTGTCGGGTCGATGGCGTATCGTCTGTCATGGCCTTTCCGGTCCTTCACATAGGTAACCAGGCTTTCCGGCTTGCCCAGTTCCTTACAGATTAGTTTTACGATGTGGAGGTTCTGCATTTCGTTGTGGCCGCCTACGTTATAGATTTCTCCTGGCCGTCCTTTTTGCAGGATCAGGTCGATGGCACGGCAATGGTCTTCCACATATAACCAGTCCCGGATGTTTTGCCCATCCCCGTATACCGGCAGGGGTTTGTCCTGCAGGGCGTTGATGATCATCAGGGGAATCAGTTTTTCCGGGAACTGGTAGGGACCATAGTTGTTGCTGCACCGGCTGATGGTCACCGGCAGCCCATAGGTCCGGTGGTAGGCCAGCGCCAGCAGATCGGCTCCGGCCTTGGAGCTGCTGTAGGGGCTGGAAGGATTGAGGGGTGAAGTCTCTGTAAAGAGCAGATCTGGACGGTCCAGGGGCAGGTCCCCGTAGACTTCATCTGTAGAAACCTGCTGGAAGCGCTGGATGCCATATTTCCGGCAGGCGTCCATGAGAACGGAAGTCCCGAGGATGTTCGTTTCCAGGAAAATTGCAGGATCCAAAATGGATCGGTCCACATGGGATTCGGCCGCAAAGTTGACCACGATATCGGGGTGTCGTTCTTCGAAGAGAGCGTATACAGCCTTGCGGTCACAGATATCCAGCTTGCGGAACTGGAAATGGGAGTGGTCCATGATGGGCGCCAGGGTAGCAAGGTTCCCGGCATAGGTCAGTTTGTCCAGGCAGATGATGTTAGCCTCAGGGTGCTGCTTCAGCACATAAAAGATAAAATTGGAGCCGATGAACCCGGCACCACCGGTTACAAGAATTTTCATGAGCGTGTCCTCCCGGGATTCATTATAGCAAATGGGCAGTCACTAGTCTCTAGTCACTAGTCTGCAGCCAAAGGAACAAATTTGCCCAGGGGCAAATTTGTTTGAATGTATGGCCCGCTGGGCGACCTGGGCTCGGATGTCCCTTATGGGCCATCCCTACGCAGAAACGGATATGTTGGCGTTCTTCCGTAGGGCCTACCCGTAAGGGGAGTCCGTTCCCAGGTATCAGACCGCGACAGCGGGCGGTTCACCGAATCGCCCCTAATTCGATGAGCCCGCCCCCTCGAACGCCTTTTGTACGATCGTAATGCTTACAGAGTGCGGCCGAACGCCATTCCATTCAAAAAAGTCCGCCCTCGTCGGGCGGATTTTATCCTGAAGCAGAGTATTGCACTTTATAATGGAAATATAAAGTCGATTCCAAACCTCAAAAATGGTGATTTTTGAGGTCAACATTTTTTTAGGCCGCAATTTTTACAGATTTTGAGGTGACAGGATCATGCCATATGAATCATTATATAAACTTTATTATATATCGTGTCTGGAACCCAGAAGGTCCTTCACAGGGGAGCTTATCCTGAAGCGGAAATCATCAAGCACCTGGATCAGGCACTGGCAATCCTGCATAATGAAAGAAATATAAAAAACTGGGCACCATCGAGGCGCCCAGTTTTTATTTGATCTTCGTCTTATTCAATTTGCTGGAAATCTTGTTCCCGATGCTCTGTACCACCTGCACCAGGGCAATCAGCACGATGACGGTGGCAATCATGGTGTCAGCCTGGAACCGCTGGTATCCGTAGCGGATGGCCAGATCTCCCAGGCCGCCGCCGCCCAGGGCACCGGCCATGGCGCTGGAACCGATCAGGCTGATCACGGCCAGGGTGATGCCCAGGACGATGCTGTGCATGGCTTCGGGCAGCAACACTTTCCAGATGATCTGCATGGGGCTGGCTCCCATGCTCTGGGCGGCTTCGATGACGCCGGGGTCCACTTCCAACAGAGAGGATTCGATGATCCGGGAAATGAACGGGGTGCAGGAAATGGTCAGGGGTACGATGGCGGCGGTGGTCCCGATGGAGCTGCCCACGATGAGGCGGGTCAGGGGGATGATGGCCACCATCAGGATGATGAAGGGGATGGACCGGAGGGCGTTCACGATGGAGCCCAGGGTTTTGTGCAGGGCAGGGTTTTCTTTGATGTGGCCCTTGCCGGTAATGGTCAGGATCACGCCCAGGGGGATGCCGCAGATTGTGGCGATGGCGGCGGACAGGGCCACCATGTACAGGGTTTCGCCCAGGGCTTTCACCAGCAGATGAATCATATTAGGAGACATAACCAATCACCTCGTCTTTGACTTTTCTAGAATGCAGGTAATCCAGGGCCTGTTTCAGATGGCCCTCGTCACCTTCCAGTTCGATGAGCAGGGTGCCGAAGGGGGTATCCTGCAGGTTTTCGATGTTGGCGGTCAGGATATTCACATTCGTGTCGTACTTCTTGATCAGTACGGCCACCACGGGCTCGCCGGCGCTGTCGCCGATGAAGCTCAGGCTGACCAGGGCCTTGTCGCCGCTCTTGTACTCTTTGTGCAGATCCAGTTTCTTGACGAAATCGGGCAGGTCGTTGTGTTGGATGCTGGCCACGAATTCCTTGGTGGTGGTCTTCTGGGGATTGGTGAAAAGGTCCACCATGGTGCCCTGTTCGATGATCTGGCCGTTTTCGATGACGGCCACCCGGTCGCAGATCTCTTTCACTACGTTCATCTGGTGGGTGATCATGACGATGGTGATGTGCAGCCGTTTGTTGATGTCACGGAGCAGGTTCAGGATGGATTCTGTGGTCTGGGGATCCAGGGCGGAAGTGGCTTCGTCGCACAGCAGCACTTTGGGGTCGCTGGCCAGGGCCCGGGCGATGCCCACCCGCTGTTTCTGCCCGCCGGACAGCTGACTGGGGTAGTGGTCGGCCCGGTCGGCCAGGCCCACCAGATCCAGCAGGGGATCTACCTTCTTTTTAATGGAAGCCTTGTCCAGGCCCTGGATTTCCAGGGGGAAGGCGATGTTGCCGTAGACGGTGCGGCTGGCCAGCAGGTTGAAGTGCTGGAAGATCATGCCGATGTTCTGCCGGGCTTTGCGCAGCTGTTCTTCGCTGAGGGCAGTCATTTCCTGGCCGTCTACGAAGACCTTGCCACTGGTGGGCCGTTCCAGCATGTTGATGCAGCGCACCAGGGTGGATTTGCCGGCACCGGACAGGCCGATGATGCCGAAGATCTCACCTTCGTTGATGGTCAGGTTGATGTCTTTCAGGGCATGGAGATCGCCTGAGGCGGTGTGATAGATTTTTTCAATGTGCTCCAATTGGATCATGGGGTGGACACCTCCGTGGAAAATAAAAAATTCCTCTTCAGCGAATGAAGAGGAATCAGATTTGCTCACTCATCTTCATCTTTCAGGCAATGCCTGATGGACTTAGCACCGTTCGTGGAAAGGAGCGCTTTCCAGATGGTTGCCGTAACTTCATAGGGCCAGTCCCTCCGTTACTCTGGATGAATTCCGTGTATCTCAAATGATACTGTATAAAGTACAGTTTGTCAAGCGCCACCTTGTGGCCCGGTGAGTTGGGGGGAGTTCAGTCGTCTGGACGACGAAGGCGAGAGTGCAGGGCTGGACCTATCCACCAGCCATACGGCTGGTCCCCCTTCCCTTCCAGGGAAGGACAAAGAACGTTGTGTCCCCTGCGACGGAGACGACGAATAGGAATGGAACGTTGTGTCCCCCTGAAAGGGGGAAAGGGCCCGCCTTTGGCGGGTAGGGGGTTTTTAGTAGAGTCTTACGATAACAGGGGGAACTTTTTGAACGGGTGATGGGGGGTGCTGCAGTCGGTTGTACGACGAAGGCGAGAGTGTAGACTGGACCCATCCACCGTGCATGCGCACGGTCCCCCTTCCCTTTCAGGGAAGGACAAAATATTGTGTCCCCCTGAAAGGGGGAAGGGGCCCGCCTTTGGCGGGTAGGGGGTTTTAGTAGAGCCTTACGATAACAGGGGGAACTATTTGAACGGGTGGTGGGGGTGTGCTGCAGTCGTCTGGACGACGAAGGCGAGAGTGTAGTGCTGGACCTATCCACCGTGCATGCGCACGGTCCCCCTTCCCTTCCAGGGAAGGACAAAGACTTGTGTCCCCCGCGACGGAGACGATGAACAGGAGTCTTCCAGTCCGTGTCCCCCTGAAAGGGGGAAAGGACCCGCTTGCGGGTAGGGGGTTTTTAGTAGAGCCTCATGATAACAGGGGGAACTTTTTGAACGGGTGGTGGGGTGTGCAGTCGATCGTACGACGAAGCCGAAAGTGTAGGGCTGGACCCATCCACCGTGCATGCGCACGGTCCCCTTCCCTTCCAGGGAAGGACAAAAGATATTGTGTCTCCCAGTCCGTGTCCCCCTGAAAGGGGGAAAGGGCCCGCTTGCGGGTAGGGGGTTTTTAGTAGAGCCTTACGATAACAGGGAAACCTAAAACAATTTTCACAAATTCACAAAAACTACTTGCTTTTACTTCTTCATCGTAGTAAAGTAATAAACAGCTAAAGCAAACGGCTGCAGAGCCGATTGCAATCCATCTAGGAGAAAGGGGCTTCGATCATGGTAGCCGGACTAAACCAACGGGAACTGAAACAACTGGCCAATGCTTTCACCCTGCTGAAGGATGAAGCTGGGGCTCTGGCTTTCCTGGAAGACATCTGCACCCCCAACGAACTGAAGGCGCTGAGCCAGCGCCTGGAAGTGGCGGTGCGTCTTCACCGGGGCGAAAATTATGCCAGGATCGTCAAGGATACGGGCGCCAGCAGCACCACGGTATCCCGGGTGAATCGCTGTTTGAATTACGGGGCAGGGGGCTATCGGACCCTGATCCCGGAACTGACCAATAAAGGAGAAGAAACCAAATGAGTACTGTACTGCGGATCCCTTACGGGACGAGAGATATCCTGCCGGGAGAGGCCCGGGCCAAACGGGAGATCGAAGACAAGATCGCCAACAATTTCCTGAGCTGGGGCTATGATGAAGCCGTTACCCCCACCTTTGAATACGCGGATACCTTTGCCCTGAGCGGCGCCGGCATCAATGAAGAAAGCATGCGGTTCATGGACCGGAACAACCGGACCCTGATGCTGCGCAGCGAAATGACCACGCCCCTGGCCCGGATGGTGGCTACCCGGCTGAAGAACGACAAGGGCGTGAAACGACTGTTCTACATCGCCAACGTGTTCCGGCACGAACAGACCCAGGCGGGCCGCCAGTGCGAATTCTCCCAGGCGGGCATCGAACTCATCGGGGCCGAAGCTCCCATGGCGGACGCGGAAGTGCTGGCCCTGGCTGTGGAAAGCCTGAAGGCAGCGGGCCTGCAGGACTTTTTGATCAGCATCGGCCACAGCGGCTTTTTGGCCGGCCTGATGGAAGACGCCAAGCTGACGAAGAAGCAGGCGGATTTCGTGAAGAGCATGATCCTCTCCCACAATGCGGTGGGCCTGGAGGAAGCGGCGGAACGGTTCATCCCCAAACCGCTGAAGGACATGTTCCGCGACCTGCTGTACCTGCAGGGCGGCCGGGACCTGCTGGACAGCCTGGAAGCCCGGGTGACGAACCCCAAGAGCCTGGATGCCCTGAAGAACCTGAAGGCCATCTACAAGCTGGCGGAAAGCTATGGCGTGGCTCCGTATCTGTCCTTCGACCTGTCCCTGATCCGCAATTTCGATTACTACACCGGCATGGTGTTCGAGGCCTATGCGCCCCAGATCGGGTTCAACATCTGCGGCGGCGGCCGGTATGACCATATGATGGAAGCCTTCGGGGATCCGGAACCGGCCACGGGCTTTGCCATGGGCATCGACCGGATCATCCTGTCCCTGCGGCGGGACGGCCGGCTGAACATGGATTCCAAGTGGGATATCTACGTGGCATGGGCTCCCGGGTGCCAGGCCAAGGCCATCCAGAAGGCCATGGAACTGAGAAACGGCGGCAAGAACGTGAAAGTGGGGACCAATGCCATGACCCCGGAAGAAGCGGCCAAGGCCTGTGCGGCCAATCGGTGCGAAGCCGTAGCCTATGTAGGATAGGAGAGACGATACAATGGATTATTTAACGATTGCCCTGCCCAAAGGGAAACTGTTTGCAAAAAGCGTGGAGCTCCTGGCCAAAGTGGGCTACGCTGCGGAAAACGTGGTGGAGGATTCCCGGAAGCTGGTCATTACCAACGAAGAGACGAAAGTGAAGTTTTTGATCGTAAAGACCGTGGACCTGCCCACGTACGTGGAATACGGCGCCGCCGATATCGGGATCATCGGCAAGGATGTGCTGAACGAGGAACGGAAGGATATCTACGAGTTGCTGGATATGGGCTTCGGCGGCTGCCACCTGATGATGGCCGTGCCGGAGAACAAGGTGCTGCCGGAACTGACGGATTACGCCCACATGCGGGTGGCCACCAAGTATCCCCGGTGTGCGGCCGATTTCTTCGACAAGCTGGGTATGCAGATGGAGATCATCAAACTGAACGGGTCCATCGAACTGGGGCCCATCGTGGGGCTCAGCGACAGCATCGTGGATATCGTGCAAACGGGCCGCACCCTGCGGGAAAATAAATTGAAGGAAATCGTCAGCGTATTCCCCAGCACGGCAAGACTGATCGCCAACAAGGTCAGCTTCAAGATGCAGTACGACCGGATCCGGAAACTGGTGGAAGACCTGAAAGTGGTGCTGGCGGAAGAAAAGCCGGAAGAATAATTTGTGTCCCCCGCGACGGAGGGGCGGACAAAAATCCAAGGAGGCATCCCCCCATGAGCAACATACAAGCCCGGGACACGTTAGCCCGGATCGAAGAGTATCAGGTGGAAACGGTACCTGATGCGGATATCATTGTCAATGCCAACGAAACCAACTGGGACATGACCCCGGAACTGCGGCTGGAACTGAACAGCCGGCTGGCAGAGCACCTGTTCAACCGGTATCCCTCCATGCACGGGGAGGACCTGTGCGCCGCCATCGCCGCCAAGCTGGGCTTTGACCCGGAACTGGTGGCCATCGGCAACGGTTCCAGCGAGCTCCTGGAAAAGGCCTGCTACGCCTTCGGGGGCCCGGGCCGCAAAATCGCCTGCCCCACCCCCAGCTTCAGCATGTACCAGACCTACGCCATCCTGGCGGACAGCGAACCGGTGCTGTTTCCCCTGACGGCGGATGGGTTCGTGGATCCGGATACGGTCATCGACTTTGCCAGAGAGCAGCAGCCGGCCCTTTTGATCATCTGCAACCCCAACAACCCTACGGGCAACTATAACCGCCGGGAAGGCATGGAAAAGATCATCCGGGGCGTGGACTGCCCGGTGATCATGGATGAAGCCTATCTGGAATTTGCTGTGGAAGAAGGGGACCCCCGGGAACTTTCCACCATGGACCTGGTGAAGGAAGTGGACAACCTGCTGGTGCTGCGGACGTTCTCCAAGGCCTACGGGCTGGCCAACCTGCGGATCGGCTACGGCATCGGCAGCGCTGCGGTCATGAAGGTACTGAAAAAGGTGCTGCTGCCCTACACGGTGAACGGGTTCTCCATCATGGCGGCGGAACTGCTGTTCAGCAAACCGGACGTGCTGAAGGAACGGGTGGACATGGTGGTCAGCGGCCGCCGGTACCTGCGGGAACATCTGGAAGCCATGGGCTTTCGGGTGCTGCCCAGCGCCACGAACTTCCTGCTGGCTTTGCCGGCAGGGAAGGTGCTGGACAAACT
The DNA here is from genome assembly GCF_900106585.1 of Acidaminococcus timonensis. Lineage (NCBI taxonomy): Bacteria > Bacillati > Bacillota > Negativicutes > Acidaminococcales > Acidaminococcaceae > Acidaminococcus > Acidaminococcus timonensis. Next base: position 568,937 of record NZ_FNWH01000006.1, read on the forward strand.
GGCGGACGGCGCCGGTGCCCGGGATCTGCCCAGTGCGGAAAAGGCCAAGGCGGCAGGCAGCTATCTGTTCCATGAACTGCTGAAGAAACGGGTACTGATCCGGGACTTCAGCCAGAACAACCGTCTGCCGGGCGGTCTGCGGATCTCCGTGGGCACGGCGGAAGAAAACCCCAAGATCATCGGGGCCATCAAAGAAATCGTACAATAACAGGAGGCATAGGGCTATGCGGGAAGGTTGTATCGAACGGAATACGAAAGAGACCCAGATCAGCGTGAAGCTGAACCTGGACGGCACCGGCAAGGCAGACATCAAGACCGGTGTGGGATTTCTGGATCATATGCTGACCCTGCTGGCGGTCCATTCCTTTATGGACCTGACGGTGCGGGCCAAGGGCGACCTGGAAGTGGACTGCCACCATACGGTGGAGGACGTGGGCATCGCCCTGGGGCAGGCCATCGCGCAGGCCCTGGGAGATAAAAAGGGCATCCACCGGTACGGCAGTTTCCTGCTGCCCATGGATGAAGCCCTGGCCGAAATCGCCCTGGACTTTTCCGGACGGCCCTATCTGGTGTGGAATGCGGACCTGATTCCCCGGGTGACCCTGGGCAATTTCGACACGGAAATGGGCGAGGACTTTTTCCGGGCCCTGGCCATGAACTGCGGCCTGACCCTGCACATCAACGTGCCCTACGGCAAGAACACCCACCATATGCTGGAAGCCATCTTCAAGGGCGTGGCCCGGGCCATGAGTGAGGCCGTGGCCATGGATCCCCGGGTGCACGGGGTCATGAGCAGCAAGGGGGCACTGTAATATGGAAAAAGACACCATCGTCATCATCGACTACGGCCGGGGCAACCTGCACTCGGTGTACAACGGGCTGCTGAAGATCGGGGCGAATCCGGTGGTCTCCGCGGACCCGAAAGTGATCAAGGAAGCCCCCAAGGTGATCCTGCCCGGGGTGGGCTCTTTCGGCGACTGCATGGAGACCATGCGGGCCCGGGGCCTGGAGGAAGCGGTCCAGGAAGCCCTGGCCAGCGGCAAACCCTTCCTGGGCATCTGCCTGGGCGAACAGCTGCTGTTCGAAAGCAGCGAGGAAAGCCCCGGCGTCAAGGGCTTGGGCTATTTCAAGGGCCAGGTGAAGAAAATCGTCACCCCGTACAAGATTCCCCACATGGGCTGGAACCGGATCACCACGGTGAATCCGTCGCCCCTCATGAAGGACGCGGACGGCCAATACGTCTACTTCGTTCACAGCTATCATGCGGTGCCGGAGGACCCGGGGATCATCACCTCCGTCTGCGAGTACGGCACGAAAATTACGGCCAGTGTGGGCCGGGGCAGCGTACAGGGCTTCCAGTTCCATCCGGAAAAGTCCAGCTTTGCAGGCCTGGCCATGCTGACGGCCTTTAAGGAGTGGAAGCTATGAACATCTATCCTGCCATCGATCTGCGGGGCGGCAACTGTGTCCGCCTGGTGAAGGGGGATTTTTCCCGGGAGACCATCTACAGCAGGGATCCGGGGGCCATGGCCAGAGAATGGGCCGCCGCCGGAGCCAGCTCCATCCACGTGGTGGACCTGGACGGGGCCCTGGCCGGTGAAAGCCGGAACCTGACGGCCATCAGGGCTATTATGGAACAGGGAGGCATCCCCATTGAAGTGGGGGGCGGCATCCGGAACATGAGCCACATTGAACGGCTGCTTGCGGCCGGGGTCCACCAGGTGATCCTGGGCTCTGCGGCGGTGAAGGATCCCCAGCTGGTGAAGGATGCCTGCAGGGCCTATCCGGGCCGCATTGTGGTGGGCATCGACGCCAAAAACGGGGACGTGGCCGTAGAGGGCTGGGAAGCCAGCGGCCACATCCAGGCGGAAGAACTGGCTAAAAAAATGGCTGATGCCGGGGTGGAGCGCATCATCTTTACGGACATCGCCCGGGACGGCATGCTCAGCGGGGTGAATGTGGAAGCCACCGTGGCGGTGGCAAAGGCTTCGGGCCTGAAGGTCACTGCCAGCGGCGGGGTGGCCAGCCTGGAAGATTTGAAGATTTTGAAAAAAAGAGAAACAGATGGCGTCGAAGGGTGTATTATAGGAAAGGCGTTATATACCGGCGCCATTGACCTTCGCCAGGCTGTAGCGATTGCGAAGGAGGCGTAGAGCCATGTTGGCAAAACGGATCATACCCTGTCTGGACGTAAAAGATGGACGGGTGGTAAAGGGGACCAATTTCGTGGGCCTGCGGGATGCAGGCGACCCGGTGGAACTGGCCAGCCAGTACGAAAAGGAACAGGCCGATGAGCTGGTGTTCCTGGATATCACCGCGTCCCTGGAAAAACGCAAATCCATGGTGAAGACCATCGAACGGACGGCCCGGGAGGTGTTCATGCCCCTGACGGTAGGCGGCGGCATCGGTTCCATTGAAGATATGCGGGCGGTGCTCCTGGCCGGAGCCGACAAGACCAGCCTGAACACGGCGGCCGTGAAGGATCCGGATCTGATCCGCCGGGGCGCGGAAGCCTTCGGGAACCAGTGTGTGGTCCTGGCTGTGGATGCCAAACGACGGGGAGAAGATTCCTGGGAAGTGTACATCAACGGGGGCCATACCCCCACGGGCCTGGATGCCCTGGAGTGGATCAGGAAGGCCGTGAGCCTGGGAGCGGGAGAAATCCTGCTGACCAGCATGGATGCGGACGGCACCAAGGATGGCTTCGACATCGAACTGACCCGGAAAGTAGCCGAAGCGGTGCCCGTGCCTGTGATCGCCAGCGGCGGGGCAGGCTCCCTGGAAGACTTCTACGATGTACTCACAACCGGCAAGGCTGATGCGGCTCTGGCCGCTTCCGTATTCCATTATGGAACGTTTACCATCCGCCAGGTGAAGGAATACTTGCGGAATAAAGGAGTGGACGTACGGTTATGAAACTGGATGTAAGCAAATTGAAATTCGATGACCGGGGCCTGATCCCGGCCATTGTGCAGGATGTAAAGACCGACAAGGTCCTGATGCTGGCCTATATGAACGGCGAAAGCCTGGCCCGCACCATTGAGACCGGGTATACCTGGTTCTGGAGCCGCAGCCGGCAGGAACTGTGGAACAAAGGTGCCACCAGCGGCCATACCCAGAAGGTGTACAGCATTACCTACGACTGCGACGGGGATACCCTTTTGGTGAAGGTGGAGCAGAAGGGTGCCGCCTGCCATACGGGCCATTATTCCTGCTTCTTCAATCCCCTGTGGAACAGTGCCTCCGGCGAGAGCCTGCCTGTGGCCGACAACCGGCTGCCCCAGGTGATCAACGAACTGTACAAACAGATCCAGTGCTACCAGGAACGGCAGAAAGCCCAGCACAAGCTGCTGCAGGCGCCCAGCCAGGACCCGCTGCTGGAACAGATGGGGGCCGATGTGACCCGGACCCTGCTGGCTTCCAAGAACCACGATGCGGACCAGGTTGTTTACGAAATGGGCGATTTATGGTATCATTGCCTAGTACTGCTGGCTTACCATAACATTACACCGGGCGAGATGCTGGTGGAAATGGCAGGCCGCAAAGAAGAAGACGAAAAATAAGCAGCAAAATACCTGAAAAGCTGGAGGGCTCATATGGCTAGATTGTTTGGAACGGACGGCGTACGCGGCGTCGCCAATGGTCCTGTACTGAATGCGGAACTGGCATATAAACTGGGGCGGGCAGCGGCCCAGTATTTTGGACGGGAAGTGAAGACTCCCAAGATCCTGATCGGGCGGGATACCCGTCTTTCCGGCACCATGCTGGAAAGTGCCCTGGCGGCTGGCATCTGCAGTGCCGGGGGCAATGCCCACCTGCTGGGGGTGATCCCCACACCGGCGGTTTCCTATCTGACGGAAAAGCTGGAAGCCAATGCGGGGGTGGTAATTTCTGCCTCCCACAATCCCTTTGAGGACAACGGGATCAAGTTCTTTGCCCGTACCGGGTACAAGCTGCCCGATGCGGTGGAGGACGAAATCGAAGCCATCGTGAAGCAGCCGGTGGATTATACCCGGACGGTCACCGGCAGCAATCTGGGCCATGTCATCGACGAACCGGACATGGGCATGGAATACGTGCAGCACATTGTGGACAGCTGCCCGGTGAAGCTGAACGGGCTGAAGGTGGTCATGGACTGCGCCAACGGAGCCAACAGCGAAATCGCTCCGGCCATCCTGCGCACCCTGGGGGCCCACGTGATCCCCATCTTCCATGAACCCAACGGCATCAACATCAACAACGGCTGCGGCTCCACCCATCTGGAAGCCCTGCAGGCCAAGGTGCGGGAAGAGGGGGCCGATGTGGGCCTGGCCAACGACGGCGACGCCGATCGCCTGCTGGCTGTGGACGAAAACGGCGAACCCCTGGACGGGGACCAGATCATGCTGATCTGCGCCCTGGATCTGATGAAGGCCGGCAAGCTGAAGGACAACGTGCTGGTGACCACGGTCATGAGCAACGTGGGCCTGGCGAAAGCCATGAAGGAACACGGCGGCCGTACGGTGAAGACCAGCGTGGGAGATCGCTATGTGCTGGAAGAAATGCTGAAGCACGATTACAAGCTGGGTGGCGAACAGAGCGGCCACATCATCTTCGGCGACCTGGTACGGACCGGGGACGGCATGATGACGGCCGTGAACCTGTTGAGCAGCCTGGTGCGGCATAACCAGACCCTGAGCCAGCTGGGTGCCCTGATGGTGAAATATCCCCAGACCCTGCTGAACGTGCGGGTGAAGGACAAGAACGGCTGGCAGGAGAATACCGCCATCGCCGATGTGGTCCGCCGGTATACAGAAGAACTGGGAGAAGACGGCCAGGTGCTGGTACGGGCCAGCGGCACCGAACCCCTGATCCGGATCATGGCCCAGGGCCCCAACCAGGTGGAACTGGATCACATCACCGAAGCCATTGCCGAAGTGGTGAGACGGGAACTGGCAGAGTAAAGGAAATAAGGATAGAGTGAAAAAAACCGAGAGCGCCGGCCGGCGCTCTCGGTTTTTGTGTATGGTGGGGGAAGGGCTTCAATCGTCAGTACGACGAAGGCGAGAGTGTAGTACTGGACCTATCCACCGTGCTGCGCACGGTCCCCCTTCCCTTCCAGGGAAGGACAAAAAAATATTGTGTCCCCCGCGACGGAGACGACGAATAGGAGTCTCCTAGTCCGGTGGGACGTTGTGTCCCCCTGAAAGGGGGAAAGGACCCAGGGGGTTTTTAGTAGTGTCGTACGATAACAGGGAAACCATTTGAACGGGTAGTGGGGTGTGCAGTCGTTTGTACGACGAAGCCGAGAATGTAGTACTGGACCCATCCACCGTGCTGGGCACGGTCCCCCTTCCCTTCCAGGGAAGGACAAAAGAGATTGTATCCCCCGTGACGGAGACGACGAATAGGAGTCTCCTAGTCCGGTGGGACGTTGTGTCCCCCTGAAAGGGGGAAAGGACCCGCTTGCGGGTAGGGGGTTTTTAGTAGAGACTTACGATAACAGGAGGAACTTTTTGAATGGATAGTGGGGGACTTCAATCGTTTGTATGATGAAGGCGAAAGTGTAGGGCTGGACCTATCCACCGTGCTGGGCACGGTCCCCCCTTCCCTTCCCTTCCAGGGAAGGACAAAAGATATTGTGTCCCCCTGAAAGGGGGAAAGGACCCGCTTGCGGGTAGGGGGTTTTTAGTAGCGCCTTACGATAACAGAGGAACCTTTGAACGGATGGTGGGGGACTTCGATCGTTTGTACGACGAAGGCGAGAGTGTAGTGCTGGACCCATCCACCGTGCATAAGCACGGTCCCCCTTCCCTTCCAGGGAAGGACAAAAGATATTGTGTCCCCCTTATACCCCCAGCCTTTTCTTCATCTCCCGGTAAATATACTCCTTTACCCCCTGAAAATTCTTCCATATTTCCCGATTGGGGATCCGGATGACTTTATATCCCAGCTGCTCAATCCGCCGGGTCCGCAGGGCATCCCGCTCTTTTTCCACGGGATCGGCGTGCTGCTCGCCATCCAGTTCCACAATCAGTTTTGCTCTGGAACAGTAAAAATCGGCGATATAATCCAGGATGATTTCCTGACGGCGGAAGCGCACGGGATAGTCCCTTAAGCATTCGAACCAGAGCTTCCGTTCTTCTTTTGTCATCTGTTTTCGCAGTTCTTTTCTGAATCGAAGACGTTGAGGGGTACGGTGGGAATAAAAGGGCATGAGTGTCTCCTTTAAAAATAACTGAATTTTATGGTTTTTATTACTATAGCAGAAGGGCGGATAAAAGGCAACCGGGGAAAAGGGAAGGACAATAGATATTGTGTCCCCCGCGACGGAGACAACGAATAGGAGTCTCCTAGTCCCGTGGAAAAGGGGGAAGGGGCCCGCTTTTGGCGGGTAGGGGGTTTTTAGTAGAGCCTTACGATCACAAATGTGACCAAAAGTTGAACTTGCCGGTGTTTTTGCGTTTAATGACGGTTGGCTTTTTTGGGGGTAGGAATTTTACCGCTGGATGGCGAACTAGGGTTGGGAGGGGCATTTTCTTCTGGAAGGAGGTGATCGGATATGGCACTTTCCACGCTGCAGCGGGAAACCTTGTTCCGCCGGCTGGGGCTTTTGCTCCAGGGCGGTCTGCCCCTGCTGTCGGCCCTGGAGGCCCTGGGCCGGCAGGGCAGCGGCGAGACGGGACGAGTCTGCAGTTTACTGGCTGCCCAGCTGCGCCGGGGAAGCTCTCTTTCCCAGGCGCTGCACCGCCAGCGCACTCAGGTGGGTGACCTGGCCTGGGTGCTGGCGGAAGGTGGGGAGCTGAGCGGTCAGCTCCCGGCTGTATTCCAGCAATTGGCCGTATTTTATCAGAAAAAACGGGAAAATCAAAAGGCCCTGCTTCAGGCTTCTCTGTACCCGGCTCTGGTGCTGGGCATCACGGGCCTGCTGGGCCTGTACTTTCTGTGGAGCATCCTGCCCCTGTTCGGGGATCTGTATGCCTCCCTGCACCTTCCCATGAGCCCGGGCTTGCGCTTTTTCCTGTCTCTGAGCCGCCTGCTCCATGGGCGGCCCTGGCTGCTGCCGGTGGGGCTGCTGGCAGCAGCTTTCCTGCTCCGGCTGGCCTGGCAGCGCCGCTCCCGCTGGCTGCTCCGCTGTCCGGGCCTGACCAGCCTGAACCGGAAGTTCTGGGAAATCCGCTACCTGGGGCTGCTGTCCCTGCTGCTCCGGGGCGGGCTGGCGTTGGAGACGGCCAGCCGGCTGAGCCGCCAGGTGGTGGCCGGGCGTCCCTTTTCCCACTGTGCCCGGGAGGGGGACCGGCTGTTCAGTCCGCTGACCGTGGAATTTCTGGCCCTGGGCGAAGAGAGCGGAAATCTATCCGGACTGCTCATGGAAGCCGCCTGCATCCTGGAACAGGATTTCCAGAGCCGTTTGAAGCAGCTGAAGACCCTGCTGGAACCGGCTCTGCTGCTCACCCTTGCCTTGGGCTGCGGGGGGATGCTGCTTTTTCTGCTGACCCCGCTCTTCGAACTGATGAATGGCATATCGTTTTTGTAAGGAAAGGAGAACAAGATGCAAACAGACCTGAAATCTAACGGGAAACCCCATAAGAAATCCGGAGGCTTCACCCTGATCGAAATCATCGCCGTCATGGCCATCATCGGGGGATTGGCGGCCGCCCTGCTGCCTTCCATCAACACAGCCATGAACAAATCCCGGGACAGCCAGTTGATTTCCAATCTGGCCGTACTGGAAAGCGGTGCCAAAATGTACCAGCTGGAAACGGGCAAGGCCCCGGGGGATATCGATACCCTGCGGAAGGGCAAGTACGTGCCTGACCGGGAATACCAGGACATCCAGATGGAGGGAGCCGGCGAAGACGGGGAAATCGTATTCCAGGGCAGGCTTTCTGACGGACGTACCGTCAAGAGCAACGAACTGGGCACCACCAAAAACGGAGAAGGGGCATGAGACCACGGAAAGCGCCGGGGTATCTGCTGCTGGAGCTGCTGCTGGAACTGGGACTCTGGATGACGGGACTTCTGCTGGCGGGCCCCGCCCTGTTCCAACTGGAGGGCCTGGCTCGGCAGACCCAGCTGGACCTGGCCACCCAGACCACAGCGGATACCCTGTCGGCGCTGCAGCAGCGGAACCTGTTCCTGACCGGCCATCATCTGCAGTTCATCGTAACGGAGGAGGGATCCAGGGCCTACGCCTGGCGGGACCTGGTCCATACAAAGATCCTGGACCTGCCCCGGCTGGGGCTGGGGGATTTTACCCTGGTAGGAAAGGGCGGCGGCTTCACTTCCACCGGGAATGTGGAAGAAAGCTTCTGCATCGGGCTGCGGGACCGGAGAGACGGGCGGCGGTGCAAAATGATCCGCTTCCAGCCGGTGCAGGGGAGGATGGTCTATGAATAGAAAGAGCGGCGGGTTCTTTCTGCTGGACGGGCTCCTGGCGTCCCTGCTGCTGGGAATGGGGACCCTGGTGGCGCTTATGGGCTGGCAGCAGGCGGCTGGGCTGGGAGCCTGGCGGCAGAAACGGGAGGAGGCCCAGGAACTGGCCCTGGAACGTCTGCAGGGGGAATGCACTACCCTGGAGACGGGGTACCGGGTGGAGGAGGAAGTGCAGGCCGTTCCCGGGCTGCCGGGGGTGCAGCTGCGGCAGGTACGGCTGTACTGGAAAGACCATCTGGTGGGCTGCGGGGCGGGCTATGAAAAAGGCTAGGGGGTTCCTTCTGGCAGAAGGGGCCCTGGCCCTGCTGCTGGTCCTGCTGGCGGCAGGCCGTCTGCTCCAGGCCCTGCCCGGTGCGGCCCTGTCCCTGCAGCGGCCCGGTGCGGCCCTGTCCCTGCAGCGCCTGGTGGGGCGCCGGGAACTGCTGCGGACCCGCCAGGACCTGCACACCCGTCTGGAGGCGGCTCTTCTGACGTCGGTCTCCCAGACCCGGGTGGTACAGGGAAAGCATGGAACGGAACTGGAGTGTTACCACCGGTACTCCCAGGCCCAGTGGACCTTTTTTGTGGCAGAATCGGCCTCCACCCACCTTCCCACCCTGTACAAGGGCACCTGGAACCAGGACAGCCGGCAGAAAGGGGTCAATCCCCTGACCCCGCCCCATGTGGAGGTAACCGGGTTTGCAGTGGAAGCCCTGCCGGAGAAACGGATTCGCTGGCACCTGGGCCTGCGGCACCGGCAGACCGGTCAGGAAACGGAACTGGCAAAGGTGTATCGCTATGGGAGGTAGGAAAGAGCCCGGGCTGGCAAGCCTTATGGTGCTGGTGTGCCTGCTGTTGGTTTCGGGGCTGGCGGGAATCCTGGTCCGGACGGCCAGACAGGAACTGGCGGCCCAGACCCTGCGGCAGGAGGCCCGGTTGTGGGCAGAACTGTTGTGGAGCCTGGAGCAGGTGCGGACGGGCGAACCGATGCTGGCACCGGGAGAAACCCGGCTTCTGCCGGCGGTCCGGTTCCGGCCGGACTGTCCTCCTGTATCCCTGCGGCTGGAAGGGGAGAAAAAAGGGTTGATCCACCGGGAACGACTGCAGCTGCTGGATCTGAAGAACTGGCCCCTCCTTACGGGAGTACGGCTGGCAGTGACCATGCCCGGGGTGGAGGAGAGGCTTCCCTTTCTGCCCGGGGGGATGGTGGGGGATGGACGGGCCAGCCGGACCCTGGCGGTGGACTGGAACCAGCTGCAGCAGGCAGCCCCCTGCCAGCTGCCCCAATCCCGCCGGCTGGCACTGCCCCTTAGCGGCGAATTCTGCAAGGGCCGCACCGGATGGCAGCTGGAAAAACGGCTGACCGGCCGGGGCATCCTGGTGGTCAGCGGGCCTGTGACTTTTCAGCGGGGCAGCCGGGTACTGGGGGATTTTCGGATTTTGAGCCAGGGGGATGTGACCGTGCACCCCGGCGCCCGGCTGGAAAACGTATACCTGTATGCCGGGGGCGATATGCGCCTCATGGCCGGGTGCCAGGTGAAAGGGATCCTGGCGGCCCGGGGCAGGATCACCGTGGAGGAAGGGGCCAGTTTCACCCCGGAGGCGAAGGTGCTGGAGGCGTTTGTGACCAGCTGGAAATAGCCTTTTCACACTTTTTCCATGGATGTGTGGTATGATAAAGCCATGCGAAAAAAGGAGGAACTGCCCATGCATCTGCGAAAATCTCTCACGGCTCTGGCACTGGGGCTTTCTATGTCCCTGCCCCTTTCTGCCTTTGCTTTTGGCCATACCACCCTGCTTTCGGAATCCTACAGCAGCGGCAGGGCTTCCGGGACCGTTCCCTTTGCGGACGGACTGAAGGAAGCCTACCAGCAGAACAACCTGAACCACATCATCAAGGAAAAGGCCAACGCCCTGGGCAAGGCCGCCGGAGGCCAGGCCACCCTGAGCTATGAAGTGACCGTGAACCGGCCCAGCCTGTTCAGTGTGATCTTGAAGGCCCAGGGGGACCGGACCGTCTACGGGGGACTGAACCTGGACACCACCGATGGCAATGTGATCGAGGACAAGGATCTGTTCTATACCAACAGCGCCGAGTATGCCCAAAACATCCAGGGCCGATCCTACGTATTTGCCGAAGACGGGGTGCGCATCGCCAGTACCCCGGATGGCCCGTATGATACGCTGGTGCCCTATACCCGGATCCTGAAAGCCCTGAATGTGGCGGAAGGAGCCCGGCTGCTGACCAGTTACAAGCTGGATTCCCTGGCGGAGAACATGACCCTGCCCCTGAAGAAGGGCGAACTGGTGGCCCTGTACATGGAATCCAACCCCACCAGCGGCAACCAGTGGGTACTGGCAGACCAGAGCGGCCATGAGGGATTTGTGAACCTGGGCCACTCCTTTACCTTGCCCATGCAGAACCCCACCGGCCAGGCCGGTTCCCCCGGTGTGACCATCCTGTTTGCCAGTTTCGACCGGCCCGGGGATTACCAGCTGAAAGCCCTGTACGGCAAGACCCTGGCGGCTCCCCTGCGGGAACGGGTATACAGGTTCCACGTGGAGTAGGGGGCTTTCCCGCCAGACCGATTTATGGTATGATGGAGTTGTAGAGCAGGCTTTTGGCCTGATGGGATGACAACAAGAAGTTTAGACTGCGAGGAGGCTTTTTTATGGAACAAAAATTCTACAAATGTGCCCATTGTGGGAAAATCATTGCTGTTGTAAAAGAGACCGGCGTACCGGTGATGTGCTGCGGCCAGAAAATGGATGAACTGGTACCCAACACTACGGACGCTGCCCAGGAAAAACACGTTCCGGTGGTGGAAGTGAAAGGGAACCTGGTCACTGTGACTGTGGGTTCTGTGCTGCACCCTATGCAGCCGGAACATTACATTGAATGGATCAGCCTGCACACCAAACAGGGGAACCAGAGAAAGGAACTGCATCCGGGGGATGCGCCCAAAGCTGAATTTGCCCTGGTGGATGGGGACGAAGTGGAATCCGCTTACGCCTATTGCAACCTGCACGGACTGTGGAAGAAGTAATCCATCTCTGAGAAATCAATCAGCAGAGACTGTGGAAGGTGCCGGACATTTTGCCCGGCTTCCTGCCGCAGTCTTTTTTTTACACCATAATGATGAAAAACTTCTATCTTTTTTTCACAGAACAAAAAGCAGACAAATTTGTTCTATAGGAAATAGTTATATGACATGATTCCAACCTTCCTGTAATCTTTGTCCGCATAAATCCATAGTTTTATCCACTGAATAAAATATGTAAATATTGACAATGACGTTTTTTTACATATGCAATATAAATATATATCGTTGCAATGTACACGAAATAATTATATAATAGCTTGCAAGAAAAAGACACAAGACAGAAATGCAACTACCCATCCAGTTTGGACACGGTATATCCATACATAAGATTTGCTGCAAAGAAGCCAGCCACCGGCTTCTTTTTGTTTTGGCCGAAAGGGGAAAAGAAAGGATATGATGAGGATGAAAAACAAGAAACAGCTGACTATGGCGTTGGCCCTGACTCTGGCACTGGGGGGAAGTGTGCCGGTATGGGCGGCGGTGCAGAGTGGGCCCTTGGTGGTGACGGAAAAAGGGCAGACCGTGACCGATGATTTTGATGTGACAAACTGCGGTAATCGGGCGATTCTGGAGATTGGCTCTACTGCTGCCGCTGGTACAGATGACGTGACTACCGTAAATTCCAAGACCATTTCCGGTACCTATTCAAATAAGGGAGAAGCCAACGGCATCTGGGTACATGATGAGTATCCCGGCAAAGTGAACCTGGCCGATGGGATGACCGTGAAGGTAGATGCCACCGGTAATGACTACAACGCTACCGGTATCTACCTGGAAGGGGTGGACCGTAGGCATGATCCTAAAAGTACAGACGAATCGGTGAATGCCAATGAAGAATATAAAAATAATGGCAATCAGATTTCTTCGACTACCGTGAATGTGGGAAGTGGGACTACTATTACGGTGAATGCCGAGGCTCCGGAGAGAAAAACGGGAGTGCGTTTGGACGCCCATGCGTTAGAAAACCACTTTGGTCATATGACAGTAGGAGATAACGTGAATCTCTCGGTGAAATCAGGGGCTTTCTCGTACAATCAGACATCTGGCTTTTATTCCCTTTTTTATGGAGATACCGTCATTGGCAATCATTTTACCAGCACCGCAGAAGCGGTGGCCAACAAGGATACGGGAGAAACGCTCATCAGAGCCATGGAAAGTCTGCATGACTATTTTCATTTGAATAGGCAACAAGTAGAGGCTCTTTCTCATGATCAACTGACCATGGGGAGCGATGCCCATTTGACTTCCACGCTCTTAGTACAGTCACCGGACAACGGGCAACAGCTGATTAATAATGAAGGGTTGGTTCTTTCCAGAACGGATTTCTCCATTGGAGACAGGCTGACCGTTGACACTACGCAGAAGGGTGTAGAACAGGATCCTGAAAAAGAGAGTTCCTATGGTCAAGGACATACTGTGGGTATTTTCGTACACGATACAAAGACGGGTACCATAGGAGCCGGTCTGAAAAATACAGTAACAGTTGCCAATCGTACTGATGATTTTGCAGATGGAATCTTTTTGTCGGGGTGGGAGATGACAAAACGTAGGTATCCGGATTATAACCCGACAGAAGAAGATAAAAAGAAGGATACGACGGAGATTTCCATCAAGGAAGACAGTCATAACGATGTTACCGTGACAGACAGCGCAGTGGGGACGATTCGTGGAATTGAAATGGAATCTAACTCCAAGCTGAATCTGGGAAAAAATGGAGAAATGACGGTTGCGCAAATCCGTGGAAAAGCAGACGCAGTCGATGGGATATATATTGATTCCGCCTCTACCATCCACATGGGAGACAATAGCCAGAATCATATCGTGATTGATTCCGGCAATGCAGGATCTATATATGGGATTAATGCGCAGTCCCAGTCAAAGGTCACCTTAGGAGACGGTAATCAGCAGACAATCCGCATCAATGGTGGTACGGTTACGGATGTATACGGTATTAACCCTTATTCATCTTCGGAAGTGGATGTGGGAGAAAGAGGAACAGCATCAATCTGCATCAATGATGGTACGGTTAGGAATGTATATGGCATCAGCCCTCATTCATCTTCCGAAGTCAATGTGGGAGAAAGAGGAAATGTATCTATCACACAGACGGGTGGAACTGTTTCCCAGCTGTATGGAGTTTATGTATTAGATGATTCCAAATTACAAATCCAAAAGAACGGAACCATATCCATCAGCCAGAAGGACGGGAAATCTTCCAGCATGATCTATGGATTGGAAGCGTATAACAGCTCTACCGTCTCTGCAGAGGATGGGCTGCAGATTCACATTGATTCGGAAAACGACGAATCCACAGGCAATGTAAATGGCCTTTACAACTTCTTTAAAAGTCATATGACCCTTGGGAATAACAGCGATATTTCTGTCGTCGTTAAAAATACCAGTCAGCAACCTGCAAAGGCTGTGGTCAGCGGCATGCGGAATATTCTGGCAAAATCCAGATTTGGCAATGACCTCCACGTGCAGGTGCAGGCTGATAATTATGGAACTGCAGAGGGTATCCGGAATACCGGCGTTGATCTTAACTCCGGAAATAAGAAAAATGGGTCTCCTGCCACTATGATCATCGGCGACAATCTGTCCGTTGACGTAAAAGCGTCTGAACTGTCCAACGGCGGAGCTCCTACCGTGGAAGGCATCCGCAACGGCACAAATCATCTTCCGGGATATACCTTTACGGATGGGAAAAATACGCTGCTTACGGTAGGGAAGAATGCCCAGATTACGGTTACAGCTCCTGATCAGGTGACCGATGTATCGGCGCTCCATTCCTTCAACCATGCCGATGCGGAGATTGGTGACGGTGCCGTCCTCACAGTGAACAGCCATGCGCAGAACAGCAAAGGCAGCATCATCAATCATGTAGTCAAAGCGGATGATGCAGGCAAAGTCACCTTCGACGGCGCCATGACGCTCTCCGGCAGCCAGAATGCCATCTACAGCACCGGTGATGGCAGCTCTGTCACTGCTGTGGGCGAAGGACGCAAGGTGATTCTGGGGAACCTGGAATCGGCTGATAAAGGCACCATCAAGGTCAAGCTCCATACAGGAGATTCTCTCTTCCGTGGGGCATCCACAGTGGACAAGGGCGATACGGAACTGGCCCTGGCCAATGGGGCCCTTTGGGATATGACGGACAGCAGTACGGTGACGACACTGGACCACAGCAATGGCGGCATCGTCGATATGGCCTATAACAAGGATTACCAGCGCCTTGACATGGATGCCTACAGCGGCCGGGATGGCATGTTCTTAATGAAGACGGACCTTGACAGCCAGACCGACGGCGACAAGGTCTATATGAAGCGTGCAGAGGCAGGCTCCCAGGGCCTTGTCCAGGTGCATGATGAAAGTTTCCTCAAGGGAAAGGAAGTCACCGGCACGAAGCATCTGCTGCTCATTACGGATGACAGTAAGAATGCCACCTTCAGCGGCCTGACCCTTGACAAAGGCGGCCTCTGGGATGTGACGCCCACCATCCAGAACGGGCAGTATGTCCATGATGTGATGGGCGTGAAGGATGCCAATGACAAACAGTGGTACCTGACCAAACTGGAAAAGAAAGCCAACAAAGACACCATCCCCCTCATGAAAGCTGCCGATAACAGCTATGCCCGCTACCGCCTGGACATCGACAGCCTGAGAAAGCGCATGGGAGATCTCCGTTTCCGGAATAGTAAGGACGATTCCGGCATCTGGGTCCGGGATTTCCATGGCGCCTATGAAGGACAGGGCACAGACAGCCGATACAACGGTTTCCAGCTGGGCTATGACCACGCTGCCAATGAAAAGAGCGTTTACGGGTTCTTCGGAGAGCGGACCATTTCCAATCCGAAATACAGCTATGGTTCCTCCAAAGACCACGGCCTTTCCGGCGGCCTCTACGGCACCTGGTTCGGGGACAGCGGTGTATATACCGACGTGGTGGCCAAATGGGGCCGGGACGATACCAGCCTCAGGACCTGGGGCGACTATCCTGACAGGGCCGACTATCGCACCCGCAGCGAAAGTCTTTCTGTGGAATGGGGCAAAACCTTCACTAGAAACGACGGTCTCTTCCTGGAACCGGAAGCACAGATGGTGCTGGGCCGCCTGGCAAGCAAAGACTACACCACCAGCCGTGGCAGGACGGTGCACATGGGGAACTATGACAGCGCCATCGGCCGCCTGGGCATCCTTCTGGGCAAACGGGTAACGGAAGGAAAACATCCTTACGACTATTACCTGAAATTCTCTGTGCTCCACGAATTCGGCGGGGAAAGGAAGTTCCATCTGGCAGCGCCCGACGGAGAAACCATGGACTACAGCGAAGACTACGGAGACACATGGCAGGAAGCCGGTTTCGGCGGCACCTGGCACATCAATGATCACACCAGTCTTTACGCGGACGCAGAAAGAAGCTTTGGGGGGAACTGGAATAAGAAATGGCAGTGGAACGTGGGCGTCAACTGGCAGTTCTGAGGCAGGCAAAACAGGCGATGGGAAGAAATGGGGCCTTTCACAAAATATTCCATTAATTTGTATACAAAATACGAAAAACATTGGAAAATATCCTTTTCCATGCTACAATAAAGACAACGGGCGTAGCCGGTATTTGGCTTGCCCAAATCGCGTTTCCCATTTATAGGAGGTATTGGTATGAAGGTTTTATGTTATGGTGTAAGAGATGTTGAACTGCCGATTTTTGAAGCCTGCAACAAAGAATTTGGCTATGACATCAAATGCGTTCCTGATTATCTGAATACGAAAGAAACCGCTGAAATGGCCAAAGGGTTTGATGCAGTCATTCTGCGTGGCAACTGCTTCGCCAACAAACAAAACCTGGACATTTACAAAAAACTGGGCGTAAAATACATCCTGACCCGTACTGCCGGCACGGATCATATCGATAAGGAATATGCCAAACAACTGGGCTTCCCCATGGCTTTCGTTCCCCGTTATTCTCCCAACGCCATTGCTGAACTGGCTGTAACCCAAGCTATGATGCTGCTGCGTCATACGGCTTATACCACCAGCCGTACGTCCAAAAAGAACTTCAAAGTAGATGCTTTCATGTTCTCCAAAGAAGTACGGAACTGCACCGTGGGTGTTGTGGGCCTGGGCCGTATCGGCCGTGTGGCTGCCCAGATCTTCCATGGCATGGGCGCTACCGTCATCGGCGAAGACGTATTCCAGATCAAAGGCATCGAAGATTACTGCACCCAGGTTTCCCTGGATGAACTGCTGGCCAAATCCGACATCATCACCATCCACGCTCCGTACATCAAAGAAAACGGCGCTGTGGTTACGAAAGAATTCCTGAACAAGATGAAGGACGGGGCCATCCTGGTGAACTGCGCCCGTGGTCAGCTGGCTGATACCGCAGCTGTCATCGAAGCCGTTGAAAGCGGCAAACTGGGCGGTTATGGCTGCGACGTTATCGACGGGGAAGCTGAACTGTTCGGCAAAGACCTGGAAGGTCAAAAACTGACCAACCCCCTGTTCGAAAAACTGATCGACCTGTATCCCAGAGTCCTGATCACTCCCCATCTGGGTTCCTACACCGACGAAGCCGTGAAGAACATGGTGGAAATCTCCTATCAGAACCTGAAGGAACTGTCCGAAGGCAAGGAATGCCCCAACCAGATCAAATAAGTCCGACCCTTCCAAAGGCACCGCAGAGAGCGGTGCCTTTTTTGTGCTATAATGGAAAAGAAATAGGCTGTTGGAAAGAAGGGGTTTCTGTGTTAGATATGATCGACTTGAAAACAAAGCTTTCCAAAGAAGCATATAATGAAAGAATCGGGGACGAGGAAAACCGTCTGGGATTTCTGCAGCGGGCCATCCGGGATGCCAGGATCCCGGTGATCATCCTGTTCGAGGGGTTCCGTGCCTCCTGGCGCAGCCAGCTGATCAACAAGGTGATCCATGCCCTGGACCCCCGGGGCTTTCGGGTGTATTCGGCTTCCAAAACCACGGAAAAGCAGAAGGAAAGTCCGTTCTTCCTCCAGTTCTGGAAAGAACTGCCGCCGGCAGGACAGATCTCCATCCATCACCGTGCCTGGTATTTCCTGCGGAACGAACACGCTGTGGGGGATCCGGACGAAGCGGCGGAATGGTACCATGTGAGCTTTGATGAGATCAACAACTTCGAACGGGAACTGGTCCAGGGTGGGTATGTGGTGATCAAAATCTTCACCCACATTTCCAAGAAGCAGCAGCGGGAGAATCTGGCCAAAGGCATGGAGGCCCTGGGCAGCCGCTGGGAAAAACTGGCACCAGCAGGCATCGAGGGCGTGGATTACGACGCCTATAGGGATGTGTATGAAAAGATGCTGGCGGCCACCAATACGGATGTGGCGCCCTGGCATATCGTCCCCATGGAGGATAAACGTACCGGCATCGAAAGGGTGTTCCAGGTACTGATCACGGCGCTGGAAGAAGCCCTGAAGGACAGACAGCGACCGATGGATCCGGAAAAGGGCCCGGTGAAAGATCTGAGCATCCCCAACATCCTGAGCCGGTACAATCCGGACCAGCCCATGGATGAAGAAGAATATGAGAAAAAGCTGAAAAAGTACCAGAAACGGCTGGGCGAACTGCAGTATGAACTGGCCAAACGGAAGATCGGTACCATCATTGCCTTCGAAGGACAGGATGCCGGTGGCAAGGGCGGCGCCATCAAGCGGCTGTCCGAATCCTTCGATCCCCTGGGGTATCGGGTGAACCCGGTGAGTGCCCCCAATGAATGGGAAAAGCAGTTCCACTACCTGTGGCGGTTCTGGACAAAGGTGCCCCGTCCGGGGGAAATCGCCATTTTCGACCGGACCTGGTATGGCCGGGTGCTGGTGGAGCGGATCGAGGGCTTTGCCAAGATCAGCGAATGGCGCCGGGCCTATGAGGAAATCAACGACATGGAACGCCAGTGGGTGAAACAGGGGATCATCGTCCAGAAATTCTGGATGCAGATCAGCAATGAGGAACAGCTGAAGCGGTTCCAGGACCGGGAAAATGATCCCAACAAGACCTGGAAGATCACGCAGGAAGACTGGCGGAACCGGTCCAAATGGGACCAGTACGTGGAAGCGGAGAATGAGATGCTGTACCGCACGGATACCCGCGAAGCCCCCTGGACGGTGGTGGAGGCCAACAACAAACTGTTTGCCCGTCTGAAGGTGCTGGAAACCATGATCCGGCGCATGGAGAGTGCGTTGAAATAAGGGTGCTTTTGCGTTTACAAACAGGAGAAAAAACAGTAAAATAAAGGTTACTGTAAGTGGTTAGTGAATCGTGGATAGTGATTCGTGAAGGAAGCCAGTTGACGCTGGCTATGAAGCAATCCCTCTGGGCGACCTGAGAACGGACGTCCCTCATGGGCCGTCCCTACGCAGTTTGTTGCAAATCATATGAAACGGGAACTTTGATAACAGGGATATCCGCCCTTTTCAAGGGCGGGGGACCAGCCGAATGGCTGGTGGTGGGTTCCCATCACTAGCCACTCATCACTAACAACTGGCAACTAAAATCGAGGTGAGGAAAATGGCGGGATTTGCTTTCGAAGAAAAAGACGGGATCCGGTGGGGCTGTTTTCCTGCCTGGAAAGACCTGGGCGTGGGGCACGGATTCACCTGCCGCAGGGGCGGGGAAAGCAACCTGACCCCGGGGGGTCTCAATATGGCCCTCCATGTGGGGGATGATCCGGAAAAAGTCCTGAGGAACCGGCAGAAAGCGGCCCGGGCCATGGGCTTTGCGCTGAACCGGACGGCCACCTGTGCCCAGGTACATGGCACCGTGCTGGCCCGAGTCACGGAAGAGGAAGCCGGCCGGGGTGCCCTGGAACTGGATACCACCCTTCCGGGTACCGACGGGCTGCTGACCGATTGCAGGGATCTGCCCCTGATGCTTTTTTATGCGGACTGTACGCCGGTACTGCTGGTGGATACGGAAAGCCCTGCCATCGCCGTGCTCCATGCAGGCTGGCGGGGCAGCGTGGGCCGGATTGCCCAGAAAGGTGTACAGGCGATGCACCAGTGGTACGGCACCAGGCCGGAAGCTATCCTGGCGGGCATCGGACCCAGCATCGGGCCCTGCTGTTACGAGGTGGATGAAAAGGTACGGGACCGGGCCAGCGGGTTTGAAGGGTGCTTCACCCCCCACGGGACAGGACATTATCTGCTCAACCTGTGGGAACTGAACCGGCAGCAGCTGGTGGAGGCAGGCGTTCGCCCGGAACACATCAGCGTGGCCGGGATCTGTACCAGTTGCCGGAATGAAGCCTATTTTTCCTACCGGAAGGAAAAGGGAAAAACGGGCCGCCTGGCGGCGGTACTGTGGCGAAAGTAATTGTCCTTCCCTGCGACGGCTGTGACGAATAGGAACAGCCTAGTCCCGTGGGAAAGGGAAGGGGGACCGTCCGTATGGACGGTGGATGGGTTTTACACCAGATGTGAGACTCCTGCCCGCTTCCTTTCAGAGGGATACAAATTCATAAAGGAGATGGGGTTTCCCATGTTACAAGACAATATTGCAACGGTGCAGGCCAGAATCAACGAGGCTCTGGCCAGACGGACCGAACCCAAGATCACCGGGAATACGGTGACCATCCTGGCAGTGACCAAGAACCATCCTGCTTCTGTAATCACCGATACCCTGGCCTGCGGGCTGACGGAAATCGGTGAAAACCGGGTGCAGGAAGCCATGCACAAACAGGCCGTGTTGCCTGCCGGCGGCCACTGGCATCTGATCGGCCATCTGCAGACCAACAAGGCCAAACATGCGGTGGAACATTTTGACATGATCGAAAGTGTGGACAGTCTGAAGATCCTGGACCATCTGGAAAAGGCGGCTGTGGAACTGGGCAAGATGCAGGATGTGCTGCTGCAGATCAACGAGGCCGGGGAAGAGCAGAAAAGCGGCTTTGCCCCCGAAGACTTCCGGGCCGCCATTCCGGAACTGAAGAACTATCCCCATATCCGGGTGCGGGGGGTCATGGTGATCGCCCAGGCGACGGACCATGTGGAAGAGACCCGTCCGGTATTCGCCGCCGGGTACAAGGATTTCGTCTATCTGAAAGAGGCTCTGAAGAGCGACGCCGTGGATACCCTTTCCATGGGCATGACCCACGATTACTGGATCGCCGTGGAAGAAGGGGCCAATGAGGTGCGGGTAGGGTCCGCCCTGTTCGGCGCCCGGGATTACTCCCTGAAATTTTAAACAGAAATGGTGGAAAACATGAAAAACAAATTGAAGAAGTTCCTGTCCTATTTCGGCCTGTCCAACAGCCAGGACCTGCAGGAGGATGCACCGCTGGAAGATACGGAAGAACAGGACGACAGCAAGGTGGTGCCCATGTTCGGCAGCGGTTCCAGCTGGCGGGATAAAAGTTATGAGAAGGACAGCGATCCTTCCTATGACAAGCCCTATGAAAAATCCTACGAGAAGCCTTATGACAAGGTGTTCGACAAGGATTACGGCAAGGACTACACCAAGGAGTACAGCAGGGACTACGGCCGTGAGGAAGAATCCCGCGGTACGACCACCCGCAGCGGGGACAAGGTACTGTCCATGCCGGTGAACCGGAATCCGGTCAGTGTGGTGGTCATCGAACCCATCGACTTCAATGACAGCCAGAAAATGGCCGATTACCTGTGCAAGAACCAGCCGGTGGTGATCAATTTCGAAGACACCGATGCGGATGTACGGAAACGGATCATCGACTTCATCAGCGGCACCATCTATGCCCTGGACGGCACCCTGCGGAAAATCGGACGGAACCTGCTGGTGTGCGCTCCGCCCAATGTGGATATCGATACGGAAAATACCAATTTTGGTTCGGAAGGGAGTAATGATCCGTGGCAGCGTTAAACAATACGAAAATCACCTTCATTGGTTGTGGCGCCATGGGGGAAGCCATTTTGAAAGGGATCCTGAACGGGGGTCTGGTGACGAAGGAACAGGTGACCGCTGCCGTGCCCACGGCCAGACGGCAGGCGTATCTGAAGGATACCTATGCCATTGCTGTGACCGGTGACAACAAAGAAGCAGTCAAGGATGCCGACCTGGTGATTCTGGCGGTGAAACCGCAGATGGCCAGGACGGCTGTGACGAAGGAACTGGTGGATGCGTTGCCGGAAGGGGCCCGGATCCTGTCCATCATGGGCAGCTATGACCTGGCCATGCTCCATGACCTGGTGCCGGATCATCCGGTGATCCGCACCATGCCCAACACCCCGCTGGCTGTGGGGATGGGAATGACGGCCCTGACCGGTGACGACCAGGTGAGCGAAGATTTCATGGAAGCGGCGGAAGCCATCTTCAACAGCTGTGGCGAAACGGTGCGGGTGGACGAAAAATCCATGGAAGCCATCACGGCCATCAGCGGTTGCGGTCCCGGCTACCTGTTCGTGGTCATCGATGCCCTGGCAGATGCCGGTGTCATGGCCGGACTGCCCCGGGCCATGGCCATCAAACTGGCGGCCCAGACCATGGCCGGCAGCGGCATGATGGCCCTGAAGACCGGGCTGCATCCGGCCCAGTTGCGGGATCAGGTGACCAGCCCCGGTGGCACCACCATTGCAGGGATCAAGGCCCTGGAAAACCACGGAGTGAGAGGAGCGTTTTACGATGCGGTACAGGCCGTTCTGGACCGGAGCGCCGCATTGAAGAAATAATATGGCAAACAATCAACAACAACGGGAAACGGTATTGCGCTATTTCAAGGCCAGCGGAGACGAGGAGCTGGCAGCCCAGTTGCTGGATCTGGCCGACGGGGCAAGGAAGAGCCGCCGGTTCAGGGTGACAGGGTTCCTGGATCCCCATGGCCAGAATGTGGCGGAGATCGTGGCCGCCAACTTTCCCCAGGTGCGGTATGAACTGAATGGGGGCTTCCACAATGGGGAACGGCAGAAGGTGGCTTTCGTCAGCGAAGACTTTTACGGCCAGCCGGACTTTGCCATTACGGCCCTGGAAATCCTGTGGGACAAGCGGTACTATGAAATCGGCCACCGGGATGTGCTGGGGGCCTTCATGGGTCTGGGCTGCAAACGGGAGATCCTGGGCGACATCGTGTTCATCGATGAGGGGGCCCAGATCGTGGTGGATACCCCCATGGTGGAGTACGTGCTCAGCAACCTGACCAAAATCGGTGCGGCCACGGTGGAAGTGAAGGAAATCCCTCTCAGCGACCTGAAGGAAAAGGAACAGAAGATCAAACTGATCAGCGCCACGGTGGCGGCCCTGCGGCTGGATGCGGTGGCAGCCAGCGGGTACGGGGCCAGCCGCAGCCGGATGGCGGACGAAATCAAGGGCCAGAACGTGAAACTGAACTGGCAGGACGCCAAGAGTCCGTCCCAGACCGTGAAGGAGGGGGATGTGATTTCCTTCCGCAGCCGGGGAAGAGTGGAGCTGGCCGAAGTGCGGGGCACCACGAAGAAGGGGCGGTACGCCATTACACTGAAGAGATATATCTAAGGGGAAATCATCATGATCCTATTGATCCGACACGGAGAAGCTGATCATCATATCCATGAACTGACCGGGGGCTGGACGGATTCGGCCCTGACCGAAAAGGGCCTTTCCCAGTTCGCCCAACTGGCGGAATGCCTGGCCAGGGATTTTGCCGGCCATCCGGTGCCCAGGGTGGTGGCCAGCGACCTGCAACGGGCCCGCACCGGAGCCCAGATCATTGCCGAGAAGCTTCAGGCCGGGCCGGTACAGTGTTTTTCCTTTTTGCGGGAAAAGAACAATGGAAGGGCGGCCGGATTGTCCAAAAAAGAGGCCCGGGCGTTCTACCATCCGCCGGTGACTGGCCGGGAACTGGATCACATCAACTACGACGGGGGTGAGACCCGGCGCAGTTTCTATGAGCGGACGGTGGCAGGATTCCGGAAGCTGGTGGAGCAGCAGAAAGGGGACCTGATCATCGTGTCCCACAAAGGGACCATCCAGAACATGCTGTTCGCCTGGCTGGGGCTCAGCATCCAGGAAGTGGCGGACAAGAAGATCTCCTTTGACATCCGGCCCGGGTCCGTAACGGTGCTGGGGGTGAACAAGTGGGGCGAACATGCTGTGTTCGACCTGAATGATACCAGTTATCTGTACGGCAGACCCCAGTTCCAGCTGTTCGGGTTTCCTTTTGAAGAATGAGGGTAAAGGGGGACACAAAGATTTGTCCTTCCCTGGAAGGGAAGGGGGACCGTGCGTATGCACGGTGGATAGGTCCAGTCTACACTATGGGTTTCATCGTACGATCGACTGCAGCACCTCATTCCTCATTTAAAAAGGGTACTCCTGTTTTCTTTTGGCAGGTGTGCGAATCCCCTAACCGCCATAGGCGGGCCCCTTCCCCCTTTCAGGGGGACACAATATTCCAAGGGAGTAGGAGACACAACGTCTTTTGTCCTTCCCTGGAAGGGAAGGGGGACCAGCCGAATGGCTGGTGGATAGGTCCAGTCTGCACTATGGGCTTAGTCGTGCCATCGATTGCAGCATTTCATTTCTCATTTAAAAAGGATACTTCTGTTTTCGATTGGCAGGTGTGCGAACCCCCTACCCGCTGAAGCGGGTCCTTTCCCCCTTTCAGGGGGACACAAAATCTTTTTCCTTTCCTTCTTTCCCCGGGACTAGGAGACTCCTGCTCGTCGTCTCCGTCGCGGGGGACACAAAGATTTGTCCTTCCCTGAAAGGGAAGGGGGACCAGCCGAATGGCTGGTGGATGGGTTTTTACCCCGACCATACGAATTGCACCGGCGGATTCCCCTCATCTTGCTTTCCTGGGCTATATAGTGTATGATAAAGTATCTGCAGTGACATGTCAGCCGGGGATGCCGATCTGGCTGGCCGCCTGTTCTTTTGGGAGGGGAATGGGAACGGGATCATTGTAAATCATTGAGCGCAGGTGCCGGAACGCTGTTCCGGCCGACGAGGAAGAGGTTCATCGATACGTCAGCGGATGCCTCTCGGTAAGCTGCAAACCGTAAACGGCTCTACAAATCCCTCCGGCAACGGGGGCATACAGAAGGAGCCGCGGCAGACGGTAACTACGAACACATCAGGAGGAATTTCACACAATGTGCGGTATTGTTGGTTACATCGGACGTCATCAGGCCACGCCTTTTCTGATGGAAGGGCTGAGCAAACTGGAATATAGAGGGTATGATTCTGCGGGCATCGCCGTTTACAACGACGGCAAGATCGACGTGGAAAAATGCGTGGGCCGTCTGGACGCCCTGCGGCAGAAAATCGTGGGCCATGAACCGGTGGGTACCATCGGCATCGGTCACACCCGGTGGGCCACCCACGGAAAACCCAGCGACATCAATGCCCATCCCCATATGGACGAAAGCGGCCAATTTGCCGTGGTGCATAACGGGATCATCGAAAACTACATGCCCCTGAAACAGGCACTGCTGAAGAAGGGTCATCATTTTCTGTCCGAAACGGATACGGAAATCGTGCCCCATCTGATGGCCGACCTGTGGGACGGGGACTTTGAAAGCACGGTCCGGAAGGTGCTGCACACCATCCAGGGTTCCTATTCCCTGGTGTTCCTGTGCGCCAAGGACCCCAGCAAGCTGATCTGCGCCAAGAAGAACAACCCGCTGGTCATCGGTCTGGGCAAGGGCGAGAACTACATCGCTTCCGACATCCCGGCCATCATCAACAAGACCCGGGACACCTACATCCTCAGCGATGGGGAAATGGCCGTTGTGGAAGCGGACAAGGTGACGGTCAAAGATCTGGACGGCAAGAAGATCAACAAGGAAGTGTTCCGGGTGAACTGGGATGCTGAAGCAGCTGAAAAAGGCGGCTTTGAACACTTCATGCTGAAGGAAATCTATGAACAGCCCAAGGCGGTCCGGGATACCCTGCGGGGCCGGGTGAGCCGGGACAGCGACAAGGTGACGTTCAACGAACTGAACTGGACCGCGGAAACCTTCAAGGACCTGAAGAAGATCTTTATCGTGGCCTGCGGCACGGCTTATCATGCGGGCATCGTGGGCAAGTATTACATCGAAAAGATGGCCCGAATCCCGGTGGAAGTGGACATCGCTTCTGAATTCCGGTATCGGGACCCGATCATCGACGAACACTGCATGTGCATCGTGGTGAGCCAGAGCGGCGAGACCAGCGATACCCTGGAAGCCCTGAAGGAAGCCAAACGGCGGGGGGCCAGGACCATGGCCGTGACCAACGTGGTGGGGTCCTCCATCGCCCGGGAAGCCGACCAGGTGGTATACACCTACGCCGGTCCGGAAATCGCCGTGGCCTCCACCAAAGCTTATACCACCCAGCTGATCGTCATGCTGCTGCTCAGCATGTACATTTCCCATCTGGTGGGCAAGCTGAGCGATGAACGGCTGCACGAACTGATCCAGGCTGTACTGGCTGTGCCGGAACGGATGCACGACATCCTGGACCATGTGGATCAGATTAAGGTGTACGCCAACAACTACGCTAACCGGGAAGACGCCTTCTTCCTGGGCCGGAGCCTGGACTATGCCGTGGCTCTGGAAGGGGCTCTGAAGCTGAAGGAAATCTCCTACATCCATGCAGAAGCCTATGCGGCCGGTGAACTGAAACACGGGACCCTGGCTCTGATCACGGAAGGGGTGCCGGTGATCGTGCTGGCCACCCAGAGCAACATCTATGACAAGACCATCAGCAACCTGGTGGAAGTGAAGAGCCGTGGTGCCATCGTCATCGGTATCGGCATGGAAGGGGATACGGAGCTGGCCAAACATGCGGACAGCGTGATCATCATCCCGAAAGCGGATGAAGACCTGGCCCCGATCCTGGCGGTGATCCCCCTGCAGCTGCTGGCTTACTATGCAGCCCTGGCCAGAGGATGCGATGTGGATAAACCCCGGAACCTGGCAAAGAGTGTGACCGTGGAATAATAGCCATGGCTGGATCAGTCACTAGTCTCTAGTCACCAGCCGATGGAAGCCAGCTCTTGCTGGCAAAGAGAGAAGCTGTGAAGGATTTTTTCACAGCTTCTTTTTTCTTGCACAAAATCTCAAAACAGGCTACAATGGAGTCATTGCATTATCTGTTGCCATCTGCTGACATGACAATGGAATCAAAATCGTGTATAATGTATACCAAATAAACTTCGGGGTTGCGCTGCGGCCCCCTCCAAAAAGGAGTCCTGATCCATGGAAGACTTGTATGATGCCATTGCCCGGCTGAAAAAAGAACGGAACGCGGTGATCCTGGCCCACGTGTACCAGCCGGAAGAAATCCAGGAAATCGCCGATTTCTGCGGTGATTCTTTCGGCCTGAGCCAGGAGGCGGCCAGGACCGACGCAGACGTCATTGTGTTCTGTGGGGTCCGGTTCATGGCGGAAACGGCCAACATCCTGTCGCCTGACAAGATTACCCTGCTGCCGGCCCCCGATGCCACCTGCCGGATGTTCGACGACACCCTGGAGGCCAGGGTGAAGGCGGTACTGGCACAGCACCCGGA
Organism: Acidaminococcus timonensis; assembly: GCF_900106585.1. Taxonomy (NCBI): domain Bacteria; kingdom Bacillati; phylum Bacillota; class Negativicutes; order Acidaminococcales; family Acidaminococcaceae; genus Acidaminococcus; species Acidaminococcus timonensis. The sequence continues at coordinate 595,898 of NZ_FNWH01000006.1, forward strand.
ATATAAAGTGGTTTCCTACGTCAATACGCCGGCCAGTGTAAAGGCCCTCAGTGAAATCTGCTGCACCAGTTCCAATGCGGTGAAGGTGGTGGAGAGCCTGCCGAAGGATCAGGAGCTGCTGTTCGTGCCCGACCAGGACCTGGCTTCTTTTACGGCGGAACAGACCCATGCCCGCATCATCCCCTGGCAGAGTGCCTGCCCCACCCATTTCAACCTGACGGTGGAAGAGGTGGAAGCGGCGAAAAAGGCCCATCCGGGGGCTCTGGTGCTGATGCATCCGGAATGCCGGCCCCAGGTGCGGGCCCTGGCTGATTACGTGGGCAGCACCACGGGCATCGTGAAATATGCGGAGCAGAGCGACCGGGAGGAATTCATCATCGCCACAGAATGCGGGGTACTGACCCAGCTGGCGTGGAAATGCCCCCACAAGAAATTCTACATGGCCGGGGACATGGTGTGCCCCAATATGAAGAAGACCACGTTGGAAAAAGTGAAACAGGCGCTGGAGACCCTGGAACCCCGGGTTGTGGTCCCCGAACCCATCGCTGAAAAGGCAAGGGTGGCCCTTGAACGGATGCTGGCAGTGAAGTAGAAAAAATTTGTCCTTCCCCCTTTCAGGGGGACACAACGAAAAGACTACGGAGGCGTTTCCCAATGGAAACTTATTGGACTTCTTTTGATACGAAAACGGCACCCTGCATCAGTACCGATGTGCTGGTCATCGGATCCGGTGCGGCCGGATTGCAGGCTGCCTGGTCGGCGGCAGAAGCCGGACGCCGGGTGCTGGTGGTGGTCCGGGACGAGCTGGCGGACAGCAACACGGCCAAGGCACAGGGCGGCATTGCCGCGGCACTGGGCCACGACGATGATCCCCGGCTGCACTTCCATGATACCCTGGTGGCCGGTGCCGGGCTGACGGACGAGACCATGGCGGAAATCGTGGTCACCGAGGGACCCGGGGCGGTGCTGGATCTGCTGCATCACGGAGCCCGGTTCGACAGGAACCCGGACGGGACGCTGGCCCTGGGCCGGGAAGGCTGCCACAGCCGGAACCGGATCGTCCATGCCAATGGGGACAGCACCGGGGCGGAAGTGTCCCGGGCCTTGCGGGAGATTACAGGCAAAGAATCCCGGATCAAAAGCCTGGAACACTGCTATGTCACGGACCTGCTGGTGAAACAGGGGACCTGTTACGGCGCCATGGCCCTCCATGAGGGGAACATGGTGCACCTGAAAGCCCATGATGTGGTCATCGCCACCGGTGGGGTGGGGCGCCTCTTTGCCCATACCACCAATCCGGAAGGGGCCACGGGCAGCGGCATCGCCCTGGCGTACCGGGCCGGTGCGGAACTGATGGATATGGAATTTGTCCAGTTCCATCCCACGGCCCTGGCCCTGCCCGGCCATCCCAGCTTCCTGGTTTCGGAGGCGGTGCGGGGGGCCGGCGCCCTGCTGTATAACACCAGGGGCGAACGGTTCATGCCCGGGTACCACCCCATGAAGGAGCTGGCGCCCCGGGATGTGGTGGCCCGGGCCATTGCCACGGAAATGAAGCATTGCGGCAGTGATCATGTGCTGCTGGACGCCACGGTCATCGACCGGGTGGAACAGAAATTCCCCATGATCTACAAGACTCTGAAGGAATATGGGGTGGATATGAAGAAGGAACGGATCCCCATCGCTCCGGCGGCCCATTATATGATGGGAGGCATCCGTACGGATGCCTGGGGCCGTACCAATATCAACCACCTGTACGCCTGCGGGGAAGCGGCCTGCACCGGATTGCAGGGGGCCAACCGGCTGGCCAGTAATTCCCTGCTGGAAGGGCTGGTCTTTGGCCGCCGCACGGCCCAGGCCATCTGCAATGAACGGCAGCCGGAAGCCGGGGAAGGTTTGGAATGGCGTTCGGCCCTGGCGGCCTGCACCACCACCCCGGAACAGTGGGCCGAAGACCGGAAAGCTGCCCAGGAACGGATGAGCCGGCAGCTGGGCATCGCCCGGGATCAGGAAGATATCCAGGAGGCCCGGAACTGCTTTGCCGCCAGACTGGCGCAGTATGAAAAAGAAACGGCCACCACCTATGAGCTGCTGGATCTGAAATCCCAGCTCCTGGTGTCCTGGCTGATTGCCGGAGCAGCCCTGGAGCGGCAGGAAAGCCGGGGCGCCCATTACCGTCTGGACTTTCCGAAACCTCGGGAATGCTGGCGGCATCACAGCGTGGAAGAACGGGAAGGAGGTATGGCTCATGCGTAATTTTGCTCTGGACGACAGCCTGCGCCGCTGGCTGGAAGAGGACATCGGAACCGGCGATCTGACCAGCCAGGCCCTGATTCCGGAGGATGCGGTGACCACCGGCCTGATCCATTCCAAGGATACAGGCATCCTGTGCGGGGTGGAAGTGGCTCGGCGGGTGTTCCAGCTGCTGGACCCCGGCCTGGAATTCACGGCCCTCGCCAAAGACGGGGATCCCCTGTCCTATGGCACGAAGATCGCTGAGATCAGGGGCAGCGCCCGCAGTGTGCTCACCGGAGAACGGCTGGCCCTGAACCTGCTGCAGCATCTCAGCGGAGTAGCTACCCAGACCAGACAGCTGGCAGACCTGGCCAGACCTTACGGCACCCGGGTGGTGGATACCCGGAAGACCACGCCGGGCCTGCGGCAGCTGGAAAAATATGCGGTCCGGGTGGGCGGCGGCCACAACCACCGGCTGGGACTGTACGACGCCATCCTGATCAAGGACAACCACATCGCCGTGGCCGGCGGGGTGAAGGAGGCCCTGGCACGGGCCAAAGCCTATGCCAGCCACATGACGAAAATCGAGATCGAGGTGGAGAGCCTGGAACAGGCCAGAGAGGCGGTGGCCGGTGGCGCCGACGTGATCATGCTGGATAACATGGCGCCGGAAGCTATGAAGGAATGTGTGGCCATGATCGCTCACCGGGCCGTGGTGGAAGCCAGTGGCGGCATTAACGCCGCCAACCTGCAGGCGGCGGCAGCTGCCGGGGTGGATGTGATCAGCGTAGGGGCTCTGACCCACAGCGTAAAGGCCGTGGATATCAGTCTGGATGTGGGGAAGATCAAATGATGGAGCTTATCTCTTTTTTACAGAGTTAAAAGTTGCTTTTGTGATCATTTGGCAGTACTAAAAACCCCCTACCCGCTGAAGCGGGTCCTTTCCCCCTTTCAGGGGGACACAAGTTCTTTGTCCTTCCCTGGAAGGGAAGGGGGACCAGCCGAATGGCTGGTGGATGGGTCCAGTACTACACTTTCGGCATCGTCGTCCTGACGACTGGAGGTCCATCACCTATTTAAATGTTGCTTTTGTGATCATTTGGCAGTACTAAAACCCCCCTACCCGCAAGCGGGTCCTTTCCCCCTTTCAGGGGGACACAACGTCTTTTGTCCTTCCCTGAAAGGGAAGGGGGACCAGCCGAATGGCTGGTGGATAGGTCCAGTACTACACTTTCGACTTCGTTGTCCTGACGACTGCAGGTCCATCACCTATTTATAAGTTGCTTTTGTGATCATTTGGCAGTACTAAAAACCCCCTACCCGCAAGCGGGTCCTTTCCCCCTTTCAGGGGGACACAACGTCTTTTGTCCTTCCCTGAAAGGGAAGGGGGACCAGCCGAATGGCTGGTGGATAGGTCCAGTACTACACTTTCGGCATCGTCGTCCTGACGACTGGAGGTCCATCACCTATTTAAATGTTGCTTTTGTGATCATTTGGCAGTACTAAAAACCCCCTACCCGCAAGCGGGTCCTTTCCCCCTTTCAGGGGGACACAATATTCCACAGGACCAGGAGACTCCTGCTCGTGTCTTCGTTGCGGGGGACACAAATTTTTGTCCTTCCCTGAAAGGGAAGGGGGACCAGCCGAATGGCTGGTGGATGGGTCCAGTCTACACTTTCGGCATCGTCGTACGATCGACTGCAGCACCCAGCACCCGTTCAAATGGTTTCCCTGTTATCGTAAAGGCAGTACTAAAAACCCCCTACCCGCAAGCGGGCCCTTTCCCCCTTTCAGGGGGACACAACGTCTTTTGTCCTTCCCTGAAAGGGAAGGGGGACCAGCCGAATGGCTGGTGGATGGGTCCAGTACTACACTTTCGGCATCGTCGTCCTGACGACTGCAGCACACCCACCACCCATCGCATTGGACACAATTATAAAAGGGGATGTGTAAAAACATTTTTACACACCCCCTTTCTTTTTCTGTCCAATATGTTATAATGAACCCGTAAGACGATTTATTTTTTTTTCGAACAGGGTGGGACATAAAAAGTACCACGAGGGACAAAATGTGCAACATCAGTTTGGATCGGATCATCAACTTACAAAATAAACTGGTTCCGGAAATGGTGGAGCTTCTGACGGAGCGCTATAAGGTGCTGCGCCAGATCAGCCACGACCAGCCCATCGGGCGCCGGACCCTGGCCAAGAAGCTGGGGCTCAGCGAACGGATCCTCCGCTCCCATGTGGACTTCCTCAAGGAAGCGGGGCTGCTGGACTTTACTCTCACGGGGATGAGCATTACTGATGAGGGGGCCGTGCTTCTCCAGGAACTCCGGGACTATGTGAACCGGCTGCAGAAACTTTCCAGCCTGGAATCCGTCCTGGAGGAGAAACTCCACTTGCAGAAAGTGGTGGTACTGCCCGGGAATGCGGACCAGGATCAGGTGGTTACCCGGGAAATCGGACGGGTGGCAGCCGGTATTTTGTTGCATTTGCTGAGCGATCACAAACCCCACATCGTGGCGGTCACCGGTGGGACTACGGTGGCGGCCATGGCCCAGAACACCTACGGCAACGAACCGGAAACGGTGGTGGTGCCGGCCCGGGGAGGTCTGGGAGACCGGATGGAACTGCAGGCCAATACCATTGCCACGGTGCTGGCCGGCCGGCTAAAAACCCGGTACCTGCAGCTGTACGTGCCCGACAGTGTCAGCGAGGATGTGCTGCGCAAGATCCTGGAGGAAGATGCCCGGGTGAAACAGGTGGTGGAAACCATCAAAAGCGCGGACATCCTGGTCCATGGCATGGGACAGGCCCAGGTGATGGCGAAGAAACGGGGCGTGGGGCCCGCACTGATGAAGGAACTGGAAAGCAGGGGTGCCATCGGCGAAGCCCTGGGCCAGTATTTTGACCTGAATGGGCAGGTGGTGCACAGCACCGACACCCTGGGGCTCATGGTGAACGATCTGGAAACGATCCACACGGTTATGGGCATCGGAGGGGGACGCTCCAAGGGACGCGCCATCCTTTCCGTACTGCGCAGCGGCCAGGATGATATCCTGGTCACCGACGAGGCCGCTGCCCGGGAAATCATATGTTGTTTACAGGACGGAAACCGTCACACTGTATAAATTTTTTAGGAGGAATGGTAAAAATGGTAAAAATCGGTATCAATGGATTTGGTCGTATTGGTCGCTGCGTGCTGCGGATCGCGGTGAAGAACCCGGAAGTGGAAGTCGTAGCAGTCAATGCCCGTTCCGGCATCGATACCTATGCCCATCTGCTGAAGTATGATTCCATCCATGGCACCTTCGATGAAGACATCTCCGTGGATGGGGATATCATGCATGTGGGCGACAAGGCCATCAAATTCACCCGTTTCAACAGCCCGGCTGAAATCCCCTGGGGCGACATGGGCGTGGACGTGGTCCTGGAAACCACCGGTAAATTCAAGACCCGTGAAACCGTACAACCCCATCTGGACAACGGTGCCAAAAAAGTGATCATTGCAGCTCCGGCCAAAGGCGAAGATATCACCATGGTCATGGGCGTCAACGATGACAAGTATGATCCCAAACATCACAACATCATCTCCAACGCCTCCTGCACCACCAACTGCCTGGCTCCGTTCACCAAGGTGCTGCAGGACAACTTCGGCATTGAAGAGGGCATGATGACCACCGTCCATTCCTACACCAATGACCAGAAGATCCTGGATGCTGCCCACAAAGACCTGCGTCGTGCCCGGGCCGGTGCCTGCTCCATCATTCCCACCACCACCGGGGCTGCCAAGGCCATCGGTCTGGTGCTGCCGGAACTGCAGGGCAAACTGAAGGGTATGGCCATCCGTGTCCCGACTCCGGATGTTTCTCTGACCGATCTGGTGGTAACCCTGAAGAAAGACACCACCAAGGAAGAAATCAACGAAGCCATGCGCGTGGCTTCTGAAACCACCATGAAAGGCATCCTGGGCTACAACGAACTGCCTCTGGTTTCCTGCGACTACAGTGGCTGCCCGCTGAGCTCCATTGTGGACGGCCTGTCCACAATGATGGTGGGCCCTCGTATGGCCAAAGTGGTTTCCTGGTATGATAACGAATGGGGCTATTCCAACCGGATGGTTGACATGGCCGTGTTCGTGGCCTCCAAAGGGCTTTAATTGAGAGAAAGGTGGGTGTGGGTTCTTATGGATAAGAAAACCATCAAAGATATTTCACTGACGGGGAAACGGGTACTGGTCCGGGTGGACTATAACGTACCCATGAACGACAAGGGGGAAATCACGGATTCTACTCGTATGGAAGCCTCCCTGCCCACCCTTCAATATTTGCTGGACCAGGGCGCTGCCGTCATCCTGATGGCACACTTGGGCCGTCCCAAAGGAAAGGTCAATCCCAAGTACAGCCTGAAACCGGTGGCCGAAGCCCTGAGCAAGCTGATCCATCGTCCGGTGCAGTTCTGCCCGGACTGCGTGGGCAAAGAAGCCAAAGAAGCGGCGGAAAACCTGGGCAACGGAGAAATCCTCATGCTGGAGAACCTGCGGTTCCATCCGGAAGAGGAGAAGAACGACCCGAAATTCTCCCAGGAACTGGCTTCCCTGGCGGATGTGTATGTGAACGACGGCTTCGGTGTATCCCACCGGGCCCATGCTTCCGTAGAAGGGGTGACCCATTATCTGCCCGCAGTGGCCGGCTTCCTGCTGGAAAAGGAAATCGCCTATCTGGGCAATGCCGTGGATAACCCTGCCCGTCCGTTCGCAGCCATCATCGGCGGCGCCAAAGTGGCCGACAAGATTGCCGTCATCCGCAGCCTGATCAAGAAAGCGGATGTGATCCTGATCGGCGGTGGCATGGCCAATACCTTCCTGGTGGCCCAAGGCTACAACCTGGGCAAATCCCTGGTGGAACAGGAAAGCATCGGCGTTGCCAAAGACCTGCTGGCCGAAGCTGCCGAAAACAAGACGAAGATGCTGCTGCCCGTGGACCTGGTCATGGCTGCCAAGTTCGACAACGATGCAGATCATGAAGCCGAAGACCTGGATCATCTGAATCCGGAATACATGGCCCTGGATATCGGTCCCAAGACCGCAGACCTGTATGCGGAAACCCTGGCCGGCATGAAGACCATCGTGTGGAACGGGCCCATGGGCGTGTTCGAAATGCCCAACTTCGCAGCCGGTACACGCAAGGTGGCCGAAGCTCTGGCAGCTTCTGACGGCATCACCATTGTGGGTGGTGGCGACAGCGCTGCTGCTGTGAAACAAATGGGCCTGGGTGACAAAATGAGTCACGTTTCCACCGGCGGCGGTGCTTCCCTGGAATACCTGGAAGGCAAAGTCCTGCCCGGGGTGGCTGCTCTGGATGACCTGAGGACCCCTATTGTAGCCGGTAACTGGAAATGCCACAAGACCGTGGAAGAAGCCATGGAACTGGCTCACAAGATCGCCCATAACACGGAAATGGCCCAGGCGGAAATCGTGCTGTTCCCGCCGTTCACCGCGCTGGAAAGCGTCGCTGCCATGGTGGATGAAGACGGGATCGGCTACGGTGCCCAGGACCTGTACTATGAGGACGAAGGTGCCTTCACGGGTGCTGTGTCCGGTCCCATGATCGCCGAGATCGGTTCCCGGTACGTCATTGTGGGTCACAGCGAACGGCGTGCGCTGTTCGGTGACACCGACGACATCGTGGTGAAGAAGGTCCAGGCTGCCTACCGGAACGAACTGGATCCGGTGCTGTGCGTGGGCGAAAACGAAGAAGAACACGCCAAGGGTGCTGCAAAGGACAAGATCCTGAGCCAGCTGAAACCGGTATTGGATGTACTGGATGACAAACAGATCGAACATCTGCTGGTTGCCTACGAACCCATCTGGGCCATCGGCACCGGCAAGACTGCTGAAGTGGCGGATGCTGTGGCAGCCGCTGAAGTAATCCGCAAGGTTGTGGAAGACAAATTCGGTAAGGAAGCAGCCCGCCGGGTACGCATCCTGTACGGCGGCAGCGTGAACAGCAAGAACGCTCATGCCTTCCATGTGGACGGCATCGATGGTGTCCTGGTAGGCGGTGCCAGCCTGGATGCCAATGAATTCAGCGCCATTGCCAATACGTTCTGAGGCGCACTGATGAAAAAGAAACCTGTAGTGCTGATGATCCTGGACGGATGGGGGATCGCTCCCCCTTCGCCCACCAATGCAGTGACCCGTGCCCGGACACCGCATCTGGACTATTATTTCAACCGGTACCCCCACGCCCAGCTGAAATGCAGCGGAGAGGCTGTGGGACTGCCGGAGGGACAGATGGGCAACTCGGAGGTGGGCCATCTGTCCATCGGTTCCGGCCGCATCATCTACCAGAGTCTGACTCGGATCAGCCGGGCGGTGAAGGACGGCAGCCTGGAAACCAATCCGGTGCTGGTGAAGGCCATGGAACAGGCCCGGGATGGGGGCAAAAAGCTCCATCTGCTGGGGCTTTTGAGCGATGGGGGCGTACATAGCCACATCGACCATTTGCTGGGGTTGCTGGCCATGGCGAAGAAGCTGGGTGTGAAGGACGTGTATGTCCATGCTTTTCTGGATGGACGGGACACGCCGCCCCAAAGTGCCCTGCCTTATCTGCAGCAGGTGGAAAAAGCCTGCCGGGAACTGGGAGTGGGGCAGATCGCCACTGTTTCCGGCCGGTACTATGCCATGGACCGGGACAAACGGTGGGAACGGATCCAGAAAGCTTTCGACGTGATGACCGGGGGCGAGAGCCTTACGGCCGCTACCCCGGAAGCCGGGCTGGAGGCTGCCTACGCAGCAGGCCAGACCGACGAATTTGTGGTCCCCTTCCGGGTGGAGGGGGTCAATGGCAAGGTCGAAACCGGCGACAGCATGGTGTTCTTCAACTTCCGGCCCGACCGGGCCCGGGAACTGACCCACGCCTTTACGGATACGGACTTTGCCGGGTTCCAACGGCCAGCCGATGCCCTGCCGGTGCATTTCGTCTCCATGACGGAATACGAAAAGACCCTCCAGGCTGCGGTGGCCTTTCCGCCGGAAGAGATCCGGGATACCCTGGCAGAAGTGGTTTCCAAAGCCGGGTTGCACCAGCTGCACATTGCGGAAACGGAAAAATACGCCCATGTGACGTTCTTCTTCAATGGGGGACGGGAACAGCCCTTCCCTGGAGAAGACCGGATCCTGGTACCTTCTCCCAAAGTGGCCACCTATGACCTGCAGCCGGAGATGAGTGCCTACATTGTGACGGAAAAGCTCCAGGAAGCCCTGGAGAAGGACCTGTACGACCTGGTGATCCTGAATTTCGCCAATCCGGACATGGTGGGCCATACAGGCAGCCTGAAGGCTGCCATTGCGGCCCTGGAAGCCGTGGATGAATGTGTGGGCAGCCTGGTGGATACCATCCTGAAAAAGGGCGGGGCCGTGTGCATTACGGCGGATCACGGGAACCTGGAAGAAATGGAAGACCCGGTGACCCATGCACCCATGACCAGCCATACCACCAATCCGGTGCCGTTCCTGGTGGCAGGGGCGGACGCCGGCACAAAGGTAGAAAACGGGGGCCTGAGCGATATTTCGCCCACCCTGCTGGATCTGCTGGGCCTGCCGAAACCGGAGGCCATGACAGGCCATTCCCTGCTGATGAAATAATCGATTTTGTCCGCCCCTGAAAGGGGCGGGGGACCGTTGCGCTTCAGCGCAATGGTGGTGGGGTTTTTACACCCGATGTGAGACCCCTACCCGCCAGGCGGGTTCGTTCCCCCTTTCAGGGGGACACAATAAATTTTAAACACGAGGTGATTACAATGCCGATCATTGAAAATGTTTGTGCAAGAGAAATCCTGGATTCCCGGGGCAATCCCACGGTTGAAGTGGATGTGCTGCTGGACGACGGCACCATTGGCCGCGCTGCCGTTCCTTCCGGTGCTTCCACCGGTGTCCATGAAGCCGTGGAACTGCGGGACGGGGACAAGGACCGTTTTGGCGGCAAGGGCGTTTCCAAAGCCGTGGAAAACGTCAACGATGCCATTGCTGATGTGATCATCGGACTGGATCCCACCCGTCAGGTGGAAATCGACCAGGCCATGATCCGTCTGGACGGGACCCCCAATAAGGGCAAACTGGGTGCCAACGCCATCCTGGGTGTCTCCCTGGCTGTGGCCAAGGCAGCTGCCAATGCCGTGGGTCTGCCTCTGTACCAGTACCTGGGCGGCGTCAACGCCAAGGAACTGCCGGTTCCCATGATGAACATCCTGAACGGGGGTGCCCATGCAGACAACAACGTGGACATCCAGGAATTCATGATCATGCCCGTGGGCGCTGACAGCTTCGCCGAAGCCCTGCGCATCAATGCAGAAATCTACCAGGCCCTGAAGAAAGTGCTGAAGGGCAAAGGCCTGGCAACGGCCGTAGGCGATGAAGGCGGCTTCGCTCCCAACCTAGAAAGCAACGAAGAAGCCCTGCAGGTGATCGTGGAAGCCATCGAAAAAGCCGGTTACAAACCCGGTGAACAGGTCCGTCTGGCCATCGACACCGCTGCCAGCGAACTGTTCGAAGACGGTAAGTACAACCTGAAAGGGGAAGGCGTGGTCAAGACTGCCGACGAAATGGTGGAATGGTACGCTTCCCTGTGCGAAAAATACCCCATCATATCCATTGAAGACGGCCTGGCCGAAGACGACTGGGACGGCTGGAAGAAACTCACCGATGCCCTGGGCAAAAAAGTCCAGCTGGTGGGCGATGACCTGTTCGTTACCAACGTGGAACGGCTGAAGAAGGGCATCGAACAGGGTGTGGCCAATGCCATCCTGATCAAACTGAACCAGATCGGGACCCTGACCGAAACCCTGGATGCCATTGAAATGGCCAAACGGGCTGGCTATACCGCCATCGTTTCCCACCGGAGCGGTGAAACGGAAGATACCACCATTGCCGATGTGGTGGTGGGCACCAACGCCGGTCAGATCAAATCCGGGGCTCCCTGCCGGACCGACCGGGTGGCCAAGTACAACCAGCTGCTGCGGATCGAGGAAGATCTGGGCGCTGCGGCACAGTACAACGGCATGAAGGTGTTCTACAACATCAAATAATAAAGCCATGAGCTGTGGCTGAAGGAAAGGACCTGCCTCTGTGAGGGGACAGGTCCTTTTTGCATGGGGGAGAACCCACCACCATTGCGCTTTGGCGCAATGGTCCCCCGCCCTTGAAAAGGGCGGATATCCCATTATCAGAGGCTCTGCTTTTTCACTGAAATTCCACAAAGCTATGGTACAATAAAAAGAAAACGTCGGAACATTCCTGCAAAAGGAGGAAATGCCTTGAACGAACATCCGGACAATACCTACGAAGCCTGGCGGCCGGTCCTGGAACAGGTGATGCAGCGCCTGGTGGGGGCCATCGAACAGTACAACGAAACAGAAAAGCAAAAAACAGGGCAGAGTGCCTACGAACATCTGATTTACCGGGTGAAGGATGTGGCCAGCATGGAAGAAAAATGCAGGCGGAAGGGACTGCCGGTGAATGCGGTATCGGCCCTGCACACCATCCATGACGCCATCGGACTGCGGATCGTCTGCCGCTTTTTAAGCGACATTGAACGGAACATTGCTGACATCCGGAAGATCCCCGGCTGCACCATCATCCAGGAAAAGGACTACATCCGCAACGTCAAGCCCAATGGGTACCGGTCGTACCACATGATCCTGCGGCTGGAGATGCCCTTTGCCGACGTGGAAGGCCACGAGCCGGGCATTTTCTACGCGGAAATCCAGCTGCGCACCATCGCCATGGATTCCTGGGCCAGTCTGGAACATGAAATGAAGTACAAACATGAAATCAGGAACCCGGAACTGATCGGCCGGGAACTGAAACGGTGTGCCGATGAACTGGCCGCCTGTGACCTGTCCATGGAAACCATCCGGAAACTGATCCGGGAAGCCTGAGGAAAGGAGCCATCCCTCTATGAAAATCCTGCTTGCAGAAGATGAAAAACCCATGTCCATGGCCCTGGTGGCGGTGCTGGAACACAGCGGCTACCAGGTGGACGCCGTATACGACGGCCAGGCGGCTGTGGACAAAGCCCGCCAGAATATCTATGACGCCATGGTCTTTGACATTATGATGCCTGTGAAGGACGGCATTACCGCACTGACGGAACTGCGGAAGGAAGGGGACCGGACCCCGGTGATCATGCTGACGGCCAAAGCCGAGGTGGATGACCGGATCACGGGCCTGGACGCCGGTGCCGATGACTACCTGACGAAACCCTTTGCCATGGGGGAACTGCTGGCCCGGCTGCGGAGCCTGACCCGGCGCCAGGAGGACTTTAACCGGGATACCCTCCAGGCGGGCAGCGTGACCCTGAACTGCGCCGAAGGGGAACTATCCAGCAAGAGTGCAGTACGCCTTTCTCCCAAGGAAACCCAGTTGATGAAGTACTTTATGCAGCATCCCAATAAGCCCTGCGACACCCAGCTGCTGTTCAACCATGTGTGGCAGGATGAGCAGGAGGACCGGGGCGTTGTCTGGATCTACGTTTCCTACCTGCGGGAGAAACTCCATGCCATCGGAGGCAATCTGACCATCACCGGGCACCAGGACGGGGCTTTTACCCTGCAGAGTGCCGCAGTGGCCAATTAAGGAGCGGCCATGGACATCATCCATCGCCTGCGGCGGAAATTCCTGTTCCTGGCGTTCATCGCCGTGGTCCTAATCCTGGCAGGGGCCCTGGGATTGATCAACACCATCACTTATATGAAGATGCGGGGAGAGGTGGATACCCTGCTGGATGTGATCGTGCAGAACGACGGGGTCCTGCCCGTACACCAGCCGGGGACCAGTACCCAGAGCTGGCTCAGCGATCCGGAATGGTTCAATGACACCCCGGAATTCGCCCACCAGACCCGGTATTTCAGCGTGGTGATGGACGAAAAAGGGAAGATCCAGCGGCTGAATCTTTCCAATATCTCTGCCTTTACTGAGCTCCAGGCCCTGGAAATTGCCAGCAGGCTGGCGGAAGCAAATGCCAGCCAGCCGGTACGGGGAATGTTCAAGAACAAACGGGCCAGCTATGCCTATGAAGTGTCCGGAAGGGATGCGGGGGGCAAGCTGGTGGTGGTCATGGACTGCACCCGGGACGTGGGGGCCGTGGAGGCTTTCAGCCGGTATTCCCTGCGGTTCGGCCTTGTCTGTGTGATCCTGTACCTGCTGGTCCTGGGCTTTTTGTCCAACTATGCCATCCGTCCTTTTGTGGAGAACATGGAGAGCCAGAAGCGGTTCATCACCAATGCCGGCCATGAGCTGAAGACGCCGGTGGCCATTATTTCCGCCAATGCGGAGGCTCTGGAACTGATCAGCGGCAAGAGCCAGTGGACGGATAACATCCTGGTCCAGGTGAAGCGGGTGACCCGGCTGATCAACGAACTGATCATGCTGGCCAGGATGGGAGAAAAGAACCAGAAGCAGCTGAAGCTGGAGCCGGTGGATGTGAGCCAGTGCTTCACAGACGCGGTCCATTCTTTTGCCCCCCTGGTGGAAAATGAAAAGAAGAAGCTGGAAAGCCAGATTCCCGAGGGCATCGAAGCGGAATCGGACCCCAAATACCTGTACGAGATCTTCACCATTTTCATGGACAATGCGGCCAAGTACTGCGACGATGGCGGAACCATCCGGGCTGTGCTGGAACCCCATGGGAAGAAGGGGTTCCGGGCCCTGGTGTCCAATGACTACAAAAATGGGGCAGGACAGGATTACACCCATTTCTTTGAACGGTTCTACCGGGGCGACGAAAGCCACAACAGCCAGAAAGCCGGCTACGGCATCGGCCTTTCCATGGCCCAGGAAGCCACCCGGCTGCTGGGCGGCAAAATTCAGGTGGAATACAGGGACGGGGTGATTACCTTCGGGGTGAGTTTTTAGGGGGGGAGAACACCTGTTGGCTCAAGTCTCCTAGTCCTGTGGAAAAGGGGGAAAGGGCCTGCTTGGCGGGAAATATGGTATATAATTGAAGAAAACACGGTGGTCACGCAATGGCCACCGTGAATTATACTATGGTTTAGAAACTCTGGACAAAACGCCTCTGTATGGGCTATAATGATAGAATCTAACAATAAAGTATAAAACCCCGCATTCTTGCGGGGTTTTTCTTGTTTACGGCAGACAGACGGCAAAAATAATTTTAAAAAATATCGTTGACCGCTTTTGCCGCAGCCAACTGGATGTCTTTTGTGTTGTTGGCGTACGTGGTACTGACGGTTTGGATGGTATCACCCAGCAGGTTGGCCACCAGGTTGATGTCACCGGTTTCATGGAGCATCAGTGTGGCGTAGGTGTGCCGGAAGGCATGGAGGGAACGGCCAGGGTAATGCTTATGGATGTAGGAATTGATGTAGACCTGGATGGTGCGCAGCCGCTCGGGAGGGAAGACCATACCGTCAATTCGGAACGGCTTCGAGTCCTTCCATTTGCGGAGCGCAGCCAGTACGACCTTTGGCACTGGTATCGTCCGGTTACTGTTCTTCGTCTTGCAGGGGGTCAGCCCGTAAGATGTGCGGCTGGTCCTGGCCCACTGCTTGCAGATCTTGAACGTTCCGGCCGCAAAGTTGACACAGTCCCACGTCAGCCCCCGGATCTCTCCGATTCTCATACCCGTCCGGCTGGCCACCAGCACCACAAGGTAGTAGAGAGGGTCCCGGCCATGCTTCTGGAAGTGGTCCAGAATCTGAGCGACTTCCTCCCGGCTGAAGGCTCTGATCGTCTGTTCTCTCCGGTCCTGTACCTGGGGGACTTCCGCAGCCGGGTTCGTCTTGATGATCTTGTATGTCATGGCATGGCGGAGTACACGGCCAACAGCTGCCAGGGAGAGGTTCTTCGTTTTGGCGGCAAAGGGCAGGCCATTGATTTCATTCATCAGCACCGGCGGTGTGATATCCTTGATGGGCAGGTCCAATATATTCGGCAGCCGTTTAACTCTGTCCTCATAAGCCAGGATAGAGCCATAGGTCAGCCGTCCTTGCATATCACGCTTGAACATGGTCCAGAACTGGCGCAAGGTGATTGCCTTCAGGGTTTTATCGAGTGTGGTTCCAATCTCTTTCTGGGCGGCCTCCAGAAGTTCATCCTGGTGCTGCCTGGCCTCCCGTTGGGTCTTGAAGCCCTGCCGGGTCTTCTGCCGCCAGCGGCTGCCGACTTTGTAGGACAAGATCAAACACACAGAGCCGTTCTTGTCACGGTAGCTGAAATGGTAATCCATAGGTCATACCTCCTTCTATGGATAGGGCAGGGGCTCCTGTGGTAAAATAATACAGTAAGCCCCTTGTGGAAAGGGTGGTTACACTGTCCCTGCTGGTATTTGCGGTACCGGCAGGGAATTTTTAATGGCTTGGAATCTCATAACCACAATATATAGCTTGATATAGCTTGACAAAAACTATATCTTGTGCTTGTGATTTTCTAGATTCCTGATATAATAATTATAGAGCAACTCGTGAAGGATATAGGCTGGGTTCCCGAATGGGAGTAGGCGTAACGCTTAGAATTCCTTTGCCCCTGGGGTTAGCTCTTTTTTTGTTTACTTCTCAGATTCTGAATGATATGTTCAGGATCTTTTTTTATTTCTTCTACTATTAATTCAATGGCAGCATCGCTATACGAATATAGTGTTTGTGTCCCTATTTCGTATTTATAACACAGCTTTGGGTTTTCTTTAATCTGATAGAATTTGACGATACAATCAAAATTGTTAGTCGTAAATGTATTATATTTTTCATCCGTTGGTAATTTTGAAGGATTTATAAAATTTATCCCTTCCATTTTTAACTTTTTATTTATTAATTCGATACATTTACCTCTTCTATGAGGACATAATTTTTGCATATCTTTAGTATCTTTTATGATAAAAGCTGCTTCTTTCGCATCTTTTGCAATTCGTACGGTAGTTGAAGCTAAATCAGCTTTTTTAGTAATATAAATATCATGTTTAATCATAACCGCATATCTATCGTTCCCATTTTCTGGCATAGAATCATTTAACCTGCCAACAGTTTGTAAAACACGATTAGCAATTTCCTGCGGATAACGAGCATGTACCTCTTCCGGGCTGATTGGCGATAGCTTAACAGACAGTACTAGGAAATTAGATGGAATATTTTTTGTTATATCGATACCAAAAAATTCGGCAAGTTTATTCGTATAATTCAGCACACAAGACTGAAAAAAAGGAACATAGATTTGTTCATATTCTTCGGTAATAAAATGAGTACTGGTATTCCTTAAATCAATAATTTGTTCAAGATTCATACGAAGAGGATCTTTTTTATTTGTGAAGACTTGTTCAATGCAGTTGAAAAGAGTCTTTGTTCTTTTCTTATCGTTCGAGTAGTAAATGCTTTCTTCCCCATCTCTCTTTATTAAATACGCTTTTAGCATTAATTCCCATGCATTGCAAATAAAGAAGGAGAAACCTTCTACGCGATATTTAATAGTTGGTTTGTTATACAACTCAATTCCTACGATAAAAGCTTCCTGGCTTTTTTCGAGCAATTGATTGATTAGATTCTGTTTTTTATCCATAATCATCATCCTTTCTGTAACATTTGACCTCTCGATATCGAGGGGCTTTTTCTTTCCCTCAAAACTTCCTTCTCAGCTCCACCACCTTGCCGATGATCCGGATGGGGAGGTCCTGGATTTGCTCCCTGGTATAAAAATGGGGGCTGTACACGCCGACGTTATGACCAATCAACGTCAGCCCGTCCGGCCCTTCTTTGACTTCCTTCACTGTGGCATCGTTGCCGTTCACCAGCACGATGGCGATTTCTCCGTTCTCCACCTCCGGCTGCTGCCTGACGATGACCACATCACCCTCGTGGAGCGTGGGCTCCATGCTTCGCCCCTTGACCTGCAAGGCGAAATAGGTTCCGCTTTTGGCCATCTGGGCGGGGATCTCTTCGTAGTCGATGATGTCAGTGATGGCCTCGATGGGGATGCCCGCCACCACACGGCCTAGCACCGGAATGCGGACGCCACGGGTGGGCTGGGGCTTACTGGACACCACAACGGGCTGGTTGGTGTTCAATGCCTTCAGCATTTCATCCAGGCTCATTCCCATCGCACTTGCAATAGCTTTCATTTTTTCGAGAGTGGGGGCTACGGGCTCTTTAGTTTTCGGATTATAAATTTTTTCAAGTACGCCGATATATGCTTTACTAATACCAGAAATATTAGCAAAATCTTGCATTGATAAATTGTGATTCTTCCTATATTCTTTAATTAATTCACCTACATACATGAGAAACACCTCCATGCCTGTATTGTATAAAATTTTAGACAAGAAAACAAGTTTTTTGTCTAAAATAGTTGACATTCCCTCACTTGTCTAATATAATAGACGCATAGAAAGGAGGGAGCTACATGTATAAGGTAAAACTGATGAGAGAAAAGTTAGGGTGGACACAAGAAAAACTATCCGAAATTAGCGGTGTGTCTAGAGCCTTGATTTCCATGCTCGAAACGTCTGACGAAACAAAAACTTCTACCGGCACTCTGCTGAAATTGGCGAAGGCGATGAATTGCAAAGTAGCAGATATTTTTGTGGCTTAACCGTCCAATATAATAGACGATACATAAAAAAGACAAGAAAGGAGGTCCGCCATGGAATCGCCGCTGATGAATGTGAAAGAAACGGCAGCGTATCTCCACGTGGGGAAATCCACCGTTTACAAGCTGGAAGCCGATGGGGTGCTGCACCGGGTCAACAGTGCAGGGCGCATCCGGTTTTCCAGGGATGAAGTCGAAAAAACCGTCATGGACAAGGTCCACAACGGTTGGAAAAGCTCCCGGGAAAGGGAGCTGGAGCGGGAAATTGCCCGCAAGGATGCCACCATCCAGAAGCTGAAAAGCCTGCTGTACAGGCTGGCGTCTGGGGTCATGGATGGGCTGGGAAAGGAAGGACTACTTGAACCAGAAAAACGATGAAACCTACCAGCGCCGGGACGTGTGCTGGTACGGGCACATCTTCCGCCGCTATGAGGACGCAGTGACAGCCCGGCAGTATAGCCGCTGGCACAGCGACTTTGACCGGATTGTCA
The DNA here is from genome assembly GCF_900106585.1 of Acidaminococcus timonensis. Lineage (NCBI taxonomy): Bacteria > Bacillati > Bacillota > Negativicutes > Acidaminococcales > Acidaminococcaceae > Acidaminococcus > Acidaminococcus timonensis. Next base: position 614,215 of record NZ_FNWH01000006.1, read on the forward strand.
AGGTCTGGGGCGGCTGGAAGATCGTGCCAGCAGGAAGGGAGTGAAAGAGCATGGATGCGGAAATGATGGAGAACGTCCGGCAGAACGAAAAATACTACCGGATCAAAGCAGGGGTCTCCGCCAAGCACATCGGCGAGATCACAGGACACTATGATTCCTGGATCATCATGTTTGAATCCAGCGTGATCAAGAACCTGAGAGAGCAGGATCTGCAGAAGATTGCCGAGGCCCTGGGGGTGAAGCTCAAGGACCTGGTGAAGCCAGCAAGGAAACCGGTCCTTTCCATCACGAAGGAAGAACACGAGAGAGGGCTGAAGAATCTGGAGAAGATCCGGATCCACCGGAAACTGACCCGGCAGCAGTTCAACGCCATCCTGGGGCTGAGCAAGGACTATTTCCGGAAGGTCATGGTCGGCTACAGCCACTTCGGAATCAAGTCCTGGTGGCGGATTGCCGATGCCCTTCACATGGATCTGAAAGTACTGATAGGGAGGGAATGAAGATGGAGCTGAACAAGATTTGCGCTGCGGCCATCATCACCCTGGGCGCACTCACCATGGCATGCCACGCCGGGCAGGCCGTCCAGGAACGCCGGAATCCCCAGTACACGATGGTATCCCGCCGGGTGATGGCCGGGGAAACGCTGTGGGAAATCTGCAGCAAGGTCAACCAGGGCCGTGAGGACGTCTGGGAAGTCATCGACCGGGTTCGCCTGGACAACGACATCAAAGACCCGGGAGCCCTGGAACCGGGTCAGATCATCACGATTAGGGTAAAAAAATAATGGCTACCAGCACTGCAATGCTGATAGCCAGGAAATGAAGTTGGAACCTTCGTCTCCATTATAACATGGAGGAATGACTATGAATAGCTTGAAACAGCCTGAAACGTTCAGGTATATGACAAATGAAGAATCTTTCCTGGCTGCAACAGCGCCAGAGGAACCGGATCGTTGGCAACCAACGGATGACAGCGGAGCAGAGTGGTGCCTGAAGAAAATTTCCGAAAAACAATTGGAAATCATGCAGAAAGAGCAATTCGTCAGACAGCAGATCCAGCAACTCAACGATTGGCTGAACAGCGAAACAAAGACGCTGAAAGACGAACAGGCCCACCTGGAATCCTTGCTTCAGGGATACGCTGTGAAAGCCCTGGAAGGAAAGAAAAAGCGCTCCATCTCTTTACCATCCGGGCGGTTTGGCTTTAGGAAGCAGCCTCCGAAAATTGAAAAGGACGATGCTGCATTACTGGATTATTGTGATCACTATCAGTCAGAGTTTATCAAGGTGAAAAAATCGGTTGACTGGGCTGGGCTGAAAAAATCCTGTACCCTTGATGGCAATCATTATGTGACGAAAGACGGAGAGATTTTACCTGGCGTAACGGTTACCGAACAAGATCCGAAATTCACGGTGGAGGTGAAGTGATCATGGGAATGGCTGTATTCGTAATTGGATTTTCTGGCAGCGGGAAATCTGCCAGCCTTCGAAATTTCCAGCCGGACGAGGTTGGTGTGTTCAGCGTTGCCGGGAAACGGCTGCCGTTTCAGTCTGATCTTAAGGTAGCAATGAATTCCAACTACCAAACCATTGAAGCCTCATTGAAACGGAACGGGCTCCGTGCCTATGTGATTGATGACAGCCAGTATCTCCTGGCATTCGACAGTTTCCGGAGAGCGAAGGAGACCAGCTATCAGAAGTTCACCGATTATGCTGTTAGCTTCTATCAGCTTCTGGACACAATCAAGCAGACTGACCCGGACACCATCGTTTATCTGCTGCACCATGCAGAAGAAACCGACCGGGGCATGATCAAAGCAAAGACCATCGGCAAGATGCTGGACAACCAGCTTGTGCTGGAAGGGCTGTGCGAAATCGTACTGTATGCCGAAACGGACGGTAAGAAATATCAGTTTCTTACCCAAAGCAATGGCTTTACGACAGCCAAGAGCCCAATGGGGATGTTCCCTTTGGAAATTCCCAATGACCTGAAGGCTGTAGACAGCCGGATCCGTGAATTTTACCACATGAAACCTACTGTTGATAAGGAGGAAACGAAATGAGACAAATCGACTGGGACAATGTTCAAGAAAAACAAGCTGGCAGCTTCGACCGGCCGCCTGTTGGTGGTTACGTGCTGACCATCATGGAAGCACATGAGGACGAACCCAAGGAGTACTATCGGCTGTACTGGGACTATGCTGAAGGCGAATGGGAAGGCTACCGGGAAGCCCTGTTCCAGACCCGTGGCTGGAATCTACCGATTTTTTATCGTTCCTACAAGAATTCTGCCCAAGGTTTCTTCAAAACCTTCATGCAGGTGCTGCAGGACAGCAACCCACGGTTCGATTGGCATGCCTGGACGAAGGCAGGCGGTAAAGATGCAGCCCTGAACGGTCTGAAGTTCGGTGCGGTTATCGGTGAAGAAGAATACATTGGACGGGACGGAAAAACGAAAATCCGCCAGGTTATCACTGAGGTTCTGCCCATTGCCAAAATCCACGCCGGTGATTTCAAGGTTCCTGAACTGAAGAAGCTGAAAGGTGATGCTCAGAAGCCCATTCCTGATGTTAAGCCGGCCGCTCCTGCTGCGGCAGCTCCGTCCCCGACTTATGACGAGACGCAATGTCCGTTCTGACTGAAGGAGAAATCCTTTCGAAACTGAACAATGTGCACAAACGGGGCAATGGCCTGGTTGCCGAGTGCCCCGTTTGCCATGATGATCATCATCTGTACATCAACCGGGAAGGAGATAAGCTGCTGCTGTACTGCCAGAAGTGCAAAGCAAAATATCCGGAGATCATAAAAGCCCTGGATATCCAGCCAGCAGTGCAGCAGCCAAAACCGTCCCGGAAACCAAAAGACCACGGCAAACAAATCGAAGAGATCCGCTATACGTACCGGGCGCCGTCGGGGAAGCCTGAGTATCAGAAGGTACGGAGAAAATTCGAAGACGGGCACAAGGTGTTCAGTTTCTGTTTCACCAATGAAAACGGTCAGGTGCAGTATAAAAAGCCAGAAGGCTGTGACAACCTGTATAACCTGGACCGGATGGCAGCGGCGGATCCTTCTACCATCCTGTATATCGTAGAAGGGGAAAAATGTGCCGATGCCATGACTTCGCAGGGTTTTTTGGCTACCAGTACCAACACGGGAAGCCAGAAGAACCTGAAGCTGTCGGACGTTGACCGGCAGATGCTGGATAAGTTCAAGCGGAAAGTCATCATTCCAGATCATGATGACCCGGGTATGGACTATGCCCATGCCTGGGAAAATTTGGGAGCGAAGATCTTTCCCTGGGAAGAAATCTGGCCCACCATCCAGAAAAAGCAGGATGTGGCCGACTACTTCCAGCAGGGCGGGGACCCGGAACGTATCCGGAACTGGAAATACCCTGCAGCCGATTTCACGGAGGAATATTTTTCTGGTCTGGATCGGGCTGAGATGATCAAGCCGGCGCTCTTTGCTGGAATCAATGCTATCAGCGATCCCATGGAACGGCAGCAGGCGGAAAGCCTGGCGTCATTCCGGGCCAAAGAGCTGGGGATTACACGAGAGTACCAGAAAAACTACAAGGCGTGGAGGGCTGCCCAGGCTCAGGCCAATAAAGGAAGCAAGAATACCACGAAATTCAGCAACCAGCCGGTTGTGCTGGAATGCGGCGACTGGATTGCTGATGATGACGGTGTGAGAAAGATGGAAGCCTCTGGCAACGGTGAATTCCGTTATGCGTGGGCCAGCCCCATCCCTATCCTGCCGACGGAGATCCTGATGAACCAGGAAACCGCCACGGAGAAAATCAGGCTGAGCTACTACAAGCCGGACGGCTGGCGTTCCTGTGTAGTGCCCAGGGAAATCGCTGCCAACAGCAGCAAGATTGTTGCCCTGGCCAACATGGGAGTTGAGGTAAACAGCGACAACGCCAAGAATCTGGTGAAGTACCTGGCAGGCTGTGTGGCCCTGAACCCGGTCAATTTGCCCAGGGTAAAGAGCGTGGGGCACTGCGGCTGGGTAGGCGGGGAATTTGTCCCTTATACAGACGAAATCAGCCTGGACAGCACCGATGAATACGGCACGCTGATTGACTCTATTACGGAGAAAGGAACACTGGGGGAATGGCTGGCAGCGGTAAAACCGCTGCTGGGAAACTTGTACCTTCGGTTAGCCATTGCTGCCAGCCTGGCAGCCCCGCTGATTAAGCCTCTGGGGGCGCTGTCTTTTGTCTTCCATCTGTGGGGCGGCACCGGGGCAGGGAAGACTGTGGGTCTAATGGTTGCGGCCTCCGTATGGGGGAATCCGGCACCCGGGAAGCTGGTGCAGAGCATGAACAACACGGTGAACTTCACCACCGGCTGTGCTGCCACGTTGGGAAATCTGCCGTTTTTCGGGGACGAACTTCAGACCATCAAATCGAAATTCGATGATTATGATCAGTTCATCCACCAGATTACAGCTGAAGTAAGCCGGGGCCGGATGGACCAGACGGGCAGGATACAGCTGCAGAAAAGCTGGAAAACGGCCTTCCTTTTTACCGGAGAAGAACCCATCAGCCAGACCACCAGCGGTGGCGGCGTGGAAAACCGGCTGATTGAAATCGAATGCGTTGACAAGGTAGTGGAGAATGGGCCGGAAACAGTCCAGGCTATTACGAACCAATACGGTACCCTGGGGCCGGCCTACATTGCCAAACTGCAGGAGAAGGTGGCAGATGGCATCGACCTTCGGGAGGTGTTCAACGACTACCACAGGAAGCTGCTGCAGGCAGAGACGACGGAAAAACAGGCCATGGCCATGGGCATCATGATGACTGCGGATGAATTTTTCCGGATGTACTTTGCTCCAGAGCTTCCACCGCTCACGATTTCCCAGGTACAGCCGTTCCTGAAGACGACCAGGGAAGTGGACACAGCAGAGCGGGCCTATAACCTGGTCATCGACCTGATTGCCCAGAATAACGAAAACTTCTTCTACAGTATCAAGAATAATTACAACGATAAGCAATATCATCATGCTCCTGTTCGGGAGGTGTGGGGGAAGATAGACGGGAATCACGTGTGGATTATCAAGCGAGTATTGGAAAAGCTGCTCTCTGATAACGGATTAAGCTTCCGGGCGGTATCCAAGAAGTGGGCAACTACAGGCCGGCTGATTCCTACGAAACAGGGAAAGTTTGCTTCTAAGCTCTCAATGTCTGGAATCTTTGGGTACTATGTGGAACTTGTCAGATAATTTTCCTACCTTTATTTTTAAGGTAGGAAGAAGGTAGGAGCTTTTAAAATCCGAAACACCGCATGGAGGCTAGTCATTTGATTACCATTCCTACCTTCCTACCATTCCTACCTACATATAAAGATACACGGAAATCAATTTAATTTGAATATCAAAAAGTCAAGTATGACTCAAATTAAATTATTTTTATATAGCTGTATCTGGAAAAGGTAGGAGGTAGGAAAAACGATGTCGAACTTGATGTGATGCGGGTTTCGAGTTCCTACCTTTGATTTTCAAAAGGTAGGAAGGTAGGAAATTTCAACGAAAGTGAGTGTAAAAAATGGATAAAATGACGATTCAGAGGACTGGGCATGCTATCCATAATGCCCTGGCATCTATCCATTACCGGAAAGATGACCTGGAACTACTGCAGGCAATGGCTGACCGGATGGCACATCAGAAGCGTCAAGGTGATGACGCTGCCATGATAACCATCATCCGGCAGCTGAATTTTACTGGTGCCTGCATGGTCAGAGCTGGCAGTCAGCTCCTGGCAGAATCAAAGTGTATCGAGGTAATGATGAATGGAACTAAGGCCGTATCAAAAAGATCTGGTGAATAAGATCCGCCAGGCAATCTGTGAAGGCTGCCACCGTGTGTGTGCCGTCCTGGGATGTGGAGGCGGGAAATCCGTGATCATCGCTACCATTGCCAAGGCAGCCACCGATAAAGGCAACCGGGTGCTGTTCCTGGTCCACCGCAAGGAGCTGGTTAACCAGATCAAACGGACCATGGATCGGCAGGGCGTAAATCCGTTTCTGTGCTCTGTGTCCATGGTACAGACCGTAAGCCGGATGAAGACCCTTGCCCGGACTACGCCGCCTTCTCTCATCATTGTGGACGAAGCCCATCATGCACTGGCAGCCGGCTACCTCCGGATTTTCGATTATTTTCCCCAGGCAACGGTTGTTGGCTTTACCGCCACCCCACAGCGGATGGGAACCGGCGGGCTGGGCAAAGTGTTCCAGCAGCTGGCAGAATCGGTATCTACGAAGTGGCTGATCCAGAATCACTACCTGGCTCCCTATCACCTGTACAGCGTTCCGCTGACGGATGTGAAAGGGATCCGGACCAGTCATGGTGATTATGATCAGAAAGAGATTGCCAAGCTGATGGACAAGGGGACGATTTTTGGCGACACGGTAGCTTCCTGGCTGCAGCAGGCAAAGGGCAAGAAGACCATTGTCTACTGTGCCAGTATCAAGACCAGCCGTGCTACTGCTGAAGCGTTCCAGTCTCATGGAATCCCCGCAGCACACCTGGACGGAGAAACGCCAAAGGCAGAGCGGGACAGGATCGTACAGGAATTCCGGGAGGGAAAAATCCTGGTACTGTGCAATGTGGACCTGTTCGGTGAAGGCTTCGACGTGCCGGACTGCGAGGCTGTGCAGCTGCTCCGGCCTACAAAATCCCTGACACTGTTCATCCAGCAGGCCATGCGGCCTATGAGAATCAATCCGGCGGATCCAAACAAAGAGGCCATCATCCTGGATCACGTGGGGAACTACACCCGTCATGGTTTTCCAGACGATGATCACGACTGGAGCCTGGCAGAAAAGAAGAAAAAGAAGAAGGCAGAAACCACTACACGGCAATGCCCGATCTGTTATCACGTATTCATTCCAGCACCTGGCCTAGGGCAGATTAAATGTCCATTTTGTGGTCATTTGTTCGAAGATGAGCGAGCCCCCAGGGCGGAACAGGAAGAACTGGATGGCGTGACTCTGGAAGAAATCAAAGAATCCCCGTACAGTGATTATCGCAAGGCAACGACCTGGCAGCAGCTTGAATTTTTCCGCAAGGGGAAACACTACAAGCTGGGGTGGAGCCTGCATAAAGCGCTTGAGCTGCATATTCCGATACCGTCGAAATATCAGTATGCGGCCAGTAAGATGGGTATCCATACAGGGAACTGGTTCAATAATGCGAGAGGGAGGCAACAAGGATGAAGGTTAAGGAAGTGCTGGATTTATTATCTATTAATGGAAACGGGTTTGTTGGTTTTGAAAGTGCAGAAACTTTAAGTGAAAATCCAAAACTGCAAACAGCAATGTTAGAAGTGGATACGTTAAAGTATTGGCAGGTAAACGACTTCCTCGATAAAGACGTTCTGGAGTTAAAACTGGTTCCAGGCGGGATAATTATCGTTATCAACGAAGGGGGTTACTATGAACAACGAAACTGACCTGATGCACCGGATCGAAGAGGCCGTCAGCAAGCGTGGCTGCCTGGTGTTCCGGGCAAACGTGGGCAAGATAAAAATGGCGGATGGCCGGTGGTTTGACACCGGCCTCCCCAAAGGATTTTCGGATCTCTTTGGATTCATCCCCCGTTCCGGAAAATTCTTTGCTATTGAATGCAAGGTGAAGCCCAACAAACCAACACCGGAGCAAATTCAATTCCTGCATGTAATCCGCCGGCTGGGGGCTATCGGCATGGTAGTCTACAGCGTGGAAGAAGTCGAGGCCGCCCTTGACAATGCGGCCTGGTCTGATTTTGGCCTGGTGATTGAAGATCCTTGCAAAGATAAACCGGATACAGCATGGTGGATGGACCTATTTTGCTGGGCCAGCACAGAGCCGCAGGAGCTGTATGAGGCTCTGCAGCGTGTTCGCCGGAATGGGGCAACGCTGGTAAAGGATGAGAAATTCGGCATGAGAATCCTTTCTGGGCCGGACAAGGCAGCATACAAGAATGACAGCCAGATGCTGCATAAATATGGCAGAACCCTCATGAATGAGCTGGCCTGGCTGGGAGGCATGTACTAATGAAATGGTTTCCAATTTTGGCCCTTGTCACGCTGATATTGCTGGCCATGTGGCTGATTCTGCTTGATGTTACGGTATTGTATATGCTACTCGTAGGAGTATAAAGGAGGAACTATCATGAATCTGCAGGTAAAAGGAATTTTGCAAAACCTGGGAGACAAGACCGGGTGTGCTGAAACGGAATTTTCCTATCTGGCGGCTAAAATCCGACCAGATACCAATGACGAAGACATCAGACAGATTCTGCTGCAGGCCATCCAGCGGCTGAGCAGCACCCGGGAAGAGTTCAAAAGCACTGAAGACGTGCTGAAAGGTGTGCTTGTGAAACTATGACAGGAGGTGGGGACCATGTACTACAACGAGTGGGAGAACATCATCCGGGACAGGCTTCGAAACTACAACATCTGGACCGCCAGGGTGAATACGCTGGAAGCCCAGATCAGGGAAATCGCCGGCCAGCTTCGGCTGGAAGCGGCACCCAAGACTACCCGGTTTGGCTATGACAGCTTTGGCGGCGGGTGGGACAAGCCTTCACCGGAAGAAGTGGCCTACCAGCAGAAAGAAATCCTGGAAAGCCGGCTGCAACGGCTGAAAGCGGAATACCAGAAGAAGAAAGCCGTACTGAAAGCCCTGGATGATCATATGGACGCCCTGGAAGGGGCTGAACGTCAGATGATCCGGCTGCGGGGCATCAATCACCAGCAATGGAAACAGATCGCCCTGGATACCTGCCATGACGAAAGCTGGTGCCGGCGGAAATTCCGGGACGGGTTGCGGAAGATGACCGGCATGGAGTACGGGCCGAAAGCAGCGCCCACACAGACACGGCTGAACCTGGTGGAACTGTGAGAACCAATCCCGTTTTTATCCCGCTTTTGTCCCGTTTTTATCCCACTTTTTCTTAGGAAATCGTGCTATACTGATATCATGGATTTGCGGAAAGCAGTCCAGTTCATTAACACCTCCTTTTAAGATATGTAGAACCGGAGGAAGCGCCCCGCCAAGGGCGCTTTTTTCGTGGGAGGAACCATATAGCTTATGACCGGCACCTGAAAAGGTGCTTTTTTAATCCATTTTGAGGACGGTGGTGAAGATGTAGATGGCCCGAGAAGATTTGATTCCTTTGAACCGGCGAACAAAAGACGAACAAAAGGAAATTGCCAAAAAAGGTGGCATCAAGAGCGGTGCGGCACGGCGCCGCCGGAAGGCCATCAAGGAAATCCTGGCAGGAGCCTGGAACATCCGGCTGTGCGATATCGAGGACCCGGGAGTCCGCAAGGCTTTCATGACGGCAGCCAAATCCCAGGATGGAAAGATCACCATCGGGGAGGCCATGACAAACGGCATGGTGCTGGCCATGATCCGGGGCAATGCCCTTATGAGCCAGCTGGTGCTGGAGTTGATGAAAGAGAGCCCGGCGGTGAAGCTGAAGGAAAAAGAGCTGCGACTGCGTGAACGGGAAATCGAGATCAAAGAGAAGCTGGCCGAAAAAGACCTGCAGGAGGACGAACCTTCTGAACAGGTGGAATTCACGTTCGAAAGGGAGAAATGACCATGAAGGTGAATGTGGCAGACAGCATGGGGCCGGCTTTCGACCCTGTATTCTGGGATGCCCAGCAGCACGGCCATACCTACTACTGGCTGGCCGGCGGGCGGGGCTCCACCAAATCGTCCTTCGTGGGCATGGAAATCCCCCTGCTGATGCTGCAGCATCCGGAGTGTCATGCTGTGGTCCTGCGGAAAGTGGGCGGGACCATTAAGAACAGCGTGTACCCGCAGATCCAGTGGGGCATCGAACAGCTGCAGATCATCGACCGATTCAAGTACAAGATGACGCCGCCGGAAATCACCCTGAAGGGGACTGGCCAGAAAATCCTTTTCCTGGGCTGCGATGACCCCATGAAGGTTAAATCCATCAAGCTGCCTTTCGGTTATGTGGGCATCGTCTGGCTGGAAGAGCTGGACCAGTTCAGCGGCATGGAGGAAATCCGCAACCTGTGCCAGTCCCTACTGCGTGGAGGGCCCCGTTACTGGGTGTTCTGCACGTACAACCCGCCCAAAAGTCGGAGTAACTGGGTGAATGAGGAGATCCTGGTGGATGATCCTGACCGGCTGGTGCACCGCTCCACCTATCTTCAGGTGCCACCAGAATGGCTGGGGGAACAGTTCCTCCAGGAAGCTGGAAAGCTCAAGGAGCGGAATGAAACAGCCTACCGTCATGAGTACCTGGGAGAAGTGACCGGCACCGGCGGGGCAGTCTTCGAGAACGTGGAGGACTTGCCTTTGACTGATGAAGCTCTAGGCCAGTTTGATCATCGTCTGTTCGGCCTGGACTTCGGGTTTGCTGTGGACCCCCTGGCCTTTGTGGCCATGCATTTCGACGCCAAACACGAAGATTTGTATATCTGGGGAGAGATCTATGAACAGAAGCTGACCAATCCCCAGGCTGTGGCCAGGATCAGCAAGATCATCCTGCCCCAGGAGCTGGTCCGCTGTGATTCGGCGGAACCCAAGTCCATCAAGGAAATGCGCTCCCTGGGCATGAACATCATCGGGGCGGCCAAAGGACCCGACAGTGTGGAATATGGCATCAAATGGCTGCAGGGCCTGCGGCACATCTACATTGACAAGCGCCGGTGCCCCAACACCTACCGGGAATTCATGACCTACGAATACGAACGGAACCGGCTGGGGCAGTACATCAGCGCCTACCCGGACAAAGACAACCATGCCATCGACGCTGTGCGCTATGGCTGCAGCGGCGTGATGCCGGTACGGACAACCATCCGTTCGGCCAGATTTGATTACTGAGGGAGATTATGAGCGAACGAGATTTTTATTTGAGCCCCACCGGCAACATGTACCGGCTGATGCGGGACTCCTACTATGGGGACGGAGGCTACCGGGGTGCGTACCTGATCCCACACAAGAGGGAAACCGAACAGAACTACCGGGACCGTCAGCAGACGGCGTATTACCTGAACCATTTTTCCTTGATCGTGAACGCCCTGGTGAATCCCATCTTCAAGCGGCGGCCGCTGCGGGATTGGACCGGAACGGCCAGCCCGGTGGCAGAGGCGTTCCTGGAAGATGTGGACGGAGCCGGGAATGACATGGACAGCTTTATGCAGGCTGCGGCCCTGTCGGCCAAACTGTACGGAGCTGTTTTCATCGTGGTGGAGAACTTTCAGGCCATGGACCTGCCGGCTTCCATGGGTGAAGCCCTGGCCCAGCGGAAATTTCCTTATGCGTACACCCTGGACCCGGACCGGGTGGAAGGCGTGAGTATCGACAAGAACGGCCGGGTGCTGTCCATCAAGTTCCGGGATACGGCGGTGAGCAGCACCATGGGCGACGACAAGGAACGGACGGTGTACTTTGACACCCGGCGCTGGGCGGTCTACGAGAATGGCCAGATGGTTTCTTCCGGTGATCACAATCTGGGAGAGGTCCCGGTAGTGTGGTTCCCCAGCCAGCACGTGAAGAACGGCGAGCTGAATCCCACACCGGAGCTGTACCCTATCGCCGGGATCGCCTGCAGCCTGTACAATCACTGCTCCTGGCTGACGGAAATCCTGCGGAACCAGACATTCCCGCTTTTGACTTTTCCCAGCAAGGAAGCTTCTGACCTGATTATCGGGAACAACAACGCTCTTTGCTACGACGGGGACACGGTGCGGTTCCAGCCCGGGTTCATTTCCCCGCCCAGCGATCCGGCTGCGCTGATTCAGAGCCAGATCAAGAACATGGTGGAAGAGATGTACCGGATTTCCGGGCTGACGTTCTCCACCACGACCAAACAGGAGGCCAGCGGCATCAGCCGGCAGTGGGAGTTCGAACGGACAAACCAGCGCCTTTCTGCTTTTGCCAAGCGATGTGCGGCGGCGGAAAAGAAGATTCTGGCCCTGGTGGCCAAATGGATGGGCCTGGACCTGGAATACACGGCGACCTACTCCAATGACTTCGGCATCACGGACGTGGCCACGGAGCTGAAGAACGCCCAGGCCGTCCTGGATATGCAGCTGACCAACAAAATCAAGGTGGAGGTGGCCAAACAGGTACTGACAGCTTATGTGCCGGAGCTGCCTGCTGACCGGTTTGATGCCATCATTACCGACATTGAAAAGCAGGAGACAGAGCCGGCTTATAACGAGCCACCCCAGCCGGCTGAACCCCCGGAGCCGCCTGAACCAGAGGACGAAGAGGAACCACCGGAAGAGTAGGTGAACCATGGACGAACTGCAGCGGCAGCTGAAAGCCTTTTCCAAACGATATGGATTCCAGGGCCAGATGATGAAGGCCCGCATTGAGATTCTCATGAAACAGGGCAAGAGCCCGGAGGAAGCCATCCGCCAGGTATTCAAGGAATACGGCGTGGAGGAATGGCTGCAGGCCAATGTGTCCAGCGTGATCGTTGGCACGGCCCAGGATGCCCTGGGGCAGGAACTGGCCAAAGACCTTCCTGCGGCTGCCCTGCTGGAAGCCCTGTCCAATCCCTGGGACGGCAGCGGGCTGACCCTGTCGGAGAAGATCCACGGTGCCAGCAACACCATGCTAAACGACGTGATCACCACGGTGCGGAAACAGATCCACCTGAACAAGACGGTGAAGGACACCGCCCAGGCCCTCTACGATGGCTACAAAAGTGGCCATGTAGTCAGGGAACAGCAGCTGCCCCAGTACCTGGATGAACTGACCCGGTGGACCCGGAGAAGCCGGGAGAACCTTTCCCAGGAAGAGCTGAAAGACCTACAGCGGGCCATCCGTAAGGTGAAATACCAGGCGGATGATCTGGTGGATGACAGAGCCACCTACAATCACTTCAGAACGGCTTTAAACAACCTGTTCGATAAGTTAGACCAGGGGAGTGAAAAAGCCGCTGAGAAAGCCCTCCAGGTGGCCATAGAGGAAAAGAGCCGGTACGTTGCAGAACGGATTGCCCGGACAGAAGCCGCCAGAGCCCGTTATGATGCTTTCCTTGCCCGCTACGGGGAGGATGACAGCGTTGTGGCCTACCAGTGGAAGCTGGGAAGCCGGCATCCGGCAGAGGACATCTGCGACATGTACGCCCATGCGGATCTGTATGGCCTGGGGGCAGGAGTTTTCCCTAAAGACCAGGCTCCGGTGAATCCAGCCCATCCCCATTGCCTGTGCCATTACGCACCGGTGTACGCCAGCGAGCTGAAGGGAAAAAAGCGGTCTGACAACGTGGAGGGCCGGGGCAATGCCTGGCTGAAACGGCAGCCGCTGCACATCCGCCAGGCCATTCTGGGGATGAAAGGCGAACAGGAGTGGAAAGCCGGAAGAGCCGGGTGGATGGAGAAGGCAAGAAATATTGGGGTTACATCCTCTTATTCTCGCTTTAAAGAATTGGTTCATACTCTTAAAAGTAGTATAATAAGTGTAGATAAACTAAGAGCTGGAAAATTCCCAACAACACAGGACGAAATTGATAATATTTTATCTAAAGAATTATCAGGAATTAGATTTTCTAGCAAGCCCACTTACAATTCAAGAATAAAAAGCCCAGGCAAAACCACAATTTCAATATCACCACTTGGATTTCGAAAAATAAAGTCAATGGAAATAGGGAAACAATTCAAAGAGGGGAAGAATGAATTAATTGATACATTGATTCATGAGGAGTTAGAAGCCAGAATTGGCTTGAAAGCGGATAAAGCAGTTAAATTTTCTCGACTTGAAAATGCTAGTGAGGCAAGACGGCATAAATATATCAATGCCGTGATTGAAAGGTTCTTTGCTTTTAAGGGGTGGGAATATGAATGATTGGGATAAGGTTGAGGATGTCGTTTTTGAGGGAAGCAGAGATGAAATCGAGCAACTTAAATGTCCAGAATGTGGAGGACATATAAGGGTTTTATTTGATGAAACATTGATGAGCTTAAAAGTTCAATGTGAAAAATGTAAATCTTACTTTCGTGAAAGTAATTGTTTTGAAATTCCAAAGTTTCTACAAAACAAGAATAGATAGAAGCCCCCTGCTCCGGCAGCGGGCTTTTCTTATACCTAAAATCAGATAGTTTTTCAGCAGACCATCCGGCCTGCTATTTTTATGCATTGAAAAGAGAGGAGAACAAAAATGAAGAACCTGAAAGCGATTGCGATGACGATGGCCCTGGTGGCCGGTATTACGGGGACGGCCTTTGCCGCCGACATTCGGGAAATCGTAGGAGACCCTGGCACCGAGATCACGGACCGGAACCCCACCTGCTACCAGACCCGGGTATTTAATGGCCACACCCTGGAATCCTACGTGGAAAATGATGTGGCCATCACGAAGGAGGATGGGGAAGTGGTGCTGGAATATGAAATCCAGCGGAGCGACTTTGTCCCCTTCGACTTCGATTCCAACCAATAACCCATACATTACCCTGTGCAGACCTTATGGGCCTGCTTTTTTATTACCCTGATAGCATCGGCCAGGCGCCGGTCTATATAAATCAATTGCCCCAGGCGGGCAGGAGGAAACGATATGTATACCCTTGATCAAATCTTTGCCGCCCTTGGCGGGGTGGAAAACGGTGGTGCCATGGTGGCGGATCTGCAGGCCATCATCACCGGTGCCCGGAACGAAGCAGCCGCCAACCGGGTGGAACGGAACAAGGTGCTGGACGCCCTTGGCCTCCGTGGCAGCGAGAACCCCGAAGCGGCCCTGAACAACCTGCGAACGACTCTGGAAGCCCTGAAAAAGACAGGTAACCCGGAAACCCTGGGCAGTCAGATCACCGCCCTGCAGGACCAAGTGAAGGAGCTGACGGATAAGTATGCTGCATCCGAAGAAAAAGCCAAAGCTGAACACACGAAGCGCATCAACACGGCAATGCATTCTGCACTGCAGGCCGCCCTGGCCAAAGGGAATGCACTAAATCCGGAAGCTTTCATCAAGCTCCTGGAGGACAAGGTGGAAGTAGGCAATGATGATTCCCTGAGCATGAAGGTAGGGGACAAGGCCGTGTCTATCGACGAAGGTGTGAAGGACTGGCTGACGACCAACCCCTGGGCTGTGAAGAACACGGCAGCAGGCGGCGCCGGAAGCGGCAGCGCTGGCAATCCGAAAAAGGTGTATACCCCTGATGATCTGAAAGGCATGACGCCGGCTGAGATCAACGCACACTGGAATGAAATCAAAGATTCTATGAAAGGATGATTGAAATGGCAATTTCTACTTTTATCCCTGCCCTGTGGTCCGCACGTCTGCTGGCCCACCTGGACAAGAACCTGGTCCTGGGCAACCTGGTGAACCGGGACTATGAAGGCGAAATCAAGAACCTGGGCGACCGGGTGAAGATCAACCAGATCGCTGACGTAACCATCAAGGATTATAAGAAAGGCACTGATTTGGTGTATGACGACACCGACGGCACCCCCACTGAACTGGTCATCGACCAGCAGAAATACTTCGCCCTGAAGGTGAACGACGTGGACGCTGCCCAGGCCAACATCGACCTGATGGACCGGAGCCTGGAACGGGCCTCCTACGCCCTGCGTGATGTAATCGACCAGCGGGTAGCCGGCCACGCCAAGGAAGCCGGCACCATCCTGACCCTGAAGGACATGGAAGCCCCGGAACAGGCTTACGAAACCATCGTGAAGATGGGCACCAAGCTGGACGAAAACAACGTGCCCCGGATCGGCCGCTGGCTGGTGATCCCGCCCTGGCTGTATGGACTGCTGCAGAAGGACCAGCGTTTCGTTGGTACCGGCAGCGCAGCGGCGGAAAGCCGTCTGACCACCGGCAACGTGGGTTCTGCAGCTGGCTTCCAGATCTATGAATCCAACAACCTGGCCTATGTGAAATCCACTGATACCACGTCCGTTATGGCCGGTACCAATGCAGCGATTTCCATGGCCACCCAGATCATCAAGACGGAATCCCTGCGGCTGGAAAAAGACTTCAGCGATGCAGTCCGTGGCCTTCTGGTCTATGGGTCCCTGGTGGTGCAACCGAAAGCTCTGGTGACCCTGAACACCAACCCCAAGGCTGAAATCGTTACGCCCTGATCATGGTCAGGGTATCGTTCCGGGCTGATGCCTTAAGCAAGAAGCTGAGGCAGGCGCCGGGAGAAGTCCAGAAGCAGCTGCGGGAAGCCATGGACATTTCGGTACGGGATGTGCAGGAACGAGCCCGGGAGGAACATAAGTTCATCTCCCGGACCGGCCAGGCCGAAGGCTCCATCCATACAACTGTGGAAGGGAGCGGCGACCACCTGGCGGGAACGGTCTACACGGCTCTGCCCCATGCCGTTTACCAGCACCAGGGCACCCGTTCTCATACCATCGTGCCACGGAGCAAGACGGTGCTGCGATGGTCCGAGGGCGGTCAGTTCGTGTTCGCCAAACGCTCCCAGGTGAAAGGCATCCAGGCAGATCCGTTCATCTTCAATGCCTTCGACAAGGAAAAGCCGGCTATCATCAGCCGGTTCAAGAAGGCAGCCGAGAAACTGGGGATGGGGTGATTTTATGGATCTGATCAAAGCAGAAGACATTACGGACGCCATCCTGAAAGGACGGGTCACGGCCGGGAACCTGGCACTGGCTAATGAAACAATTGTGCGGCTGGCAGCTACCTACGGGGTGGACGAGGCTGCCATCGTACCCAGCAACCTGCTGAAGCGGTACGGGATTGTGGAAGCCTGCCGGGCCTGCTGCCTGGAACTGGTGGGGACTGATCCCACGGTACAGATTGGCAGCTATTCCGGCAGCCGGCAGGATGACATTTATGAACGGAAGTACAAGCTGTATGACGATCAGGCGAAGAGCCTCTTGAAAGATCTTACAGCATCGGACTTTAACGGTGGAGAAACGGAAAGAGGAGGAAGCCCATGGACGAAAACGGTGAATATTTACCGGGGATAGACGATTATTCGGCTGCCATCTGTGAGCTCCTGGAGGAAGCGGTCCCGGAAATCCCCTGGAATGAGGAAGTGAAGGGGCCGGCTCTTTCCAATGAGACAGAGGGAACCATTGCGGCGGACAAAGTAACCTTTTCCGGCCAGGATAAAGAGGACGAGGAAGGCGTGATCACCTTCATGATCTATATCGTTGTGCCTGATCAGACGGAAAGACGGCTGGAAACCCTCTCCCGAAAGGTCCGTAAGGTACTGAACGAGGCAGATTTCATGGACGGGCATGTTGCGTCCATCACTTTCGGGATTGCCCAGGGCCAAAGGGGGCGAAACCCGGGCACAGCAGTCCTGGAATACCTTGTGAAAGCATGTATGTAAGGAGGAATAAGAATGGCAGATAAAGTTCGTGCCAAACTGGCGGCGGTACACACCAAGCTGGAAGGCAAATATGTACTGGTATACCTGAATTTCGGGGAAAGCGCTACGGAAGCTGCTCCCAAATGGGCCATGATCGGTGGCCAGAAATCCGGCGACCTGGATCTGAGCGCTGACTCCATCGACGCCAGCGACAAGACCAGCGGCGGCTGGGGTGAGAAGTATCCTGGCATCAAGACTTCTGAACTGAGCGTGGAAGGGAACATCGTAGGCGGGGACGAAGCCTACCAGGCCCTGCGGGATGCCTTCAACGCCGGTGAACCGGTTGATATCTGCCGGTACGACAGCAAGAACAAGACGGCAGACCGGAACTGGTACTCCATTACCGAACTGAGCGACGAAACGCCCCATGACGATGTGGCTACCTTCTCCATGAAGCTGGAAGGCATCGGGGCGCCGAAATACTACAAGAATCTGACCAGCGTGGATTCCGTAGGGACCACGGCGGCTTCTTCCAGTTCTACTACCACTACCGGGAAATGAGGGATTGAGTAATGGATATTTCCTATAACAAAGTGACCCGGATCGTCTGGGTCAAGAGCGGTGACAAGCTGTATCACTTCCGTCTGACCATCAACGGGCTGCAGGAGCTGGAGGCGGTGGCCTTCGGCGGGCAGTCCTATTTCGATTTCCAGAAGGAACACCAGACCATGCCCTTGGGGGCACTGTTGGAAGCCTTCCGGATTATGCTCTTTGCGGCCGGCGACAAGAACGAAGCCAAGAATGCAGGCCAGGTGGTGGAAACCCTGTCCATGGATGCGGGGATCCAGCAGGTGGAAGCCATCTTCTACGTGACGCTGGCTGTCTCCGGGATCTTCGGCGCCAAACAGTCCAATGAGATGCTGAAAGCCCTGAAGGTCAAGAGCAAGGACGTGAAAGAAGAAACGGCGGAAGACGGAAAAAACGCTTAGAAGGGGAATCGGAAACCTGGGGCTCTTTCACGGAGTACATCGGGCTGATTCTCCCTGTTTGTTATGGGGAATTGGGCATGACGGGGGAAGAAATCGGTACAGCGACGCCCTGGGAGATCCAGCGGCGCATTGAGGGCTATGGGGCCAGGATGAAGGCCAAGCGGATGTTCACCGCTTCCTACATCACGGCTCCGGTCATCAATGCCGGGTACCGGTCCCCCAAACGGCCCGTAACCCCTGAAAAAATCCTCCCGGATGACTTCCGGACGCCAGAGGCCCAGGATGAAAGGGACGAATGGCTGGCGATTGCCAAAGCGGAAGAAGAAAGGAGGGAAAAGTTGAAACATGAGCAGCAACACGATTAACATCACCCTGGAAGCGGATGCCAGCGGGGCCATACGGGTCATCAAGCAGGTGAGCACGTCCGTGGACCAGCTGGCCGGGAAAAAGGTTGGCAATGCCGGGATGCCGGAGCTGGCCAGCGGAGCCCAGCGGGCTTCTCAAAGCCTGAAACAGACAAAGGCTGATACAGATGCCCTGGCCAGTGCCATTGGGAAAATCAAGGGCATGATTGCCGGGGCTTTTACCGTTGGCGCCATCACCAGCCTGGGCAAAAAAGCCCTGGAAGCATCGGCGAATATGGAAGTGCTGCGGCAGGGCCTGGACTTTGTACTGGGTTCCTCCGAAGAAACGGACAAACTGATCAATGGGATGCGTGATCTGGGCGAACAGTCTGCCTATGACACCAACGAATTGATTCCCCTGGCCCGGCAATGGGTCAACATGGGGGACGATGCAGAAACGGCTGTCGGAAAGATGACAAAAATTGTGGACCTGGGGTCTGCTTTTGGTCTGACGTCCGAGCAGATTGGATCCGCTACTCTGGCATTGAGCCAGATGGCAGCAGCGGGGAAAATCAACGGGCAGGATATGCTGCAGCTGACCAACGCCAACATTCCGGCCTGGAAACTGCTGGCAGATCATATGGGCCTTTCCGTTGCAGAACTGCGGAAAATGTCCGAAGCTGGTGAACTGGGCGAGGATGCCATTAACGAACTGTGGGACGCCATTGAAGAACGGACCCAGGGCGCTACGTCCCGGATGAATGGGACCCTGATGGCCAGCTTCTCCAACTTTGAAGAAGAAATCCAGAACAGTATGGCCAGTATCGGCGATATTATCAGCCAGGCCTTCAATCTGAAGGGAATCCTCCAGGGCGGCAGTGATATGGTATCCAGCTTCCGGGAAGCCCTGGAACAGATCAAACAGGATGCTGAATCTGTTGGAATCGGCCAGGCTATCATGAACCAGATTTCCAACGTGAGCCCGGAGTTGGCAACCCTTCTGGGGACCATCGGGAACATCGTCGGGGAATTCATCAACATTGTGATAGCCGGCTGGAATGAAATCTATGCGACGCTTTCCAATCTGGATATTGCGGCCATTCTGACAGTCATCAACGATGTGGTAAGCAGAGCTGGCCCGGTTGTCCTGGCTGTGGTTTCCCTGATCATTGGGGCCATTAACCTGATTCTGCCGGTTGTGGTTGGCCTGGTCAATGCTTTTGCCAATGCCTACAATACGGTGTCCCCCTACATCACCAGTATGGCGAACCTGTTCCAGCAGATCCCGGTGGCGGTTTCCGGCGCTATCACGACCATTTCTACTGCGTTCAGCAGCTTTGTGAGCTGGCTGGAAAGCAGCGTATGGCAGCCTATCCGGAACGCTGCAGTGACAGTCATCAACTTCATCGTGGGTTCGTGGGTTGCTTTTGGCGGCTTTGTGATGGCTGCTGTCCAGCCGCTGGTGGATTGGTTCCAGAGTTCTGTATGGCAGCCAATCAGTGAATTTGCTACGGCGGCCTGGAATACCATCACGGCTCTGTGGGGACAGTTCGTTGAATGGTTCGCTCAGGTCATGAGCCCGGTGACGGATGTGGCTTCCGAATGTTGGAATGCTATCTGCGACTTTGCCAGTGAAGCCTGGGACACCATCAGCGGTGTCTGGGGTGCAGTAGCCGGCTGGTTTGATTCTACTGTGGTGCAGCCGATCCGGTCTGCTTTTAACAACGGTACCAGCTACATTTCTCAATGCTTCCAGAATGCCTATTCCGAGATTACTGGACTTTTCAGCAAGCTGGCGGGTTGGTTCGACAGCAATGTGGTCCAGCCCATCAAGGAGAAATTCAGCAAAATCCTTTCTCTCGGTTCTTCTGTAACCGGGATGACCGTTACGGCTTCCGGCGGTGGGGACGCACCTGCTGCGGCCCAGGGCGGTGTATTCGGCCGGTTTGCTTCCGGTGGTGTTGTAGGTGGCCGTATCCCGGCTCTGGCCAATGGCGGCCAGTCGAACCGTGGGACTATGGCCCTTATCGGGGAAGCGGGCCCGGAAACGGTGCTGCCTTTGAAGAAGATCATTTTGGGGAAAGTTGGGCAGGCGATTGCTGAAGCCTCCGGGATGGATGCCAACAAGAAGAATCCGGTGTACAACACCCGGAAATCCTTCTCTGACACGACCAAACCCAAAGACGTGGACGCTTATACCAAGATCCTGGACGAAACCAAGCAGAAGATCCTGAAAATCAACGAGGCCCAGGCCAAATTCCATGAGGAATGGCAAAAGGCCCAGGAGGATGCGGCCAAGTACACGGAAGGCGGGGAAAAGACCCTGGCCTTCCAGAAACAGATGGCCAGCAATCAGGAAAAGATTGCCAAACTCCAGGAGAAGATCAGTTCTGGAAATGGGGATGCCAAAGACGCCGAAGCGTTGAAAACGCTTCAATTGCAGACCCAGAATCGGATCGCTGAATACGAAAAGGAAAAAGCCGCTGCCATTGCTGCAGCCCAGGAAACCCAGGATGCCATCACCAACATTGATGCTGAGGCAGAAGCGGCCCGGCAGAAGGTCAAGCAGCAGGCCATTGATCAGATGGGCTCTTACGAAACCCAGCTGGCCCAGGCCCAGTATGCCCAGAAAAAGGCCATGATGGCCACCGAACTGGACGATTTCCTTGCCCAGATGACGGCCAAGGACGAAATTACCGGCCAAAGCTATGCGACGACTCTGGCCAACGAACAGTACCTGGCAGAACAGCGCCGGGTGTGGATGGAGGAACTGATGCTGGCTTCCGTCAGCTGGGGTGAGTACATGCAGACCATGCTGACCAACATGGCGGTGCAGGTCCAGGACGGGATTGCCTCCGGAATTGCCCAGTGCGTGGTGGAGGGCAAGAAGTTCAGCCAAGTCATGAGTAACCTGGCCAAGACCCTGCTGAAGCAGCTGATCCAGGGCGTCATCCAGAAAGTGATTTCCGGCTGGCTCATGGCCATCGGGCTGGGGACCAGCCGACACAAGCAGGAAATGAAGAACACGGCAGCAGAAACGGAAGCTGCCGCTGCCAAAGCAACTGTTATGGCCAGCGTGGCCACAGCAGCCGTCATTGCGGCCAACCCGCATATGGCGGCTGGAGCTGCAGCTCTGGTTTCCGGGCAAATGGGCGAAGCTGCTGCAGCTGCAGGATTGATTTCCAAAGCTGCGCAGAAAGTGTTCCAGGACAAGGATTCTGATTCCGGCGGCGATAAGGACAAGAAGAAGGACAATCTGGTGATTAATATCGGGGCTGATCCCGATAGCCTTACAAAAGCCTGGAACCTACCACACTTTGCCAAAGGCGGTGTGGTCACCGGCCCTACGGCTGCCCTGATCGGGGAAGGGCGCTATGACGAAGCGGTATTGCCGTTAAAGCCCAGCCTGCTGGAGAAACTGTTCGGCGGTGGGGACGACAACCGGCAGAATACCGTGGTGGCCACCCAGAACATCTACGGGAACATCAATTCCCGGGATGATGAAGACGACCTGTTCGGCGGCTTCAATGACATGGTCCTGGCCGGACTGCGAGGTGCGTAACGTGAAGCAGTTAGCAAGAAAAATCCTGAAAGACAGCAAACTGAAGATCGTGACCCAGGCCGGCACGGAGTATTCCCTGCCGGCTTTGTGGTCCATTTCCGATGCAGGAGCGTACACCTTCCGGAACAAGCTGGAGGACAAGGCATTCTCCCACGGCGGCAACGTGGTGGGGGATGGCCGGATCTCTGGCCGTACCATCAAGGTGGAATTCTTCATGCACGGCGCTACGGAGCAGGATCATGACTATGCCCTGAACACGGCCTACACCTACTTCTGCCAGACCAACTATGACCTGTATGTGGGCCGGTCCGACCGGAAATTCCGGGTAGCCGGCGTTTCCAAGATCACCCACAAATACCAGAAGGGCTTCCAACAGCGGTGGAGCGAGATTACGGTTTCCCTGCTGCTGGCGGACCCGTTCCGCTATGAAGGGCACACCACGAAAATCACCAAGGTGTTTCCCAGAGCGGTGGAAAATGCGGAGATCTACGTGGACAACCTGGGAAGTGTGGACACGCCATTGACGTTCCGGTTCATCCCGGTGAAGTCCATGGCCAAGATCCACATCTACCACAAGCAGGCCAAGGAGGAATTCAGCCTGTCGGATGCCCTGCTGATTGCCCCGGCCACCGTAACGGTGAACGGGGATGCAGGGACCGTCTGGCGGGACAAGGCCAACAGCATCAATACCTTCTCCGGGCAGTTCCTGCACGTGAAGCCTGGCAAGAACCTGTTCTATTACACAGGGGACGCCGGGACCATTGAAATCAGCTTTACCAACAGGTGGTTCGTATGAGTACGATGTTCGGGAGAAGCCTTTTCGGCCATCTGATCTATGCGGGACCGGACCAGGGCGGGGCAGGAAGCATTGATACTTCCGTCCCTGACTTTTACCCTGGCCAGTTCACCGTGATCGCCTATAACAAGAGCGGCACCAAGACGGCCTATTTCGGGTCCGGGGCAGAGCACAACGCCCTGTCCAAAGTGACGTTCGAAATCGGGGAAACCGGCTGCGGAAATGTGGAACTGACCTTCCATGAACTGCCCAGCAATGCGGAACTGGATTACATGCAGCGCATCGACATCCACCTGTTCGGGGACCGTTCTCCCTGGTACTCCGGCTACATCATCAACCGGCCGGTGAAAGGGACCACGGACACCACCTACACCTTCAAGGGCTACGGCTACTATAACCAGCTGTCCAGCTACCTGATCTTCAAGACCTACGAGAACATGGACCCGGGCGACATCGTCCGGGACATTGCGGTGGAAGCGGAAAAGCATCTGGATATTGTGTTCAACGATATCAAGATTGAAAAAGCCGGCTATACCTGCACTAAGATCGTGTTCGACGGGGTGACCATCAAGGATGCTTTGAAGACCCTTTCGGAGTTCGCCACGGATTTTGTCTACGGGGTGGATGAACGCCGGAACATCTACTTCAAGCCCCGGGTGAAGGAAATCAACGAACAGGCCCGGCTGACCGTAGGCAAACACATCACCAGCTACAGCCCCACCTGGAACGTGGATAAAGTCGTGAACTGGGTGCGGACCAAGGGCGGGAATGTGGACGACCAGGGCGAGCAATGGCTCTGTGTGGCCAAGGATGATGCCAGTATCCAGAAATACGGGTATCGCATGAAGGTGCTTTCCCTGCCGTCTGCTTATGCGGTAGCCGATGCCCAGCGCTACAGTGACAACTACATTGCCCAGTATAAGGATCCCATCAAGTCGGCCACGGTGAAAGGCGTCAGCCTGGAATACCCGCTGGTGGATGGGTCCTTCAACGTGCGGCACATGACCACCGAGGGCATGGCGGAAATCCGGACCCTGTCCGGAGATGTCCATGACTACCCCATCACCAAACTGAAATATACCGTTTCCCCGGATAAGGGAATCAGTTGTGACATGACCCTGGGCGAGCCGCCCTTTACCGTGGACCAGTACCTGGCCGGAGTGGAGCGGAACGCCAAGAACCTGGAACAGGCCCAGGCCACGGCTATCAAACAGCTACACAAGTAAGAAGGTGAGAGCATGATATACGATTATCGTCTGGATCCCTGGAACAATGTGCTGGACATCCACAACATCAGCGGAGAACGGCACCAGATCCCGACTACAAGCCCGTTCACGGTGCGGCTTTTGGAGGTCCCCCAGAAAACGGAACCAACGTCCCTTTCTGTGACCTGCAACGGCGCGGCCATGACGGAAGTGGCGGCCACCCCGGAGCAGGGGCAGTTCTTTCCCGACTACCGGGCCAGTGTGACCGGGGACCCGAACTGGAACCGGGGCGAGCTGCTGTTCAATGCGGCGGATGCCGGGAAATGGATTACGGTGAACTACCGGGGCATGGGTACCTTGATTGACAGCCGGCTGCCTGATATGCTGCAGCTGCCATTTTCCGGAAGCCAGCAGGCTGACCGGGAAACCAATCTCAGCACGGCACCCAACAGCTGGGACTCCCAGGAGGGGAGCTCGCCCAAGGGGAAACCGATTTACGGCGGAAAGTTCCGGAGACACCGGGGCATTCCGGCGGGAACCTATTCCCTGCGGGAAATCCTGCAGAAGCTGATCAATCTTTCCAGCTCCACGGAGTTTGTGAGGACGGTAAGGGACTGTGACTGCAATTGCAGCGATGGCTGCAGCGATGACAGCGGACCTTGATGGATAAGGAGGCAGCATGATCACCATAGATGATGCGCTGAATATCGAGGTATCTCAATATGATACCTTTGCGCTGAAATTCATTTTTAAAAATTACAAGCTGGATGCGGATGACAAGGTGGTGTTCTCCATCAAGGCCACCACCAACAGCAATGAAGTGGTTTATTCGGCCGAGTTTTACAATTCCGGGCAGAACTATGTGAACGTGGAAGTGCCCAAAGGGGCGCTGAACGACCTGCAGCCCGGGACGTATGTTTATGATCTGGTGATCATGAACAGCCGGACGAACAAAATCGTGACCTGCTTCTTCCCAGCCAGCTTCATCATCAGAGGGGTGGCCCACAATGTCTGATAACGAAAAGACCCTGGAGATCCAGGTGGTCTCGGGGGCAGAAGGGCAGATTGATACGGGGGATACCTACGGAGCCGAACAGGCCAGGGAATATGCTGACGAAGCCGCCCAATCTGCGGAAAAGGCCAAAGAATCCCAGAACCTGGCGGAAGCCTGGGCCCACAGTGACCAGGCCCCCGCCGGTGAAGGTACTCGGAGTGCCAAGACCTGGAGTAACGTCTCCAAAGAATGGGCAGAAAGCACTACGGCCCCGGATAATACCACCGGCTCCCGGAGTGCCAAGACCTGGGCTGACGTGGCCCGACAGTGGGCGGAGAGCGACAAGGAACCGGACGGGGTGAAGAACTCCAAGAGCGCCAAGACCTGGGCCGGGGTGGCCAATGACCACGCCAATACCGCCAGCCTGAAAGCCAATGCGGCGGCTGCCAGTGCCAACACGGCAAGCCTGCAGGCCCAGGCGGCGGCAACCAGTGCCCAGACGGCAACTACGAAAGCAGGAGAAGCCAGCACCAGTGCCAGCAATGCGGCGGTGAGTGCGAAGGCTGCAGCGGATAAATACACAGCTCTGGTGAATGAGGATCTGACCAAGAAAGCAGATCTGGCTGGAGCGGACTTCACTGGAAAGGTGACTGTTCCCACTGCGCCTGCCGGCACTAATGACGCCCAGGCGGCTACAACGGCCTTTGTTATGGCGGCGATTGCGGCCATGGTGGATGGATCTCCTGAAGCCTTAGATACACTGAAAGAACTGGCTACGGCCCTGGGCAATGACCCGAACTTCGCCACCACAATCACGAACCTAATTGCCACGAAGCTCGACAAGACGGGGACGGCAGTGAAGGCAACCGGGGATGCGGCCGGAAATGATATCCAGAAAACCTATGCTACCAAAGAAGAACTGAATAAGCAGGGCGGGAGCCTGGCTACCGTAGCCACCACAGGAAGCTACACGGACCTGCTGAACCTTCCGGCCATTCCTTCTAAAACATCGGAACTGACCAACGACAGCCGGTATGTTTCTACTGACGAAAGCGGCAATGTGGTACTGACCGGCACCCTGACCGCTACCCAGGTGTTCAACGCTGTTTATAACGACTACGCAGAGTTCTTCCCCAGGGGCGGAGATACGGAGCGAGGAGACATCATCGCCTGTGATGAAACAAGCAGCCGGGAACAGTACGTGAAGGCCACCGACAAGAGCCAGTGCGTGGTGGGGGTTCATTCGGAAGAATTTGCCCAGATTATTGGCGGCCTGCAGGTGGAAGAAGGCAAGGGTGTCATGGAAACCAACATCCGGCAATTCATCCCGGTGGCCATGGCCGGCCGTGTCCACGTGAAGTATTTCGGCAAGGCAATCGTGGGGACAAAGGTAGTCCCCTCTGAAATCCCCGGC
The DNA here is from genome assembly GCF_900106585.1 of Acidaminococcus timonensis. Lineage (NCBI taxonomy): Bacteria > Bacillati > Bacillota > Negativicutes > Acidaminococcales > Acidaminococcaceae > Acidaminococcus > Acidaminococcus timonensis. The sequence continues at coordinate 640,781 of NZ_FNWH01000006.1, forward strand.
GTGGGGAGAGCCTGGCAGGAAGGAGACAGCCTGGACCACGTGGTGGGCAGGATCGTGGAACCGGATACACGCCAGGATGTCCGGCTGGTGAAAATCCTGGTAGGGAGGTAATGTATGGGAGACTTTTTGAAGAGAAACATCAACACCATCTTCCTGATGCTGGGGAACGGCTGCAACATGAACTGCCGGTACTGCCTGCAGCATCCCCTGGTGGAAAAGAGCCTGTCCGGCCATGTGAATCCGGACGTGTACCGGTTCATCCGGCAGGTGGTGGAGGAAAACGACGAAAAGACGGAACTGGGGCTGCACTTCTATGGAGGTGAGCCCCTTATCTATTTCCCGCTGATGAAAGAGATCATCGGGAAGCTGAAAGGCGTGAAGGGCATCCGGTTCAGCACCATCAGCAACGGCAAGGCCATCACAGACGAAATGGTGGAGCTGTTCAACAGCCTGCCCCTCTACGTGTGCATCAGCTGGGACGGCCACAACGTGCTGCAGACCCGGGGCTATGATGTTTTCGCCAAGGGAAGCAAGACCAGGGAACGGCTGCTGAAGCTGGACCACCTGGGAGTAAGCGCTGTGCTTTCTGCGTACAACTACCCCCAGGAAGCTTGTGATGCCTTCCAGGAGCTCAGCAAGGATTATTTCGATATCCACGGGTATCCTCTGTCCTTTAACTACGACACCATCATGGACACCGGCCTGGGGGACAAGTCCCTGCTGGACATGGACTATGACAGGGTGGAACGGGAAGTGGGGACCATGATGGACCGGTACATGAAGTACCGGCTGGGCCAGGGAGAAATGAAATTCGCCGAGCTGGCCTTCATCGAAAGCCGGTTCAATGCTCTGTACAGCTATCTGCGCAAGGATGGGGACTTCTGGAGCCGCCAGTGGTGCACCTGCAACAACGGCTACAGCGTGCTGAACCTGGACCTGGCCGGGAACCTGTATCCCTGCCACAATACCAGCCAAAAGGCTGGGAGCATCTATGATTCCTATTTCAAGTATCTAAACGAGATCCTGAAAACAGACCGGACGTTCGAGCGGCGGGAAAAGTGCCTGGATTGCCCGGCGGTGGCTTCCTGCAAAGGTGGCTGCAAGCTGGTGGCACCGGAGAACATGGAAAAGGGGCTGTGCCGGCTGCGGCGGGCCATCTTTCTGCCCATCCTAAAAGGCACCATGGCCTATGGGCGGGAAATCATGGAGGCAGGAAATGGCTAAGAACGGTACCATCACCAAGACTACCTGGACGGCTATGGCTGCCGGGGATAAGGTGACGGCGGCCAATATCACAGAGCTCCAGACGGCCATTGCGGCCCTGGAGGGCTACGCCAAGAACGTGGACAACTGCGGGTTCACCAACTTCTGTCAGAAATGCCAGGCCTGCCAGGGATGCCAGACCTGTCAGAGTCAGACCTGTCAGAGCAGATCTTGCCAAGGGTGCCAGACGTGTCAGAAGTGCCAGAAGTGTCAGTTAATAAAAGTTTATGAGTGCAACTGCGACTGCGGCGGCTCCGATGACAGCTGAAGGAGGTGGCCATGGATAAGGGAAATATAATTCTAACCACAGATATGACCGCCCTGCAATCCGACCTGGTGACCATCGCCACAGGAATGAAGCGGAGTACGGTGCTTGAGAACGCTGGCCATGTGGAAAAGGCTACGTATACGGGAAAGGTGCTGGCCACGGACATCCAGAACATCCGGGCAGCCATCAATGGGCTGGAAGCAGAAAGCAGCGGGAATTGCTGTGAATCCAACTGCTGCCAAACATGCCAGGGGTGCCAGAGCCAGACTTGCCAAAGCAGTACCTGCCAGAGCTGTCAGGGATGCCAGACGTGTCAAAGGTGCCAGACCTGCCAAAGTGCAAGCCAATGTGTAAAGGAAGGACAGGGTGGCTCTAACGTCTACTATAAAGAATGTCGTTAATCAATCAATTGTGGATGCGGTGGCGGTGGCAGCGACGACGGTGGGCCCTGAGAAAGGAGAAAACCATGATTGTGCAAGGAGACGTATTGACCAACGAAGGCCCGAAGGCCATCGAGGAAATCAAGGAAGGGGATATTGTCATCAACCTGGGGAACCGCCCCTGCCGGGTGGTGAAAGTGGAGAAAGCGGACGTGACGGAGGTCATCCGCTTTGCCAGCAACCCCCATCTGGTGATTGCCCGGGATACGGATATTGCCACCCGCTATGGCCGGGTGCAGGGCCGCAGCATTACAGGCAGCACGGTGGAAGAAATGCTCTACCAGTGCGAGGCTCCCTGCTTTTACGATACCCTGGAACCGGGTACGCTGGACAGCCCGCAGCCGGGCTATGAGCTGACGGTAGACAGCGGGGACGGGGTGTTCGTGGACGGCTACGGCATCTATGTGAAGAAGGAGGGCGAACGTGCTTAGCGTACTGTATAACTCTGATTCGGTGGCCACCCGGGATGACGGGGCGGTCAAGATCACTATCAAAGGGATGTATCTCAAGGCCGAAGTGATGGACAAGAACGGGACGGTGGATGGCTTCGACGTAATCAAGGCCCTGCGTTCCTACAGCTCTTATACTCTGGTCCATCGTTCCGGCTTTGTGAAGGTTTTCCGGAAGATTTCCAAATCTGATTACAAATTCCTGGACCTGAACCGGCTGGGCGTGGGGATCCGCATGGACTTCCAGAACATCTGCCAGCTGTACGGGGATTATGACGTTCTGCAGGTGGATACGGGCCTTATCACACCCACAAGCCGGGATATCATCATCCGGGTGTTCGAAATCCACAAGGACAACATCCTGGTGGATGCGGACAGTGACTATACTTTTTCTGATTTCAGCACTGCGGCCCTGGAATTCGGGGATCATCCCCGGTTCAACCTGTGGGACAGCTATGCCCTGGTTGTGAATGGCCGGGAGCTGAAGGCCAACCGGAAGGGGACCGTGTACGAAGGAGATTTTTCTACGCCCATCGTCTGCCCGGAAGGCCAGGAATACATGGAACTGGAAATCCGGAAGTATAAAGGGAACTTCGACACTACAGCCGGCCCGCTGACCCGGGCGGAGGACTGTGAAGGCGTGATGATCCACGCTAGTGCCGGGCTGCTCAATGCCACCCGGGTGCGGCTGGACCATGGCGTGGCCAAGGTGCGATTCTACCCGCTGGGGTACACGGGTGAAATCAAGATCAAGCTGGGCCGGAAATGGTACGAAGTTTGGAACGAGTACAACCTGATTGTAGGTGAGACGAAATGAAGAGCGTGACCATCTATCTGGGCAGCAAGTGCAATATGGATTGTGCCTACTGTCACCGGGAACCGGACCCGGAAGAAGATAAAGGACTGCCTCCGGAGTTTTACAGCCGGCTGCAGCAGATGGCGAAGGAAGGCCCCCTGACCGTGAAGTTTATGGGCGGGGAGCCTACCTTGTATATGGACACCATTAAAAAGGTGGTAGAGTCCGTCCCTGATGCCTCTTTTGCCATCGCCACCAACGGGAAGAACCTGGAATGGTTTCTTCCATCCTTCCGGGCCAACCATTTCAAGATTGCTCTCAGCTATGATGGCGGGGATGTTGACCTGCGGGGATTCAACCCGCTGGAGAAGCTGGTGGATTATCCCTACCTGAGCATCAGCACTACGATCTTCCACGGAAACACCGATTTCCGGAAGATCCTGGCCCAGTTCCGGGAGAAGCGGGAAAAGGGGATGCGGATTTCTTTCTTTCCTCATTTGGTTCATCACACCAGCCCGGCCAACGCCGCCTATGCCCTGACCAAAGAAGATTACGCCAGTGTGCTGCGGCAATGGAAGGAACTGGTCTTGGAGCTGGTGGATGGATACAAGAAAACCGGGAAAATCAACTGGGAACTGACAGCGCTATTCTATGGTCTGTTCCGCCGGCTAGAAGCCAACTACCAGTATGGCGAAACGTACTGTTTCAACCGGAACCTGTGGAAGGTGGGGCCTACGGGTAAGTTATTCAGCTGCTTCTATATCCGGGACGTTCCCCTGGATCCGAAAAACTGGCAGGATCAGCAGGCTGCCCTCCTGGATTACCTTTTCCCCAAATGCAAGGGGTGCAAGGTGTACGGGATGTGCGGAGGTGGCTGTCACAAGAGCCTGGACCATGAGCAGGAATGTGAATTCTACTATGCCCTGTATTCCTGGTTCCAGGAGTTGGCCGATAAGGAGCCGGCAGTCTGGAGGCTGGGCAATGCTTTACAGTAAGGACAGTGTGTTCGTTGTGTTCCCGGACTGTATCCAGAGCAGCCAGGAGGAAGAACTGTGGGTGGATCTGGTGGGGAGCCGGCTGGAAATCGTCCATAATGGCAATCCCATGACTATCGACCTGGACGCCCTGGCACCCTGTTCTTCTACCCAGGTGGTGACGGGCAGGGCCGGGGATATGGTCCTGTACAACTACCGGGAACTGCTGATGATCTACGGGCTGAAGCCCCTGGAATTCCTGCAGGTGTTCCGGCTGCATGGCTGGGTGCAGGTGGATAAGACCCATCGGGGCGTATTCGTGAAGATCTTTTGCCCCTGTGGGCAGACGGATCCACGAAGCAGCCGGACGGATTGGAGCAAGTGCCAGCATGCCGACCCGGGTGAACTGCATCCAGTTGACCGGAAAAACTCCTGGGCCTTTACCCTGGAAGATTACCAAATTACCGGCCGGGTGCTGCACGTAACCGGGACACTGTGGAAATCCCCTTTGTGGCAGGATGAAATCCTGTATTTCAACCACGGGGGCCAGGCGATTCCTCTGCAGGAAGGGGAGAACAGTTTCAATCTGCTCTATGTGCCTGGAGAAGATGTTTATATGGGGACGAAGTACAGCCGGTATCCTGGCCGGTGTATCAAGCTGACGGAGGGGAGAAAGTGAAAGATATTGTGATTGAAGGACTGAGTACGCTGGTGAGCCTGCTGCTGGGCGGCCTGGCCGGCTATGTGATTGCTTATGTGACTGGATTGCAGGCCGTGAGGAAAGGGATGCAGCTGATTCTGCGGGCCTCTCTCAATGACATGTACGTCCGGTTCCAGCAGAATGCTCCCACGGCTGAAGAAAAGCAGGTGTGGCAGGAAATGTATGGCGTATATGAGCACCTGGCAGATAACGGGATCATGAACGCCAAACATGAAGAGGTGCTCCACATGGCGGAACAGGTACGAGAATGAATAAAATCCAAAAGACCCTGCTGGATTTGCTGGGGTCCATGGGCCGCATGCACGTCCGTGGACTGCCCCGGGCTCTGGTCATTACGATTATGCTCCTGATTATCGGGAGCATTTTTCTGTACTTGGCAGCCTGGATGTGGCTGTGGTGGGTGAAAAACCATGTGGACCTGCCGGCCCTGAATATGCTGATTCAGACCATCACCAGCATGGCCTTCGTGGCTGCCATCGGTTTTATCGGAAAAAGCCTGATTGATGCCGATGGCGACGGAGTGCCGGACCCATGGCAGAAGGAGGTAAAAGAGGAAAATGAAAAGAGTGACACTGAAAGACATCCGGACAATGGCTGAGGCCGCCAGGCCCACGCTGATGGCCCAGGCCCAGGAGTTCGGCCGTGACGTCAAGGTATACCTGCATTGGACAGCCGGCCGATATGGCCAGATGTACAATGACTATCACATCAACATTGACCGGGACGGGAGCCTGTGGGCCAGCACCGACGACTTTGCCGAAACTTTGTCCCATACGTGGCATCGGAATACGGGCAGCATCGGGGTGACGCTCTGCTGCTGCTACCAGGCTGCCAGCAACGCCCTGGGCCCCTACCCACCGACTGCAGCCCAGATTGAAGCCATGGCCCAGGTGGTGGCCGTCCTGGCCAAAGCCCTGTGGCTGACCATCGACCGGGATCGGATTATGACCCATGCGGAGGCGGCTGATAATGTAGATGGCCTCTTGCCGGAAGGGGACGAATATGGCCCCTGTAACGGTTGCGAGCGGTGGGATCTGCAGTACCTGGGCACGAAGGAGAGTCCCTCCTGGACCACCGACTACGACAGCCCCAAAACTGGGGGCAACGTGCTGCGGGGGAAGGCTATCTGGTATCAGAATCAAATGCAGGAGATGCAGGATAATGGGGAGGGCTAAAGATGTGTGGAATCAAGTGCAGGCACAGGCTGGCCGCTGCCCTCGTTGGGCTGTGTACCTTGCTGCTGCTCTGGTGCTGTTCGGGGCAGGCTTCTGCTGCGGCTATTACCGGAGAAGCCACCTATATGATCACACAGAGCGAGCTGAATCAATTGAGCAGCAACTTGACCAGGCTGCAGACTATCAACAGCGAGCTGCTCAAAAACTCCAGGAAGCAGAGCAAGCAAATCGCCACCTTACAGAGTCGATTAGCGACAGCCGAACAGCAGTCGAGGGACTTGGAAACACGGTTACTGCAGGCAGAGAGCGACTCACTGAGAGCCAGCAACTCCTTGACCAAAGCCAATCAATCCTTGATGCAGTACGCCGCCGAGGAGAAGCGGACACGGCTGCGCATTAAGGCCCAGCGGAATACATGGGAAGCCATTGCGGCAGGGCTTTTTGTAGCCTGGGCCGCAAAATGAAGAAAACCCGTAGAGTCAGGAAATACCTGGCTTTACGGGGTATTTTTATTACAAAAACTTGATTAAAAGTATTGACAAAAAAGTAAAAATATAGTATAATTAAATCATCAAAAGGAAAGGAGGTGTGAAAGATGTGATAGAAAAATTAAAGGCAGCCGCCGAAAACTTTGTTTTCTGGATTTCATTTATCCAAGCGATGATATGGATATGGAAAACGACGAAATCGGCAAAGAAAAAGCTCCGGAAACTTCTCAAGCAGTCCAAAGCAAAGAAGTAACCAGAGCCACCGGGGAGCCGAAAGGTTCCCCACCTGCCTTGATTTTATCACATGAGTACCATGAAAACAATTATTTTTATTACGTCGGTAGTTGTTGTCGGCATGTTGCTCAGTCTTTCATCTATAGACTGGAGCAGCTGGGTAAAAGGTCTGGCATGCGGTGGTGTAATCAGCGCATGGGTAGTCTATTTTGGCCTGGGGAGGGATTTTCATGGTAGAAACTAAAAACGGTTGGGGTGGACGCCGCCCCAACCAAACCGGAAGACCAAAAGGCACTACAAAACCGGAAGGGGTACGGGCTCAGCATCAGCTCCGTGCCTATGATGATGAATGGGATCTGATTCGGCGCTTTGCCCATCTGGTGAAGCATGGAAAGATGGAATCCTGTAAAGCTGCCTTAGGCCAATTAGAGGCGGCAGACGGCAAATAAACGGCAAAAATTTGGCGGGAAACATGGTATATATTGGAAGAAAACACGGTGGCCGTTGAGTGGCCACCGTGAATTATACTATGTTTCGGAAACTATGGACAAAACGCCCTTCTATGGTCTATAATGATAGAATCTGATATGTGGAGGGAATACCTGTGGCGTTAGATATATTGATGGTCCTTGATGTGATCGTGAGCATCCTGATGAGCCTTTCCATCCTGCTGCAGTCCGGTAAAAGCTCCGGCTTTGCAGGTATGGGCGGTGGCGAGACCTTGTTCGGTGGCAAACCCACCGACATGGACGAAGCCCTGTCCCGGTTCACCGTGGTGCTGGGCCTGGCTTTTGCTGTAATCAACGTGGTCATTGCCCGGTTGCAGTAATCAACTGAAGAACGTTCACACATGCACAGTGGCATTGCCTTGGAGGGTAATGCCATTTTTGCTATAACCGGAGGGGCGGTAGACAATACCTGCCATCGCTTTTACAATGAGGGAGGGACGCTGATGAGCACGAACATTATGCCCGGGGCAGAACCCTATGCCTGGCAGGGGACGACGGGAAAAGGTGTGCTGCTGATCCACGGATTCACCGGCAGTCCCTCGGAACTGCGGGAACTGGGGGAACAGTTCCACGAGAAAGGCTATACGGTGGAGGGAATCCTGCTGGCCGGGCACGGCACCGATCCCCGGAACCTGCTTTGTGTCAAAGCCGAACAGTGGCTGGAACAGGTACGGCAGGCGGTGCTGGGGCTGCGGAGACGGTGCCACACGGTTGTCGTGATCGGCATGTCCATGGGAGGCCTTTTGGCCCTGTATGCCGCAGCGGAGCTGCCTGTGGACAGGGTGGTGACCCTGAGTACGCCCATCTACCTGTACGACTGGCGGGTGCACTTTTTGTGGCTGGCAGACCGTCTGCCCTACTGGGCCATTCCCAAATCTCCCCGGTCCATCGATGCTCCCGAGCGCTACAATGTGGCCTATCGGTGCATGCCCATTGCCGGTGTGCATCAGCTGGTGAAATTGCTGCGCCTGGTCAAGCGCCGGGAGATCCCGAAAGTGCAGCAGCCCATCCTGATCATCCAGAGCCGCACGGACCATACGGTACGGCCGGAAAGTGCCCAGTATATTGCGGACCATGTGGCCTCGGCCCACAAGAAGCTGCTGTGGGTGCCGGAGGCCCGCCACGTGATGACATTATTTACAGGCCGGCAGGCTGTTTATGCTGCCATTGAAGCCTTTTTGGAGGAATAGATAGAATGGAAAGAGAAAGAGATACCATGTGCTTCGGCTGTGGCAGGGACAATCCCATGGGACTGCACCTGCATTTCCGCACCGACGAGAACGGCTGTTATACCAGTTTCGTGCCCCAGCCGGTGCACCAGAGCTATGATGGCCGGATGCACGGAGGCCTGATCTCCACCCTGCTGGACGAGACCATGGGCAATTATCCCTATATGTACGAACACAAGGTGGCCTATACGGCCCGGCTGGAAGTACGCTTCCGGCAGCCGGTGCGCATCGGGGAGCGCATCCGGGTGATCACAAAAGTGAAACGGAGAAAGGGACAGCTGCTGGAGATGACGGGCCAGGTGGTCCGGGAAGACGGCACAGTGGCCGCGGAAGCAGACGGGAAGCTGATGTATGAGGAGAGATCATGACAAATAATGAAATGCAGGAACGGATCCTGGGATATGTGAAGGAGCACGCAGCGGCTCCCCTGGAGGCAGAGGCCATTTTAAAGGCCCTGCAGCTGGAAGGAGCGGACCTGAAGCTGTTCTGGCTGGAACTGAAGGAACTGGAGGACAACGGGACCCTGATCAAGACCCGGTACAGCACCTATGGGCTGCCGGCAGCCATGGGTCTGGTGGTGGGCCGCATCCAGATCACCAGCAAGGGCTTCGGCTTCGTGATCCCGGCAGAAAAGACGGAAGAGGGCGACCTGTTCATCCCGGCCAGCGGCCTGACCGGTTCCATGGACGGGGATACGGTCATCGCCCGGGTCATGGAAAAGGGCTATGACGACCGGCGGGAAGGCAAGGTCATCCGGATCCTGAAACGGGCCCATACGAAACTGGTGGGCACCTTCAGCAAGGCCGGGGAGTTTGCCTTTGTGATCCCGGACAACAAACGGGTGGGCCGGGATATCTACGTGCGCCGGAAAGATTTTGGCGGTGCCAAAGACAAGGAAAAGGTTGTGGTGGAAATCACCACCTGGCCGGATGAACGGCGCAATGCCGAAGGCCGGATCGTGGAGATTCTGGGCAAGCCCGGGGATATCGGCCTGGAAATCCTGTCCATCATCAAGGACAATGACCTGCCCACCAAATTTCCGGACGCCGTACAGGCGGCTGCGGAAAAAGTGGAACAGAAGATCAAAAAGAAGGAACTGCAGTCCCGTCTGGACCGGCGGAAATGGAACATCATCACCATCGACGGGGTGGATTCCAAGGATCTGGACGATGCGGTGTATGTGGAAAAACAGGGAGATAACTACTTCCTGGGGGTCTATATCGCCGACGTGAGCTACTATGTGCAGCCCCATTCCGCCCTGGACCAGGAAGCCTACGAACGGGGCACCAGTGTGTACCTGGTGGACCGGGTCCTGCCCATGCTGCCGGTGGAACTGAGTAACGGCATCTGCAGCCTGAATGAAGGGGAAGACCGTCTGACCATGGCCTGTGAAATGCTCATCGACGGCAAGACCGGGCGGACCATTTCCTTTACCATTGCCCCCAGTGTGATTAACAACCACCATCGGATGAACTATCCGGACGTGCGGAGCATCCTGGTGGACCAGGACGAGGCCCTGCGGGAGAAATATGCGGACATCGTACCCATGCTGGAGAACATGGCCGACCTGCAGAAGGTGCTGAACAAGAAACGGCAGCGCCGGGGGGCCATCAACTTTGAGCTGCCGGAACAGAAGGTGCTGCTGGATGAACAGAAGCACCCGGTGGCCATCGTAAAGCGGGAACGGTCCGTGGCCGAGATGATGATTGAGGAATTCATGCTGGCGGCCAACGAGACCGTGGCCGGCTTCATGGCCAAACACAAGCGTCCCTTCATCTACCGGGTCCATGACCTGCCGGACCCGGACAAGATTTCCAACCTGGCGAAACTCATGAGCCTGTTCGGGGTCACCCTGAAAGTGGAAGAAAAAATGCGCCCCAAGGATCTCCAGCGGGCTCTGGATAAAGTAGCCGGCAAACCGGAGGAGAAGCTGATCTCCACGGTGGCCCTGCGCAGCATGCGCCAGGCAGTGTACCAGACGGAGAACATCGGTCACTTCGGGCTGGCAGCTCACTTCTATACCCATTTTACGTCCCCCATCCGCCGGTATCCGGACCTGATGGTCCACCGGCTGCTGCGGCGCCAGCTGGACGGTGAGCGCCTGTCCAGACAGCAGGCGGAGGAACGGACCCAGCGGTTGAGCCTGATTGCCTCCCACTGCTCCATCCGGGAACGGGCAGCCATCGACGCCGAACGGCAGACGGTGGATCTGAAGATGGCAGAATACATGCTCCAGTTTGTGGGCCAGGAATTCACCGGCACCATTTCCGGGGTTTCTTCCTTCGGATTTTTCGTGGAACTGGATAACGGGGTGGAAGGGCTGGTACACGTATCCAGCCTGACGGACGACTATTATGATTACATCGAGGGGCAGTATGCCCTGATCGGTCAGCATCTGGGCCACCGGTACCGTCTGGGCGACCAGGTGAAGATCCAGGTGCTGTCGGTGGATGTGGAAGAACGAAAGATCGACTTTGTGCTGGCTGGGCTTTCCAAAGAGGCTGCCGACGCCATGCGCCGGGAACTGGGACGCCAGAAGAAGACCAAGAGCGGGATTGCCACCGGCAAGCTGCGCAACGATACCACCGGCCGCCGGGAAAAGGGAAGCGCCGCAAAGAGCCGGAACCGGCATCGCAGCAAAAGTAAAAAGAAAAGCGGCCCGAAAGCCGATGCGCCGAAAAAGCAGGAAAGCGGCCTGAGCCAGCTGGTACCGGAAGGCACCGGGACCCAGAGCGGCAGCACGAAAAAGAAGAATCACCGCCGCCGGCGGAGAAGAAGGGATCGGAAACATGGAAAAACCAGTGAAAATCGTAGCAGAGAATCGCAAAGCAAGGCATGACTATAACATCCACGAAACCTACGAAACCGGCCTGGTACTCACCGGTACGGAAGTGAAATCTCTGCGGGCGGGCAAGGCCAACCTGAAGGATTCCTATGCGGCGGTGACCAAGAGCGGGGAAGTGTACATCTACAACCTGCACATCAGCCCCTATGAACACGGCAACCGGTTCAACGTGGATCCCCTGCGGGACCGGAAGCTGCTGATGCACAAACGGGAAATCCAGAAACTCATCGGCAAGACCAAAGAAAAGGGGTATACCCTGGTGCCCCTGCAGCTCTATTTCAGCCACGGGCTGGTGAAATGTAAGCTGGCCCTGGCCACCGGTAAGAAACTCTACGACAAACGGCAGGACATGGCTGCCAGAGCGGCCAAGCGGGACATTGACCGGGCCATGAAGGAAAGGAACAGATAAGGCAGTCACAAGTCTCTGGTCACTAGTCCACAGCCGATGGTGAAAAATCGCCATCGGCGATTTTTTACTTGCCAAACGTCAAAAAGTCAAATATAATAGTATGCGGGAAATCCTGCCTTTCCCAGGGGAGGTGTTTCATCATGCGAAATATCGCAGATGCAATCGAAGAATTCATCATCAGCGAACTGTTTGCCAACGAACAGGACGCAGTCAGTGTGAAACGGAGTCAGCTGGCGGAGAAGCTTTCCTGTGCGCCCAGCCAGATCACCTATACTCTGACCACCCGGTTCACCCCGGAACGGGGATATGAAGTGGAATCGAAACGGGGGAACGGGGGCTTTATCCGGATCATCCGGCTGCACCCGCACCAAAGCAGTACCGCTGCGGCCCATCCGGCACTGCCGGCTGCCCGGGAGGGCAAATCTTCTGACCAGCTGGTCCATGCGCTGCTGACCCATAAAATGGTCACCCTGCGGGAGGCCCGGCTCATGGAGTACTTCCTCCAGGTGCTGGGTGACCATGTAAGCGAAAAAGACAAGGAGCAGCTGATCCGCAACGCATTCCAATTGCTTCAGGAGGACGAATAAGTGGCGAAACGAACCCAGACCCGTTACGTATGCCAGAACTGTGGATATTCCACGGCCAAATGGCTGGGCAAGTGCCCGGAATGCGGGCAGTGGGACACCCTGGTGGAGGAGGTGGCTGCGCCCACCACACCCACCCGGCAGCGGCCCAGTTATCTGACGGTGACAGAAGCGCCCACGCCCAAGACCCTGCGCCAGGTGAACAAGGTGCAGGTGCACCGGCTGTCCACCGGCATCCACGAATTCGACCGGGTGCTGGGGGGCGGCATCGTACCGGGCTCCCTGATCCTTTTGGGCGGGGCACCGGGCATCGGCAAAAGCACCATCACCCTGGACGTTTCCATGAAGGCGGCGGCCCGGGGCGCGAAAGTGCTGTATGTTTCCGGCGAAGAAAGTGAAGCCCAGACGGCCATGCGGGCGGAACGGCTGGGGGAGGCCACGGACGCCCTCCAGATCATGACCGCGACGGAACTGGGCACCATCCTGGTCCAGGCACGCCAGGTGATGCCCAGGCTGCTGGTGATCGACTCCATCCAGACCATGTACAACCAGGAACTGGAGACGGCGGCGGGCAGCGTGGGCCAGGTGCGGGAATGTACCGCCAAGCTGCTGACCTTTGCCAAGGAAACGGGCATTGCGGTGATCATCATCGGCCACGTGACCAAGGAAGGGAATATTGCCGGACCCCGGCTGCTGGAACACATGGTGGATGTGGTGCTGCAGTTCGAAGGGGACCGGTCCTACACCTACCGGGTGCTTCGGGCCCTGAAGAACCGGTTCGGCTCCACCAGTGAATGCGGCATCTTTTCCATGGAGGAGGCGGGCCTGAAAGAAGTGGCCAATCCCTCCGGGCTGTTCTTGGAGGCCAAGGAGTCTCCGGTGCCCGGGTCGGTGATCACCGCTGTCATGGAAGGGAATCGGCCCATCCTGACAGAAATCCAGGCCCTGGTGGCCCATACCCCCTTTGGCCTGCCCCGCAGGACCGTGGTGGGGGTGGATTTCAACCGGGTGAATATGCTGCTGGCCGTGCTGGAAAAGCGCTGCGGCATGAATTTCGGAGACCAGGATGCCTATGTGGCTGCAGTAGGCGGTATGAAGGTGAAGGAGCCGGCTGCCGATCTGGCCATTTTGGGGGCTCTGGTGTCCAGCTACCGGAACCGGGCTGTACCCATGGGGGTGCTGGCCATCGGTGAAGTGGGGCTTACCGGCGAACTGCGGAGAGTGGGCCTGGTGGACCGTCGGATCAAAGAGGCCATCCAGCTGGGCTTTCATCGGTTCGTGGTGCCCCGGGGCAGTTTCCCCGCCGGTAAGGAACCAAAAGAAGTGGCCATTGCCCAGGTACGGACGGTGGAAGAGGCCGTGGCGGAGTTGTACAAGTGAACACAGTCACTAGTCTCTAGTCACTAGTCCACAGCCGATGGTGAAAAATCGCCATCGGCGATTTTTTTACCTTCCTTTTCATTTGACAGTCCCCCTTACTTTTTATATAATTTATGGGATACGAAAGACGATACTTTTCTGGCTGATGGAACTTTCCGTTCTGCTGGAACGAAATTTGGGAGAGTTGGTAATGAAATATTTAAGTGGTAATGAGATTCGACAAAAATATCTGGATTTCTTCAAGGAACGGGGCCATCTGGTACTGCCCAGTGCATCCCTGATCCCGCATGATGATCCGACGCTGCTTCTGATCGGCGCCGGTATGGCGCCCTTCAAGCCGTATTTCACCGGTAAGGTCAAACCGCCGGCGACCCGCATCACCACCTGCCAGAAATGTGTACGTACCGGGGATATCGAGAACGTGGGCCGTACTGCCCGCCATCATACGTATTTTGAAATGCTGGGGAACTTCTCTTTCGGCGATTACTTCAAAAAGGAAGTGATCCCCTGGGCCTGGGAATTCCTGACGAAAGTCCTGGAACTGCCGGCCGACAAACTGTGGATCACGGTATATCCCAAGGACCAGGAAGCTTATGACCTGTGGCATGATGTGTGCGGCGTACCGGCCGAACGGATCGTGAAACTGGAAGATAACTGGTGGGAAATCGCCAGTGGCGGCCCCTGCGGTCCTGACTCCGAAATCCATATCGATCTGGGCGAAGACCGGGGCTGCGGCCGTCCGGAATGTGGCCCGGGCTGCGACTGCGGCCGGTTCCTGGAACTGTGGAACCTGGTATTCACCCAGTACAACAAAGAGCCGGACGGCAGCTATACGCCGCTGCAGCATAAGAACATCGATACCGGTCTGGGTCTGGAACGGGTGGCTTCCGTACTGCAGGAAAAGCCCTCCAACTTTGAAACCGACCTGATTTTCCCGATCATCGAATACGCCTGCAAGGTTTCCGGCAAGAAATACAATGCGGATCCCAAAGACGACGTTTCCCTGAAGGTCATTGCGGACCATGCCCGTTCTGTCACCTTCATGATCGGCGACGGCATCCTGCCTTCCAACGAAGGCCGGGGCTACATCCTGCGCCGGGTATTGCGCCGGGCCATCCGCCACGGGCGTCTGCTGGGCATCCGCAAGGAATTCCTGGTGGGGGCTGCGGATCTGGTCATCGACATGTACGGGGAGCACTACACCGATCTGAAGGAAAAACGTTCCTACATTGAAAAGGTCATCGCCATGGAAGAAAACAGCTTCCTGCAGACCCTGGAACAGGGCACTGACCTGCTGAACCAGAAGATCGATGCCATGCGCAAGGAGGGAAGCACCGTCCTGAAGGGCGAAGATGCCTTCCAGCTGTACGATACCTTTGGGTTCCCCTGGGAACTGACGGAAGAGATCCTGGAAGAACAGGGCTTCACCATGGACAAGAAGGGCTTCGAGGCCGCCATGGAAGTCCAGCGGGAAAGAGCCCGGGCTGCCCGGAACGATAAGGAAGGCAAGCCCGTATTCTACGAAACCCGTCATCTGGGCCTGGGCAAGCTGACCGTGGACGAAAACAGCAAGAACGGCAAAGTGGCTGCCATTTTCCCGATCCACGAAACCCAGCCCATCGAAAAGGCCAAGGCCGGCGATGAACTGGCCGTGATCCTGACCAATACCGCCTTCCACGCTGAAGGGGGCGGACAGTTGGGTGATACCGGTCGTCTGGTGTCCGAAAAGGGCATCTTCGACGTGACCGACACCAAGAAACTGGCCGATGGCTACACCATCCAGCTGGGGACCCTGGAACAGGGCACTCTGGCTGTGGGCGACGACATGGAATTCGAAGTGAACCTGAAACGCCGTGCCGACATCGCCCGGAACCATACGGCCACCCACCTGCTGCATGCAGCCCTGAAACAGGTGCTGGGCAGCCATGTGAACCAGGCCGGCAGCTATGTAGGTCCGGACCGTCTGCGCTTCGACTTCTCCCATTTCTCTCCGCTGACGGAAGAAGAACTGCAGAAAGTGGAAGACATCGTCAACGAAAAGATCCTGGATGCGGTGGATGTGGAAATCTCCCAGCAGGAACTGGAAAAAGCCAAGGAAATGGGCGCCATGGCCCTGTTTGGTGAAAAATACGGCAAGATCGTCCGGGTGGTGAATGTACCGGGTTACAGCATGGAACTGTGCGGCGGCGTCCATGTTTCCAACACCAGCCACATCGGCCTGTTCAAGATCCTGTCCGAATCCAGCGTAGGGGCTGGTGTCCGCCGGATCGAAGCCGTGACCGGCCGGGGCGCACTGGCCTACACCCGGGAACTGGAAAGCCTGATCGAAGAGGCCTCTGCTGCGGTGAAGGGACGTCCCACCACGCTGGTGAGCCGGATCAATGCTCTGCAGGAAGACCTGAAGAGCGAAAAGCATCGGGCTGACGATCTGGAGAAGAAGATGGTAGCTGCCCAGGCCGCCAGTGTCACGGCGGATGCCAAAGACGTAAAGGGCGTGCCTGTACTGGTCCAGGAAGTGAAGGTCCAGGATGTGGAAAGCCTGCGGAATATGGGCGATACGCTGCGTGACAAGACCGGCGGCGTAGTGGTGCTGGCAGCACCCATGGCGGCCGACAAGGTGAACATCCTGGTCATGGCTACGAAGGACGCTGTGAAGAAGGGCGTCCATGCCGGCAAGCTGGCCAAAGGTGTGGCCCAGGTCATGGGCGGCAACGGCGGCGGCCGGCCGGATATGGCCCAGGCAGGCGGCAAGGATGCCTCCAAGCTGCAGGCTGGGCTGGACGAAGCCTGGAAACTGGTGGAAGCACAGATCCACTAAGCATGATTGCTTGAATGAAGAAGGTGCAGAGTATGGATCCAAAGGAAAAACTGGGGAAGTCTCTTTATCATCTGCTGGAAAAGAAACATCTGTATGACATCTCCATCGAGGAGATTGCCCGGGATGCCAATCTGAAGGTGGAGGATTTCAACCGGGAGTTCAAATCCAAACGGGCAGCGGCCCACTGGGTGTATCTGCACATCCTGTCCCGACATGGCAGGGACATCCTGAAAAGCCGGTGCTGGTCGGAAGCACTGTACAAGAAGTTCCTGCTGTATCAGGCCAACCTGAAATTTCTGCAGAACCTGTATGTCAGCTGCGATCTGGAGGAAATCCGTCAGACCAACCGTCGGTTCGTCCGGGATGCCTACCATCTGATGCTGAAGAAGGCGGGCGCGGATCTGAACAATCCGCACATCCAGTTTGCCACGGAAATGGTTGTTTATGGGGGAGAAGAAATGACCATGCGCTGGATCCTGGATGGGATGAAAGTGCCCATCGAAGTGATGCTGGTGCTGTTCCAGGAGTCCATACCGTTGATCATCAGTCAATATTTCTATTAAGGAACAGGCTAGGGGTTGTCGGAAGGCAACCCCTATTGCCGGTTCCAGGCAGAGGAGGAATACTATGTCTCGTACAACACAGGAAACGACCATGTTCAAACCGGTCCCGGAAAACCAGAGCGTAGCCGAGACCATCCGGGAAGTGGCGGATGCCCTGAAGGAAAAGGGCTATAACCCCATTGACCAGCTGGCAGGGTATCTGCTCAGCGGGGATCCGGCCTATGTAACCAGCTACAAGGATGCCCGGCTGAAGATCCGCCGCTTTGAACGGTATGAGCTGATTGAAGCCCTGCTCCAGAACTATCTGGGGGAAATGGATCGCTGATGAGGATCATGGGACTCGATCTGGGCACCCGCACCATCGGGGTGGCTGTCAGTGATGAAACCGGCTTCATCGCCCGAGGCGTGGAGACCATCCACCGGCGGAGCCTGGAAAAGGACCTGGCCCGGCTGGAAGAGCTGGTACAGGCGGAAGAGGTGGGACAGTTCGTCCTGGGCTATCCCAAGAACATGAATGGCACCATTGGCGACAGAGCCAGGGCCAGCGAAGAATTTAAAACCATCCTGGAGGAACGCTTCCCGTCCATCCCGGTTGTGCTGTGGGATGAACGGCTGTCCACGGTTGCTGCGGAAAAAGTGCTGATCGAGGCGGATCTCCAGAGGAAAAAACGGAAGAAAATCATCGACATGATGGCCGCTGTGGTCATCCTGCAAAATTATCTGGACAGCCCGAGGAGGCAATGACAATGGCAAAGGAAGAAAAGGACCTGCTGCAGACTGAAGACCAGGAAGCAGTGGTGGTGATCACGGACGAGGAAGGCAACGAAAGCTACTATCTGGAAGAAATGGTCATTCCCATGGACAACAAGAACTTCGCCCTGCTGACCCAGATCCCTGAAGAGGACGATACGGATCCTGACGAGGCAGAAGACAATGTGATCATTGCCCGGATGGATTTCGACGAGAACGGGGAACCGGTATACCTGGATCCTACGGATGAGGAATTCGATGCAGTGCGCAGGGCCTACGAAGAAATCATGGACGAAATGGACGCCCAGTAAGAGAGACAGAATACCATGCGGAAAAAATTCTTACCCATCGGCCTGGCGCTGGCACTGGCCATCAGCTTTGGCGGCTACTGGTATCTGGATTATTTCAATACCAACACCAGCCTGGCCACAGGCCAAAAGGTCCAGTTTACGGTGACGGAGGGTATGACCACCTCGGATATCGCCAAATTGCTCCATGACAAGAAACTGATCCAGACGCCGGAATCCTTCCGGCTGGCGGCCAAACTGAAGGGGCTGGACAGCAGGCTCCAGGCCGGCAAATACGAAATCGTGGCAGGGATGAGCGACAGGGAAATCATCGACATCCTCTCCAAGGGCAAGGTGCACACCCAGGCCTTCGCCGTACCGGAAGGGGCCACCATCAACGAAATCGCCCTGAAGCTGGAAAAGAATCATCTGGGCAGTGCCCAGGCCTTCAAGGATGCCTGTAAAAACTATACGCCCTATACCTACATGGAAACCCAGAATCCCAATGTGATGTACAAGGCGGAAGGGTTCCTGGCCCCGGCTACGTATAACATTCCGGAAAATGCCACGGAAAAGGATATCGTGGCCATGATGGTGCAGCAGTTCAACAAAAAGCTGACACCGGAAGTGCGGTCCGACCTGCAGGGCAGCTACATGAACCTGCGGGATATCGTGACCCTGGCCTCCATGGTGGAGCGGGAAGCCACCCACAAGGAGGAGATGCCCCTGATCGCCGGTGTATTCGAGAAACGGCTGCAGAAGGGCATGCCCATCCAGTCGGATACCACCATCCAATACATCCTGGGGGCCCAGAAAAAAGTGGTCACCTATGACGATCTGGAACTGGAATCTCCTTATAACACGTACCTGAACAAGGGACTGCCTCCGGGACCGGTGGGCAACCCCAGTATGGATGCCATCCGGGCGGTGATCCACCCGGTGATGACCGACTACCTGTATTTTGTGGCCGATGACCAGGGCTACCACCACTTTACCAAAACCTACGAAGAACATGTAAAAATGATCCAGAAACTGAACCCCGGTGAAGTCATCGGAGAAGCGGAAAGGATGGGAGAACAACAAGAGTGATGAAACCGGAACTGCTGGCTCCTGCCGGGAGCCTGGAAAAAGGTAAACTGGCCCTGCTGTACGGGGCCGATGCCATCTATTTGGGCGGCAAGACCTTTGGCCTGCGGGCCTTTGCGGCCAACTTTTCCCTGGAGGAGATCCGGGAAATCTGCGATTTTGCCCACGCCCGGGGGAAACGGGTCTACGTGACCGTGAACATCTTTCCCCACAACAGCGATCTGCCGGCTCTGCCGGATTACCTGCGCAGCCTGGAAGCGGCCGGGGTGGATGCCCTGCTGATCTCCGACCTGGGGGTCTGGGCCACGGCCCGGGAAGTGATCCCTCATATGCACCTGCATGTGAGCACCCAGGCCAACGCCACGAACTACGCCACGGTGCAGGCTTGGGAACAACTGGGCGCCAGCCGGGTGGTGCTGGCCCGGGAGCTGTCTCTGGAAGAAATCCGCCAGATCCGCCGGAAAACGGAAGTGGAACTGGAGGTGTTCGTCCACGGGGCCATGTGCATCAGCTACAGCGGACGCTGCCTGCTGAGCAATTACTTTACAGGCAGGGACAGCAATCGGGGTGCCTGTGCCCAGGTGTGCCGCTGGGAATTCTCCCTGACGGAGAAAAACAGGCCCGGCCAGCTGTTCGATGTGGCCGAGGATGAACGGGGTACGTACATCCTGAACTCCAAAGATCTGTGCCTCATGGACTATCTGCCCCAGCTGATGGAGGCGGGGGTCAGCAGCCTGAAGATCGAGGGCCGCATGAAGAGCATCCATTATGTGTGCTCCGTGGTGGCGGCCTATCGGCAGGCCATCGACGCCTGCTTTGCGGACCCGGCTCATTACACCACACCCAAGGTTCTGAAGAACGAGCTGGACAAGGTGTCCCACCGGCCCTATACCACCGGTTTCGCGGTGCACAAGACGGGGCCGGAGGACCAGGTGTACACCACCAGCAGTTATGAGCAGACGGCGGATTTTGTTGCCCTGGTGAAAGGCTACGATCCGGTTACGGACCGGGTGACCCTGGAGCAGCGGAACAACCTGAAACAGGGCCAGGAACTGGAAGTGCTCACCCCCAGCGGAGAGCGGTTCTCCTGGGTGCTGGAGGATATGCAGGACGCTGAGGGGCAGCCCATTACGGTGGCTCCCCATGCCCAGATGGTGTTCACGGCTAAGGGAGATCCCCGGATGGAAGCCTGGGCTCTGGTCCGGCGGCTGCATCCGAAAGAAAAGAAATTGTAACAAAGTATATAAGAAACCCTTGCTTTTTGGGGCAATTTAAGAGTAAAATAGACTAGTCGAATTCTTTCTGACTGAATCATGCAGAGGAGACGATCGAATGAGCGCATTGGACAGATTGCGAGCTTACCTGGAACAGGAAAAAGTGGATGGGATCTTCATCAAGGGAGATTCTTCCATCCGGTATTTCACCGGGTTCACCGGCGGCGAAAGCCTGCTGTATGTGGATAAGGAACGGGCGGTGATCATCACCGATTCCCGGTATACCCTGCAGGTGAAGCAGCAGGCCCCGGAATGCGAACTGGTGGAACACCAGCACGGCTTCTGGCCGGAAGCTGCCAAACTGCCCGGGAGCTGCAATCTGGCCCTGGACGGGGATTACTTCTCCTATACGGAAGAATGTGCCCTGGCGGGCGCTCTGCCCCAAGCCACCTGGAAGAACCTGAACCTGGTTGGCCTGCGGGCCGTGAAGACGGACGAGGAAATGAAATCCATCCGCAAGGCGGTGGCCATTTCTGATGAAGCCTTTCTACAGCTCTTGCCCCACATCCGGGCGGGCCGCAAGGAAAGTGACCTGGCCGCAGAGCTGGAGTACAACATGCGGAAACTGGGTTCCACGAAACCTTCCTTTGAAACCATCTGTGCTTCCGGCAAGCGGAGTGCCCTGCCTCACGGCGTGGCTTCTGAAAAGGTGGTGGAGGACGGCGATTTCGTCACCTTCGATTTCGGTGCCACCTACAACGGATACTGCTCCGATATCACCCGTACGGTGGTAATCGGTAAAGCCGCTCCCTGGCAGAAAGAAATCTATGACATCGTCCTGAATGCCAACCTGCTGGGCGAAAAAACGCTGAAGGCCGGGCTTACCGGCATCCAGGTGGACAAGGCCGTACGGGATTACATCACCGGCAAGGGCTATGGCCCCAACTTCGGCCATGGGCTGGGCCACGGCGTTGGGCTGGACATCCACGAAAAACCCGTGCTGAACAGGGCCAATGACCAGCCGCTGCCGGCCGGTGCGGTGGTCACCATCGAACCGGGGATCTACCTGCCCGATCAGGGCGGTCTCCGGATCGAAGATACCTGCCTGGTCACCGAGACCGGGTGTGAACGGCTTACGTCCGTTCCCAAGGAACTGGTAGAATTATAAAATTCAAATAGATTGTTTAGAAACTATTTTTGGAGGTTGTTTTCATGATTTCTACGAACGATTTTAAAACTGGCGTAACGGTTGAAATTGACGGCGATGCTTGGCAGGTCGTTGAATTCCAGCATGTAAAACCGGGCAAAGGCGCTGCTTTCGTACGGGCTAAAATGCGCAATCTGTGCACTGGCGCAGTGGTTGAACGGACCTTCAACGCTGCTGAACGTCTGCCCAAAGCCGTTGTTGAAAGAAAGAACATGCAGTATCTGTATGAATCTGACGGCACCTATGTATTCATGGACAACGAAACCTACGATCAGATCGAACTGAACAAGGAACAACTGGGCAACGCCATCAACTTCCTGAAGGAAAACATGGACGTGAAAGTAATTTCCTTCAACGAACGGATCCTGGGGATTGAACTGCCCAACACGGTGGAACTGACTGTGGTTGAAACCGAACCGGGCATCAAAGGCGATACCGCTACCGGCGGCAGCAAGAACGCCAAGATGGAAACCGGCTATGTGGTGAAGGTGCCCCTGTTCATCAACGAAGGGGACGTTCTGCAAATCGACACCCGCAGCGGCGACTATATTGCAAGAGCATAATCAGAATTTCCATAAGGAGCTGTTGTCACCTGGCGACAGCTCCTTTTTCTCAATCAGGAAACCAGGTATGGAAAGTAAGGAAAACGCATCATGAAAACAATCTTTCTGGTCCGCCACGGCGAGACCTTGGCCAACCGGGAGGGAATCCTCCAGGGCTGGAGCAACAATCCCCTGGATGACACCGGGGAAAAACAAGCCTCGGCCCTGGTGACACGGGCCAGCCGGGTGCCCCTGGCGGCCATTTACACCTCGGATCTCATCCGGACCCAGCAGACGGCGGCGCCCCTGGCGGAAGCCAGAGGCATCAAACCCGTTGTGCTGCCCGGGCTGCGGGAAGTGTCCTTCGGCAAATGGGACGGCCACCCTATGAGGGAAATCCAGGAAAAAGACCCGGAGACCCTGCGGGACCTGTTCCTGAAACCGGCCCGTGTACAGCTGGACGCGGAGGAGGACCTGTTCGCCAGTCAGAAAAGGGGCTGGGAGACCTTCACAAAGCTGGTGGAGGACATGGAGCCGGATACGAACATCCTATGCGTCAGCCATGGCGGCCTGATCCGCCTTCTGGTGTGCAGCCTGCTGGATATCCCCATCGACAACATGTGGAAACTGAGCCTGTACAACACGGCGTTCGTACAGGTGGTAGAGACAAAAAAATTCGGTTACCGCGTAGACAAGGTGAATGATATGGGGCTGTTATAAAGCTTCCATCCCTTGACTTCATCTGTTATAATATAAGTTACAAATACAAATGAGGGAGCGATTCTTATTTTAGAATTCAAGCATATTACCATCGATGATAAACCCATCTTCGATGATTATTTTACAGAAGAAGACTATCATGCGTCCGAATGCTGCTTCGGTTCCATCTTTATCTGGCGAAAGCAGTATGACAGCTACTGGGCCATCTGCCACGGCTGCCTGATCATCAAGGTCACCGTGAACGGTACCACGTTCGTGCTGCCCCCTTTTGGCGGCGTCAACGAAGATCTGCCCAAGGTCCTGAGTGCCCTGAAGCAGTATTTCAGGGGAGAGCCCTTCGAAATGCACGGCATCTACGAGCACACCATCGAACGGTTCCAGAAATACCTGCCCCAGGTGAACAAGTTTACCCCGGACCGGGACAACTGGGATTATGTGTACCAGCGTGCCAGCCTGGCCAGCCTGAGCGGGCGCAAGCTGCATGGCAAGAAGAACCATTACAATCAGTTCATCAAGGACCATCCGGATTTCGTCTATGAACCCATCACCCTGGCCAACAAGGACGAATGCATTGAATATGGCCGCCAGTGGGTGGAAGAACGGGAACTGACAGACCCTTCCATCGTGGCGGAATATGACGCGATCAAGGAAGGGCTGAACAACCTGGACAAACTCCAGATGCGGGGCGGGCTCATCCGCCTGGACGGCCAGGTGAAGGCCTTTACCTTCGGGGAACGGGCCGGAAAGAATACGGCGGTGGTCCATGTGGAAAAGGCCGATCCCGACATCCGGGGCCTGTTCACCGCCATCAACAAGGAATACATCGACCATACCTGGCCCGATGTGACCTACATCAACCGGGAAGAGGACATGGGCAAGGAAGGGCTCCGGGAAGCCAAGGAATCCTACAAGCCCGTGTTCATGGTGAAAAAGTACAATACCATCATCAAATAAGGAGAGACAGCCATGGATTTCCGTTTGCTGCAGCCCCAGGCCCTGCCTCAGGCAGCGGACCTGTGGGACTATTGTTTCGAGAAGAAGGGGACCCCGTTCTATGAATGGTACTTCAGGGAGTATGCCCTGAAGCAGAACCGGATCCTGGGCGGTTTCCGGGAGGACGGAAAACTGGTGACCATGCTCCATCTGAACCCCTATGTGCTCCGGCTGCGGGGCCGGGACTGGAAGGTCCCCTACATCGTGGGGGTGGCTACGGACCCGGTGGCACGGGGACAGCATGTGATGGGGGAACTGATGGAAACGGCCTTCACCACCCTCCGTGCCCTGAAGGTACCCTTTGTGATCCTGATGCCCATCTACGCCGGCATCTACCAGCCCTACGGCTTTGCCTGGACCCATCTGCGCAAGAGCTACAGCCTGCCTCTGGCCCGGCTGGATCTGGCGGGCCGCATCCTGGACGGATTCGAAGTGGACCGGATCGATACCCGCACGGCGGAAAAAGCCGTGGCACCGGTGTACGAACGGGTCATGGAGCGGTACCATGCCACGGTGGTCCGCGACCATCGGGTGTGGGAAAACACCCTGACCACGGCCGCTCAGGAAAATTTCGAAACGGTGATTGTAAAAGTTGACGGTGCACCGCGGGCCTACGCGTTGTATAATAGGGAGGGAGAGACCGTCACCGTTCAGGAACTGCTGGCGGTGGACGCTCCGGCCAGGGTGCGGCTTCTGCAGTACTTCAAGGGGCTGGCTGGTATCTATAAGACCCTGAAATGGCTGGCCGCGGATGACGACCTGACCTGGCAGCAGCTGCCGGATCAGAGCCTGGCACCCCGGGAGGCTCCGTTCATGATGGGACGGGTGCTGAATGCGGCAACTTGCCTGAAGACCCTGCCCGTACCGGAAAGTCTGCTGGGAAAAGAACTGGTCCTGGCCCTGAAGGATGAACAGATCGCCCTGAACACCATGCTGGTAAAGGTGCAGTCCACCAAAGAAGGGACGAAGCTGCTGAACACCCTGGACGACCCGAAAGTGCTGCTGGATGTGGCAAGTTTCACCCAGCTGTTCTTCGGTTTCCAGAGCAGCCGTGCCCTGGAACGGGCCGGTGCCATCTATGTAGCCGACGAAGAAACGAGAGAAATCCTTGACAAATTGTTCCCGCGGGAGAATAATTTTATCAACGAGTATTTTTAAGGGAGGCTGTCATGAGCGACACGATTAGAAGAATCTTTGTGGAAAAGAAGAAAGCGTATGCTGTAGAAGCCGCGAACCTGTGTGCGGATCTTCAGCAGACCCTGGGGCTCACCAACCTGAAGAGCGTTCGGATTATCAATCGGTACGACCTGGAAGGCCTGGATGAAAAAGCGTATGAGGAAGCCAAGAGCCTGGTGCTCAGCGAAGCACCGGTGGATATGGTCCGGGACGAGGAACTGGAAATCCCTGCCGGCGTACGCAGCTTTGCTGTGGAACTGGTACCCGGCCAGTACGACCAGCGGGAAGATTTCGCAGCCCAGTGCATCCAGCTGATTACCCAGGGCAAGCGCCCCATCGTGGAAGCTGCCAAAGTGTTCCTGCTGGAAGGGGACCTTTCTGACGCCGACTTTGAAAAGATTAAACATTATTGCATCAACCCGGTGGAAGCCCGGGAAGCAGCCATCGAGAAACCGGAAACTCTGGACATGACCTGGGATGTACCGAAACCGGTGGCCGTGCTGGATGGTTTCCGCAGCCTGGACCGGAAGGGCCTGGAAGACTTCCTGAACAAACAGGAACTGGCCATGAGCCTGGACGATCTGGCCTTCATCCAGGAATACTTCAAGAAAGAAGACCGTGACCCCTCTATCACGGAAATCAAGGTGCTGGATACGTACTGGTCCGACCATTGCCGTCACACCACGTTTGAAACCCGTCTGGAAAATGTGTCCATCGATGACGGCGTGTACACCGAACCGGTGGCCGAAGCCTTCGACCTGTACAAGAAGGATCGTGCCTTCGTGTACGGCGCCGACACCAAGCGCCCCATTACCCTGATGGATATGGCCTGCCTGGCTACGAAGAAACTGAAGAAGGAAGGCAAGATCCCTGATCTGGATGCTTCCGAAGAAATCAATGCCTGCAGCATCGTGGTGCCCATTACCGTGGACGGCAAAAAAGAAGACTGGCTGGTGATGTTCAAGAACGAAACCCATAACCATCCCACCGAAATCGAACCCTTCGGCGGCGCAGCCACCTGTCTGGGCGGCGCCATCCGTGACCCCCTGAGCGGCCGTTCCTATGTGTATCAGGCCATGCGTGTCACCGGCAGCGGCGACCCCCGCACTCCCTATGAAAAGACCCTGAAAGGCAAACTGCCCCAGCGGAAGATCACCCTGGGCGCTGCCGCCGGGTACAGCTCCTACGGCAACCAGATCGGCCTGGCCACCGGTTCCGTGGAAGAATATTATCATCCGAAATTCGTGGCCAAGCGGATGGAAGTGGGCGCCGTAATCGGTGCAGCTCCCCGGGACGCTGTGGTCCGGGAACGTCCGGCTGCCGGCGACCTGATTGTCCTGCTGGGCGGTCGTACCGGCCGTGATGGCATGGGCGGCGCTACCGGTGCCTCCAAGGAACACACCACCAAATCCCTGAGCGAATGCGGGGCTGAAGTGCAGAAGGGGAATGCTCCCAACGAACGGAAGATTCAGCGCCTGTTCCGGGATCCGGAAGTGACCCGTCTCATCAAACGGTGCAATGACTTCGGTGCCGGCGGTGTGTCCGTCGCCATCGGCGAACTGGCTCCCGGCCTGGTGATCAACCTGGACAAGGTGCCCAAGAAATACGAAGGCCTGGATGGCACGGAACTGGCCATCAGTGAATCCCAGGAACGGATGGCTGTGTGCATCGCAGCCAGTGACCTGGACAAATTCATGGCCGCTGCGGATAAAGAAAACCTGGAAGCTACGGTGGTCGCTGAAGTGGCCGAAGATCCCCGTCTGGTGATGTACTGGAGAGGGGAAAAGATCGTGGATCTGTCCCGTGCTTTCCTGGATACCAACGGCATTCCGCAAAAATCCAACGTGGTTGTGGATGGCGTCACCGAAGAATCCGTCTTCAACAGCACCCCTGCTGAAGTGGAAGGTAAGAAGGATATCAAAGACGCCTGGCTGGCCAACCTGGACCGCCTGAACGTGTGCAGCGAAGAAGGGCTGGGCGAACGGTTCGATGGTTCCATCGGCCGGGGCAGTGTCCTGATGCCTTACGGCGGCCGCAACCAGCTGACCCGGACCGAAGGCATGGCAGCCCGTCTGCCGGTGCTGGGCGGCAAGACCAACGCCACCAGCATCATGGCCAGCGGCTACGATCCCAACGTGGCCTGCTGGAGCCCGTACCATGGCGCCATGTACGCTGTGGTGGAAGCCGTGTGCCGGGCTGCGGCCATGGGGGCGGATCCCAGAAAGCTGCGCCTGTCCATGCAGGAATACTTCCCGAAACTTCATACGGAACATACCTGGGGCCGTCCGTTCGCTGCCCTGATGGGCGCCTACAAGGCCTGCTGCGAACTGGAACTGCCGGCCATCGGCGGCAAGGACTCCATGAGCGGTACGTTCATGGATCTGGAAGTCCCTCCTTCTCTGATCTGCTTCGCCGTGGGCGTCATGGATGGCCGCGACACCATCTCCAACGAATTCAAACAGGCCGGTCACAAAGTGGTGTTCATCCCTGTGCCCTGCGACGAGCACGAAGTGGTGGATTACCCTGCTTTGAAGACCCTGCTGGCCAATGTGCATAAAGGTATCCTGGGCAAACGGATCGTGACAGCCGGTGTGGTGAAGGAAGGCGGCGTGGCCGCTGCTCTCAGCACCATGTGCCTGGGCAACGGGCTGGGCTTCAGCTTCGTGAAACCCTTCCTGCATGAGGAATGCCTGTTCACCCTGCAGCCCGGCGGGTTCCTGGTGGAACTGGCGGACGATGCGGATGCGGACAAGGTGTTCGCCGGCAACGACTTCCTGGAACTGGGCCATCTGACCGACGATGCCACCATCACCGTGAATGACACCGCCATCAGCCTGGCGGATGTGAAGGCTGCCTACACCGGCACTCTGGAAAAGGTGTTCCCGTCCATCGTGAAGGATTCCGGCAAGGAACTGTGCAAGATGCCGTACTTCAAGAACGACCTGCCTCTCACCGCTCCGTACAACGTGGCGAAACCCCGGGTGTTCATTCCTGTATTCCCGGGCCTGAACTGCGAATACGATACGGCTGCTGCCTTTGAAGACGCCGGTGCCAAAGCGGATATCTTCGTGATTCGCAACCTGACGCCGGAAGCCATCAAAGAAAGCGTGGAAGAAATGGCCAAACGGATCAAAGAAGCACAGATCCTGGCCATTCCCGGTGGGTTCTCCGCCAGTGACGAACCGGAAGGCTCTGGCAAGTTCATTGCCACCATGTTCCGGAACCCGTCCCTGAAGGAAGCTGTCCTGGATCTGCTGTACAACCGGGACGGCCTGGCCCTGGGTATCTGCAACGGCTTCCAGGCCCTGATCAAACTGGGGCTGGTCCCCTACGGCGATATCCGTCCGCTGACCGAAACTTCCCCGACCCTGACCTTCAACACCATCGGCCGCCACATCTCCCGGATGGTGGAAACGAAAGTGGTTTCCAACAAATCCCCGTGGCTGTCCCTGTGTGAACCGGGCGACATCCATACGGTCGCCATTTCCCACGGCGAAGGCCGGTTCGTGGCCACGGAAGAAGAAATCCAACAGCTCTTCAAGAACGGCCAGGTGGCAACCCAGTATGTGAACCAGGCAGGGGATCCCACCATGGAAAGCCCCTACAACCCCAACGGTTCCCTGTATGCCATCGAAAGCATCACCAGCCCGGACGGCCGTGTCCTGGGCAAGATGGGCCATACGGAACGGTTCACCGAGGGCCTGATGAAGAACATCCCCGGCAACAAACTGCAGCCTCTGTTCCTGGGCGGCGTGCAGTACTTCAAATAATTCTACAACCAAGGGGCTGTCGCGATGCGGCGGCCCCTTCTTTGTGAACCTCAAAGGAGATCTGATACAACATGGAACTGACTGTCCATAGCCAACACCATGGATTCACCGTCGATCGGGTGACTGAGCTGCCCGATATCGGCGCTACTGCCTATGAAATGACCCACGACAAGAGCGGGGCCCATCTGTTCTACCTGGCCACGAAGGACGACAACAAAGTCTTTACCATCGGCTTCCGTACCCCCAGCCAGGATGATACCGGCGTGGCCCACATCACGGAACATTCCGTCCTGTGCGGCAGCCGCAAATACAAACTGAAGGAACCGTTCGTGGAACTGGTGAAAGGGTCCCTGAACACGTTCCTGAATGCCATGACCTACACGGACAAGACCGTATATCCGGTGGCCAGCCGCAACGACAAGGACTTCCGCAATCTGGTGGATGTGTACCTGGATGCGGTATTCTACCCCCTGATTGCCGAAAATCCCTTTACCCTGCGCCAGGAGGGCTGGCACTATGAACTGGGAGCCGGCGAGGACAAGCCCCTGGTGTACAACGGAGTGGTGTACAATGAAATGAAGGGGGTGTATTCCTCCCCGGATGCCATCGAAGAACACGAAATCTGCAAGGCCCTGTTCCCGGACAGCCCCTACCGATTTGAATCCGGTGGCCTGCCCAGTGCCATCCCCGGTCTGACCCAGGAAGGGTTCGTGGCCTTCCACAAAAAGTACTACAGCCCGGAAAACAGCTATATCTACCTGTACGGTGACATGGATATCGATGACTACCTGGATTACTTCGACCGGGAATACCTGAGTGCCTTCCCGAAGACCGGTACCCTGAAGGTGGATATCCCCCTGCAGGCTCCCTTCGACCAGACGAAGGAAGTGAAGGCCACGTATCCGGTGCCCGTGGGTTCTGACACGAAGCATAAGACGTACCTGTCCATGAACATCGTAGTGGGCAGCGCCCTGGACCAGAAGCGGATCATGGCCCTGAAGCTCTTGACCCACGTGCTGCTGGACGGCAACAACGCCCCCCTGCGGCTGGCCCTGCTGCGGGCCGGCATCGGGTCCGACGTGTCCGGCAGCCTGAACGGCTCCCAGCTGCAGCCCGTGTTCACCGTGGAAGTGAGCGGAGCTGACCCTGAAAAGGAAGACGAATTCGTAAAGGTGGTCTACCGCACCCTGCAGGATCTGTCCCGGAACAAGATTCCCCGCCGTCTTCTGGAAGCGGAACTGAATTCTGAAGAATTCAAGATGCGGGAAGCCGATTTCAACATCTATCCCAAAGGCCTGATCTATGGTCTGAACGTAATGGAGACCTGGCTGTATGGCGGCGATCCCACCACCTGCCTGCAATTCACCCAGTGCCTGGACTTTTTGCGGGACGCCATCGACAAGGGCTATTACGAACAGCTCATCGAGACAGTGCTGCTGGACAATACCCACAAGTGCCTGCTGACCCTGACTCCGGAACCGGGCAAGGAAGAAAAGGAGGCGGAAGCCGCCAAAGAGAAGATGGCGGCCCTGAAAGCCACCTTCAGCCAGGAGAAACTGGAGGAAGTGGGGAAAATCGCCGACGAGCTCCACGCCCGGCAGGCTGCTCCGGACAGTCCGGAAGCATTGGCGTCCATTCCCCTTCTGAAGCGCTCTGACATCACCCGGAAGAACGATTACGAACATCCCCAGGTGACGAAAGAGGGGAAGCATACGAACCTGTACCTGGAGCAGTTCACCAACAAGATCGCCTACTTCGACTGGTGCTTCGACATGACCGGTGTACCGGAGGATCTGCTGTGCTACGCCTACCTGCTCACCGACGTATTGGGCAAGGTGGATACGGATGACTATTCCTATGAGGAACTGACCACCCTGAGCGATCTGTACCTGGGCGGACTGAACTTCGAAGTGAAGCCCTATGCCCTGTACAACGACACCAACACCTACCACAATGTGTTCAAGGTATCCGCCAAGGTACTGGAAAAGAACGAGGATAAACTGTTCCAGATCCTGGAAAGTATTGCCCTGCGCAGCCATGTAGGGGACAAAAAGCGGCTGAAGGAAATCGTCAGCGAAGTGAAGACGGACTGGGACAACAACTTCTTTGCCCGGGGCATGACCGTGGCCACCATCCGGCTGACCAGCTACTTCTCCCGCAGTGGGCGCAGCCTGGAACACGACCAGCTGACCTACTACAAGTTCCTGCAGGATCTGTGGGCCCACTTTGACGAGAAAGTCGATGCGGTGGCAGAGAAACTGCAGCTGCTGCTGCCGGCCTTCTTCCACCAGGATGAACAGATGGCTTCCCTGAGCTGTGAAAAGAACATGGAAGCTGCGGCCCGCAGCCGGATGGACGCTTTTGTGGCCCGGCTGCCCCACAGCCCCTATGCGGGCAAATCCATGCCGGAACTGCCGGCGGGAGACATCAACGAAGGCATCACCACCAGCGGCAAGGTCCAGTACGTGCTGGCCGGGGGGAACTTCCGGGATCACGGATACGCATACACCGGGGCCATGAAGGTGCTGGAGACCATCCTGCGCTATGGCTACCTGTGGACGAAGATCCGGGTCCAGGGCGGTGCCTACGGGGCCGGTACCCGGTTCGATCCCAGCGGGGTGATGTATCTTTCCAGCTACCGGGATCCCAAACTGGCGGAAAGCCTGCAGGCCTACCGGGATCTGCCCGCCTATCTGGAGACCTTCAAAGCCTCTGACCGGGAAATGACCAAGTACGTGATTGGGACCATCAGCCTGGTGGACACGCCGCTGACTCCGGCCATGCACCTGGAAAAAGCCATCACCACCGTGCAGAAACAGCTGCCGGAAGCCCTGGCCCAGAAGAAACGGGATCAGATCATCGACTGCAGTGTGGAGGACATCCGGGCCCTGGCACCGCTGGTACGGGATGTGCTGGCAGATGGCTATTTGTGCGTGGTAGGCGGACAGACCAAGATCGAAGAGAACAGAGATCTGTTTCACAGGATCCTGAAGGCCTGACATGGACAGGGAAAAGCCCATCAAATTGACGAAAAAAGAGATCCAGCTGTTCAGCACTTACGGGTGCATGGTAGTCAATACCGTGGACAGCGACGAAAAGGATCAGGATACAAAGGAGGAAGAACATGGATCTGGAGATGGAGTTCATCCGTAAAATGCCCTCTCCCCAGGAACTCAGGATGGAGCATCCTGTGGAACCGGCCATTTACGAAACCAAGCGGCGCCGGGATGCGGAAATCCGCGACATCCTGACCGGCAGGGACAACCGGTTCCTGCTGATCATCGGCCCCTGCTCCGCCGATAACGAAGAGGCTGTGGTGGATTACTGCCACCGGCTGGCCAAAGTACAGGAACAGGTGAAGGACACCCTGTACATCATCCCCCGGGTATATACCAACAAACCCCGGACCATTGGGGTGGGGTACAAGGGGATGCTGCATCAGCCCGACCCGGAAGGGAAGGAAGATATGCTGGCCGGCATCATCGCCTGCCGGGATATGCACGTGCGGGTGATCCGGGAAACCGGCTTCACCTGTGCGGAAGAGATCCTGTATCCGGAAAACCACCGGTACCTGTCCGATCTGGTGAGCTATGCTGCCATCGGAGCCCGGTCCGTGGAAGACCAGCTGCACCGGATGATCGCCAGCGGCGTGGGCATCCCTGTGGGCATGAAGAATCCCACCAGCGGCGACATTTCCGTCATGCTGAACTCCATTGCGGCAGCCCAGCATGAACAGCAGTTCCTGTTCCGGGGCTGGGAAGTACGGACCCGGGGCAACCTCCTGGCCCATGCCATCCTGCGGGGGTATGTGGACAAGTTCGGCAAGAGCCTGCCCAACTACCATTACGAAGACCTGGTGCGGCTGAACGAAGAATACGCCAAACGGGACCTGCAGAATCCGGCTGTGGTCATCGACGCCAATCATGCCAATTCCGGCAAGAAGTACCTGGAGCAGATCCGGATCGCCAACGACGTGCTGTACAGCCGCCACATGAACCCGGACCTGAAGAAGCTGGTGAAGGGCATCATGATTGAAAGCTACATCGAAGACGGCAACCAGAAGATCGGGGAAGGGGTCTATGGCAAGTCCATCACCGACCCGTGCCTTGGCTGGGAAAAGACGGAAGCCCTGATTCTGGAGCTGGCCGGCCGCGTAGATTACTGAGGGAGGAACACACCATGCTGAAACAGATTTCGCTTTTTGCTGCGAACCATAAAGGCGCCCTGGGCAAGATCACCAATGCCCTGGCCAAAGAGCACATCAACATCTATACCATGCTGGCCACCGACAGCGCCGAATTCGGAATCATCCGCCTGATCCTGGACAAACCCGACAAGGGCCTGGAAGTGCTGAAGAACGCCGGCTATCAGTGCCGCATCGACTATGTGACCGCCGTGGATATGGGCAGCGACACCCCGGGCACCCTGGACAAGATCCTGACCCATCTGAGCCAGGCCAACGTGTTCGTGCGGTACCTGTACATCTCCTTTGACCGGAAAACCAGCAGCCCCATCGTGGTGCTGAAAACCGACGAACCCGAGACAGAAACCTTCCTGAAGGGAAAGGGATATACCCTGCTGGACCGGTTCTGAGGAAAAGAGGGGACACAACGTAAAAAGAAAAGGCGCTGTGAAAAAATCATCCACAGCGCCTTTATTTCGTTAGCGTCAGCTGGCTTCCATCGGCTAGTCACTAGAGACTAGTGACGGGGTGTGAAAAAGTATTTTTTCACACCCCCTTTTTTTGATGCCTTTTACAGGGTCAGGGCAAAGATCTTGATTTCCACCAGTTTGGTCTGGGCATTCCGTACATAGGCCAGGATCCCCAGGGTCTTTCCGTCCATGGGAGCCAGCCGGGCCACATTCAGGTTGTCGCCCAGCACTTTGGAACTGTTCAGGTTCCCCAGGTACTTCCCGTCCAGGGTCCAGAACTTCAGGGTGAACCCGTCGGCCACCACCAGATAGTTGTCCAGTACGGCCATGTCGATCAGGTTGTAGATGGAATCCTTATCGGTCTGGATGGGGCTGCCGAAGCTTTTCAGCAGTTTCCCCTGGGGGGTGAACGCATCCACCATGAACAGCCCGTTGGGCTTGATCCGCCCACCGGCGTAGATGGTTCCCTTGCCGGTGACCCGCACCTGGGTCAGCCCGCCGGTGAAAGGCTTTTTCCGGTTGTGCAGGAAGGAGGGCTTGTTCTGCTCGAAGGCCCCGTCCTTGTACACTGCCAGGGTGAAGTTGTCGTTGCCGTACAGATAGCCCTGGCTGTAGTCCGGCAGGAATTCCACCCTGGTGGCCGTGGTATTGCCCTTCAGGCTGATGATGTCGTTGCCGTCCCGCAGGGTGTGCATCCCTTTCTTCACATACACCACATCGTTGTTTTGGGCGATGTTCACGCTGAGCACCATCTTATCCCGGATGGTCTCCGTGCCCTTGTTCCCGAAGCTGCGCAACGGGTACAAACTGCCGTCCCGGTTGGTGAAGGCCTGGACCGCGGTGGTTTCCCCGTCCTGGCTGCGCAGGGCCAGGTAGAACCTGCTGTGATCCCGGATGAGGAAGCCCAGGATCTTGTCCACGTCGTAGCTTGTCAGCTCCGGGGTGTTCAGCCGCTGCAGTTTCATGCTGGTCTTGCCCAGCTCCACAGTCTGCACAGGCTGGGGCTTCAGATGGATGATCCGCAGCTGGATCTCCGTCCGGTAATTATACGCCGCAATCCCCACCATCACCAGTACTGTCAGCAGCAGGAACAGTACCTTGTGGGAGAAGCGGTGTTTCTTTTTTTGTTTCTCTGTTTCTGGCAAAACAGCCGACCTCCTTTGGCTCATTGTTTCTAGTATACCATAAGCCACGGCCGGGAGGCCAGTGACTGGCGGCCAAATGCAAAATACGCTACAATAAAAGAAGTGTGAACGGAATTTTCAGAAGAAAGGATGGTTGCCATGAGTGGTACGCTGTATTCCCTGCCCCTGGGAGGGTCCATGGAGGGACCCTTTCTGGAGGAGGCCCATAAGCGGCCGTATGGGGACACCCTGTTCCTGGTGCCCAATCGGTTCTATCTCCAGCGGATCCGGCAGAATCGGGCCAATGCCATCAGCATCGATAAACTGCCCCGGGAGATCCTGCGGGCCAACGACCGGCTGGGCCAGGTCCGGAGCGTCACCCGTCCAGCCCAGAAAAAATTATTGGAACACGCCCTGCAGTATCTGGAAAAGAAGGGGAACCTGACCTATTTCGGGTCGCTGAAGGAACGGACCGGGTTCCGGGACAACCTGCTGGCCCTTTTCGATGAATTCACCCGGGCAGGACTGGACTGGAAGACGTTCCATGAAGCCCTGCAGGCCTGGGGGCGTACAGGGACTCCGAAAGAAAAGGACCTGGAACTGGATCAGCTCTATACCCTCTATACGTTCCAATTGCAGGAGCAGCACCTGCTGGACCTGAGCCAGCTGTACGCCCGGGCGGCGGAGGTGCTGGAGGAAGAGGGGGCCAGGGTGCCCTGGAAACAGTGCTTCTTCCTGGCGTTCTACCAGTTCGACCCAGTGCAGCTGCAGCTGGTGAAGGCCCTGGCCCGGAAATGCGACGTGGCCGTGGCGGTGTTCTACGACCCCCGGCGTCCCGAGCTGTCGGCGGCTACGGAAAAGATCCACAGCGACCTGCAGGGAGCCGGCTTCACCGAAGTGAAAGGGGAGACCCGGCGCAACCTGCCGGAGGATCTGGCGGCCTTTGACGGAAGGTGGAACCCGGGGATCCGGTGGGGAAACCCGGCCTCCTCCATCCACCTGGGGGAAGGGGGCAGTCCCGAAACGGAGCTCCGCCTGGCCTTGACCTCCATGAAAGAAAAGCTCCAGAACGGGGCCAGCCCGGAGGATTTCGTGGTGATCGTGCGGAAAATGGCCGATTACCAGGGACTGGTGCGGTCCTTTGCCCAGTATGACATCCCCTGTCGGCTGCCCCAGGTGACAGGCCTGGCGGGCCAGCCTCTGCCGGACTTTTTGACGAAGCTGCTGGCGGTGGTCACGGACCGGGAGAACCTGGCCAAATGGCAGGACCTGCTGCGCTGCACGCTGATGGCCGACCTGTTCGGCGTGGACCGGGACGCCCTGGAAGAGGAATATACCCGGACGTACTTCCCTTCGGCGGACGACTATCGTTTCTATTTGAAAAAAGGCGTTGTGGCGGAGGCATTCTGGACGCTGCTGGACTTTTTCCAGAAGGACCATACGCCGAAGGAGTGGCAGGCCGGCCTGCAGCAGCTGCTGGAAGACTGGCAGCTGCCCAAAGCCTGGGGCGAACGCTACCGGGCCGGGCAGTCGGACCTGCTGCAGGGCAAGGTGCTGGGGCAGACGGTGGACTTTGTGGTAAAGACCCTGCAGGAACTGGTGAAGAGCCTGGAGCAGTGCGGCGAAGCGGATCAACCCTTTTCCCCGAAAGAATTCCAGACGTTCTGGCAGGAGTCCCTGCAGGGCAAGACCCTGCCCCTCAGCCAGGGCGATCCCCGGGGTGTACGGGTGCTGGAGGCCGGTTCCGTGGAAGGGGTGGATTTCCCCTATGTGTACATTTTGGGCCTGCGGGAGGGACTGTTCCCCCAGGTGAAGCGGGAAAGCTGGCTGTACAGCGACAAGGAGCGGGCCATGCTGAATACCCTGGGGGTGGAACTGTCCCTGACGGCCCGGGCCCTGGAGACGGACCGGTACTTCTTTGGTTCCGCGGTGGCCCTGGCCACAAAGGAACTGTACCTGAGCTGGTATCGGGACGAGGAAGGGGGACCCAGCTCGTACATCCAGGAGCTGGAGAATTTCTATGCTCCGGACAGCCTGCCGGTGACCATATACCAGGACGGGCCGGACACCTGTGCCAGCAAGCCCCTGCTGGTGAACCTGCTGGCAGAGCAGCCCTGTCTGGGCCCTGAAGAGGAGGATTTTCTGCTGGACGCTGTGGGCCGGGATTTCCCGGACCGGTGCCGGACGGTGACGGCCCGCTGGGAGAAAACGTGCGGCCCCTGGAACGGACAGGTGGACCCCAAACCCATCCGCCAGCTGCAGCGGCCTCTGCACCTTTCAGCCAGCAGCCTGGACGAGTATCTGCAGTGCCCCTTTGCCATGCTGGTGGGCCGGTTGTGGAAACTGCAGCCCTGGCAGGACCGGACAGCCTGGCCCACCCCCGATGTGGTGGGGAATCTGCTGCACCAGACCCTGGCGGCGTTTCTGGGGAACCATCTGGACCAGTCCCTGGCAGACCTGCCGGAAAAGCAGCTGCAGCAGGAACTGAAAGACATCTACGAAGCCAGCTTCCAGAAACTGGTGGAAGACGGACTGATTCCCCAAAGCCCGCTGCTTTCCCACATCCGCAAGGTGTATGGGACCATGCTGTCCATCTGGCTGCATAAGGAAGCAGGCTACCAGCAGCAGGACGGGCTGGAACTGCGGCCCCACCACCTGGAATGGGCCTTTGGACGCAAGGGCAGTCCCTGGCCGGCTCTCATCCGGGAGGTGGACGGGGAAAAGGTCTACTTCTCCGGCCAGATCGACCGGATCGACAAGAACGGGGATGCGGTTGCGGTGCTGGACTACAAGAGCGGCCAGCCTCCCACAGGCGGCGACCTGACCCGGGGCCGGGTGGTGCAGCTGCCCCTGTATATGGACGCCCTGGAACAACTGGGGCATGTATCCCGGGAAAAGATCCTGGGCGGAGGCTACTGCGCCCTGAAGACGGGCGAGCGCACCGGAGGCCTGTGGAATCCGGTGGTGAAGGACAGGCAGCCCTGGATGAAGCGGAAACGGCCGGCGGATCTGGCCACGGTGGAGGCTGCCGCGGAAGTATCCATCACGAAGGTGGTGCAGGGGCTCCGGCAGGGAGAATTTCCCGCCAGCCCCAGCGGTACCTGTCCGGACTGGTGCCCGGCAAAGGATATCTGCCGCATTGCGGAAAACCCCAATCTGTTGAAACAGGAGGATGAGTAAATGGCCAATTTTACCCCACAGCAGCAGCAGGCCATCGAGACCCTGGACCGGAACGTATCCGTGTCTGCCGGGGCCGGCTCGGGCAAGACCCGGGTGCTGGTGGAACGGTTCCTGAAGATCCTGGAAGACCGGAAACAGAAGGTGCTGGCGGCCAAACAGCTGAACCAGACCCTGACGGCTCCGGTGCTGGAGATCCTGGCCATCACCTTCACCCGCAAAGCTGCCCGGGAAATGCGGGAACGGGTGCAGAAGGGCATCCGGGAGCGGCTGGACGAAGCAACGGACCCGGAGAGCAAGGCCTACTGGCAGCAGCAGCTCCAACTGGCCGACCGGGCACCCATCACCACCATCGACAGCTTCTGTTCCCAGGTGTTGCGGGAGAACCCGGTGGAGGCCGGACTGGATCCCAATTTCCAGGTGCAGGAGGAATTCCAGATCAGGGCGTTCCAGCAGCAGGCCACGGAGACGTTCGTGGCCCGGGAGGTGCAGCAGGGTTCAGAGGAAATCCGGGGCCTGCTGGAGCTGTATCCGGCCTGGCAGCTCAGCAGCAAACTGCTGGGGCTGCTGGATGCCCTGCCGGATATTTTAAAGGAAGGGGACCTGGGTGCCCCCTATGAAAAGAGCCTGCAGGGAGAAACGGATCTGCAAATTGCGGCAGAAAGCGCCCTGGATGCCCTGCTGCAGAACCGGGACCAGGCCGGAGCCCGGACCCGGCAGACGCTGGACGCCCTGAACGACGACCGGGAGGCGCTCCACCACCTGATCGTCCACAAAGACTATGGCACGTTCCGGGACCGCCTGGGCGGCCTGGCGGCCAGGGGCAAGATCGCAGACCTGGTGAAAGAACTGAAAAACGCCGTGGTCAGCCTGCTCACCCTGGCCCTGGACGAAGCGGGAGCACAGCAGGCCCGGTGGTGGCAGGCCCTGCTTACCCGGTATCGGGAATTTTTGCAGACCCAGCAGGAACAGCAGGAAATGTACAGCTTCGGCTATCTTTCGGCCAAAGCCGTGGACCTGCTGGAACGGGATCCGGTGGTGCGTCGGCGCTACCAGGAGCAGTTCCGGTACCTGATGGTGGATGAGTTCCAGGATACCAACGATGAGCAGAAACGGCTGGTATACCTGCTCTGCGGCGGTGACAGCAAAGAACTCAAAGGGAAGAACCTGTTCGTGGTGGGGGACGCCAAGCAGAGCATCTACCGGTTCCGGGGCGCCGATGTGAGCGTATTCCATCAGGTGCGGGAAGACATTGCAAAGACCGGTGGGGTGAACATCGTCATGGACGACAACTTCCGGTCTGCCCCGGAGATCATCACGGCCTGCAACACCCTGTTCGACGACCTGCTGGGGCACAGCGACCAGTCCGACGTGACGGCCCAGCCTCTGAAGGCCCACCAGCCTGCCAGCGCCAAGCCGGAATTCCTGGTGCTGAAGAAGGGAGACTGCAGCCAGCCCCAGTGCCAGCAAGGGGAAGGCCGGGTGGTGGCCGAAAAGATCCGGCAGCTGGTGGCTGACCACCCGGAACTGCACTACGGGGACGTGGCCATCCTGGTGCCCGCCATCCATCTGTCCCGGCAGTACGAGGAGGCCCTGACGGCCCTGGGCATCAAGAGCCAGGTCAGCGACGGCAAGGGCTTCTACGACAGGCCGGAGGTGGTGGATCTGATCAATCTGCTCACATTTCTGCTGAATCCCCGCAAGGAATGGGCTCTGGCCGGGTTCCTGCGCAGCCCCTTCGTGGGGCTGACGGATGCCCGGATCTCGGACCTTATGATGGAACACTGGCCGGAGCTGAAACTGCGGATGAGCCTCCACGAACGGCTGGAATACAGCGCTCTCGACGAAAAACTGGACCATCTGCAGCGGCTGGCGGATGGGCTGGGCCTGCCGGAACTGCTGGACGCCATCCAGGAGGCCTTCGCCCTTGAACCCACGTTGCTGCGTCAGAAAGGTGGCCGGGAAAAACTGGCCAACGTGCGCAAGCTGCGGGCCATGGCTGTGAACGATGCCATGGAAAAGGGCTCTACGGCCCGGGATTTCCTGGCCCGGCTGAACCTGATGCGCACCCTGTCGGCCCGGGAAAGCGCCGCCAACCAGGAGGACGACCGGGATGCGGTGAAGATCATGACCATCCACAAATCCAAGGGGCTGGAATTCCCGGCGGTCTTCCTGCCCGACCTGTCCAGGAAAGACCCTTCCGATACCCTGGGCCTGCAGTTTCTGCCCAAGGTGGGATTTGGCGTGAAGGTGCCCGACGGCCAGGGTGGCATGGTGGCCACATCGGTGTATGCCCAGGCCCGGGAGGAAAGGCGGAAGCTGGAGCTGGCGGAAAAGCACCGGCAGCTGTACGTGGCCATGACCCGTGCGGAAAAGTACCTTTGCCTGGTGAATGTGGACGAGACGAAGGAGGATGGCAAAAAGTCCGGCTCTTCGGGCCAGGAAAAGTGGGGTCAGTCCATCCAGCGGGTGTTCGCCCCGGACGGGCCCAACGGGGACCAGATGGAAAGCGAGGAGCTGGACGTGGCGGAAGTGCTGGCGGCGGACCTGGCGGCCGGGAGCGGGGAACAGGCGAAGGCCTTTACCCTGGACCCGGCGGTGTACGACAGGGTGCAGCCTGTTGTTGTGCACCGGGAGCTGCGGCTTTCGGCCAGTGCCCTGCTGGAATACGACAACTGCCCCCGGAGTTTCTTCTATCATTATAGGTTGCAGATGCCGGGCATCGAGCCCGAGATTGCCGGTACCGGTACGGGCCGCATCTCTGCCATCCGGCTGGGCACCTATGTACACCGGGTGCTGGAGCTGCAGCTGAAGGGGTGCCCGTTGGAAGAGGCACTGGACGAGGCCCTGGCTGTGCTGGGGGACGACAACCGGAAGGAACTGAGAGAGGACGAAGAAGGGGAGGATACCCTGACCCAGGCCATGAAAACCACCTTCCGGCGGGAAGGAAAGAAGCTGGTGGACCAGTACTGCGCCAGCCCTCTGTACCAGGGTATGGCCGAAGAGCAGGCCCAGGCGGAAGTGGGATTCGAACTGCCCCTC
The DNA here is from genome assembly GCF_900106585.1 of Acidaminococcus timonensis. Lineage (NCBI taxonomy): Bacteria > Bacillati > Bacillota > Negativicutes > Acidaminococcales > Acidaminococcaceae > Acidaminococcus > Acidaminococcus timonensis. Next base: position 681,667 of record NZ_FNWH01000006.1, read on the forward strand.
TATACGTTCGAGGACGGCACCGTGGTGTTTCAGGGCAGCATCGACCGGCTGGTGGATCTGGGCGGGGATCAGTTGGGCATCGTGGACTACAAGACGGGACATCCGCCCACAGGGGGAGAAGAGCGCCAGGGTTATACCCGGCAGCTGACCATCTACGCCAAAGCGGCGGAAACCCTGTATCCGGGCAGGAACGTGGCCTGGGCCCGGCTGCACTTCCTGCAGGACTGCAGCTCCTGGGAACTGCAGGACCGGCCCCGGGAAGAGAAAAAACTGGAACAGCTTCTGGAAAAGCTGGTACAATATAAAGAAGAACGGGACTTTCCGGTGCATGCCGATGGCTGCGCGTTCTGTCCGTACAGTTATTTTTGCAAAAAAGAATAGAAGTCAGATGTCAGATGTCAGCCTGGACCAGCAGGCCGTTTGTCCGATTTGCTTGTCCCGGTTTTTTCTGACATCTGGAGCTCCCGCAGGGAGCGAGTCTGACTTCTGACATCTCAAGGAGGGATTTCCATGTTACAATTCCACTATATCCATCATTCTGCCTTTACCCTGAGTGACGGCAGGACCACCCTGCTGTTCGATCCCTATCTGGAGGGCAATCCGGAGGGGCTGGAACCTTCCGACATCAAAGCGGATGCCATCCTGGTGTCCCATTACCATGGGGACCATCTGGGCGCTGCCTATGAAATCGCCAAAGCCAATGACGCCCTGATCATCTCCACGGCGGAAATCGCCAATGATGCAGCATCCCATGGCCTGCGCTCCCACGCCATGCACCTGGGCGGCACCCATACCTTCCCCTTCGGAAGGGTACGCCTGACCCCGGCCTTCCACGGCAGCGGCATTGCCGGCGGCCATGCCTGCGGCTTCATCGTGGAATTCGGCGGCAAGACCGTCTACTTCGCCGGCGACACCAGCGTGTTCGGTGACATGGCCCTGCTGCCCCGGCTGGAAAAGATCGACTATGCCCTGCTGCCCATCGGGGACAACTTCACCATGGGACCCAAAGACGCCCGCCTGGCGGCTGAACTGCTGCAGGCGCCCGTGGTGATTCCCATCCACTACAGCACCTGGCCTGTGATCGCCCAGGATCCGGAAGCCTTTAAGGCCGATGTGGAAGCCACCACCACCAGTAAAGTATGGGTGGTGAAACCGGGCAGCACCGTGGAATTGTAGAAAAAGTGTAAGAAAAACCCCCGATTTGTTACACAACCGGTATCCTTCCTTTACAACAGCCCGCAAGTACAGTACAATGGAATCTGTTGAATTCCCGTAGGACTTTTACTACTATTTTTGGGGTGATGTTGTTGAATTGGTATTTGGCGGTTATTATCGGGTATGCGTTTTTACTGATCCTGCTGGGACATCTGGTGGGGAAACATGTGAAAGGAGCCTCTGACTTCTTTGTAGGCGGACGGTCTTTTGGGGCAGGGCTCCTTTTTACGACTCTGATTGCAGCCAACATCGGGGCCGGGTCAACGGTTGGGGTCACCGGGCTGGCCTATAAGTTCGGGGTCTCCAGCTGGTGGTGGATCGGCTGCAGCGGCCTGGGGTCTCTGATCCTGGCCTACATTGTGGGGCCTGCCGTGTGGCGGGTGGCCAAGAAGCACAGTCTGTATACCATGGGGGATTACCTGGACCTGCGGTACGGCCGTCCCTTCCGGGGTGTGACGTCCACCATGATGGCCATCGGGACCCTGGCCCTGTTTTCCGGTCAGCTGCTGGGCATTGCCTGGATCCTGAATGTGGTGGCCGGCGTGGAGAAACTGTACGGCATCATCATTGCGGCCGTGGTGGTGACGCTGTACTTCTCCGCCGGAGGCATCAAGAGTGCGGCCATTGTGAACATCATCGAACTGATCGTGATCCTCCTGGGGTTCTGTGTGGCCACTCCCTTCGCCCTGCAGTACGTAGGGGGCTGGGAAGGACTCCACACCGCGGTGGCAGCCCATATGGACACGGCCGCTACCGCCCGGTATTTTTCCTGGGACGGCATGGGGAGTACGGCCATCCTGGGGTATTTCCTGATGCTGACTCCAGCTTTCTGCATTTCTCCGGGCCTGATCGGCAAGGTGTATGCAGCCAGGGATGAAAAAGCCGTGCGCCGGGGAACCCTGTGGAACGGCATCGTGCAGCTGCTGTTCGCCTTCCTGCCCACCATCATCGGCATGTGCGCCTTTGCGGCGTTCCCTGAGCTGGGCAACCAGGAACTGGCCCTGCCCAAGGCCATGAAGGAAATGATGCCCTTCGGTATTTCAGCCCTGGCTCTGGCGGCCATTTTCGCTGCAGAAGTAAGTACCTGCGATACGGTACTGTACATGCTGGCCACCAGCCTGTCCAAGGACCTGTACCAGACTTTCTTCCGGCCCGATTTGGACGATGCGGGCCTTTTGAAAGTGAGCCAGAAGCTCACCGTGGTCTGCGGCGTCGTGGGCGTATTCATCGCCTATTATATGGCCAACATCATTACGGCCCTGGCCATTTTCTACAGCTTGATGACCGTGTCCCTGGCGGCCCCCTTCCTGTTCGGCCTGTTCCAGGAGAAAGCCTCCACCAAAGGGGCTTTCTGCTCTGCCATCATCGGCGTGGCCGTGGTGCTGGGCCTGAAAATCTTCAACGGGGGCAAGGGCATCGGCATCCTGAATGCCACCAGCCTGGGCATCCTGGTAGCGGCGGTGATCATGCTGGCAAGCCTGTGGGTGGTGCCGAAAAAGGAAAAGTGAAGAGGGAAGAGAAGGCCGGTGTGGCCGTACATTCACTACCCACTAACCACTAAACGCAAGGAGTACACAACCATTGAAAACCAACCATAAACGTCTTCTGCTGGGGCTTGTCACGGCGGCTGTGCTGCTGCCGGGCACTGCTTCTGCGGCTCCTTTGAACGCAGTTCTGGCGCCCAGGGATCCCGCCGTGGAACCGGTTTCCCTGGACGAGACCGCACCTGCTGCCGGCTCCCGGCCGGCGGGGGAGAAACCGGCCCGGGCCAGGAAGGAACACCGGCACCAGCAGGAAACTCTGGAAAAAAAAGAACAATCGGATCAAACCGGTACCCAGGGGACCAAAAGCTTCCTGGAGCGGCTGCGGGAGAAATTCCGGGGCCACGGTGACGGCGGCACCCGGGAGGAAGCCGGACCGGAGGGAAAACCGGCCAAACTGGAAAAATCCGTCCCACCGGAAAAACCGGCTCTGGACGAAAAAACTGAGAAACCGGAAAAACAGGCAAGGGACAGAAAACCTGAGAAACCGGCCAAACCGGAAAAACCGGCAAAGCACGAGAAATCCGGAAAACCGGGCAGGGATCTCCCTCCTGCGGACTTGACCAGACTGGGACCGGCGGACCCGGACAGCCTGGTGATCCGCAAGGGTCTGCTTTCCATCACCGGCAAAAAAATGCAACTGCCCAGGTATTACAACCCGGACAAGCTGCTGCGCCTGGAAAACCAGGACAAGGCGGTGGAGGATCCCAGCCTGAAGATCATCATCAATGCACTGACCACCACTGCCAGCCTGTGGAACCTGCCGGCCAACTACCGGCAGGAACCCATTGCCGGGCCCGGAGAGGTCACCCGTGACCAGGCTGTGACTCTGCTGCGGCGCTACAACCAGGACCTGCCCATCAAGGCCACCCCGGAACAGATCGTGGATCTGTATTACCAGGAAGCCGGCCGGGAGGGGCTGCGCTGGGATGTGGTGTTCTGCCAGGCCCTGCTGGAGACCGGATTTTTCCATTTCGGCGGCACGGTGGTCCCCGAGCAGAACAACTTCTGCGGCCTGGGCACCACCAGCGCCACGGTGCGGGGAGCCTATTTTGCCACGCCCCGGGAGGGGGTACGGGCCCATGTGCAGCATCTGATGGCCTATACCACTGACCGGCTGCCCCAGACGCCGGTGATCGATCCCCGGTACTATCTGGTGTACAAAACAAAACTGCAGAATCACAGCTTCTTCACCCACTGGTCCCAGCTGAACGGCAAATGGGCCACGGGCAGCTACTACGCAGAAAAGATCCTGAACCTGCATGAACAGATGAAACAGATCGTTGCCATCAGCGATACCGATTGGGATGGAGGCCTTTTGAAATGATGCATGTTGTACTGGTAGAGCCGGAAATTCCCGGCAACACGGGAAACATTGCCCGCCTGTGTGCGGCCACGGGAGCGTCCCTGCATCTGGTGCGTCCCCTGGGCTTTTCGGTGGACGATAAATATCTGAAACGGGCCGGGCTGGATTACTGGCACCTGGTGGATGTCCATTACTACGATTCGGTGGAGGAAGTCCTGGCCGAATACCCGGACAGCCCCCGGTTCCTTCTGACCACCCATGCCCATCATTCTTACAGCCGTGTCCATTACGGTCCGGATTCCCTGCTGATCTTCGGCAAGGAAAGTGCCGGACTGCCGGAAGCGTTCCGCAACGCCCATGCGGATGAGTGTGTACGCATCCCCATGGTCAGCGAGGCACGGTCCCTGAACCTGGCCAATTCGGTGGCCATTGTGCTGTACGAGGCCTTACGACAGAATGATTTTGACCTTCAGGAGGGAACCATATGATCTGTATCAAGGAATTCGAGTTCGACGCGGCCCATTACCTGCCCAACTATCACGGCAAATGCGAACATCTCCATGGCCACACCTACAAGCTGGTGGTGAAAGTGGAAGGCAGGCCCGATGAAGAAGGCATGGTGCTGGATTTTGTCCAGTTCAAACATACGGTGAACGAGCTGGTGGTGGACAAACTGGACCACCACTGCCTGAACGACATCCTGCCCAACCCTTCGGCGGAAAACATTGCCCTGTGGGTGTGGAAGCAGCTCCACGATGTGCTCCACGGGCCCAACTATGCCCTGCATGAGGTCCAGGTCTGGGAGACGAAGACCAGCGGGATCGTATATCGAGGTGAAGTATGCTGAAAGACGTACAGGCACAAAAAGACGAGCGGAACATTGCCCTGAAACATGTGGGCATCAGGAACCTGCGCTGGCCCATTGTGCTGGCTGACAGGGAAAAGGGCACCCAGCCCACGGTGGCCACGGTGAGCCTGGCGGTGGATCTGCCCCGGGAACAGCGGGGCACCCACATGAGCCGGTTCGTGGAATGCCTGAAGCAGGTGGGCCCCATCCGCCCCTTCGAACTGGAACAGGTGCTGGACGGGCTGAAGCAGAAGCTGGAGGCCCGGAAGGCCATGCTGCAGTTCGACTGCCCCTATTTCATCACGAAAAAGGCGCCGGTCAGCGGCATCGAAAGCTACCTGGATGTGGACTGCCATTTCAAGGCGGAAAAAGGGGAGACCTTCTCCCTGGAAGTGGGGGTGGACGTGCCCATCCATACCCTGTGCCCCTGCTCCAAGGAAATCAGCCGATACGGGGCCCACAACCAGCGGGCCTGGGCAAGGATGCGCATCCGCAGCACCGGACCTGTATGGATCGAGGAACTGGTGGCCATGGCGGAGAAGGGGGCTTCCACCCCGCTGTATTCCCTGCTGAAACGGCCGGACGAGAAATGCGTCACGGAGATGGCCTATGAGAATCCCCGGTTCGTGGAGGATGCGGTCCGGGAAATCGCCCTGCAGCTGGAGGCCGATGATCGCATCGACTGGTATGAAGTCACTGTGGAGAGCGAAGAGAGCATCCACAACCACAATGCCTTTGCAACCGTAGAAAAAGAGGTGTAATGTCATGTACCTGTCCATTCCGCCTGCGCGGATCCGGTATGAAATGGAAAAGATGGATGTCCATCCTGTGGGCATCGAACTGATGGCTCCCAAGGCCCGGGTGGAACCCCTGAAGCTGCTGGACGTGCGCACGCCGGCTGCCAACATCATCAAACAGGAGATGCTGGCCCTGGGCGGGGACTGTGTGAATCCCAAGGGTACCATCAACTGCAGCCTGGACCGGGTGGATGTGATCCTTTTGGGCAACCGGCGCCAGTACCGGAACCTGGTGAAGAAACTGGGAACCATGGCCAACTGGTTCGGGATCCAGGCCATTATGGACGATCTGTGGGAATTCCTGGAACCGGGGACACTGGTGACGGTACTGGCTGACGGCCGGAAGCTGACCTATGAAAAGATGCGGGTCATGGGAATTTTGAATGTGACGCCGGATTCTTTCTATGCCGGTTCCCGGATCAGTGGGGAACAGGCCCTTTTGGAGAAAGCGGAAACCATGCTCCGGGATGGAGCGGACCTGCTGGATATCGGCGGGGAATCCACCCGTCCGGGAGCGGATCCTGTGTCTCCGGAAGAGGAAAAACGCCGGGTGACGGGGGCCCTTTCCGCTCTGCGAAAACAGTTTCCGGAGGCCGTTCTCAGTGTGGACACCTACCATGCTGAGACGGCGGAAGCGGCCCTGGCAGCCGGTGCGGACATCATCAATGATGTGACGGCCGGTACCGGTGATCCCCGGATGCTTACTGTGGCTGCGGCTGCCAAGGCCCCCCTGGTGCTCATGCATATGCGGGGGACGCCCAAGACCATGCTCAGCAGCGAAAACAAGCAGTACCACAATGTGGTGGGAGACGTGGCCCGTTACCTGCTGGAACGGGCCGGTGCCTGCGCCGCTGTGGGACTGGGCAGGGACAAGGTGATCTTGGATCCGGGCCTGGGCTTTGCCAAGGACAGGGACGGAAACCTGGCCCTGTGCAACGGGCTGGCCGAACTGACGGGGCAGGGCATTCCGGTGCTTCTGGCCGGCAGCCGCAAAGGCTTCATCGGCAAGGTGCTGGGGGATCTGCCTGCAGACGACCGTCTGGAGGGCACCATGGCCCTGTCCGCCTGTGCCGTGTATGCCGGGGCCCAGATGGTCCGGGTCCATGATGTGAAAGAAAATGTCCGGATCATCCGGATGCTGGAGGCGATCCGGGCATGCCAGTAGCATACATTGCCCTGGGCAGCAACCTGGGGGACAAAGAGAAGAACCTGGAACAGGCCCTGGACCGGCTCCGGAAACACGGGGTGCAGGTGCTGGCCGTATCTCCCTGGATCGCCACCGCTCCCTATGGGGTCACGGATCAGCCGGACTTTTTGAACGGAGCGGCGAAAGTGGAGTGGGGCGGTGACGCCGAAAGCCTGCTCCATACGCTCCTGGGCGTGGAACAGGAAATGGGACGGCAGCGCAGGCGGCACTGGGGCGAGCGGAACATCGACCTGGACCTGTTGCTGTTCGGGGACCAGATCCTCCACACCGACGATTTGAACCTGCCCCATCCCGACATGGCCAACCGGAGCTTCGTGCTGGAACCCCTTTGTGCCATCGGGCCGGAAGTGGTCCATCCGGTGCTGAAAAAGACCATCCGGGCGCTGTGGCAGGCTCTTCAGGAAAAAGAACATGAAACCAAACAGGAAAGCAGGGAACAGAACATGCAAGATCGTTTGAAGACTGGGGTCGTCCTGGTCCTTCTCTATACCATTTTATTTGCCATTGCAGAATCCGTACAAATCGTTCCGGGCCTGAGCGGCCTGCGTCTGGCGGGGATGCTTTCCGTCCCCTACGGGCTGATCTTCGGCCGGCTGGGAGCCATCTCGGCGGCTCTGGGAGCAGCCCTGGGCATGGTGGTCACCGGGGGCAACTCCAATTTCATCCCCATTGAATTTTTGGGAGCGCTGCTGTCGGCCTATCTGCCCTTCCGGGTATGGCAGGGCATGCGCAGTCCCCAGGAACCCTATCTGTGTGTGGAAGATGAACGGACCGGCATGATGTACTTCGTGCTGAGCCTGATCGGCACCGTTCCCATGGCCGTGTTCCCGGCAGTGGGCGGCGATCTGTATAAAATCGTACCTTTCCCGGCGTCCTATCCGAAGATGTTCCTGGCCAGCCTGGTGTGCACGGTGGTGGGGGGCTTTATCGTGTATCTGTTTGCGGCACCCCGCATGTTCCGGGGCCCGGGGGAAGCCCTGTGGAACCGGATCAGGGATCCCAAAGGCACCACCCGGAATCTGGCCGTGGCCATGATCCGGATCACCCTGACCGGGGGCTTCCTGGGGCTGGGCCTGGCTTTCATCTTTCCCAATGAATTCGAACTGATCATCGTGGAATATGTGATGGGCATCTTCGCAGCCATCCTGTTCATCCTGACGGCTGTGTAACTGCAAGAGGGAACTATGTACCGACTGACATTACTCATCCAGGTCGTGCTGCTGGTCACATTTTTGTGGACCTGCGCCACCGTGGCCTTGGGAATGCTGACCCGGAAAAAACCGCGGCCGGTGGTGGCGGGGCCCAGTACCTTTGCGGTCCTGGTCTGCGCCCATAACGAAGAAGGGGTGGTGGGCAAGCTGCTGCGCGCCCTGGAAGAGCAGGACTATCCGGGCGAGAGGGTCCGGGTGTTCCTGCTGGCGGACCACTGTGATGACCGCACAGCGGAGGTGGGACGCCGGTTTTCCCGGGTGACGGTGCTGGAGCGGAATGAAGGGCCCCGGACCGGCAAGGGGGCCGTCCTGAACTGGGGCATTCCCCGGATCCTGAAACAGTACGGGGGCCAGTTCTCCCATATGGTGATCTTCGATGCGGACAACCTGCCGGACAAAGGCTTTTTGTCCGCCCTGGACGACAGCTTCCGCCACGGGGCCCGGCTGGTGCAGGGCAACCGGCTGCCCCTCAACCCCTATGACAACCTGATCACCCAGTGGTACAGCATGTACTGGCTCAGTGTGGATGTGTTCAGCAAACCCAAGTACAATGTGGATCTGCCGGCCATTGTGTCCGGTACCGGCTTTGGCTTCGACGTGAAGCTGCTGGACCGGGACGGATGGCAGACCCGCACCATTGTGGAGGACCTGGAATTTTCCATGCAGCAGAACTTCAAAGGGGTGTTCTCCGAGTACCAGGACAGAGCCCGGTTCTACGACGAGCAGCCAGTGACTCTCCGGGCCATGGTGAGCCAGCTCCGGCGGTGGATGACCGGAAATTACGAAATCGCCCGGACTTACTGGCACCGGTGGCTGCAGCATTTCCTGGCCAGACCGGACGTGCGGCTCATCGACAACTTCGTGCCCATGCTCATGTGCGTGGTGTTCGGGTTCTATTTCCTGGGCAATGTGGCCTGGTGGGTGGAACGGGTGCTGAACGGTCTGCCCATGATGCATCTGAAGGATATCCTGTGGTGGTGCCTGCTGTATGTGCTCAGCCTCATCATGGGGACAAACGCTGTGCGGGGCGGGGATCTGAGCGTGAAGAAAATGCTGCCCGGCATCCTGACCGGAGGGTTCTTCTGCATCTTCCTGTCGCTGATCGCCGTCTACTCCCTGTTCCGGCCCCAGCGGAAATGGATTCCCATCGCCCATGTGCATAGGGGCGGTCCGGAAGTGTGAACCTGTTTTGCCAAGGAGGGAAACGACATGAAAATCCTGCGTGGGGGCCTTCTGGCCCTTCTCCTGTGCCTGTTGACGCTGGTGGCGGGAACCACTGTGCTGGCCTCCGGTGCCGTCAGTTCCGATGGAACCTTCAAGGGCATCCGTCTGTGTGGCAAGGTACGAGTGGTGGAATACAATCCTGACATCCGGGTGCAGGTGGTGACCAGCTTTCCGGATCTGAAGGTCAAAGTGGTGGATCATTTCCCGGATGAAATCGGGGAATGGCAGTTCGTGGAGTACGGGGAAGATTTCACCGTACAGTTTGTAACCAGTTTCCCGGATATCCGGATCAAGTACGTGACCAGTTTCCCGGGACTGGGCTAGCAGAGCAGGCGGCTGTCGCTGGATGCGGCAGCCGCTTTTGACGTGGTGTCCCCTTGATTTACCCCCACCAACATAGTAAAATGAAGTATTGACGATAAACGAACATATTTTCAAATGGAGAGGAACCAAGAACCCTATGACCAAGCATTACACCATTTTGAACTATGGCTGCCAGATGAACGAAAGCGACTCGGAACATTATGCCGGCCAGCTTTCCGATCTGGGCTATCACTATACGGAAAATTATCACGATGCGGACGTGATCCTGATCAACACCTGCTGTGTCCGGGAAAGTGCGGAAAAGAAGATCCTGGGCAAAATTGGGGAAATGAAACAGGTGAAACGGGAAGATCCCCATAAAGTCCTGTGTGTCACCGGCTGCATGGCCCAGAAGGACGGGGAGGCGTTCCTGAAGAAGTATCCCCAGGTGGACCTGCTCATCGGCACGGCCCATGTGAACAACTTCAGCGCCATCCTGCAGGAGTACCTGGCCCAGACCCACCGGAAATCGGGGATGTTCAATGACCTGACCGTCATGCCCCGGGAGTTCGAGGGCCATTTTGTACGCAAGAGCAGTTATGCGGCCTGGGTGCCCATCATGTACGGGTGCAACAACTTCTGCACCTACTGCATCGTGCCCTATGTGCGGGGACGGGAACGGAGCCGCAGCGCCGAGGCCATCTGCAGCGAAATCCGCAGTGCCGTATCCCAGGGCTACCGGGAATTCACCCTGCTGGGGCAGAACGTGAACTCCTACGGCAAGGACCGGGGGGACACCCATGCCTTTGCCGCCCTGCTGCGCCAGGTGGATGCCATCCCCGGGGTGGAACGGGTGCGCTACATGACCAGCCATCCTCGTGACATGAGCGAGGAACTGATCCGCACCGTGGCGGACAGCAAACACGTGTGCCATCATTTCCACATCCCGGTGCAGAGTGGCAGCACCCGGATCATGCAGGCCATGAACCGGGGATATACGCGGGAATCCTATCTGAAGCTGGTGGAGACCATCCGGAAGTACGTGCCGGATGCCACCCTGACCACCGACATCATCGTGGGGTTCCCGGGGGAGACGGAAGAGGATTTCCAGCAGACCCTGAGCCTGTTTGATGAAGTGAGCTACGATGCGGCGTATACCTTTATCTATTCCCGGCGTTCCGGGACTCCGGCGGCCAAAATGGGGGACCAGGTGCCTCTGGCGGTGAAGAAAGACCGCCTGAACCGGCTCATGGAACTCCAGAACCGCCACAGCCTGAAACACAACCAGAAACTGGTGGGGCAGACCCTTCCTGTGATGGTGGAGGGCCTGAGCCACAACAACAAAACCATGTGGAGCGGCCGGACCGACGGCAACAAGCTGGTCCTGTGGCCTGTGGGGGAACGGTTCTTCGATGCAGGGGAAGTGGTGCCTGTGAAGATCGAAACCGCCCAGACCTGGCTGCTTAAAGGAAGTGCTGCCTTATGACGACGTTGACTCCCATGCTCCAGCAATACCTGGAGATCAAGGAACAGCATAAGGATGAATTGCTGTTCTTCCGACTGGGAGACTTTTATGAACTGTTCAACGACGATGCCATCACCGCCAGCCGGGAGCTGAACCTGACCCTGACGAAACGGGCCGGGGGCAAGGCCGGGGCCTCCAGCACCATGCCCATGTGCGGGGTGCCCTTCCACAGCGTGGACGGGTATCTGGCCAAGCTGATCCGGAAAGGGTACAAGATCGCCATCTGTGACCAGATGGAGGATCCCAAAAAGGCTGTGGGCATTGTGAAGCGGGAAGTGACCAAGATCCTGACCCCGGGCACCATTTTAAGTGACGCGGTCCTGGATGAGAGCCACAACCAGTACCTGGCCTGCCTGGAGCAGGAGGGGGACCAGCTGTGCCTTTCCTATGCCGATGTTTCCACCGGGGAATGCGCCTGGTATCTGGCCGGGGGCAAAGACCGGCAAGAAGCGGTGCTGGACCAGCTGTACCGGATTTCGCCGGCGGAACTGGTGCTCACCACGGGTACGGAAGCGTTCCAGGACCTGCTGGACAAAATGCAGCAGAAACTGCCCGACTGCATGGTGAACCAGTACGATCCCATCCCGGGCCTGGATTATTTCAGCCAGCATTTCGGGGCGGATCCGGCGGGTCGGATCCCTCTGGTGCACGAAACTGTGGAAGCCATGCTGGGCTATATCCATGAGAATGTGAAAAGCGATCTGGCCCAGATCAACCATCTGCGGGAAATCACCACGGACGCGGTGATGAACCTGGATGCCACCGCCATCCGCAATCTGGAACTGGTGAAGAACATGAAGGACGGCACCCGCCACGGCACCCTGCTGGATGTGCTGGACTACACCCGCACGGCCATGGGGGCCCGGCAGCTGCGGCAGTGGGTGGAGGCACCCCTTCTGGACACCGCCCGGATCACCCTGCGCCAGCAGGCTATCGGATATATGGTGCTGGAAAGCCAAACCCACAATGCCACCCAGTTCCGTACCCGTCTGGGGGAGGCCCTGGGAGAGATCACCGACCTGGAACGGATTTTATCCCGGATCGAAGTGGGCTCTGCCAATGCCCGTGACCTGGCGGCTCTCCGGACGGCCCTGCGGGCTCTGCCCCAGGTGAAGCAGCTGCTCAGTGAGTGCAGCGAGGGCCTGCTCCACACCCTGGATACCCGCATCGCCCTCCACCAGGATCTGCTGGAGGAACTGGAACGGGGAATCGTAGATGATCCGCCCTTTACCGTACGGGAGGGGGGCATGATCCGCAAAGGCTTCAACGCCGAGCTGGACGAAGTCCACGACATTGCCGAAAACAACAACCAGTGGATGGCCGACTTTGAACAGCGGATCAAGGACCAGACCGGCATCAAGAACCTGAAGGTGGGCTACAACAAGGTCTTCGGGTATTATATTGAAGTTTCCAAAGGCCAGATTTCCCAGGTGCCTGATTCTTTCATCCGCAAGCAGACCCTGGTGAACGGAGAACGGTATATCGTCCCCGAGCTGAAGGCTTTTGAAAACAAGATCCTCAGCGCCAGGGAAAAGATCCAGCAGCTGGAATACTACCTGTTCAACCAGATCCGCCAGGATGTGCGGGACCATCTGGTGGAAGTGCAGGAGACGGCCCGGGCCCTGGGGGAACTGGACGTGCTGTATTCCCTGGCCATGGCGGCCTTCAAGGGCAGCTACGTATGCCCCCGGCTGAACAACCGCCAGGAGATCACCATCAAAGACGGCAAGCATCCGGTGGTGGAAAAGCTGCTGGAACGGGAGCTGTTCGTGCCCAACGACGTGCACCTGAACTGCACCGATGAACGGCTGATCATCCTCACCGGCCCCAATATGGCCGGCAAATCCACCTACATGCGCCAGGTGGCGCTGCTGACCCTGATGGCTCAGATGGGCAGCTTCATCCCGGCCCGGGAGGCGGACATCTGCCCGGTGGACCGGATCTTCACCCGGGTGGGGGCCAGTGACGATCTGGCTACGGGCCAGAGCACCTTCATGGTGGAAATGAACGAAGTGGCCAACATTTTGAAATACGCCACCAGCCGCAGCCTGATCATCCTGGACGAAGTGGGCCGGGGGACCAGTACCTATGACGGCATGAGCATCGCCCGGGCTGTGGTGGAATACATCAATGACAAGATCAGGGCCAAGACCCTGTTTGCCACCCACTACCACGAACTGATCGAGCTGGAGAAGCTGGATCCGGGGATCAGGAACTATTCTGTAGCTGTGAAGGAAAAAGGCCATGATGTGGTGTTCCTGCGACGGATCGTACCCGGGGGCACCGACAGGAGCTATGGCATCCATGTGGCCAGACTGGCCGGGCTGCCGGAAAAAGTGGTGAAACGGGCGGATGAGCTGCTGGAGGAATACACCAGCCAGGGAGCGGCTCCGGCACCGGCTGCCAAGGCGGCCCCTGCACCGAAGAAAGGACAGGAGGATTTGCAGCCCAGCCTGTTCGGGGACGTGATCGGCGACACCCTGCGCAGCCTGGATGTGATGACCATGACCCCCCTGGAGGCCCTGAATACCCTGTATAAACTCCAGGAAGAGGCCAAGCGGGAAAGGGGGCAGGCTGAATGAGCGCCAAGGTCCAACTGCTGGATCAGAATACCAGCAACCAGATCGCAGCCGGGGAAGTGGTGGAAAAACCTGCTTCCGTGGTGAAGGAACTGGTGGAGAATTCCCTGGATGCCGGTGCCACCCAGATCGATGTGAGCATCTTCGCCGGGGGCACGGAGTTCATCCGGGTGCGGGACAACGGTTCCGGCATGGATGAAGAGAACGCCCGCATGGCCATCCTGCGCCACGCCACCAGCAAGATCGTAAAGGCGGACGACCTGCTGACCCTGCACACCCTGGGGTTCCGGGGGGAGGCCCTGCCCAGCATTGCCTCTGTCAGCCATTTTACCCTGCTGACAAGGGAAGCCGACTCGGATTTTGCCACCCGCATCACCATCGACGGGGGCGAAGATATGGACGTGGAGACCATGGGCGGCGATGTAGGCACCACCATTACGGTGAAGGACCTGTTCTATAACGTGCCGGCCCGGCGGAAGTTCCTGCGGACGGTGAATACGGAAGGCCGCTACATCAGCGAGATCCTGGGCAAGATTGCCCTTTCCCGGCCCGATGTGCACCTGACATTGACCCGGGATGACAAAGAAGTGATCAATACTCCGGGGAGCGGAGATATCCTGGACACCATTGAAGCCCTGTACGGCAAGGCGGTGACCCGAGAACTGCTGACGGTGGAGTATGAGCAGGACGGGATCAAAATCACCGGCTACATCAGCCGGCCCACCCTGCTGAAGGGCACCCGCCAGTGGCAGACCCTGTTTGTGAACGGCCGGTGCATCAACAACCGGATGGTGAGCAAGGCCATCGACCACGCCTACCAGAGCCAGATCCCCAAGGCCGGATTTCCCTTTGCGGTGCTGAACATCGGCATCGACACCCATCTCATCGACATCAATGTGCATCCCCAGAAAAGCGAAATCAAGTTCGGGGATGAAAGCGCTGTATACCGGGCAGTGTACCATGGCCTGTGCAATGCCCTGACCCAGCCCATGGCCGGACGGGAAACGAAGGATGGTTCTGTGGAGTTGGCCCAGCCGGGTCCCCAGAGGGAGGAAAAACCCTTCCTGCGGCCCCAGGCGGCGCCTCCGGAGCAGAAGCCCCTGTTTACCGGAGGTGACCGGGGGTTCCAGCCCCGCAGCCAGACCTTCGGACGCAGCTTTGCCTCCAGCCCCGGCGGCAGCTATGGTCAGCCCGTGTGGAAGGTGCCGGACCAGGTGTCCGAAGAGGCCGGAGAAAAGTTTTTCGAAGCCCAGCGGGCCGTGGGCGCCCGGCAGGAGCCGGAGGTGGATCCGGTAACCGGGGAAGTTGCGCCCCAGAGCGCTCCTGCCGCAGGGGATGCGGAGGTGACGGAGGCTTCACTGGAAAACGCCTGCAACAGCGGGGTGGATATGATCTGGCCCCTGGGCCAGGTGGACAGGACCTTCATCATCGCCCAGTCGGAGACGGCTCTGTACCTGATCGACCAGCATGCGGCCCACGAACGGATCATGTACGACAAGTTCGTGCGCCAGCAGCAGGAGATCCCCTCCCAGCAGCTGCTGCTCCCTCTGTTCCTGAATGTGACCAAGCCCGACGTGGACGCCATCGAGGAATACCGGGACCAGTTTCTGAAGCTGGGGGTGGATGTGGAACCGGCGGGGGAGAGCACCCTGCGGGTTTCGGCCCTGCCCGCCGACGTGGCCAACGGCCAGGCGGAAGGGTTCATCGATGATATATTGAAGCTTTTGTCCGAGAACAAGAACATCAGGACCAGCGATCTGCGGGAGAGCGTGCTCCATTACGCCGCCTGCCACAGTGCCATCCGGGCCGGGGAAGTGCTGAACATCCGGCAGATGCGCCAGGTGATCCTGGAGCTTCTGAACACCGAGCATCCCTTCACCTGTCCCCACGGCCGGCCCTGCATGATCCAGTTGAACAGTGACGAACTGTTCCATATGTTCAAGAGAACGTGACAGGGAAGAACCCACTACCAGCCCTGTGGGATGGTGGTGGGTTCTTCCTCCACAATCCACTACACGTATACAGGAGGAACGCTATGTCCATTTATGCTGTCACCACCATTCGCAACCCGGGAGGGGACCTGCTGCAGCAGGCCCGCGTCTGGGCCCGGGACCTGCACCTTCCCCTGATTCCCCGGCCCCTCCATGGCAGCATGGAGACGTTCCTGGCAAAAAAAGGACTGAAGGCCGTGCTCATCGCCTCCCATCTGGGGCCGCAGGTGATGACGGAAGAGGGGCTGCTGCGTTACCATCCCAACATGAGCGTGCCCCGCATCCGTACCCTGAAACGGGGCGGCAGCGACCACCTGATGGAGGCCTGCGGCCTGCAGCCCGGCATGCGGTTCCTGGACTGCACCCTGGGCCTGGCCGCCGATTCTGCGGTGGCTTCTTTTGTGACAGGTCCCACTGGCAAGGTGGTGGGCCTGGAGGCCTCTCCGGTCTTGTACCAGCTGGTGACCCAGGGGCTGCAGGAATATGCCATCGATGACCCGGACATCACCGCTGCCCTGCGGCGGATCCAGACCCGCTACGGCAGGGCTGAGGAGCTGATGCCCACATTTCCGGCGGATTCTTTCGACGTGGTTTACTTCGACCCCATGTTCCGCCGGCCCATCGGCAACTCGTCCAGCATGCAGCCCCTGCGGCCTGCCACCTATCACAGGCCCCTGGACCGGTCCATGGTGGAGGAGGCCCTGCGCCTTGCCCCCAAAGTGGTGGTCAAGGAACGGGATGAGGATCTGCTCCGCAGCCTGGGAGCCCGGGAGGTGCTGGGAGGAAAATACAGCAGGGTGCGCTACGGCGTCATCCACAGAGAGGAGGGAGCCCGGTGGGGGAACTGAAAAAACCGAAAGTCATCGTCATCCTGGGCCCCACGGCCACAGGCAAGAGCCACTGCGGCATCGCCCTGGCCCGGAAGCTGGGCGGGGAGATCATATCCGGAGATTCCATGCTGGTATTCCGCCATATGGACATTGCCACCGCCAAGCCCACGGCAGAGGAACTGGCCCTGGTACCCCATCATCTGGTGGATATCCTGGAACCGGCTGAGAAATATTCTGTGGTGGATTTCCAGCAGCAGGCCGACGCCTGGATCCGGGACTGCAACGCCCGGGGAAAAATGCCCCTTCTGGTAGGAGGGACGGGCCTGTACATCAAGGCCCTGCTGGAGCATTACGATTTCTCCAGTGTGGACGAATCGTCGGCATTGCGCGAAAAATTGAACGCTTTTGCAGACCGGGAGGGGAACGGGGCCCTTCACGCCAAACTGGAAAAACTGGATCCGGCCAAAGCAGGGGAATTGAAGATTAACGACAGAAGGCGTATAATAAGAGCCATAGAGACAACCCTGGGTGGGGACCGGGTATCGGCGGAAAAAGCCGCAGAAAGCCCCTACGATGCGGTTGTCTTTGGTTTGCAGATGCCTCGTGCTTCTTTGTATGACCGGATCAACCGGCGGGTTGATCTGATGGTGGAACAGGGCCTTTTCGAAGAAACCCGGAAGCTTCTCCATATGGGGGTGCCCCTTACGGCACAGTCCATGAAGAGCATCGGCTATCGGCAGGTGGTGCAGTATTTCCGCGGAGAGTGGACACGGGAAGAAAGCATCGCCAAACTGAAACAGGCTACCCGGAACTTTGCCAAACGGCAGATCACCTGGTACAAGAAAATGCCCTACATCCAGTGGCTATCCCTGGATGATCCTCCTGATTACGCAGCCTGTGTGGCTGCGATGCTCCAGAAGCTGGAGGAGATGCAGTTCATTCCAAACTGAAAAGAGAGGGAATCATTATGACGACCGGCAACAGACCATTGAATCTACAAGACAGTTTTCTGAACAAAGTTCGCAGCGAAAAAAAGACCATTGTGATTTACCTGATGAACGGCTTCCAGGTCCGGGGCAAGGTGTGGGGGTTCGACAACTTTACCGTGATCCTGGAAAGTGAGGGGAAGCAGCAGCTGATCTACAAGCATGCCATCTCCACCATCGCGCCTGTGGAAAACGAGGCCATCTTAGTCCTAAAAAAAGGAAATGATCAGGGTGTCTCTCACGAATAATCTGGAAAAAGAAATCAGCATTTTCCTGGAGTATCTGACAGTAGAAATGGGCCTGGCGAGCAATACCCGCGAATCTTACGGGCGGGATCTGCGACTGTTCGCCGGGTGGATCAAAAAGCCCCTGGAGCAGGTGACCCGGGAGGATATCCTGCGGTATATGAAAATGCTGAAAATGCACAACTATGCCCCCAGTTCCTCCTCCCGGAAACTGGCGGCCCTGAAATCCTTCTTCCGGTTCATGACGGCGGAAGGCTTCCTGCAGGAAGATCCGTCGGAAGTGGTGGAGGCCAGCACCAAGGGGCTGACCCTGCCCAAGGTCATGAGCCAGGAGGAGGTGAAACGCCTGCTGGCGGCGCCGGATCTTTCCACCCCCGAAGGCTTCCGGGACCGGACCATGCTGGAGGTGATGTATGCCACCGGCATGCGGGTATCGGAACTTTTGAGCCTGAAACGGGTGAACGTGAACCTGGAGACCCGGTACGTGATTGCCTACGGCAAGGGGTCCAAAGAACGGCTGATCCCTCTGGGCCAGTATGCCATCCAGTTTTTGAAGAAATATCTGGAGAAGGTGCGGCCCCTGTTCATCAAGGCCGGAAAGGATGACGGCAGCCTGTTTTTGACCATCCGGGGTGCCGGCATGACCCGCCAGCGGTTCTGGCAGATCATCAAAGCCTACGGAGTGAAGGCGGGCATTACCAAACCCCTGACTCCCCATATCCTGCGCCACTCCTTTGCCACCCACATGCTGAACAACGGAGCCGATCTGCGCACGGTGCAGGAACTGCTGGGCCATGCGGATATTTCCACCACCCAGATTTATACCCACCTGACTGACAACCGCCTGAAAGCGGTCTTTGACAAAACCCACCCGAGAGCATAGAGAGGTGAAGCATATGTTCAAGACAACCCTTCTCATGGGCCTGATGACCGCCCTTCTGATGGTCATCGGGGACTACATCGGAGGCAGCAGCGGTATGACGTTCATGCTGGCCTTTTCCATCCTGTCCAATGTGCTGATGTACTGGTACAGTGACAAGCTGGTCATCAGCCAGTACAACGCCCAGCCGGTGGACGCCGGAAGCGCCCCCCAGCTGTACGGCATCGTGGAAGGCCTGGCACAACGTGCGGGGCTGCCCATGCCGAAAGTCTATGTGATCGATACGGCCCTGCCCAATGCCTTCGCCACCGGGCGGAATCCGTCCCATGCCGCCGTGTGTGTGACCACCGGCCTCATGGAGCTGCTGGAACCCCGGGAAATCGCCGGCGTACTGGGCCACGAAATGAGCCATGTGCTCCATAATGATATCCTGATCAGCACCATTGCCGCCGGCATGGCCGGTGTCATCTCTGTGATGGCCCGATTTGCCTTCTGGTTCGGGGGCAGCCGGGATGATCGGCGCAACAATCCTCTGGCCGGTGTGCTGATGCTGGTACTGACCCCCATTGCCGCTGCCATCATCCAGCTGGCCATTTCCCGGACCCGGGAATACATGGCTGACTATTCCGGCGGCGAGCTCAGCGGGGATCCCGATGCCCTGGCGGACGCTCTGGAAAAGATCGAGGGCTATGCCCGGTACCGGACCATGCCCAATGCTACGGAGGCAACGGCCCATATGTTCATCATTTCGCCGTTCTCCGCCAAAGACGCCCAGGCCCTTTTCAGTACCCATCCGCCTACCGAAAAGCGGATCGAACGCCTGCGACAGGAAGCCCAGGAAATGCGCAGCCGGGGCATGATCGACCCGGTGGTGTAAGGGGGAAAAAAGGGGGGTGTTGCACGTCCTGTGCAACACCCCCCTTTTTTTATAAATCGTTACAATGTCCACGATCTGCCATATAGGATGCCTTATTTATACCATCCTGCAGGTCAATGTGTTCTGTATACGAACAATCTTCGTTGTGTAACTAATAAGATAACGGTTATAGTTATTAATATTCAGACTATTCCCTTGAATTTGTGACTTTATTGTGCTACAATGTTCCCGTAACGAAGGTCAGCCGGGCTGGAGCCGGCTGACGCGCTGCATGGTTTCATCATTTTTTATTTAGAGGGGGTTTCAAAAAATGGAGAGGATGATTATTAAATTATCCATGTTCCACACATTGGCATTGGGTGTACTTTCCATCTGGTTCGGTGACTGGCTGAGAGCCAAATTCCCGTTCCTGAAGAAGTACTGCCTGCCTGGTGCAGTTGTCGGCGGTACGATTTTTGCCATTATCAGTTTATTGCTTTACAACGCGGGCATCTGCGAACTGCAATTTGACTACAAGGTAGCCAACAGCCTGTTCTACTGCATCTTCTTTGCCGCCAGCGGTGCGGCAGCCAGCCTGAGTCTGCTGAAGACCGGCGGGAAATATGTGATCCTGTTCTGCATTTCCGCTGCCGTCCTGGCCGCTCTTCAGAACGGTATCGCACTGGGCCTGGGCTCTGTACTGAAGGTTCCGCCTCTGCTGTCCATGATGACCGGTTCCATTCCCATGACCGGGGGCCACGGCAACGCCGCAGCCTTTGCTCCCATCGCCGTACAGTTCGGCCAGAGCAATGCCATGGAAGCCGCCATCGCTGCAGCCACCTTTGGTCTGATCTCCGGCGCCATCATCGGCGGGCCTTTTGGCCGATTCATCGTCCGGAGACATCACCTGGAAGATCCTGCCCTGGATGGGAAGGGTGAAATGGAAGAAGAATCCGGGAAGTCCACCATGGGCAACCTGATGCACAAGGGCGATGTGGTCCAGGCCATGTACCTGATGTGTTTTGCCCTGGGGGTTGGCGGTGCCGTGTTCACCGTGCTGAAAGCCCTGCACATCTCCTTCCCGATCCACGTATGCTGCATGTTTGCCGGCATCCTGATCCGTCTGTTCTTCGACGCCAAGAAGGGCGCAGATCATACGGCCCTGTATGAAGGCATCGATACCGTTGGGGACTTCTCCCTGGGTCTGTTCGTGTCCATGTCCATCATTTCCATGAAACTGTGGACCCTGGCCGGCATGGGCCTCCAGCTGTTCATCCTCTGCATGGCCCAGGCCATTTTCATCATCTTCTACTCCTATTTCGTGGACTTCTTCGGAATGGGCAAGAACTACGACGCGGCGGTCATCGCCGTTGGCCACACCGGATTCGGTCTGGGCGCCGTGCCTGTATCCATGGTGACCATGACGGCGGTGTGCAAGAAGTACCGGTATTCCAAACTGGCCTTCTTCGTGGTACCGGTGATCGGCGGGTTCCTGAGCAACATCACCAACGCCATCATCATTTCCAAATTCCTGGATATTGCACATGCCATGCAGATGGCCATGGGCCTCTAACCAGGAAGCTGTCTGAGAAAATACGGTCTGACTCCAGCAGGCCGTATTTTTTTGCGCTGAATTTCCCCGGAAAAACGTGCTATAATAGGGAACGTTGTTATAAAGAAGGAGGCGTTACCCATGTATCTTGCCGGCTGGCAGAAACTTTCCCTGGTGGATTTCCCGGGACGGGTGGCCTGTACCCTGTTCACCGGAGGCTGCAACCTGCGGTGCCCCTATTGCCACAACAGCGAGCTTCTGGAGGGGGATATACCCCAGGTGGAACTGCAGGAGGTACTGGACTATCTGGACAAGCGTCAGGGGATCCTGGACGGCGTGGTGGTCAGTGGGGGAGAACCCTGTATGCAGCCCGGCCTGCTGGAATTCCTGGCGGTATTGAAGGACAGGGACCTTCTTGTGAAGCTGGATACCAACGGATGCTATCCGGATGTGCTGCAGCAGGCCCTGGAGCGGGGCCTGGTGGATTATGTGGCCATGGATCTGAAAAACAGCCCGGAGGAATACGCCCTTACCACCGGCACCGATTCCGTGCCCCTGGAAAAGATCCGGGAAAGCGTGGAACAGCTGCTGACCCAAAAAATCCCATTTGAACTACGGACCACGGTTGTGGTACAATTACATAGTAAACATTCGTTCGAAAGAATGAGGGATTTTCTCCTGCCGCTGGTTGCCAAAACTGGAAAAAAGATTCCCGATTTCTATCTCCAGGCCTTCAAGGATCGGGAGACCGTTCCCTTTGCAGGCTTTTCGGCCCCTGACCGTAATACCCTGGAAGCCTACGGGTCCCTGCTTGCAACGGTTGCCAACAATGTCCACTTGAGAGGGGTATAGATACAACATTTAGTATACAACGTTGTATAGACCCACTACATATTGACATTTCATGAATGACGGGCTAGAATGAAAGAGCATCATGAAATTGCAAATTGGAAAGAAAGAGGGAATGAAGCCATGTATTCCGTGGTCAAACGCGATGGCAAGATCGTTGATTTTGACGTGACCAAGATCAGCAACGCCATTACCAAAGCATTCAAAGCACTCAAGAAGAACTATCATCCCAGCATCATCAACATGCTGGCGTTACAGGTGACGGCTGACTTCGATCCCAAGATCAAGAACGATCTGATCAGTGTGGAAAGCATCCAGGACAGTGTGGAAAAGATCCTGTCCGACTCCGGCTATGCCGATGTGGCCAAAGCCTACATCCTGTACCGGAAACAGCGGGAGCAGGTCCGCAACGTGAACTCCTCCCTGCTGAACTACAAGGAGCTGGTGGACAATTACCTGAAGGTGAACGACTGGCGGGTAAAGGAAAACTCCACGGTCACCTATTCCGTGGGAGGCCTGATCCTGTCCAACAGCGGCGCCATTACTGCCAACTACTGGCTGAACGAAATCTACGACAAGGAAGTGGCCGACGCCCACAAGAGCGCTGCCATGCACATCCACGACCTGAGCATGCTCACCGGCTACTGTGCCGGCTGGAGCCTGAAACAGCTGATCCAGGAAGGGCTGGGGGGCATTCCCGGAAAGATCACTTCTTCGCCGGCCAGCCATCTGTCCACCCTGTGCAACCAGATGGTGAACTTCCTGGGGATCATGCAGAACGAATGGGCCGGGGCACAGGCCTTTTCCTCTTTCGATACCTATCTGGCACCTTTTGTGAAAAAGGACAACCTGAGCTATAAAGAAGTGAAACAGTGTGTCCAGAGCTTCATCTACGGGGTCAATACCCCCAGCCGGTGGGGTACCCAGGCACCCTTCTCCAACATCACCCTGGACTGGACCTGCCCGGAGGATCTGAAGGACGTACCGGCCATTGTGGGCGGTAAGGAACAGGACTTCACCTATGGGGACTGCAAGAAGGAAATGGACATGGTGAACAAGGCCTTCATCGAAAACATGATCGAAGGCGATGCCAACGGCCGGGGCTTCCAGTACCCGATCCCCACCTATTCCATTACGAAGGACTTTGACTGGAGCGATACGGAGAACAACCGGCTGCTGTTTGAAATGACGGCCAAATACGGGACTCCCTACTTCTCCAACTACATCAACTCCGACATGAAGCCCAGTGACGTGCGGAGCATGTGCTGCCGGCTGCGCCTGGATCTGCGGGAACTGCGGAAAAAATCCGGCGGGTTCTTCGGATCCGGAGAATCCACAGGCAGCGTAGGCGTGGTGACCATCAACATGCCCCGGATCGCCTATCTGGCCAAAGATGAAAAAGACTTCTACGACCGTCTGGACCATATGATGGACATTGCCGCCCGCAGCTTGAAGACCAAGCGGACCGTGATCACCAAGCTGTTGGATGCGGGACTGTATCCCTACACCAAACGGTATCTGGGCACCTTCAAGAACCACTTCAGCACCATCGGCCTGATCGGCATGAACGAAGTGGGCCTGAACGCCAACTGGCTGCGGAAGGACCTGACCCATCCGGAAACCCTGCAGTTCACCCATGAAGTGCTGGTGCACATGCGGGAACGGCTGAAGGATTACCAGGAGGAGTACGGGGATCTGTACAACCTGGAAGCTACTCCGGCGGAATCCACCACCTATCGTCTGGCCAAGCACGACAAGGAACTGTATCCGGACATCATCACCGCCAATGAACATGGCACCCCGTACTATACCAATTCGTCCCACCTGCCCGTGGGGTATACGGACGATCTGTTCACTGCCCTGGACAAGGAGGACGACCTGCAGACTCTGTATACGTCCGGCACGGTGTTCCATGCCTTCCTGGGCGAAAAGCTGCCCGACTGGAAGAGTGCCGCCGGCCTGGTGAAGAAGATCGCCTCCAACTACAAACTGCCGTATTTCACCCTGTCTCCCACCTACAGCATCTGCCGGGAACACGGGTATCTGGACGGCGAACAGTACACCTGCCCCTATTGTGGCAAAAAGACCGAAGTGTACAGCCGGATTACCGGGTACTATCGTCCGGTGCAGAACTGGAATGACGGCAAGGTGCAGGAATTCAAGGATCGGAAGGTGTACAACCTGGAAGATTCCCATCTGACCCACGGAGCCCCGCAAAAGGAGCGCCCGGTGTTCCAGAAGCCCCGTCTGAAGACGGCTGACGCCGGGACCCGGAACGTGGCCAGGACCCAGGGAAAGGAACCGGCCTGGATCCTGTTTGGCACCCATACCTGTCCCAACTGCAGGATGGCGGTGCGGGAACTGGAGAAATCCGGAGTGGACTTCAAGGAAATCTTTGCCGAGGAGCATCCGGAACTGGCCGAAAAATACCAGGTCCAGAGTGCACCCACCCTGCTGGTAGGGGAAGGGGATACCCTGAACAAAATCGAAGGCTTTGGCCCCATCCGGGCGTTTATTAAGGAACAGATGTGATTTCAAGCAAAACAGGCTGCCCATAAGGGCGGCCTGTTTTTTCATTCGGCTAGTGACTAGTGACTAGTGACAGCTGGAAGCGGCCGGCATTTGACAGCCGTTTCCAGCCCATGCTATAATACATATTACACACCAACCCGGGGATGTACCGGTTTCGACGGGGGTAGATGGTGTGCGATAAGCGAGCTGGGATCCCGCCAACCCCATAAAACGGTGGAAACGCGTTATAAACGCAGACGATTCTTACGCTTTAGCAGCTTAAATTGCTAACGTCTCGCCTCTCCCTTCCTGCAGGAGAAGCTGAGACGACACTTGCAGGATACCTGTGCTCCAATTCTCGGAGGGGGACAGGGAAATCCATCGAGATAGCACGTCGGTAAGCCCGTCTGCAGGCATATCGGCTGCGAAATAAAATATGCAGTCTGCGCTCGGAGAAGTTCGCATGGCAATGCTTTCGGACAGGGGTTCGACTCCCCTCATCTCCACCATGTAGGAATTCCAGTGGAGAACACTTTAAAGAAAGAGGCTGTGAAACAGATGTTTTGATGTGACCCCAAAAAGTTAGACCTTAGTAACGAGATGGTTTTTACCGTCTCGTTACTTTTTTATGCTGCCTGCAAGGAAAGCCTGTATTGAACAGGACTTTTCCAGCCCAGTTTTTCCTTGATTCTTTGCTCGTTATAGTATTTGATGTATCGTTCGATAGCGCCTTTTAATTCTTTGTAGCTGTAGTAGGTCACTCCGTAATATATTTCCTGCTTCAGTAAGCCGAAGAAGTTTTCCATTACAGCGTTATCATGACAGTTGCCTTTTCGAGACATGCTCTGAAAAATTCGTTCGTTTTTTAGTCTTTTGGTATAGAATTTCATTTGGTATGCCCAGCCCTGATCGGAGTGAAATGTTCTTCGATACGGACAATCAGCAGTAATTTTGATTGCTTTGGCTTGAGCTTCCAGTATGCTGTTAGCCGAAGGATATTTGGCTATTCCATAGCTGATGATTTCATTATTGAACATGTCCAGGAAAGGATCCAGATAAAGCTTGCGCAGAGTCAAATGTCCCTGTGAATCTGCTTCATAGTATTTGAATTCTGAAGTGTCGGTCGTAATCTTCTGGTGAGGGATATTCGTCTCAAAACGACGATGTATCCTATTTGGAGCAATGGTTCCTACCTTACCCTTATAGGAGCTGTATTTACGGCTCTTCCGGGTAAAAGATGTTACCTGAAGGCTCAGTTTCTGCATGATACGTTGAACTTTCTTCTTGTTCACGCAAATCCCTTGGTTCTTTAGCTCACCGGTCATGCGACGGTATCCATAATCTTTATGCTGGCTGCGGATTTCCTGTATTTTCTCCTCTACTTCCTGGTCTGGATTCTCGCGGTCAAACCGTTTCTGCCAGTACATATAGGTTGCTTTGGGCATTTGCGTATAGGAGAGAATGTCTTTCAACTTGAATGATCCTCGGAGACTGGAGATGATTTTCGCAACTCTCTCATTTTTGCTTCGTCCTCTAAACGCAGTCTCCTCAGTTCTTTTAAAAAAGCATTCTCTATTCGGAGTTTAAGGTTTTCATTCTCTAACTCCTGGACATGTTCCACACTGATGTTGACCATCGGTTGTTGAACCTGGGTATCTGTTTTTTTGGGTTTTGATTGGCTCAAAGTCTTTTTCCTACCTTTTTTATGTGACCGTAACGCATCCGGCCCCGCAATTTTAAATTCATTGACCCATCTGGAAATCAATGACGGATTGTTGATTCCTACACGAATTGCCAATTCCTGATATGAGATTTCATTTGTTAAGTAAGACTCTACCACAGAAAGTTTTTCTTTGAAAGAGTATATTTTTTGAGAGCGAGATCTCTTCAGACCATTATCTCCAAATGCCTTGTAAGCAGCAGCCCACTTTAGCAGCTGGCTGCTACTTGCCATCCCATATTTACGTGAAATAGAAATACACCCTTTGTCACTGTTCAAGTATTCCAGTACTATTTTTTTCTTAAATTCATAGCTGTGTCTTGCCATAAAAAAACTAACCCCCAATTGTTAGATTTTTGGTCTAACAATTGGGGGTCAGCTCAGTTTCACAGCCTCTTTTGTCATGCGTCTCGTGACCCGTGACGGGCCGTCAGGCCCTCAAAGCAGGCGGGTCACCGACCCGCCCTTACTCTCTCACCACCACGCTGATCCCGTTGGGGATGCAGGTGAGCGATGCGTCTTCGCCTTTGATCTCCCGGGCCAGCTTGTAGGCCGTCGTGAGGTCTGGGGCGTACGTCATCTTCAGCCCTTCAATCAGGGTCTTCTGTTCCGGTTCCGCCACGAAGATCACCCGGTGCTTGCGGACGATCCGGGCCAGGATCTGGGATTCCCACTGGTCGGGGACGGTCTTTTCCTGGGGCGTGGCCAGGCACTTCTGGTAGGCGTCCTCGATGGTGGGGGCATCGGCAATGGTGTGGTAGAACGCCTCCCCGCCGCTGCCGTCACTGCAGCTGGCCAGCATGATGATCACGCCGCCTTCCTTCACCGTGGCTTCCGCTGCCGTCATGCCCTTCACGGCCTGGTAGGCGTTCTGGTCCAGGGGATAGCCCCCGTTGGTGGAAATTACGATGTCCGCCCAGGCCGGTTTCACGCACACGTAATCGGCGATGAAATCACAGCCGGCCCGGTGGGCCGTCAGGAAGTTCCCGGCAAAGGCCGCCACGGTCTTCTTGTTTTCGTCGATGACCACGTTACAGATAAACGCCAGGTGAGCCATTTCCGCAGCGGCCACCATATCCCTGTGCAGGGGATTGCCGTCCAGGATGCCGGAGCGGGCGTGGGGGTCGTCGATGAATTTGGAGCAGTGGTTGCCCATAACGGTAACGGCGTCCGCCACCCCGGGCAGCACGGATTTCCGCCCGCCGGAGAAACCGGCGAAGAAATGGGGTTCGATGAAGCCTTCGGCCACCAGAAGGGACGTATGTACGGCCGCCTTGTCGATGATGCAGTCCGGGCCGGAGGGCAGCACGCCGATCTTCATGTTCGTAGCCGGATTGTGGGCGTCGTGGATGATGATCTTGTCCTTGAATTCGTCATACAGGGCGTCGCCCAGTTTTTCTTTCAGTTCGCTGACACTGGTGGGACGGTGGAACCCGGTGGCCACCAGCAGCTTGATGTCGATACTTGGGTTGCCCCGGCGCAGCTCCTCGATCATGGCCGGCAGGATATCCCGGCTGGGCACAGGGCGGGTGTGGTCGGAGATGATGATGACGCAGTCCGGTTTACCCTGGGCCAGTTCACTGAGCCGGGGAGAGTCGATGGGGTGTTCCAGGGCCCGGCGGACGATATCCCGGCCGTCGCCGCTGCTCTTTAATTCGCCGATGCGGCTGGTGAGCACGGGCGTAGCGTCCGGTACCTCCAGGTCCAGAGTGGTCCGGGCGTAGAAAAACTTCACGGTCTTCATAAACGATCCCTTCCTTTTCAATAAATACAGGCTATTGCAAACTTTCTTATTATTCTACCATAGGAGAAGGGGCGTGGCAAACGGGGAGGCCTGCCCAGGTATCTGCCCCTCGACTCTTGCCAGAATTCTTATACTTGTTATATAATGACTAAAACAACTGCACGAAAGGAGCGTCCGCTCATGAACGATATGGAACAACTGGCCTGGGACATGGCCGTGGACTGGAAGGAAAAAGGGTATAAGGACCGGGAATCCTATGCGGCTGACCTGTATCAGCTGATTGAGGAAGAACAGCAGCGGTACGAGCACATGGAGGCCCAGGAAGAATATTGATTTTTTTTCAGGGAACCCTTGACAGATTTCCCTGCAGTGCTATAATGAAAACAATTTCAAAAACCAATGGTGATGACAAGGACAACCTGTCAGGGTCACGATACAGAGAAGCCCGGTAGCTGAGAAGGGCGTGGAAACAAATGGCAGTCAACCACCTTTGAGCCATCTGCTGAATCAAGTAGGCAAGATCGTAACCCCTGCGTTAAAGGGAACCGAGAGGATCCGGTACAGCCGGATCAATAAGGGTGGAACCGCGAGCTTATGGCCCGTCCCTGTGAGGGACGGGTCTTTTTTTATGCCGTCCTGATCTTGTTGGAACTTTAAGGAGGAAATAGTTATGAGCAACATCAAAGTCAGCCTGCCTGATGGCAGCGTCAGAGAATTCGAAGCCGGCATCAGCCTGCACGACATTGCCAAGAGCCTGAACCAGAAGCTGGGCAAACAAGCCCTGCTGGCCAAAGTGGACGGCGAAAACAAGGATCTGGTGGATACCCTGGATCATGATGCCAAGGTGGAATTCATCACCCCGGACAGCGAGGAAGGCCTGCATGCCATCCGTCATACCGCTTCCCATGTGATGGCCCAGGCCATCCAGCACCTGTTCCCCGGCACCAAATTCGCCATCGGACCGGCCATTGAAAAAGGCTTCTACTATGACCTGGACAGCGACCACGTGTTCACGCCGGAAGATCTGCGGGCCATTGAAAAAGAAATGAACAAGATCATCAAAGCCAACTATCCGCTGGTCCGCAAGGAACTGTCCCGGGCAGAGGCTCTGGCCGAATTCAAAGCTGCTGATCAGCCCTACAAGGTGGAACTGATTGAAGACCTGCCGGAAGATGCTGTGATCAGCACCTACACCCAGGGCGATTTCACCGACCTGTGCGCCGGTCCGCACTGCCCGTCCACCGGCCGTGTGAAAGCCTTCAAACTGATGAGCATTGCCGGTGCCTACTGGCGGGGTGATGAACACAACAAGATGCTGCAGCGGATCTATGGTACGGCTTTCGCCAGCAAAGAAGACCTGGAAGCATACCTGCACATGATGGAAGAAGCTGAAAAACGGGATCACCGGAAACTGGGCAAACAGCTGGGCCTGTTCATGCTCAGCGATTATGGCCCTGGCTTCCCCTTCTTCCTGCCCAACGGCATGATCATCCGGAATACCCTGATCGATTACTGGAGAGAAGTCCATCGCAAATACGGCTACCAGGAAGTCATGACCCCCATGATCATGAACCGGCAGCTGTGGGAAACCTCCGGCCACTGGGATCACTACAAGGAAAACATGTACTTCACCAAAATCGACGGTGAAGATTACGCCATCAAACCCATGAACTGCCCCGGCGGTATGCTGGTTTACGCCAACGAACCTCACTCCTACAAGGAACTGCCTCTGCGGGTGGGCGAACTGGGCCTGGTCCATCGTCATGAACTGTCCGGCGCCCTGCATGGCCTGTTCCGTGTCCGCTGCTTCACCCAGGATGATGCCCACATCTTCATGATGCCCAACCAGATCGAAGATGTGATCCAGGAAACCATCCGTCTGTTCGACGAAGTATACGCCACCTTCGGCCTGACCTACCATGCAGAACTGTCCACCCGTCCGGACAACTCCATGGGCGATGATGCTACGTGGGAAATGACCACCAACGCCCTGCGCAAGGCCATGGACGATTTCGGCCTGAAATACAGCATCAACGAAGGCGACGGCGCCTTCTACGGCCCGAAGATCGACTTCCATCTGAAGGATTCCATCGGCCGGACCTGGCAGTGCGGCACCATCCAGCTGGATATGCTGCTGCCGGAGAAATTCAACCTGACCTACACCGGGGAAGATGGCCAGAAACATCGTCCTGTGATGATCCATCGCGTGGTGTACGGATCCATTGAACGGTTCATCGGGATCTTGATCGAAAACTATGCCGGTGCTTTCCCGGCCTGGCTGGCTCCTGAACAGGTCCGGGTAATGCCCATCACGGACAAGTTCAACGACTACGCCAAGAAGATCGTGGATCAGCTGGAAGCCGTGAAAATCCGTGCTCATCTGGATGACCGGAACGAAAAGATCGGCTACAAGATCCGTGAAGCCCAGGTCAAGAAAGTTCCGTACATGCTGGTTGTGGGCGAAAAAGAAGTGGAAAGCGGTACGGTTTCCGTCCGCAGCCGGGACAATGGGGAACAGGGTGCCATGCCTGTTGCTGACTTCATTGCCAAACTGCAGGATGAAATCAAGAACCGGAAATAAGGTTCCAGACAGGAGGCGCTGTGAAAAAATCATCCACAGCGCCTTTATTTCGCCAGCGTCAGCTGGCTTCCATCGGCTAGTGACTAGAGACTAGTGACGGGGTTGTGAAAAAGCATTTTTTCACAACCCCTTTTTTCGTGGTCGGTACAGCAATCCGGGCCCAGTCTGCAGAGGGGGGGAGCGAACCCACCACCGTTGCGCCGGGGCGCAACGGTCCCCCGCCCTTGAAAAGGGCGGATAGGTAAGCAAGAAGCCCTGCGAACCCAAGAACACAGACAATCAGCAACGCGTGCAAACGACAACAGGAATATCCGCTCTTGAAAAGGGGGATGGTTAAGCAAGAAGTCCTGCGAACCCAAGAAAACAGACAATCAGCAACGCGGGTCAAACGACAACAGGAGTATCCGCCCTTTATAAGGGCGGGGGACCATGCGGATGCATGGTGGTGGGTTCCGTACTGCACCCTGTCCAGAGTTCGTACTGTACGATTCCTCCAGAGCCTGCCCGTCAGGGAAAACTTTTCCAGGCTCATTGGGCCTGCTGTTGGGCATAATACACCAGCTGCACCTGTTCTCCCGGCTGGTACAGTTCCCCGGGTCCGGGGATGGAGGTAGATTTCCCGGGGGGTTCCGATCTGTTCAATGGACCCTTTCCGCATGACGATGATCATAAAAAATCTCCTATCCCCATTTGCATTGTTCTTTCTATTCATTGTAGAAAGAAAATGTAAAAGAGGGATAGGAGGCATGTAAAAAATGGAGCACTGTTTGTAAAATCTTTGTGCAGGCGACAGGACTGTCCGATTTAATCGTCGTCGATGTCGTCCGTACCCGTGCTCCCTTCATTCGGTTCCTGGTTCGCCTCACTGGCCGCTTCCTGGATCTTTTGCAGGATGCCGTTCCACTGGCTGCTGATGGCTGCTGCCATCAGGCGTTTGCCCCGGAAGTTCAGATGGAGCCCGTCCAGGGCGTACCGGGTGGGCAGGTCCCGGGTTTCATCGAACTGGGTCCCCAGGTCGATGTACCAGGGCAGACTGCGAATCCATTGGTTGACCTTGGCCAGTTCTTCTTTCCAGCCTTCGGCGGTGGGTTCGTCGAAGGCTTTTTTGATGTTGGCCGGGTTTACCGGCGGCAGGGTCATGAAAATGGGGATGATGCCGTTATCTTCACACTTCTGCTGGATGCCCTTGAGGTCGCTGATCACACTTTCGCCGCTGGTCCAGCCCCGGAGACTGTTGCTGCCGGTCATGATGATCAGATAGGTGGGATGGAAGGGTACCACATCCTTGTCGAATCGGGCCAGGGTGGCTTCGCTGGTGTCGCCGCTTTCTGCCAGGTTTACGCTGTCAAAGGGCAGGTAATACTGGTAGCTGTAGGAAAAATCGCTGGGAGAATAGGAAAGATCGCCGCCACCATGGGAGATGCTGTCTCCCAGGGTGGCCACCTGCCAGTTGTCTTCCGGGTTGCAACGCATGGGCTGGGGCGGGCAGAACTGGCCCACCGGATTGCCCTTGTCGTCCATGGCCCGCACCCGCCAGTACATGGTATAGGGAGCGGTGTGGGATTCATTATCGTACCAGTCAAAACCGGTGGATTTGCCCCGCTCCAGCAGCTGGTCCTCTTCTGCTTCCTTTACAGGGGAGACCTTGTTGGTGTTCAGCACTTCCACCTCATAATTGCGGATGCCGTGGAGGGGCACCCAGTTGTACACCGGATACAGCAGGGTGGTGCCGTTTCCGCTGTTGAATTTGCTGATGGGCTCCGGGTACAGGGCCTGCTTGTGATCCGGGTCCACATATACGGTTTCCACAGCAGAGGGAGCGGAGATGGGTTGTTCCTCCAGGTTGAAGGACTGGATCCGGACCTTCACATCTCCCCGGGTGTCCCGGGGCAGACCCAGGTTATATCCGGCTACGTAGGTCCGTTCGGCGGGCAGGGCCGTCCCATTGGGCAGGGTGACCGTTACATTGTAGTACACGGTGCCCAGGATGGGTTTCCAGCGCAGGGTGGAGGTGCAGGTGGCCGGGTTGGACCGGGTGTAGTGGGTGGTGAACTGGGGTACCGGCAGGCGGTGAAGAATGGGCGATTTTGTCCGGGCATTGTTCGAAGTTTTCATAGCCGGAGAGGCAGCAACCGGTACGGTGCCTGCCCCCGAAACGGTCGGTACCGGTTTGGGTGCAGGCAGGGGAGCAGCGGCCCAGGCAGCCGAAGAAGCGGCCAGAGTGAGGAGCAGGGAAAGACGGATGGTATGGGAAACAAGCAATTTCATGGTAATGGATTCCTTCTTTATCTAAGATCGTTGTCTTCCTATTGTAACACAGAATGAGGAGAAACGTTACAGGGCACCGGGGGCAGGGACGTTGGACGGGAGAAAAGGAGCTGCCAGGGGATTCTGGAAGTGCTGATTCCGAACATAATAAAGTTAATAAATTATATTATCCATATCATACCGAACTGCACACCATATTGTATACAGTATAATCCAGTCTGTACAGTTCAATTTGTTACAAATCAGCTACAATTTAAACATTAAATTGTGAACTATCTGTGAACCGATTTACCTGGACTGCATTTCGAGTATAATCGTATTTGTTCGAAGTAATACGAACTGTATAAACAAAAATCGTTATAATGATTGCAAATCAAACGAAAGCAGGGATGGCTATGATGATTAAACTGGAACACGTCAACAAATACTTTGGCAACAACCACGTATTGAAAGACGTCAACCTGGAAGTGAAAGAAGGAGAGAAGCTGGTCATCATCGGGCCATCGGGTTCAGGGAAATCCACCACCGTACGGTGCATGAATTTCCTGGAGGAACCTAC
Source organism: Acidaminococcus timonensis (assembly GCF_900106585.1). NCBI lineage: Bacteria > Bacillati > Bacillota > Negativicutes > Acidaminococcales > Acidaminococcaceae > Acidaminococcus > Acidaminococcus timonensis. The sequence continues at coordinate 714,994 of NZ_FNWH01000006.1, forward strand.
GGACGGGCATGTGTACATCAATGGTACGGAATTGACCCGAAAGAATCGGACCCAGGTGATCCGTGACAATCTGTCCATGGTATTCCAGCAGTTCAATCTGTACCCGCATATGACGGTGTTGCAGAACCTGACGCTGGCACCCATGAAACTCCGTCACAAGAGTAAGGAAGACGCGGAAAAGACCGCCTACCATTATCTGGAAGTGGTTGGGCTGCGGCACAAAGCCAATGTATATCCCACCACCTTATCCGGCGGGCAGCAGCAGCGGATCGCCATTGCCAGAGCCCTGTGCGACGAAAGCAAGATCATCCTTTTCGATGAACCCACTTCCGCACTGGACCCGGAGACCATCCAGGAAGTGCTGGATGTGATGATCAAGCTGGCCAAAGAGGGAAACATCACCATGGTGGTGGTCACCCACGAAATGGGGTTCGCCCGGCAGGTGGCCGACCGGATCATCTTCATGGAAGATGGCCAGATCATCGACGAGGGGACCCCGGATCACTTCTTCGTGAACCCCACCAACGAACGGGTGAAGAAGTTCTTAAGCAAGATTATCCGCTGAAAACCAGCCAGCGATAATCATAGAGCAAGGAAGCAAGGCAGCAAATGAGGGAGGAATTATCATGAAAAAATGGAGCAAACTGAGCAAGATCCTGACTTTGGGCGTAACGGTCCTGATGGCCGCTTCCATCTTTGCAGGCTGCGGAGATGAGAAGAAGAGCGCCGACAGTGGTAAATCCTCCAACGTGGCGGAAGATGTAGCCGCCATCAAGAAACGTGGGGTATTGAGAGTAGGCGTCAAGAACGTCACCAAAGGGTTCGGCTACCAGGATCCTGCCACCGGCAAGTTCAGCGGCCTGGAAGTGGACCTGAGCGAAGCCCTGGCCAAGAAATTGGGCGTGGATGTGGAATATACGCCGGTTACGGCTGCCACCCGTACGGCACTTCTGGACAGCGGTGATATCGACATGGTGGCCGCAACCTTCACCATCACCCCGGAACGGAAAAATTCCTGGGATTTCACCACTCCCTATTATACGGACCATGTCGGGGTCCTGGTTGAAAAGGCCAGCGGCCTGAAGACCCTGGCCGACCTGAAAGGCAAAGTGGTGGGCGTATCCTCCGGATCCACCTCCGCCAAAGCTCTGGTCAAGGCCATGATCGATGCGAAGATCATCGACGGCGAAGGGTTCGATCCCAAGACCTTCGATGCAGCCACCTGGAACAAAGGCGTTAGCTTCAAGCAATACGCTGATTACCCGGCCATTTCCACGGCACTGACCTCCGGCGAAGTCCAGGCGTTCTGCGTCGATAAATCCATCCTGGCCATCTACTGCACGGATGATCGGACCTTCCTGAAGGAACAGTTCGCACCCCAGGAATACGGCCTGGCCACCAAGAAGGGTTCCGGCATGAGCAAGGTTGCCGAAGAAGCCGTCCAGGGCTGGCTGAAAGATGGCACCATCAAGAAACTGGAAGCCAAGTACGGGCTTGATAAATAACAGATTGGTTCGAAGGAAGCGGCAATCCTCCATCCGACAGCGACGATGAAGCGATTGCCCTTCCCTTTCATAGGAGGCAATATTATGGGCGGGTTATTTTCAGAAAAGGCGTGGGCCATTGTCCTGGCTCACAAAGCAAACTTCATCCAGGGCTTTGGGGTAACACTGGAAAGTGCCATCGGGGGCATCCTGATCGCGCTGGTCCTGGGCGTCCTGCTGGGGCTCATGGGAGTCAGCACCAGGAAGCTGCCCCGTACCATCAACCGGATTTACGTAGAAGCCATCCAGAATACGCCGCTCATCCTGCAGCTGTGTCTTCTGTATTATGCATGTTCCTTCTCCGGTCATAAAATCGGGATCCTGACAGCCGGCATCGTTGCCCTGGGGATCTACCACGGCGCCTACATGGCAGAAGTGATCCGGGCGGGCATCGAAGCCGTGCCCAGAGGCCAGTTCGAAGCGGCCGATGCACAGGGCTTTGATTACACCCAGAAAATGGCGTACATCATCCTGCCCCAGACCATCAAGATCATCCTGCCCCCCAGTGTGAACCAGGTGGGCAACCTGATCAAGAACACGGCGGTGCTGTACATCATCGGCGGCGCCGACCTGATTTCTTCCACCTACAACTTCGTGACCGGGGCCACCACCGGCGGCGCTTATGCACCGGCCTATATCGTATGCGGGGTCCTGTTCTTCGTGATGTGTTTCCCGCTGTCCACCCTGGCCGGCAAATGGGAAGCCAAATTGAAGGCCCAGGATGAAATGATGAATGCCTGAGGAGGGAATGACTTATGAATACACTGGCTGGCAGTTTTGCCTTACTGAAAAATCCTGCGATCATGTCCTTCATGCTGAAGGGCGTCCTGTTTACCGTGGTGCTGGCCGTGGTTGCCGTCAGCGCCAGCCTGGGGGTGGCCTCGGTGCTGGCCCTGGTACGGAATTACTGCACCAAACCGGCAGAACGGCTGCTGCGGTGGGCTGCCACGGCCTACATCGAACTGTTCCGGAACACTCCGCTGCTGTTCTGGATCTTCATCGGCACCGTGTTCTTCCCGGCACCCCATCTGGGCCGGCTGTTCGGGCTCAGCAGCGTGGAGACCAAGCTGCTGTTCAAATGCACCATTGCCCTGACCATTTTTGAAAGCGCCATCATCGCGGAAATCATCCGCGGCGGGCTGAACGCCATCAGCAAAGGCCAGTTCGAAGCGGGGTATGCCCAGGGCTTCAACATGGTCCAGGTGATGTGGTACATCATCCTGCCCCAGGCCTTCCGGAAGATTGTTCCCACCCTGATGAGCCAGGTGATCACCATCATCAAGGATACCTCCTTCATGGCCAATGTGGCCACCATCGAACTTATGGCCAGGGTCAACAAGGTGCTGGGCGGCGCCGCCATGTACAACGGCACCGGCACCATCAACGTCTCCGATGTATTCGTCCTGTTCGGATTCGCAGCCCTGGTGTACTTCGTGATCAACTACACCCTGAGCTGTGTGGTCCGCCACATGCAGGCCAATCTCCAGCGGGAGGCAGAACCGGTTGTGGTACCGGAAGTGGCGACCAGCGAAGTGTGAAAGAACCAGTGAAGAGTAAAAAGAAAAACGGGTCGGCGTGAGTGCCGGCCCGTTTTTTGTGTTCTTTTGAAAACCACGCCATAGTGGCGTGGCTCCGGAAAGCTTATAGCTATGAAAAAAACTCCCAATGTAGTACGCTGCAATTGACCTGTCAGTCATGCAAAGTAAAACATTAGGAGGTGCACTACAATGCCAAGTGGGCAAAGCAATGTTAACCATAGTTTAGCACACACAAGATGGAATTGTAAGTATCATATTGTGTTTGCTCCAAAGTATCGGAGAAAAAGTCAAGTCCATATCTTGCCCACCACAGTATCCGCTTCCCAGTGGCCACGGACGGAACGGTTCGCTGCACTGGCAGGACGCTCTTCGATGGGGTGCGATATGACGAACTTGCCACGATGTTCTTCGCTGCCTTTCTTGTGATGCCGTTTCCCGTGATGCCGTAGTTTCCGAAGTACGAACTTCGCTGAAGCTTCTGGCGGGTTCAGCAGTCCTGCGTGGATAGCGCGGTAGATCGTCGGAATGCTGACGAGACGGCAACCATGCTCCAACTGGATCCGTCCGACAATCTCCTCTGGCGACCAGTGGTACTCCACGATACAGGTTTGGATGTAAGCGTGCAGTGGCGCATAGGCTCTCCTTTTGTTATAGGTAGTTCTTTTCAAACACCATTATAGCAAAGAAGTCTATGTGTCATTTTAATTTGGTTGTCTAGGAGCTGTTGCACTTAGATTGTAAATCCATCACGATAGCTGCTCATCTTAGAGAAGAAGGAATTTATCCGGCGCGGTGGAGTAAGGACGGTGTACATGGCTTTCGGGCCGCCGTCACGGGCCTGTGATTACCTTGCGGTAAATGACAAGGGAAATGATCGCAGTAATCGCTTCCGTGATCCAAAACGCATTCCAGACGCCAACCGCTCCGAAAAACCTGCTGAGTAAAAATGCAGCCGGGATGATGACCACTACATACCGGCAAAGGGAAATCAGTAAGGAGGGAGTTCCTTTCCCAAGTCCCTCCAATGCGCCGGAAGATGTAACAGAAATCGCCGAGACGATAAACCCGGCCCCGATGATGCGTAAGGCGGTTTCCCCGGCCTGAATCGTCGCTTTTGTGTGGGTAAACAGCCCCATCAACTGTCCGGGGATCAGCAGACATATTACTGTCCCAAACACCATAATGATGCCACTCATGCACAAAACGATCTGATAAATCTGGCTGACCCGTTTGTGCTCCCTCGCGCCGTAGTTATAGCCAATCAGGGGGCGCATCCCCTGCACAATGCCATTCGCTGGCAGATAGATAAAGGTCTGCAATTTGTAATAGATTCCTAAAACCAGAATATACACTTCGGAATATGCCGCCAAAATCGCATTGAGCGCCGAAATCAAAAGAGACGGAAGCGCAAGATTCAGGGTTGCGGGAATGCCGATGGAGTATAGCTTTATTACCATCTTTTTGCTGGGCAGAATGTACTGCCTGCGGATATGCACGCGAATTGGCCACACAAGATAGACTACAAGGTAAATCGCAAGCGTCAGAGTCTGCCCGATGCCGGTTGCCAGTGCAGCGCCTTCGATTCCCATTTCCGGGAATAGGCCATAGCCAAAAATCAGAACGGGATCTAAGACAATGTTTGTGATGCACCCGCATATCAGGCTTATCATGGTCGTTTTCATGTTTCCTACTGCCTGGAACAATTTCTCAAACGCCATGCTGACGGTAACAATGAATGTAAAGGCGAACGCAACGACAGAATAGCGGACGCCAAGTTCAATGACCGCTTCGGATGAAGTGAACATCTGCAGGAAAACCGGCATGATCGTAATACAGCAGACTGTCATAACAACGCCATGAATCACGGCAAGCACAAGTCCCTGTGTGGCGGCCTGATCCGCTTTTTCATGATCCCCAGCGCCCAAATGAAAGGCGATTACGGCGTTGATTCCAACGCCAAATCCAATTCCAACAGCATTGATAAAATTTTGAACCGGGTAAACCAGTGATAACGCCGTGATAGCTTCCTCGCTAATCTGTGCGACGAAAAAGCTGTCGATAATGTTGTATAGAGAATTAACCAGCATGGATAAAACCATAGGCAGGGTCATGGATAAAATCAGTGGTAATATCGGTTTTTCTTTCATGAAAGTGTCATTCATCATTTTCCTCCTTGGAATACCTTGTGAGATATTTTGCGGCGATGCCATGCCATCATCACAAGCGCAACGAGCAAAGTGGCGGTTTCAGCAACCGGAAATGCAAGCCAGATCCCGTTCAGATGGAACAATCTGTCCAGACACCACAAGGCGGGAACAAGGAAAAGCATCTGCCTGCATAATTGGATTGTCATGCTGAAGCCTACTTTTTCTGTGGCCTGAAAATAGGTGGAAATCATGGTGGAAAGGCCGCAAAACAGATAGCTTGCCGCCATCATCCGCATAGCGGATATTCCAAAGGAGCGCATGGCTTCCGACGCCGTAAATAATCCCAAAAGCTGCGCCGGAAAGAGGATGACGGCCAATGTTCCCAGTATCATCATACCGGAGACCAAAGCGGTTCCGTAGCGGAAAGCAGAGTGCAGCCTATCTCTGTTTCCCGCACCGTAGTTAAACCGCATAATAGGAAGACAGCCCTGGATCAGCCCGTTGACCGTCATGACAATCAACTGCTGCACCTTAAAATACGCACCGAAGAAAGCGATTGCCGTATCGGAATAGGCGACCAGAAAAAAGTTTACAAAAGTCACCATAAAAGAACTAAGGGCATTCATAATAAAAGACGGCAGTCCAAGGGTGAAAATACGGCCAATCAGCCACTTTTGCAAATGAAATCCTTTGATCTTTATCCGCACTTTCTGCTTTTTGCCCAGCAGCAAGGCAAATGCTAAAATCATGGATAACAAATAGCCCGCAACAGTAGCCACCGCAGCGCCACGGATTCCCATAGCCGGAAAACCACCAATACCAAAAATTAGGAGTGGATCGAATACAAAATTAACGACCACTCCTGCAATCTGGAACCACATAGGCGCAACCATGTTCCCAGTAGCCTGTATCATCTTCTGGATTGCGATATGCACCATGTTTGGAATTTGCATGAACGAACATACGCTCATATAGTCAAGACTCAACTGATAAATTTCTTCGTTATTGGTGAATGCCCCAAAGTAGGGTTTCATAATCAGTAATGACAGAAGATTGAGCAAAGCACCAATTCCAAAGGCCAGTAACAATCCATGTGTGACGGTAGTATTTGCCTCATTCTGCTTTCCCTGTCCAAGATACCCTGCAATCAGTACATTCACGCCAACGCCGATCCAGATAGATGTCGCATTCATCAAAGTTGTAATGGGAAACGACAGGGAAACCGCCGTCAAAGCATTTTCACTCAGACGCGCTACAAACGCGCTGTCTATCAGATTATAGGAATATTGCAGAAACATGGAAATCAGCGGCGGTATCGACATTTGCCAGATGAGTTTTCCAACGGGCGCAACCGCCATTTTGTTATTGGTCTGCATACTTTCCCTCTTCTCCATAAATTGTCCGAACAATATAGTTTTGTTTGCGTGCTGCGGGCTGACCGGCTTCCTGGGCCGGATAAATCCCTGCTTCCAGTACAGCGTCCAAAGCCTTGGAAGGGACAGATTCCGATTTATAAGCCCGTACACTACGGCACGTCTTGATAAGAGACAAAAAATTTTTTCCCATACAGATATAGTCCTCCATTCTGCTAATACTTCCGAGATACAGGCAACAAAAAAGCCACACAACTATCACAAGATAGCTGTGTGGCAAAAAGATGATCGAATCCGGAAAAGCCCACTAAAATTTTACGTTTATTATTATAGCGAACTTGAAGGAGTCTGTCAAGCATCAATCTTCTTGAGTTTTCGCTGCCTTATTCACGAAACTCTAGTAAAGTTTATGTAAGAATTCGTACAGATTTGTAAATTCCTGTCAGATTTGTAAAATCTTTGCCAAATTCTGTTTTCATTGCATTCCTCCGGTTAGCTTGGTATAATATGAGTAAACAATCATACAGCAGGAAAGGGCCTGCAAGGGAGGGCTTACCACCATGAAACAGCACAAATTCTGGGCCTGGGCAACCGTCTTTGCCTTTGCCATGACCATGTTCACCGGTATGAAACGGAAATAAGCACAGGGGGTGTGAAAACAACAGTTTCACAGCTCCTTTTTTATTTGGAAAGAAAGGAAGAAAAAATCATGCCTTGCACAACCTTGCTTGTGGGAAAAAATGCATCCTACGATGGCTCTACCCTGATGGCCCGGAACGAGGATTCTCCCTCCGGCCAGTTCACCCCGAAGAAATTCATCGTGGTGAAGCCTGAGGACCAGCCCCGGCACTACAAAAGCGTCCTTTCCAAGGTGGAAATCGACCTGCCGGACAACCCGCTGCGCTACACGGCCATGCCCAATGCCCAGAATAACGAGGGCATCTGGGGCGAATGCGGCATCAACGCGGCTAACGTGGCCATGACGGAAACGGAAACCATCACCACCAACCACCGGGTGCTGGGCGCCGACCCGCTGGTGCCCGGGGGCATCGGAGAAGAGGATCTGCTGACCATCGTCCTGCCTTATATCCGCTCTGCCCGGGAAGGGGTACTGCGGCTGGGGGCACTTTTGGAACAGTACGGCACCTACGAAATGAACGGCATCGGCTTCCAGGATGTGAACGAGATCTGGTGGCTGGAAAGCATCGGCGGCCACCACTGGATTGCTAAAAAGGTCCCCGACGACGAAGTGGTGGTCATGCCCAACCAGCAGGGCATCGACTTCTTCGACCTGGTGGATGCCTTCGGCTCCAAGAAGGAACACCTGTGCTCCGCCGACCTGCTGGACTTCATCCGGAATAACCACCTGGACCTGACCCCAGACGATGACCGGGAAGGGGGCCTGGAAGAAGACCGGAGTTTTGACTGCCGCAGTGCCTTCGGCAGCCACGACGATGCGGACCATACCTACAACACACCCCGGGCCTGGTACATGCTGAAATGCCTGGCACCGTTCACGTTCCACTGGGATGCTCCAGACGCACCCTTCAAGCCGGAAGATGACGACCTGCCCTGGTCCCTGCCCCCTGACCGGAAGGTGACTGTGGAAGATGTGAAATACATCCTCAGCAGCCATTACCAGGGCACGCCCTACGATCCCTACGGCCACAAGGGGGATCCCAGCCTGCGGGGCAAGTACCGTCCCATCGGCATCAACCGGACCAACTTCCTGGGTCTGACCCAGATCCGGCCCTATGTGCCCGAGGACCGGCGTGCCCTCATGTGGGTGGCGGAAGGCTGCAATGTGTTCAACGTGATGGCGCCCTTCTACACCAACGTGGACAGGACCCCGGCCTACCTGGCGGAAACCGGCGAGCTGCCCGACACCAGTCAGTTCTATTGGGCCAACCGGCTCATCGGGGCCCTGGCGGACGCCCATTTTGCCAAAACTTCTAATAGTATCGAACGGTACCAGAACGCTGTGGGCGGCAGGGCCCATGCCCTTGTGAAAGCCGGGGATGACGGAAAGGCGGAAGGCCCTGTGACCGCCTATCTGGAAGGGTGCAACGAAAAAATGGCGGCCATGCTCCAGGAAGAGACCCGGAAGGTGCTGGGCCAGGTGCTGTACGAAGCCAGCAATGGCATGAAAAACGGCTTTGCCCGGTCCGATGCATAAATCTGCGTAATCTATGGTATAATAAAGGGTACAAACAAACCACCATACGGGAGGGATTTCCATGTCTGTGGAACCTGTTTTACCCCACAACCACGGAGAAAATATCAACGTCGTCTTACAGGATCTGCCGAAGAATGCCGATTTTTCGGCGGTTTCCACCCTGTTCAGCAGCCTGGCCGATGCCAACCGGATCAAACTGTTCTGGTTCCTGTGCCATATGGAAGAGTGTGTGATCAACCTGTCCGCCCTGATGCAGATGAGCAGCCCGGCCTTGAGCCACCATCTGAAGATCCTGCGGGAAAAGGGGCTGATCACCAGCCGCCGGGCCGGGAAAGAAATGTACTATAAAGCTGCCAATACGGAAGAAGTGCGGTTGCTGCACCATATGATCGAACTCCTGATCGACATCACCTGTCCGGAAAAGGAACAGGGGGAGAAAGCGGAACCATGACCCGTACGGCTGCAAAAAAGGAAGGCAGTCTGTGGCAACAGATCGGTGCCTTCTGCCTTCCTTATTTATGTTCCTGCTTCTTACAGACCTTATACGGCATGGCCGACCTGTTCATCATCGGCCAGTTCGAAGGGGCCGGCAGCATCACCGCCGTTTCCATTGGCAGCCAGGTGATGCACATGGTCACCGTGATGATCGTGGGCCTGGCCATGGGCACCACTGTGCACATCGGGCGCAGCATCGGTGCGGCCCGGCGGGACCTGGCGGCGAAATTCACCGGCAATACCATCACCCTGTTTTTGGGCGGGTCCCTGGTGCTGGCGGCGCTGCTGGTGGGATTGGTGGACCACGTGGTGGGCTGGATGGATACACCGCTGGAGGCCGTGCAGGGGACCCGGGATTACCTGACCCTCTGCTACCTGGGTATCCCGTTCATTACGGCTTACAACGTCATCAGCTCCATTTTCCGGGGCATGGGGAATTCCCGCACCCCCATGTATTTCGTGGCCGTGGCCTGTGTGGCGAACATCCTCCTGGACTACCTGTTCATGGGGGCGTTCCATATGGGGCCCGCCGGGGCGGCTCTGGGCACAGTGCTCAGCCAGGCCATCAGCGTCATCATCTCGGTGTGGATGGTGCGGAAGCATAATCTGGAGATCCCGCTTACCCGGGCGGACTTGAAGCCCTGCGGGGACATCCTTAAAAAGATCCTGCGGGTGGGGGTGCCCATTTCCGTCCAGGACGGGTTCATCCAGATTTCCTTCTTGGTGATCACCGTCATCGTCAACGCCCGTGGGGTGGTGGATGCCGCGGCTGTGGGCATCGTGGAAAAGTTCATCAGCTTCGTGTTCATGGTGCCCAGTGCCATGCTGGCCACCGTGTCGGCCCTGGGAGCCATCCGCATCGGCGCCGGAAAGCCTCAGCAGGCTGTGGAGATCCTGCATGCCGGGCTGGAGACTGTGGTGATCTACGGGGTGGTGCTGGCCCTGCTCATCCAGTTCTGCGCCTATGGGGTGGTGGGTCTCTTTACCACCGAACCTGCGGTGATTGCCGCCGGGGGACCCTATTTGAAGGGGTACATCCTGGACACCCTTTTCGCCGGCATCCATTTCTGCTTCAGCGGCTATTTCACTGCCAACGGAAGGTCCGAGATCTCCTTTTTGCATAACATCACATCCACTGTGTGCGCCAGGATCCCCCTGGCCTACCTGGCTTCCCGGACTTTTCCCCATACCCTGCTGCCCATGGGCCTGGCCACTGCCAGCGGTTCCCTGGTCAGCGTGGCCATCTGCCTGGTGGCCTACAGGGTGTTGAAGCCGCGGTTTGTAGGGGCGGGTCGGTGACCCGCCTGCGCAAGGGGGACCAGACAATGGAAGTCTCGAGTTTCGAGCCGAAGAAGAAAATCTGCCCTTTTGGGGGCGGATTTTGTTGAATAAGGAAAACATTGCTAACAAACAGTCCTTCACGCGACGGCTGTGACGAACAGGAACAGCCTAGTCCTGGGGAAAAGGGAAGGGGGACCAGCCGAATGGCTGGTGGATGGGTTTTTACATCGTACATTCGGCTAGTGAACCGTACCGGCCGCAAGGCCCGCTTAGCAGAAAACAGGGACCCTCACGGATGTGAAGGTCCCTGTTTCCTATATGCCCTCGGCGTACACCCGAACTGCCTGCCAAACGCTTCTATATAATAACTGGCGCTCTGGAATCCGCAGTTGTACGCGATTTCGCTGATACTCTGGTCCGTGGTGGTCAGCAGCCGGATGCTCTGCTCCAGCCGCAGCTCCCGCAGGTAATTGAAGATGGTCTCGCCGGTGAACCGCTTGAAGATCCGGCAGCATTCACCCTCGGTATAGGCCGCTGCTCCGGCCACCTGGGCCAGGGTGATCTTTTCGCTGTAATGGGCCGTCAGGTAGCCCAGAATCCGCTGGGCCACGGCGTTGGCCTGGGAACGGTGCCGCACCACAGGTACATCGGGCCGGTGCCGCAGTACTTCCCCAAAAATCTCATACAGCCGGGCTGTGATGAATAATTCCCAGCCCGGTTTTTTCTGCTCGCTTTCCCGGTAGATTTCCCGGATGCGCTGGAGCAGGGCGGCCTGCCAGGGTTCTTTCCGGTAGAGCGGCACCTCCACCAGGGCCGGATCGTCCAGGGCGGGGAGTACGTATTTCTGTTCCAGCACACTGCCGGCGAAGCCGCACAGCAGCCGGGGATGGATGTCCAGGCAGATGTACGTGCTGTCCGGATCTGCAAGGGGACGGGCCATATGCAGGTAGCCGCTGTTGATGAAGATCCCGTCGCCGGTATGGAGTTCATACGTGTTCTCGTTCACGGAAAACGTGACGGCGCCCCGGGTGACGCAGCAGAACTGCAGCTCCTCGTGCCAGTGCAGCCGGGTGTAGCCCAGCACATTATGGCTCAGCATGGAATGATAGACAGCCATGGGAAAGCCTACGGTCCCATGGCGGGTGGATTCCCGGTTGGAAGCATCCACAGGGATTGTAGGGATTTGCATGAAGATAACCTCCTTTGTTCCTAATTATACCCATAAAAAATAAAAACGCAATTGTGTTATACTTTTTCACAATGGCCCGATAGAATTCCATTTCAGATTTTCTTATAATAAAACCATGAAAACGCAAGGGCGGATCAGTATTCCACCCGCCACATCGGTTTAGTTTTCACACCGCAAGATATCACTCAATTCTGAACAGTGCGCAGATTCCGGAATTGCAGAATGACTGGTATCGCCATTTTCAATAAGGGGGAGTCTATTATGGAAATCGTACGCCAACTGAACGGCATTTTCTGGGGCTGGCTGGTGGCCGGCATCCTGCTGTGCACCGGTCTGTTCTTTACCTTACGCCTGCATTTTCCGCAGATCCGCTATTTCACCCGGTTGTTCGGCAACCTGCTCTGCAGCATGCGCAGCGATTCGAAGGAACCGGGTGGTGTATCGGGCTTCGGTGCCCTGTGTGCGGCCGTGGGTGGCCAGGTGGGTACCGGTTCCCTGGTGGGGGTGGCCACGGCTCTGGCTTCCGGCGGTCCGGGTGCCATTTTCTGGATGTGGATGACCGCCATCCTGGGTATGCCCATCAGCTTCGCCGAAGCGGTCCTGGCCCAGCTGTTCCGGGTGAAGAATCCGGACGGTACCTATCGGGGCGGCCCGGCCTATTATATGGAAATGGGGCTGCACTGCAAACCCCTGGCTATCCTGTACTCCATCAGCATCCTGGTGGGCATCGGCTTCTTCTACTGCATGATCCAGAGCAACTCCATCTCGGTGGCCCTGACGGGTGTAGCGCCGGTGTCGCCTCTGTTTGCGGGTATCCTGCTGCTGATTTTGGTGGCTCTCGTCATCTTCGGTGGCATTAAACGGCTGTCTGAAGTGGCGTCCTACATCGTACCGTTCATGGCTTTGGGGTATCTCCTGATGGCCATCTACGTAATGATCGCCCACGCCGGCATGATCCCCGCCATGCTCGAACAGATCTTTACCTGTGCATTCACCGGGAAGGCGGCGGTGGGCGGTGTGGCCGGCTACACCGTGAAACAGGCTTTCCGCTATGGTGTGGCCCGGGGGCTGTTCTCCAACGACGCCGGTAACGGCACGGCTCCCAGCATGCATGCCACGGCAGTGGTGCCCCATCCTGTAAACCAGGGCTTTGCCGCCATGCTGGGTACATTCATCACCACCATCATCATCTGCAGCTGCACCGCCTTCTGCATCCTGCTCAGCAACCAGCTGGGCAGCGGGGAAACGGGCATCGCCCTGACCCAGATGGCCTTTGAAAGCAACCTGGGCAGTATCGGCCGGTGGATTGTCTTCCTGGCCATGTTCCTGTTCGGTTTCACCACCCTGCTGGCCGATATCTACTATGGCGAAGTAAACCTGATGATCCTGGTGAAGCATCCGAAAGCGGTGACCGTGTACCGTCTGCTGTGCTGTGCTATCATCATCGCCGGCGCCATCGCTCCGGTACCGGTGGTGTGGGACCTGGTGGACTTTGCCAGCGCGTTCATGGTATTCTTCAATGTCATCGCACTGGTGGGCCTGTCCCGCTATGTGGTCTACGCCCTGAAAGATTACGCAAGGCAGTGGAACTACAGAAAGAATGACAACAACCGTCCTGTCTGGGATTTTACCCACCAGATCGGGCCTGATGATCTCAAAGAACAGAATTGAAAGAACAAAAGGAGGAGATTTCCATGGATTTCAAAGAACAACTGACGACCTGGCGTCATTATCTGCATCAGCACCCGGAAACGGCCTTTGAGGAACACGTGGCACCGCGCCTGGTGGCCGACGAAATGCGCAAGGCCGGTATCGACGTGGTGGAAGGCGTGGGCAAAACCGGCGTGGTGGGCACCCTGCGCTGTGGCGAAGGCAAGGGCTGCATTGGCATCCGGGCGGATATGGACGCCCTTCCCATCACGGAAAAAAGCACCCATGACCATGTATCCCTGAATCCGGGGAAAATGCACGGCTGCGGCCACGACGGTCATACCATCACCCTGTTGGGAGCGGCCCTGCTGCTGGCCAAAGAGAAAAACTTCAACGGCACCGTACGCTTCATCTTCCAGCCTGCAGAAGAACCGGGGCGGGGCGCCCAGGCCATGATCGACGACGGCCTGTTTGAGCGGTTCCCGGTGGACGAGATCTACGGCCTGCACAATGCGCCGTTCCTGCCGGCGGGAAAAATCGCTACCAGGGTAGGCGGCATGGCAGCCAGCGAGGATGACTTTGCCTTCACCATTACCGGCAAGGGCGGCCACGCTTCTTCTCCCCACGAAGGGAACGATCCGCTGGCCAGCTTTGCAGAAATCTACCTGGCCCTGCAGACCATCGTCAGCCGGAATGCGGCTCCCCAGCGGCCGGTGGTGGTTTCCTGCACGGAAATCGAGACGGACGGCGCCCACAATGCCATCCCCACCCATGTGACAGTGCGGGGGGACGCCCGGACCACCACACCCCGGGATCAGCAGCTGGTGGAAACCAGGATGCGGGACATTGTGGAAGGAGTCTGCAACATGAACCACGCCGGCTGTGAATTCAGCTACAGCCACGAATTCTTCCCGGTAGTGAACACGGAAGCCTGCGTGAAGACCGCGGTAAAAGCGGCCCAGGCCGTATTCGGCGAAGGCAATGTGGACGGCAGCTGTGAACCCTGGATGGCCTCGGAAGATTTCGCCGCCTTCCTGCAGCATGTACCCGGGTGCTTCCTGCTGCTGGGCAGCGGCCGACAGGCTACAGGCAATGTGAGCCTGCACCAGAACATTTTCGACTACAATGACGACGTACTGGAGCTGGGAGCCCGGTTTTGGGCCAAACTGGCCCAGCAGCGCCTGGCGAAATAAAGGAGGGAACCATCATGCAGGAAACCATCAAAATGGTGTCCCACAAACCTGCCGGCCACAGCCGGTGGGACGGAACGTTTACGAAAAAAGTGGCAGAAACCGCCCGGAACTTCCATCAGACCATCCCGGGCTATGCGCCCACGCCCCTGGCCGATCTGAAGGGCCTGGCCGGCACCCTGGGCATCGGCGCCCTGTACGTGAAGGACGAAAGCTACCGGTTCGGTCTGAACGCCTTCAAGGGCCTGGGTGGCAGTTTCTGCATCGCCAACTATCTGGCCCGGAAGCTGGGCCTTGCCATCGAAGACGTGACGTTCGCCAAATTGCAGGAACCGGCCGTCCACGAAAAGATCAAGGACCTGTGCTTCGTCACCGCCACCGACGGCAACCATGGCCGGGGCATTGCCTGGACCGCTCACTGCCTGGGGGTGAAGAGCAGGGTGTTCATGCCCAAAGGCAGCAGCCTGGAACGGCTCCACAACATCCAGGCCCTGGGCAGCGACGCCTGCATCACGGAATATAACTACGACGACACCGTGCGCCACGCCACGAAGGTGGCCGAGGAGAACGGCTGGCCCCTGGTGCAGGATACGGCCTGGCCGGGCTACGAAACCATTCCCTCCTGGATCATGCAGGGGTATACTACCATGGCTCTGGAAGCGGTGGAAGCCCTGCCGGAAGCGCCCACCCACGTGTTCCTGCAGGCCGGGGTAGGGGCCATGAGCGGTGCCGTGGCCGGGTTCCTGGCGGATTATTACGGCGATAAAAAGCCCGTGATCACCATCGTGGAACCCAACAAAGCCGACTGCATCTTCCATACGGCAGCTGCGAATGACGGCAAGCTGCATAACGTTACCGGCGACCTGCATACCATCATGGCTGGCCTGGCCTGCGGGGAACCCTGCACCATCGGCTGGGAGGAATTGGATGCCCATGCAGAACATTTCGCCAGCGTACCCGACTGGGTGGCGGCTAAGGGCATGCGGATTTTGGCCAACCCGGTGGAAGGGGACGACAGAGTGATTTCCGGCGAAAGCGGCGCCGCCACCACAGGGTTCGTGTGCGAACTGCTGCAGAACGAAAGCCTGGATCTGCTGCGGGCGCAACTGGGCCTCACAAAGGAATCCCGAATCCTGTGCTTCAGCACCGAAGGCGCCACCGACCGGGCCAATTACCGGAGGATCGTCTGGGACGGAGCGTGGAGCAGCGACTGAACCGCCCGCCCCCGGACGCCGGGTGTGCGATCGTAACGGATACAAACCCGTCCGAACGTGTTTTTCCATTCAACAAAATCCGCCCTTTTGGGGGCGGATTTTTTCCATCGGCTAGTGGCCCTTGTGGGTTCTTTCTCCGTTCCGTTGCTGCAACAACGGATTCCATGGCCAACCTGCGTTATCCTATACCCATGAAACAACGATAAAAAACATTCCGACAGGAGGTTGAAATATCATGGGTAAACTGGTGAAAAACAATGTGAAATGGGTGGGCTATCTGGACTGGGAACTGGAACAATTCCACGGCGATGAATATTCCGTGCTGCACGGCTCCAGCCAGAACGCCTATCTGATCCAGGAAGAAAAGAACGTACTGGTGGACACCGTCTGGCTGCCCCACCGTGATACCTTCGTGGAAAACCTGAAAAAGGAAATCGACCTGAAGAAAATCGACGCCATCGTGGTGAACCATGGCGAACAGGACCACAGCGGCTCCCTGGCCCGGCTGCTGGAAGAGATCCCCGGCACCCCGCTCTACTGCACCGCGGCTGCCGTCCAGAGCCTGGAAGGGCAGTACGGCAAACGGGGCTGGAACTTCCACGTGGTCCACACCGGTGACAGCCTGGATATCGGCAACGGCAAGAAGCTGATCTTCGTGGAAATGACCATGCTGCACTGGCCTGATTCCATGGCCACCTACCTGACCGGTGACAACATCCTGTTCTCCATGGATGCTTTCGGCCAGCACTATGCCGTGGAAGAGATGTTCAACGACACCGCCGACCAGGCCATCCTGGATCACGAAGCCATGAAATACTTCGCCAACATTCTGAACCCGTTTGCCCCGTTCGTCACCCGCAAACTGGCCGAAATCAGCAAGCTGAACCTGCCCATCGACATCATCGCTCCTGCCCACGGTGTCATCTGGCGGGACCATCCGGAACAAATCGTGGAAAAATACGCCAAATGGGCGGCTGCCTACCAGGAAGACCAGATTACCGTGGCCTATGACACCATGTGGAACGGCACCATGAAACTGGCCCACGCCATTGCCGACGAAATCCATCGCCAGGCCCCTGAAACGAAGGTGAAGGTGTACAACATCGCCCATACGGACAAGAACGAACTGATGCTGGAAGTGTTCAAATCCAAGGCCATCGCCGTAGGTTCTCCCACCTGCGTCAACGAAGTGCTGACCAGCGTGGCCGGCTGGCTGAACTTCCTGAAGACCCTGAAGTTCAGGAACAAGAAAGCCGCTGCCTTCGGCTGCTATGGCTGGAGCGGCGAAAGCGTGAAACTGCTGCAGGAACGCCTGAAGACCGCCGGCTTCAACGTAGTGGACGAAAGCGTAAGAAGCAAATGGAACCCCGGCGAAGAAGACTTCAACAAGGTGCCGGAGCTGGTACGGGCATTGCTGGGGAAGTGACTAGTGGTTAGATGAGCCATTTGGAATCGGATGTTCGATACAAAATCTGACAATCGAATTGTGATGTATGGTCCATAATCATCCGTAGGGGCTTGCCAGCGGCAAGCCCGCCCCCGAAACGTATCGTGCGACCGTAACGCACAGAGACTTCGCCCGAACGCCTCTTATATACACAAAACCCTGTCCTCAAATCGAGGGCGGGGTTTTCTCATTCCTATTGTCACTGTTCAAGTATTCCAGTACTATTTTTTTCTTAAATTCATAGCTGTGTTTTGCCATAAAAAATTGCCCCCCAATTGAAAAGAACACAATGGTACAATCAGAGCTCTACTACATTGGGCAGAAGACAGGGGAACCGGTGGCCAATCCGACGGTTGCGGAAATGAAAGCCATTGCAGAAAAGTATCATTTTCCAACAACGGCGGATCAGGATGTGCTGGGGCTTGCTTACACCTATGGTAAGGATGCTTTTGAGGAACAGAAAATGGAGCAGGCCCGGGCGGGCGGTTCACCGAATCGCTGCCTTCTACCTCTCTCCCCTCCGTTTCTGTTATAATGGACTCAAAACAGAAGGAGGGATACAGAATGTTGGAGGTTGGAACGAAAGCACCGGATTTTACATTGCCGGATCAGGATGGAGTGCTCCATTCCTTATCGGAGTACCTGGGTAAAAAGGTAATTTTATATTTTTATCCCCGGGACAACACGGCCGGCTGCACGAAGCAGGCCTGCGGATTTGGGGAACTGTACCCGCAATTTACGGAAAAGGGAGCTGTGATCCTGGGTGTCAGCAAGGATTCTGTTGCTTCGCACAAGAAGTTCCAGGAAAAATACCACTTGCCGTTTACACTGCTGTCCGATACGGAAAAGACAGTCCTGCAAGCGTACGACGTATGGAAGGAAAAGAAACTGTACGGAAAAGTTTCCATGGGCGTGGTCCGCAGCACGTATCTCATCGATGAAAACGGAATCATCGTCAAGGCCCTGGGCAAGGTGAAACCAGCTGAGAATCCGACCCAGATGCTGGAGTCGCTGGCATGAAGATCATCCTTTCTCCTGCAAAGCAGATGCAGATCGACCGGGAAAGCGGTTGCAGCCTGGCGGAAGAGAACCACAACCAGCTGCTGGGGGCCCGGCTGGAGCAGGCGGTGACACCGGCTCTCCTGGCCTATGTGGGTATCCAATACCAGTATATGGCACCCACGGTGTTCGAGGACGGCCAGCTGGAGTATGCCCAGGACCGGGTGCGGATCCTGTCGGGGCTGTATGGGGCATTGCGGCCCCTGGACGGGGTGATTCCCTATCGGCTGGAGATGCAGGCCAAGGGAGCGCCGGAGGGATACAAGGACCTGTACCAGTTCTGGGGCGACCGGCTGTACAGGGCTGTGCGGGATGAAAGCGGCGTGATTTTGAACCTGGCCTCCAAAGAATACAGCAAGGCTGTAGAAAAATACCTGCAGCCTGGTGACCGGTTCGTCACGGTGGTGTTCGGTGAACGGGTCGGAGAAAAAATCGTGCAAAAGGGCGTCTATGCCAAAATGGCCCGGGGTGAAATGGTACGGTATATGGCAGGCATACAGGCTGAAGCACCGGAAGATATCCAGGACTTTTGCTGGAGCAGATACCATTTCAGCGCGGAAGAGTCGGACGAGAGACGGATGGTGTTCGTAAGGAAAGCAGCACGATGATTGCCGGGAGGATGGTCATACGCCAGTTTCGGAAAAAGGTTTCTTAAACTACTGATATCTGATATCTAAAAAAAGCTGGCAGCGGAAGCTGCCAGCTTTTTTCTTTTCTTATGCTCTCTCTTTTTTCGCCAGTTCCGGCAGGATGAATCCGATACCGATCAGCACCAGCGGGGTGATGATGTTCATGGCGAACTGGAAGTACCAGGTGTCGGTACCGGCCTGTACGCCTCTGGGAACATGCCCATGATGCAGGCAAAAGCAGTGAAGGCGAAGCACCAGAACCCGGCCACCATGCCCAGGCCCCTGCTCTTTACGAAATGGTATTCAGAAACGTACTTGTCAGCATGCTTCTTCAGCATCATATAGGCGAAGAATACCCACAGGTACCGCAGGGGCATGCACACGGCGTTCAGACGGATCAGCCAGTTGTACAGGCTGGTCATGTCCCCGATCCCCAGGGCGGGTACGATCAGCAGGATGGAGACCAGCACGGCGGTCAGCTTGTAGCCGGTGACGGGCACGCCTTTGGCATTCATTTTGGTGAACACTTTGGGAACGTATTCCGGGTTCACGTCAGCCAGCAGGATCTTGATGGGGGCATCGATGGAAATGGCCAGGGTGGCGGCCTGTCCCAGGGCGGTGCAGATGGCGTAGATCACCACAAAGGTGCTGCCGATGCCGTAATATTCACCCAGCTTGGCAAAGCTGTAGTAGGCACCGTTCATCATCAGGTCCTTGGGGATGTTGTTGGGATCGAACATCAGGCCCATGGCAAAGGTGCCCAGCAGGGCGGTCACTGCCACCATGGTGGCCATGAAGATCATGGATTTGGGATATTCGGAAGCCGGATGCTTCAGGTTGTTGACATAGGGGCTCAGCCGTTCACAGCCGCCCACGGCGAATACCAGGATGCCCAGGGTGGTCATGTAGTCGAAGTCGAAGGTGGGCATCAGGGTATCCCAGTTCAGGCTGTAGCTGAAGGTTTTTGCGGTGGTCAGATGGGGAGCGGCCAGGGCCAGCAGGATGTACAGGATGCTCATGACGAACATGAAGGAGCCGGCCAGGGCGCCGATCCGTTTCAGGGCACCCACGCCCTTGGAGGCATACCACAGGAAGAAGAAGAAAATCACAAGGGCGATGATCTGCAGCACCAGGGGCGACATCATCTTGGTCAGGGTACCGTTCTGCAGTGCGGCCCAGCCAAAGGCGATGACGATGTTCTGGGGTTTCTGGGCCAGGTAGGGCATGTGGACAATCCAGTAGGTCCAGCCGGCGAAATAGGCCAGTTTGGCTCCGCTGGTGGAGCGGATCCAGGAGGATACGCCGCCTTTGCTGTCTTTGAAGGTGGATCCCATTTCACCGACCATGAGTACATAGGGGATGAAATAGAGGGCGAACATCAGGATCCAGGACACGACGGCCTTCAGACCCTGGTTGGCATACCCGTTGACGATGTTCCCGAACCCCCAGACGGAGGTGAAGGTCATCAGCCCCAGGGCAGGCCAGGTCAGTACTTTGTTGCTTCCAGTAGATGGGTTTTGTTTGTCCATATGGTAAAGCCTCCTTTTGAAAGATGATTCAATTATATCATGAATGGAACGGCTGGAACAGCAAATTGCGGAAACTTTTGAACTATTTTGTTTCTTATGGTACAATAAGAGCCATGGAGGTGTATTATGAATCAAACCACAAAAGAACTGCTGAACCTGATCCAAAACAGTACGTCCCCGTACCATACAGTGGCAGCCAGCAAGAAGCTGCTGCTGGAAAATGGCTTCACCGAGCTCAAGCCGGGGTCCGACTGGGCTCTGGCTCCAGAGAGCAAGTATTTTGTAACCGTATTCGATTCTTCTCTGTTTGCTTTCCGCACAGGCCGGAAGGGCACCCGGGGCCTGAAGATTGCAGCGGCCCACACGGATTTCCCCTGCTTCCGCCTGAAACCGGCAGCAGAAGTCAGCACCCAGGGCTATGGGACCCTGAACGTGGAGGGCTACGGCGGCATGATCGTGTCCACCTGGATGGACCGTCCCCTGTCCCTGGCCGGCAAGGTGGTGACCCGCACGGCGGATCTCTTCAAACCGGAAACCCACCTGGTGGATTTCAAGCGTCCGCTGCTGACCATGGCAAGCCTGGCCATCCACATGAACCGGGAAGTGAACGATGGGTATAAATGGAACAAACAGAAGGATGTGCTGCCCCTGGCCACCATGCTGGGGCAGGACAGCAAGGACAAAACGTTCTTCCAGAAATTCCTGGCCCAGGAACTGGGCGTGAAGGCAGAGGACATCCTCTCCTTTGAACTGGGTACCTATCCGGTGGAAGAGGGCTGCACCTTCGGCCTGAAGGATGAATTCATCTCCTGCGGCCGTCTGGACAACCTGACTTCCGTCATGGGCTGCCTGAAGGGCATCATGGACTGTACGGATACGGAGGGCCTGAAGGTGGCCTGCCTGTTCGACAACGAGGAAGTGGGCAGCAACACGAAGCAGGGGGCCGACAGCCTGGTGCTGAACAACCTGCTCCACCGGATCTACGGCAAGCTGGGTCTCAGCCAGGAAGCTCTGTACGAAGACATGGCCAACGGCTTTATGCTCAGCGTGGACGTGGCCCATGCCCTGCATCCCAACTATGTGGACAAATGCGACATCACCAACAAGCCCCTTCTGGGCGGCGGCGTGGTACTGAAACAGGCCTGCAGCCAGTCTTATGCAGGGGATGCGGAAGCAGTGGCTGTGGTGAAGGGACTCTGTGAGGCCAACCACATTCCCTGCCAGCTGTTCGTAAACCGCAGCGACATCAAGGGCGGGTCCACCCTGGGTTCCATGGCGTCGGCCCTGACGCCCATCCGGACCATGGATATCGGCGTGGCGCTGCTCGCCATGCACAGTGCCCGGGAAACCATGGGGGCGGCTGATCAGGATGCCCTGCAGGATCTGATTACGGTGTTCTTCGGGAAATAATATGCAAAAAGGGGTGTGAAAAAATGCTTTTTCACACCCCGTCACTAGTCACTAGTCACTAGTCACCAGCCGATGGAAGCCAGCTGTCGCTGGCGAAATAAAGGCGCTATGGATGATTTTTTCACAGCGCCTTTATTTTTTTTTACAGCTTTTCTCTGTTTTCCAGGATGATATTCCTGGCTTTTTCCATATTGGTCCGCAGGGCCCTGACCACCTCTGCGAATTTTTCTTTTTCTTCGTCATTCAGCGGCAGTTCGATGACTTTTTCCATGCCGTCCTTACCGATGATGGCGGGAACTCCCACAAACAGATCCTGCTGTCCATATTCTCCATCCAGTTCCACGGAGCAGGGGAGGATGCGCTTTTCGTCGTGGAGAATGGTTCGCACCAGGGTGGCAGCGGCACCTGCAATGCCGTATTCCGTGCACCATTTCCCGGCCACGGTGATCCAGCCGCCCTTGACGGCCTGCTTCTGGATGGTCTCCCGGTGGAACTTGACCCCCCGCAGGGCTTCGAACTGTTCCACAGTCAACCCGGAAAAGTTCAGCATGGACCAGGGAATGAACTGATGGTCTCCGTGCTGCCCGATCATATAGGCGTTGAAGCTGCGGCTGTCCAGGCCGGTGATGTCACGGAGGGCGTGCTGCAGCCGGGCAGAATCCAGCAGGGTGCCCGTGCCCAGCACCTGGCTCCGGGGCAGGCCGGACAGGTTGGCAATCTCACAGGTGATCAGATCGCAGGGATTGGTGATATTCACGAAGATGCCGTTAAAGCCGGCGTCCATAATGGACGGGATGATCCTGGCCACCTGGAGCACACTGTTTTTCAGTTCGTCATCCCGGTTGAAGTTTTTGCAAAGCTCGATGTCGCCCACTGCATTGACGATGATGTCGCAATCTTTCAGTCCGGCGTAGTCCACGGCCCTGTATACGGTCCGGTTGGGCATGAAGGGAGCTGCATCGTTCAGGTCGTTGCATTCACTGGCCAGTTTCTTTTCGTTGGTATCGCAAAGCAGGATTTCATCAGCAACGCCCATCAGGCCCAGGGTATAAGCCACATGGGCACCTACATGACCCACACCGACGATTCCCACCATTCGTTTTTCCATATTCTTGTGCCTCCTGGTTCAAAAGTGTAGCGATTGTGTTCCGGTCTTTTTCATTGTAACATGGTTTCATTGGAAGGAACAGGTCAGGAAAACAAGTATACAAGATACAAGAAAAATGTCTTGTCATCTTCTTTTGCTCATCCTTCGGTCAACCGCTGCAGGGCCAGGCTGGCTTTTTTATACACCAGGTAGGTCAGGAAGGACACCACCGTATATTTAAGCAGGTTAAAGGGCAGAATGGTGAGCAGCAGGAAGTCGGTCAGGGAATGGACCAGGGGGTTGGTGGCGCTGGCCATTTTTAAAATAGCCCCCAGGGGGATCTTATACAGCCGCACATACATGGGAATGGCCAGGTACCGGTTGGCCACCACGGCAAACAGGCTGGCCACCACGGTGCTCAGCAGCAGGGCGGTGAGGGCACCGGACTTGGTCCGGTGCAGGTGGTAGAAAATGGTGGCCGGCAGCACGTAGGCCAGGGCACACAGGAGGTTCATCCCTTCTCCCACAAAGGCGGAAGAACTGCCCACCAGCACCAGTTTCAGCAGGATCTTGATGACCTCTGTAAAGGCTCCGGCCAGAGGGCCCAGAAAGAACCCGGCAAACAGGGCAGGCAGATCGGAAATCTCGAACTTCATATAGGCCGGTGCGAAGGGCAGGGGAAACTCGAAGGCCATCAATAAGGAAGATAACGCCCCCAGCACGGCGATGAACACCAGCGCCCGGGGAGACAGTGCACGATTCACAGGAAAACACTCCTTTATATATTGGATAGGAAAAATCACTGACAGTGTAGCAAATCCCGGAAACCCTGTCAAATTCCGTGACAGACTGGCAAATTTATTGTAAAATAACATGGATACTTTCAGAGGATCGCACCATTGGATGGAGGAAAGGAGCCGACAGGATTTGGCAAAACATTTGATCGTCAATGCGGATGATTTCGGCCGTCATGTGCTGATCGACCGGGCCGTGGAACTGGGCGTGGAAAAGGGGCTGATTCGATCGGCCACGGTGATGGTCACCGGCGGGGCCTTTGCAGATGCGGTGGCCCTGGCCCGCCGTACCCCCGCCCTGGGACTGGGCATTCATTTTACACTGGTGGACGCCCGGCCCGTGCTTCCTGCCCGCCAGATCCCCAGCCTGATCGATCCTGCCACCGGCCGGCTGTGGCCTGACCATAATGCCTTCGTGAAACGGTTCCTGTCGGGCCGGATCAAACTGCCGGAGGTGGCCAGGGAATGCCGGGCCCAGCTGGACGCATTCCTCAGCACGGGCCTGGTTCCCACCCATGCCGACAGCCACCAGCACATGCATGTGCTGCCCGGGATCATGGACATCGTCATCGACCTGTGCCTGGATCACGGCATCCCGGCCGTGCGGATCCCGGCCATCCCGGTGAGCCTTTTGGCGACCCGTCCGGGCAACCTGGGAGAGCAGGTGGGGCGGATGGGGCTCCATGTACTGGCGGAGCGGGCGAGACACAAGGCCCTGGCCGCCGGGTTGCGGGCTCCGGACCATTTCGGGGGCATTGTAGCCGGCACTGCCGTGGACAAAAAAGCCCTGCGCACCATTCTGCTCCAGATGAAGGAAGGCACCATGGAAATCATGCTCCACCCGGGTACGAACAACCAGGTGCTGATCCCGGCCACAGCCTGGGACCACGATTTCGAAGCGGAACTGGACGCCGTCACCGATCCCGGCCTGGTGGAGCTGGTGCACCAGCTGGGCATTACCGTGGGCAATTTCAGTGATTTATAGGATATAGGAAGGACGTTACCATGATCTATACTGTTACCTTCAATCCCTCCCTGGATTATGTGGTCACCGTGCCGCACCTGGAAGTGGGGGCCATCAACCGTACGAAAGGGGAGGAAATCTTCCCCGGGGGAAAGGGCATCAACGTGTCCTGGGTGCTCCGGAACCTGGGCATCCCCACCCGGATCCTGGGCTTCAAAGCCGGCTTTACCGGAGAGGAGATCCAGCATCTGGTGGAAGCACAGGGCATTGCCTGCGACCTGCTGCCGGTGGAAAAGGGCTTTTCCCGGATCAATGTGAAGGTGCGGTCCCGGGAAGAGACGGCCATCAACGGCCAGGGACCGTCCATCGGGGAAGCCGACCTGGCACGGCTGCTGAAACAGCTGGAGACCCTGGAGCCCGGGGATATGCTGGTGCTTTCAGGCAGCGGCCCCAGCGGCTGTGCGTCCACCCTGTATGGGAGAATCGCCCGGCTGATGCAGCAGCGGGATATCCCCTGTGTGGTGGACGCCACAGGGGAATTGCTGGCAAACGCCCTGGAGGCGGGTCCTTTCCTGGTGAAGCCCAACAAAGAGGAACTGGAGGACCTGCTGGGACGGAAGCTGGCTACGGAAGCCGACCTGGTGGAGGGGGCCCGGGAGCTGCGGAAACGGGGTGCCCGGAACGTACTCATCAGCCTGGGGGGCGACGGGGCCCTGCTGGTGGACGCCTTCGACGGGGTCCATCGCCATACGGCACCCGCCGGACAGATGGTGAACACGGTGGGGGCCGGTGACAGCATGGTGGCCGGTTTCCTGGCGGGCTATCTGAAGCATCACGATTATGCGGAAGCGCTGCACTGGGGCATCTGCGCCGGCAGCGCCACGGCTTTTTCCATGCATCTGGCTACAGGGGAAGCGATTGAAGAACTGGTAAAGGGGAATTGATATGCAGATCACGGATCTACTGAAACGGGAAAGCGTGGAACTGAACGGTTCCGCCACGGACAAAAAAGACGCTCTGGAGAAGATGGTCGCCCTGATGGTGAAACAGGGCAACATTGCGGACCCGGAGACCTATAAGAAGAAGGTATTCGCCCGGGAAGAAGAGGGCAGTACCGGCGTGGGCGAAGGGGTGGCCATTCCCCACGCCAAGACGGCGGCCGTGACGAAGCCCGGCCTGGCGTTCATGCGCTGTAAGGACGGCGTGGAATTCGACAGCCTGGACGGGCAGCCTGCCAAACTGTTCTTCCTGATCGCCGCACCGGATACGAAGGACAATGTGCACCTGGACGTGCTGAGCCGGCTGTCCACCCTCCTGATGGACCCGGACTTCATCGACGGGCTCATGGCCGTGGACACCGTGGATGCACTGTACGAAATGATCGCCAAAGCGGAAAAGGAAAAGTTCCCGGAAGAGGAGCCGCAGGAAGAAGCACCGGCCGCGGCAGAGGAAGCGAAACCGGAAGGGTACCAGGTTCTCGCCGTGACGGCCTGCCCCACGGGCATCGCCCATACGTACATGGCCGCTGAAAGCCTGGAACAGCACGCTGCCAGACGGGGCATTTCCATCAAGGTGGAAACCAACGGCCAGAGCGGGGTGAAGAACGCCCTGACGGCGGACGATATCGCGAACGCCACGGGCATCATCGTGGCGGCGGACAAATACGTGCCCATGAACCGGTTCAAGGGCAAACGGGTGGTCATCGTGAAGGTGGCGGACGGCATCAACAAGGCCGACCAGCTGCTGGATGAGGCCCTGAGCGGCAATGCCCCCGTATTCGAGGGCGAAGAAGGCGGTGAGGCCGGCCCGGAAGCGGAAGCCGCGGAAGAGAGCCAGGCCCGCAAAGCCTATAAGCACCTGATGAACGGGGTCAGCCACATGCTGCCCTTCGTCATCGGTGGGGGCATCCTGATCGCCCTGGCCTTCCTGTTCGACATGGGGGCCGCCGGTACGGCGAACTTCGGCAGCAGCACGCCCCTGGCCAAGTTCTTCAAGGATGTGGGCGGTCTGGCCTTCAGCTTCATGATGCCCATGCTGGCCGGGTTCATCGCCGCCAGTATTGCGGACCGGCCGGGCCTTTTGGTGGGATTCGTGGCCGGAGCCATGGCCGCAAATGGCGGCAGCGGGTTCTTCGGGGCCCTGGTGGGCGGTTTTGCGGCCGGGTATCTGATCCTGGGACTGAAAAAGGCCCTGGGCTTCCTGCCGGATTCCCTGGAAAACCTGAAACCCATCCTGCTGTACCCGGTGCTGGGTCTCATGATCATGGGCGCCCTGATGGTGCTGGTGATCAACCCGGTGATGGGCGCCGTGAACCAGTGGGTGAACGGGGGGCTGACCTCCATGAGCGGCGGCAGCAAGGTGCTGCTGGGCCTGGTGCTGGGGGGCATGATGAGCATCGACTTTGGCGGCCCTCTGAACAAGGCAGCCTATGTATTCGGTACGGCTTCTCTGGCCGGGGCCGATGGACAGGCTGTCAGCTCGCCCTTCATGGCCTCTGTGATGATCGGTGGCATGGTGCCGCCTCTGGCCATTGCCGTGGCCTGCCGGATGTTCCCGAAGAAATTCACGGAGCAGCAGCGGAACTCCTCCCTGACCAACTTTGTCATGGGCCTGAGCTTCATTACTGAAGGGGCCATTCCCTTTGCGGCAGAAGATCCCAGCCGGGTGATCCCTGCCTGCTGCATCGGGGCAGCGGTGGCCGGCGCTCTGTCCATGGTGTTCGGATGCACCATCCCCGCACCCCACGGCGGCATCTTCGTGTTCGGAGTGGTCCACAACTGGCCCATGTACCTGGTGAGCCTGGCCGTAGGCACAGGCGTAGGGGCCGTGCTGCTGGGTGTGCTGAAGAAAAATAAATAAGGGCAGTCACGAGTCTCTAGTCACTAGTCCGCAGCCGAAGGTGAAAAAATTCGCCTTCGGCTCATTTTTTGTCCTTCTCTTTCTTCTCGTCCCTCCATCTGGTATAATAGAGTGTAAAAGTGTCAAAACCAAGGAGGCAATCATTATGGTTCAATTTACGTATACGATTCAAGATCCCCAGGGCATCCATGCACGTCCTGCCGGCATGCTGGTGAAGGAAGCTGCCAAATTCCAGTCCAAATGCTCCGTGGCCGGCAACGGAAAGACCGGCGATTTGAAACGCATCTTCTCCCTGATGGGCATGGGCATCAAACAGGGAATGGAACTGTCCGTTACGGTGGAAGGCCCCGACGAAAAAGAAGCCGCCGCGGCTCTGGAAGCCTTCCTGAAAGCCAATCTGTAAGAGAGGAGGATTGCCCATGAAGCTAGTTCAGGGCAAGGGAGCTTCCGCCGGCGTGGCTGTAGGGCCCATCCTGGTAAAACCGGCCGGGAAGGACGCTGCAATCCATCTCACCACCAGCCTGGATCCCCAGCAGGAACTGAAACGGTTCAGGGATGCCCAGGAACAGGTGGTGGAAAGCCTGGAAATCCTGAAAGAAAAAGCCCGTCAGCAGGTGGGCGAAGAAGAAGCCGGTATCTTTGAAGTCCATCAGATGATGGTCCAGGATCCGGATCTCTGTGATGCCATCACCGGCTTCATCACCGGCGAACATTTCACTGCGGAAGCCGCCGTGAAGGAAGCGGGCAGGCAGTTCGCCGCCATGCTGGAAGCCATGGACGACGAATACATGCAGGCCCGGGGTGCTGATGTGCGGGCCATCTGCGGCCAGCTGGAAGACGCCCTGTCCCGGGGCAGCGGCAGCTGGACGGATCTGCTGACCCGTCCCAGCATCATCTGCGCCGATGACCTGACCCCCAGCGAAACCCTGCAGCTGGACAAAAAGCTGATCCTGGGCTTTGTCACCAGCGGCGGCAGTGCCACCAGCCATACGGCCATCCTGGCCCGGACCATGAAGATCCCGGCCGTGGTCCATACCGACGTCCAGCTGGATGAAAGCTGGAACGGCAAAATGGGTGCCATGGACGGGGCGGCCGGCCGTTTCTACCTGGAACCGGGGGAAGAAGTGCTGGACGACCTGAAGGTGAAACTGGACCGGCATCTGGCGGCCCAGAACGCCCTGGAGGCTTTCCGGGGCAAGCCCACCATCACGGCGGACGGCAAGCCCATTGCCCTGTACGGGAATATCGGTCAGCCGGAGGACATCGACCTGGTGCTCCAGAACGACGGAGAAGGAGTGGGCCTGTTCCGCAGCGAATTCCTGTACCTGGGACGGGAAGACTATCCTACGGAAGATGAGCTGTTCGAAGCCTACTGCACTGCAGCCCAGGAACTGGAGGGGCGGAAGCTGATCATCCGCACTCTGGATATTGGCGCCGACAAAAAGGTGGACTACTTCAAACTGCCGCCGGAAGAAAACCCGGCCCTGGGCTTCCGGGCCATTCGGATCTGTCTGAAACGGCCGGAGATCTTCTATACCCAGCTGCGGGCCATCCTGCGGGCTTCGGCCTACGGCCAGGTGTCGGTCATGTTCCCCATGATCATCAGCGTGGAGGAAGTGCGAGCCGCCAAAGAGCTTCTGGAAGCCGCCAAGGTGAAACTGCGGGCAGAAGGCATCCCCTTTGACGAAACGCTGGAAGTGGGCGTTATGATTGAAACCCCGGCGGCGGCCCTGATCAGCGATGATCTGGCCCAGGAAGTGGATTTCTTCAGCATCGGTACCAACGACCTGGTACAGTACACCCTGGCCGTGGATCGGCAGAACGCCGAACTGGAAGACCTGGCCAGTGCCGGCCATAAGGCCGTGCTGCGCCTGATCCAGAATACCGTCAAAAACGGTCACGCCGGTGGCTGCTGGGTGGGTATCTGCGGAGAAGCGGCCGCGGATCCCAAGCTGATCCCCTATTTCATCGCCATGGGTGTGGACGAGCTGAGCATGAGCCCCGGCAAGATCCTGGGAGCCCGGAAACTGATCAGTACCACCCATGCCCTGTGAGAAAGGGAAGGGACATATGATCGATCTGGATTTGAAACAGGCCGCGGACAAAGCCATTGCCCTGCAGCCTCAGAAGCGGGTGCTGCCCCTTCTGTATCAGGACCAGGCGCTGTTCATCAAGCGGAAAATCTCCAACCACCGGAACGCCTTTGCCAAAAACAGTGTGGAGGCGGCGTTCTGGTGCGAGGTGTATAAAATCAGTACGGTGAACCAGTATTTTCCCCTGGCACCGGAAATCGTGCTGCTGCAGGATGAGTATTTCGTCATGAAGGCGGTGGGCAAGACCCTGCAGGGCGTGGCCAAGGAAGCACCCTGGGCGGACTGCCGGGTCAAGGCCTTTGCCCGGACGGGAGAAGCCCTGGCCCGGCTCCATCAGATGGGGCTGCACCACGGGCGCCCGGCTCTGCGGGACATTGCCTACGACAAGGAGGAAGACAGGATCACCTTCCTGGACTGGGAAAACGAGAAACGGTTCGTTACGGCTGATCCCCGGGCCATTGACCTGATCCTGTTCGTCCACAGCTGCTTCCGGGAGCGGTGGAAGGACCGGACGCTTTTGGACGCGGCCATGGGAGCCTACTGCAACAGTCCCATTGGACGGGAGATGGTGCGCCAGGCCCAGAAACTGATCCGGGAGCACGGGACGGCCTTTGCCTTTTGCGAAAAGCTGCGGCGGTTCGGCTGGCGGGATGTGAACAGCCTGGACGATGCACGACGGTATATTATGGAAAGGGAATGAAACCATGAATTTCGGACCTCGATTGGAAGCGGTTGCGGCTCTGGTGCCACCCTGCCACAGGCTGGTGGATGTGGGGACCGACCACGCTTACCTGCCGGTGCTACTGCTGCAGCAGGGCAGGATCCAAAGCGCCATTGCCGGGGATGTGGTGCCGGGGCCCTGTGATGCTGCCCGGCATACGGTCCGGTCTTTCCACCTGGAAGACCGGATTTCTGTACGTCAGGGAAGCGGCCTGACCGTGGTCCGGCCCGGCGAGGTGGAAGCGGCCGTCATGGCCGGCATGGGGGCTGAGACCATGCTGCAGATCCTGAGAGAATCTCCGGAAATCTGGCAGCATCCCGGCTTCCGTCACCTGATCCTGCAGCCCATGAGCGACAGCGAACGACTGCGCCACTGGGCGGAGGACGCCGGCTGGGCCATCTGCAGGGAAGACCTGGTGGAAGAGGGGGGGCGGCTGTACGAGCTGCTGCACCTGACCCCTTCCCCGGGCTGGAAATACCCCGGAGGCTGCTGGGAAGTGGGGGATGATCTGGTGCGCCGGAACCATCCCCTGCTGCCCGCCCTGCTGGCGGAACGGTGTGCCAAATACCGCCATCTGCTGGAACAGATGGACAAAAGTCCCCGGGCCAGGGCCAGCGAACGATATGCAACCTACCGTACCATTCTGGAACAACTGGAGGCATTGGAGAATGGAAGAAAATAAGGAAAAAGAACTGAAAGAAACCACCGTTACAGACATCTGCGTTTTCATGAACGAGATTGCTCCGGTGGAATATGCGGAAAGCTGGGACAACCCGGGCCTTCTGCTGGGCCATCTGGGCCAGCACGTGCACAAGATCATGGTGGCCCTGGACCTTTCTGTGGAAGTGGCAGAACAGGCCATCCAGCAGGAATGTGACATCATCATCACCCACCATCCCTACTATTTCAATCTGCCCAAGACCCTGGCGGTCACCGACACCAAGATGGAAGTGCTGTACGAACTGATCAAGCACGACATCGCCCTGTATGCGGCCCACACCAACCTGGATGCGGCCAAAGGCGGCGTCAACGACGTCCTGGCTGCCCGGCTGGGCCTGGAAGACGTGACGGAGATTCCCCGGAAGGACTGCCCGGAACAGGGCCTGGCCCGGATCGGGGTGCTGGATGCGCCCATGGACCTGAAAGATTTTGCGGAAAAAGTGAAGGAAGATCTGGGGGCTGACCATCTGACCTATGCCGGCGGCGAAGAACCGGTGTACAAAGTGGCCGTGGTCGGTGGCAGCGGTGCGGACTTCATGGAAGATGCCCTGGCTGCCGGGGCCGATACCCTGGTGACCGGCGATCTGAAGTACCATGTGGCCCAGAAGGCCCTGGACCTGGGGCTGAACGTGGTGGACGGCACCCATCAGCTGACGGAATCCCCGGTGGTGAACAAGCTGGCAGCGGTGCTGGACGCCTGGTGCGAAGAATCCGGCCGTCATTTCGAAGTGGTACGCGCCGAAGAGGCCCGGATCCTGCAAACGGTGTAAGGGAGCGATTGGACAATGATCAAGGATCTGCAGTTGGGGAATGCCATGGAACAGCCCTGTCTGGTGCGGCTCCAAAAGGTGGGCACGTCCTCCAATGGCAAGCCGTATGCCAAAGGCCTGCTGGAAGACAACAGCGGGTGCATTCCCTTCATCTGTTTCGAAGCCGGTCCCATCGGCCGGCTGCGGGCCATGGAACAGCCTTCTCCCTACCTGATCGGGGGCAAGGTGGACCTGAACAAGTATTCCAGCACCATGGCCTACCAGGTGATCGTACACCAGGTGCAGACCGTACCGGAAGGGACGGACCTCTCCTGTCTGCTGCCCAGTGGCCACATCGACCTGGAAAAATACCAGGAGGAATTCCACACTTTTGTGGGGCGCATCCACGATGAAGCCCTGCGGAAACTGGTGGAAGCCATGTTTGCCGGGGAAACCTGGAAGCGGTTCATCCGGAACCCGGCGGGTATGCGGCTGCACCACGCCTATGTGGGCGGTCTGCTGCACCACACGGTGTGCGTGACCCGTCTGGCGGTGGCCATGTGCGGCGCCATCGGGAACGTGGACCAGGATCTGGTGATCGCCGGGGCCCTGCTCCACGATATCGGCAAACTGCGGGAGATTTCCGCTGACCTGGGCTTTCCCTATACCACGGAAGGCCGCCTGATGGGGCACATCTCTATCGGAGCCATGGCCGTGGACCGGATGGCCCGGCGCATCCCGGAACTGCCGGCAGCCAAACGGGAACAGCTGCTCCACATCATCCTGAGCCATCATGGGGACCAGGAGAAGGGTTCTCCGGTGGTGTGCGCCACCCGGGAAGCTTTCATCGTCCATTATGCCGACGAAGTGGATTCCATCATGAATCAGTTTCACGAAAAAGAACGGCCTGAAAGCTGGGAATACGATAAAATGTTACAGCGGTATCTGTGGAAGGTTTGACGAACCAGGCCCTCCTATGGTATCATTCAATATCGTGAGTGCGGAAAGATAATCGCGGCAGCCTCTGGCTGATGAGGAAAGTCCGAGCTCCGCAGGGCAGGATGCTGGATAACGTCCAGTGGGGGCGACCCTAAGGAAAGTGCCACAGAAAACAAACCGCCGGCTTTGCCGGTAAGGATGAAACGGTGCGGTAAGAGCGCACCAGCGGCCAAGTGATTGGTCGGCTTGGTAAACCCCATCCGGAGCAAGACCAAATAGGGAAGGGATGAAGCGGCCCGCTGATCCTTCCGGGTAGCGTCGCTTGAGCCTGTCGGCAACGGCAGGACTAGATAAATGATTATCACTAACAGAACTCGGCTTACCGGGCACTCACAACTTTGTTCATAACACCTTGCGTTTTTGCGTAGAGGAGGAGATACAGATGGATATGATTCAGATCGGTGATGCAGCCGGCTTTGAAAAGCTGGTACAAAACAGCGAAAAACCGGTGCTGGTGGATTTCTGGGCAACCTGGTGCGGTCCCTGCCGCATGGTGGCTCCGGTCATCGAAGATCTGGCCGGGGAACATACAGAAGTGCAGTTCGCCAAACTGGATGTGGACCAGGTTCCGGACATCGCCCTGCGGTTCAATGTGGCAGCCATCCCTACGGTGGTGCTGTTCAAGGCCGGCAAGGAAGTGCAGCGGTTCGTGGGTGTGCAGCCCAGAAGCGTGTACGAACAGGCACTCAAGGCATTGTAATTTCTGAGAGGAAGACGTTGCATGAAGAAGGTTTCTTTTGTAGTGCCCGTCTTCAATGAAGAGGAGAATATCCACGAGTTCTACAGGCGCCTTACGAAAGTAATGGCGCCTTTGCCGTATGATTACGAAATCCTGTTCATTGATGATGGTTCCAAAGACCATACGTCCCAGCTGGTGAGGGAACTGGCGCAGCAGGATCCCCATGTCCAGGGATACGTGTTTGCCCGGAACTTCGGGCATCAGCTGGCCCTGACCTGCGGGCTGGATCAGAGCAACGGGGATGCGGTGATCTCCATGGATGGGGATCTGCAGCACCCGCCGGAGATGATTCCCCAGCTGCTGGAAAAGTGGGAACAGGGGTACGAAATCGTCCAGACGGTACGCAAGGCCACCGAGGACGCCACCTGGTTCAAGAACATAACCTCCCGCTTATATTACAAGCTCATCAACTCCATGAGCGAAGTGCGCATCACCCCTGGGGGCAGCGATTTCCGGCTGATGGACCGAAAGGCCGTGGATGCCCTGAACCGATTCCGGGAACGTGCCCGGTTCATCCGGGGCATGGTGAACAACCTGGGGTTCCGGACCACTACCCTGGAATTCGTGGCGCCGCCCCGGTTTGCCGGCCATTCCAAGTTCAGCCTGAAGAAGATGCTGCGGTTCGCCCTGGATGGTATCACGGCCTTTTCCCGGGTGCCCCTGCGGCTGGCCCTGTATGTGGGATGCGTGGCAGGGCTGTGCAGCCTTCTGCTCCTGCTTCATGTCATTTATGTGAAATATGTGGAGCAGGATGCCGTACCGGGCTGGACCACCCTGGCCTGCGCGGAATTCTTTCTGGGCGGTGTGGAGCTGATCGGCATTGGGATTGTGGGTGAATACGTGGGTCGGATCTTTGACGAAGTGAAGCAGAGACCTTTGTATATCATTCGTGAACATATCGTGAAAACTGCTGACAAGCAATAGACATCGAATAAGGGAATTGTTATAATAAAAACCGGCAAAACTAAATTTAAAAAGCCGAATCACAGCAATGTGAACGGGGGAACCAAAGTGGGGTTAATTTCTTCGGAATAGGGCATCTCGACCCGCACCCGGCAGCTAACTTCGTAGGCGTAATCGAGAGGATGTGTTCATTATATTTAGGAGGATGATGCTGGGCGTAGTACTGGCGGCGGCCACCACGGCGGCTACAGTAGTACCGATGCAGAACGTATTTGCCAGTTTCAAGCAAGGCCAGTCAGGGCCGGAAGTGGCAGCCATCCAGGAACAGCTGTTGATGGAAGGCTACGATATCGGGATCCCTGATGGGGTATATGGGGCCCGGACCGTGTCTGCGGTAAAGAAATATCAGGCCAGCATGGGCCTGAAAGCAGACGGGATCATCGGGGACTTTACCTATAAGAAATTAATGGGCAAAAATATGCCCACCCGTCGGCAGCTGCACGACAACCGGGGAAGCTATGGCGGTTACGGCTATGGCAACTATGGCAGCGGTATGGCAAACCAGCTGATCAGCGTCGCCTATGATTATGTAGGCGTGCCTTATGTATTCGGCGGAACCACTCCCTGGGGGTTCGATTGTTCCGGGTATACCCAGTACGTGTTTGCCCAGATGGGAATCGACATCCCGCGGACGGCAGATGCTCAATATTATGCCTACCCGAAAGTTTCGTCTGACGACCTGCAGCCGGGGGATCTGGTGTTCTTTGAAACCTACGAACCAGGTCCGTCCCATTGCGGCATCTACATCGGCAACGGCCAGATGCTGCAGGCAGGGAGCAGCACCGGCGTCACCGTATCCAACGTGTTCGGCGGATACTGGGGTGCAAGATATATCGGAGCGGCAAGAGTCCTGTAAGGACAAAGGAAATACGCCAGCAGAACATATTCTGCCGGCGTATTTTTTGTGCCAGCGTGTAGAACCCACCACCATTGCGCCAGGGCGCAACGGTCCCCCGCCCTTGAAAAGGGCGGATACCCCTATTGTCGCCGGGTGGCGTTGCCCGGGGATCGGATCTTTTTGAACCAGATGCCGGCAGCAAGCCCAAACTCCCATCAGAAACCTGGCACCCCGATCCACGAGTATCCGCCCTTCATAAGGGCGGGGGACCATGCGAATGCATGGTGGTGGGTTCAACGACGGACACTCCCTCCTTGTCACCCTGCTGCCCTCCATGGTATACTGTAACTAAAATAATTTCACTTACGGAGGTCATTATGAAACACAAACTCTTCATCCCTGTTCTCCTGACTGCTTTCACCCTTCTGCTGGCCGGGTGCGGAGAAAAATCCTCCGGGGCCCAGGGCAGCGGAGCCGCTGCACCCATGGCGTCTTCCTCGCAGCAG
The DNA here is from genome assembly GCF_900106585.1 of Acidaminococcus timonensis. NCBI lineage: Bacteria > Bacillati > Bacillota > Negativicutes > Acidaminococcales > Acidaminococcaceae > Acidaminococcus > Acidaminococcus timonensis. Next base: position 750,897 of record NZ_FNWH01000006.1, read on the forward strand.
GCTGTGGCCCCGGGGTTTGCGCTGGACGATCTTTCCGGTACCGAGCATAGGGTAAAGCCCGGTGACGGCAGGATCTATGTGATCAATTTCTGGGCCACCTGGTGCCCGCCCTGCCGGGCCGAATTCCCGGAAATGGACCAATTTGCCAAAGCCCATAAGGACAGGGTGGCTTTCTATGCCCTGAACGTACAGGAAAGCGGTGACAAGGTCCAGGGCTTCCTGCAGGACAATGGCTACACCCTGCCGGTGCTTCTGGACAAGGATGGCCGGGCGGCCCGTCTGTACAGCGTACGGGCCATCCCCACCACCGTGATCCTGGACGAAAAAGGCCATGTGCTGCTGCGGCAGGAGGGGATGGCTACTGCCAGGCAGCTGGAAGAGGCCCTGAAAGGGAGGCTGTAATGGGCTCCCTGACTTTGGGCGCCGCTTTTGCCGGTGGGCTGCTGTCCTTTGCGTCCCCCTGCGTGCTGCCTCTTCTGCCCACGTTCCTGCTGCTGCTGGCTGGTTCCAGCCCATCTCGGCCGGGAAAAGGGCGGGGGACCCTGCTGGTGAATACCCTGGCCTTTCTGGCCGGGTTCACGGTGGTGTTTTTGGCCATGGGCGCCACGGCAACGGCTCTGGGCCGGCTGGTGCTGGCGTACTGGAGCGTGCTGGAAAAAGTGGCCGGGGTGGTGCTGATTTTGCTGGGCTTGTTCCTGTCCGGTCTGTGGACACCGCTTTTTTTGCTCCGGGACCGGCGGCCTTTCCTGCAGAAAAAGCGGCAGGGAACCCTGGGTTCCTTCCTGCTGGGGGCCAGTTTCACCCTGGGCTGGACGCCCTGCACCGGGCCCATCCTGACCACGATCTTACTGGCCGCCGGCAGCCAGAAAACGGTGGAGCAGGGGGTGGTGCTGCTGCTGGCCTATGCCCTGGGGTTCGCTTTGCCGTTCTTCCTGGCGGCTCTGTTCTGGCAGCGTCTCAGTCCTGCCCTGCACAAGGGGTACTCGTGGCTCCCCCGGATCCAGAAAGCCGCAGGGGCGTTCCTGCTGCTGTTCGGAATTTTGATGGTCAGCGGACAGACAATGAGACTGATGGGAATGCTGAATGGTTTATAGGGATCATACGCCAGGGAGAAAATCCGCCCTTTCGAGGGTGGATTTTTTGTGCTGCGCATTTTCACCTCTGCCAATGGAGCGCTGTTGCACTATCCCTTCTTCTCTACTTATGGTATAATAATATGATTCAAAGTGTATAAACTTTCGTTTGAGGAGAAAGCCTATGAACGACGATGAAGAACTGAAACAGACGCAGCCGGAAGGAGAAATCCCCGCCCCGGACGATGATATGGGCGCCATCAAGGTGGCTGACGAGGTACTGAGCATCGTGGCCGGCCTTGCTGCTTCCGAGGTGCCCGGTGTCTACGGCATGAGCGGTGGCATCCGGGAAGGGCTTACGGACATGCTGGGCAAGCAGAACTTTTCCAAGGGCATCAAGGTCTATACGGAAGGACACACGGTGCGTGTGGAGGTCCACGTGATCATCACCTACGGGTTCAACATCCCCGACGTGGCCATCAAGCTCCAGGAAAAGGTGAAGGAAGCGGTGGAATCCATGACGGGGTACGAAGTGACCGGCGTGGACATCCACGTGGAAGGGGTCAAGAAAAAGAAGGAAAAGAGCCAGATCGACCGGGACAACACCGATGAGCTGGTGAAAAAATGGGAAGAAGAGCCGGAGGAACCTGCAAAACTGGCCGGTATCCTGCCGGAACCAGAAAATGCCCCTGCAGGGGAAGGGGACCGGGAAGAGGCGCTGGCTGAGCCACAGCCGGCGGAAACCACTGAGGAAGAGACTTCGGGGGGAGAGAAATGAGCATTTTCGACCGGATCATTTTGACGCTGTATACCATCATCATGGGAGTGGTAGCGGTGCTGACCATCATTGTCAGCGTGAACGCCATCCCTCTCAACGACCTGGTGGCTTTTGCCACCCGGGTGCCGGGCCGCTGGGAATATACGGTTTCCGGCGCCGTGGTGCTGCTGGTAAGCTGCCGGCTGCTGTTTGCCAGCTGGAGCCGGGGCGGCAGCAATGACCTGACCTTCGATAACGAACGGGAAGGGAAGATCCATGTGAGCCAGAGAGCCATGGAAGACTATATCTCCGGCTTTACCAACGATGTCTACGGGGTCTTCGGTTCCAAGACCCGGGTGAAGCTGCTGAAGGATAACCAGCTCAGTGTGCGGATCAACGCCTCCATCGAGCCGGGGATCAACATCCCGGACACCACCGATGAGGTGAAACGGACGGTGAAAAAGAACATCAGGAACGTGGTCGGCGTGGACGTGGCTGATGTGGCCGTCTATTTCAAGCACATCAAAGCCAAGGAATAGCTGGAGGAATGGACCATGTGGCAGGAAATATTGCGTAAATTGTTTATGACCAGTCGGTGGCGCATCATTGGAGCGACCGTGGGCCTGGTGGTGGGGATCCTGTTCCTTCTTCTGGGTTTTTTCCGAACGGTGTTCCTGCTGCTGTGCATCGGCATCGGGTTCTATATCGGCTATAAAATGGATGCAGGGGAAGATCTGGTGGATCTGCTGGACAACCTGCTGCCTCCGTACCATAAATAAAGGAGTACAAATCGTATGAGTAGAAGAGAAGCACGTACCATTGCCTTGAGAAGCCTGTTTGCCCTGGATTTCAACGGAGACCAGTCTGTGGAAGATACGGTGCAGTTCATGGCGGCGGAAGATGACATCCACGATGCCAACGAAAATGATCTGGCCTATGCCCTGACCCTGGTACAGGGGGTGCGGGACCATCTGGCCGACCTGGACGGAGAACTGGACACCCTGAATCCGGACTGGAAGCTGGAACGGATGAATGGCATCGACCGGAATCTGCTGCGCATGGCCGATTTTGAAATCTATTACAATGCGGAAAAGGTCCCTGCCCCTGTGGCCATCAACGAGGCGGTGGAACTGGCCAAAGTGTATGGGGGAGACGAATCTCCGGCCTTTGTGAACGGCCTGCTGGGGAGCCTGGTGAAGAAGCATGCCCAATAAAGAAGTGGTACTGGGGCTGGATACCAGCTGCTATACCACCTCTGTGGCCCTGATGGACCTGACCGGGTCTCTGGTGGCCGATGTGCGGCGCCTGCTGACGGTGAAACCCGGCCATCGGGGCCTGGCCCAGTCAGAAATGGTGTTCCAGCACACCCGGAATTTGCCGGACCTGGTGGAACAGCTGGATCTGACCGGGCTTACGGTGCGGGCCATCGGCGTCAGCGCCAAACCCCGGCCCCGGGAGGATTCCTATATGCCGGCCTTTCTGACGGGGCTGGGTCTGGCCCGGAGCCTGGGAAAAGTGCTGGGCATCCCGGTCCACCACTTCACCCACCAGCACAACCACATGTATGCGGGCCTGTGGTCCGTGGGCAAAGAGGCGCCCGACCGGTTCCTGCTGGTACACATTTCCGGCGGGACCACGGATTTCCTTTTGTGTGAAAAACAGGCGGACGGGCACTTTACCCTTTCGCCCCAGGGCACCAGCATCGACCTCCATGCCGGCCAGTTCATCGACCGGGTGGGGGTGGCCCTGGGTCTTTCCTTTCCCTGTGGTCCCCATCTGGAAAAACTGGCACAGCAGGCGGCAGAGCCCTATCCCCTGAAGGTCTGGACGCAGGAAGCCCAGCTCTCCTTATCGGGCCCCTGCAGTCAGGCGCTGCGGGCAGTGGAGAAGGGTGCGGATCCGGCCAGCCTGGCGCTGGGAGTGGAACGGGCCATCAGCCGGGGGCTTTCCCGGACTCTTTTTTATGTGTGCCAGCAGGAAAATCTCCACCAGGTGCTTCTGGCAGGAGGTGTCAGTGCCAACGGCGAGCTGCGGCGCCAGATCGGGGACTATCTGCAGAAACGGCAGATCGAACTGTGGGCCCCGGACCCGAAGTACAGCGTGGACGGTGCCGTGGGCAATGCCTGGGCGGCCGTGCTGGAAGAAAGGCAGGCGGGGGTATGACCACCATTGCAGGAAAAGTCTATACGGTATCGGAAGTGAACCGGATCCTGAAGGGACTGATCCGGCAGGAGCCGGAATTCAGCAACCTGCAGATCCAGGGCGAAGTATCCAACTTTCGCCAGTATCCTTCCGGCCATTGTTATTTTGCGCTGAAGGATGGCAAGACGCTGCTGAAATGCGTCATGTTCGCCGGCAGTGCCCGGTGGCTGAAGCAGCTGCCGAAAAACGGGGACCAGGTGCTGGGCCTGGGCCGCATTGACCTGTACGAGCGGGACGGTGCCATCCAGTTCTATGTGGATATGCTGATGCCCCTGGGAGCCGGCAACCTGATGGTGGCCTACGAGCAGCTGAAGCAGAAACTCAGTGCGGAAGGGCTGTTCGATGAAAGCCGCAAGAAGCCGATCCCGGCCTATCCCAAAACGGTGGGCATCGTGACCAGTCCGGCCGGGGCGGCTGTGCGGGACATCATCAACGTGTCCGGCCGCCGGGATCCCTCGGTGAAGCTGCTGCTGTACCCGGTGAAGGTGCAGGGCACGGAGGCGCCCCCGGAGATCATCCACGGTATCCAGTTCTTTAACCGCCACAAGCTGGCCGACGTGCTGATTGTGGGCCGGGGCGGCGGTTCCATGGAAGACCTGTGGGCCTTCAACGACGAGGGTGTGGTGCGGGCCATTGCCGCCTCGGACATCCCGGTGATCTCGGCCGTGGGCCACGAAATCGACTTTACCCTCAGTGACTTTGCCGCCGATCTGCGGGCACCCACCCCTTCAGCAGCTGCGGAACTGGCCGTGCCGGAACGCAGCGGCGACCGGGAGCTCCTCTCCAAGCTGGTGCGCCGGCTGGAGCGGGCCATGGACGTGAAATTGTCCAGCAGCGAGACGGCCCTGGAGCGACTTACAGAGGAATGGGTGCTGACCCATCCGGAGCGGCTGTGGGAATCGGCCAGCCAGGCCCTGGATACCCTGGACCGGCGGCTGGAACTGGCCGCCCGTGACAAGCTGACGAAGAAGGATCAGAAACTGCAGCTCCTTGCCACGAAGCTTACGGCCCTGGACCCCTACGCAGTGCTGCGACGGGGCTATACCATAACAGAAAACCACCGGGGACAGGTGGTGCGCAATGCCGCCCAGCTGCAGCCCGGCGATACCCTGGTGACCCGGTTCACCGAGGGGACGGCTGTCTCCACGGTGGCTGCGGTGAAGGAAGGATAAAACAATGCCCAGAAAGAAAGCAGAAACGGTTTCCTTTGAAGATGGCCTGAAACGGCTGGAAACCATTGTGGAACAACTGGAAAGCGGGGACCTGCCCCTGGACCAGACGGTGGCCCTCTACAAGGAAGGCATGGAGCTGAGCAAAAACTGTGCCGCCCAGCTGAAGAAGGTCCAGCAGGATGTAAAAAAAATCGTAGAGACCAGCCAGGATGAATTTAAGCTGGCGCTCTTCCCGAAGGAGAACGAACAATGAACTTGGAACTGAGAAGCTATTTGCGGAACCGCGGGGCTCTGGTCAACGGATATTTGCGGGTGCGCCTGGGCGTGGGCAGCATTTCCCCGGTGGATGAAGCCATGATGTACTCTGTGGCAGCAGGGGGCAAACGGCTGCGGCCGATCCTGCTCATGGCGGCGGCCGATGCGGTGGGCGCCAACGGCACGGATTTCGTTTCCGTGGCGGCCGGCCTGGAAATGATCCACACCTATTCCCTGATCCACGATGACCTGCCTTCCATGGACAACGACGATTACCGCCGGGGCCGTCTGACCAATCACAAGGTATTCGGCGATGCCATGGCGCTTCTGGCTGGGGATGGCCTTTTGACCCAGGCCTTTGAAGTGATGCTGGAACAGCGGGGTGTGGACCCGAAAGTACTGCTGCAGGTGGTGCAGCTGGTTGCCAAATGCGCCGGCCCCACCGGTATGGTGGGCGGCCAGGCCCTGGACATCACCAGCGAGGACAAACCTCTGACCCTGGAACAGATGAAGCAGCTCCACGAAGCGAAGACCGGTGCCATGTTTGTAGCAGCCGTCCGGGGCGGAGCCATGCTGGGCGGTGCCGATGCCGATACCCTGCGGATCATGACGAAATTCGCGGGTCTCTTCGGCCTGGCCTTCCAGATCACCGACGACATCCTGGATGTGGAAGGGGATGCCAAGGTCATGGGCAAACCGGCCCACAGCGACGAAAAGCTTCACAAATCCACCTATGTTTCCCTGTTCGGGCTGGAAAAAGCCAAAGAAATGGCGGCCGATACCCTGAAACAGGCCGAGGAAACCCTGGCCCCTCTGGGTGAGAAGGCCCAGCCTCTGGTAGAGATCACACGCTATCTGTACAACCGGAAAAAATAAGAAACAGGGGGGACGGAGCCTTATGAGAATCTTACCAACCATACACGCACCGTCGGATCTGAAAAAGATACCCAATGGGGAACTGCCGGAACTGTGCCAGGAGATCCGGGACGAGATCCTGGAGGTTACCAGCAGAAACGGGGGCCATCTGGCACCCAACCTGGGAGTGGTGGAGCTTACCGTAGCCCTCCATAAGGTATTCTCCATGCCCCGGGACAAGATCGTGTGGGATGTGGGGCATCAGTCCTACGTCCACAAGCTGCTCACCGGGCGTCTGGAACAGTTTCCTACCCTGCGGCAGTACGGGGGCCTGTGCGGGTTCCCCAAACGGAGTGAAAGCCCCTACGACTGCTTCGGCACCGGGCACTCCAGCACCTCCATTTCGGCGGCCCTGGGCATTGCCTGTGCCCGGGACCTGGCCGGGGAGGACTACAATGTAATCGCCGTAATCGGGGATGGGGCTCTGACCGGCGGGGAGGCCATGGAAGGCCTGAACAACGCCGGGGACCTGCACAAGAAGCTGATCGTGGTCCTGAATGACAACGAAATGTCCATTTCCAAAAACGTAGGAGCCCTGTCCAGCTATCTGACGGAGCTGCGCACCGATCCCAAGTATTCCCGGGTGAAATCCGATGTGGAGACTTTCCTGAAAGGACTTCCTTCCATCGGGACCAGCGTGGCCCGTACGGTGGAACGGCTGAAGAACAGCTTTAAGTATTTCTTTGTGCCGGGCATGCTGTTCGAGGATTTCGGATTCAAATACCTGGGGCCTGTGGACGGTCATGATCTGCCCGCCCTGATCGAGACCTTCGAAAAGGCAAAGACCCTGAACGAGCCAGTGTTCATCCACGTGCTCACCACCAAGGGCAAGGGCTACAGGCCGGCAGAACAGCGGCCCAACGCCTTCCACGGTACGGGGCCCTTTGACATCCCAACCGGAAGGAAGCTGACCAGGCCGGATGCCCCGCCCAGCTACACCAAAGTGTTCAGCGACGCCCTGGTGGACCTGGCGGAGAAGGACCGGAAGGTAGTGGCCATTACGGCAGCCATGCCGGAAGGTACCGGGCTGGATGTGTTCGGTAAATTCTACCCGGACCGGTTCTTCGATGTGGGCATTGCCGAACAGCATGCGGTGACCATGGGCGCCGGGCTGGCGGCCAATGGCTACCATCCGGTGGTGGCCCTGTATTCCACCTTCGCCCAGCGGGCCTTCGACCAGCTGCTCCACGATGTGTGCATGCAGGAACTGCCTTTTACCCTGTGCCTGGACCGGGCGGGGCTGGTGGGAGACGACGGTATGACCCATCACGGGGTATACGATCTGTCGTACCTGCGGCTGATGCCCAAACTGGTGATGATGGTCCCCAGGGACGAGAACGAGCTGCGGCACATGCTGAAGACCTCTTTGGAATATCCGGGGCCCAGCAGTCTGCGGTACCCCAGAGGGTCCGGCCTGGGCGTGCCTCTGGACAAGGAGATCCATGCCCTGCCCATCGGAAAGAGCGAACGGCTGCAACGTGGTACGGATGTGGACCTGTGGGCGGTGGGCACCATGGTGGATACGGCCCGGAAGGCGGCCCGGCTGCTGGAACGGCAGGGAATCTCCGCCGGAGTGGTGGACGCCCGGTTCGTGAAACCTCTGGATGAAGAAGCCCTGGTGGCTGCCGGCCAAAAGGTGAAATGCATTGTGACCCTGGAGGAAAACGCTCTGATCGGAGGCTTTGGGGAAGGGGTGCTGGAAGCCCTGAACCGTCATGGAGCCCTGCGGCACTGCCGGGTGCTGAACCTGGGCATCCCGGACAGATTCGTGCTCCACGGCAAGCGGGAACGGCTGCTGGAGGATTTGAAGCTGGATCCGGAAGGCGTGGCAGAAACGGTCAAAAAGGAATTGGATCAATGAAAAAAGAACGTTTGGATGTATTTTTAACAGAACAGGGATTATTTGAATCCCGCAGCAAGGCCCAGGCCGTGATCATGGCAGGAGAGGTGCTGGTGAATGACCAGAAGATCGACAAACCCGGCACTATGGTGAAACCGGATGCCAAAATCACCCTGCTGGGCAAGAAAATGCCCTTTGTGAGCCGGGGTGGCTATAAGCTGGATAAATCCCTGAAGGTGTTCCCCATCAGCCTGGAAGGCAAGGTGGTGGCCGACCTGGGAGCCTCCACCGGCGGCTTCACCGACTGTGCCCTGCAGCACGGAGCTGTGAAGGTATATGCCGTGGACGTGGGCTACGGCCAGCTGGCCTGGAAACTGCGCCAGGATCCCCGGGTGGTGAACATGGAACGGACCAACGTCCGCTTTCTGGAAGCCGATTCCCTGGGGGAGCTGGTGGATGCCATCACCATCGACGTGGCGTTCATCTCTCTGGACAAGGTGCTGCCCAGCGCCTATAAGATCCTGAAGCCGGACGGCTTTGTCATTGCCCTGATCAAGCCCCAGTTCGAGGCGGGACGGGAAAAAGTGGGCAAGAAGGGCGTGGTCCGGGATCCGGCCGTGCATCTGGAAGTCATCGAAAACGTGGTGAATATGGCCCGGGAGCTGGGCTTTGTGCCCCTGGGACTGGACTTTTCACCCATCCGGGGACCGGAAGGCAATATCGAATATCTGTTCTATATGGGGAAACAGGGGGAGGATGCCATCACGCCGGAAACCATCCAGGCAGTGGTCAGAGCCTCCCACGAGACCCTGGAGAAATAAAGAGGGGGAATAACTATGGAAAAGCGGCTGCGGATCGGGATCTTTCCCAATCTGCCCAAGGAAAAGGTACGGGCCATCCTGCCCAAAGTGGTGGAATTCTGCCGACAGCAGGAAATTCCCATTGCCTTTCCCCGGGAGATTGCAGGGACCTACGGGGTCATGGGCTATGACCAGGAGGATCCGGCCAGTCTCAGCCAGCTTTCCCTGGCCCTGACCCTGGGCGGCGACGGTACCATCCTGCGGGCTGCCCGGTATGTGACTCCTCTGAACATCCCCCTTTTGGGGGTGAACATGGGCAAGCTGGGCTTTCTGACCGAAGTGGGGGCCCCGGACCTGTACATGGCCCTGCTGAAAATGAAGCAGGGAGACTACACCCTGGAAAAACGGAACATGCTCCAGCTCACGGTATGGCGAGGCGAAAAGATGACCTGCAAGGCCCACGCTCTGAACGATATGGTGCTGGAAAGCGCCGACCGCTCCCGGCTGACCCGGCTGAGCCTGAAAATCGCCGGCGAACCCACGGCCAACGCCCCCAGTGACGGGCTGATCATCTCCACGGCCACAGGTTCCACGGCCTATTCCCTGTCCGCCGGCGGGCCGGTGGTCCATCCCAGCCTGAAGGTAAGCCTGATCACCCCCATCTGTCCCCACGCACTCCATGCGCGCCCTCTGGTGATTCCCATGGAGCATCCCATTGAAATCACGCCCCGGCCGCCCTACGAGACCATCCTGATTTCTGCGGACGGGATGACCGTAAGCCATCTGGACTGGGACCAGCGGGCTCTCATCGAAAAAAGTCCCAGTGACGCCCATTTCGTCCGCATCACCCCTCTTTCCTATTACGCCACCTGGCAGGAACGGATGCTGAAAAACGAGGGGCAGACCATTTTATAGGAGGTACCCAGAGCATGAAATTATCCAGACAGGAAGCCATCAAGAACATCATCAAGAACCAGGCCATCGAGACCCAGAGCGATCTGGCGGAAGCGCTGAAGAAGGCCGGTTTCAACGTGACCCAGGCCACCGTATCCCGGGACATCAAGGAAATGATGCTGATCAAGATCCCCGGAGAAGATGGCCGGTACAAATATTCCTTCCCCTCGGAAAACAGCAAGATCCTGACGGCAGAACGGCTGGAAGACACCCTGCGGAGCTACACCCTGACCATCAGCTCTGCCGAGAACCTGATTGTGCTCCACACCCTGCCCGGTACGGCCCAGGCCGTGGCCTATGCCCTGGACCACCTGAACTGGAAGGAACTGCTGGGCACCGTCGGGGGCGACGACACGGTGCTGCTCATCGTGGACAGCAAGGAAAACGTGGATGTGGTCAAACGCCGTCTGGTCGCCAGGAAGGCCCGGTAATCCCATGCTGACCAGTCTGGAAGTACATAATTTTGCCCTGATCGATCATCTGCGGGTGGATTTCACCCCCGGCTTCAATGTATTCACCGGCGAGACCGGGGCCGGGAAAAGCATCCTGATCGACGCCTTCAGCATTGTGCTGGGCAGCCGGGCCAGTGTGGATTATCTGCGGCAGGGGGCGGATGCCTACTGGATCCAGGCGGTATTCGACATCGAAGGGCTGGTGGCGGTCCACGACATCCTGCGGGAACTGGATCTGGACCTGGGGGATGATACCCTGTTCCTGCGCCGGAAGGTAACCGCCTCCGGCAAGAGCCAGGCCTATGTGAATGAACGACAGGTGCCGGTGTACGTACTGGCCCGGCTGGCTGCCCAGCTGGTGGATATCCACGGGCAGCACGAGAACCAGACCCTGCTGGCCCCCGGTGCGGCCCTTTCGGTGCTGGACAGCTACGACGCCAGCCTGCCGCCCCTTCTGGAACGGTACCAGGAAAAATTCGTGGCCTACGACAAGGCCCGGGAAACGGTGAAAAAGTGGCTCCTGAAGGACGCCCACCAGACCGAGGACCTGAAACGGTTGGAAGAGGAGATCCAGGAAATCGACGATGCCCACATCCAGCCCGGAGAGGACGAAGCCCTGCGGGAAACGGTGCGGAAGCTGAGCAACCAGGAGAAGATCCTCCAGGCGGTAGGGGAAGCCCATCACCTGCTGGAGGGCGGGGATGACACCATGCCCAGCGCCCTGGACGCCATCAACAACGCCCAGGCCACCCTGTCAGGGGTGGTGTCCTATGCGCCGGAACTGCAGCCCATCGCCGAGGAACTGTCCTCTGCCTGGGAATCCCTGGAGGATGTGCGCCAGAGCCTGGGGGACATCCTGTCCGCCGACCACGATGACCGGGAGACCCTGGAAGCGGCCCAGGAGCGGCTGGACCAGCTGTACCGGCTGAAGCAGAAGTACGGCGGCAGCCTGGAGGAAGTCCTGGCCTATCGAGAGAAGGCCCAGAACGAATACGAAGGACTGCTGAGCCTGGAATCCACCCTGGCCCGGCTGCGCAGACAGGAAGCCCTGCTGAAGGCGGAAATGCAGACCGAAGCCGACACCCTGACCCGGGCCCGGAAGAAGGCGGCCACCCAGCTGGTCAAGGACCTGCTGCCCCACATCCGGGATCTGGCCATGCCCGAAGGCCGGGTGGATCTGCAGTTCACCCGGCTGCCGGAATGCCACGGCAAAGGACAGGACCAGGTGGTGTTCCTGTTTTCAGCCAATGCAGGGATGGACCTGAAACCCCTGGGCCGGATTGCTTCCGGCGGGGAATTGTCCCGGTTCGCCCTGGCCCTGAAAACGGTGCTGCTGGAAAAATTCGGAGTGCCCACCATGATCTTCGACGAGATCGATACCGGGGTGGGGGGCGTCACCGCCCAGAAAATGGCCGAAAAAATGGCCCTGATCGCCCACCGGCGGCAGGTGCTGTGCATCACCCACCTGGCCCAGATTGCCTGCTTCGCCGACCGCCAGCTGTATATCAGCAAGAGCACGGAGCAGGGCAGCACCACCAGCCAGGTGCAGGTCCTGGATACCCAGGGACGCATCCAGGAAATCATGCGCATGACCGGGGGCACCAATGCCTCCCGGTCGGCCCGGGCCAATGCCAAAGAGCTGCTGGCCATGGCCGCGCAGTACAAGAAGAAGGAGTTTGGTAACCATGAAAACCATGCATGAGGATCGTTTGGACGAAACAGAGCTTTCCAGTGAGGAAGCCTTCAGCGGCAAACTGCTGCACCTGTTCGTGGACAAGGTGCGGCTGCCCAACGGGGACGGTGCTACCCGGGAGTACATCAAACACCCGGGTGCTGTGGGCATCCTGCCGGTGACGGAAGACGGGAGCATGGTGTTCGTGAAGCAGTACCGGTACCCTGTCCATTCGGTGATCTACGAGATCCCGGCAGGCAAACTGGAAAAAGGGGAGGAATTCCTGCCCAGTGCCAAACGGGAGCTGTCCGAAGAGACCGGTCTCACCGCCGACAGCTGGACCAAACTTACCTCCATCTGCACCACGCCGGGCTTTACTGATGAAACCATCCATCTGTTCCTTGCCAAAGGACTCCACCAGGGCCGGCAGCATCCGGATCCGGACGAGTTCCTGGATGTTGTAACCCTGCCCGAAGAAAAAGTGAGACAAATGGTCTTGACAGAAGACATCTTTGATGCAAAAACCCTTGCAGCGCTTCTTCTGTACTTCCTGAAAAAAGAATCCTGATAAAAAGTTCGTAATTCTTTTGTAAAATTAAAAATTAATGTAACCTTTTCCCAGAATATATGTTATAATATCCATAAATTGATTTTGGGAAACGTTAAGCGCCTCCGAGTCAAGATTGGGACAGGAGGGAATGAACGTTTTCCTGAAATCCCACAAAAAGATGAGGGGGAACAATCATGGATGTACTAAAAGTTTCGACAAAATCCAATCCGAATTCTGTAGCAGGTGCGTTAGCAGGAGTATTGAGAGAAAACGGCAAAGCTGAGATCCAGGCCATTGGAGCCGGCGCTCTGAACCAGGCCGTGAAAGCCGTTGCCATTGCCCGTGGGTTCGTGGCACCCCATGGTATGGATCTGGTCTGTGTCCCCGCATTCATCGATATCAACATCGACGGCGAAGAACGTACGGCCATCAAACTGCTGGTGGAACCGCGCTGAGTATGAAAAAACCGCTGCACAAGCTGCAGCGGTTTTTTGTCACTCGTCACTGGTCTGCAGTCTCTAGCTGGAGGATAAAATTTGCAGGCAAATTTTTTGAATAGATAACACAAAAGTAAAAGGACCCGTCCGTCAGGGCGGGTCCTTTCCTATGGCTAGTGGCTAGTGACTAGAGACTAGTGACTTTTTCAATTTATTTCACAAACAGCGCGTCCACGTCGACCTTCTTTTCCATCATGCCGGAGGCAACCAGGAAATCCTGGGTCTTCTTCAGGGATTCGATGGCTTCCGGTGTGATTTTCATACTGAAGTCATACAGCGGATACATGTCTTTGACCGCTTCCGGTTTCAGCTCGGTGGCCTTGGCGGTCATTTCCAGGGCCTTGTCCGGGTTCTTCTGCATGAAGTCCAGGGTTTCTTTCTGGACGGCCAGGAAGGTGTCCACCAGATCCTTGTATTCCTTGTAGAACTTGCCGCTGACAGCGGTCACCGTCAGGCCGGAAACCAGTCCTTCGCCGGTGGTCACCACATGCATGCCCTTCTTTTCGGCGTTGTAGGCCAGAGGGCCGGCCAGCAGGGCACAGTCAGCAGAACCGTTTTCCATGGCGGAAGCGGCGGCAGGCAGCCCCATGGAAACGAATTTCACGTCCTTCATGGTCAGGCCGGCCTTCTGCAGGTAGGCGGCCAGCAGTTCGTGGAGGATGGTGCCCTTGGGTCCGGCAATGGTCTTGCCCTTCAGGTCAGCGGCACTTTGGATGCTGCCGTCTTTGGAGAACAGTTTGAACGCTTTGGGAGCCTGGGAATACAGGCTGATGATCTTGATGTCGTTCCCGTTGGCCGCAGACAACAGCACAGAAGAACCGCCCACGCAGTTCAGGAACTGGATGTCGCCGCTGGCCAGGGCCGCCGTCTGATCGGCACCGGAAGTGATGGTGCTGTAGCCGGCGGTAACGCCTTTTTCCTTGAACTTCTTTTCAAAGCTCTGGTTGGCTTTTTCCACAATGGAAGGCACGTTCAGAGGCGCCTGCACATAGGTGATGCTCACCTTGTCCATTTTGGGGGCAGCGGCCTTCTGGGCCGTCTTATCGCTGCCGCAGCCGGCCACCAGGGTGCCCAGGGTCAGAGCCCCCACCGCCAGCCATGCCATCCACTTTTTTTTCATCATCATTCTGTCAGATCCTTTCTTTCTGGTTGGAGATTTTTATGCCAAAGCAGCCAGCAGGCTGCGTTTCGCCTTGATCAGTTCCGGAGAGAGCAGGTCACGGGGACCTGGCGGCAGGTGCATCTCCCGGGCAAAACGGCCCTGCCGGAGGATCAGCAGCCGATCCCCCAGGGTCAGGGCTTCGTCCACATTGTGGGTCACCAGCACGATGCCCCTTTTGAGTTGCTGCTGCATGGTCCGCAGTTCCTGCTGCAACTGGGCCCGGGTAAAGTAATCCAGGGCTGCAAAGGGTTCATCCATGAGGATCAGCTGGCTGTGCATGGCCAGAGTCCGGGCCAGGGAAGCCCGCTGCTGCATGCCTCCGGAAAGCTGGTGGGGATACTGGTCCGCCGCATCGGTCAGCTGCACCAGCTGGAGCCAGTGGTCGACCTCTCCGGGATCCGCCCTCCGGGGCAGGCCCAGGGCGATGTTCTGCCGGCAGGTAAGCCAGGGGAACAGCCGGGCCTCCTGGAACATCATACCCAGCTTCAGCCCTGCAGGACGCTTCAGGGTGCCGGAAGAAGGTTCCTCCAGCCCTGCCAGCAGACGGAGGAAGGTGGTCTTTCCGCACCCGGATTTGCCCAGGATCACCGTACATTCCCCGGTATCCAGGGTCAGGTCCAGGTCGTGGAGGACGGTGCGGGAGCCATAGACTTTGCTGATATGCTGTAAGGTGATTTCAGTTCCGCTCATACCGCAGCAGCCTCCTCTCCACCAGGGCGAACACCCCGTCCAGCCCCAGCCCCAGGGCTCCGATGGCCAGAATCCCGATGATCACCTTGTCGCTGCGGCTCATGGCCTGAGCGTCCAGGATCAGATACCCCAGCCCGCTGTCGGCGGCGATCATTTCTGCGCCGATGATGGCCCGCAGGCTGTAGCCCATGCCCACCCGCAGTCCGGTGAGGATGCCGGGGAGGGCCGCCGGAAGCCGGATCTTCCAAAGAGTCTGCCAGGGCGTGAACCCCAGCATCCGGCCCACTTCCAGCAGCTTCCGGTCGCACCGGCGGAATCCGTCGTCCATGTTCAGATACATGGGAAAAAACGAAGCCAGCACAATGATGATGGTCTTGGGCAGCTCCCCGATGCCGAACCACAGGATCAGGAGAGGAATCAGACTCAGGGGCGGTACGTGACGGAACACCTCCAGAAGGCCGCTGTAACAGTGCCGCAACCGGGGAAACAGCAGGTTCAGGCTGCTCAGGATGCAGCTGGCTGCAAACGCCCAGCCAAAGCCCCACAGGATGCGCCGCAGGCTGATGGCGATGTGTCTGGCCAGTTCCCCGTTGTGCACCATATGGATGGTGGTCTCCCACACCCGCTGGGGGGAGGGTAGGATGTAGCTGCTCCACAGGCCCTGGTCCGTGGCCTCCTTCCAAAGCAGCAACACCACCACAAAGGGAAGCAGGACCTGCAGTTTACTTCTCAGGGAGCCCATGATCCCCATCCACCTTTGCATAGGACGTCTTGGCCGTAACACCCTTCAGTTTGCCGATGCGTCCGGACAGGTTGCTGATGATGTCCTGGGGAGCGTCCAGCACCACGCTGATGATGTGGATGTTCCGGGCATGGTAGGGAATGCCCATCCGGCCGATCACATAGGGACCGAAATCATGCAAAATGGCGTTCAGCGCTTCCACCGCATCCGGGTCCTCCACAATAATGCCCAAAAGCGCCACACGGGTTTGTTCGTTCATATGAAAATCCTCCGAAACAAAATAGGGCTGCCGCATATGCGACAGCCCCTGATCATTTCCCTTGCGCATCTTCCATCGCAAGGGGCCTTTTGATGTGAGATGACTACTCTTTCTTCTCCTTTTCGGCTTCCCGGATCTCTTTGTCTTCTGCTTCCAGTACCGCTTCATCGGCTTTCTTTTCCTTCTTGAAGAGCTTCATCACAAAGGGGGAGAGCAGACTCAGCAGGCACAGGGCCAGCAGGATCTTGCAGATGTTGGTGGAGAGCAGGATGCTTGTATCGCCGCCTGACAGACTCAGGCTGCGGCGCAATCCTTTTTCGCCCAGAGGCCCCAGGATCAGGGCCAGCACCACCGCTGCCGTATTCATGTTGCATTTGCGCATCAGATAGCCGATGATGCCGAAGACGAACATGACCTTCACATCAAAGGCACTGTTGTTGATGGCAAAGGAACCCACCACGCACAGCACAAAGATGCTGGGGATCAGGATGGCATCGGACACCCGGGCAATCTTGGCAAACAGCCGGCAGCCCAACAGGCCGATGGCCAGCATGAAGAACTGGATCACCACGAAACCGCCAAAGAAAGTATACGTCATGGGAGCATACTTTGTAAAGAGTTCCGGTCCGGGCTGCAGCCCATGGATGATCAGCCCGCCCATCAGGACGGCCGTCACGCTTTCCCCAGGAATGCCCAGGGTCAGGGTGGGGATCAGAGAACCGCCGGTCACGGCGTTGTTGGCTGCTTCCGACCCGGCGATCCCTTCAATGGAACCTTTCCCGAATTCCTCCGGATGTTTGGAGAACCGCTTGGCTTCGTTATAGCCCAGGAAGCAGGCGATGGAGGCACCGGCTCCGGGCAGGATGCCGATGATGTTGCCGATGATCCAGCTGCGGATCACGGTAGGGGTGATCTGCTTCATTTCCTGCAGGCTCAGCATGATCCTGTCCTTGAAGTTGGCGGCTTTGGCCCGTTTCACAATGGCCTTTTCCGCCAGGATGAAGGCCTGGCTCATGGAGAACAGCCCGATCAGAGCGCAGGTGATGTTGATGCCGTTATACAGGGAATCCTGGCCGAACATGAACCGTTCCACCCCCTGCATGGGGTCCATGCCGATGGTGGAAAGTACCAGCCCGAAGGCTCCGCTCATCAGTCCCAGGATCATGGAATCGGTGTTGATGCCGGCGATAATGGTCAGGCCGAACAGGCTCAGCCAGAAGTATTCCGGGCTGCCGAATTCCATGGCCAGCCGGGCCAGGGCCGGGGCGAAGAAATACAGGGAAATGCAGCTCAGCAGACCGCCCCAGAAGGAGGCGATGCAGGCTGTGGCCAGCGCTTTCCCGGCCTTGCCCTTCAGGGTCATGGCGTAGCCGTCGATGGCCGTGGCCGCCGAAGCCGGTGTGCCCGGCGTGTGGATCAGGATGGCCGAAATGGAGCCCCCGAAAATGGCTCCGCAATAGATGCCACCCAGCATGATCAAACCGGCCGAAGGTTCCATCCCAAAGGTCAGGGGCAGCAGCAATGCCACGCCCATGGCCGCCGACAGACCCGGCATGCAGCCGATGATGATCCCCATGGTCACACTGGCGATCATGATGACGATATTCATGGGCGTGAGTGCGTTCAGGAACCCCATGGCCATCAATGCATATTGATTTTCCATTTGTCCATTCCTCCGCTTCTCACAGGATTTCTTCCAGCAGCAGCCCGTCCGGCAGCGGCACGGCCAGGAACTCGCTGAACACTACATAGATCAGGACCATCAGTACCGCAACGGTGATGGCCATATACTTTCCGGCAATGTGGAAATAGTGCATCATGCCAACCAGATAGATGATGGCAGAAAGATAGAAACCAACCAGGTACATGAGCACAAAGAAGCTGATACAGCCGAAGAAAAAGGTAAAGAACTGCCTGGACAGGAAGCCCTTCCAGACTTCTGGCAGGTCGTTGACCACTTTATAGTGGCCATGGCCGCTTACGCCCATCTTGACCAGCTGCATCAGGGTCAGCACGGTCAGAAGGCCGATGACGAATTTGGGGTAGCTCTGTGCCGCCGGAGGCAATTGCAGTGTTTCGTAAAAGAAGAAGGCACAGAACCCCAGCATAAAGATCACTACACTAAGTTCCGATTTTTTCATTTGATTTCACCTTTCTATCCGCCCATTGCAAGGGCGGGGGACCAGCCGTATGGCTGGTGGTGGGTTCTTATACAAAGGCCGGAAGCCGCCCTCCGGCAGCTCCCGGCCTGCCAGTCAGTCACGCATTGGTGTACAGCTTGCTGACCACGTCTTTGCAGAAGGTCATCTGTTCCTGGATCAGTTTGCCCAGTTCCTTGCTGTCCATGTAATGGAGTTCCAGTCCGGCGTTCTTGTGATCCCGGATGGTCTGTTCATCGGTCATGGTCATCTTGAAGGCGTCTTCGTAGAATTTGATGATGTTTTCCGGAGTGCCCTTCGGTGCCACCAGAGCACGGGCAGAACCATACCATTTGTTATAGTAGCCCAGTTCACCCAGGGTGGGGACATCCTTGTAGGCATCCAGCCGTTTTTCACTGAACACACCCAGCAGTTTCAGGGCAGGGTTGTTGCCGCGGATCAGAGGTTCCACATCGCCAAGTTTGGCGCAGGAGAAATCCACTTCGCCCTGACGCAGGGCCAGCAGCTGGTCAGCCGTACCGCCGTAGGGCACCGCATTGTATTGGAATTTGGCCGTGGTGGAAAGCAGTTGGGCCGCCGTATGGTTGGAAGCCTGCACGCCGTTGGTGGAAGCCTTCAGTTCGCCGGGATGGGCCTTGGCGTATTCCACCAGTTCCTTCAGGCTGTTGAACTTGCTGTCCTTCCGGACCACTACCACACCGGTTTCCTTCAGGTGGTTGCAGATGGGGACGATGCTCTTGTCATCAAAGGGAGCATTCTTGGCCAGGGCCAGGGTGGTGTAGGTGGGAAGATTGATGAAACCGATGGTATAGCCGTCCGGTTTGGCCTTGGCCAGTTCCGTCCAGCCGATTTTGCCATCCGCACCCGGTTTGTTTTCGATGACCAGGGTCTTGCCCACGAACTTCTCCGCGTCCTTGCACAGCACCCGGGCCCCGGTATCCGTACCGGACCCGGCCTTGTACGCAACGATCACCTTGATGTCCTTCTTGGGTTTCCATTCTCCCTGGTTCTTCTGGGCCGTCTTTCCTCCGCAGGCAGCCACCGCTACCGTCAGCGCACAGAGGGCAGAAGCCGCCAGCCATTTCTTCAGTTTCATAACAAGTTCCTCCTTTGTAAAGTATGTGTAAAAAAAGTGTAAAAACTTTGCAATCTTATTGTAGCATATTTCCGAACATTCGCCTACAGATAATTTAGAGTACTGTGACAGAACAGTAAAGTCACGGCCGGAATTCCTTTTCCAGATCCTCCGGCCATTTCCAGTTATTGTTTTATAAATTAATAATTATTGTTAAAATCCTTCAAAATATGGTATACTGATATCAAATAAGAGAACCCGTCAGGAAGACGGGTGGATCCAAGGAGGAGATACGTATGGCAAGACTTCGTTTGATGCGTGCACCGTTAAAGTATGTACAGGGCAAAGGGGCCCTGCTGGAATTCTACAATTACTTCAAGGATCTGGGCAAAAACTGGCTGTTCATCTGCAGCCGCAGCGGCAACCGTACCTGTCACGATCCCCTGGAAAAGGGCTTTGGCGATTCTGATACCCACCGCCATTATGAGGTGTTCGGCGGCATCTCCAGCGTAGGAGAAATCGAGAAGTTCCGGAAAATGGTCCGGGAGGAATCCATCGACGTGGTAGTGGGCGTGGGGGGCGGTTCCGCCATCGACACGGCCAAGGCCACGGCCTACTATGAAGGCAAGCGGGTGGTGATCATCCCCACGGTGGTGGCTACCGATGCTCCCTGTACCGGCCTGTCCGTGATCTACAATGATGACGGTTCCTTCAACACCTATCTGTTCTATCCCAACAACCCGGACGGAGTGCTGGTGGACAGTGACATCATCGCCCATGCTCCGGTGAAATTCCTGGTGGCCGGTATGGGGGACGCCCTGGGGACTTATTTTGAAGCCCGGGCCTGCTACCGCACCGACGCTCCCAGCCTGGAAAACGGCGGCATTACCCGCAGCGCCATGGCCCTGTGCGAACTGTGCTATGAGACCCTGCGCAACTACGGTGCCCAGGCCAAAATGGCCGTGGAAAAACAGGTGGTCACCCCGGCCCTGGATGCCATCATCGAGGCCAATGTGTACCTGTCCGGAGTGGGCGCCGACAACGGCGGCCTGGCCTGCGCCCATTCCTTCTATAACGGCATCACTTCCCTGGGTGGCCACAGTGCGCCCCATGGCAACTGCGTAGCCTTCGGCACCCTGGTGCAGCTGGTGCTGGAAGGGGTGGAAGAGGACGAATTCCGGGATGTGCAGGGCTTCTGCAAAGAAGTGGGTCTGCCCACCACCCTGGCCGAACTGGGGATCACCACCGATGAGCAGATCCGCCAGATCGCCAAAGCCGCCTGCGTACCCGGCGAAAGCATCCACAACATGGTGGCCGACGTGACGGAAGACCAGTTGTACGCCGCCATTGTGCAGGCCGACGCGCTGGGGAAATAAGAAAAGTATTTGTCCTTTCCCCTTCCAGGGGGACACAATATATATTGAACCCGTCCCTTTGGGGATGGGTTCTTTTGATTTTATGTTATAATGAGTATCATAACTCTTGAGTCCGCCTGCCCCGGCGGACAGAATGGTGGGATGCGCTACGGCTGAAATGACAAAAGAACAACAAAAATACAAAAAAATGCTGGAAAGGCCGGTGAAGCCCCTGATCGCTTCCCTGGCCCTGCCTTCCATCGTGAGCATGTTGTGTACCAGTTTTTACAACATGGCCGACACCTATTTCGTCAGCAAACTGGACACCGCTTCTACAGCGGCGGTGGGGGTGGCCTTTTCCACCATGGCGATCCTCCATGCCATCGCCTTTTTCTTCGGCATGGGGTCCGGCAACAGTATGAGCCGTCTCCTGGGGGCCAAAAGGCGTCCGGAGGCAGAAGTGATGGCCTCCACGGCCTTTTTCTATGCCTTTGTCTGCGGGATCCTCATCGCGTTTCTGGGCAATCTGTTTGCGCCCCAGCTGGCCGTGCTCATCGGTTCCACGCCCACCATCCTGCCCTATGCCATCCAATATATGGGCATCGTCCTCATGGGGGCCCCCTGGATGATAACCAGCCTGGTCATGAACAACCACCTGCGTTTCCAGGGCAGTGCCGCTTTCGGCATGGTAGGCATCACCATCGGAGGCTTCCTGAATATGTTTCTGGATCCGCTGTTCATTTTTCAATTCCACATGGGCGTGGCCGGGGCAGCTCTGGCCACCATCCTGAGCCAGGGAGTCAGCTTCTGTATCCTGTTTGCCATGACGAGGCGGGGAGGGAACATCCCCATCCGGCTGGGGAACATCCATCCCTCCCGGGCCATCTGGAAGGAAATCGTGGCCGGCGGGGCGCCTTCCCTGGTACGGCAGGGCACCCAGAGCCTTTCCACCATCTTCCTGAACGTGTCCGCCGGGGCTTTCGGCGATGCAGCCATTGCGGCCATGAGCATCGTCACCCGGCTCAGCTTCTTTGCAGCTTCGGTGATCATCGGCTTCGGCCAGGGGTTCCAGCCCGTATGCGGGTTCAGCTACGGGGCTCGGAAATTTGGCCGGCTGCGGGAAGGGTTCTGGTTCGCCGTCAAGGCGGGGACGGTGTTTTCCCTGCTGGCTGCCCTGGTGGCCATTTCCTTCGCCACCCCCATCCTGGAACAGTTCCGGGATGATCCTCTGGTCATCGCCATCGGCACCCGGACCCTGCGCTGCCAGGCCTATACCTTCGTGCTGGTGCCTCTCACCATTTTGACCAACATGTGCCTGCAGACCACCCGCCGCACAGCCGGTGCCATGGTAGTGGCCGCCGGACGGAGCGGGCTGTTCCTGGTGCCGGCCCTTCTGGTACTGCCGGCGCTCTGGGGGCTGGACGGCCTGGTATGGTGCCAGAGCGTATCCGATGTCTGCGCCTTCACACTGGCTGCCCTGCTGATCCGGAAGTTTCTCCGGACCATCCCGGCAAAGGACCAGGGGTAAGGTTTTCCCGGTTGGCTTTCTGTGCATACAGTTGTATAATTATTGCTATAATGTGTTTTCTTGAAAAATCCATCCAGCAGGAACTGCTGCACGATATTCCTCATTGGGCGCCGTCCTGTCTGCACAATCAAAGGAGGAAGTGACATGAGAAAATCCAATTGCCTGGCAATGATCCTGGCCGGTGGCAAGGGCAGTCGCCTGGGCGTATTGACCAAGGACCTGGCCAAGCCGGGCCTGCTGTTCGGCGGTAAATACCGCATCATTGATTTTCCGTTAAGCAATTGCCGGAATTCCGGTATCTCCACCGTAGGCATCCTGACCCAGTACCAGCCCCTGGAACTGAACTGGTACATCGGCAACGGCAGTTCCTGGAACCTGGATTCGGACGTGGGCGGCACCTTCGTACTGCCTCCCTACCAGAGTGACGGGGGCAGCAACTGGTACCGGGGCACCGCGGACGCCATTTACCAGAACCTGAATTTCGTGGATATGGTGGGGGACGATTATGTCCTGATCCTGTCCGGGGACCACATCTATTCCATGGACTATGCCAAAATGCTGAATTTCCACAAAAAGCACGGGGCCCAGGTAACCATCGGCACCATCCGGGTACCCTGGAACGAAGCCAGCCGCTTCGGCATCATGGTGGCCGACGGCCAGATGAAGATCACCAAATTCCAGGAGAAGCCGGCCAAACCGGAAAGCAACCTGGCTTCCATGGGCATTTACATCTTCAACCGGAGCATCCTGGAACAATACCTGAAGGCCGATGCCGCCGACGAACACAGCGACCACGATTTCGGCAAGAACGTGATCCCCGCCATGCTCCACGATCAGCTGGCCCTGTATGCGTACCCGTTCGAAGGGTACTGGAAGGACGTGGGCACCATCGACAGCCTGTGGCAGGCCAATATGGACCTGCTGGCCGACGAACCGCCCATGGACCTGCGCAACAAAGACTGGCGCATCTATTCCGGCAACCTGAATTTCCCGCCTCATTTCATCGGTCCCAAGGGGTCCGCCAAGAGCTCTCTCATTGCGGAAGGGTCCGAAGTGCTGGGCACCGTGACCAACTCCGTCATCTTCTATGACGTGGTCATCCAGGAGGGGGCCCGGGTGACCAACTCCGTAATCATGCCCGGTACCGTGGTGGAAAAGAATGCCGTGGTGGAGAAAGCCATCCTGGGCGAACACTGCGTGGTGGAAGCCGGAGCCACTTTCCGCAACAGCGACGGCAGCGTGGCCGTACTGGGCCGTGGCGGACGATGCAGCAAAGCAGCCAAGGAGGGGAAATAACCATGACCAGAGAAATGATCGGACTCATCAATATGCGCAATGCCCTGCCTCTGAAGGAAATCAACGAAAGCCGGCCGGTGACCAGCATCCCCATCGGGGGCAAATACCGGCTCATCGACTTCACCCTGAGCAACATGGTGAATTCCGGCATCACCACTGTGGGGCTGCTGCTGCCCCACCAGTCCCGTTCCATCCTGGACCATATCCGTTCCGGCAAGGAATGGGGCCTGGCCCACAAAGGCGACGGCCTGTTCTACCTGCCCGAGGAAAACGGCAAGGAAAGCGAAGGGGACATCGATACCTATTATAAGAACCTGCTGTTCGTGAAACGGGGCAAGAGCAAATACCTGCTCCTCAGTTCCGGCAACATGGTGATCAACATCGATTACGAGGAAGCCCTCCATTTCCACCGGAAACACAATGCGGACGTGACCCTGATCTACCAGAAGGTCCCGGCTGATTGTCCGGAGGAAGGCTATACCCTGACCTTCAGCGACAAGGACCGGGTCCTGGAACTGAACAAACCGGCCACCCTTTCCGAAGGGGACAACAAGTTCCTGGGCTGCATCCTGATCGATTGTGAAATATTCCAGGATTCCATTGAAAAATCCTATGCAGAAGGCTATCATCATTTCATCGGAGACGTACTGGCCACAAGCCTGAAGCGGCTGCGGGTGTTCGGGTATGAGTTCAAGGGCTATGCCAAAAGGGTGGGCAGCGTGGAAAGCTATTTCCAGGTGAACATGGACCTGCTGGATCCCAGGACCTGGCGGGAACTGCTGAACCCCAATCCCCAGCACCGGATCTACACCAAGATCAACGATGAGGCCCCGGCCAAATACATGGAAGAAGCCAAAGCCTCCAACTGTCTGATCGCTAACGGCTGCATCATCGAAGGCACGGTGGAGAATTCCATTTTCTTCCGCCGGGTAAAGGTGGGCAGGAACGCCGTGGTGAAAAACAGCATCATCATGCAGTATACGGAAATCGGTGATGATGCCCGTCTGGACCATGTGATCTGCGACAAGAACACGGTGATCCAGCCGGAAGCGGCTCTTTCGGGCACGGACGAACAGCCCCTGTGCATCGGCAAGAAGGCCGTACTGTAAGAAAGGAACGAGTAGGACAGGCCTATGAAAAAGTGGCAGGATAAAGAGGAATTCAAGGCGCTATTTACCGAAAAGGCCCATATCCTGTGGGAAAAAGAGATCCAGGACATGAACCGGAATGAAGTGTACCAGACCCTGGCCTTCATGATCCGGGACCTGATCAGCGATGACTGGGTGGCCACCAACCGCCGGTATGACCAGGAAAAAGCCAAACAGGTGTACTATTTTTCCATTGAATTCCTGATCGGACGGCTGCTGGACTCCAACCTGATCGGGCTGGATATGGAGGCGCTGTGCCGGGAAGGGCTGGCTGACCTGGGCTGGGACCTGGACCAGGTGATCCCTGCAGAACGGGACCCGGGACTGGGTAACGGCGGCCTGGGACGGCTGGCAGCCGGCTTCATCGATTCTCTGGCCGCACTGCAGCTGCCCGGCCACGGCAACAGCATCCGCTACCAGTACGGCCTGTTCAAACAGAAGATCATCGACGAACAGCAGGTGGAGCTGCCTGACAACTGGCTGGTGGACGGCTACCCCTGGGAAGTGAAGAAGGTGGACAAGGCCGTGTACGTGCGGTTCGGAGGAAATGCCTATATGCGTCCGGACGGCCACGGCGGCCTGGAATGTGTCCATGAAAAATATGACACCGTACGGGCCGTGCCCTACGACGTGCCCATCATCGGCTACCACAACGACACGGTGAACACCCTGCGGCTGTGGCGGGCCGAATATTCCCGGGAGGAAGTGTACCGGGAACTGACCATCGGCGACCGGCACCGGGCCTTCCGCTACAAGGACAATGTGCAGCAGATCTCCCGGTTTTTATACCCGGATGACAGCACGGAGGAA
The DNA here is from genome assembly GCF_900106585.1 of Acidaminococcus timonensis. Taxonomy (NCBI): domain Bacteria; kingdom Bacillati; phylum Bacillota; class Negativicutes; order Acidaminococcales; family Acidaminococcaceae; genus Acidaminococcus; species Acidaminococcus timonensis. Next base: position 776,260 of record NZ_FNWH01000006.1, read on the forward strand.
GGCCGCCGGCTGCGGCTCATGCAGGAATACTTCTTCGTGAGCGCTGGCATCCAGAGCATTGTCCGCCATTACAAGAAAAAATATAAAAAGAGCCTGTACGATTTCCATAAATACGTGGCCATCCACATCAACGATACCCATCCGGCCCTGGCCATCCCCGAGCTCATGCGCATCCTCATGGATGACGAGGGGCTGAGCTGGGATGCGGCCTGGGAAGTGACCACGAAGACCATGGCCTACACGAACCACACCATTTTGCCGGAAGCCATGGAAAAATGGGATATCCCCTTGTTCAAGAGCCTGCTGCCCCGGATCTACCTGATCATCGACGAGATCAACCGCCGGTGGCTGGAAGAGGTGCGGGAAGTATTCCCCGGCGACGAGGAAAAGGCCAGGGGCGTGGCCGTGCTGTGGGGCGGACAGGTCCACATGGCCCATCTGGCCGTGCTGGGCAGCCACAGCGTGAACGGGGTGGCGGAAATCCATTCCCAGATCCTGAAGGATTCCACCCTGCACCCGTTCTACACCTGTTTCCCCCAGCGGTTCTCCAACAAGACCAACGGCATCACCCATCGTCGCTGGCTGATCCAGTCCAACCCCCAGCTGTCCGCCCTGCTGGATGACTGCATCGGGGACGGCTGGCGGCAGGACCCGTCCAGGCTCATCGAATTCGAGCCCTACGCCACGGATCCTGAAGTCCAGGAGCGCCTGGGCCGCATCAAGCGGGCCCGGAAGGAAGTATTGGCCCGGTACATCGAAAAGACCACCGGCACTACCGTGGACCTGGATTCCATCTTCGATGCCCAGGTAAAGCGCATCCATCTGTACAAGCGCCAGACCCTGAACATCCTCCACGTGCTGTACCAGTACCTGCAGCTGCGGGACCACCCGGAAAAGACCATCATCCCCCATACCTACCTGTTCGCCGGCAAGGCGGCAGCCAGCTACGGGGAAGCCAAGGAGACCATCCGGCTCATCAATGTGGTAGCCAACCTGGTGAACAGCGACCCCCGGGTGAGCAAGCTCATGAAAGTGGTGTTCCTGGAGAACTATGACGTGTCCCTGGCCCAGCTGATCATGCCGGCCACGGATGTGAGCGAGCAGATCTCCACTGCCGGCAAGGAAGCCTCCGGTACGGGCAACATGAAGTTCATGATGAACGGGGCCATCACCCTGGGCACCCTGGACGGGGCCAACGTGGAGATCCACCGGGAGGTGGGGGACGACAACTGTGTGATCTTCGGCCTGCGAGCCGAGGAAGTGATGGCTTACTACCACAACGGCAACTATTCCTCCTGGTCCATGTACACCGGCGACCCGGACATCCACCGTCTGATGGACGACCTGGTGAACCTGAAGCTGGGAGGCGAGCATTTCGGCATGCTGTACGATTCCTTCCTGGACCGGAACGACGAATACTTTGTGCTGAAGGATTTCAAGCCCTACTGTGCTGCCCAGGAAGAGATCGAACAGCGGTATAAGGACCAGAAGGGCTGGCGGAAGAGCAGTGCCATCAACATTGCTCATTCCGGCTATTTCTCCACCGACCGGACCATCCGCCAGTACGCGGAGGACATCTGGCACATCAAACCGGTGGGACCGAAAAAATAACGATTGGAAACAGGGAGGCATGGACCATGAAGCGCAGCGCCATCGATGAATACAGTACGTTCCTGTACCATCAGGGAACGAATTATGAAAGCTATCGCCTGTTCGGGGCCCATTTCACCGTGTACAAACGGAAACCCTGTGTGCGCTTTGCCTTATGGGCACCTCATGCGCAGAAAGTCAGTGTAGTGGGGGATTTCAACAGCTGGGATCCGGCCGCAAGTCCCATGGAAAAAAGTCCCCTGGGAAACGGGGTATGGGTGGCCTACATCCCGGGCCTCAAGGAAGGGGATCTGTACAAATACGCCATCACCACGGCCAGCGGGGAGGAGATCCTGAAAAGCGATCCCTACGCCTTCTGGTCGGAGGTGCGGCCCAACACGGCCAGCCGGCTGACGAAGCTCACGTACCGGTGGCACGACCAGAAATGGCAGAAACAGCGGCCCCAGTACGATTCCTACCATAACCCCATGCTCACCTACGAAGTCCATCTGGGCTCCTGGCGCCGGGGCGAGGAAGGGCGGCTCCTGACCTACCGGGAAATCGCTCCCCGGCTGGTGGAATATGTCAAGGAGATGCACTATACCCACATCGAGCTGATGCCCCTGTGCGAGTATCCCTTCGACGGCTCCTGGGGTTACCAGGCCACCGGGTATTTTTCCGCCACCAGCCGCTACGGCAAACCGGAAGATTTCATGTACCTGGTGGACCAGTGCCACAAAAACGGTATCGGCGTGATCCTGGACTGGGTACCCGGCCACTACTGCCGGGATGCCCACGGGCTGCGGCTCTTCGACGGGGAACCCTGCTACGAATCAGGCAACCCCAGCCTGGCCGAGAACAAAGAGTGGGACACCATGAACTTCGACTACGGCCGCACGGAGGTGCAGTCGTTCCTGATCTCCAGCGCCCTGTTCTGGCTGAAGGAATTCCACCTGGACGGGCTGCGGATCGACGCCGTGGCCAACATGCTGTACCTGGATTACGGCAAAAAGCCCGGGGAATGGACCCCCAACAGGAACGGCGGCCATGAGAACCTGGAAGCCGTGGCCTTTTTGCAGAAGCTGAACACCGCCGTGTTCGAAGAAGTACCCCAGGCGCTCATGATTGCCGAAGAATCCACGGCCTGGCCCATGGTGACCCGTCCGGTGAAGGACGGCGGCCTGGGCTTCAACTACAAATGGAACATGGGCTGGATGAACGACATGCTGGAATACATGAGCATGGATCCCCTGTTCCGGAAAGACCACCAGAATCTGATTACCTTCTCGTTGTGCTACGCCTTCTCGGAGAACTTCATCCTGCCCCTTTCCCATGACGAAATGGTCCATGGGAAGAAATCCCTGCTGGACAAGATGCCGGGGGACTACTGGCAGAAGTTCGCCGGCCTGCGGGCTTTCTACGGCTACTGGATGACCCACCCGGGCAAGAAGCTCCTGTTCATGGGGGCCGATTTCGGCCAGTTCATCGAATGGAAGTATGACGACAGCCTGGACTGGCACCTGCTGGACTATCCCATGCATGCGGCCATGCACAAATATCTGCAGACCCTGAACGGATACTACGGAGCCCACCGGGAACTGTGGGAGGAAGACTACGACTGGAAGGGCTTCCAGTGGATCAGCTGTGACGACTGCGATAACAGCGTCATTGCCTTCTGCCGGCTGGCCGGAGACGAAAAAGCCATGACCCTGGTGGTGTGCAACTTCACCCCTGTGGTCCGTCATCACTACCGGATCGGAGCCCCCCGGCCCGGTGTATATCAGGAAGTATTGAACAGCGACGCCACGGAGTTCGGAGGTTCAGGCATCCTGAATGCGGGGGATCTCACCACCGAAGCGATCCCCATGCACGGACGTTCCCAATCCCTGGAACTGACCCTGCCGCCGCTGGGTACCATTTATTTGCAACTGGTAAAGGAAGGTGATTCCCATGAGAACCCTGAAGACAAAAAAGACCCGCGTTCGGCGGAAGCTGGTGAAGCGGGAAGTGGCCATTGAGACCAAGGAAGGACTGATCCCCGAAGGGGAGAAAGTGGAAGCTCCTGAGACGGGAGCCAAAGCCGCAGAAGCCCCGAAAAAGGCACCGCTGAAGGTCCTGTTCGTGGCTTCCGAAGCCGTGCCCTTCATCAAGACCGGCGGCCTGGCCGACGTAATGGGAGCCCTGCCCCGTTCTCTGGCGGCCAAAGGCCTGGACGTACGGCTGGTCATCCCCAAATACAGCCGGATCGGCCAGGAATGGAAGAACAAGATGCAGGAAGTGGTGCGGGGACAGGTGAACCTGGCCTGGCGCCAGCAGTACTATGGCGTGGAAGAAGTGCAGCTGGACGGGGTGACCTGTTACTTCATCGACAACGAATACTATTTCAAGCGGGACAAGCTGTACGGCTATGGTGATGACGCCGAACGGTTCGCCTATTTCTGCCGGGCCGTATTGACCATGCTGCCCAAAGTGGGCTTCCATCCCGATGTGCTCCACTGCAACGACTGGCACACGGGCCTGATGGGGGTGTACCTGAAGGAAGACTTCCAGCATGATCCCTGGTACCAGGGCATCAAAGTGGTATACACCATCCACAACCTGAAATACCAGGGCATTTATGACCGGAGCATCATGAGCGACATCATCGGCCTGCCCCAGGAACTGTTCGACAACGGCAACCTGGAATGCAACGGCTGCGTGAACTATATGAAGTCCGGTCTGGTCTATGCGGACCAGATCACCACCGTGAGCCCCACCTATGCCAAAGAGATCACCTATCCCTACTTCGGAGAAGGGCTGGACGGGTACATCCGGGATCACCAGGACAAGGTGACGGGCATCATCAACGGCCTGGACACCCGGGCCTATGACCCGGCCACAGACCCCTTCCTGAAGGCACGGTACACCGTGGAGAACGTGCGGGCGGCCAAGCGGGTGGACAAGGATGCCCTGCGGCAGCAGCTGGGCCTGCGGATCAAACGGGGCGTCCCCATGCTGGCCATGGTGACCCGGCTGACCGAAAGCAAGGGCCTGGATCTGGTGACCCGGATCATGGACGAACTGCTGGAGGAAGATGTACAGCTGGTAGTGGTGGGCACCGGCGACAAAGAATACGAGGACTATTTCCGGGGCCTGGCCCAGCGCCATCCCACCAAATGCTCGGCCCATCTGTGCTTCAATGAAGCCCTGGCCCACCAGGTGTATGCAGCGGCGGACATATTCCTCATGCCCTCCCGGTACGAGCCCTGTGGCCTGAGCCAGCTGATTGCCCTGCGCTACGGCACCATCCCGGTGGTCCGGGAAACCGGCGGCCTGAAAGACACGGTACAGCCCTACGACAAATACACGAAGCAGGGCAACGGGTTCACCTTTGCCGATTACAACGCCCATGAACTGCTGTTCACCACCAAGCGGGCCATGGGCTGCTACGAAGATGCGGCCCAGTGGGACTCTTTGATCCACAATGCCATGACCAGCGACTTCGGCTGGGACCGTTCGGCAGAGGCGTACCTGGCGCTGTATCAGAAAGTGACGGAGTGACCTCCCGCCGGACACAATCCATCGTATGTAAAAGGAGAACCCTATGACGGTACAGGTTTGGCATGATTCCCACAATCCCTATGACAGGTTTCCTTTCGGAGCTGCCCCTGCGGGCAGCTCTGTTTTCCTGCGTCTGGAAACCGACGGTCAGGACCTGGAGGGCCTGACCGTGACCCTGCGGGTGTGGCAGAACGGGGCAGGGGAGACCATAACCCCCATGGTCCGGGAAGGCAATACCTTTACAGGGGTCCTGGCTTTGCCCCGGACCGGCTGCCTGCTCTGGTACTACTTCATCCTGGAGCAGCAGGGCCGGCGCTGGTACTACGGCAACAACGCCGGTCAGCTGGGAGGCCGGGGCCAGCAGTGGGCAAAGGAGCCTGCCAGCTACCAGATCACGGTCTTTGAAAAAGAGATCCACACCCCGGACTGGTTCAAAGAGGCCATTGTCTACCAGATTTTTCCCGACCGGTTCCGCCGGGGCCGCAACACCACTGCCACCCTGACCGGAAAGACCGGCGCCGTGCTCCACAGCGACTGGAATGACAGACCGGCCTACTGGAAGGATCCGGCCACCGGGGACATTCTGTACTACGACTTCTTCGGGGGCAACCTGGCCGGCATCCGGGAAAAGTTCGACTACCTGAAGAGCCTGGGGGTGACGGCCCTGTACCTGAACCCGGTATTCGAGGCCGTGAGCAACCACCGGTACGACACCGGCGATTATCATAAGATCGACCCGTTCCTGGGCACCAACGAGGAATTCACCCGGTTCTGCAAAGCCGCCGGAGAGGCCGGCCTGCAGGTGATCCTGGACGGGGTATTCAGCCATACCGGGGCCGACAGCCGGTACTTCAACAAATTCGGCCACTACCCGGAAACGGGGGCATACCAGTCCCCACAGTCCCCCTACTATTCCTGGTACCGGTTCAGCCACTACCCGGACGACTACGAAGCCTGGTGGGGGGTGAAGGATCTGCCCAATGTGGATGAGATGAACCCCAGCTACCTGAATTTCATCATCCGGGAGCCCCACAGCGTATTGAAGGAATGGCTGAAAATGGGCATCAGCGGCTGGCGGCTGGATGTGATCGACGAACTGCCGGAACCCTTCCTGCAGCTGTTCTACCGCACCCTGAAAAAGGAAAACCCCGACGCCGTGCTCATCGGGGAAGTGTGGGAAGATGCCTCCAACAAGGTCAGCTACGGGCAGCAGCGCCAGTACCTGTGCGGCCGGGACATGGACAGTGCCATGAACTACGCCCAGCGGGCCCTGCAGCTGGATTACGTACTGGGAAAGCAACCGGCGGAAGCCATGGCGATGGGGCTGCAGAAGCTTTGGGAGAACTATCCCCTGGAGCACACCTATGCCATGCTGAACCTGATCGGGAGCCATGACGTGGAGCGGGTGCTGACCCTGCTCACCGACGGAGGCGCCGCCGGCAGCCGGGACGCAGCAGAGGCCGGCAAGGCCCGTCTGCACCTGCTGCTCACCTGGCAGTTCACCCAGCCCGGGGCTCCCTGCATCTACTATGGGGACGAAGTGGGCGTCACCGGCCGAAAGGACCCGGACAACCGGCGCACCTATCCCTGGGGCCGGGAGGACCGGGAAATCCTGGGCTGGGTGCGGAAGCTGGCTGAACTGCGGCAAAGCCACGCTGCCCTGCGCACCGGCCGTTTCCTGCCGGTATATGCCAGCGGGGATGGGTTTGCCTTTGTGCGCAGCATCGAAGGGGGTCGGGATGTGTTCGGCCACAAAGCAGAGGACGGGGCCTTTCTGGTGGCCCTGAACCGGAACGGCACCCAGTCTGCCACACTGACTATTCATTCCGACGGCCTTCTGGCCGGAACATGGCACTGTGTAGCCGGAGAACTGGAGGCGCCCCTCCGGAATTCCGATGGAGACATGACTCTGACCCTGCCGCCCCTGGGTGCCGCCGTGCTGCAAAAGGCAGAACCGACTTGCAAACAGGCCGGTGTGCTGCTCCACATTACCTCTCTGCCCTCCAATGAAGGGAATGGGGTGCTGGGGAAGGAAGCCTTTGCCTTCCTGGATTTCCTGCACCGGGCCGGCCAGAAAGTGTGGCAGATCCTGCCTCTGACCCCGCCTCTTGTGGGGGATTCACCTTACCTGGCGGATTCTGCCTTTGCGGGCAACCCGGACCTGATTTCCCTGGAAGACCTCCACGACCGGGGCTGGCTGTCCGACGCCCTGTGGCAATCCTTCCGGCAGAAGATCGCCGGAAAGACCGACTGGCATACCATCCGCCGGGCCAAAAATAAAATCCTGTGGCAGCTGAGCCACGATCCCCATAACAACATGGACTGGGCTCCCTTTGCCGGCTTCTGCCAGGAAAACAGAGACTGGCTGGAGGATTATGCCCTGTTCAAAGCCATCGGGGCCTTCTTCGGAGGCCGTCCCTGGACCCAGTGGCCTGAGGACGTGCGGACCCACCAGCCCCATGCCCTCAGCTGGTACAAACGGGAACTGCGGGGCACCGTGGATCACATCAAATTTCTCCAGTACCTGTTCCAGGTCCAGTGGCAGGCCCTCCACGAATCTGCCCGGAAAAAGGGCATCACCCTCCTGGGGGATCTGCCCATCTATGTGGCCCACAACAGTGCGGACTGTTGGGCCCACCAGGAGCTGTTCGACCTGCTGCCCAGCGGCCTGCCCCGGGAAGTGGCCGGGGTGCCGCCCGATTACTTCAGCAAGGATGGCCAGTTGTGGGGGAACCCGTTGTACAACTGGCAGGCCATGGCAGAAGACGGCTACGGCTGGTGGCAGGCCCGGCTGGAACGGATGAAGACCCTGGTGGATGCCCTGCGCATCGACCATTTCCGGGCCTTTGCCGCCTACTGGGCCGTTCCTGGCAGTGCCAAAACGGCCAAAGAAGGCACTTGGCGCCCCGGTCCCGGAGAAGCCCTGTTCCGGGCTGTACGAACCGGTCTGGGAGATTTCCCCCTGGTGGCGGAAGACCTGGGCAGCCTGAGCCCGGACGTGTTCCAGCTGCGGGACAGCTTGGATCTGCCCGGCATGAAGATCCTCCAGTTCCACTTGAAGGAACGGAGCGACGTCCACCTGACCTTCGATACCCCGGCCCGGTGCCTGGCCTATACAGGCACCCATGACAACAATACCCTGTGGGGCTGGTTCACGGAAGAGCTTCCCTCCTGGCAACAGAGACAGCTGCTCCAGGAACTGGGGCTGCCTGGGGATGCCTCCCCGGAAACCATCGTGTGGGCCCTGCTGGCCCTGCTTTACAGCCGCCGGGCGGAAACGGTGATCACCCCGGTGCAGGATCTTCTGGCCCTGGGCAGTCAGGCCCGGATGAATGTACCCGGCGTAGCCACCGGCAACTGGCGCTGGCAGCTGCAGGAAGGCCAGCTGACCCCGGCGCTGGCAGAAAAACTGGCCGCCCTGGCCAAAACCTTCGGGAGGTAACGTATGTATATCACCCAAATGCGGATCCAAAATTACCGCAACTTCAAAGACCTTTCCATGACCTTCCATCCCCTGGCCAACTATCTGGTGGGGGAAAACGACATCGGAAAAAGCAGCTTCCTGCGCCTGGTCTCCTTTGTGACCCGAGCCCGGAACGTGGAGGAAATCGAATACGACGATCCCCGTCAGCCCATCCGCATCGACCTGGAGGTCCAGTTGCTGGAAGGAAAAAAGGAACACTTTGCCGATACCCCGGATGATCATCGGCAGACCATCCGGGTGCGGCTGGAAATGCAGGTGTCGGACATCGTACCCCGGCTGTACGACCTGGACACCGGAGAAACGCTGCCTCTGGAGACCATCCGGCGGCTGCGCTACGTAAGCTACTCGGCCCTGAGCCAGGAGGATGCCCAGGTGCGTCCCCAGGTGTACCGGGCCCTGGAACGGTGGCTGGCCCAGTGGGAAGCCAGTCACTGCGGACCCATTCCCCGAGAGGAGCGGCAGTACATCCAGCACGAAGTGAACGTGGGCAATTTCGATTCCTCCTATTATGAATGCATCTTCTACCTGTCCCGGATCCTGTGCCGCAGCAACCGGCACCGGGCCGACAATTTGAAGTTCATTTCCCTGGCGGCCCTGCGGGTGATCACCCAGATCTACCAGATGGCCCACAGCCTGGCGGTGCCCTTGGAGCACAACATCATCGTGGACAAAGACGGCCGGCAGTACCTGCCCCTGATCATCTCCATCGACGAACCGGAGATCCACCTCCATCCCTATATGCAACGGTCCATTCTGGAATACTACCAGCAGCTGCTGCGCAACGAGGATGCCCAGTTCTGCGCGCTCCTGAAGGACCTGTTCGGGCTGGACGGCCTGCGGGGCCAGCTGTTCGTGGTGACCCATTCCACCGACTCCCTGATCGACGACTACCGGAACATCGTCCGCCTGTACCGGAACCCCAGGGGACAGGTCCGGGCTGCCTGCGGCTCCAGCTTCCACGTGAAACGGGAGATCGAAAAGCACCTGATCATGCACTTTCCCGAAGTGAAGGAGGCCCTGTACGCCCGCAGCGTGATCCTGGTGGAAGGGGAGACGGAGTTCGGCTGCTTCCAGCTGTTCGGCCAGAAGGTGGGAGTCCCCTTCGATTACTACGGCATCTGCCTGATCAACGCCCGGGGCGAAAGTTCCATCGCCAAGATCAAGAAGCTGCTGGAATATTTCCAGCTTCCGGTGGTGGCGCTCTATGACGCGGATGTAAAGGAAGCCCACGCCAAAGAAAAGGGCGTATTCTTCACCCAGGGCATCTGCTTCGAGCAGGACCTGGCCCAGACCATGCTCCAGAAGGGCAAGCGGCAGGCACTGGACAGGATCATTGACAGTGCCTGCGGCTCCACCGGACGGACCAGCGCCGACATGATCAAACGGGCCTGCCACAAGCTGCAGCTGGATCCCCGGGATTTTCCCCCCGGCCCCCTGAACAAGGCCAAAACCCATAACGGTGCCCCTCTGTGGGTCCCGTATTTCGCCTGGCTCTACAGCAACAAGGGGGTGATCCTGGGCCGGCTGATCGGACAGAGCCTGGAGCGCCGGGAAGTACCGGCGGCTTTCGCCCGGGTGATCAAAGAAGCAGGACGGCTGGCGACGGTGTAGGGTTTTGTGTCCTTCCCTGAAAGGGAAGGACACAAAAGTCCCTGTCATTTACAATTTCCTGGGATTCATGTACAATAGATATCATCTGAATTTTTTCGGAAAAACTACATGATGGGAGCAAGCTCATGAGCAACGAAAACAAAAAAGTGAAAGTCCATTACGAAGGCACCCTGAATGACGGAACCAAATTCGACTCCTCCTACGATCGGGGAGAGCCCCTGGAATTCGTGGTGGGCGCCGGTATGATGATCAAAGGCTTCGATGACGCTGTCCGGGACATGAAAGTGGGCGAAGTGAAGAACATCCACCTGATGCCTGAAGAAGCCTACGGCATGCCCAACCCCCAGAACATCCTGACCATGGAAATCGCCAAGATGCCCGGTTCTGAAAATCTGGAAGTGGGCCAGCGGGTGGGCCTGGGAACCCCTGACGGCCACCAGATCCCGGTGCGGGTCACGGAAAAGACCGGCACCACCATCACTTTCGATGCCAACCACGAAATGGCCGGCAAGGAACTGAATTTCAAGATCGAACTGGTCTCCGTAGAAGGCTGAAGACAATAAGAATTCGTCCGTAGCCTCCCGGAAGGAACCAGTTCCGCCAGCATCAGCTGGCTTCCTTTGGCTAGTGACTAGAGACTAGTGACTAGTGACGGGGGTGTGAGCCATCACACCCCCTATCTTATTGAGTAATAGAAGGCGTTACATATGCAAAAATCCTGGCAAAGCCCATTGCTTTGCACATTGGTCATCGTCATCTGGGGCAGCCTGTACATCTCCGGCCGCCTGGTGCTGCAGCAGATCCCGGCCCTTCTGGTGCTGTTCATCCGCTATGCGCTCTCTTCCGTCATCCTGCTGGGCGTGGGATACCGTACCCTCCACGGTCACATTGCCATCGCCCGGAAAGACTGGGGCGAGCTGCTTTTTGTCGGGGTGGTGGGATACTACCTTTCCAATGCCGCCCTGTTCCTGGGCATCCAGTATTCCAGCGCCTCTTTCGCCTCCCTGATCAATTCCCTGACCCCGGTGGTGATTTCCGGCCTGGCCATCGCCCTTCTGGGAGAAAAGGTCGCAAAGTTCCAGGGGCTGTCCCTGCTGGTGGCCGTGCTGGGGGCCGGGATCATCATCGGCAAACCCACCGCAGGGGTGACCCCCCTGGGCATGGGCATCTGCGTCTTTGCCCTGTTCTCCTGGGCCTACGCCACCATCCACCTGAAGAAACTCACGGCCATCTATGATCCGCTGCTGGTAACGGGCTACGGCATGGCCATTGCCGCCCTACTGTCCCTGCCCACGGCCTGGGCTTTCGTCCGGCTCACTGGGGACCCGGTGCTCTTTACGGACAGCCTGTGGGCACCCCTTTTGTACACCTGTCTGGTGTGCACGGCTTTTGCACACCTCTTATGGAACGAGCTGCTGCAGAAGCTGCCTGCCACCTACTGTGCGTCGTTCTACCCGCTCCAGCCCCTCACGTCCATGATCTTGGGCGTACTGCTCCTGGGAGAGGAAATGACCCCCAGTCTCCTGATCGGCGCTGCCTGCATCGTGGCCGCCATGGTGCTGAACTCCCTGGCCGCAAAAAAAGCAACTGCCTGAAAGGAATGAAACCATGAATCCCTTATACTTCCTGGAACACCAGTTCCTGCCATCCATCGTCTATCCCGGCCCGGAAGGGCCCCAGATCAGCCCCTTTCTTTTGGGGAACGCCTTTGGATCCTTCTGTACCAGTGTCCTGAAAGACCTGGCAGAAGCAGGGGAGGGAGAGACCCTCACCTGCACCGAAAAGGATTTCACCGCCGAAGGGCTGGAAATCCGCAATGAACATACCGGGGCCCCCCAGTGCTACGTACTCCGCATGCACTTTCCCTTCCAGGAAAGCTGGGCACAGGATACCCTGTGCCCGAGAGCCTATCTGGTCCACGGTCTCCAGGGAGAAGATCCCCGGTACTATACCGTGGAATATGATGCCGGCGCCATGGGCTACCGGCTGTACAGCTGGGATGGAGAGGGAAACCACATCTCCTGCGGCAGCGTGGAAAATGACGAAAGCCAGGAATTGACCCGGATCCTGAAACTGGAAAAAGCCCGGATGCAGGACACGCATTTGAATTGAAAGGAAATCTTCACCATGAAAATCATTGCCCTTAACGGAAGCCCCCGCAGGAACGGAAATACGGCCACCCTGCTGCACAAAGCCCTGGAAGGAGCCGCAGCCGCCGGTGCCGAAACGGAATGCATCGATCTGTACACCCTGAACTATAAGGGGTGCATCAGCTGCTTTTCCTGCAAGCGGAAAGACAAAGAACACGGCCACTGTGCCATCAAGGACGATCTGACCCCGATATTGGAAAAAGTCAGGGAGGCCGACGCTGTTATTTTTGGTTCGCCCATTTACTTCATGAACCTGACTTCCGGCCTGCAGGCATTCCTGGAGCGGTTCTTCTTTCCCCTGACCATCTACAGCCGGGAAATCCCCACCGTGCTGGGGAAGAAAATGCCCTCTGCCTTTATCTATACCATGAATGCCACGGAACAGCAGGGGGAGGAATACCATTTGAAAAACAGCCTGCTGTTCTACGAAATGGCGGCTTCTACGCTCCTGGGCATGATGCCCCGCCGACTTTTTGCCTACAATACGGTGCAGTTCAACGATTACAGCAAGTACGAGTCCTCCATGTTCAACGAAGCCGAGAAAAAAGCCTACCGGCAGGAGCATTGGCCCAAAGATCTGCAACAGGCATATGAGCTGGGACAGGCACTAATCAAAGAAGCAAAAGGCTGACAGCCTGAAAAAAAGGGGTGTGAAAAAATTTTTTCACACCCCAGTTGTTTTTCCTGAAGGGGAACACAAAACCCTCCCCATCAAAAACATCCCTATGATATATTGTTTTGTCCTTGCGTTCTCTCATCATGCCTAAAGAGTATCATAGGTTATTAAAACCAAGTATTTGTAATCATATACCCCTTCCCTTATAATGATTGCATCAAGTAAAACAACTGGGCATGCAGCGATGAGCTGCAACGATGCAACAATTGGCCGAGATGCGCGATGAGGAGGCAAAGACAGGCAAGTCCATTCCCGGCTCGCATGAGCTCGCCGTCGACAAGGATGGCAAGGTGATCTCGACGAAGACCATGTTCCCCGACAAGCTGCCGGCGGATGCATCGGATGTCGTGAAGGGCTTCTACGATTATTACGTCAGCCGCGCTTACCATCCGCGCGCCATCAACTCCAACACGCTGGCCTGGGATTCGACGACGCCGTACGGCTTCTTCAACTTCTCGCTGATGGATCACATTAAGGAACTCAGCCCGCGCCCGCTGCTGCTTATCACAGGGGACAAGGCGCATTCCAAGTACTTCTCGGATGCGGTCTATGCAGCGGCAGATGGTCCGAAGGAGGAGATTGTCGTTCCGGGTGCTACGCATACGGATCTTTACGACCAGATGGACAAGATTCCCTTCGACCGCCTCGTCGCGTTTTTCAACAAGTACCTCGGTGAATGATTGCTGGAAAGACGTACCTGGGAGGAGGATGTTTGATGAGCAGATTGTTCTTTTGCTGTTGTGCTCTGATTGCACTTCTCGTGCTGGGATGTGCCGGCCCCGGAGTGACAGCCACATCCTTGTCCGGGAAGGAGGCAGAGATGCACGAGACAGGAACGGCATCCCTGCTGGCGGGCAGCAAAGCGTATACTCTGAAGTGGGATGACACGGAAGCTGCTGCCGAGCTGCGGCAGCAGTTGCCGCTGGCCAAGACGTTTACAGAACTCCATGGCAACGAGAAATACTACAAACTGCCGCAGCACCTGACAGCGGCGGACGAAGATGTCCGCGAGATCCATAAGGGAGATGTCATGCTGTTTGACGGCCAGTATGTCGTGGTGTTCTATCAGGATTTTCAGACGACCTACCGCTACACGCGCCTGGGTCGCGTCGAAGCAGCCAATGATCTGGACGCTGCTCTGGGGGCAGATGATGTATTCCTGACCTTGCAACCATGAGATGGGGAGAGCGGTCTGGTGGCGGAAAGGATAAGATGATATGAAACGACAGCAGCTATTGCTCTTGATCCTGGCATTTGGTGTGTTCAGCATCCTCAATACGGAGATGGGCATCATCGGCATCTTGCCGATGGCGGCGGAGATGTACCAGGTGGATATCGTACAGGCGGGGATGCTCGTCAGTCTGTTCGCACTTGGCGTGGCCATCGCAGGGCCAACGATGCCGCTGCTGTTCTCGCGCTTCAATCGCAAGCACGTGATGCTGCTTGTTCTGGGTGTGTTCACTCTCTGCAATGCATTGGCCGTCGTTGCGAGCGACTTCCAGCTCCTTTTAGTCCTGCGCGTCGTGCCGGCCTTTTTCCACCCGGTCTACTGTGCACTCGCCTTCAGCGTGGCCGCCGCTTCGGTGGCTCCAGAGGATGCGCCGCGGGCTGTGGCGCGCATCAACATGGGCGTCGCGGCCGGCATGGTTGTCGGCGTGCCAATCAGCAATGTCCTGGCAGCGACGTTTGACTTCTCAGTGGCAATGGCCTTCTTTGCAAGCGTGACGGGCCTCATGTTTCTGCTGACAATGGCCTTTGTGCCGGACTTGCCGGTGACGCAGCCAATGCGCTACGGCGCGCAGCTTTCCGTTCTGAAGCGTCCGCCGGTCTGGCTGGCCATCGTGGCGGTTATTTGCCTCAATGGCTCCATCTTCGGCGTCTACAACTACCTCGCTGATTATTTGCAGAAGATCGCGGCACTGCCGGGAGAGCTTATCGCAGCGCTGCTCTTCGTCTATGGTCTCTTGAACATCTTCGGAAGCTATCTGGGGGGCAATCTCCTCGCCAGGTGTCCCAGCACGACCGTACGCCTTTTCCCGCTGTGTACCATCGCGCTCTACTGCCTGCTCTTTGCGGGCGGTGGGAAGTTGCTGCCTCTTCTTGCGGCACTGATTGGGGCCTGGGGCATCCTCGGTGGCATCAATGCGAACATCAATCAGTACCTGCTGGCCTGCGTGGCATCGGATGCGCCGGATTTCAGCAACGGCCTGTTCCTGACAGCGGCCAATCTCGGCTGCATGGCGGGAACCATGATCAGCGGCTTTTTCATACACAGCCTCGGACTGCCCTACGTCGTCTGCGGTGGCCTGCTGCTGGCGGCCGCTGCCCTGCTGCTCACAAAGTTTGTACACTGCCGGGCAGATGAGCAACAGGCGACGGATTGTATTATCGGCTCGTAACAAGTGGCTTTATGGCAGATTACTGTTCGTTTTTGATGCTTCGGCGATGTGCTTCCGGAGCTCTTGGCGGAAGACATTGCTGGATTTTGAAAGCAGGCGGTATTTCTTCCGAGTTCATCTTCCGTCTGATTGACGAGCGCGATGTGCCCAGTTCCATCAAAGATTCCCTTTTCGTCCGTATGCAATAAAAGTACCTGCTTCTATTTTAGGGAGCAGGTACTTTAATGTATGATGCAAGCTAAAATATAAGCATTTCACATTTCTTGGAGGTATATTTATGGCAAATTCCTTTTGCTCAGCCCATTCTATCCGTACCCCGGAGGGGAATATGCCCATGGTGCATTGGGCAGTGGTGGAATCTACGCCGGGAGGTATGACAGCTATGGGACGCATTGCCCAGGAAACGGTTGGACCGCAGTCGGCCCGCGAAGCAGGCACGTATGCGCTGTATGGTGGTGTCGATGCCCAGAATCCAGATGTGATGAGGCTTCTGGAAATCTATGAAAGCTATGAAGCTTATCGCATACACAGCACCAGTGAAGCTTTTCAGGCATATCGGGCAGCCAGACTGCCTGTTTTGAAAAATTTGCGGATATTGGAAGCGAATGGCATCGCCTTGGAGCAAAAAGACAAGGGCGTGGGCAAGGTGGTTTACATGCACCGCTATGAAGTCATCCCGGAAAAGCTGGCCAAGTATCAGAAGCTGACAACCCAGGAGGCTCGCAGGGCTGTAAACGAAGATGACGGTGTTCTGGGGATGTTCGTTACTGCAGAACACGACGCACCAAACGTCATCCATACCATGGAAATCTATCGTGACAGAGAAGCTTTCGAAAAATATCAGGCTTCCGAAGCATGCCAAACATATATGATGGAGGTCATGCCTATGTTCAGCATGACTCACATGGTTGAGAATATGCCTGGCAATATCGTGCTTAGTGATAAGGGAATCCATAATAAGTGATTATGAGGGAGCGGTATGAAAAATAAAATTATCTATGGCATCACCGTAGGCGTCATTGGGGTCATGCTGGCAGGGGCTCAGACTGCCATGTCTGCAGCAGCTTGGATGCTTCCTGAAACTGGCCTGCAGATGGAAAGCCAAGCCAAACAGGCTTATGTTGCAAAGGAAATGGGCAAGTTTTTCCATCCTCAACCGGGAGACGCAAAACCTGCTCCTGTGAAATTCGAGGTGCCGGATGGTTGGATCTACCGTACTTTTACAGTAGATGGCCTGAAGATGGAGCAGGTGCAAAATCCATCTGGCAAGAAGGGCCGGGTTCTGCTGAAATTACATGGCGGCGGCTATGTACAGGGACTCCATGACAGACACCGTCAGATGGGGGTAAATCAGGCAGTGCTTACGGAAGCACAGTCGCTTTACATGGTTCATTATCGTCTTGCACCAGAGTATCCCTTCCCCGCTGCTTTAGAGGATGCCTTTAAAGCATATGAGTATATCCTGAATCAAGGTGTTGAGCCGGAGAACATCAACTTTCCCCATTATATGCCAATCTTACGGGGCTTCCCCCAATGTTGATACAGGCTGGTGGCTATGAACTCCTGCTGGATGACAGTATTGAGCTTATGCGTAAGGCGGCATCCAATGATGTGGATGTAACCTTGACCGTTTATCCCGGTATGTCTCATGAATTCTCTCTGATGATGCCGGAGCTGGATGACAGCGTGGCTTCCTTTAGGGAAATTCGGGACTTTGTCAGCAGGCAGATGCGCTAGTAACAGATTTTTGACATTTTTATTCCAGGCTCACATGGGAAGATTTTTTAGATAATTATTGACAATTTGCTATATTAGGTTAAAAGACAAGAAGGATTCCTTTAGCGTGTGCAATTTACACTTTGCTATACACCAAGGGAGTCCTTCTTTTTATATTTTTACGCATGAAAGGATAATTATGTCTTTTGCGATTACCGATTTGCTTTTGAACACGGGGGTGTTCAAAAGCCCTGCTATCGTTCGATTGTATCAAATACAGACACCTTTGAGAGCAAAGATGCTTGAAATTGATACAATATTGAGAACGGTGTGCATAGTGGAAAAGTCCATATATAGCGGGGGCTTGGCAAACGTCGGCAGAATGCCGGCATTTTTTATGCTCTGAAATGCTGGTAGAATCAGAAGGTATCGTATAAGTTCTTAGCAACACTGTGGATATGCCATTAACGATAGCAATGGCATCCTTAATGGCATAGAAAGATAATTTGTCGTGTCACCTGACTAGTTTTCTATTGTTTAGTACTTAGTGTAAAATAGTTCTCGGTAAGACTTGTCAAAAAGAAAGAAGACCCTGATAATACTGAGAGGTCACCACACCAATCTCATCAAACCGAGGTCTTCTATGGAAATTATTGTAACAGAAATCATCAAAACAATAAAGGATTCCGATACAGTTATTGAACGGGATATGAAATTATTGACCCTGTTTTTCGAATTATTCCGAACGGCCCTAGGGATAGCATTAGAACAGCTCGACCGGGAATTAGCAACGGAATATAAAAAGCAGGGATATATCGTAGAGCGCCAGGATGGACGGACAGTGCAATGCTTGTGCGGTACCATATCGTTTGTCCGCTGGCGGATGAAAAAGCCGGGAAAGAAAGGCATCTATCCACTGGATAAGCAGCTACGATTGAAACCCTACCAACGGTTTTCCGCTTTGCTGATGAAGAAAGTGGCAGAAACGGCTACCAGCTGTGTCTATCGGAAAACAGCCGATATCGTAAACCGATTTACTCTGACGAACCTGAGTCATCAAACGGTGAAGCATATTGTGATGCAATCGGGGACGTTGTGTCAGGAATGGCAGGACATTCAGCGGTAGGAAACTTCCGTAGAAGAAACGGAAGCCCCGGTTGTGTACATCGAAGGAGACGGGCTGGTCTTGCGGGGACAGCATAAGAAGCAGTTGGAAATACACCGGAGACAGGTGTATGAAAGACGGGAAAAAGAAGGGAAACGGACCCGGCTGATTCATGCGTATCACATGGCTTCTACGGAATATGAAAAGACATGGGAACGAGCAGGGTGGTACATGCGTCGGCAGTATGGATTAAGCCATACGATAGTGATCAGCAACGGGGATGGCGGAATGGGATATGGCTATGAGGCCTTTCAGGAACTGGCAGCAGGGTGCAAGTGGCATGAGCACCAGCGGGATGTATATCATGTACACCGCAAGGTGAAAGAACGGCTGCATTTTGCTGCACCGGAGGTACAGGAAGGAATCCGGCAGAGTATCTGGAACCATGATAAAACGAGTCTGGCGCTCTGGCTGGATACAGCTGAATCGGAGGCAGAAGGAACCGATGAATTACAAGACGTGGAACGGTTACGAAAGTATTTAACGCGAAACTGGACGTATATAGAGCCACTGAATCAGCGGCAGATGCCGGAGAAAATCCATCTGATACAGCCCGGAGCATGTGAGGCGGGCCATCGTATATACAGCTATCGCATGAAACATCAGGGACGGTGCTGGAGCCAGGAAGGGGCGGAAGCCATGGTTACAGCTCATCACAGCCATGAAAAACGAAGAATGGGATGCCGTGTATGGCCACAAGCCCATCAGCCAGTGATTTAAGAACATTATGAGGAAAGTGATGAAACGTGTCCCTGTGCATCCTCACAAGGGCGTGCATCAAGGAAGTATAGGAACGTACAGCCTCAGCAAGCAGTCCGTTAGGAAAGCTGGTAAAAGGACTGCAAATGGCACATGTTTTGTAAAATTGGGGAAATAAGACCCCGCTTATTACCTAGGTCTAAAGGAAAGACCGAAAACTTCTTGACACTAACCAAATTGAACCCGGCCTTGACATGCTACATTGAAATAATTAGAATAAGATATATAATATTAACATAAAGTTGTAAACTGCTGGTACTAACATATAGTGATGGGTTTACAATCTAAGTGCAATAGCTCCTAGACAACCAAATTAAAATGACACATAGACTTCTTTGCTATAATGGTGTTTGAAAAGAACTACCTATAACAAAAGGAGAGCCTATGCGCCACTGCACGCTTACATCCAAACCTAAACCTGTATCGTGGAGTACCACTGGTCGCCAGAGGAGATTGTCGGACGGATCCAGTTGGAGCATGGCTGCCGTCTCCTCAGCGTTCCGACGATCTACCGCGCTATCCACGCAGGACTGCTGAACCCGCCAGGAGCTTCAGCGAAGTTCGTACTTCGGAAACTACGGCATCACGGGAAACGGCGTCACAAGAAAGGCAGCGAAGAACATCGTGGCAAGTTCGTCATATCGCACCCTATCGAAGAGCGTCCTGCCAGTGCAGCGAACCGTTCCGTCCGTGGCCACTGGGAAGCGGATACTGTGGTGGGCAAGCAAGGAAAGGCATGCCTCGTCACACTGGTGGACCGGAAGAGCCGGTACTTGCTTGGTGGAAAAGCCATGAGACCGCCGCTGCAGTCAACAAGGTGATGTGTGAAGCGCTCTCTGGGCAGCCGCATCTGTCGGTTACGCCGGACCGACCGAGGAAAGGAATTCTCGAAACATGCTCAGCTCAGAAAGGAGCTGAAGCGTGTGACGTTCTACTTTCCTGCTCCGCACCATTTATGGTAGCGCAGGACCAATGAAAACACCAATGGCCTTTTACGGGAGTTCTTCCCGAAGGGCAAAGGCATCACGGATACGCCAGAGGATTACATCCAACGGAAGTACCATGAGCTGAACCTGCGCCCGAGGAAGTGCCTTGGCTACAAAACACCATATGAGGTCTATTTCTCAAAAGTGTCTCACTTAGCTTGACAATTCGTCGTACATAAAAAAATATAAAAACATGGAGGTATGCATATGAAGAACGGACGGAATTTGCGACGACTTATCTTGTTCAGTTTGGTTGCTGGTTGTACACTGGGAGGATTAGGTAGCGGAGATGTGTATGCTAACGGATATCCCCCTTATGAACAGATTTTGTATATCAACGAAGATAATACGGTAACCCAGAATGACAAAAATCCCAGCCTTACAGTAGATACGAGTGGATTGCTCAAGGATGGAAATTTTACGTATAATACAGGCGACAAGCTTTCAAAAGAAAAACGGGGCCTTATCATCATGAATTCTAAGAAAGACCTGAATTCATATACTGTTCGTGCCACACTTGGAGCCGATTCGTCTAAGACCATGGCTGATTACGTAAAGAGTGATTATCAGACTGTTTTGTTGGAACCGAAATACAATGGTGCTACGATTCGCGATGTGAATCTTCAGGTCGATGGATTGCTAGCCCATAAGTATGGCGGTGGTGTTGGCGTTTATGGCATTTATAGCTCAGGTGCTATGAGTCTTGATAATCTGACGATAAAGTCGGATTTAACAAATGCCATTAAAGACAACGGTATCGTCAATACCAATGCCTATTTCATCAACAAAGGGACCACTAAAATCGGCAATTTATGTATTGATACCAAACTGGATCCCAATAGCACGACGGGAGCCAGCATTGCACATAACGGCTTATATGCTGACCAGGGGGCCGTCATTAATGTCACGGGGAATACCTATATCAACGATTATATCGCCACGGGAACCCATGAAGGCTATGACAATGAGTATGAAATCGATACTAAGGGAAACGTTAATACCATCAGCAAGAACGATGCCGTATCAGCTAAGCACGGTGACGGTTCGACGGTCAATATTAATGCCAACGAAGATGGAACCATCCTGAATCCGGAGAATACCGTCCAAATTTACGGTAACCTTGATGCAAAAAAAGGAACTATCCGCGTCGGCTTTTCTGGTAAAGATTCCTATTGGTATGGTGCCGGTGTCGGCCTGATTAACTATGATGAAGCGACACAAACGTATGGTGATGTCCGCGGTGACAGCTGGCTGCAGGTTACGTTGGCCGATGGTGCCAAGTGGGTTCCCGACATTATGCTGCGCGGAAAAGATGAACAGGGGCTGGATACACGGAGCAATTATCTGAGTGCCATTACCCTCGATAAAGGTGGCATCATTGATACGCATGCCTATAATGTCCATACTGAGGATAAGGATACAGTCAATAATCTGGTCCTGTATAACTTTAAATCCAATGAAGGGACTTTCGTCATGGATGCCAGTGGGGCTAAAGTAAATAATGCTTATCGCAACGTGGGTACCGATTTCTTCACCATTAAAGATGGCTCGGGCCTGGTCTATGTCCAGCCAGCGGATATTTCTGCATTAAAAGGCGTCAGCCCTGATAATCCAGTCCGCTTTGCCGATGCCGCTACGGGCATTACTTTTAAAGCGATTACTAAAACTTCGGATATTTCAGATGGGGCCCTGTTTGATTATACGCCGATCATTGATAAGAATATTGTGTCTGAACGGTTTGGGACTAACGGCAATGACTGGTATTTTGTCGATTATTCTGAAAATCCGACGGATAATATCAAGATTCCTGTAGCCGCTGCCTCTGCCGTACATGGTGATTTGTTATCGCACCGGAACATCGACACATTGAACCAGCGCCTGGGTGAACTGCGGGACTATAGTGACACGGAAGATGGTGTCTGGTTCCGCATGAAATCTGGGGAAACGGAATCGGATAAATATGGTCATTACAACTATCGTTGGAACTTCTATCAATTAGGGTATGACCGGACTGTGGCCGATAATCAGAATGGCAAATGGCATATCGGCGGAGCTTTCCACAGTACGATGGGGGATGTAGACTTCCATCATGGCGATGGTGACATGCGTAGCTACGGTGGCTCCTTGTATGCCGGCTGGGCTGGCAGCAAAGGCCATTATATGGATTATGTCTTGTCCTACAGCCATTATAACAACAAATACAATGTTTACCATGATGGCATGAAAGCGGCAGATGCAGACTATTCGGATCATGCCTGGATGGTTAGTGCCGAATATGGCCGTAAGTTCGACATGGGCGGTAAATGGTTCATCGAGCCGCAATCTCAGCTGGTATATGGCAAATCTGGTGGAAGCGACTATACGTTATCGAATGGTGTTAAAGTACATGATGATGGAGAAGACAGTCTGATTGGCAGACTGGGGTTCCGCCTGGGCAAATCTTTTGCTACTACAGCAAAAGGACAGGAACCCAACCAGATTTACTTAAAATTCAATGCTCTCCATGAATTTTCCGGAGATTGGGACATGGCCCTTTGGGGAACCGATGCCTCCTATTATCAGCATTGTGATGGCGGAGATACGTGGTATACCTTTGGAATTGGTGGTAAAGTTTCCCTGACGGACAATACTGTTTTTTATGGAGACGTTGAAAAGTCTTTTGGTGGGGATGTAACAACAAAATGGCAATTCAATGCAGGACTTCGTTTCTTATGGTAAAGAAGCAATAAAGAAGAGACTGCCCCATCGCATAGGTGATGTGACCCTAAAAAGTTAGACCTTAATAACGAGATGGTTTTTACCGTCTCGTTACTTTTTTATGCTGCCTGCAAGGAAAGCCGGTATTTAACAGAACTTTTCCAGCCCAGTTTTTCCTTGATTCTTTGCTCGTTATAGTATTTGATATATCGTTCGATAGCGCCTTTTAATTCTTTGTAGCTGTAGTAGGTTACTCCGTAATATATTTCCTACTGCAGTAAGCCGAAGAAGTTTTCCATTACAGCGTTATCATGACAGTTGCCTTTTCGAGACATGCTCTGAAAAATTCGTTCGTTTTTTAGTCTTTTGGTATAGGATTTCATTTGGTATGCCCAGCCCTGATCGGAGTGAAATGTTCTTCGATACGGACAATCAGCAGTAATTTCGATTGCTTCGGCTTGAGCTTCCAGTATACTGTTAGCCGAAGGATATTTGGCTATTCCATAGCTGATGATTTCATTATTGAATATGTCCAGGAAAGGATCCAGATAAAGCTTGTGCAGGGTCATGTGTCCCTGTGAATCTGCTTCGTAGTATTTGAATTCTGAAGTGTCGGTCGTAATCTTCTGGTGGGGGATATTCATCTCAAAACGACGATGTATCCTATTCGGAGCAACGGTTCCTACCTTACCCTTATAGGAGCTGTATTTACGGCTCCTCCGGGTAAAAGATGTTACCTGAAGGCTCAGTTTCTGCATGATACGTTGAACTTTCTTCTTGTTTACGCATATCCCCTGTTTTTTTAGCTCACCGGTCATGCGCCGGTATCCATAATCTTTATGCTGACTGCGGATTTCCTGTATTTTGTTCCCTACTTCCTGGTCTGGATTCTCGCGGTCAAACCGTTTCTGCCAGTACATATAGGTTGCTTTGGGCATTTGCGTATAGGAGAGAATATCTTTCAATTTGAATGCTCCTCGGAGACTGGAGATGATTTTCGCAACTCTCTCATTTTTGCTTCGTCCTCTAAACGCAGTCTCCTCGTTTCTTTTAAAAATGCATTCTCTATACGAAGTTTAAGATTTTCATCCTCCAATTCCTGGACATGTTCCACACTGACGTCGACCATCGGTTGATGAACCTGTTTCTCTATTTTTTGGGTTTTTGATTGGCTCAAAGTCTTTTTCCTACCTTTTTTATGTGACCGTAACGCATCCAGCCCCGCAATTTTAAATTCATTGACCCGGCCTGTGGCACCTTTGGGTTCATGATTGCGGCCCACGAATGTGCGGCAGCAGACGGACGATTTCTTCAGCCTGGATCAGGATACGGCCGATTTCGAAGCAGGGGATGCCTTCACCGGCTGCGAGCTGGTCCATGACACCCACCGGCTGGCTCTGATGAACGCCATGCTCCACGATATGAACGGTACCATCACCCTTGGGGACACCCTGTCCAGCCTGGGCGAAAGCTTCAAAGACTACGACCTGGTGCTGACGCCCCCTCCCTTCGGGACGAAGAAGGGAGGGGAGCGGGCCACCCGGGAAGACTTGACCTTCCCCACCAGCAACAAACAGCTGAACTTCTACTCCTACAGTAATTGCAAAAGTGTGAATGTCAACCAAAAAGTGAGCCACTTGCTCACGAATTTTTGAGCCACTCATGCTCATGAAAAAGTGAGCCACCTGCTCACGAATTTTTGAGCCACTTAAGCATTCGTCATCTTCTGTTTGCTGCTGTGCAAACGGTAAGACTGTCCATTCATATTTAAAACACTGGAGTGGTAGGTGAGCCGGTCGACCAATGCGGCAACCAGCGTCTCGCTGGCAAACATCTCCGTCCATTTGGAAAACTCCAGGTTTGTCGTAATCACTGTACTGGCTCTTTCACTCCTTTCGGCAATCACTTTGAACAACATTTCAGATTCTTCCTGGTTGAATCTTGCATAACTTAATTCATCTATGAGCAGCAGGTCTGCTCCGCTCAAAGTTTTTTCCATCTTGCGCAACTGGTAATCATCATGGGCTTCACATAGCTCAGTTGCCAGCGTTGTGGCATTGCAGAAAATGACCTTCCAGCCCAGCAGACAGGCTTTCACTCCAAGGGCTGTCATCAGATGTGTTTTCCCCGTCCCCGGATTACCGATCATCACCAGGTTCTCATGCCTCTTTATGAAATCGCAGCTTGCCAGCTGCTTCACATATTCAGGCCGAACATGTTCCAGCCTTGTGAGATCAAACTCTTCCAGGGTCTTGAGCATGGGAAAGTGCGCTCTCTTCAGCCTGCGTTGCTGCTGTTTTTCCTGACGGGATGCATATTCCCGCTTCATCAACCCGAGCACGAATTCTTCCAGGCTTTGTCCGGGGCGGAATTTTTCCGCTGGTTCACCGACGTCTTTGAAAGTGGGAAGTTTAAGCTGTTTCGCATAGAAACGGAGTGCTTCCTTTACACCTGCGTCCTGCACATAGTGCCTCCTTCCTGTAAAAGCTGGTCATACATTGAAAGATCTGTCTGCTGCACTTTTACCGGGTCGGTAAGGATATGCGCTTTCCTGTCGGAAACCATAAATTGCTCTTTGTGCTCCCAAAAAGCGTTCTCTCCGTCGGCAGCACATAGCCGCAGAATCTCAACCAGCTGTTCGCTGCTGAATGCATTGGTCTCCAGGAACTGTAGCAGGGCAGCACTGAGGTTCTGCCGTACCGGTTTTGCTTCCAGGATGCTGCGCGGCTTGTATTCCAGCAACGGCAGATAATGCGCAAGTTTCAGAATCTGCTGGTTTTGCCCATAGTTTCTGGCGTGTTCAGCAATCAGTTCCCCCTTGGCAAAGATCCGAATCTGTTCAGCATAGGCTCGCACCGTGACCTCCTGTCCCACATATTTCACGGGCACAGAATAATCGTTAGCGACGAATCGGACAACAGAAAAGGGTGTTACTCGGCAGACTGCTGCTCTGCTTGCATCAAAAGGGCTGCCCGGCAGTGGGCAGAGACGTTTCTGGTCTTCCAGGAGCAGATCCTTTACAGGGTTCTCCCGTCCAGGGATTTTATGCGTATTCGCATACACCTTGCATTTATCCAGCAGGAGTCTGTTCAATTCGTCCAGCGCATCTACTCTGGGTACAGGGACAAAGACATTCCGGCGGACCCAGCCTACGAGATTCTCCACCAGTCCTTTTTCATTTCCACTCCGGACATTGCAGAAAACGGTATGGAAGCAATAATGGGCTGCAAATGCTTCATACTTTTCCTGGGCAATGGCTTCTTTGCCACCTTTTTCCTTAACGGCTACCCGGTCATTGTCAAAAATGACCTTAGCAGGGACGCCCCCAAAGAATTCCAGAGCTTTTCTCAATGCTTCAAGTAAAGCTTCCGTATTCTTCCTGCGGAAACAGACCACGAAAGGAGCACAGCTGTAGCAAAGGCGGGCACAAAAGAAATTGACTTTAGTACGCACTCCTTTGAGGTAAACCACAGCTTCACCCCAATCAATCTGCATCGCATCACCTGGAAGGTGAGCCAAAGGGACGAAGGCTTCCTGAAGATTGCCACGTAACAGATGAACGCAGCGCCGGACTGTGCTTGCACCTCCTGTAAATCCAGTTTCTTCTACCAGGCGGTCATAAATCCGCTTGGCTGTGTGGTGCTGCTTCTTATTGGGTTCTTTCGCATCTTCATCCAGACAGCTCTGGATGAATCGAGTCACCTCCTCTGTAATCACTGCAGATGTCCGATGATATTCGCAGCGGATGCCCGGGAGTGCATTTCCTTTGCAATACTTGGCCACAGTATTACGGGAGATATGCATTTCTCTGGCAATCTGGCGGATAGATTTTCCATCGCGAATGTACATCTGGCGAATTTGACCATAATCTTTCATAGTGATGACCATCCTAACATCAATCCCCTTAGAATCAAATTACTGACTCTAGTATAGGGGAACTTGTTTCAGAGTGGCTCACTTTTTCATGAGCATTTAGATCTTAAATGGCTCACTTTTATATTAGCATTCACACAAAAGAAAATGACATATTATTAGTATGTAAAGGATCAGGATATGGAAAGGTCTGTATAGCAGATTTTCAAGAGGCACATATTGCAAGGCAAATTATGGCTTTTCGTCCCAATGCTTTCATAAACAATCGTTTCTTGTACTACTATCTACAAAACATGTATAAGACTCTCCGTAAGTTGTTTTAAATTTAAACATTACTTTACCACCATTAGATGAACAACAAAAGATTGTGCAATTTTTAGACCGATTTGATAGACAGAATGATAAAGTAAATATTTTGACTCAGCCTGACTACTGACCAGTGACTAAAGACTAGTGATGGGGATGTGAAAATCATTTTTTCACATCCCCATTTTTCAAATCAAAATCCCCGCCAGATGGTCCACCTCGTGCTGGATGATCTGGGCCGGGAACCCGGTGAATTTCAGCGTCTGCGGCTTGAAATCCATGTCCTGGAATTCCACTTCGATTTCCCGGTACCGCGTGGTTTTCCGCTCGCCGGAAAGGGACAGACACCCTTCCGACGTTTCGTAGGGGCCTTTCTGTTTGGTGATCTTCGGGTTGAACATCACCATGTCCATCAGCCCCAGGTTCACCACAATGATGCATTTGGCCACCCCGATCATATTGGCTGCCATGCCCACACATTCTTCCCGGTGAGCTTTCAGGGTTTCCAGAAGGTCGATGGCTACTGGTTTATCCAGAGGGGAAGCAGGCAGGGATTTCTGTTGCAGGAAATACTCGTCACGCATGATTTCACGAATCATAGAGAAAGACCTCCGTTACTGATCAAATTTGCTACCATTGTACCATAGTTGTCCTTCCTAAAGGGGAACACAATCAGAAATATGCTATAATATTTATATTCCAGTTTATGAACCGCTGATTCTAGGAGGTATATGAGACGAACACAATGGACAGGACACACACGACGGTTGTCATCGTGCATAACGGTGTGTTTGAGTACACTATGAATCAGATTGGCTGGTCGTATTATATTCGTAATGGCGGGTACTACTATTGATTGTGAACTAGCGGGGGCAGGGAAATGGAACTGAAGAAAATCGAATACAAGCTGACGGTCTGTAAGGTGGCAGATGCATCCGAGATCGATATGGCCGCTGATTTTTACTTTGTCGGGAAAACGGATGAAGAAGTGTCGCTGGTGTGCAGGACAGAGAACACACCTGCAAAGACGGTAGAACGGGATGACGGGTGGAGAGGCTTCCGCATTCAAGGCGTCCTTGACTTTTCGCTCATCGGCATCCTGTCGAAATTGTCCGGGATCCTTGCCAAACATGAGATCGGCATCTTTGCGATATCCACGTACAATACAGACTACATTTTGGTCAAAGAAGAAAACTTTGCGCGGGCATTGAGCGTCTTGGCTGCGGAAGGCTATCGCGTCGTATGATTTCCGGGTGCCAGGGAAGTGGAGGATGAGCGCATGACGATCCAATCCTTGAGCTATATCGTTGCGGTGGCCGAGGCGGGGTCCATCACGCTGGGCATCCTCTATCTGTGCGGCAGGAATGAAGCGTTCCTGCGGAAGACGATGGATGAGATGGAGCTGCGCTTCCAGGAACTGTTCACCGCCGCTCCGCATGCCTTCCTTCGGTATGCTGAAGGGCCGAAGGAGTATAGTTTGGAATGAGCTGTTTTTTAGGCAAGATAAGTTTTTAACATCCGTTGAACAGCCATTTCCAGCTTCATCTTGCCCTCGCTGAGACACCACTCGAAGATACAGCCCTTTACAATCGTGCAGATATCCGCACTCATTTGGTGGATATCTGCATTTTTTTGTATGAAGCCTTCTGCCTGTGCCTTGACAAACTCCTGCTCGCATCTGGCCATGACCGTTCCAGCGGCAAACTTCCCGTCTTTTTCTCCCATATAGGTGTGGAGTGCCTGATTGTCCGGCGTGTAAAAACTACGCATAAAAGCTATGCCAAGGTTCATGTACTTCCGGATAAGGAGCATATATAATTCTGCTATGCGTCCGGCAATATCGGAGGGTGGAGCCGTAAGCTCGACTGTCTCGAAGGAGAGCCCTCGCACAAAGTGCATCATCAGGTCATCCTTATTACGGAAGTGATAATAAAATGTTCCCGTGGCAATATCCGCTTTCTCGCAGACACGCCGCACCGTGATACAGTCCGCGCCTTGTTCCTCGATGAGGGCTATGGCCGCAGCTATGATTTTTTCCTTATTTTCTTCGGGATTGTCCTTTTTAGGAGGACGACCACATTTTTTCATGTCGCTTACCTTCTTCAAAATTATTTTTAGAACACGTTCTATTTTTATTGACATTATATACTGCCCTGTGTATAATTGCAATATCGAACAAGTTCTATATATTGCTAAGGAGGCACGGAAAATGAAAATCGAATTATGGTCGGACTACGCCTGTCCCTTCTGCTATATCGGTGAGAAGCGGCTGGAAAAGGCCTTGGCGGAAATTGACGGCGGAGATAAAGTGGAAATCGAATTCAAGAGCTTTGAACTTGACCCTTATGCCAGCCGGGATGTCGTTTCCTCTACGGTAGATCGTTTTGCCGCGAAGTATCATCTGAGCAAAGAGGAGGCAGCAGAGCGTATTGAAGCCATCTCCCGCATGGGCAGGAGTGAGGGAATCGACTTTCGCTACGTCTCTACACGTTACACCAACACCTTTGACTCCCTGCGTCTCACGAAATATGCCCAGGAAAAAGGGAAAACAGGAATTATCACGAAGTTATTTGATGCTTACTTCACCAAGAATCTGAAACTCAGCGACCATGATGTGCTGACACAAATCGCAGGCGAATGTGGCTTGGACAAGGACGAAGTGACTGCAGTGTTGTCCGGCGACCGATACGCCGATGAGGTACGCGCCGATGAGCAGGAAGCAATGGAGCACGGCATTCACGGCGTACCCTATTTCCTTATCAACGGCAAGTACACGGCATCAGGTGCACAACCGACGGCCATGCTGAAAAAAGCCATCGAAAAGATACTGGCTGAGGAAACGTCAGCAGCAACATCATTAGATGGCATGGTCTGCGGGGCGGATGGCTGTCATTTTGCGCAGTAAGGCGGGGGAGCATCATGATTTTATCGTTGCCCGTGACAGGCGTTTTTAACACCAATGCCTACTTTTATGTTGATGATGCCACAGGACACGGCTTTTTGCTCGACCCCGGCGCAGAAGCAGATACTCTTTTAGCCGTTATTCGACAAAGAGGATTCGTCATCGAAAAAATTCTGCTCACCCATGGACATTTCGACCACATGGGTGCCGCAGCGCAAATCCAGGATGCACTGTCCATCCCTATCTGTATGCACGAGAGAGGGCGGGAATATACAGAGAATCCTCGTTGGAATCTCTCGGAAGGTTGCGGGCTATATATCAAACTGGATGATGTGAGCTATTTGCCGGACGGGAGCAGGATCGCCCTCGAAAGGAATCCTGTATTTTCTTTGACCATGCACTACGTTCCCGGTCATACTACGGACAGCGTATTCTATTATAGCGCCAGGGACAATGTGGCCTTCGTGGGTGATTCCATTTTCAAGAACAGTTTCGGGCTGACACATTTTCCCGGTGGGGATGAGCAAACATTGATGCAGAGTATCACACAGCGTATACTGAAACTGCCGCAGGAAACCGTCTTGCTGTCCGGACATACGGAACCGACTACGGTGGGGGCAGAACGGGAACGCTCGTGGTATGCGCCATTTTTGAACTGATTTAGGGGAGAAAGACAGAGTGGAAGAAAAATACGAGCTGGCAATGAAACCTATGACCATAGGGAATTTGACATTAAAAAACCGTATCGTTATGCCGCCCATCGCAACCTATCAAAGTACAGAGGACGGAAAAGTAACGAGCAAAATGCTGGAGTACTACGGAATGCGGGCAACAGGCAGCAATCTCGCCATGATAATCACGGAACACAGCTACATTGATATTTGCGGCAAGGCGCGAAAGAACCAACTCTCCATCTCCTCCGATGAGGATATTGAGGGATTGAAGCGGCTGGTGGATACCATCCATCAAGGCGGTGCAAAAGCAATAGCGCAACTGAATCATGCCGGCAGTGCCGCACCCTCTGATGTTACAGGAGAAAGGGCAGTAGCTCCGAGCAGCGTGATCCTCCCCGTCTCGCCGATGATGGGTGACGGAACTGCACCGGAAGAATTGACCGTATCGCAGATTGCTGAAATTGTGGAGCAATTCGCCTGCGCTGCTAAGAGAGCAAAGGCGGCGGGATATGATGGTGTTGAAATCCACTCTGCTCATGCTTATTTGCTGAACCAGTTTTATTCGCCGCTCACCAATCATCGAGAGGATGACTACGGCGGTGACATAGAAAGGAGGCTGCGGATTCATCGGGAGATCATTCAATCTGTGCGTAGTGCCGTCGGCAAAGAATTTATGCTTTCCCTTCGTTTAGGTGGCTGTGACTACGCTGAAGGCGGCAACACGATTGAAGACAGTGTATATGCCAGCAAGGCATTGGCCGATGCCGGAGTGGATATGCTTAACATCACCGGAGGAATGTGTCGCTACACACGGCAAGGGCATAACGAGCCGGGTTATTTTCAGGATATGTCCAGTGCTATAAAAAAAGCTGTCTCCATTCCCGTCATGCTGACGGGGGGAGTTAAGACCTTAGAAGATGCAGAAACTCTCCTAAAAAATAATGCTGCGGACTTGATTGGGGTTGGCAGAGAGATTTTGAAGAATCCGTACTGGCTAATGGAACAAATGGAAAAGTGACAGAACTTGTCCAATTTAGGGGGGAGCAAAATCCCCACCGAGGGGGTGCAAATGCACCCCCTTCTCTTTTCCTCAAACAAGTACCGCAGGACCATCTATCGATGCAACGGAAAGTTCAAGGTGTACAGCAAAGACGATATCCGAGTGACCTTCAAGGACGGGACGGAAATCAGAGCATAAAAAGTCAGGGCAGTTTGCCAACTGAATGGCAGCTGCCCTGACTTTTTTATAATGATATATTCTTTTGTCCTTCCCTGAAAGGGAAGGGGGACCGTCCGTATGGACGGTGGATAGGTCTCACATCGGCAGTGAGACCCCTTACCCGCCAAGCGGGCCCCTTCCCTCTTTTCCACGGGACTAGGAGACTCCTCTTCGTCGTCTCCGTCGCGGGGGACACAAAATCCTTCCCAAAAGACAATATCCGGCAATGCCCGGACATGTTCCGCCTCTGGGGAAAGAATTGTGTGGAATACCACGGTTTCATCTCCATAAGCTTCTCTACCTCCGTGTTCTTGAGCTCAAGAACACCAAATGGAAGGGCAAAGGAAAGGTCTTTAACTGGCAGGCTGTTATGAACCAATTATTGATTGACGAACGTATGAGCAAACTAATCGCTAAATACGATTGGTTAATCTAAAAACACAAAATTCTTGACATCCCCGCGTAGTGCTGATCGCCCTGATCAGCCCGCCACAGGTCTGCTTTTTACTCCTCTTACTGAATCTCCCACACAATGGTCACCGTATCGGACGCCTGGATATCATCCGGTTCAATGTCCAGGTCACAGCTTTCTTCCGCACACATCAGGTGAGGCTCCAGACATTCCAACGGCCGTTCTTCGAAACGCATCTCACTCCAGGAATAATCGATGGAAAGCATGGCTCCCAGGGTGACTCCCGCTGCAGAAGTAAGCACGTTTGCTTTTTCTCTGGCATCTTTGACTGCTTTACCCAGCAGCTGGTTCTTAACGGTTTCCGGATCCTTCACAGTATAGCTCAGGTGGAATTCAGGGTTCAGGGGACTTTTGGCCAGGACATATACAATCTTTCCCAGCCGCCTGTTGTCAGAGTCGAATTCGACCTTCAGGACATGAGTGAAACGATAGCCCACAAAACGGGTCTTATATACATCGTCCTCTTCATAGCGTTCCGTCTCCGTATCCACGGAAAAACGCAGTGTCTTCAAGTCGGCTGGTGCAAAGCCGAACGGCGCCAGCAGCTTCTTCAAAGTCTCGGTCTGCCGGGCTGCCTGCTGCAGAGTTTTCCCATATTCCGGGCATACGTCGGTCAGTTCCATGGTGATCCTCGTCATATCCGGATGGACCTTCAAATTCCCCTTACCCGTGACGCGGATGGTTCTGCTCTTTTCCATAAGTCATTCCTCCTGTGGCTTCTCAGCCTTTTTGATCTATTTGTCATTGTAGCAGAAGTGGATTCCAAACAGGTCGCCTGCAGGGCGACAAATAAACCTTGTCTGTCCCTGGCCTGTACCTCCGCAGTTTACTTTGTTTCGTAGGTGCTGATCGGTGATCAGCCCGCTCCAGGCCTGGGAATTTTTCTGATTCTGTCCATTCTTCTACCCACAGAATCTGATACAATAAAAGCAGAAAGGAAGTCAATATGATGAAAATTTTTAAAAAATCGTTGATGCTACTTACCCTGCTTCTTTGTTTCTGCTTCATTCCCTTTGCCTTTGCATCCTATGACCCAACCCCGGGAATCCTGTCCAGACTCCAGGGACAATGGTATGATGCCTCCGGTAAAGTAGTCCTAGATTTCCAGGGCAACACTGTAAACGGCTGTACCATCGTGGGGGCCTACAATCCTGCCGGAGGCAGCAGCGATTTCAGCTGCATCATCCGGATTATCGAAGCTCAGGGCTACCGAGACCTGCCGATTATCGGTGAAAATCTGTATAAAGGTAGTTATCATTCTCATGTCATCATGAACGATGACAATCAGGATGAACGGAAAGGTACGCTGCTCCTGCATGCCCCGAATGCGCAGTACTATGAATCCGTGGGTGGGATCGGCCTGGATATGCCTGCAACTGAAGTCCAGGCTAAATATGGCAGCCCTGATTCTATCCAAAGCGTAAAGCCCTGGATTCAACTGGATACTTGGCAATACCAAAAATTGGGTTTGGAACTGACCATGAGGCATGGCCGGGTCTGGATCATAAAGATGTATCGTAATGGTGATCGCCATTTCGACCGTACTGGCTTCAACTGTGCCAATGCACCTTTTGAATTCCAGGAAGCCTATGGTTTTAAACGGGCTCCAAAAGCTGGCCAATACGGAGCCTACGGCATCGGCCACGGCGAATTTCTGTGGTTCAATGACTATCCGAACAGCATCACATTATCCACGTTCTGGAATTAAGCCGTAGCATTTTATAAAAAAGGACTCATTTCAATGTCCAGAAGCGCAAAAGTCAGATACGTTGGTTTAGATCCTAACCTGGTCACAGGCCATTTCACACACGGTAAGGTTTATTCTGCCTATTATATTGAATTCTGGCTGGGAGTAAGAAATGGGCTGGTTGCCAAAGATGACAATGGAGAGATTTGGGATTTCAATCAGCTTGATCAATTTGAGATACTGGAAGACCCAAATCATGTACTGAACGACTTCGTTGCAATCGTCAAATGCATAACTCATCGATATGATGATAACGCAGAGGACTTGAACTACGGAAAGTGCTATGAAGCCATCGGTTGTAACGAGAACGGTTTTTACCTGGTTATGGATGAAAGCTTTGATTGTTACTGGTACCCGGCTTCCTGTTTTACAGTCATCCATGATCCACACCATTTGCTGCAGCCTGGAAGTATAACTACGGATTCCCCGAT
Organism: Acidaminococcus timonensis; assembly: GCF_900106585.1. Lineage (NCBI taxonomy): Bacteria > Bacillati > Bacillota > Negativicutes > Acidaminococcales > Acidaminococcaceae > Acidaminococcus > Acidaminococcus timonensis. Next base: position 810,657 of record NZ_FNWH01000006.1, read on the forward strand.
GTAAGGTATCATCTTATCGCTAATACCATCGCCCAGGAAGCCCCATACCATGCGGCATGGGGCTGTTTGTTATCATACTGGAACCTCGCTTGCCGCAAGTTTCTGCAGGCGGGCGGGTCGCCGACCCGCCCTACGGGGTTGCGGTCGCACACTCCGGGTGTTACGGTCGCAGAATACGTTTCGGGGGCGGGTCCGCCGCTGGCAGCCCCCTACGAATACCGTGATGGATGGGTTGCTCTGTTGTCGTATGTCGTTATAAAACACCGTCACTGTAGGGGCGCACCAAGACCGGCGAAGCCGTGTCGCCCGGTGCGCCCGTCCCAGGTATGTGCCATCAGGGAAGTCCGTTCTCCAGATTCCTTCCCTGAAAGGGAAGGGGGACCGTCCGTATGGACGGTGGATAGGTCTCACATCGGCAGTGAGACCCCTTACCCGCCAAGTGGGCCCCTTCCCCCTTTTCCACGGGACTAGGAGACTCCACCAAAGAGCGGGAAAAATACCGGAAAAACCGCCGCATTCCCTCCGCTTTCAGAAATATGCTATAATATTTATATTCCAGTTTTTGACAGAGGAGAGATACGGGCATGAGCAACTTTTCTTTTTTACAGGATCAATTCCCCCTGCTGGCCGAACTGGGCGAAAAAGGGGAGCACTATCTCTATACCGACCCCAACGCCTGCCTGTTCAAGCTCCGGTTCCTGGGAGAAAAAGTGGTGGAGCTCATGTTCCAGTACGACAAGGAGCCCGACCCCACCGACCACTCCCAGGTCCAGCGCATCCGGTACCTGGAGGCTGAAGACTACCTGCCACGTACAGTGGCCGACAGCCTGACAGTCCTGCGTAAAGTGGGGAACAAAGCCGTACACGACAACTATGCCTCCGAGCGGGATGCCGGCCTTTGTCTGCAGGTGGCCTATGGCATCTGTGAATGGTTCATGGCAACCTATGGGGATTATCGGTACACCCACAGGCCTTTTGTGCTGCCTGAAAAAGCCCCGGCGCCCACCATTGTGCCTTCCGGCCCCGTTGTCCCTGCCCCTGCACCGACCACGCCTTCCATCACCCCCAAAGAGCACTCCCTGGCCAACGTTGCCCTTCAATCAGCCCGGAAGGCCCCCAAAGTACCCAAAAAGCAACGGATCGCCAAAAACGCCGATGTAGCCTACCATCGGGATATCAGCGAAGCGGAGACCCGGTACCTCATCGACGCCCAGCTGCGCCAGGTGGGGTGGGAGGTGGATTCCCTGAACCTGACCTACGCCAAAGGCACCCGTCCTGCCCGCAATACCTGCCGGGCCATCGCCGAATGGCCCACCGCAGCCACAGACCCCACCGAAACCAGCGCCCACAGGGCCCATCGGGCCGATTATGCCCTGTTCATCGGCAAGCAGCTGGTGGGCATCATCGAAGCGAAGAAACGGTTCAAAAACGTGAGCAGCGTGCTGGACGGCCAGTGCCGGGAATACGCCACCCACATCCGTCCCCAGGACCAGGCCTATCTGATGGGCAAGTGGGGCGAATACCAGGTCCCTTTCCTGTTTGCCTCCAACGGCCGGCCCTACATCCGCCAGTGTGAAATCGAAAGCGGCATCTGGTTCCGGGACGTGCGTCACCCGGACAACCCGCCCAGAGCCCTGCTGGGCTGGATGAGCCCCGACGGACTCCGTACCCTGCTGGAACGGAACATCCCCAAAGAAAACAAGGCCCTGGAAGCCCTGGGAGACTGGCTCCTGAAAGACCCCAATGGCCTCAACCTGTACCCGTACCAGATTACGGCCGTGAAAAAGGCGGAGGAAGCCGTACAACAGGGGAAAAAGCGGATCCTGCTGGCCATGGCCACCGGTACCGGAAAGACACGGGTCATCCTGGCCCTGATCTACCGGTTCCTGAAAAGCGGCCGTTTCCATCGGATCCTGTACCTGGTGGACCGGAACACCCTGGGCGAACAGGCCTTCGACAAATTTACGGAAGTGAAACTGGAAGACCTGAAGACCCTGAACCAGATCTATAACGTGAACCAGCTCACCGACACGGCCCTGGCGCCGGAAACCAGGGTGCAGATTGCCACGGTCCAGAGCATGATCCGCCGCCTGTTCGGCCGTACTGAAGAAGCCATCCCTTCCGTATCCGCCTTTGACCTGGTCATTGTGGACGAAGCCCACCGGGGCTACCTGCTGGATAGGGAAATGAGCCAGAACGAACTGGTGTACCGGGATGAGGCCACCTACCAGAGCCAGTACCGCCGGGTGCTGGATTACTTCGACGGAGTGAAAATCGGTCTTACGGCCACCCCGGCCCTGCAGACCACGGAAATCTTCGGCAAACCCGTCTACCAGTATACCTACCGGGAAGCGGTCATCGATGGCTACCTGATCGACCACGATGCCCCCGTCCAAATCGAAACGGAACTGTCAAAAAACGGCATCCATCTGAAGAAGGGGAGCCAGGTAAAGGTGCTGCAGCCCGACGACCCGGGCAACGTGGATACCACCACCCTGGCCGACGATGTGGATTTCGACGTGGAAGACTTCAACAAAAACGTGATCACCGAAAGTTTCAACCGGGCCGTGCTCACGGAGCTTTCCAGGCACATCGATCCCTCCAGCCCCCGGGACAGCGGCAAAACCCTGATCTTTGCGGCCACCGACCGGCACGCCGATATGGTGGTGCAGCTGCTGAAGGAAATCTATGGCAAACTGGGTGTTTCCGCAGATGCCATCATGAAGATCACCGGGGCTGCCTGCGGGGGAGACCGGAAAAAGATCAACGACGCCATCAAGCGGTTCAAGAATGAGGATTACCCCTCCGTAGTGGTCACCGTGGACCTGTTGACCACCGGGGTGGATGTGCCTTCCATCACCAGCCTGGTGTTCCTGCGCCGGGTAAAGTCCCGCATCCTGTTCGAACAGATGCTGGGCCGGGCCACCCGCCGCTGTGACGCTATCCACAAAGCCAAATTCGACATCTACGATGCGGTGGGGGAATTCGCCCAAATGGCCAGTGTCACCTCCATGAAGCCCGTGGCCACCAGCGTCACCACCACCTTTAAGGACCTGTTCGCCGGGCTGAAGGCCCTTACCGGAGAAACCGGCATCCAGGAACAGGTGGACCAGATCGTGGTGAAGCTCCAGCGCAAATGGCCCCGGCTGCAGCCCGATACCCAGAAAAAGCTGCTGCTTGCCTTGGGCACAACGGACGTAAAGGCCTATGTGCACCAGCTGCGGCAAAAGCCCCTGGAACAGGTGAAACAGGACCTTTTGAGCAGGGAAAAGGCACTGACCCGGCTGGACAGCCACAGCTACGAAATCATCGACCCCAAACCCCTGTACATTGCCGATACCCAGGATCAGATCGTGGAAATCACCCGTGGCTACGGCAAGGACAATATCACGAAACGGCCCCAGGACTATCTGGATGAGTTCACGGACTTCATCCGCAGCAACGAAAACCAGATTGCAGCCTTGCACATCCTGTGCACCAAACCCCGTGACCTGAAGCGCAGCGAGCTGAAGAAACTGGTGGCCGAACTGGACCTGGAAGGGTATACCGAAAAGAAGCTGAATACGGCGCTGAAGGAAGTCAGCAGTCAGGACATGGCCGCCGACATCATCAGCCTGATCCGGAAAGCTGCCCTGGGTTCACCCCTGGTGAGCCACGAAGAACGGGTCCGTCGGGCCATGGCAAAGCTGCGGCAGAACCATACGTTTACCAAAACGGAAGAAAACTGGCTGAAGCGGTTCGAAGATGTGCTGCAGAACGAAGAGATCTTCAACCGGGAAAGCCTGGATGAAGACAGCCGGTTCAGGAAAGCCGGCGGTTTCAACCAGATCAACAAGGCCTTTGGCAACCAGCTGGGGGCCATCCTGGATGAACTGAACGACTATTTATATGACGATACCAATGGAGGAAATCTGGCGTGAATACCCAGGAAATCGTACAAAAGCTGTGGAATCTCTGCAACGTACTGCGGGATGACGGCATTACCTATCACGAATACGTCACCGAACTGACCTATATCCTGTTCCTGAAAATGGCCAAGGAGACAGGCGCCGAAGCCCATATCCCCGAAGCCTACCGCTGGGACGTACTGGCCCGGAAAAGCGGACTGGAACTGAAGGAATACTACCAGCAGCTGCTTTCCGAACTGGGAAAGAACGGGACCGGTCGCATCCGGGAAATCTACGAGGGAGCCCAGACCAAGATCGACGAGCCCAAAAACCTGGAAAAGATCATCCGGACCATCGACGAACTGGACTGGTTCTCCGCCCGGGAAGAAGGGCTGGGGAACCTGTACGAAGGACTGCTGGAAAAGAACGCCAACGAGAAAAAATCCGGTGCCGGCCAGTATTTCACGCCCCGGGTGCTCATCGACGTAATGGTACGGCTCATGAAGCCCCAGCCCGGAGAACGGTGCAATGACCCGGCCTGTGGCACTTTCGGGTTCATGATTGCGGCCCACGAATACGTGCGGCAGCAGACGGACGATTTCTTCAGCCTGGATCAGGATACGGCCGATTTCGAAGCAGGGGATGCCTTTACCGGCTGTGAGCTGGTCCATGACACCCACCGGCTGGCTCTGATGAACGCCATGCTCCACGATATGAATGGTACCATCACCCTGGGGGACACCCTGTCCAGCCTGGGCGAAAGCTTCAAAGACTACGATCTGGTGCTGACGAACCCTCCCTTTGGGACGAAGAAAGGCGGGGAGCGGGCCACCCGGGAAGACTTGACCTTCCCCACCAGCAACAAACAGCTGAACTTCCTGCAGCACATCTACCGCTCCCTGAAACGGGGCGGCCGGGCGGCCGTGGTCCTGCCCGACAACGTGCTCTTTGCCGACGGCGACGGGGAAAAGATCCGGGTGGACCTGATGGACAAATGCAACCTCCATACCATCCTGCGCCTGCCCACCGGCATTTTCTACGCCCAGGGGGTAAAGACCAATGTGCTGTTCTTTACCCGGGGCCAGAGCGATACGGATAACACCCGGGAAGTGTGGTACTACGACCTGCGCACCAACATGCCCTCCTTTGGCAAGACCCATCCCCTGGCCAAAGAGGACTTTACCGGATTCGAGGCCGCCTATGGAGCCAGTGACCGGGCCGCCGTAACGGACGAACGGTGGCAGTGCTTCACCCGGGAAGAAATTGCCCGGAAAGGGAACAGCCTGGATCTGGGGCTGATCAAAGACGACAGCGTACTGGATTACCAGGACCTGCCAGACCCCATCGAAAGCGCCCGGGAGGCCGCCCAAAACCTGGAGGAAGCCACCGGCCTGCTCCAGCAGGTGATCCAGGAACTGGAAGCCTGCCAGAAAGGGGAGGATGCCTGATGGCCGGAAAGAAACAGTCTTTCACCCCGGAAGAAAAGCTGGCCCGGGCCCTGGTGCCCCAAGACCAGCAGCCCTACAAGCTGCCGAAAGGATGGGTGTGGACGAGGTTAGAAAATATAGCGGAATTAATTACGGGTAATACACCTAGCAAAAAAGAACAGACCTATTATGGTAATGATGTTCCATTCTATAAACCAGCTGATTTAGATGCTGGAAGACATGTTTGTACTCCATCAGAATATTTAAGCAAAAATGGAGCTGCTGTTGGACGTTTAATACCTACAGGTGCTACGTCAGTTTGTTGTATAGGTTCAATTGGCAAATGTGGCTTTATAGAAAATCCAGGTTGTACAAACCAACAAATAACTTCTGTAATCCCTTATTTTAATAATCTCTATATTTATTACTTATGCCAATCCCCTTTATTTCAAACAGAACTAATTGAAAAATCATCATCTACTACTATTTCTATCGTAAATAAAGCTAAAATGGGGAAATGTATTATTCCTCTTCCTCCTCTCCCGGAACAGCAACGGATCGTGGCCCGCATCGAGAGCCTGTTCACCAAACTGGATGCCGCCCGGGACAAGCTCCAGCAGGTGCTGGATACCCAGGAAGCCCGGAGAGCCGCCATTCTGCACAAGGCGTTCACGGGGCAGTTGACGGGGCATAAAGGCAGTGCAGAGTGCAGAGGAAAGAGGGAAGAGGAGAGGTCGAAAAATCCGGAAGGGACGGAGTTCGTGCCAGAGGGGTGGAAAAAAGTCAAGCTAACCGAAGTATGTGCCATTAATCCCAAAAAGATTTCTACTAAAGGACTTGATGACTCCCTTAAAGTATCTTTCTTTCCAATGGCATCATTGGATGAGCGTCTTGGCAAGATTACGAAACCAGAAATAAGGACTTTAAGCGAAGTAAAAAAAGGCTTTACAAATTTTAGCGAAGCTGATGTTGTATTGGCTAAAATCACACCCTGTTTTGAAAATGGAAAAGCTGCTATTATTGGACCTTTAATGAATCATATTGGTTATGGTACAACTGAATTTTTTGTATTGAGATCAACTCAAGATTTATACAACAAATTTCTTTTTTATTTTATTCGAAGTCCTAAATTTAGAAGTGAAGCGAAGGCACATATGACAGGAGCAGTAGGACAGCAGAGAGTACCAAAGGATTTTATTGAAAACTACAACTTTATGTTACCTCCATTGGAAGAACAGTGTCGTATTGTTGATATTCTTGATTCTTTGTTAAACAAAGAGTATCAAGCTTCTACAATTGCCCAAAGCTCTTTATCTCAAATCGACCTGCTGAAAAAAAGCATCCTGGCCCGAGCGTTCCGGGGGCAGCTGGGCACCCAGGATCCTTCCGACCCCGATGCCCGGGAACTGCTGACTAGAGACTAGTGACCAGTGACTAAAGACTAGTGACGGGGGTGTGAAAATCATTTTTTCACGCCCCCATTTTTTAAATCAAAATCCCCGCCAGATGGTCCACCTCGTGCTGGATGATCTGGGCCGGGAACCCCGTGAATTTCAGCGTCTGCGGCTTGAAATCCATGTCCTGAATTCTACTGGGTGAAGGAAGTGCTGAAGCCTGCAAAAAAGAAGGCTACAGCAAAGAAATAGAGGGTAACCATGGACAAAGAAGAAACCTGCCAATACCTGACTGAACAGCATATCCCCTATGAAGTGACGGAACACAAGGCCGTGTTCCACATGGGGGAACTGGATCCTTCCAAATTGCCCTATCCTGACTGGCTGGCCAAGAATCTGCTGATCCGGGATGATAAAAAACGCAACTATTTCCTGATCACCGTAAAGGGAGAGAAGCGGGTGGACCTGAAGACCTTCCGCCGGGAACACGGCCTGCGGCCCCTGTGTTTTGCCTCAGCTGCCGATCTGCAGGCCATCCTGGGCCTGACCCCCGGTTCGGTCACGCCCCTGGGTATCCTGAACGACAGGGAGCATCGGGTCCATTTCCTGATGGACGAAGAATTTGCCGGGCATAAGATCGGCATTCATCCCAACGACAATACGGCCACCGTCTGGCTGCAGGCAGACGATCTGCTGGAACTGATCCGAAAACAGGGAAACGAGGCAGGGTTAATCAGGATTTGATTCTACACTATCAGTGTAGGTGCTGATTGCTCTGATCGGCCTGTCCTAGGCCTGCGTTTTGTTGTTAATTGCTTGCAAATGCAATTAATATATGCCATTCTGAGATAAATAGAATGGAAAGGGATTTTATGTTATATTCTCCTTCATCTGTGCTATACTGAAAAGTAAGAAAATACAACAAATCGACAAGCACCGAGTCTCAACTATGAACGATGAACTTGCAATCTCCCTGGAGGTGATCTTTATGAAACGGAAAGCAGTGTTGGGATTCATCCTGGCGGCGCTTTTAAGCCTGCCCCCGCTGGCAGGAGCCAGTGTTCGAGAAGAAACAGCTTCGGCCATCAATTACAAGATGCGTTACCCGGTGGTGACCGTGGAGAAGAACGCTGCCGCCCAGGCGGCCATCAATGAGGACATCCAGAAATACGTGGACAGTTTCCTGAACCAGTACAAAGGCGGCAAGTTCTATCGTGGCAATTTTTCCTATAAAGTGCAGTATGAAGATGACCAGGTGATTTCCCTGACAGTGGCCGATTACCGCTACAACCAGGGGGCTGCCCACGGATATACAAATACCTATGGCTTGAACTACAGCAAGGTCACGGGGGAAAAGCTGCCTCTGAGTTATTTCGTAAAGGTGCGTCCGGAGGACAAGATGACGATTCTGCGCCAGCCCATCATCGACAGCAGGGGGGAGCGGGTACCCCTGGAAAAGACTTTTGCCACGGGCCGGTACATCTCTACCATCAAGATTTCCAGCAACTACTACATGCTGGGCGATGGAGCCCTGGCCCTGATCTATCCGCCCTACAGCCTGGCCTGTTACGCCATGGGCACCCTGCACATCGACCTGTCGCCCCAGATCATAGATTACTTCAATCGCAAGAACCAGTAGAACCTAACCTGTGTCCCCCTGGAAGGGGGAAAGGGCCCGCTTGCGGGTAGGGGGTCCAGCACCCGATGTTAAATCTTTCGTCCGATGTTAGACCCTACCACCAGCCATTCGGCTGGTCAGCTACGGCATAAGCGATGAGTTCCACGCTAAAGCGTGGGCTCCCTGCTTACCCCTCCCCTTTCAGGGGAGGACATTTTTTATTGCAATTTATATGCTATAATGATACTAAAACGCAAATAAGGAGGAATTACACCCATGAAAATAAAACGTGTTCTGGCCATCCATGATCTCTGTTCCTTTGGCCGCTGCTCTTTAACGGCCGCCATCCCGGTGCTGTCCGCCATGGGGCACCAGGTCTGCCCGTTCCCCACGGCGCTCTACAGCAACAACCTGACCTACGGGAAATTTGTTTCCCGGGATCTGACGGACCTGATGCCCAGCTATATGGACCAGTGGCAGGAACTGAAACTGCCTTTTGATGCCATCTACAGCGGGTTCCTGGCCGGCCCTGGCCAGGTGGAAGCCGTAATCTCCGCCATCGACCGGTTTGCCACCGGTGATCAGCTGGTGGTGGTGGACCCGGCCATGGGGGACGACGGCAAGCTGTACCCGGTCTTCGATTCTTCCATGGTGGAAGCCATGAAAAAACTGGTGGCCAAAGCCAGTCTGATTACCCCCAACTATACAGAAGCCTGTCTGCTGACGGGGACGCCTTATAAAGCCGGTGCCCCCACGGACGATGAACTGGATACCCTGTGTGAAAAACTGCTGGCCATGGGGCCCAAAGCGGTGGTAGTCACCAGCGTACCCTGTGCCGAAGACAAGATCCGCATCGCCAGCATGGAAAAGAATTCCCTGTTTCCGGAATCCTACCTGGTCACCAAACAGCCCTTTGCCACCTGCGGCACCGGCGATGTGTTCGCCAGCACCCTGGTGGGGTACCTGCTGAACGGCCGGGATCTGAACCGGTGTGTCCAGGAAGCCGCCGATTTTCTGAGCTTTGTCATCGACACCACAATCAAGGCAGGGACGGATCCCCATGAGGGCGTAGTCCTGGAAGGCTGCCTGTGGAAGCTGCTGGTTCCCCAGACAAAGAACTGCACCACGTGTATGGCTTGAAAGCCAGTCACTAGTCTCTAGCCGAAAGAAGCCAGCTTTGCTGGCAATAAAGAAGGGGGTGTGAAAAAAATGCTTTTTCACACCCCGTCACTAGTCACTAGTCTCTAGTCACTAGCTGATGGAAGCCAGCTGACGCTAGCGAAATAAAGGCGCTGTGGATGATTTTTTCACAGCGCCTCTTTTTTTTACTCAAAATCCTCTAAAAAACGATGTTCCTTCCCGTGGAGCTTGTATTTTAGCACCGTGTCCAGGTTCACATTTTCCAGGGCGTGGAAGATATTGGCCGGCACTTGGGAATTTTCTTTTTCCAGGCTGGCAATCAGCTTCTTTACTTCCAGCCGCTTGGAGTCGGTGGTACCGTCCGTATGGCAGGTGGAGCAGGTTTCCGTGAATTTACAGGCGCACTGGATGAAGTACAGCCCGTTTTCATCCCGCCAGCTCTTGATGTCCCGTTCCCGTACATAGTACAGGGGCCGCAGCAGCTCCATACCCGGACAGCTGGTGCTTTTCAACCGGGGCAGCATGGTACGGATGGCTCCGGAATACAGCATGCTCATCAGATTGGTCTCGATGACATCATCGAAATGATGCCCCAGGGCGATCTTGTTGCAGCCCAGTTCCCGGGCCTTGCGATACAGGTAGCCCCGGCGCATCTTGGCGCACAGGTAGCAGGGGTTGTCCTCCACATGGAACACGTTTTCAAAGATGTCCGTGGAGAAAAAGGTCAGGGGGACCTGGAGCAGCTTGGCGTTTTCCTCGATGACCTTCCGGTTCATTTCGTTATAGCCCGGATCCATGCATAAAAACACCAGATCGAAGGGGAACTTATTGTGGCGCTTCAACTCCTGGAAACACTTGGCCATGAGCATGGAATCCTTGCCTCCGGAAATGCACACGGCAATCTTGTCCCCGGGCTGGAGCATGTCATACTCGCAGATGGCCTGGACGAACTTGTTCAGGATCCGCCGCTTGTATTTCCGCCGCAGGGAGGTCTCGATCCGTTTCAGCCGATTCTCGTCCTGGGCCGCCAGTTCCGCGTCCTTTTTTAGCTTCTGCTGCAGCCACAGGGAATAGCCGCCGGTCAGGGAAACGGCTGTATACCCCTGTTCCCGCAGATTGGCCGCCAGGCCCAGGCTGATTTTGCCCCACATGCACAGGCACACCAGCAGTTTGTCTTCAGGCAGGTCCACGGCGCCCTGCTGCAGGGCCAGAGGGTCCACATTCACAGCGCCGGGCAGGGACCCCCGGCCAAAAGCCGCCGTATCCCGGATATCTATCAAATACACCTGGTCAGCCGGCAGTGCCGCCAGTTCTTCCAGCGAAATTTCTGCCTTATTTTCCCAGGCATCAGTCAAAGCAGTCATGTATGGGTACTTCCTTTTCTACAATATAATGTAACTATTTTACCATAAAACCTGCCTGTAGAAAAATAAAACATTCCAATCCAACTCCCAGGTCGCCCAACGGGCCATTTGTTTTTTGCCAGCATCAGCTGGCTTCCTTCGGCTAGTGACTAGTGACTATAAGCTAAAAAAGAGGCACCGCCGCAGCGATGCCTCTTTTGCTTGATTGTCAATGTGCCCGATTGTATTTGTCCATGGTGGCAACCAGATCCAGCACCTTGCTGGAATACCCGAATTCGTTGTCATACCAGGCAATCACCTTTACAAAGTTGTCCGTAAGGGCAATGCCGGCCTTGGCGTCGAAAATGGAAGTGTAGGAGCAGCCCAGGAAATCGGAGGATACCACGTCCTCATCGGTATAGCCCAGGATCCCTTTCAGGTTGGTTTCCGAAGCCTTCTTCATGGCGGCGCAGATTTCTTCGTAGGTGGCCGGTTTTTTCAGGTTCACTGTCAGATCCACCACGGAAACATCCAGCGTCGGTACCCGCATGCTCATCCCCGTCAGTTTGCCGGCCAGTTCCGGGATCACCTTGCCCACAGCCTTGGCCGCCCCGGTGGAGGAGGGGATGATGTTGCAGGCGGAGGCACGGCCCCGGCGCCAGTCCTTCACGGACGGTCCATCCACCGTATGCTGGGTGGCGGTAATGGAATGCACCGTGGTCATCAGCCCGGATTCGATCCCGAATGCATCATTCAGGACCTTGGCTACCGGTGCCAGGCAGTTGGTGGTGCAGGAAGCATTGGAAACGATCTTTTCCCCATGGTAGGTGTCAGAGTTCACGCCCATCACGTACATATCCGGCTGCTTGCCGTCGGCGCCCTTCTTGGAGGGAGCGGACAGCACCACGTATTTGGCCCCGGCTTCCAGGTGTTTGGAAGCCAGTTCATGGGTCAGGAAGCGGCCGGTGCATTCCACCACATACTCCGCACCCACTTCATCCCATTTCAGGTTGGCCGGATCTTTTTCCGCCGTAATGCGGATCTTGTGACCGTTCACAATCAGATCCCCGTCTTTTTCATCAATTTCCACAGTGCCGGAGAAACGGCCATGGACCGAATCATATTTCAGCAGATAGGCCATATAGTCCAGGGGCAGCAGGTCGTTGATGGCAACCACCTGCATATCATCCCGCTGCTCAGCCACACGCAGTACAAACCGTCCGATACGTCCAAACCCATTGATTCCGATTTTGATCATACCAAGTCACCGCACTTTCTCTATCATCAATTTCTATTCTATTTGCTTTCAGGAATTCCCTTCACTTATAGTATGACAGCATTGGACAAATTTTGCAACCCATGGTCAAAATTTGTCCCGCTACCAGTCAAAGTGCTTGTGCCAGCAGGAATTTTTCCGAAACCGTCTGTAACAATGTTACAAAAAGCCGGACGACTTGCAAAAGAGATGGATGGTTCAACCCACCTGTCAGCTGCGGCTATGGATGATCAGCTGGTGAGTATTGCCGGCGATACCCTCTCCTGGGCCTGCGACGGCCGGAGATGGATCGATGAATAAACCAAAAAACGCAAAATCGCTCACAGACGTCCAAATTTCGTCTGTGAGCGATTTTTGCTGATTTTATGAGTAAGTACATGCGGCATATAGAAAAATCGTCTCTGAAGTCAAATTCAGAGACGATTTTTTGAATCATTTTTTGAATTACAGGGTACGGAACACGGCAATGACTTTTCCCTTGATTTCAATGTTATCGGTCCCCACAATGGGAGTGTAGGCATCGTTTTCCGGCTGGAGACGGATCTGTTTCAACTCCCGGAAATACCGTTTGATGGTGGTTTCCTCACCATTGACCAGTGCCACCACAATATCCCCATTGGTGGCATAATTCTGTTTGCGTACGAACACATAATCGTGATCCAGGATTCCGGCATCTTTCATGCTGTCGCCTTCCACCACCATCATAAAAACATCTTCCTTGCATCCAATCAGATCCAGGGGGATGGGGTAGGTGTCCTCAATATTTTCCACGGCCAGCATGGGGTCACCTGCATGGACAGCGCCCACCAGGGGAACGGGGACCATGCTCTTTTTTCTCCAGCTGATTTCTTCTGTCAGGCCGTAGGTACGGGGTTTTTCAGGGTCCCAGCTGACAAAACCGGCTTCTGCCAGCTTTTTCAGGTTGTTGTGCACAGAGGCACTGGAAGAAAGGCCCACAGCCTTGCCAATTTCACGGACGGAAGGGGGGTACCCGTTGGAAAAGATATATTGTTTGATATATTCAAGGATCTGGCTCTGCCGGGCATTGATGGAACTCCGGGAACCCATTTTCTTATCAGTCGCTTCAGCCATAGGACAACTCTCCTTATCATGTCAGTCAAACAACAGGGCTCAAATCGGAAATCATACCACTGTTGATGAAAAAGTATTGGAATCAAACGACCGGCAATCCAGGCGAACGAAATGTCGGCTTTGAGGTCAATTCAGCAAGTTACACTTTTATTAAGTATAACAAGAAAACAATTGTGTGTCAAACAACTGTTTGAGCTCCAGGAAGTTTACCTGCATACAAAAAAGAGAAAGTGTCCCGACACCAATGGACACCCATTTTTTCGAGAAAATTTTACGTCCTATAATATATATTATGTTAATAAATGTTGATAAAACGATGGGGGCCTTTGTCTTTCATCACAGGATGGGCCTGAAAACATGCACAGTTCTGCTTAAAAATTTCTCAAATTGGTTCTTTTTTGTCAAGTGGTTCCATGGTATAACTGGATTCGTACTCACAAAGACCTGAAAGATTCCCATCACTGGCTTATGGAATGTTAACTTTCCCTGACTATAGGGTTCCCATCTTATATTTGATCAATCTGATTTTCTTGCAAAGGAGTTTTTGCCATGCACCAACGTGTTGCTGCCATCAATGATCTGTCCGGCCTGGGACGATGTTCGTTGACGGCTGATATTGCGGTCCTGGCTGCCATGGGGCTGGAATGCTGTCCGCTGCCTACGGCGGTACTGACCACCCAAACCGGGTATCCGGGTTACCGTTGTATCTCTCTGACAGATCATATGGAAGACTATCGCCTCCACTGGGCGCAGCTGGGTATGGCGTTCCAGGGAATCCTTTCCGGATATCTGGCCACCCCGGAAGCTGCGGACCAGGTGGAAGCCTTCCTGGATCGCTTCCAGAAGCCGGATACATTGTATTTGTGTGATCCGGTGCTGGGTGACAATGGCCATGTCTACCGGGGCTTTTCAGCAGCTTCCATACGGGCCATGGAAAAGCTGACCCTGCGGGCGGATCTGCTGACCCCCAATCTGACAGAATTCTGCATCCTGACCGGCACGGACATGGACCCCATATTCAGGATGGGCCGGGAGGAACCGGCGGAGCTGTTCCAGGTATTGGAGGAAAAGGCTTCTCTTTATAAAGGGAAGAAGCTTGTCATTACCGGCATCCCCCACTCTTCACCAGAAGGTGAACACCTGGTCACCAATCTGGTTTTGACAGAGGGCCACCCTGTTCCGGTGACCTTTCCCCATCTGGGAGGCACCTATTCCGGTACCGGAGATCTCCTTGCTGCAGTCCTTCTGGGAAGCCAGCTCCAGGGCCGGGACCTGATCCAGGGCGCACGGCTGGCGGGAACACTGATCGGCCGGGCCATCCAATCCTCCAAAAAGGAAGGGACCCCCTGCAACGATGGTATCAACTATGAGCCTTACCTGTTTTTATTGAGAAAGGAATGATCAACGGATGAAACGACAAAGAACCCCTCAGGAAAAACTCCGGCTGCTGGTGCTGACCGGTCTGTTTGCCGCTGTGATCTGCCTGTTTACTGCGTACATTTGCCATATTCCTATGGGCGCCAACGGCGGTTACCTGCATTTCGGAGATACGCTGATTTACGTAGCCGCGGCTCTGCTGCCCCAGCCCTATGCGCTGCTGGCGGCATCCATCGGCGGCGGGCTGGCCGATCTGCTGACAGCACCCATGTGGGCACCGGCCACCATCCTCATCAAGGCGCTGATCACCCTGCCGTTTACCTGGAAGGGCCGGAAGCTCCTGTGCACCCGGAACCGGATTGCACCCTTTGTTTCCTGGATTCTTTCCACCATCGGGTATTACCTGGCGGAAGGCCTGCTGTTCGGCCAGTATGCAGCCCTGATCACCTCTGTGATGGGTAGTGCCCTGCAGTCCGGCGGCAGCCTGCTGTTCTTTTATCTGGTGGCTGGCGTGCTGGACCGGCAGGATGTCAAAAGTAAAGTTTTCACAGACAGCGGTTCCCGGCTGTCTGCTGTGGAGAAAGGATGATTGTAAATGGCAAAGATCTTATATACCTATAAAGATGGCGTATACGCCAACCTGACCAATCTGTGCAACTGCCGTTGTACCTTCTGTGTCCGGTTCCAGCACCAGGGCATTGGGGATGCCCCCACCCTGTGGCACAAGGTGAATCCCACCTGGGAACAGGTAAAGGCAGCGGTGGATGCCTTTGATTTTACCGGTTTCAAAGAGCTGGTGTTCTGCGGGTACGGAGAACCTACCTGTGCCCTGGATCTGATGCTGCAGACGGCCCGGTACGTAAAAAAAATCCACCCGCAGATGAAACTGCGGGTGAATACCAATGGCCTGGGCAATCTGGAAAACAGGAGGGATATCGTTCCGGATCTGGCCCAGGTGCTGGATGCGGTTTCCATCAGCCTGAATGCCCCGGATGAAGCCGATTACAACAAGGTGACCCGCCCCACCCTGCCGGGTGCTTATGAGGCCATGCTGGATTTTGCCCGGGAATGCAGGAAAGCCATTCCGGACACCCGGATGACCGTGGTGGACGTGCTGCCGCCGGAACAGATCGAAGCCAGCCGGAAGGTGGCGGAAAGCTGTGGCATCAAGTTGCGGGTGCGCCATTTCAGCTGATCCGTACAGGGTTTATTTCTTCTTCTTTTCGTCCAAAATGTGTGACACGATGATGGCGCAGGAAGCGTCACCGGTGATATTCAACGTGGTACGACCCATATCGAAGATCCGATCCACGCCAGCCACCAGGGCAATGCCGTCCACGGGCAGGTTCACGGACGCCAGCACCATGGCCAGCATGATCATGCCGGCTCCGGGGACACCGGCGGTGCCTACAGAAGCAAGGGTGGCGGTGAGCACGATGGTCAGCATCTGAGGCAGAGTCAGGTCGATGCCATAGCAGGACGCAATGAAGACGGCGCAGACACCCTGATAGATGGCCGTACCATCCATGTTGATGGTGGCACCCAGAGGCAGGGTGAAGCTGACCACTTCTTTGGAAGCCCCCAGTTTAGAGGCACATTCCATGTTGATGGGCAGGGTCCCTACGGAGGAGGCACTGGAAAAGGCAAAGATCATGGCAGGCATCATGCCCTTGAAGAATTTCAGCGGGCTCATACCGCCAATGGCCCGTACGGCCAGAGAGTACACGATGATGGCGTGCAGTGCATAGGCAATGTAGGCACACAGGATGACCTTGGCCAGGGAGCCGATCACCGCCGGACCGTTCTGGGCCACCACCGGGCACAGCAGGCAGAAGACACCGATGGGCGACAGGGACAGGATCATTTCCATGACTTTCATGAATACATCGTTCCAGGTATTGATGAATTCAGCGGCCTTCTCCCCTTTCCTGCCCAGGGCGATGATGGCGATGCCGATCAGGATGGCCATGACGATGACCTGGAGCATGTTGCTGCTGTTTAGGGGGGCAATGAAGTTGGAGGGGAACAGATCCACGATCATCTTCATGAAACCCGGATTGGAATTTTTCACTTTATAGGCCAGGTTGGCTGTGGACAGTGCGGGAAACGCCCCTTTGAAGCTGTTGGCGATGACCAGTCCGATGGTGACGGCCACGGCGGTGGTAAAGAAATAATATACCAGGGTCAGACCGCCGATGGAGCCTACCTTCCGCAGATCACTGAGGGATACCACCCCTGCCATAATGGAAAACAGTACAATGGGGCCTACTACGAATTTCACAAGATTCAGAAAAATTGTTCCAAAAGGTTTGATGTAATTCACGGCCAATGGCACATTTCCCTGGAGAGCCAGACCTGCCACAATGGCCAGGATCAGAGCAATGAAGATTTGTGCGGCCAGCGGCATTTTTTTCTTCGGTTGGACAGCATCCATAGTAAACAACCCCTTTCATTACGCATGGTAAAAAATAATAAAACTGTAAACCTCTACAGTACAGTCATTATAGCATATTTACAGTTCAAGGTACAGATATTTTTTTCAGAATATTAAAATTTCAGCAATGAAAAAGGATCCTCTCCCCGGTATGGAAACAACCGGGGTGGGTCCTTTCGCGTGTTACTTTTCTTCGGCAATGGCGATGACGGTTTCGCAGGCTTTTTTCAGAGACGGCAGGGGCAGATATTCGAACCGGCCGTGGAAATTGGCGCCGCCTGTGAACAGGTTCGGGCAGGGCAACCCTTTATAGGAAAGGACGGCTCCGTCGGTACCGCCCCGGATGGGACTGATCACAGGCGTCACCCCCACCTTTTCCATGGCTTTTTTGGCCCGCTCCACCACATCCATGTGGCCGTCTTCGATGACACTGAGCATATTGTAATATACATCATGGCAGCTTACTTCCACGCTGCCGGCTCCGTATTTGGCATTGAAAAACTCCGCCATTTTTTCCAGCAGTGCCTTCCGGGCCTGGAATTTTTCCCTGTGGTGATCCCGAATCAGCATGTCCATGCGACAGGTTTCCACACTGCCCTGGATGCCATACACATGGAAGAAGCCTTCCCGGCCTTCGGTGTATTCCGGCTTTTCTCCGGCCGGCAACATTTCCTGCCATTCTCCGGCCAGGGTCAGGGCATTCTTCATCTTTCCTTTGGCAGAACCGGTATGGACACTGCGACCGTGGAAGGTGATCACCGCGTTGGCCGCATTGAAATTCTCGTATTCCAGGCCGCCCAGTTCGCCGCCGTCCACGGTATAGGCAAAATCGGCGCCGAATTTCTCCACGTCGAAATACCGGGTCCCCCGCCCCACTTCTTCATCGGGGGTAAAGCCCAGGCGCAGGGGGCCGTGTTTCACCTCCGGATGATCCAGCAGATATTCCACAGCCGTGACGATGGCGGTGATGCCCGCCTTGTCGTCCGCTCCCAGCAGGGTGGTACCGTCGGTGAACAGGATATCCTGTCCCTTGTATTGCAGCACTTCCGGGAAATCCCTGGTGGAAAAGAGGATGCCCTGTTCTTTGTTCAGGACGATGTCCTTGCCGTCATAGTTCCGGACCAGCACGGGCTTCACCGGGCCTCCGGGAGCATCAGGAGCCGTATCCATATGGGAGATGAAGCCGATCACCGGGCCTTCTTTGCCGTTGTTGGCCGGCAGGGTGGCCATCACATAGCCGTGTCCATCCAGAGAAACGTCACTGAGGCCCAGGGCCTTCAGCTGGTCAGCCAGATGCCTGGCCAGCACCATCTGGCCGGGGGTACTGGGAGAAGCCTGGGTATTGGTTTCATTGGACTGGGTGTTGAACGAAATATACTCTTCAAAACGATGGAGCAGTTTTTCCTGTAAAGTGTCCATGGACATGCATTCCTTTCCAGAGTCAAGTTACGATGCTACTGAAAGCTCCTGTTACTTGCCTTCCTGTCTGGCCATGATCTGTCTGGCCGCAGCCATGACGGCGATCCGGCCGTGTTCGAAGGTCAGGCCGCCCTGCATGAAGACCTTGTAGGGGGCCCGCATGGGACCATCGGCGCTCAGTTCGATGGAAGCCCCCTGTACGAAGGTGCCGGCTGCCATGATGATGTCATCCTGATAGCCTGGCAACGGAGACGGTACCGGGGTCACATGGGCATCGATGGGAGAATGGGCCTGGATGGCTTCGCAGAAGGCACACAGGTTCTCCGGGGTCTTCAGGGTAATGGTCTGGATGATGTCGCTGCGTACCTCATCAGGCAGCGGAGACACTTCGAATCCCAGGGCCTGGAAGACGGAAGCGGCGAACATGGAAGTCTTCACAGCCTGCAGGACTACGTGCGGTGCCATGAACAGGCCCTGGTAGAATTCCCGGGCCGTGTCCCCCAGGGTACAGCCCATTTCGCCGCCCAGGCCGGGAGCCGTCAGACGATAGGAAGCCTGTTCCACCAGGTCTTTCTTCCCCACGATATAGCCGCCGGTGGGAGCGAAACCGCCCCCCAGGTTCTTGATCAGGGAACCGGCCATCAGATCGGCCCCCACTTCCGTAGGTTCCTGTTTCTCGATGAATTCCCCATAGCAGTTGTCCACAAAGCAGATGATATCGGGGCGGACAGCCTTCACAGCCTGGAAGATCTCCCCGATTTCGGCCACGGTCAGGGTCTTCCGCCTGCTGCTGTACCCGCAGGAGCGCTGTACATGGATCAGACGGGTCCTGGGAGTGATGGCCTTCAGCAGGGCCGGGATGTCGGGATGGTCGCCTTCCATGGGGATTTCCCTGTAGGTGACCCCCATGTCCACCAGGCTGCCCGGCGTCTTCACCGGATACCCGATGATGGTCTGCATGGTGTCGTAGGGTTCCCCTGTGGCGCCGATCATTTCATCCCCCGGCTTCAGGTTCCCCAGAAGGGCCACGGCCAGAGCATGGGTGCCGGAAACGAACTGGGAGCGGACCAGGGCCGCTTCCGTCTTGAAAATGTCCGCATAGATCAGGTCCAGCTGATCCCGTCCCACATCGGAATAACCATACCCGGTGGTGGGTTTCAGGTAATAATCAGCCACCTGGTATTTGGCAAAGGCATCCAGTACCTTTTTGGTGTTGGCCAGGGCCGCTTCTTCATGGATTTGGGTATGCCGGGCAACGGTGTCCAGCGCTTTTTTCTCAATTTCATCCCATTGGATCATTTAGGTTCTACTTCCTTCCCGTCGCATTTTGCATTTTATTTTCGATAGGCCGCCAGTTTGTCGGCCATTGTTTTTTTCATTCTGGCTTTCACCAGGATCCCCTGGTCGCCGTATTCCTCGCTGAGGACCCTGGCATCGCTGTGGAGCCGGGCCGCCAGCCTGGTTTCCGCGTAGGGGATGCACAGGGTGACTTCCGTCATGTCCTGGCCCAGCATCCCAGCCATGGTCTGGAGCAGCCGGGGGATGCCGTCGCCGGTCTTCGCAGAGACGCAGACCGTATGTTCCTCCTGTTCCAGCCGGTGCTGCAGTCCCTGGAACTGGTGCAGCTTGTCCACCTTGTTATAGACGGTCAGGATGGGTTTGTCGGTGACCTCCAGTTCCTGGAGCACCTGGTACACCGCTTCGGCCTGTTCCCTGTACAGTTCGTGGGAGCAGTCGATTACATGGACCAGCAGGTCCGCATCCTTCACCACTTCCAGGGTGGATCGGAACGCCGCCACCAGCTGATGGGGCAGCCGCTGGATGAACCCTACCGTATCCGTCAGGGTACACACATCGCCGTCAGGCAGTTCCAGCTGGCGGGTGGTGGGGTCCAGGGTGGCAAACAGCTGGTCCTGGGCGTAGATGTCCGAATGGGTCAGCTGGTTCAGCAGGGTACTCTTGCCTGCATTGGTATAGCCCACCAGGCACACTTGCTTCACTTCACTCTTGTTCCGGGCCCGCTGCTGCTGTTTCCGGCTTCCCTTCATCTTCCGGATCTGTTCTTCCAGGAAGGCGATCCGGTCCCGGATCCGGCGCCGGTCCACTTCCAGTTTGGTTTCACCGGGCCCCCGGGTCCCGATACCGCCGCCCAGCCGGGAAAGACTGGTCCCCTGTCCCATGATCCGGGGCAGCATGTACTGCAGCTGGGCCAGTTCCACCTGGAGCTTGCCTTCGCTGGTCCGGGCCCGTTTGGCGAAGATGTCCAGGATCAGGCCGGTACGGTCGATGATCCGCACCCCCAGGGCCCGTTCCAGGTTCCGCTGCTGGGCCGGGGACAGTTCGTCATCGAAGATGCACAGATCGATGTCTTCCTGCTGGGCGAACAGGGCCATTTCCTGGACCTTGCCCTTGCCGATGAAGAACACCGGATCCGGCTTGGGCCGGCTCTGGACAAATTTCCCGACTACCAGGGCTCCGGCAGTCTCGGCCAGCTGGGCCAGCTCTTCCACTGAATCCTCAGCGCTCCAGCGAGCATTCAGGTCCCCCCAGGCCAGGGAAACCAGCATGGCCCGCTCCGGCCCTTCCTCCAGATTATGGTTCCGGGACCGTTTGGCCAGGAGCTTCTCGATCAGATGAACGATGTTGCCAAAGGGCATGGACGCTACGTCCTTGGCCGTATAGGGTCCGAATTCCTGGAGCACCGGCTGCTGATTGTCGTCCAGATCCGTGATTATGGCAAAGCCCAGGACCGGTTCGCTGCCCGGCGTTTCCCAGGCCAGGGCCGCCATGGCATCGAAGCGAAGATCCCGCAGAGCGGAAAAATCCACGCCGCTGAGCCGGGGTGCCCCGTGGGGATGGGTATGGATGCAGGCTACCCCGCACAGCCGGTTCTGGCTGCGCCGGGACTCCACCTGGGGCAGATCCACATGGCAGTCGCTGCCCACGGCCACAGCCGTCACCTTGCCCTTCCGGTCGATGTACAGGGAGATTTCCCGGTTGATTTCCTCCGAAAGGTCGCGCAAAACAAGGGCCAACTCATGACTGATCAGTTGGCCCTCGTCGGCTCTCAGCTCATAGATCGCTTCCAATTGGGTGAGGACCTGTTTCTTCAGGCCCTCCGTCCTTCCGTAGATCGTTTGAGGCATAAGAGAACTCCTTGTCGATTATACCCGTGCTTTCGCAGGTTCCATATTCACCCGGCAGCCCCGGATGGTGTTCCGGTGCATGACCACCAGGACTTTTTCTGCATATTCCATGGGAACTTCCACAAAGCTGAATTTGTCATAGATGCTGATCCGGCCAATGCTCCGGGCCGGGATTTCCGCTTCGATGGCAATGCTCTGGACAATATCCCGCACCGTCACCCGAGAAGAACGGCCGATGTTCAGGAACAGCCGGACCATGCCCGGTTTGGCACCGGTATTGGCCAGGGCATCGGGCAGAGCGCCCTCCTCCTGGGGTTCCTCCAGGGCCTTGGCCCCTTCCTGCATGAACTTCAGGGCTGCGGCTGCAATATCCTGAATGTCATAATCCTTTTCCAGGGTTTCCACAATGGGCAGGTAATCCTGGAACCGGTCCTGCTCCAGGATGGTCTGCATCTTGGAGACGATCTGTTCCCGCTGCCGTTCCAGCACGCTGGCATCGGTGGGCAGGGTGCCCCGGATGATCCGGGTCTTGATGCTCCGTTCGATCAGCTTCAGCTGGCGGAATTCCCGGGGGGTGATGAAGGTCAGGGCCACACCGGTATTGCCGGCACGGCCCGTACGGCCGATCCGGTGCACGTAGCTTTCACTGTCACTGGGCACGTCGAAGTTCACCACATGGGTGATGTTGTCGATGTCCAGCCCTCTGGCTGCCACATCCGTGGCCACCAGGATATCCACCTGGCCGTTGCGGAACTTCTTCATGACCCGGTCCCGCTGGTTCTGGCTCAGATCCCCGTGCAGGCCTTCGGCTTCGTATCCCCGGGTGGCCAGGGCGATGACCAGTTCATCCACACCTTTCTTGGTGCGGCAGAAGATGATCATCTTGCAGTCGTCGGTGGTGTCCAGGATCCGGCACAGACCGTCCAATTTATCCCGGGTCTCATAGTAGTACTGGTCGATGGTGGGGGCCGTCACCACTTCCTTGTGGATGGCCACCATCTTGGGGGTGCGCATGTACTTTTTGCTGATGCTCAGGATGGGCCGGGGCATGGTGGCGGAAAACAGCATGGTCTGCCGTTCGGGCGGTACGTTCTTGATGATGTTCTCCATATCATCCACGAAGCCCATATCCAGCATTTCATCGGCTTCATCCAGCACCAGGAAATTCACATATTCCAGGTCGATGGTCCCCCGACGGATATGGTCCAGCAGACGGCCGGGGGTCCCGATGACCACCTGGATGCCCCGTTTCAGGCTGCGGATCTGGCGTTCGATGGGCTGGCCACCGTACACCGGCAGGACCCGGACCCGTTTGTTCTTGCCGATCTTGGTGATTTCATCGGCCACCTGGATGCACAGTTCCCGGGTGGGGCTCATGACCAGCGCCTGGATGTGGCGGTCCTTCTCGTTGATTTTCTGGATGATGGGGATCCCGAAGGCGGCGGTCTTACCGGTACCGGTCTGGGCCTGGCCGATCAGGTCGTCCCCTTCCAGGGCCAGAGGGATGGCTCGCTTCTGGATGGGAGAGGGTTCTTCGAAGCCCATTTCCTTCAGTGCGCTCAGGATTTTCTTATCCAGCTGCAGGTCTTCAAAAGAAGTGATTTCCTGCTTATTTTCTTCTTGCAGAGTTTCAGTCATTGATTTCTCCTTATTTATAACTTCTTGACCCGGTCCATGGCCAGGCTCAGGGCATTCATGGCCGCCCGGAGCTTGATGGTGGTCCGGGAAGCCTTGAACCGGCATTCCAGCACCTGGGTACCGTTCCTGTCAGCAGCCCCTACATACACCAGGCCCACAGGCTGGGTGGGCGTACCACCGCCGGGACCGGCGATGCCTGTAATGCTGATGCCCAGGTCCGTGCCGATCCGCTTCCGGATCCCTTCGGCCATTTCCCGGCAGGTCTGTTCGCTGACGGCCGTGTATTTGTCCAGGGTCTCCTGCTTTACGCCCAGGAGACGGTGTTTGACATCATTGGTATAGGAAACCACCGAACCCATCAGATACTCCGAACTGCCCGGGATGTCCGTCACCAGGCTGGAAGCCAGGCCGCCGGTACAGGATTCGGCGAAGGCGATGGTCAGTTTCTTCTCCTTCAGCCGTTTTCCCAGGGCTTCAGGCAGGGTTTCATAATCCACCCCATAGATATAGTGGCCCAGCACCTCCCGGATTTTTTCCTCGATGCCATGGTTCATAGCTTCCGCTTTTTCCAGGGTATCGCTCTTGGCGGTGATTCGGATGATGATTTCACCCTTCCGGGCATAGAGGGCAATGGTGGGATTGGTCTGGGCCATGATGATCCTGTCCAGTTTTTCCGCCACCATGGATTCTGTCAGGCCCCGCAGATGGAGCACCCGGGAATGGATGATGCCCTGGGCCGCATAGCTTTTCCGCAGGTAGGGCATCACCTGCTGGCTGAACACGTGGGTGGTCTCTGCCGGAGGTCCGGGCAGCATGACGATCAGCTTGTGGTCCGGAGTCCAGACCCCGATGCCCGGCGCTGTCCCCACTTCGTTGTTGAACACCACGGCCCCTTCCGGGATCATGGCCTGCTTCCTGTTGTTCTCGGTCATGGTCACCCTGCGGGCGGCGAAGTACCGGGTCAGCTTATCCATCCAGAATGTACTGGGCACCAGAGGCAGTCCCAGCTTCCTGGCCACCATTTCCTTGGTGATATCCCCCCGGGTGGGCCCCAGGCCTCCGGTGGTGATGATGATATCCGCCCGTTTCAGGGCAATGTCCAGCACTTCCAGCAGCCGGTCCCCATTGTCCCCGATGGTGGTCTGGTACAGCACATTGAAACCGGCGTCATTGAGCATCCGGGAAAGATACTGGAAATTGGTGTTGACAATATCTCCCAGCAGCAGCTCCGTTCCGGTATTGATGACTTCCACGTTCACGGGAAATTCACTCCTTTACGATCTGTCCCACCGCTTCATAGGTGAAACCCTGGCTGATCCGGACCTTTACAAAGTCCCCTGCCTTCAGGGCTCCTGCCTGTTCCACAAAAATCTTGCCGTCGATGTCCGGAGCTTCCGCATAGCTGCGTCCTTCCGCCAGTTCCGGGTCTTCCTGGTCCTTGCCCTCGATCAGCACCTCCAGCACACGGCCTTCCCGCTCCTGCTGGATTTCCTCGGAAATCTGGGCCTGCTGGGCCATAAGCCGGTGGTACCGGTCCTGCTTGGTCTCTTCCGGGATCTGGTTGGGCATCTCTCCGGCTTCTGTGCCTTCTTCCTGGCTGTAGGTGAACACACCGGCACACTGGAACCGTTCTTTTTCCACAAAGTCCAGCAGTTCCTGGAACTGTTCCTCCGTCTCTCCGGGGAAGCCCACGATGAAGGTGGTCCGCAGGCAGATGTCCGGCATCCGTCTGCGCAGTTTGGCCAGCAGTTCCTCCACCTGTTCCCGGGTATCCCGGCGGTGCATGGTCTTCAGCAGGCTGTTGCTGGCATGCTGAAGGGGCAGATCCACATAATGGCATACCTTTTTGCAGGTGGCCATGGTCTCGATCAGTTCATCGGTGAAAGAATCCGGATAGCAGTACAGGATGCGGATCCACTTCAGCTCGGGGATCCGGTCCAGGTCCTTCAGCAGGTCGGCCAGACGCAGCCTGTGGTACAGGTCGATGCCGTACTGGGTGGTATCCTGGGCCACCAGGATCAGTTCCCGCACGCCCTGGCTCACCAGCTCCCGGGCTTCCTCCAGCACTTCCTCATAGGGACGGCTGCGGTAGGGGCCCCGGATTTTGGGAATGGCGCAGTAGGAACACCGGTTGTTGCACCCTTCGGCGATTTTCAGATAGGCCGTATACCGGGGGGTGGTCAGCACCCGTTTGGTCTTCTGGGTATATGTATGGGGCGGTTTCAGCAGGGTGAACCGTTCGCCGGCTTCCACCCGGTCGATGACGCTGCCGATCTGGTCATAGCATTCGGTACCGATGATGGCATCCACTTCCGGCAGGTCCCTGAACAGATCATCGGCATACCGCTGTCCCAGGCATCCGGTGACGATCAGTTTCCGATGGGCATCGTCCTTCTTGTATTCGGCCATCTGCAGGATCGTGTTGATGGATTCTGTCTTGGCACTTTCGATGAAGCCGCAGGTGTTCACGATGATCACATCCGCATGGGTGGGATCGTTGGTGATGGTCCAGTGGCGCTCTCTGATGAGCCCCATCATCACTTCCGAGTCCACCAGGTTCTTGGGACACCCCAGGCTGACTACTCCGATTTCCAAATTGTTACTCCTTCCATTTGCGGACGTCCCTTATGGGCCGTCCCTGCGGGTTACGACGAGCGGGCGCACCTAAGGGGCGCCCCCTGCCTCACTTTGCCTTGAAGGTACGGGTCACTACGCCCCATTCCTTCGAACCATAGGGCACTTCCTTGCCGTTGACGCTGATGGTCACGTCACGGATGCTGCCCACGTTTACAGATACGCTTTTGCTGCCTTTGTAGGTCCGGGTGGAACCCTTGGGGATGGTGGCAGCTTCCACCTGTTTGCCATCAATGGTGGTCTGGGTCCACACCGGTTTCTTATAAGTTACCACAACGGTGACTCCATTGCCCTTGCCCAGGGTCTTGTCATCGCCTTTGGCTTCTTCCTGCTGGGCCTTGGTTGCTTCGGCCTCTTTCTTGTTCTCCGGCGTTTTTTCCGAAGAATGATCGGACTTCACCCCGTCGGTGATGGATTCCGTGGCCTTCAGATCCGGGGTGGTCTTGCCGCCGAACACAAAGTAGGCCATGACCACCGTGAAGATGGCCAGGCACACCACGAACACACCGGTGAACACCTTGAAGCTGAAGGCCGGAGCTTTGCTGCCGGTATCCACCGAAGTGGCGCCATACTCCTCGCCCTCTTCGTCCTCGGGCACGGTCTCGTACAGGTTGTCGTCGATGAATTGATGGATACGATCCAGGAAGCCCCCCATCTTGGCTTTGCTGTCCGTCAGTGCTTCCTCCACATGTTCCTTGTTCAGGGCTTTTTCCATCTTCTTCAGGGTCTGTTTGGGCGAACCATGTTTCTTTCCCTGTACCGGAGCTGCAGCCACAGCTGCCGTTTCGGGTTTTCCGTCCGGGCCCTTTTTCGTGGCCTCTGCCGGTTTCGGGGCCGGGGAAGCCGCCTTCTGTTTTTCCGGAGCCGCTTTGGGAGCCCCGGTTCTGGCCGTTTCTGCCGGTTTCTCCTCCGGTGTGCTCGCCGGCTCCGGCCGGACAGAAGGCTTCACCGGTTTCATGATCCGGGTCTCTTCCATGGCCTGTTTCTCCGGAGGATCCACCGGCCTTGCCGGCTGCGGTTTCTCTTTGTGGGATGGATGGCCATACCCCACCGGTTCCATTTCCTTCAGGGCTGCCACCTTATCGAAGGGCTCCGCTTCCGGTCCGGCCGGTTCGGCAGCCCGCTTCGCAGGCTCTGCCCCTTGGGGTTCCGGTTCCGTGGTGCTTCTGGGTTCCATGGTATCCAGCGCCTTCCGCAGGATGACGGTATCCGTACTTACAGGAGGTTTCGGAGCCGGTGCGGCCTGGTCCACCTCCTTCAGGATCTTGCCCGGTTCGCTCCCGGTGCGGTAGGCCTCCACCAGGCCATTGCCGTCCAGGCCCAGATAGTTCCCATAATTCCGCAGGAAACCGCGGATGAACACATCACCGGGGATCTTGTGGAAGTCCCCGTTTTCCAGGTCTTCCAGATAGGGTTCCCGGATTCCGGTATGTTCGGCAACCTGCTCCAGGGTCAGCTTCTTTTCCTCCCGGTGCTGCCGTAAATAGGTTCCAATTTTGTTTTTCATGGTTCGTCCTCTTTCTTAGCAGGATAGGTCATAGAGATTCATCCGGGTCTTCTTTCAGCCCTTTGGTGAAGAACTTCTGCCTGATGGTGGTGGGGCTCATGAGGAGAGGCCTGGGCTTGCTCCCGTCAGCCGGTCCCACAATGCCCTTTTCTTCCATGGCATCCACCAGCCGGGCCGCCCGGGTGTACCCGATGCGGAACTTGCGCTGGAGCATGGAGGAGGACGCCTGGTGGGCATCCATGACGGCTTCCACCGCATCCTGGAACAGCTCGTCCTGTTCGTCCTCTGCGCCATCCTTCTTGCTGTCCTTTTCCCCATTCAGCTCCTGGGTGGTCACTTCCTGGTGATAGGTGGTGGGGATGGCTTCCGCCTTGATGAAGTCCACCACCCGGTTCAGTTCATCATCCGCAATGTAGGCACCCTGGACACGGATGGGCTTGTTTTCGCCAGTGGGGAAGAAGAGCATGTCCCCTTTCCCCAGCAGCTTTTCGGCCCCGCTGGTGTCCAGGATGGTCCGGCTGTCGATCTGGCTGGATACGGCAAAGGCGATCCGGCTGGGGATGTTGGCCTTGATGGTCCCGGTCAGCACGTCCACACTGGGCCGCTGGGTGGCCAGGATCAGATGGATGCCGGCCGCACGGGCCTTCTGGGCCAGACGCAGGATGGCATCTTCCACATCCACCGCTGCCACCATCATCAGATCGGACAATTCGTCGATGATGACCACAATGAACGGCAGCTTCTCTCCCGGCTGCACCAGCTTGTTGTAATCGTCGATCTTCCGCACCTGGGTCTTGGCGAACAGGCTGTACCGCCGTTCCATTTCCACCACAGCCCAGTGCAGGGCACTGGCCGCCTGCTTGGGTCCTGTAACCACAGGGGTCAGCAGATGGGGGATGCCGTTGTAATTGGTCAGTTCCACCACCTTGGGGTCTACCAGGATCAGCTTCACCTCGTCGGGAGCTGCCTTGTACAGCAGACTGCAGATGATGGTGTTGATGCAGACACTCTTGCCGCTGCCGGTGCTGCCGGCAATCAGCAGGTGGGGCATCTTGGTCAGGTCGGCCACCACCACATGGCCGGAAATATCCTTGCCCAGGCCAATGGCCAGCTTGCCTTTGGCATTCTTCACTTCCGGGCAGTCCACAATGGACCGGAAGGAAACGGGCTGGCTGGTCCTGGAAGGCACTTCGATGCCGATGGCCGCCTTGCCCGGGATGGGCTCGATCCGCACGCTGGAAACCGCCAGTTTCAGGGCAATGTCCTCCGCCAGGTTCTGGATCTTGTTCACCTTGACCCCAGGAGCCGGCTCCAGTTCATACCGGGTCACCGAAGGTCCCCGGGTCACGTTCACCAGCGTGGCATTCACGCCGAAATCGTGGAGGGTCTGCTCGATGGTGCCGCCCTGCTCCTGGATTTCCGCCTGGTAGTTCCGGGGGTTCACCGAAGCATCCGGATTCAGCAGGTCCAGGGATGGGAATTCATAGGGAATCACTTCCCCGGTCTCCGCATTTTCCAGACGGGTGGTCTGGACCGGCTGGGACTCATCTGCTGCCGCCACAGGCCGGGCCGTATCCTGGCCGTTGGTAATGGTGAACTTCCGGGGCGGTTCCGCCGTATCCACCTGGTCTTTCTGGAACTTCAGCAGCGGCGCATTCCCGGCTCTGCTCACCTTTTCCTTCAGCCGTTCGGCCAGGGTGGGTTTCTTTTCCCCGGTCCCGGCTTTGGATTTCGGGTAGTTTCCATCGTCCTTTTCCTGGTCATAGAAGGCATTATGGCTGCGCTTCCGCTGGTCCTGGTATTCCTCCCACTTCTGGGCCACGTTCTCGGCCCCTTCCTTCACCCCGTCGCTGGCCGTCCGCAGAGGGGAGCGCAGGGAGAATTTGCCGGAAAGCACCATGGAAGCCAGGGCCCAGGCGATCAGCACGATCATGGCCCCGATGCGGCCCACCACCTTCGTTAAAACAAACACGATGGCGCCTCCCAGGAGGCCACCACCGTTCATCAGGTATTCAGGGATCAGTTCCCGGCCCTCCGGCACCTTATGCATGTGCCACAGGCTCAGGACAGAAACAAGGAACAGCAGCAGAGTAAAGAACTTCCTGGAAAACCGCAGATGTTCGTGGTTCAGGATATACCCCAGCCCCAGAACCAGCACATACAGAGGGAAGAGGAAAGCCCCGATTCCCAGTGCGAATCTCAGCACTCTTTCCAGGAACGCCCCGGCACTCCCCATGGGGAGCCCGGCCAGGGCACAGAGCATCACCATGGCGAAAGCCGCCAGCAGGATGCCCAGTACTTCCCGGTTGAAGGTGAATTCGATTTTTTTGTTGTTTCTGCGAGTTCGTTCTTTTTTCTCCACGCTGTTCCCTTCCTGAAGATTTTATTTTATGGCAATCAGATCTCCATGATCAGCGGAAGGATCATGGGACGCCGTCTGGTCTTGTCGAACAGATACCGGCCCAGGCTGTCCCGGACGGCACTCTTCAGAGCGGACCATTCGGTGATGTTGTTCTCGTGGCATTTGTCCAGCGTGCTCAGCACCCGGTCCCGGGCCCCTTCCATCAGTTCCTCAGATTCACGCACATACACGAAGCCTCTGGATACGATATCCGGGCCGGCAGCGATCCGGTAGGTGCTGTGGTCGATGGTCACCACCACGATCAGGATCCCGTCCTGGGACAGCTGACGGCGGTCACGCAGCACTACATTGCCCACGTCGCCCACGCCCAGGCCGTCGATCAGCACCCGGCCGGCCGTCACTTTTCCGGTGATCCCGATAGAATCCCGGGTCAGGTCCACCACGGAGCCGTTTTCGGCAATGACGATGTTTTCCTTGGGCATGCCCAGCTGCATGGCCAGTTTCTTATGCTTCACCAGGTGACGGTATTCGCCGTGGACCGGCATGAAGAACTTGGGATGGATCAGACGGTGCATCAGTTTGATCTCTTCCTGGCTGGCGTGGCCGGAAACGTGGATGCCCTGTTCACGGCCGTATACCACTTCCGCACCCTGTTTGTACAGATTGTCGATGGTCCGGGCCACACCCTTCTCGTTGCCGGGAATGGGGGTGGCGGAGATGA
The DNA here is from genome assembly GCF_900106585.1 of Acidaminococcus timonensis. Classification (NCBI taxonomy): domain Bacteria; kingdom Bacillati; phylum Bacillota; class Negativicutes; order Acidaminococcales; family Acidaminococcaceae; genus Acidaminococcus; species Acidaminococcus timonensis. The sequence continues at coordinate 841,072 of NZ_FNWH01000006.1, forward strand.
TCACCGTATCCCCGGGCATGATGGACACCTTCCGGTGGTCGTTGTTGCTCATCCGGGTCAGGGCACTCATGGGTTCGCCCTGGCTGCCGGTGGTGATGATGGCAATCTGCCGGGGTGCATAGTTGCGGCATTCATCGATGTCGATCAGCACACCCTGGGGCACCTTCAGGTATCCCATTTCAATGGAGATGTTCACCACGTTCACCATGCTGCGGCCGATGACAGCCACCTTCCGGCGGGTCATGACGGCTGCGTCGATCACCTGCTGGATCCGGTGCACGTTGGAGGAGAACGTTGCCACGATCACCCGGTTCCTGGCGGCGCGGAACTGTTCGTCCAGGGTCTTGCCCACGCTCTTTTCGCTGGGGGTATACCCGGTCCGTTCGATGTTGGTGGAATCGCTCATGAGCAGCAGTACGCCCTTGCGGCCCACTTCTGCCAGCTTGGCATAGTCCGCCACCTGGCCGTCCACCGGGGTCTGGTCAAACTTGTAGTCGCCGGTGTGCACGATGACGCCCACCGGGGTATGGATGGCCAGGGCAACCGCATCGGGAATGCTGTGGTTGACCCGGATGAATTCCACCCGGAAAGCGCCGGCCCGTACAGTGGCGCCCGGTTTCACCATTTTGCACTTGCTGTCAGAGACACCGTTTTCTTTCAGCCGGCCGCTCAGGATGCCCAGGGTCAGAGGCGTGCCGTATACCGGTACGTCGAAATCCTTCATCACATAAGGCAGGGCGCCGATATGGTCTTCATGGCCGTGGGTCAGGAAAATGGCCTTGAATTTGTCCTTGTTTTCCTGCAGGAAGGTGGTATCCGGAATCACCAGATCCACACCCAGCATATCATCATCAGGGAATGCCAGGCCGGCATCCACCAGGATCATATCGTTGCCGTACACGAAAGCGGTCATGTTCTTGCCGATTTCGCCCAGACCGCCCAGGGGGATGATGGACAGTTTCTTCTGTTCCCGCCTGTTTTCTCTCTTCTGTTCCCGTTTCTGTTCTCTCTTCTGCCCTTTACTGGTATTGTTGTTCGTTTCCTCTTTCAAAGGGGTACCTCCTCTTTCTTGTTCCTGATTTTGACATATAGAAATACTGGAGTATCTTTCGTCCATACTCCGTTTTCGAAACTATGTTTTCAATTCCCGTATCCCCTACGAATCCGAACGATACGCTTCGTTCCGGACCCTATAGGACTAGTCTCTTGTTCAACATTATACAGGTTTGACGCCTGTTTTGCAAATAAAGTTTTACCAAAATAGTCAGGAACTGACTTTCTGGTCTTTCCTGAATTGTTCGGCACCGGGTGCTAACGGCAAATCCCCTTCCCGGAAGAACGATTGTTTCGGATCTGCCGGCAGGAACGGGTATCTGCTGTGCAGTTCACCCCAGTGGCTCCACAGCCGTTCCAGGAAACTGCGGGTCTGGCCGGCATCCAGCCGATCCGTAGCCAGCAGCAGGCAGTCCACGCTCACCGTGTTGCAGGCCTGGAACTGGTTGGGATAGGTCCCCACCGGGATCACGGTCTTCCGGAACCGGGGGTAGGCCTCCAGCAGATCCTCTGCCGTGCGCCCCTCCACCGGTACCAGCACCAGCTGCCGCTGCCGGGCCAGATCCCGGAAGGCCTGGTGGGGCACCCCCGAGGTCACAAAGGCCGCATCCACCGTGCCTTCTTTCAACGCCCTCACTTCATCTTCCACGGAAAGGTACTGGATGCGGACTTCATCTTCCGGGATCCCGGCAGCCTCCAGCACCTTCCGGGCATCGTAGGCGGATCCGGAACCGGCCGCCCCTACGGCCAGGGTACGGCCCCGCAGGTCTGCCAGTTTCCGGATGCCCGTCACGTCGTAGGTGATGATCTGCACCGTCTCCGGATACAGGACCCCCAGCACCTGCAGGTTCTCCATGGGTTTTCCTGCAAACTGATCCGTCCCGTTAACGGCCGCATCCGCCACATCGCTCTGGACAAAGGCCAGGTCCGCCCGGCCCTCCGCCAGCAGCTCCACATTGGCCACCGAACCGGAACCGCCCGTTTCTCTCAGGAGGGGCTGTCTGCCGTCCCCGTTGTACAGCTTGACCAGTTCTCCTCCCAGGGTGCCGTAATCTCCATCATTCTGGCCGGCCGCCAGGACCAGTTCCTTCGGAGCCTGATGGCCGCCCCGCACCTGGGCCCTGTTCTGGCCGCATCCTGCTGCAACCAAAAAAAGCAGGGCCAGAACCAAAAGGAGCCGTTTTTTCATAGCCAATCCTCCTTGTTCTCCCCCACTTCTTTTATTTCAGGAAATAAGCCAGGGTCTTCCCCAGGCCTGTTTCCAGGTCCGTATACTCCTTCATGCCCAGGGTCTCCACCAGGGCCCGGTGGCTCAGTACGGAAGCGTAAATATCCCCCGGCCGCACCGGGCCATGCTCCACTTCCATGGGCCGTCCCAGGATCTTTTCCAGGATGGCGATCAGCTGATTCAGGGATACCTCCTGATTGGTGGAAACATTCAGGGTGGCGCAGCCTTCATAGCCGATCCCTGCGGAGATTGCCCGTGCCAGGTCGCCGGCATAGACGAAATCCCGTGTCTGGTTGCCGTCTCCGAAAATGGTCACCGGTTCACCGGCAGCGATTTTCCGGGCAAATACGGAAATCACACCGCCTTCGCCGGTTTCTCCCTGCCGTTCACCGTATACATTGGCAAACCGGAAGATCAGGTGCTTCAGTCCGAAGCACCGGCTGTACATGCGGATGTACTCCTCCCCCACCACCTTGGACAGTCCGTAAAAGGACGTGGGGGCCGGAACTTCCGTTTCCTTCAGGGGCAGGTTCTGGTTGTCCCCGTAAACGGCTGCGCTGGAAGAGAAGATGATCTGTTCCACCCCCGTCTTCCGGCAGCCTTCCAGCAGGTGGACCATGGCCGTCACATTCAGGTCCTCATCTTCTTCCGGATGCTCCATGGAATAGGGCACCAGGGTCTGGGCCGCCAGATGGATCACCGTCTGGAATTTTTCCTGGGCCATGAAATCCCACAGCTCCCGGGAGCGGATATCCAGCAGCTGGAACCGGGCTCCCTCCGGGACATGACACCGTTTTCCGGTGGACAGGTTGTCCAGGACCACCACTTCACAATCATTATGGGCCAGCAGTTCCGGCACCACATGGGAGCCGATGAACCCCGCTCCCCCTGTAACCAGGATCTTTCTCATGAATCCATCCCCCTCCGATCACGGATCTTGTTCAAAATATCGAATCCGAAGCATTTGATGGTGACGGCAGCGCCAATGGTGAACGGAATGTATTCACAAAAGAAACGCCACAGTACGGCCAGTACCCCGGATACCCCAGGCGGCAGCAGGCTGTTGAACAGCATCAGGAATCCCCCTTCGGCCACGCCGCTGCCACCGGGCGTGGGGGTGAAATACAGGATCAGGTTGATCAGGCACATCCGCCCCATGATGATGTGCAGGGGCAGGTTGATGCCGAAGGCCTTGATGAAGACAGGTACCACAGAATAGATAAACAGCAGGCTGATGCCGGATTCCAGGAACGCACGGAATACCTGCCTGGGATTGTCCTTCAGCATGAACATGGCCTGCTGGAAATCCCGGTATCCCAGGAAAATGGCTTCCTGTACCCGGGGCGAGAACCGGCGGCTGAACCGGGCCAGCCATTTCTCCACCCGGCCCCCCATCACCAGACGCCACAACAGCCAGGGTGCGCCGATGAAGAAGGCACACACCAGTGCGATGACACTGGTGGGCATCCAGTCCACCAGGGCCGGGTCAAAGAAGAACACGATGGGCATCATCAAAAACAGGAACAGGATGGAGAACACCGTCCGCACGATGATGATCAGCGTGGATTTGGCCACCGGCACCCCGGCCCGCTTCATGAACATGAGCATGGCGATGCCCCCGCCGCCCTGGCCGGGAGTAATCAGCGCCAGGAAATAGTTGCTGAACACCGCATAGAAGATATGGGCATAGTCCATCTTCTCCCCAGAGATCCGGGTCAGGGTGATCAGCCGGGTAGCATCGAAGAACAGCCCGATGGACAGCGTCCCCAGAGCCAGCAGGGCATAATACCACTTGAAGGTGGTCAGGTATTCCAGTGCCCGGACATCAAACGTAAAGTAAATAACGCCTGCTGATACGAGTACGATGACCACAAACAGGACGCACAGCACGCGAAAAACATTTTTATTCATAAATGATAACCTGCCAGTATGTTATATTAGGGATTGGATCCCTGTTTCTACCAATTGAGTACATATATTTTATATTATAGCATAAGTACGTGACAAAAAGGGGAACAAACCGTAAAACGGCTTCTATACCTTTCGGCTGTTGGCAAAATGCAGCTTCACGAACCGGACCAGTGCGTCTTTTCCCTGTTCCTCCACGATCCGCCGGGCTGCAGCCGTAGCCTGGGCCCCGCCCCCTTTGGGCAGCGGGAAGCCGGCCTGTTCCGTCAGCTGGTCCATGACGGCCACAAAGGCATCCCGGGCCAGGATGGAAGCTGCGGCCACGGCCATGTCCGCCTCCGCCCGGGGCTGCTGGTACACCTGCAGGCCGGGGAAGGCCTGTTCCAGGGTCCCGGTAATCCTGTTGTGCCGGGTGAACTGATCCACCAGGGCGAAATGGCACTCCGGCACTTGCTGCAGCACCTTGCCCAGGGCATGGATGTGCCCGCTGGCCAGCAGATGGTTCAGGTTCATCTTCTGGTCCTTCAGCTGCTGGTACCGCTGGTTGTAGAACTGGGGTCTCAGGACCAGGGTGGCATGAGCCCGGGCCGTTTCCCGGATTTTCGCTGCCAGCTGGTGGATCTTGTCATCCGTCAGGGCCTTGCTGTCGCAGACGCCCCAGGAAGCGAACTTTGCCGCCGTGGCTTCATCCACACACACGGCTGCCACTGCCAGGGGGCCGAAATAATCCCCCTTCCCGCTTTCGTCGCTGCCGCACCACAGGCCGTCGAACCCGGGTTTTTCCTTGAGCAGGCAGCCATGGTGGAAGGGGTTTTCCGGAAGGGCACCCGCCTCTTCCGGAGCTTCGTCCAGCGCCGCCTTGCAGGCATGCAAAAGGGGCGTCTCTTTGCCGCCCCATACGGTTTTCAAGCCTTTTTTGCCGTTATACAGGGAAAGGGTCACAGAAGAAGGCGCCTGTTTCACCTTCAGCTGCTGTCCGTAGTTGATCTCCTTCTGCTCCACCGGTTCGTCCGTCAGCAGCTGGAGTTTTTCCTTGACCAGACTCACATACTGGTCGAAATCGTAAGGGGTCATGCCCCGGTTTCCTCCTTTTGTCCCTCCGCCATCTCTCCGTGCTCCGCCAGATGCTTCGGAATATCCGGGGGCCGCACCGTCAGGCTGCGGATGGAAACGTCAATATTTTTCACCGGCATGCTGGTCATGCCTTCCACCTTCAGTTTGATCCTGGTCTGCAGGGCCTTCACCACTTCGTAGATGGGCGCCCCGAAAAATAGCACGATTTCCAGGAAGATGGTCATGCCCTTGCTGGTGTCCGAAGGCCGGCGCACCTTGATGCCGGTGATCCGGTCCACTTCCCGGTTCTTCTTCACCACGATGCGCACAATGTCGCTGACCACGTAATCCGATACGGTGATCTTGCCATAGTAGCTGAACGCCGGGCGCACAATGGATTTTTCCGGCAGGGCGTGGTGCTTCCTGTTCCGGGAGAACAGCCGGTGGGGCAGATCCACCAGGACCCCTGAAAGATGGGGCTTCAGCTCGATGGTGGGCACCGGCACCACGTGTTTGCCCTCTTTGATGCGCATTTCCCGGGCTTTCTTCATTTCCCGGGTGGTTGAAATGTCCTGGATATACACCGTTTCCGAAGGCATGGGGATCTGCAGCCGTTTGCAGATGGTCCGCACCATCTTGTCCGAGGTGCCGATCACCAGCAGGGTCTTGATGTCGCTCTGGGTCAGGGCCTCCCGCACGGCCTGGCAGTGGTCCTTTTCCATGAAGATGGCCCGTTTCACCGCCTGTACCTTATTCTGTTCCGTCTTTGCACTGGTGCCGGCCAGGATCTTTGTCCCCTCGATCAGGAGCCCGTCGTCGATGATGCCGTCACACCCGTGGTCATGGGCAACCCCGATGGCCCGGAAGCTTTTCCCGGTACCGCTGGGACCCACAAAGGCTACAACTTTCATAGTAACACCTGCTTTATGCGTTAATGATACCTGCCACGTCCTCGTAATTCACAGGGAATTCTCCCAGGTGCAGGGGGAACCGTCCCTTGTTGCCATGGAGGTCGCTGCCGCCGCTGGGAATAAGATGATGATTTCTGGCCACCTGCAGCCAGTCATGGTGCGGCTCCTCCTTCAGCACCGAAGGATGCCAGACCTCCATGCCGTCAAAAGGTACGCTGTCCAGCAGTTCTTCCACCATGGGCGGATTCTCGATCTCCGCCGGATGGGCCAGCACTGCAATGCCCCCCGCCCGGTGGATCAGGTCCACCGCCTCTTTGGGGCTCATCTTCACCTGCCGGTAGTAGGCCGGCTTGCCCGCGCCCAGCAGCGCATCGAACACCGCCTGTACCGTGGGGAACAGGCCCTTCTTCACCAGCGTCCGGGCGATGTGGGGACGGCCCAGGCTCTTGGCCCCGCCAGCCTCCTCCCGCACCTCATGAAAGGTGATGGGATACCCCAGGGAGTTCACTTTGGCCACCATCTTCTCCGTCCGGCCAATTCGGTTCACCCGGTTCCAGCGCAAGGCCTGCAGGAATTCCTGGTTCGTGGGGTCGAAATGGTAGCCCAATACGTGCACATCCTTGCCCTTGTAGTCCGTGTCCATCTCCACGCCCCGCAGCAGCTTCAGCCCCAGGTGGCGGGAATGGATCAGCCGTTCGGCCCGGTCGTAGGCCTGGATGTTATCATGGTCGGTGATGGCGATGCAGCCCATGCCCGCAGCCTGGGCCTGGGTCACGATCTGTTCCGGGGTATAGACCCCGTCCGAAAATGTGGTATGGATATGTAAGTCAGCCAGCATGGTATCTTCCTCCGTATTCACTACAGTTTGATTATACCATAAGGAAAGGGAGAGTGAAAATAGTTTCACTCCCCCCTTCCCAGTCACTCGTCACTAGTCCACAGTCACTAGCTGAAGGAAGCCAGCGTCAGCTGGCACCTTTCGGCGTATGACGTATGACCTATGACGTATGACAAGGTAAGCCCGCTATTTGTATCTTTCTGCAATTTTTCGGAATTCATCTGCCAGCTTTTTCCTCAATTCCTCCGGCGCCACCACCGTACATTCTCCCGCGTACTGGCGGGCGAACTGCCGGGCCGCGGCTTCGGACAGGGGTACCGTGAACCGGATGTCTCCCGTTTCCGGATCCCGGCTTTCCACCTTCACATGGTCCCCGAAGGTATCCCACAGGTACCGGCTCAGCTTCTCCGTGCCCGCAAAGGTCACCGGCATCGCCTCGCCCCCGTACATCTGCAGGTGTTCCCGGATGTACCGCTCCAGGTCCAGCCGGGTCTCTCCCTCGTACCCCTCGATGTCCGCCAGGGGCCGCCGGGGCTGCTGGGGCAGCAGCGTCACTCCCGTCATATGGTCCACCCGGAAATGCCGCAGGTTCCGGTACGCCCCCACGCTGGCAATCAGGTAATACTGGTCATTGGTGTACACCAGCCCGAAGGGATGCACCTGCCAGCCGCCCCGGACCCGTTTCGCAATGGGCAGGGGCTCCAGCGACCCATCCGGCCGCATCTGGTTGTAAGTGAACTGCACCTGGCACCCCCGGTCCAGCCCGTCGTTCAGCACCTCCAGGTTGTGGAAAAAGTCCGGGTTCCGCAGGTTGATGCCCGAAAAGGGCCTGGAAACCTGGGCCACGCCCCGGTAGTTCGCCTTTCCGAAAAGGCTGTCCAGGTTCCGCAGCAGCGTCTCCCGATTGCCGGTTGTCAAAAAGCCCGCCCGTTCCACCATGTCCTTCAACAGCTGCTTCTGGGGCCGGGTCAGCGTCCGCTGTTCCAGGTAGAACCCCTTCCGGGGCACCCGGTGGATGTCATACCCCAGCCCGTCCCGTAAGAGAGCCAGGTCCCGTCCCAGCGTATTCCGGGAAGGCGCCGCCGGCAGGTCATAATCTTCGCAAAGCCGGCTCTGGAGGCTCACCGTACCGGTTATGGGCAGCGGATGCCGGGCATCCGTATGATTCTTCAACACCTGCACCAACAAGAGCAGGGTAACACGTTTGTCTTTCTGGTCAAGCAAGGGGAAGCCTCCTTTTCTATGGATGATTACACTTTTCCTTGCAGAAACAGGGAAATCAACACCAGTTGAGCCCTTTCATGTCCTCCTTCCGCAGCTTTTCGGATCCAATGGATGGCTTTTTCTTCAGCCTGAGGATTTTTTCTGTACCTGTAATACTTCATCCCCAGCCAGTATTGTGCCCTTCCAAACCCTCCTTCTGCAGCTTTCAGGATCCAGTGGACAGCTTTTCCTTCAGCCTGAGAAATATTCCTGTTCTTATAATACATCATACCCAGCCGATATTGAGCTACAATATACCCAACTTCCGCCAGCCGTTCATACCATTGCATCGCCAGCGGGATGGAACGGGCTATCTTCCCCTTCTCGTACAACTCCGCCAGCTTGAATTTCGCCCTGTCCAGGTCCTGCTCTGCCGCCCTGCGAAACCAAACCGCAGCCTGATGCTCAGAAGCTGGAACTCCCAGGCCATCGCGATACAAGATTCCCAGATCATGCTGTGCCAGAGAATACCCCTGTTCCGCCGCTTTCAGGAACCACTCGGTCGCTTTCTTGTAAGATTTCCGGCACCCCTCCCCCAATACATAGAGAAGCCCCAGCCAGTACTGTGCCGGGGCATAGCCCCGACAAGCAGGAACCCAGAGCGCCTTGTAAGCGGCCCTGTAAGCACGCCGTGTTGACAAAGGAAATTGTAATCCATGTTCAAACAGGATACCGATACAAGTCTGAGCCGATAGATTCCCCGCAGCTGCCAGCTTACCGATGGCAACAACCACTTCTGGCGTAATCTCCTCTTTCGCGAAATCTACATAGGATTCAATCAAATCTCCTGTGAAATCGATATATCCTCTGAGTAACTTCCCCATGATTTTTGTAGCAGCTTTCATCTCGTCCGGCGCCAGCACATCATTTCCCGGATGCATCAATAACCAAGGTTGGATGTCCACTAAGTGAGACACGATAAGGACTCCTTTTTACATTATTGGAACAGGTTCTCCCACTGGGTAATGGAGTCCGGCAGGAGCCCTTTGTACTCCTGATAAAATCGCTCCAGTTCTTCTTTTGTAATGACGATGATCCGCTCATCCTTTTCCGGATTCTCGATATAAGGGGCATACAAATACACCAAACACCCTTTTTCCGTAAATTCCTTAAAATCTTCAGCCTTCAGCTTTCTGTCTCTGCCTCCTTTAACCTGTACAACTGCACGTTGCCCTTTTTTTGCCGGGTCCCTGGAAATGAATTCACATTCAATTTTGATAGTTGTAGAATGATTGGCAATGGAGTTGGAAAGCACATAATAGTTTTCCTTCAGCTGAATGTAGGAAATGACCAGTTCCTCCAGATCGAAATCCGGAAGATTATCCAGGAATGAGCCTTCCCCCGGTTTGCAATCATAGCTGTACACATCTTTTCGGGACCGTTTATTGAATTCATACTTTGAGTAATTCAAAACTAATTCGTTACCAGTTAAATCATGGATAGTATTTCTTACTGCAGTAAAAGATGCCTTAATCTGCCCAGGAACTTCCAGTCCCACTTTGTAAGCTTCTACAGGGACCATGGCCCCGATATCCAGATCATTCTCTTGATTATATGGCGCAGCCCCCTCTTTAGCCCGACAGATCCAGTAATATCCGTTCAGATCCCGGGTCCAGAACAAATCGTTCGGTACTACATTCCGAAAGACATTCAAGGCATGATGAGACTTGCCTCTTTTTTTCAATACTGCATCATAGAATCCATTATAATCAGTAAATTGAGAATTATTATCGTCTTTGTAAATCGAACTCCAGCCGATGACAACATACTGTTTCTCAAAATCATCCTTTAAACAAAATTGAATCAGTTTCTTTCTATCTTTACAATTTCCGGGTTTCAAATTGATCCGGTAAAGGGAGGGTTGTTTCTCAGTCATGGTCTTTAACTCCTTTCAAAATGCCTTATAGTAAGCTCGGATTCCACATTATTTTTCATAGGCTTTTTCTGATTCAAGTTTAAAAAAAGTAGTGCACCAGAATCAGTGCATGATCGTAATTTACTGTTTTCAGGGCACCCATTGCTTATCATTTTTGGTCAGACAGTTTCGTTGTTTCTTCAATTCAACACTCCTCCTTCAGTCAAATCGCAGTCGTTTCTATTTTCTACACCAAAGCTTCATATTTTTAATTTTACCCTATTTATTGTGTTTTCTGTCATTTGTTTTTTATAGGTTGCCCGCAACCGTTACAGATTTTGCAGTTGTGCCATGCCATGATATCCACTCCTTTTTGGTTTGTTACGGGTAGTATACAGGGTGGTGTGCACGGGGAGTGGTGCAAAAAAATAGAGCGAGTGAAAAAGTTTTCACTCGCTCGTCATACGTCGGGAGACTGCGAATTTTGCAGTCTCCGTTTTACCTATTACACCTCTTCCAGTTCTTCGGCTTCTTCCTCTTCTACCCTGCTGCTGCGTCTTCTAGCGTACAGCAGCCAGTATAGCGCTGCACAGCCGATGGCTCCCAGGCCCACAGCCGAGTAGATGCCCTGGAAGCCCAGGGATTCCTTAAAGGCACCCAGGATGTAGGGCCCTACCCCCAGTCCCAGGTCCAGCATCACGAAGTAGGTGGAAACAGCCACGCCGATCCGGACTTCTTCCACCAGCTTCACGCAGATGGCCTGTCCGTTGGACATGAAGGTCCCGTACCCCAGCCCCACGAATACACCGGCCACGAGCATCTCCCAGCTTTGGGTGGTGAAGGACAGCACCAAAAGGCCGATGGCCAGGCAGGCGTAGGTGGGATACATCACGAAGTCCTCCCCTTTCCGGTCGAACAGGACGCCGGCAATGGGCCGGGCCACCGTGATGGACAGGGCATAGACCACGAAGAACAGGGTCCCGGCGGTCATCAGTTTCAGTTCAGCCGCATAGGTGGCCAGGAAACTCAGCACGCTGGAATAGCACACGGCCACGAAGAAGCCCACGATGGAGATCCCCATGACCCGGGGTTCCAGGAAATTGGACAGGGACAGCTGTTTCAGGGCAGCCCGGTGTTCTTCGGTCAGCTGGATCTCGTCTACTTTCATCACGAAAGCAGCGGCCAGGCACACCAGCACCATGGCGATGGAGAACATAATGATCACGCTGAAGGGGAAAACCTGCTGCAGGAGCATGCCGATGAAGGGTCCGATGGCCGCAGCCAGGCTCATGCTCAGGGCATAGTAGTTGATGCCCTCGCCCCGGCGTTCGGCAGGGATCATGGCGGACACGATGGTGCTGGTGGCGGTGGAGGCAATGCCGTAGCCCACCCCGTTCAGCAGCCGGACCCCGTACATCATGGGCAGGGAGTCCACCAGGAAGTACATGCAGGTGGTCACCAGGTAGAACAGGATCCCGGCGTACAGCATCTTCTTCCGACCGTACAGTTCCACCGAGCGGCCGGCAAACAGACGGGCCACCAGGGTCCCCAGCACGAACAGCCCGGAAGCCAGGCCCGCTTCGCTGACGGAAGCATTCAGGGAATGGATGGCCTCGGAAGCAATGATGACCATTAGCATATAATAGATGATGTAGATCAGGAAATTGACCAGGGTGTCCAGCACGAACCCTCTGGTCCACAGACGAGGTTTGGCAGCCATAACAGAAATCAGCATCCTTTCTTTGTACAGGGTTACGGTTCTTTGTATCTACTCTGATTATACGAGGATGCCGCTCCTTTTTATAGCGGATAAAAAAGATGCATGTGATCGCAAAAAACGATAACATGCAAAGGACGCCTTTATTGGATGGCCGGCGACTCTTTCCCATGGAAACTGGAGAGCACCTGGTTCACATAGGCTTCGATCAGGGGCCGTTTGGGATTGTTTTTCCGATAGATCAGGAATCCTCCGGCTTTGAGAGGTTTCTCCAGCTGGTGCCACCCATCCCGGAGCCCCAGGGTCTTCAGCAGCCGTTCCGGCAGCAGTGCTCCCACTTCGTTTTCCTGACAGTAGTGGATCATGGCATAGGGCGTGGAAAGCCGGGCATAGATCAGCGGTTCCATGGGAGAATCGGCAAAGTACCGGTGGTAGATCTCGTTCATGTAATAACTGGTGGGATACAGCACCAGGGGAAAACTGAGGATCCGTTCCCGGGTCAGGCGGCTTTCCTCCAGTTTCAGCAGCGGCGCATAGTAGACCAGGTTGTCCGTACAGAAATGGACAATGGTGAAATCCCCGGGCCGGGCCTTCTGGGGCAGGCTCTCCTTCACAAAATAAGTGGACACCACATCCAGCCGTCCCTCTGTCAGGGCCCGGTGGATCTGGTAGGTGGGCAGGTCCAGTACATTGAATCGCAGAGAAGGGAGATCCCGCCGGAAATGGGCGATATGCCGGTTCATATGGATGTCTCCCAGAGAACGGAGGATCCCCACGTTCAATTCCGTGGGCTTTGTTTCGGCGGTGGCCCGGGTGTCGTAGACAATTTTTCGCAGCCCGTCGATCCAGCCGGTGATCCGGGCCAGGAACAGTTTCCCCTCCTCCGTCAGCTGGCTGCCCCGCCTGGAACGGTGGATCAATGTGACGCCCAGGGTGGTTTCCAGCCGCTTGATCTGGGCGCTGAAGGCGGACTGGGTAATATGGGCCTCCTGGGCCGCCCGGGCAAAATTGCCCACCCGTCCATAAATGATGAAACATTCCAGCTGTGCAATGGTCGGTAAGGATTCAGGCATAAGGGTCACTCCGTGGATTGTAGGATAGACTTATTATAACAGAAATCTGAGGAAGTGATTAGTGATTAGTGGCTAGTGTAGGGAACCCACCACCAGCCATTCGGCTGGTCCCCCGCCCTTGGAAAGGGCGGATAATCCTGAAGCGAAGTGCTGCGTTTCGAATTGGAGTTTTGTATCAATTGATTGTTTCGGTTAAACTAATTCATCGACAAGAAACGTAAAACTTCCGATAACAGGATATCCGCCCTTTTCAAGGGCGGGGGACCGTTGCGCTTCAGCGCAATGGTGGTGGGTTCTGCTATCGACGTATGACAAAAAGGAAAGGAGCTGTTATCACAGCCCCTTTCCTTTTATGTGTGGAGTTTGGATTGCTTTGCCGCTTACATCAGCTGGCGGAACATTTCGATGACCTGTTCCTTGGTGGCTTCTCTGGGGTTGCCGGGATAGCAGGCGTCGGCCAGGGCGTCCATGCAAAGTGCAAAACAGGCCGGTTCCTGTCTTCCACGCAAAAAAACGCCGATGGCGGATTTCCACCATCGGCGCGGGGTTTCTCTTATTTCAGCAGACCGCTGTCCTTCCAGGCCTTCGTCACTCTGGCCCGTTCCTCGTCGGTCATAGGGCACAGGGGCAGACGGTAGGGCCCCGGGTTGAAGGGGGTCATCTTCCCCACCGCTTCCTTCACCGGAATGGGATTGCTGACCAGGAACATGCTGCGGGCCTGGGGAATCATCACCTTGTTCAGATCCCGGGCCTTCTGCACATCGCCCTTTTCGTAGCTCTGCATCAGGTCCTGAAGCAGCTGGCCGTTCACGTTGCTGAGCACAGAAATCAGGCCCACTGCACCGGCGCTCATGAACGGCAGGATCTCGCCATCGTCACCGCTGTAGATGGAGAAGTCATCCGGGCACAGCCGGTACAGGTCAGCCACCTGGTTCACGCTGCCGCTGGCTTCTTTCACAGCTACAATGTTCTTGCAGTCGTGAGCCAGGCGGGCCACGGTAGCCGGCAGTACATTGGAGCCGGTACGGCCGGGCACATTGTAGATCACAATGGGCAGCCGGGTGTGCTCTGCAATGGTCTTGTAGTGGCGATAGATCCCTTCCTGGGAGGGCTTATTGTAATAGGGGCTGACGATGAGGACACCGTCGGCACCCACCTTTTCTGCCAGTTCGTTCATCTTCAGTACATCGGCTGTGTTGTTGGAACCGGTACCAACGATGACTTTGCCTTTATGGTTCACTTTGGCAATGACTTTGGTGAACAGTTCTTCTTTTTCTTCATAGGTCATGGTGGGAGCTTCCCCGCTGGTCCCGCTGACCAGGATGGCATCAGAGCCATGATCCAGCAGCCAGGCAGCAAAGTCTGCGGTCCCGTCTGCATTCAGGGAACCGTCTTCGTTGAAGAAGGTCACCATGGCGGTGATCAGACGGCCAAAATAGGGTTTTGTATTCATTTCGTTTCACCTTCCTGAGTCTGGAACGCCGTATGCAGGGCATTCACGGCTTCCTTCACCTGGCTTTCCCGTACGATGGCGGAGATCAGGTTGTCAGAATCCGTGGTCTGCAGGATTTCAATGCCGGCTTTGGCCAGGGCATTGATGAATCTGGCCATGATGCCGGGCACCCCACCCATATGGGAGCCTACTACGGTTACTTTCGAGCAGTTTTCCACTTTTGTATAGTTGCAGTTTTCCTGTTTCAGTACATTTTCAGCGTCAGCGGTGGCTGCACTGTACACCGCGAACATCAGGGAATGAGGTTGCAGGCTCATGGTCCCGATGCTGACACCGTTTCTGGCCAGGGTATCGAACAGTTCGGCCCCGTTTTGGGTATCCAGGGATACGGAGAAGAAAGTGATGTTGTTCTTGCTGGCCACGCCGCAGGCATGGTTGCTTTCCAGGGTGTCCCCCTCCTCCATCTCCTTGGGCTGGTCTTCCTTGCTGATCAGGGTCCCGGGGGCATCGCTGAAGGTGCTCTTCACCACCATGGGAACCCCGTAGCGCATCACGATCTCCACCGCTCTGGGATGGATGACTTTGGCGCCCTGGTGGGCCATTTCACGGATTTCGTCATAGGAAATCTGTTTGATGATATGGGCATCCTTCACAATCCGGGGATCGGCGGTCATGACCCCGTCCACGTCCGTGTAGATTTCCACCTTGTCCGCATGGACAGCCACCCCGAAGGCGGCCGCAGAGGTATCGCTGCCCCCCCGGCCCAGGGTGGTGATGTTCTTGTGGTCCGGCGTAACGCCCTGGAACCCGCAGACCACAGGGATGATGCCCTGTTCCACCAGTTCCAGCAGGTTGTCCGGTTCCACCGTGCGGATCTTGGCATTGCCGTATTCTTCATCGGTGATCATACCGGCCTGGCCACCCGTCATGGCTCTGGCCTTCAGGCCGTGTTCCTGCAGGGTGGAAGCCATCACCGTAGAGGAGATGATTTCCCCGCAGGCCATCAAAAGATCCAGTTCGTGAGGCGCCGGATTGGGATTTACGCTCTTGAGCATATCGATCATGGTATCGGTGGCAAAGGGATCCCCTCTGCGGCCCATGGCAGATACCACTACGATGGGGGCATACCCCTGGTCAATGGCTTCCTGGACTTTTCCTACGACTTTTTCCCGGGTTACGGGCGTAGCTACGGAAGTTCCTCCGAATTTTTGTACAATGATTTTCATCTAAGTCAGGCTCCCCTCTCAAATTCCTGCGCTTCTCACACTGCTATCTTACAGCCAGCCGTTCTTCACCATGGTTTCTGCGATCTGCAGGGTGTTCAGAGCGGCACCCTTGCGGATCTGGTCGCCCACACACCAGAAGTTGAAGCTGTTAGCAGCACTTTCGTCTCTTCTCAGACGGCCTACATACACATCGTTCTTGCCGGAGGTGTACAGAGGCATGGGATAGATCTGCTGGGACGGATCGTCCTGCAGCACCACACCCGGGAAATTGGACAGGGCCTTGCGGATGTCTTCCAGCTGTACATCATGTTCCAGTTCCACGTTGACGCTTTCGCTGTGGCTGCGGTACACCGGTACCCGGACAGTGGTGGCGGTGATGCGCATTTCCGGATCGGAGAAGATTTTCTTGGTTTCGTTGACCATCTTCATTTCTTCCTTGGTATACAGGTTATCCAGGAAGATATCGATCTGGGGCACCAGGTTCAGGGCCAGGGGGAAATGCTTCTTGGCAGAAGCGCTGGGGAAGATTTTGGCGGTCATTTCTTCGCCCCGGGCTGCCTGTTTGATCTGGTTTTCCAGTTCATCCAGCCCGTCCTTGCCGGCGCCGGAAGCCGCCTGGTAGGTGGAAACGATGATCCGTTTGATCCGGGCCAGGTCGTAGATGGGTTTCAGGGCCATCACCATGATGATGGTGGAGCAGTTGGGGTTGGCAATGATGCCGTGATGTTTGGTGATGTCCTGGGGGTTCACTTCCGGAACGATCAGGGGCACATCCGGATCCATCCGGTAGGTGCTGGAGTTATCGATGACCACAGCCCCGGCCTTCACCGCAATGGGAGCAAAGGTCTTGGAAATGCTGCCGCCGGCGAACAGGGCCACATCCACCCCGTTGAAGGAATCTGCCTTGGCTTCTTCCACGGTATAGGTCTTGCCCCGTACGGTCAGTTCCGTACCGGCACTGCGGGCGGAAGCCAGCAGTTTCAGGTTCTTGAAGGGAAAATCCCGTTCGTTCAGCAGATTGATGAATTCATGGCCAACGGCGCCCGTGGCACCCAAGATTGCTAAGTTGTATTCCTTCATGATTGTCTCTCCTTTATCTCAGCAGACGCAGCACTGCGGCGCCCCTTTCTGTTTCGATCCGCCCTTTCCAGGGGCGGGGAACCGTGTCTGTACGGTGATGGTTCTCAATCCAGGATCTGATCCAGTCCGTACACCAGGCCTTTGCGTTCCACCATGGTGCGGCAGCCCAGCATCACGCCCGGCATGTAACATTCCCGGCTCACAGGATCGTTGCGTACCGTCAGGGTCTCGCCCATGCTGCCGAAGATGATTTCCTGGCTGGCCACGAACCCGGGCAGCCGTACGCTGTGGATCCGCATGCCTTCGTATTCGCTGCCTCTGGCATGGGGCAGTTTCTCCACTTCATCCGGGTTGCCCTGCTGTACAAAGCCGCCCCGGACCTGGGCCAGTTTCTGGGCCGTCAGGATGGCGGTGCCGCTGGGAGCATCCAGCTTCTTATCGTGGTGCATTTCGATGATTTCCACCTGGGGGAAATATTTGGCGATCTCGGCAGCCACTTTCATCATGAGCACAGCGCCCATGGCGAAGTTGGGGCAGACCAGGATGCCCACGTTGTTCTTTTCCGCCAGGCCCTTCAGTTCATCCAGGTTTTCCTGGGTGAATCCGGTGGTCCCCACCACGGCGTTCACGCCGGCGTTCAGGATCACCCGCAGGTTGGCCATGACCACATCCGGCCGGGTGAAGTCCACCACCACATCGGGTTTGTGGGCATCCAGGGCGGCTTTCAGATCCGTGTCCACCGGGCAGCCTTCCACAGCTTTATCCTTGCCGAAGACATCCACGGCCCCCACCAGTTCCATGTCCTTCTGCTGCAGGACCGTTTGTACCACGGTATGGCCCATGCGGCCCAGCGCACCGTTTACCATCACTTTGATCATCTTGTCCATCGCTCCTTCTACGATTCCTTTGGGAGACAAAAAAGCAGGTCATCGAGTCGAGCCCAATGACCTGCAAGAAAGGAAGCCGCTCCTGCCACAGCAGGGGACTTGATTCCGTTCCCATTGATAGCTCTCCACCCAAAGGCGACAGTCTGCAGCTTGTTCACCTGCAGCCCAGCATAAGCGCGCACCCGCAGCTTTGCTTCGGCGGTTCCCCTTTCGCTTCCTTCAACGGTGTCCCTCTGGGAGTTACTCATGTTTTCCGCGCCTCTATCTTGTTTTGAATTATGGTTACAGTATAGGAGTTTCCCGCTCACTTGTCAACTGGGAACCCCCTAATTTTGTACTTTTTTTATTTTCGCAGATTTTTCCGCAGTTCGGCCTGGGTCCGGCTGAAGAAATTTGTTAAGTCTTTTACAAACTGCCGGGAATAGACCGTACTGTCCAGGGTACTCCGTTTGGCAAAGATGGCCTTCTGATTGGCCAGGCTCTGCCCCTCATAGCTGTGCAGGGCTTCCAGGAGTCCCTCATAGGTAGCCCCGTAGCTGTAATCCGGGGTGGCCTCCATCTGTTTGCCCAGTGCCAGGTAGAACCCGTTCCATTCCTCCGGGGTCAGGTCCTGCTTCAGGGCCGCCATACAGCCCCGCACCAGATGGGCCTTCAGGTAGATGTATTCCCGCAGGGCCGTTTCCCGCTGTTCCGGGAACAGTTTGAACCACTCATAAAGCTGATAGCCGCCCCAGTCTCCCATGGTATCCACCACGGAGATCAGGGTCTTCCAGTTGTTGTCCAATATGTGTACGCCTCACTTTGATGTGCTGCCGAAGCCGCCGCTGCGCTCCTTTTTGGGAGCTCTGGCATCGTCGTCCGCCAGCAGATAGGTATAGAAGATTCCCTGGGCCACCCGCTCGCCCTTTTCCAGGGTCACATCGCTGTCGCTGTCGTTGTACAGAGCCAGCAGCAGATGGCCTTCATTGTCGGGATTGTTGTAGTAATCCGCATCCACGATGCCCTCGTTGTTCACCAGTCGCAGGTGGCGTTTCACCGCCATGCTGGACCGGATGTGGATCCCCAGGTATTCGTTGTCCTGCATATAGGCCTTGATCCCCGTTGGGACCATTTTCTGGGTATGGGCCGGCAGGGTCACCCTTTCCGGCAGGTAAATATCGTATCCGGCGCTGCGGGCCGTCTGCCGGCTGGGCAGTGGGAAGTCGACATCCTTATAAGAAGTGATTTTTTCAAAACCGCGGACTTTTGTCATTGCTTCGACACCTTTCCTTTTTCCAGGTCCCAGGCCTGGATCTCTTTTTCCAGGGCGGCCACGAAGGTCTTCTGGGGAATGGGGGTGAATGCTTCTTTGACGTTCTTCTTTTCCAGGCTCTTTCCCTTCCGGGTCAGCACCTGGATCTGGTCGATCCGGTAGGTGTGATCCTTTCCGTTGATTTCCACGGTCATCAGGCATTCCCTGGCGGAATCCGCCTCCGGCAGGTGCTTTTCATACAGATGGTTCAGCAGCCGGATGAAAGAAGCACTTTTGATCACCGCCCGGGTATCGGCGGTAATGATGTCCGGGGTCCTGGGCTGTTGCTGGAAGGAAGCCAGGTCGGCATAGTACGCTCCGGAGGGATTCTCCCCCAGAAGGCTCCATTCCACAGGTTTGGCGGCCAGCGCCGTGCCGGACCCCCACAGGGTCACCCAGGCGGCGGTCAGGGCCAGCAGTTGTTTTTTCATGTGCCTACTCCAATCTCTGGTAATTTCTCCCTTCCATATTATAGGATACCTGCCCGGGAGTCAAGAGGAAGTCCGCACCCGGCCTGCCAGCAGCTCTCTGGCCCGGGGCACGTCGGCCTCGGCCACGTCGATGTAGTAGAAATTCCGGTCGATCTTGCCTTTGGGGCCAAAATCCCGGATGTCCAGCTTGGCCCCGCAGCCGCAGGTGGGAGCTTCGCTGGGGAGCTCCGTGGAAGAAAAGTCTATGCCTTGCTCCTTCAGGAGCCTCTTTGCCGCTTTCCAGTCCGCCTTGCAGCCTTTTTCCTTATACACAGTGATTTTTTTCGTAAAGAAACCCATATTGTACACCTCCTGGGGATTGAACCCACCACCATTGCGCTGAAGCGCAACGGTCCCCCGCCCTTAGAAAGGGCGGATATCCTGGGTATCAGATGATTGACGTTTCTTGGCCAAAGACAGGTTGAACAGTAAATTCAGTTTGAAGCATTCCCCATTCAGAAACGTATCCGTCCATTCTGCGATTATCCGCCCTTTTAAGGGCGGGGGACCATCTCCGCAGGAGATGGTGGTGGGTTCTTCCCCCCTTCCCCCTTCAGCCACCCGCTCATCATTACTCCGCCGGCTGCCCCGGCAGCTTTCAATTCTGCTGCCCGCTCCGGTGTCACGCCGCCCAGGGCGTAGACCGGGATGGGGCTTTCCTGACACACCTGCTGCAACAATACCAGCCCCTTGGGCGGTACCCCCGGCTTGCACTGGCTGGGATACACCGGGCTGAAGGTGCAGCAGGTGGCCCCCAGCTCTGCGGCTTCCAGGATATCGTCCAGGCTGTGACAGCTGGCTCCAATCTGTTTGGGCAGCCCCTGCCGTTCTGCCGGTCCCAGGTTGCGCAGCACAGGCAGGGGCAGGTGGAGCCCCTCCGGCTGCAGTTCCCGCGCCACTCCCGCAAAGGTGTGGAGCCAGCAGGGCACCCCATGGCGCCGGCACAGGGCCAGCACCTGGATGGCCAGTTTCCGGTACGCTGCTTCCGTCAGATCCTTTTCCCGCAGGATCAGCCCCGCCGGGTGCCTCCGCAGGATGGATTCCAGAGCTTCCAGCAAAGGCCGATTGTATAATTTCCGGTTCGTGATGCAGTACAAAGGAAAGGCCATAGGATCCACCTGCTTTCTAAATAATAATTATTATCCATATTATAGCACAGCTCTGACTTGAAATACAGCTTTTTCTACAGAGGAAAGGAGCTGTGAAACAATCGTTCACAGCTCCTCTATTCCTGCCAGCGCAGCTGGCTTCCAACGGCTGATGACTAGTGACTAGAGACTAGTGACAGGAGGTGTGAAAACAATTTTTTCACACCCTCTGATCACTTATTCAATGTTGTCTTCATGTTCTTGAAGAACCGGTCCAGGATCCGGTCGTAGATATCCATGGGGTTGTTCTCGCTGCCCCGGGCCCGGGCGTCCTGGCTGGAAGCCACCAGCTTTCCGGTTTTCGTGTCAAACCACTGGAACTGGACGCTTACCGCCGTATAGGGCACGTAGGAATCCGGATAATATTCCGGATAGGTGACCGTCCGGTAAAAGGTGTGCCAGTGGCCATCGTCATCCCGCCAGCTTTCCGGGATCTCATCCGTTCTCCATTCCGTATGGGCCGGCACCAGATAACTGCTCACGGCACAATAGTCCATCCGGGGCAGGATGTACAGATCCGCTTTGGCGTCCAGGGCCGCCTGGGGGATGGTCACCTGGGTGGCGTCATTTATCTTACTGGGCTCCAGCTGTTTTTCCAGGGCCTGCTGCCGGGCCGTTTCCGTCCCCTTCTCCGGGACTGCCGGCTTTTCCCCGGGCAGCAGGGCCCGGGGCTGGCTCACCGGCTCCACCACCAGTTTGGCCTTCTTCAGCTTCGTTTTGGCTGCCCTGGTGTTGAAATGGTCCACCATCTTCTGCTTTTTGGCCAGATTCTGCAGCCCATAGCCGCTCATATCCATCTGGGCCATATAAACGGTCCTGACTTTGCTGAAATCATATTGGGGATCCTGCCAGGAGGTGTAATCGGCCAGGGCCGGCACCGCACCCGTTAGGGCCAGGTAGCCTGCCAATAACAGCACCCGGCAGCGTTTCATCAGATCCATGGTATCAGCTCCTTTTCTGCAGGAAGGAGACGCCCTTCTGCAGCTCCACTGTATCAGCTTTGGATGAAAACCGGGTGAAGATCACACGTCCTCGTCCCAGGCATTGATGTACTGGGGCTTTTTCTTCAGCATTTCCAGCTGTTCCGGGGTGAAGTAATCTTTGTGGATGACGGCTTCGTACACGAATTCTTTGAAATAGGCTTCCGAGCAGACGAAATAACCGTCCCTGCCCACATCCTTGCCCCAGGAGTTTTCGATTTTCCAGCGGGTGGGGTTGCCTTCGGCGTCAAAGTCCACGCCGGTGAGCAGCATGGCATGGGTGGCCGAGCTGGCGCCGTACCACAGCCGATCGCCCTTTGCCATGGTGGTGTCGAACCCACCCAGGAGCTGTTCCACCTGCACGCTGGCCGGATCCCAGATGCCCTCTTTCCGGGCCCCGTAAGCACCGGCATCACAGGCGAACCACACGGGCTGGCCGGCCTTCAGCTGTTTCACGCAAAGGTCCTCCAGCGCCTTTTGGGACAGGTTCAGAGCCAGCATATCCTTCCCCACCATGTTCTCCACCGCATGGAAGGCGATGAGCCGGTCCATTTCCTTATCCGGAGTGGGTTCGTTGATCACCGGCTGGAAATCGGCCAGGGAAATACCCACATACTTGTCGTAAAATTCCTTCGGCGTCAGGTTCCGGTGGCAGTGGTACTTCTTGTCCTTGTCCCGCCAGGCAAAGTCGAAATGGTCCACGGGCGTACCGAAGGCGATGCACTGCGCCTTGTACACTTCCGCCAGCATGGCTTCCTTGCGGGGATAGGGATCCTGACCGGCCAGTACCAGGTCCCGCAGTTCTTTGGCATCCTTCCGCAGCAGGCGATTCAGCGTGGCCAGGAACCGGGCTGTATGTTCCGACTGGAAGGATTCCGGCTGGGCACTTTTGGGCACCACCCCGTATTTTTCCACCAGATGGGCCGCCTCACACCAGTAGCCACCGTCCACCATGCCCCGCAGCACATACTGCATGCTCTGGCCCTTTACCGGCTCTTTCGCCTGTTCGATGACCATTTCCAGGAAGTTGTTGGCTTTTTCCAGTTTATCGTAGAAGCTCAGGTAGTTCTGGGACAGCTCGAATTTTTCGTCCAGGTTACAGGTCTCCGCCACCTTTTCCCGCAGGATGTTCAAGGCGGCGAACAGCCAGCACCGGCCGGACTGTTTCTGGGCCGTAATGCCCCGAGTCTTTACTTCCACCGCAAAGGGACCGTCATGAAGAGCAGCCTGCATGGGCACAAAGGAAAGGTCGGCCAGATCCGTCTTGGCCAGGGCCCCGTTCAAAACAGAAACACTGGGGTCCGCTGCCACTTTGGCACGGAAGGACTGCAGCAATGCATCGTTGATTTCTTTCATATTCTACACGCTCGCTTTCAGTTTATCAGGTTCGTAGTTCATCGTTCATAGTTCATCGTTCAAACAAATTTGCCCCCGGCGAATTTGCTCCATCGGCTAGAGACTGGTGCCTGGAGACTTTATGATTTTTTGAGTGCCACAAACGCCCCGCTGATCATGAGCACCATGCCGATCATCATTTTCGTCGTGATGGGTTCCCCTACGAAGAGCAGGGCAAACACCGGGCTCAGGGCCGGCTTGATGAAATAGGTCAGGCTGCCCAGGGCCACACCACCCCATTCGATGGCCAGGAACCAGCTCAGGAAGGCCACCAGGGTAATGCCGATGTACAGAACCAGGACCCAGGGCAGATTTTCCCAGGTGTAGCCGGTGAAGAGAGGAACACAGGCGTAATTGGCAAAGCCGTGGGCCATCAGCCATTGGGACACAGCCGGGATGTGGGACAGGCCGGCCACCAGCAGCAGCTGGACACCACCCCAGAAAAAGGACCAGGCAGTCACCGTGATGCTGCCCAGATCCGTTATCAGCTTCTTGCCGCCCACGGCGTACAGGCTGTAGCAGACCACGCACAACAACAGGGCTGCCACTCCCACCGGATCCATGGTCATATGGAAGGGATCCACCAGAATGGCAATGGCCAGCACCTGCAACGCCAGAGCAATTCCCTCCCGCCGGGTAACAGGCGTATGGAGCAGCAGGGCCGCCAGCATGATGATGAACAGAGGCGTACTGGAAAAGATGACGCCGGTGTTGGCTGCCCCCAGAGTGGCTGAAGCCATCTGGTACAGGGGGCCTACGATGGTAATGCCGGAAAAGGCCAGCAGGGCACACAGCTTCATCTGGGCTGCATGGATGTGTGTATCCATGGCCTTCAGCCGGGCCCGGCTCCAGGGCATCAAAAACAGTCCACACAGAAAGTATCGAGTGGCGTTCACCTGGACCCCGTTCAGATCCGCATTGATCTTTTTCATAGCCACTTCCGTCAGGCTGAACAGGACCCCTGCCAGCAGCATGCAGAAAATGGCCTTCTGGTTCTTGGTCATAGAGGAGGATGCCTTCTTTCTTTATTTTGTCAGCAGGGTTCCTCTGCCATTGATTTGTTTACCCGGCTGGGCCTGGAATCCTGCTCGGTCTCCACTCAGAGAGAAGAGTATCAGCTTGTGCTGGCCGTCCAGCTGGAATTCCAGGGCCTCCGGAGGAACGGCGCCGCCGGAAGGGTATTTCTCAGTCAATTTCTTCAGCTGCCGGGACACATCCCAGGTCTGTTCCGTCTGACTGGGCAGCCCGTACTGCAGTTTCCCTGCCCGGATGGCAAAACCGCGTTCCAGGCTTGCGGTACTATATCCGGCCACAGGGATATTCAGCCGTTCAGTCCGATAATGCAGGTTATTGCCCCGTACGGTCTGGACAGGTTCCCGAGGCAGCGTGGCCAGAAAGTCCAGCTGCTGCCGGATCCGTTCCACATTGGGATATCGCCAGCTGCCCGGACTATGGGACAGGTAAGCAAAGCTGCTGCGGAGGAGTTTACTGTCTTCCGGCGATAGATTCCGCCCGCTGGCCAGCTGATCTC
Organism: Acidaminococcus timonensis; assembly: GCF_900106585.1. Lineage (NCBI taxonomy): Bacteria > Bacillati > Bacillota > Negativicutes > Acidaminococcales > Acidaminococcaceae > Acidaminococcus > Acidaminococcus timonensis. Next base: position 865,432 of record NZ_FNWH01000006.1, read on the forward strand.
CCTGTACCAGCTGGTTCCGCTCCAGCACCCCATCCAGCCGCCGGGCCTGGAACCAGGCGGGCAGGTCGATGAGATTGAGCGGCGTCAGGATCAGTACCAGAGTCAGCAGGCTACTCAAAAGGTACAGTTTCCGGGGTTTCCACCGGAAGAAGCCACACACCAGGGTGCAGATTCCGAATCCCGTACAGCACAGGGACAGGTACCGCAGAGAGGTCAGGCTGTAGGCGGAAAGCCGGATGTACAGGCCGGCAAACTGGCCGATGAGCACCGGGATCAGCAGCAGGGCGCCCCAGTGCAGGGCTTTTTTCTGCCAGGCCGGTTCCCCCTTCCAGAAGGAGAAGTACAGCAGGGCGTACACCGCCATCAGGAACAGGCCGAAGGGGTTCATGAGCCCCACGGGCAGGCTCTTCTGCCACAGGCTGCGTACCAGATACTGGTAGACCACCAGCAGCAGGAATATGGCGCAGGGCAGCAGGATCCGTTTCCAGAGAGTGGTATAGAGCGGCGGCACGGAGACCGGGTCGTCAGCTTTGGGGATGCAGGAGATGAAATACTGGAACCCCGCCACGCCAAAGGAAAGATAAGAAATCCACAGCATCCAGGGCAGGTCCAGGGGATACAGCAGCAAGCTGACGCTGGTGTAGCACAGACCCAGCATACAGTTCACCACGGACGCCAGCAGCAAGGTCTTCACACCCGCCACCACAAAATGGCCAAACAGCTGGGGTTTGCCTTCCCGGCTGTCACAGAAAAACAGGCTGAGTTCCAGGCAAAGAGGCAGCAGGCCGACCAGCACCAGCAGCACATACTGGGAAAAGCCGGTACCGGGAAGTCGCTCCAAAAAACGCCACAAAAGCAGAAAAAACAGGAAGCAGGCCGCGTCCCGACGCAGTTCCACCCGGCCGTACCGTTCGTTGTACAGGCGCCAGGGAACGGAAACAAGGGCGACGACACCCGCGGCCAAAAGGGCCGAAGAAAAGTTGTTCTTCTGGAGCAGCCAGGAAAGGTTGCCGGACACCAGCACAAAAAACCAGGCCAGGGCAATGCCCCAGGTGGCGATCAGAGCCGGTTTGAACCGCTGGTTCCGCTCCCAGATGCCCAGAAAAAAAGAATGGATACGAGAAAGCATCAAAGGATCCCCTCCTTAGAAAAGCTGAAATGGTGTTTTTATTATACCATTTTGCAGGGAAAGGGAGAAGATGGAGGCGCCAGCAGGGTGGAACCCGCCAGGCCCGATGCGGAACCCACCAGGCCCGATGCGGAACCCACCAGGCCCGATGCGGAACCCACCACCAGCCTCCGGCTGGTCCCCCGCCCTTAGAAAGGGCGGATAACCTTGTTGTCGAATGGGTAACGTTGCTGGTCGATCCTCCATCTCGGAACCCGACACTCCGTCCCACAGGTATCCGCCCTTTTCAAGGGCGGGGGACCGTTGCGCCCGGGCGCAATGGTGGTGGGTTTTATCCCTGTCCTCCGCCCTGGCGCATTGAAGGCGGATATAGTTGTTTTATTTGGCTGGCGTTGCTTGTCGATCCCCCATCTCGAAACCCGGCACCCCGGTCCACGGGTATCCGCCCTTTTCAAGGGCGGGGGACCGTTGCGCCCTGGCGCAATGGTGGTGGGTTCTTCTCCCCCTCTTCCATCCTCAGTTTTACTTCCTTATCGATCACATACATGACCCCATCAAAATTCCTCCAGATGTCCCGATTGGTGAATCGCAGTACTTTAAAACCGTACCGGCTCAGTTCCCTTGTCCGGATGCTGTCGTACTGCCGGGCCTCGGGAGCATAGTGCTGGCCGCCGTCGATTTCTACAATCAGCCGGGCCCGGGCACAGTAAAAATCCACAATGTACCCGGCAAGGATTTTCTGCCGCAGGAAACGGACCGGATAGGACTGCAGGAACTGGAACCACAAATGGCGTTCTTCCGGCGTCATGTGCCGGCGCATGGTCCGGGCATAGTGCTTCAGGCGGCGATCGGTCGAGGTTTCATGGTACATGGTGCAGAGTCTCCTTTGTTGTAGATTGGGATGAAGAACCCACCACCAGCCTTCCGGCTGGTCCCCCGCCCTTAGAAAGGGCGGATATAGTTGTGGTCATTTGGCTGGCGTTGCTTGTCGATCCTCCATCTCGAAACCCGGCACTCCGGTCCACGGGTATCCGCCCTTTTCAAGGGCGGGGGACCGTTGCGCCCCGGCGCAATGGTGGTGGGTTCTTCTATCCCTCTTCTTTGCCCGCGCCGTGGTGGCGGGTTCTGTTTTCTGCGGATTCCTCCAGCAAAAGGGGGGTACCGCCTGCGTTTGCGGTACCCCCTTTGCTTCTTTTTCAGCCCCGATTCTTAAAATACTGGAACAGGATTTTGCACAGGTCCCTGGCCTCTTCTTCGCTCAGGGTGATGCCTTTGCTCATTTTTTCGTGCTCCGGAGCCCATTCCCGCAGGTCGAACTTCGGTTTCATCCCGTTGTAGGACACCCGGTTAATCTCTTTGGTCCACCCTTTCTTGCTGGTGGACAGCACGCCCAGTTCCTCCACCAGCTCATAGCTGAAATCAGAATCTCCTTTTCCTGCCATGCCGCTACCTCCTTGCTGTTTTTTCCTTTGCTGATCGACCCCAGGTCCATTATACCGGAAATCCTCTTTTTGGGAACCCCCCACCGTCATCATCTGCAATTTCTCCGCAACTTCGTGATTCACTGCAGGATCCCCGGTGTAGCGATGGGCTGTTTCCACGGCTTCCTCCACCTGCTGATCCGTGGCCGCCACCAGTTCCTCATACCCCACCAGGGCCGCAAAGGGGGCAAACTGGGCAGCCCTTTGCTTCCTGGGCATCCGGGGCCGGGGCAGCGTCTTCGGATGGGGCAGCCCCACCAAGTCTTTTTCCCCGTTCACGCCCGATGCCCCCCTACCTGTCCGTTCCGTTCCCGGGTCATGGCCCCCTGGAGCAAGTTGCTGCCCCGCAGCAGGGCGTTCTTCCCGTACCGGGCCTGGATGTCCAGGATGGTCTGCTGCAGGCTGTCCTCCTGGTCCTCCTTTCCCTGCTCCGCCATCCCGGCGAACAGGTCCGCCTCCCGGCCCCGGACTGGCACGGCTTCCGGCGGCACCACATGTTCGGCGGTCAGGGTCACCTTCCGCACCAGCAGCAGGGGATTGCACACCCGGTCGAACAGGTCCAGGGCCGCCTGCCGGATGGCCGTTCCGGAGGCAGTATACCCGCCCGGCAGGTTCAGAGACCCATGGCCATGGACGGGGACCGGCCGTCCGTAATGGTCCTGCACCACCCGGCCCCGGTACGACCGCCGACGCCAGGGGTCCTCCAGGTTGCTCCGGTCATACCCCAGGGTCAGCACCAGCTGGTCCGTCACCCGGCTTTTCTTCACCAGGTCCAGGGCCAAAAGGTCCGCCATCTCCCACACAATGAGCCGGGCCTTGTCCGCCGGATAGGGATGCTGGAGCACCTGCCCGGACCCCAGGCTGCTGCTCCGGGGGCGGTAGGTCTTGATATCCTGCAGGGTGCAGGGTTCCCAGCCCCAGGCATGGTCGATGAGCAGCTCCGCATTCACCCCGAACAGATGGTACAGCAGGTCCGGGTCCTGGAGGGACATGCGGGCCACAGCCCCCAGGGTATACATGCCATAGCGCTGGAGCTTGCGGGTGATCCCCGGCCCGATCCGCCAGAAATCCGTCAGGGGGCAGTGGTCCCACAGGGTCTCCCGGTACCTCTGCTCGGTCAGAGAGGCGATCCGCACCCCATCCCCGTCGGGCTCCATATGCTTGGCCACAATGTCCATGGCCACCTTGCACAGGTACAAATTGGTGCCGATGCCGGCAGTAGCCGTGATGCCCGTCTCCTTCAACACCGCCCGGATCATCTCCCGGATCAGCTGGCGGGCGCTGCAGCCATAGCTTTTCAGGTAGGGTGTCAGGTCCAGCAGCACTTCGTCGATGGAATACACGTGGATGTCCTCCGGGGCCATGTACCGCAGGTAGGTGCGGTACACCCGGGCGCTGGTTTCCATATAGAGCCGCATCCGGGGCACGGCGGTGATGTAGTCCAGCTCCAGGGAAGGCTGCCGGTTCAATCGAGAAGCCAGGAAGGAACGGCCGGTGAACCGGTTACGGGGGCACAGGCTGCGGCGCATGGCGTTCAGCTCCTCCACCTGGCGGATCACCTGGAACAGCCGGGGCCGGCCGGGGATTCCCCAGGCCTTCAGGGCCGGGGAAACGGCCAGACAGATGGTCTTATCGGTACGGCTCTTATCGGCCACCACCAGACAGGCATCCAGCGGGTCCAGGCCCCGTTCCACACATTCCACCGACGCATAGAAAGATTTCAGGTCGATGGCTCCATAGATCCGCTGCTGTTCCATTCCCTGTCCCTCCCGTTCTGTTCGTTTTATGAACATTTGTTTGTTTATAGTATAGCACAAAAGGGAGGCTTCGAAAAGCCCCCCTTGTCAAGATTCCATCTGATCCAGATCCGCCCCTGTCCAGACATCAGGCCTGGATGATCTTCATCCCCTGCACCACCTGGTCCGGAGTCAGGCTGCCCAGAGCATCCAGCAGGTGCACGTGGAAGGTCCCCGGTCCCGGATTTCCCCGGGCTGCCACTTCCCCGGCCAGGCCCATATAGACCGTGCCCAGAACAGCGGCCGCAAAGGGCTCTCCGCTGCTGTGCCAGGTTCCTGCCAGGGCCCCTACCATACAGCCGGTGCCTGTGAGCCGGCCCAGCAGGGGCGTCCCGTTGGCCACCCCGAGGGTCCGCCTGCCGTCGGTGACCAGATCCGTGGCCCCGGTAATCAGGAGCACCGTATCGTGCTCCCGGGCGTAGGCGGCAAAAGGTTCCGCCGCCCCGGCCAGATCCGTACCCCTGATGGCATCCGCCGACCCGGCGTCCACTCCGTGGGCGTGGCTGGGCAGGCCGCACAGGGCCCGGATTTCCGAGCTGTTCCCCTTGATGATCTGAGGCCGGTTGGCTGCAATAAACGCTTTGGCATATTCCAGCCGCAGGGTGCTGCAGGCTGCCCCCACCGCATCCAGCAGGATGGGCAGTCCCATCGCATGGGCCTTCGCCCCGGCGATTGCCATGGCCTGCAGCCGTTCTTCGTTGATGTTCCCCAAATTCACCACCAGGGAATCCGCCGCCCCTGTGATCTCCTCCACCTCTTTCGGGTGAGAAGCCATGGTGGGGCTGGCCCCCACTGCCAGGATGGCATTGGCACTGTCATTCATGGTGATGGCGTGGGTCATGCAGTGGATCAGCGGTTCATTTGCCCGCACCCTGGACAGGATGGCCGTAAACACCCTGGCCAGCTTGTCTTCTGCTTCCGTGGTCATATACATTCACTCCCAATTTTCTCTGGAATTCCAGCAGCGTCCCGTTTTTGGAGAGCACGGTCAGCAGGCAGAAGGCGATGGACCCGCCGATCAGGGTGCCGGCGATGAAGCTGGGCACATAGAACATCCAGGACAGACCGGTGCGGCCCATGAGGATTTCCATCACCGGATAGGAAACCATGGCCCCGATGATGCCGGTACCGATCACTTCACCCAGGCAGGCGGCAATGATTTTGCCCCCGCTGGCCCGGTAGAACAGGCCGGAAAGGACGGCCCCGAACACAGCCCCGGTCAGGGCCAGGGGCGGAATGCCCATAACGGTCATCCGGATGATGCCGATCAGCGTGGCACAAAGCAGGGAATACCAGGGTCCCAGCATCACCGAACAGGTGATGTTGATCAGATGGGCCATGGGACACATGCCTTCGATCCGCAGGATGGGCGAAATGACCACACCCAGGCCGATCATCATGGCCAGGAACACCAGACGCAGGACTTTTTGCTGTTTGCTTTCCATAATAAAAATTCCACTCCTTTTTGGACCGGTAGCACCAGCCCCTTCAGAGTGGCAATGAACATTGTGTGCGTACCCACCACAGCTGAAAAAGCTGGCAGAAGCCAGTTCTGACGGTCGGTACTGTGGTACCCTCTCAACCCGGCACACGGGCTCCCTCGCTGAAAATGAATACCGATCCAGGGCGCTCCCCCTCGATCGTTCCTATTGTAACAAAAAAAGCAGAAGGAAGCAAGTGTCCTTCTGCTTCGGCTGTGAACCCATCCACCGTCCATCCGGACGGCCCCCCTTCCCTTTCAGGAAAGGACAACAAGGGTCGTACGGTCGGTGCAGGAACCCATCCACCGTCCATCCGGACGGTCCCCCTTCCCTTTCAGGGAAGGACAACTGTCATTCCATGCTCCTGACGATGTATTTCCGGCAATGGACGTACACCACGGCCAGCACCACCGTGGCAACGAACCAGCTCAGGGGATAGGCCAGCAGCAGCACCAGGTAGTCCCGGTATTTGGCGAACACGGTAAAGATGTACACCAGCCGCACGCCGCAGATGCCCAGGATGGCCACAATGGCCGGAGGCAGCGCATACCCGTACCCCCGCAGGGCCCCGGACAGGATATCCAGCATCCCGTTCAGGTACAGGGTGGTGGCAACCAGATGGATCCGCTCCACCCCCAGGCGGATGACCTCCGGATCGGGATTGAACAGGCTGATGATCTGCCGCCCGAACAGCACAATGGGCGTGGTGATGCACAAAAGAAACAGTCCCTCCACCCAGAAGGCCGCTTTGGTGGTGCGCAGGCACCGGTCCAGTTTCCGGGCCCCGTAGTTCTGTCCCACAAAGGTGGTGGTGGCCTGGCTGAACCCGTTCACAAAGCAGTAGATGTTGAACTCGATGATCACCCCGGCCGCAGCAGCAGCCATCACAGCGGTTCCCAGGCTGTTGAGGGAAGACTGGATCACCACGTTGCTCACGGCGAACACCATGCCCTGGATGCCGGCCGGAAGCCCGATCTTGATGATGTTCCGGAACTCCACCCGGCTGAACCGCATATGGTGCCGCTGGAGCCGGACGGGCTGGGGCGTGCGGCACAGCAGCACAAACAGGAACAGGGAGTTCACCGCAAAGCTCAGCACCGTGGCACTGACCACCCCGGTCAGTCCCAGATCCAGCACCGTCACCGAAAGCAGGTCCAGGGTGATGTTCAGGATATTGGCCGCCACCAGGCTGTAGAGAGGGGTTTTCCCGTCTCCGCAGCTGCGGAAGATGGCCGCCTCGAAGTTGTACAGGGTCAGGAAGGGCATGCCCAGCAGGAAGATCCGCAGGTAGGTGGCCGCCAGGTCGTGGACCTCCTCCGGTACATCCAGGATCTTCAGGGCCGGATGGGCGATCAGCTGCCCCACGATGCTGAGCAGCACCCCCAGCCCGATGGCCATAAAGATGGCGGTCTGCACCGTCTCTTCCACCTTGTCCTGCTTTTTGGCCCCCAGATACTGGGCAATTACCACATTGGCCCCCAGGGAGATCCCGATCAGCAGCGTCACCAAAAGGCCGATGACGGGCATGTTGTTGCCCACCGCAGCCATGGCGTCCTTCCCCACAAAATGGCCCAGGATGAACACATCCATGCTGTTGAACAGCTGTTCGAACAGCCCCATGAGCCCGATGGGCATGGCAAAAAGAAACAGTTTGTCTGCAATGGAGCCGTGGAGCATGTCCAGGCCGTGCCGTCTGCTCTGAACTTCCGTCATCCTTCATTCCCCCATTCCCGGATCCGCTTCCGCACGTCATCCAGGTTCAAGACCCCCAGAGCGAACCCTTTTCTGATCAGCTGCTCCGGCAGGTATTCATCGTATTTGTCGAACACCGGCACCTCCTGGGGATACACCAGGTCCAGAGGATCGATGTCCTTTTCGATTTCTTCCTTCACCACCCGGTAAAAGGTCTTTTCATCCGCGTCCATGGTGAACTGCATAAAGAAGGGCCGGAAGGGATCCAGCTTCTTCAGTCCCAGCCGCCGGGCGCATTTCAGGTTCAGGAACCGTTCCATGGCCAAAAAGCCGTAGGTCCCCAGCCAGGGCAGGAGGCACCACATGTTGCCTCCCAGCTGGATCAGGGGCTTTTCCGCTGCCCCCGAGGCCACCGCCGTGTGCCGGGCCTGCTGCAGCCGGGCCACTGCATTCTTCATCAGATAGGGATAGCTCCGGTCCTCCTGCAGCACCCTACGCATGCGCTCCAGCACCCGGGTATGCAGATCCCCGGGGCATTCCCCGAAATAAGCCGGGACTTTGCCCTTCACCATTTCGCAGTAGATCACATGCCGTTTCCGGTCCACCTCCAGCACCCGCCACACATGGCCGGCAATGGCGATCTTCTCCCCGGGAGGAGGAGGTGCCACCACGGTGCCCAGTTCTTCCGAATCGCAGCGCACCGTGTATTCCTCGTTTTCCTGGAACACCCCGTAGAATTTGAAGGAGCTGATCACCCGCTCCCCCGCAAGGCCCACCATCAGGCCCCCCTGCTCCGTCCGTTCAATATGATCCTCCGCGATCAGGTACTGGAGCAGCACCTTGTAGTCTTCCTGGCTGATCCGATGGAAATAGCTGAGCCGCAACACCCGGTCTGCCAGGGCCGCCGGAGACAGTTCCCCGTTGCTGGCCAGCACGCTCATGGTCTGGTGGTACAACAGGCTGTAGGGCAGCCGGTCCAGCCGGGGCGGTTCCACCCATTTTTCCTCCAGGTACAGCTGGATCAGGGCGATTCCCTGGAGCAGTTTCCAGGGGATGGTGGCAGGCAGCAGCGCCCGGATCTCCGGCTCATCCTCCCGGATCACGAACCACATCTCCGGCGGCAGATCCCGGCGCCCGGTCCGCCCCATGCGCTGGAGGAAGGAAGATACGGTCCAGGGCGCATCGATCTGGAAGGCCCTTTCCAGCCGTCCGATGTCGATGCCCAGTTCCAGGGTGGAAGTGGTCACCGTAGTCAGGTTCCTGCTTTCGTCCTTCATCAGTTCTTCCGCCGTTTCCCGCACCGCCGCCGACAGATTACCGTGGTGGATCAGGAACCGATCCGGTTCATGGCGCAGCTCGCAGTACTGGCGCAGGCTGGTAGTCACCCCTTCACATTCTTCTCGGGAATTGACGAACACCAGGCATTTCTTGCCCCGGGTATGCTCGAAGATGTAGCCCAGTCCCGGGTCCGCCTGCACCGGTGCCGTGTCCGTCTTCTGATCCAGGGCCGGAAGCCCCCTGATATCCGTCCGGTCCTCCCCGGCCTGGGCATCCTTCACGTAAAAGTGCTCCATGGAAAGCCGCCATTTGGCACCGGGGGCCTTCACCTGGGGGATCAGGGTCTTCCGGCCCGTACCAAGAGACAGGAACTCCCCCACCCGCTGGGGATCCCCCAGTGTGGCCGACAGGCCGATCCGCCGGGGATTCACCCCTGCCAGCCGGGAAAGCCGCTGGATCAGGCACAGGGTCTGGCCGCCCCGGTCCCCCCGCAGCAAAGAATGGACCTCGTCGATGACCACGAACCGCAGATCCCCGAACAGTTTGGGAATGGCCATGTGCTTGTGCAGCAGCAGGGCCTCCAGGCTTTCCGGGGTAATCTGCAGGATACCCGACGGATGGCGCATGAGCTTGGCCTTGTGGGACTGGGACACATCCCCGTGCCAGTGCCACACAGGGATGTGCCCTTCCTGGCACAGAGGCTGCAGCCGCTGGAACTGGTCGTTGATCAGGGCCTTCAGGGGACCGATGTAAATGCAGCCCACGCTTTTGGGCGGGTCCTGGGCAAACTGGCTCAGGATGGGAAAGAACGCTGCCTCCGTCTTGCCCGAAGCCGTGGAGGCCGTCAAAAGAAGGTTCTGGTCCGTATGGAGGATCACATCCCCCGCAGCCACCTGGATGGGCCGCAGTTCCGACCAGCCCTGCCGGTAAATGAAATCCTGCACAAAAGGTGCATACTGGTCAAAGATACTCATCACACGCTTCCTTTGGAACTACACCGTGAACTCCGCAAATTCAGGAGCCGTCTCCTGGCTTTCCACCTCATTCTTCGCATACTGGAACCCCTCGGAATGGAGCAGCTCCGCCACCTTCAGTTCCGGATGCTGGTACAGGATGTCCAGCACCTCGATGAAATCCCGGATCACCTCCCGGGGCGTGATGTGGGAATCGGCCCCGATGCGGCTGAATTCGATCTGGATGAAATCCCCCAGGTCCTGTTCCGTCACATGGGGTTCGTATCCGTACAGCACCCCGTGGATCTGGGCCAGTTTTTCGATCAGGATCAGCATTTCGTCACCGGTCAGCGGCTGCAGCCGGATCACCGGAGCCAGCAGGTCTCTGTGTTCCCCGCCGAAATGACCTTCCGCCAGCCGGGACCGCAGGGCTTCGTAGCTGTACACCCCCCGCCGGGGATCTTCCATACACTGGGGCGTGCCCCCCATGATGATGCCCAGGTAACGGGCCTTGCCCTGAAGGGTATCGTTGTACATGGTCAGGATCTTTTCATAGTTATACTGCCGGGTGATGGCGTGAGGGATCTTGTAGATGTTCACCAGCTCGTCGATGCACACCAGCAGCCCGGCATACCCGGCCTGTTTCAGGAACAGGGCAAAGATCTTCAGGTATTCATACCAGTCCTCGTCGGAGATGATGATATTCACTCCCAGTTCCTGCCGGGCTTCCGTCTTGGTGTGGTACTCTCCCCGGAACCACTTGATCACCCTGGCCTTGGTGGATTCATCCCCCTGGCGATAGCTCTGGTAATACAGGGTCAGCAGCCGGGCAAAGTCAAACCCGTGGACCATTTCGTTCAGAGCATCGATGACCTGGCCGATTTTCTGTTCCACCAGCCCATCCAGCCGGCCGTCAGTCAGAGAAAGACCCTTCTCCTCCATGACCTGCTGCTGGACCTGGCTGATCCACCGGTCCAGGATCAGGGGCAGGGCGCCCCCTTCCGGCCGGGTCTTCGTGGCCATATTCCGCACCAGCTCCCGGTAGGTGGCCAGGCCCTGGCCCTTTGTTCCCTGCAGCCGCCGCTCCGGGGACAGATCCCCGTCCACCACCACAAAATTCCGTTCCATCACATAATTGCGCAGGGTCTGGAGCAGGAAGCTTTTGCCGCTGCCGTACCGGCCCACGATGAACCGGAAGGAAGCCCCGCCGTCGGCGATGACTTCCACGTCGTGGAGCAGGGCATCGATTTCATTTTTCCGTCCCACCGTAATATAGGGCAGCCCGATCCGGGGCACCACCCCGCCCTTCAGGGAACTGATCAGGGTCCGGGCAATCCGTTTGGGTATTTTCACTGTCATGGTTCCAGTTGTCCTTTCAAATCCTCTTTATAATCTTCGATCACCGAGGGCGGGTCTCCGGCTTCCAGCACCGTATCCCCGAACTCCCCGTAGCATTTTTCATTGATCCCGTCCACCAGGAGCGAAGGCATCAGCCCCCTGGCCGCCACCCAGGAGGTATCCCCCCCTGTAAGCAGATCCCGCAGGTAGTGGAGTTCATCCTCCGTCAGGTTCCAGGGATTCTTCCCGGCAGCCGGAGCCGAGGGAGCAGGTGCCGTTTCCGGGGCGGCAGGTGCCCAGCCGGGGACGTCGGGCGCCCCTTCCAGAGGTTCCGTTTCCAGGGGTTCTGTTTTCCCCTGTCCCGGAGACGCGGTCCGGGGTTCCCCCGGCAGGCTTTCCGCGGGCAGGGCCTCCTCCCGCCGTTCCTCCTCGGTCATCAGCCGCTCCCGGGTCACCGCCGCTTCCCGGCGGATCCTGTCCAGGGCTTCCGGATGGAACACCACCCGGCGGGCTTCCCGTTCCTTCCGTTCCCGGTTGTCGGCAGCCACCACATCGCCCACCAGTTTCGTCAGCCAGACATAGGAAAAGGGCTGCTGCACCGCCGGTGCCACGTGGAGGGCCTCCCGCAGGAGACCGTCGAGGCTCTTCATGAGCTTGCCCAGCTTCTTCAGGCATTTGGCCTCATAATTGAACCGGCGCAGCGTCCAGTTCCCTTCATCGTCCTTGTAGATGCAAAGGGGCGTCTCCTCCACCGTGAACTGCCGCCTGTCCGGCAGTTTCAGGAATACGGCGTTGGCAAACAGATCCAGCCAGTCGTAGGTGGGATGGCCCAGGAATTCGTCCAGGAAGGTCTTTTTCTTCCGGTGCCTGGCATAATAGACCTGCAGCCCCCGATAGATCCGAGAAAACAGATGGACCGTCCGTTCCGGGTCCACCTTGTATAGCCTGGACCGGGTCAGCCGGTAGGTGGAAAAGAGATCCAGGGCATCGAAAATGGCCTGATCATCGGCCTGCTGCCAGTCCTGCAGGGTCAGCAGGGCCCTGTCCTGTTCCATCCGTTTCGACCTGGGCAGCAGTCCGGGATCCAGCTGGTAATACAGCACATAATCCCGCAGCCACTGGTGCAGGTACGGATCGATCCGGGCATCCAGGAGCCGGTATTCCTGGTGAAAGGCACAAAGTTTCCGGTAGCCCTCCATGGGATCCTTCACGCCGATCTGGTTCAGCAGTTCATAGATATAGAGAAAGGCATAGGTCAGGGAGGTCCGCTCCAGGTCATGGTGGCGCAGCCGGGTGCGCCAGCCGAAATACCCCCGCAGCTCCGGGTCCGTAAGCACCCGGTAGGTGGGATAGTAATGGAGCACCGGAAGGTCGTAGACGGCATCGTCCTCGTAGTCCTCCAGGGCTCTGCCCTGGCGCACAAACAGCTGGGCCGTGGTTTCGTAGGACGAAGTCTCATCCTGCTGCATGGCCCGGAGCCGGGCAAGGGGTTCCGGCAGAGGCTGAGTCCGGGGCCGGTCCTTGGGCCTGATGGGCTCCGCCGCATACAGCTTCTGCAGCAGCTGGAAGGTCCGGGCCTTTTCCTCCGGGGTCTTTTTCTCGAATTCCACCGTCCATCCCCTCCCTTCTCAACAGACTGACCAGAAGCCAAAGGCAAACATTTTTTCACCATTCTCCATTATAACAAGGAAGACAAGAAAAGGAAAGAGAAGCCCGGCAAACTGGTTTTCCCACCGGGCCCCGCCATATGATATACTGAAAAAAGAAAACCAGTAGAAAGCAGGTGATGGCCCATGATGACCCCTTTCTGGTTCTTTTTGCTCTGCTGCCTGGCCCTGCCCGGTATGCGGGGCGAAGGGGCCCCGGTGGACCCTTCCCAGGCCGATCCTCCGGAAAAACAGGAACAGCGGAACACCCCCTGGCTGGAACTCCACGGGGACTATCGGTATCTCTACGGCAAGGGACGGTTTGCCGCCCGGACCCCCGCCAACCTGAAAAAAAGCCGCTGGCCCCGGACGGACCAGGATGTATTCCTGCTCCAGCGGCGGCTGCGGCTGTTCCCGGTGATCCACACCAGCCGGGACACCCAGCTGAAATTCATGATCGAAGACAAACGGAACGACAAGGACCACACCCAGGACCACCATCCCACCCTGGCCCGGGCCTATCTCCAGCACGAAAATGGCCATACCAAATGAGAGCTGGGCCGGTTCAACCTGTATCTCATGGACGGGAACGTGATCGACAAACGGGTGGACGGGATCCGTACCAGCTTCGGAAAGAAAACGGACCCGGCCGGACGGCTCACCCTGTTTGCCGGCCAGACCACCGGGAGCGACAACCTCCACCGGAAAACCGGCTGGTACCTCCAGGGCGAAAAACAGCTGGGGAAGCTGAACCTCCGGTCCGCCTTCCTGGATTTCCGGACCCGCCAGTCCCTGCCTGCCAGCCTGTCGGCCCTCCAGCGACTGGGACTGGAGCCGGGCTCCAGCGGCACCGGGTTCGACCGGCAGCAGATCTGGACCACCCGGCTGGAATACCAGCCCCGGGACCGTTGGCTGTTCGACCTGGAACTGCTGGGGTCCAAAGGCTCCCACGGGCAGGATGGATACCAGGAACGAAAAGCCGGTTTTGTGGCTGCCGTAACCTACGGGGAACTGGACGAACGGAAAGGCGGTACCTGGGAAACCTGGCTCCGGTACTACCACCAGCCCCAGTCCAGCATCCTCTACCACACCATGGACGGAGATACGGGCTTCTTCCAGCGCCAGGGGTTCCGGGGCTGGGGCGCCCGGCTGGACTATGTGGTGATTCCTGGTCTGGTCTGGGCGGTGGAAGGCTTCCGGCTCCAGAACAGAAAAACAGGACCCTTCACCCGGGATTTCCGGGAGTGGGTCCTGGGGACCAGCGTAACGGCGTATTTTTAACCAAACCCTTCTTTGAGCCCCGCATAGTTCTCATAGCTGTCCCGCAGCATATGGATCACGTGGGCAGGGTCTTTCTGCAGCCAGTCCTGCCGCTTTTCCGGCATGATGGTGAACCAGGCCGGAGCTCTCAGGAGATTGTTCAGGGATCTGTACAACTGCTGTTCGGGGATTTTCTTCAGTTTCCCGGTCTCTGGCTGTACCTCATAGCCCTGGTCCCTGCCCTCTCCTTCGGCATTGACCAGGATTTCCAGCTGCCCGTTCCAGTCCATATCCAGCACGGCGATGTTCACCAGACCGTCCCATTGGGGGACCCGGTCCCACTGGTCCCGGTTGGCCAGAAGGATCTGGAGCTGGTGCCGGAGCGCACCGGGGGCCAGGGGCCGGGGTTCAGAGACACCGCCGGGCCACTCCTGTCTGTGGGGAAGGTCCCGTTCACAGGCCAGAGCCGGAGCCGCTCCCAACAACAGAACGAGCAGCCCCCAGGCGGCACGTTTTTTAATGGATCCATCCATTGTTCCCCCTCCCTTCTTCGGCTCTCTTTACCTGTCAACCATCTGGCTCACGGTTCCTCCCGTCAGGTCCATATCATTGATCCTTCCCTGGACATTCTTGAAGGTACAGTCGATCAGTTCCAACTGGGACTGGGCCACGGCGAAAAGGGGGAGATTGGTGCTGGTGTCTTTGAACAGGGTCTGGATGATCTTCATATCCCGACACTCTATGGCATTGATCAGGCCATAGGTGCAGCTGCGGATCACACTGTCCCGGAGGGTAACGCTTTCACAGCCCAGGGCTTCATACCCATAGGTCCCGCACCCGTACAGGTCCAGATTTTCCAGCCTTGCGTCCTGCACCAGATCCAGTTTCAGTACGGCTCCGCTGCAGCGGCCAGCCTGCAGGGAATGGCCGACCCGGAGATGGGCCAGCCGGAAGTTCTGACAGTTCCGGAAATGCAGCACCGGAGTATAGGGATCCTCTGTTACGATTTCTGCCGTGATCGTCTCCGTATCCTGGCCCCGGATGGTGAGATCCTGGAATCCGGCCAGCTCCAGGTTCTCATAGGCCATATACAGGCCTGGAGGGCTGAGGGGATTCCATGGGAATCTGTGGATCACCTGGTCCGCAGCGGTGCTGGCCAGCCAGGTGGACAGGTTGTAGCGGCCCGGTGCCAGGATGATTTCCGTATGGTCATCCAGGGCCTCCATCATTTCCTGTACATTGTGGACCAGGACGGTTTTCCGGGGAGCAGCAAAACCCCCGGCCGCCAACCCCAGAACCAGGACCATACACAGCAGCAGAGCCCGTATCAGGTCCGTCCATAATTTACCGATCCGTTTCATCAACTGTCACCTCCCTATTCCTCCCGCACCACCAGGCTGCCGTCTTTTCCGCTGATCTGGAGGATCTTCCGATGATACCCCTTCCGGTCGTAATAGGACAGGCCGGTGGCCCGGGCCGTCCCTTCCAGATTTATGGGGTAGTTGTACCGGGTACCCGGTTCCAGGTTCCCCAATGGTTCATCCTTTTCCACCTGCCAGGTCACCTGACCGCTGTCACTGACCTCCGCCACCTGGAGGGTGAGCAGGTGCACATCCTCCAATCTCTCTCTGGGAGTCACCGCCAGCATGGGTTCGCCAAACTCGCTGTCCTGGGTCAGGGACAGTTCCACACTCCCTTTGCCCCAACGGGCCAGGGGCTGCCAGGACTTTTTTTCCACCTTGCCCATCAGGTTTGTTTGCAGTTGCTGGAACTGCCCCGGTGTCATGGCCTGTTTCTCCGACAGGGCTCTGTCCGGAATGCCAAGGGTGTTCCAGTACACTTCCTCTTTTTCCCTGACAGGATCCCAGTTGGTGAAATAACAGTTTTCGCACACCAGATTTCCGTCCCTGTCCAGATGGTACTCTCCCAGTATGGCAAGTCCGGTGCCCCCGGACCCCTGGTTCAGGAACCGTCCCTTTCCCAGGGGATACCAGGCGTTACGGTACAGGCCGCTGAACACCCGGTGGAGCCGGCCGTCCCGGATGGTGAACAGATTGGTGATCCGGTCGTCCTGGCCCGTCAGCAGTTCCGGCTCCCCGTCCCCGTTGCAGTCCAACAGCTGATACTTCACCTGTTCCAGCCCCTGGGCCGGGGACAGTTCCCGGATCCCTTCCCAGACTGCCACCAGGTCCTCCCGATCCTCTCCATAAGCGTCAGGGTCTCTGCCTCCCTGGATCATATCATACAGGGTGTCCAGTTCCCGGCCATAGATTCCTTCTCCGCCGGAAGCCCCGGCCAGGACCGGCAGGCCGGTGAGAAAAGCCATGAGGCACAGGCAGACCAGCGGCCTCCAGGCATCCTTTCCTTTCATGGCTCCTCCTTTTCAGAACTTTCCGCCGCCGCCCCCATGATCCTCATCGGTACTGTCGGCCTTGGAGCTTTCACGGCTCTTCTTCGGCTTGCGATGGACCGTCATGTACAGATAGTTATCTGAATTTTCTTCCAGCTGGAAGCTGTCCCGGTCCAGATAGACCCCGGCTTCCAGGGCTGGCATCACATTGTTCATCTGCCCGATGAGCACCCGGCGCACCAGGAACCCGATGCCCAGAGACACCGCAGCGGCAATGGCCAGGGCCAGAGGATTGAAAGCATTGGCAGGATCGTAGGGCTTCCCTTCTTTCTGGTAGTAGGCCAACAATTCATCCGCCCCTTTGGCATACTGGCCGAAGGCTTTCGGATAGTTGTTCTTTTTCAGGGCCGGCAGGAATTTTCCGCTGAGGGCCTTGATACCGGCTTTGTCGGTGATCATTTTCCGCATGCCGTTGTCGGTGGAAATGTACCAGTCCCGATCCTTCATGGACAGGAGCAGCACCATATTCCCCTTGAGCTTGCTGTCTTTGATCTTGTCCAGCATCCCATTGGCGAACTCTCCGGTTTTCACGTTTCCGGTGTTTTTTACCGTGACCACTGCCAGACGTACCTGGTATTTCTGGTTCACCTGTTCCAGGGACTGCTGGAGGGCTTTCTCTTCCTGGGGCCGCAGGAGATCTGCCTGATCCAGCACCAGGGCAGAGGCTGCCGATCCGGGAACCGCCATGCCCACCAGAAGCACCAGGAGTGCCAGGATGCGCAGTAACTTCTTCATGATGACCTCCTTACGTCAAGAACATCTTTGCCACAAAATACAGCGCCGGTGTAAGGATGGCCGCCACAGCCCCCATAACCATCAGGGATTTCTGGTTGTCATAGGGCAGTGTCCCCACCATCTTCCCGGTCTGTCCGTTCATCATAAAGGTGTAGGGTTTGTCCTGATACCGGGTGGTCAGGATCCACACCGGAGCCAGGGCATAGGCCACCTGGTCTTCATCCTTCCGGACCACGCTGTCCTTGAGGATGGTCCGGTCATAGCCCCTGGCCTTGACGGTTTCTTCCAGCACCCCTACGGCGGACCGTTCCACCCGTTCATCAGCCCGGGGCACAGAAGCTTCCGCATCCACATCGTATTTGTCCGCCAGGAAACCGGTGAGATAAGCCGGGCTGAAGGGCACCATCTGAGAATAATCGAAAGGTTCGATGCTTTCCATATAGGTATCGTCCATTTTGCTGGACCCGTCCACCGGAATCTTGTGGAAACTCATCCGGCCACTGCGGATGCACTGGAACACCCGGGTTTCCGTAATGATCTCATCGCTGGTTTCCATTACATTGTCGTCTTCCCCCTGGAAGTCGGCACTGGCATGGATTTTGGAATCGAAGAGCCAGAAGGGCACGTACATGGGCTGGATGTCCTGGACCCGGTTGTTGGCCGTAAAGGCCGCCGGCAGCAGGCGCTTGCCCTTGTAGAATTCCTTCAGGGCCGCCACCGCATCGTCCTTGGTCTTGGTGAAGGGGATCACGTAATCCGGCTTCAGCATGCCGCTGAAACGGTTGGGCATCATGGTGGGATTCCCGCAGTAGCAGCATTCCGTGGCCAGGGTGTTTTCGTCACAGACGATTTCCGCACCGCAGGCGGAACAGGTGAAGGCTTTCAGGACGGAAGCTTCTTCCGTGCTCCATTCCTTGCCGGCCATCTCCGTATTCCAGCGTTCTTCCTTTGCTTCCTGGGCGGCTGCCGCCCGTTCCTGCTGCCGGGCAAAGAGAGCTTCCATCTGGGCCACGTCCAGTTTGGTATCGCAGTAGGGGCAGACCACCTGGCTTGCCCCTGGCTGGAATTCCAGGGGCCCGCCGCAGTTGGGACACTTGTAGGCAACAGAGGTATCGGTCATTTTCACTCACCTCCTGTTTCAGCTCTTGTCGTTGTCGTCAAAAGGATCTCCGCACTGCGGGCAGAATTTGGGGGGATGATGGGGATCGGGGGGCTGCCAGCCGCATTTGTCACAGCGGTACAAAGGCGCATCCTCCGGTTTTTTGGCTCCGCAGTTCATGCAGAATTTCCCCTGGTTTACCGTGCCGCAGCCGGGACAGGTCCATCCCTGGGGCTGGGCTTTCGGCTTGGGAGCGCCACATTCCATACAGAACTTCCCGGTATTCCCTTTGTAGCCGCAGGCGCAGTCCCAGGTCCCTGCCGGTTCCGGCTTTTTGGCGCCGCAGGCCATGCAGAACTTCCCGGTATTGCCCTTCTGGCCGCAGCTGCAGTCCCAGCCATTGGGAGCCGCCGCTCCTGGGGCAAACCCATTGGGCTGACGTGGTGCTCCTGCCGGCGGTGGGGCCGGCTGCTGGGCCGCCGCCTGGCCTGCCAGGGCCTGGAACATGTTCGCCCCGGCATTCCCTGCCATATTCATGCCCATGAACCCGAAGGCGGCTCCGGCGTTCTGGTTTCCTGCCGCTATCCTCATGGAATCGGTGCTGGAATCCACCACGGCCCCCATGGCTATCCGGGGATCGCTGCCCATGGTCATGCCCATCTGGACCTTCTGGATCTTTTCTTCATCCGCTTCATTGGCTTTGATATTGCTGATTCCGAAGGAAACGATTTCAATGCCCCGGAGATCCCGCCATTTTTTGCTCAGGACATCGTTGAGGGCTTCCGCCAGTTCAAAGGTATGGGCCATGATTTCCGTGTAGTCGATCCGCTGAGCGCTGAGCTGAGCAAAAGCCGGTGCCAGGGCCATGAGCAGTTCGCTTTTCATCTGGCTGTCCAGTGTTTCCCTGCGGTATTCGTCGAAATCGTTCCCGGCCACGTGGGTATAGAACAGGATGGGGTCCGTGATCCGGTAGCTGTATTCTCCGAAGCACCGGAGCCGGATAGTCAGCACCTGGCCAGTGGTATCATCCTTCACCTTGAAGGGGATTTCGCTGGGGGTCCCGTATTTGTTCCCGATCAGTTCCTTGGTATTGAAATAGTATACCCGCTGATCCTTACCGGTATCCCCGCCGAAGGTGAACCGTTTCCCCAGCTGTTTGAAGATGTCCTTCACATTGTCTTTCAGATCCCCGGTGAAGATGGAAGGTTCAGTGCTTTTGTCGTAGGTGTATTCCCCCGGTTCTGCACACAGATCCACCACCTTGCCGTTTTCCACGATCATCATGCACTGGCCGTTGTTCACAGCGATCCGGGATCCGTTGCTGATGATGTTGTCGTCGCCCTGGTTGGAGCTCCGGCTCCCGGTCCGTTTCTGGCCTTTCATCATCAGGATGTCCGGTGCCATCTGGCAGTAGAAAAACTCTTTCCATTGATCGGCCAGCACGCCGCCTACAGCGCCCATCCCTGCTTTGATCAGTCCCATAGTATACCTTCCTTTCTTCTAGGTCATATCTTGCCGTCTTGCTGATTTACAGATCCATCCGGTACAGTTTGGCTTCGCCTTTCTCCCGGCTGATCCGGCGGTAGATCAGGATGGAATCGTTTTTCATGGGGGTGAGGATTTCCATGGTCAGTTTGGGTTCTGTCTTGAATTTCCCCAACAGCTTTCCATCCTTCTTGCGGTAGATCCAGTAGATGCCGCCTTCTTGTCCCAGCACCACCCGGTGCTCGGTGACCACGTACCCACGGCCTTCTTTGGTAAGAGGTCCCTCAAAGGACTGGATCAGCTGTCCGTCCTGCAGACTGTACTGCCGGACCACATTTTGATTTTTACCCTTGTCGTTTTTCATATACCCCATCAGGTATAATCCGTCCTTGTCCGCCCATTGTTTCTTGATGTTCAGCCCAGCCTTCCTGATCGCCTCTGCGGTAAGGAGTTCCTTCCCCTTGGTAAGGGTCCCTTTGTCCAGGGTCCCGGTCCAGTAGTCCCGTTTTTGGGTAAAGACCACATCCTTCCCCTGATCGATGGGAATCAGAGTCGTGCCGGTGAAATCGGTGGGCACCATGGTCTTTCCGTCGTAATAATGCCAATAGGAAGCTTCATTTTTCTTTTCACGACTTTGATAATCCCCTTGTTTGTGCCAGTCATAGACAGTTCCGTTGGATACCACCAGTTTGTCCCGCCAGTAGGCCCGTTCATCCAGCACCTTCAGGTCACTGAGCGTCTCATCCTTGAAACTGACAGACCGGAGTTTGGTCCGGTATGTTTCGTCCTTGGTGTCGAAGCCGAAGAAGTAAATCCGGTCCCCGTCCACCGCCAGGGTGTCCGTCCACAGGATCTGGTCCTTGAAGGTCAGCCCGGTATATTCATAGATGTTCACCGTCCGGCCGTCTACTTTAAAACTGGATGCCACCGGGGTGCTGATTTTCTTCCGCACCGGCAGGTCGGCGTTGGGGTCTTCAGGGGTTCCCCCGCCCCCTTTTCCCCCACCGCAGCCGGATGCCAGGACACACAGGGTCAATGCCCCCAACAAAACTTGCTTCCATGCCTTTTTCATAGTATGCTCCTTTCTTCAGATATCCGTTCGTTCTCTTTCTGCTTTTATTGTACAGAATTTTCAGAAGGAGCACACTGTACTAAAGTACAGGTTTTGGTAAAAAAGGGGGTGTGAAAAAATGCTTTTTCACACCCCGTCACTAGTCACTAGTCTCTAGTCACTAGCCGATGGAAGCCAGCTGACGCTAGCGAAATAAAGGCGCAGAGGATGATTTTTTCACAGCGCCTTATTTCCTGTCTATCCGGATTCTCCCCTGTCCTTCCGGCTTCCGATAGGCCTCGCTGACGCCCTGTTTCTGGACGTAATCGGCCAGGATGTCCACATCGGACAGGCCCGGTTCCGCCACCAGGGTGGTATCCCGGAACATGGAGTAGCCGTTGCCGCCGTCACTGAGGATGTAGCTGGTCCCGGCCACCAGGTAGTCTTCTGCCGTGTCCAGGGGTTTGCCGCCGATCATCACCTGACTGACCCGCCGTTTGCCTTCCACCCGTTCAAAATTCCCCTGATCATCCAGTTTCACAGGAGACGGGATGGCAGGATCATAGACAAAGGTCAGACCGGATACCTGAAGGAACCCGCCATTTTCTTCCGGTGCATGGGATACGCTCAGTTCCAGGGCATCCAGCAGCTGCTGGCCGGAAACGCTGCGGAGCACTGCCTGGTTCCCGAAGGGGAACAGGGTCAAAAGGGTTTTCCGGGTCCAGGCGCCCCGAGGCAGACCGGACCGGAAGGAGCCCCCGTTGATCAGGGCCGCATCCGCCTTGAAACAGGTCCGGAAAGCATCCGCCGCAAAGTCTCCCAGGTTGGTTTCTTTCTGGCGCACCGCCCGCTGGCCTTCCAGGGAATCCACCAGTTCCACGGGAGATTCTCCCACCTTCTGGGCAAGAGCCTTGTCCACTTTGGCCATTTCCTTCCGGACCAGCTTCTCCACCTGGGGATCCGGTGCCGGCAGATCCCGGATCAGTTCGCCCCGGATGGTACCGTCATCTTCAATGACCATCCGTCCCAGGCTTTGGAGCTTGGTACCGGTCTGGGCCACCGGAATCATTTTGCCCTTCCGGTCCGGGTAAAACACTTCGTACTGTTCGTGGGAATGGCCGTCGATGAGCCCGTCCACTCCCGTTACATGGGCCAGGAGCGCCCGGCTGCTCCACACGGGGATGGATCCGTCGCTGCCCAGATGGGTCACCAGGATCACCGTATCCGCCCCTTGTTCCCGGGCTTCCTCCACCGTATCCTGGACCTGTCTGTAAAGCTTCACCCCTGCTTTGTCCTCACAGAATCCATAGATGAAATGGCCCTTTCCGTCCTGGAAGAACCGGGGCGTGGAAGAAACCAGAGTGCCCGGGGTGGTGACCCCGATGAGCGCCACCTTCCGTTCTTTAAAGGGAAAGATCCGGTAGGGCGTCAGTACGGGTTTCCCGGTATCCAGCCGAACGAAGTTGCAGCTGGTGTACCCGCACTTCAGTTTTTTGGCCAGGGACAGGAAATTGTCCATGCCGTAATCGAATTCATGGTTGCCGGGGATGGCGAAATCATAGCCCGCCCCATTCAGGATCCGGACCATGGCCCGTCCATCGGTGAGTTTCCCCAGAGGTTCCCCCTGGATGGCATCCCCGGCGTCCAGGAGCAGGGTCTGGGGTTCCAGAGCCTTCTGCTGCTTTTTGTAAGCCGCTACCCGGGCCAGGGTCAGGTTCCTGTCCACCCCGCAGTGGATGTCGTTGGTATGGAGCAGCACCACCTGGGCCCAGGCCTGGAACGGCAGCAAAAGGGCCAGGAGAGCTGCAGAAGCCCCAGCTCTTAGGATTTTCTTTCGGTTGCTCATGGCTTTTTCCTCTCTTCTTGTTACAGGCGGTCAAAGACTTTTTCCACCATGGGCCACAGCCGATCCTGGTCCACGGCAAAGACGATCCGGGCCTTCTGGGTGCCTTCCGGTCCGAAGCCCCGGTAGGCCAGGGTATCTCCATAGCCCGGTCCGTACTGGTCATTCACATCCACCGGCAGGGTTTCTTCCCGGGTGATCACCTGGGGATCGATGACCACGGCAGCAGCCAGCACATCCCAGATATAGCTGGAAAAACCCGGATCCTGCTGGAACAGAGGCCCTGCCCAGTAATCCTTCCACATGGCACGGGCCCAGGGCTGGGAGATTTTCCCCGTAAGCACCTGATATTCCTGCCGGCTCAGTTTGGCCGTATTGCATACATCCAGCGGCAGGAACACCTGTTCCGTCCAGGGTGCCCGGTACACTTTCCGGGCCGATTCCGGATCGATCCATACATTGAATTCTCCGTGGGGCATCACATTGCCTTCCACCATGAAGGCTCCGGCCATGTACACCACCCGTTTCACCTTTCCGGCAATGGACGGATCCCGGTCCAGGGCTGCCGCCAGGTTGGCTCCGCTGCCAATGGCCACCAGGGTCACCTCTCCAGGATTCTTCCGGATGGTCCGGACAATGAAGTCAGCTGCCGCTTCCTTCCGGGGCTGCAGTTCCGGTTCCCGGTGGTACCGTTCCCGATATACCTGCTGCCAGGAAGCAGGACGAGGATAGCCGGCGGCTCCTTTATGGCTGTCGAAATTCTGTCCGTACAGCCGTTTCTCTTCCGCCATATGGGCAAACCGGTCCTTCCGGGTGGGTTCATTCACCCCCATGAACACAGGGATGTCCTTCCGGCCCATCCCTTCCAGCTGGCGGATGGCTGCTGCGGTACCGGTTTCCACCCAGGTGTTTCCAAAGACGATGGTGACCCCTTCCAGCTGGATGTTGGGGGCCTGGGCCAGCATCATCATGGCCACCCCGTCATCCAGCAGCTCCACCATATCCGTATCCAGGATCACCTTTTCCTTCTCTGCGGCCTGCCCGCGCCCCAAAGGGGCAAAGACTGCCAGGGCCAGGATTCCAACAATCGTAAAGAATTTTCTGAAATCATTCCGCATTTCCATTGTTTCCACCTCCTGTCTCCAGTATACCGGAAGCAGGAGATTTCCACACTGTACTACAGTACAGGTTGGGTAAAAAAAAGCTGTGAAGAAATGAAAAGTCCATTTTTTCACAGCCCCTTTTATTCCCTCCCTGCATACCCCTTCTCTGCCGCTTCCACAGCCAGTCCCACCAGGCTTTTGTGGCCGGTTTTGCTGAGCATGTTGCTGATGTGGAAGCTGACGGTCCGGCGGGTCAGCTGCAGCCGGTCGGCGATTTCCTGATAGCTCAGGTTCTGGCAGACCAGGTGCAGGATCTGGATTTCCCGCTGGGTCAGGGTGGCGTTGTAAAATCCAAAAGTGGTCCGTTCCTGTACATCCGGGAACAGATGCTCCCCCGCCATGGTCCGGCGGATACAGTCTACAAATTGGTCTGCAGCACTTTCTTTGTAGATGAAACTGTCTGCTCCCGCCTCCTGGGCCAGTTCCACAAAATGTACATCCTGGAAACCGGTCATGATGATGACTTTGATCTGGGGAAAATGCTTTTTGATCTTCCGGGTACATTCGATCCCGCTGGTCTTCCCTTCCATGCAGATATCCATCAGTACCACATGGGGCTTCAGCCGGCCGCAGGCTGTTTCCACCATTTCCGAAAAGGGCAGCTGCCCCACCACCTCCAGGTCTTCATACGGTTCCAGCAGCCTGGCCAGCCCATCCAGCAGGATTTTCTGGTCATCCACCAGCAAAATTCGGATCATTCTTCATCCCTTCCTTTTCTTCCATCCCAAAACGGATTTTCAGTATAAAATGAGGGGTCCCGGAAACCTCCAGTTTCCCGCCCCGGCTTTCCACTTTTTCCCGGATCCCGGTCAGCCCGCCTCCGGCCTGGACGGGTCCGGTGCAGCCCAGTCCATTGTCCTGGATCAGAAGGTTTTCTTCGTCCAGGACCAGAGCCACCTGGCTGGCCCGCCCATGGCAGACGGCATTGGTCAGGGCTTCCCGGATGATCTGCACATACAGTTCCCCTTTCCATTCCGCCTCCGGCAGATTTCCCCGCACGGTGACCAGTACCCCCAGTTTCCGGTACACAGAAACCAGTTCAGCCAGCCGCACCTGGGGTTTCACCCGGATTTCCTGCCGTACATCAGAAAGCATGCTGACCAGAAGGGGCATGATCCGCTGGTAATCCGCAAAATCCCGGTTGTTCAATACCTGCTGGAGCAGGCTGATCCGCATCCCCATCAGATCATGGATCCGGATCCGGATTTCCCGGAGGGTTTCCCGGCTCTGGATTTCCTGGACATGCTGGAGCAGTTCCTTCAGCTCGGCATTTTTCTGCTGCAGCTGCCGGTTCTGCTGGTCCAGGGACTGGTTCAGCCGCTGGAGTTCCGTGACATCACTGGCAGTCAGCTGCCAGTGGGACTGCCCCTGGAAATCGATCATGACCCGCTGGAACAGCAGCCAGCGGCCGTCCGGCAGACGGAACAGCAGCCCTCTGCCCTGGTTTTCCCGAAGCAGCCCGGGCCTGCGCACTTCCTGGAGCAGATGCCACAGCACATTGCCGTTCCGGATCCCCACCCCCAGCACACTTTCCGTATACCGGAACAGGGCCCGGTTCATCAGCACCGGTTCGCCGCTAGCCAGCGAGATCAGGACCCCCTCCTCCAGGGAATCGATGGCCTCCTGGATGGAATACTCCGTGATCTGCATCCGTTTCTCCTGGATGGTTTCCGGCAGCAGGTCCAGGGCCCGCACCAGAAAAAGGACCAGGGCCAGGCCCATCTCCCAGGGATAGCTCCCGTCGAAGAAGGGCAGGATCGCCACTGCGGCCAGACACAGGGACCGGCAGCCGATTTTCTCTTTTTGCTGCCTCAGGGCCAGGACCAGGAGACTGCCGCCAAGGACCAGACGGAACCCCATGCCATAGGGCTCTTCCCGGCCCAGCTGGATATCCAGCATCAAATCACTTTCCAGGAGAATCAGGAGGACCAGGATCACCCCTTCCAGCGCTTTCCGGCGGCGAAACCGGAACCGGGGAAGGGGCTGGAGGAAATAGATCAGGAGGCTCTGGCTCATCAGCCCCACAAAGCCCAGCAGCACCAGTACCCGGAGGAACAGGGGTCCCAGTTTCACAAAATCTACCATGATCCGTCCCCCTTCTGATGCTGAAGAACCAGACTGCTCCCGTATTCCAGTTCCCGGCAGAACAGGCCCCTGCCATAATGAGATTGATGCTGCGCCACGAATTCCCGGACCCAGGGCCGGGGATCCCAGAGCAGGGACAGCTCCCATCCCTTCTCACTTTCTTTGAAGCAGCAGATCTGGGAGCTTTCCCCCTGGCGCACTGCCTCTTCCGAAGCCTCCTCCAGCAGCTGGAAGAAAGCCAGGGCCGTTGTCACCGGCAGATGCCCCTCCAGACGATCGTCCACCAGCGTCTTCAGTCCGGTCCGTTCCAGGTAATGGCAGAGTTCCCGGACCGCCAGCTGCAGTTCCCGGACCGGCAGGCTGTTATCTTCCCGTCCCCGGAGCAGCAGGACACATTCTTTCTTCAAATAACAAGCCAGCACATTGAGCCGGGCCACGATCTGCCGGGTGCCCTCTCCTGGTTGGGCCTGCTCCAGGGCCCGGGCATACTGCAGGAAAAGGGGCTCTTTGCTCTGGAGGATGCCTTCCACTTCCTCATAGATCCGCTGCTTGGTCTGCTGATGGATCCGCTCTCTCCGGATCTTTTCCCAGTTCCGCCGCAGCCGGTAGGCTCGCTGGAGAGTCAGGGCCGTCAGTTCCAGTTTTTTCTTTTTTTGGCGCAGTTCTCCCATATCCTGGTACCACACCACCTGGCCCCCGAAAATGGGCATGGTCCTCCGCTGCCAGTCCCCCGCTGGATGGATGGGCATCTGCTGGCACTGGTACACCGTCCGGCCCTGGCGATCCAGGATGGTCAGTCCCAGCCGGGAATGGAGGAAGCATTCCCGATACTGGCTGTTCCCCGGCAGCAGCCGAGAGCGAAGCAGGGCTTCCATCCAAAGGAATCCAAAGAACGTTGACCACAGGACCAGTTCACTCCGGAAAAGCCAGGGGATCCGCAGGATATAACCAGCAATGTAGCCTCCGTACAGCAGGATAACCGTCAAGGGCTGCCACAGCCTCTCCAGACTGATTTTTTCCCGGAAAGCCCTCCAGCACAGCCATCCATTGGCCAGGAGCAGCTGAGCCAGATAACTGAACAGGATCAGGTAATACACAAAGCCATAGGTATAGATATCCTGGTGGGGATTGGTACTGGGCTGGATCTGGAACACCAGCTGATGCCAGTCATTGGTCAGGGCCAGCCCGGCTAAAAGAAGGTCAACAAGCAGCAGGCCCTGGAGCCAGCGGGGAAGAGCCCTGTCTTCCGGGGTCCGGTTGCTGGCATAGCTGATCCAGACCGCCAGGAAAATCAGCATCCCCATACAGGGATAATATCCATACCACAGCAGGTGGCTCACAGGCTGCCACAGGGGTCGCACCATGAGACGCAGCAGACGGATGCCCAGCCAGGTTTCCCAGACCCAGACGCCCCATCCCACCGCCTCCCGGGCCCCCAGCTGGAAGATCCGTGCCCGGAGAGAGCCCCCCCAGAGGATCACCCCGCACATGACCGCCAGGTACAGAAAAGGCAGCGGGATGCCAAACCGGGGTGCCTGCAGCAGCCCCAGAAAATCCCTCAGAGCCAGTAAAATCTCCCCCATGGTCCCCTCCTTTCTGTCAAGACGGCTGAAAACTACCACTTTGATTCATTATACCACGGAGCGAAGGAAAAAAGGGGCTTTGTCAACGGACCAGATCGGGCACCAAAAAAGACGTGAGCAACAATCGCTCACGTCTTTTCAGAATCCGTTTTCCTATCTTTTTTCCTTGGGCAGCACAATCTGCTTGGGCCCGGTTTCAGCGCTTTCGGGGACCAGCACATCGTTGAAGCTGATGCTGCGGGTATGGATGGTATGGCTCCATACATGTTCATGGCGATGCAGGTACCCCAGCAGGGTGATGGGCACCCAGCTGTACAGCAGCAGCGGATAGAACAGGGTATAGAACCAGCTCTTGGGAGCCGCGTTGATCTTGAACAGGATGATGGCCGGGATCAGATACTGGGCCACCCCGATCACCTGCCAGCAGTGGTAGGGCAGCAATGCGTACAATACGTTGGTATAGAACGGAACAAAATTGTAGATGGTGCTGCAGATCACAAAGAAAGTGGAGATCAGCATGAAATAAGGCTGGAACACGTCGATGACCCCGTCCAGGATCACAATGTCCCGCTTCTTCAGGCCTTCCTTCAGCAGTTTGCCCATGTACCGTTCCGCCACATCGAACTGGCCCTGGGCCCACCGTTTCCGCTGGTTCCAGGAAGCCCTGAAGGTGGTGGGTTTCTCGTCGTAGATGATGGCATCCTGGCACCAGGTGGTGGGGATGCCCTCCAGCAGGCATTTCATGGTGAATTCCATGTCTTCCGTCAGGCAGGTGGCCTTCCAGCCGTACTTTTTCAGCACGTCCGTGGCGATCACCATACCGGTGCCCCCGAACACACTGGAAAGTCCGATGGTGTACTTGGCCAGATGCCACACATGGTTCACGATCCAGAAGTTGATGGCAAAGGTGCCGCTCACCCAGCTGTCATTGGGGTTCTTCACGTCCAGATACCCCTGGATCAGCCGTTCTCCCTTGCAGAACCGGTTGTTCATTTCCTTCAGGAAATCGGGATGGACCAGGTTGTCGGCGTCGAAAATGGCCACGGCATCATACTGCCGCTGCATGGCAAACAGCCGCTGGAACATCCATTCCAGGGCAAAGCCCTTCCCCACCTTTTCCTGGTTGAACCGTTCGCACACAATGGCGCCGGCCTTCCGGGCCACGTCCGCCGTATGGTCCTTACAGTTATCGGCAATCACAAAGATATCATACATATCATCCGGGTACCGGAGCATATGAAGGTTCTCCACCAGTTCTCCAATGACCTTTTCCTCGTTGTGGGCAGCCACGATTACGGCAAAAGTGGTCCTGGGGGTGAGGATCTTCTTTTCTTTCTTCCGGGGCAGGATGCCGAACAGGGAGATCACAAAATAATAGATGGTAAAAAAGACGATCAGCACCTGGAGGGGAACCATGATGATATCAAAATACGTACTCATAAAGAAACGCTTTCCTCCTCTTACTTAAACACGGCCTGTTTCCCGGTGAGCTTTGTGTAAATGGCATTCAGCACCCCGCACAGGGTGTAGGTGAACATGATCACAAAGGGCCAGGCGTGCACATCGCTGTAAAGCACCAGGGCCCCCAGGATGAACGCAATGATCACCGGTACCCGGAACAGCGGATTGCCGTGTCCCTTGAAATCCGGATATTTCACATCACTGTACATGAGGATGGCCACCGCAATGGTCAGCAGTGCAGTGAGCACCGGGCTGATCCGCATGCCTCCCAGGACAAAGGTCACGATGACACAGGCCCCGGCCGGTGCAGGCATGCCCTGGAAATAACCGTGGATGGCGGAGACGTTTACGTTGAACCGGGCCAGCCGCATGGCCGCCCCGAAGGCAAACAGTCCGGAGATGATCATACCGGCCACCCCCAGCTGCTGCAGGCTGTAGCAGTAGATCAGCACCGCCGGAGCCATGCCGAAAGAACACACATCACACAGGGAGTCCATCTCCACCCCGAAGGGCCCGCTGACGCCCAGAGCCCGGGCTGCCCGCCCGTCACAGGAATCCGCCAGGATGGCCAGGATGATGAAAATGGCCGCCCAGTTGAAATCCTTTTCCATGGAAAGGAAAATGGAAATCAGCCCCAGGATCTGGCTCAGTCCACTGATGCTGTTAGGTACCATGCGTTTGTAGTTCATTCTGCTTTCTGCCTCCCGATAATACTGATACCGCCCTGGACTTTATCGCCCTTGCGGACCAACACTTCCACCGAACGGGGCATGACCAGTTCCGTGCAGGAACCGAACTTGATCATCCCGTAGGGTTCTCCCTGCCGCAGCCGGCTGCCCAGAGACGTCCAGCTGACAATGCGCCGGGCCAGGATGCCGGCGATCTGGATCACCAGTACCCGGTTCTTCCCATTATCCAGGCCGATGGCCATCCGCTCGTTGACAATGGGCGCCGAATCCTTGTAGGCCGGTTCATAGCCTCCACAGGTATAGCGCATGTACTTGATCAGCCCGGTCATGGGCGACCGGTTGGAATGCACGTTGAATACAGAAAGGAAAATCGTCACTTTCTTGGCCGGTTCGTTGAGGAACTCCGTATCGAAGAATTCCTCCACCCCCATCACCGTACCATCCGCCGGGGAATACAGCAGGCTGGGATCCTGTTTCACATCCAGGACCCGCTGCCGGAAAAAATACATAAAATAAACCATCAGCACAAAGGGCAGCACGGCAAACACAGGGCCGGCCAGATACCCGGTCAGAAGGGTAATCGCCGCTGTGATGATGATGAAAGGATAGCCTTCTTTGAGAATAATATAGTTATATTTGAACACAACTTCACCTCCACCCATCGTTTCATTATACCCTATTTGGTTGAAAGTGAAAAGAATCTTTATTTCCTGTTTTTATATTCCAGCACTTTCACCACGAACCGGGGCAGAGCCATCATACGGCCCAGCCGGCTGGGCTGCTTGTACAGGCGGAACAGCCATTCCAGGGATGCCTCCTGCATCCATTTGGGCGCCCGTTCCATCTTGCCTGCCAGCACATCGAAGCTGCCGCCCAGCCCCATCCGCAGAGCCGGTTTCAGCTGGTCCCGGTGCTCCTGGAGCCAGAATTCCTGCTTGGGAGCTCCCAGGGCGGCAAACAGCACATCGGCGCCGCTTTCGTTGATCTGCCGGATGATCTCCGGTTCGTCCTTCTGCTCGAAATACCCGTTCCGGGTACCCACGATCTTCACCCCCGGGTACAAAGCCTCGGCTTTTTCCTTCGCCGCTTCTGCAACCCCCGGAGCCGCCCCGAACAGGAAGAACCGGGTACCCCGGCCGGCGCCGCAGGCCAGCAGCCGCAGGAACAGGTCGAACCCGGCCACCCGTTCAGGCACCTGGTAGCCCAGTTTCCGACCCGCCCATACCGTCCCGGCCCCGTCAGCCAGGATCAGGTCCGTATGTTCCAGCAGAGCCCGGTAGGCCGGCATTTCCTGAGCCATCATGATGATTTCCGCATTGGCCGTGACCACCTGGGTGGTGACATGCTGTGCCACCCGTTCCATCAGCCAGGCCGTGGCTTCGTCCATGGAAAAGGGAGTGACCGGCACCCCCAGGATGTCCATCACAGGTTTCTTGTTGATATCCATTGTCGTACCTCTCAGATTGCTCTGGCCTCGCTGGGGACCTGGGTGAAGTTGATCCCCGGGTTCCGTTCCAGGATCCAGTTCAGGTTCCATTCATTGGAAACCAGGATCACCGGCCGGCTCAGCTTGTCGTAGACCAGCATCCCGTTGTCCAGCCCCTTCATGTTCCGGATCAGTTCCGGATCGTCCGCATAGACCCAGCGGGCCACCGTATAGGGCAGCTGCTGCATCACCAGTTTGGCATTGTACTCGTTCAGCAGCCGGTATTCCAGCACTTCCAGCTGCAGTTGTCCCACAACGCCCACCACAAAGCTCTCCATGCCGATGTTTTTCTGTTTGAACACCTGGATGGCGCCTTCCTGGGCCAGCTGGACGATGCCCTTTTCAAACTGCTTCCGTTTCATGGAATCCTTGGGCTGCACCTTGGCAAAGATTTCCGGCGGGAAAATGGGGAAATCTTCAAACTGGACAGGGTGCTTTTCGTTGCACAGGGTGTCACCGATGGAGAAGATCCCCGGATCGAACACCCCGATGATATCCCCCGGGTATGCTTTTTCCACCGTGGTCCGCTCCTGGGCCATGAACTGCTGGGGCTGGGCCAGTTTCACCGGTTTCTGCCCCTGCACATGCCATACGGTCATGCCCCTTTCGAACACTCCGGAGCAGATGCGCATAAAGGAGATCCGGTCCCGGTGGGCCGGGTTCATATTGGCCTGGATCTTGAAGATGAAGGCCGTGAAATCTTCATCCTCAGGCTTCACCTCGCCCCCGTCCTTCAATTTCCGGGGCTGGGGCTCCGGAGACAGTTCCAGGAATTTTTCCAGGAAGCTGCGCACCCCGAAGTTGGTCATGGCAGACCCGAAGAACATTGGCGTCAGCTCGCCGGCGTCCACCCGTTCCAGGTCGAATTCGTCCCCGGCCAGATCCAGCAGTTCGATATCATCCTTCAGGCTCTGCAAATTGGCTTCCCCGATGGCTTCCCGGATGGCAGGATCGTCCAGGCTGCCGGTGGTACTCTTCAGGATTTTGGAGCCGTGACTGCTGTCGTTGTCGAACAGCTCCACCTGCTTCTTCAGCCGGTCGTACACACCAATGTAGTGACCGTCGGTGCCGATGGGCCAGTTGATGGGATAGGCGTTGATGTGCAGCACCTTTTCGATTTCGTCCATCAGGTCCATGGGAGCCCGTCCGTACCGGTCCAGTTTGTTCACGAACGTGAAGATGGGCAGCTTGCGGCGGTGGCAGACCCAGAACAGTTTCTTGGTCTGGGGTTCCACCCCCTTGGCGGCGTCGATCAGCATGACGGCGCTGTCGGCGGCGATCAAGGTCCGGTAGGTGTCTTCCGAGAAATCCTGGTGCCCGGGGGTATCCAGGATGTTCACCCGGTAGCCCTCGTAGTCGAACTGCAGCACAGAGGACGTAACGGAAATCCCTCTCTGTTTTTCGATTTCCATCCAGTCGGACACCGCATGTTTATTGGCCTTTCTGGATTTCACGGAGCCGGCCAGATGGATGGCGCCCCCATATAACAATAATTTCTCAGTCAGTGTCGTTTTACCGGCATCCGGATGAGAAATAATGGCAAAGGTTCTTCTTTTCGCAATTTTTTCCTGCAGCTCAGACATGCAAGGCACTCCTCCTGAAACAAGATCGGATTGGATCCACAGATTCTCTCATTATATATTATAGCATTTCAAGCATGAAAAAACGCCACAAAGTTACCTTTGTGGCGTCCAGTTCAATTAAATGGTCGGAGCGGCGAGATTCGAACTCACGACCTCTTCCACCCCAAGGAAGCGCGCTACCAAACTGCGCTACGCCCCGAACACAAGTAAGATTATACGGCAAAAGGGGATATTCGTCAAGCACTTTTTATAATTTTTTTTAAGATTTTCTTTTTCCCTGTTTCCAGGCCTCTGCCCACGGCTCCCCGGGCCCTTTTCACCCGTGCAGCGCCGAGATATCCATATCCGTATCCACCGAGATCCAGTAGCCCGGATACAGGGGATCCAGTTCCTCTTTCAGCTCCCTGGCGGCCCTGGTGCGGTCCGTGCCAAAAGTGATCACCACATCGAAACGCATCTGTTTCTTCTTCCGGTCCACATAGAACCCGTGGACCTGCAGGGCCCAGGCATGCTTCATGACCAGCCGGGTCACCTTCTCCCGGATCCGGGCTGCCTCCGGATCCCTGGTATTGAAAGAATACACCGTGACCCCGGTCAGGCTCACTCCCGTGGCCTGGTATACCTTCCGGTGGATCCGGTGGGTCAGTTCATCCACCTGCTCCACCGTCATGGTATCCGGCAGCTCGATGTGCACCGAAGCGTAGTTCCGCCCAGGGCCATAGTTGTTGATCATCAGATCATAAGCCCCCCGGATCTCCGGTTCCTCCACCAGCAGATTCTTGATCTGGCGCACCAGCCCCGCATTGGGCCGTTCCCCCAGGATCTCATTCAGGGTATCCCGCAGCAGCCCATAGCCGCTTTTCAGAATGATGCAGGCGATGAAAGCCCCCACGTAGGCTTCCAGCGAAACCCCGCAGTACAGATAGACCAGTGCCGCCGCCAGGACCGAGAAGGACAGGACCGCGTCGAACAGGGCATCGGCCCCCGAACCCACCAGAGCCCCCGAATCCACCTGGGTCCCCTTGTTCTTCACATAGCGGCCCAGCACGATTTTCACCACAACGGCCACCACCAGAAGCAGGATGGTCTCCCCGTTGTATTCCGGCACCGCCGGGTCCAGGATCTTTTTCACACTTTCCACCAGGGCCGTGATGCCCGCATAGAAAATGATCATGGAAATGACCAGAGCGCTCAGGTACTCATAACGGCCATGGCCGAAGGGATGCTCGAAATCAGGATTGCGGCAGGCCAGCTTGGCCCCTGCCACCGTAATGACCGAAGAAAGCACATCGGACAGGTTGTTCACCGCATCCATCAAAATGGCGATCGAATGGGTGGAAAGGCCCACCACTGCCTTGAAGCCGGCAAGCAGGAGATTCACCACGATGCCGATCAAACTGGTGCGAAGGATCACAGCCTCCCGCTTCCAGCCTTGTATTTCTCCCATGGCTAAAACCCCTCTCATATAAAGTATTGGTGATATTATAGCACAGCGGGGCAGTTAGGGGTTAGCAACAGGACCCCGGCGGCCAGGACAGGTTCCCCGGAAGGACAACCGCTTCTATGTCCCCCGGCAGGTGGGATCCTCACCGGCTCCTTACCGTCCTGTCCCTTCCCTCCTGCAATGGTCCAGCAGTCCCCGGCAGCCTTCCTGGACATCGTCCCAGGTCCGCCGGAAATCCCGGGTATACCAGGGGTCGGCCACAGGACGGGGATTGGCCGTATAATCCATGAGGAGGCTGCACTTCTGGTCCGGGTCGCCGCGGAAGAGGCGCTTCATGTCCCGCAGGTTTTCATCATCCATGCCGATGAAATAATCATAAGACCCGTAATCGCCGGCTCTCAGCAGCACCGCACGCTTCCAGCCAGGGTCCATGCCATGCTCCCGGAGCAGCTGTTCCACCGGGGGATAAACCGGATTGCCCCGGCCGTTCCATATCTCTTCATCCGTCGTAGCCGCCGATGCCACATGGAACCCCTTCCCCACGCCCTCCTGTTCTGCCATCTGCCGGAACACGAATTCCGCCATGGGCGACCGGCAGATGTTGCCGTGGCAGATAAATAGTATTTTGATCATGGACACGAAACTCCCTTCTATGCCGAAATATGCCGAATTACTGCGGGTTTGCCCGTTTCACCTGTTCACGGAGAAAAGGACATAATTTTGCAAAAAACGGCACAACTTTCCCCATTGTAGTAGTAAAAATGGTAGTAAAACGGGATGTTATTACTACTGCACTTTTTGTGGGGTGAATTTTTTCTCTGTTATTATAGCAGAAAAGCCACACACTCAACCATACCTCTCTGGAGAAGACCCAACGCTATGGCATTCATGGGTCCCTCCTTTTCAGGTATAAGAAAAGCCCGCTGCCGGGGCAGGGGGCTTATTGTAATATTTGTATTGACTTGATTTCGTTTATTCCAAATTCAATTCCATTCCTTGGCTCATCCGGTTTTTGTAAAACAACAGCCTCTCCTTCTCCTTCACCATAATCAGCTGAAGAATAGGCTATAATTTTTCCTTTCCAGAGTTTATTGTTCTCGTCTTTCAACATAACGTTTAGGCCAAGATAATCGCTTAACCTTTTCATTTTTTCCTCCAAGGTACTATATGTGTTCCCGTATTCGAATAAGGATTTTTTCCACCATGTCTCTCCTCATTTCCGCACCAATGCTACCAGCAGCACCGCCCCTATCCCATAAGCCAGATTCGGTTGCCACTCAATATTTGATACAATTACACAATAATGCCCTTGTACCCTTGAATGATGCACCCCAGGGGAACCTTTTCTTTTAAAATTTGGTGACCGCATATAGAAAGATAATCAATCAATTAATACATATCATCTATAGAAATTGGATATCTGATTCCACAATATTATTGAAGTCGCCCGTTAACATTTTTCTTAGACCAGCATAAGTAATCCTTACAGGAATAACTTTAGAGCTGAATTCACTTTCTTTTGGATATGGATGAACTTCTGCATATTCAAGTGGGCCATAAAATTTTACACATAAGTATTTCTTATAGGCAAGCTCTTTAACAGAATGACTATCCATGATTTGCATAATAGTATCTCTATATTTTGAATCTTGTCTGGCATGAATAATCCAATCATAGGAAGCAATCATAAATTCTGTATCCTCACAAATCTCAATTTATCACTTTTCAACTTCGTAATACCCCTCTGCCTGGTTTTTGCCATAGTATTCCAAATCTGTTTACCGATGGCTTCCAGATTGTCTTTGTTCGTATAAGTATTAGTGATATTTGTCAACGAACGATTCATAGAACTCACTACGCTGGTTAATATCTTCAATGTTGGCATCAATAAAAGCCTGTAAGTCTTTTTTCATCATTTCAAACAGCTGGTGAGACTCTTCAGGATCTGTAAAGACCGTATGTACCATATCACCATACACCCCGCAAGTAATGGCATCATACGGATTGCACCGTTCCAGTGTGATACGGCATTGCCCCTTATACTCTTCATCATCTAAGATTACACCGCCTTCTGATCCAATTATATCTTTATGTAATATTTTCCACATTTGTGAATGCTAATATAAAAGTGAGCCATTTAAGATCTAAATGCTCATGAAAAAGTGAGCCACTCTGAAACAAGTTCCCCTATACTAGAGTCAGTAATTTGATTCTAAGGGGATTGATGTTAGGATGGTCATCACTATGAAAGATTATGGTCAAATTCGCCAGATGTACATTCGCGATGGAAAATCTATCCGCCAGATTGCCAGAGAAATGCATATCTCCCGTAATACTGTGGCCAAGTATTGCAAAGGAAATGCACTCCCGGGCATCCGCTGCGAATATCATCGGACATCTGCAGTGATTACAGAGGAGGTGACTCGATTCATCCAGAGCTGTCTGGATGAAGATGCGAAAGAACCCAATAAGAAGCAGCACCACACAGCCAAGCGGATTTATGACCGCCTGGTAGAAGAAACTGGATTTACAGGAGGTGCAAGCACAGTCCGGCGCTGCGTTCATCTGTTACGTGGCAATCTTCAGGAAGCCTTCGTCCCTTTGGCTCACCTTCCAGGTGATGCGATGCAGATTGATTGGGGTGAAGCTGTGGTTTACCTCAAAGGAGTGCGTACTAAAGTCAATTTCTTTTGTGCCCGCCTTTGCTACAGCTGTGCTCCTTTCGTGGTCTGTTTCCGCAGGAAGAATACGGAAGCTTTACTTGAAGCATTGAGAAAAGCTCTGGAATTCTTTGGGGGCGTCCCTGCTAAGGTCATTTTTGACAATGACCGGGTAGCCGTTAAGGAAAAAGGTGGCAAAGAAGCCATTGCCCAGGAAAAGTATGAAGCATTTGCAGCCCATTATTGCTTCCATACCGTTTTCTGCAATGTCCGGAGTGGAAATGAAAAAGGACTGGTGGAGAATCTCGTAGGCTGGGTCCGCCGGAATGTCTTTGTCCCTGTACCCAGAGTAGATGCGCTGGACGAATTGAACAGACTCCTGCTGGATAAATGCAAGGTGTATGCGAATACGCATAAAATCCCTGGACGGGAGAACCCTGTAAAGGATCTGCTCCTGGAAGACCAGAAACGTCTCTGCCCACTGCCGGGCAGCCCTTTTGATGCAAGCAGAGCAGCAGTCTGCCGAGTAACACCCTTTTCTGTTGTCCGATTCGTCGCTAACGATTATTCTGTGCCCGTGAAATATGTGGGACAGGAGGTCACGGTGCGAGCCTATGCTGAACAGATTCGGATCTTTGCCAAGGGGGAACTGATTGCTGAACACGCCAGAAACTATGGGCAAAACCAGCAGATTCTGAAACTTGCGCATTATCTGCCGTTGCTGGAATACAAGCCGCGCAGCATCCTGGAAGCAAAACCGGTACGGCAGAACCTCAGTGCTGCCCTGCTACAGTTCCTGGAGACCAATGCATTCAGCAGCGAACAGCTGGTTGAGATTCTGCGGCTATGTGCTGCCGACGGAGAGAACGCTTTTTGGGAGCACAAAGAGCAATTTATGGTTTCCGACAGGAAAGCGCATATCCTTACCGACCCGGTAAAAGTGCAGCAGACAGATCTTTCAATGTATGACCAGCTTTTACAGGAAGGAGGCACTATGTGCAGGACGCAGGTGTAAAGGAAGCACTCCGTTTCTATGCGAAACAGCTTAAACTTCCCACTTTCAAAGACGTCGGTGAACCAGCGGAAAAATTCCGCCCCGGACAAAGCCTGGAAGAATTCGTGCTCGGGTTGATGAAGCGGGAATATGCATCCCGTCAGGAAAAACAGCAGCAACGCAGGCTGAAGAGAGCGCACTTTCCCATGCTCAAGACCCTGGAAGAGTTTGATCTCACAAGGCTGGAACATGTTCGGCCTGAATATGTGAAGCAGCTGGCAAGCTGCGATTTCATAAAGAGGCATGAGAACCTGGTGATGATCGGTAATCCGGGGACGGGGAAAACACATCTGATGACAGCCCTTGGAGTGAAAGCCTGTCTGCTGGGCTGGAAGGTCATTTTCTGCAATGCCACAACGCTGGCAACTGAGCTATGTGAAGCCCATGATGATTACCAGTTGCGCAAGATGGAAAAAACTTTGAGCGGAGCAGACCTGCTGCTCATAGATGAATTAAGTTATGCAAGATTCAACCAGGAAGAATCTGAAATGTTGTTCAAAGTGATTGCCGAAAGGAGTGAAAGAGCCAGTACAGTGATTACGACAAACCTGGAGTTTTCCAAATGGACGGAGATGTTTGCCAGCGAGACGCTGGTTGCCGCATTGGTCGACCGGCTCACCTACCACTCCAGTGTTTTAAATATGAATGGACAGTCTTACCGTTTGCACAGCAGCAAACAGAAGATGACGAATGCTTAAGTGGCTCAAAAATTCGTGAGCAGGTGGCTCACTTTTTCATGAGCATGAGTGGCTCAAAAATTCGTGAGCAAGTGGCTCACTTTTTGGTTGACATTCACACACATTTTACACTCTCCAGCCGTCGTATATACTTCGTACAGGAATTATAACACGAAAAACAATTCATGCTCTTATATCAAAAATCCTTATACTCATCCTCCGTCTCGGTCAATTCTGCCCACCGCGCTGTCAGAAGTTTTGCATAGTCAATATAAAACAGCCCGTAACTTCCCAGTGCATATCCATCATTGACTTCAATGAGTAGAGTTTTGTC
This sequence comes from Acidaminococcus timonensis, assembly GCF_900106585.1. Classification (NCBI taxonomy): domain Bacteria; kingdom Bacillati; phylum Bacillota; class Negativicutes; order Acidaminococcales; family Acidaminococcaceae; genus Acidaminococcus; species Acidaminococcus timonensis. The sequence goes on from NZ_FNWH01000006.1 coordinate 904,328, forward strand.
CGTATCCGTCACACCAAAATCCAAAGAATAGCCGGCTGGCGCGGTTTTGTAATCCCGTACGGCCCTTTTGATGACTTCCGGATCCGGTATTTTCTCCCAGGTTCCCCGATAGTGTCTTGCATCCAGGATTTTTCCATAGCGAATAAAACAGCGCCACTCTGTTACAAACCGGACGGGTTCCGAACACCACACAGGTACATCGTGCTCCCAGTTTCCGCAGCCGATCAGATCTTTGGGAGAACGGACCAGTACGCCGGTGATTTCTTTATCAGCAATGGATTTGACGAATACAGGCCACTGTTCTGGATGGGAGTTAATGGTATTGATGGTGGATTTCCAGATTTTTCTTCCCAGACAATATTCCAGCTCTACCGGATAATCCAAGTCTGGATAGGAGAAACCCATTTCTTCCAAATGTTGCTGGACCGCTTCTACATAACCAACCAAAATATCTTCTGGCTCAGCCTGCCGCATTTCCAAGGGATTATGAAAGAAGCGGATTTCGGCCCCCAGTTCTTCAAACCCGCACATGGCCTCAAAAAAATTCTTGCTGGCAGGACGTTCCCCTTTGTGAGCCTGTATCCAAACTTTCATTTTGTTCACTTCCTTTACTTTCTGGTGATGCCCAAATCTTTCTTATTCTCAGTATATCATATGACCTGTGCAAAAAAGCGGACAGAAACAGGCCCGTAATCTTCTCAAGACTGCAGGCCTTCTTTTTTTGCCCTCTGGGCGACCTGGCGACGGGCTCCCCTGACGGGTAGCCCCTACGGCATTGCAATGGGTCATTGGATATCCACAGTACCGTTTTTATTTTATAGGTTGAATTTATCCTATTTACGGGTTACAATTAAATCATCAAACTTTAAGGAGGCATCAACTATGAATGTCAATACAGAAAATCTTGTTTCCATCACAGAAGCAAACCAGAACTTTTCCCGTGTAGCCAGAATGGTTGATGAGAAAGGTCCTGTTGTCATTCTGAAAAACAACTCGCCTCGCTATCTACTGATTGAGTTCAACAACGCTGAACAGGAACAGCTTGCTGACGACGAAGATGTACTTACCGTTTCCAGGCGTTTAATCGCCAAGAATCGGAAGGCCTATGAGGTTCTTGCCAAATGATTGTTCTTTCAAAAGATCAAATCATCAAACTTCATACGCAACTGATTCAAGAGACAGGGGGAACTGATGGCATCCGGGATGAAGGATTACTGGAATCCGTATTGGCCGCACCATTTCAGTCCTTCTCAGGCACAGACATTTATCCATCTTTACAACAAAAGGCTGCTCGTCTCGGATATGGTCTTGTAAAGAACCATGCTTTTATTGACGGCAATAAACGTATCGGTGCACATGTAATGTTGGTGTTTCTCGCTCTTAATAAGATTGAGCTCACCTATACACAAGATGAACTGTCAGATACATTTTTAAAAATTGCCTCTGGAGAACTCTCGCAGCAAGATCTTCTTCACTGGATTATCATTCATCAAGAATAGCTCCATGCCATTTGTTGCAAGAAAAAGCCTTGTAGGATTTTTACATCCTGCAAGGCTTCTCTTTATTCTCTTTTCTCGTGAGTCTATCACCCCGACTGCGGGCTTCCTCTTTTCTGTCCCCTGGACGACCGGGGATGGGCTCGTGCATCTGGCGGGGCGCCAGGCCTGCGCCTAGTTGCTTTTTTACTCTCTTGACCGCCTGCTCTGTATGTGATATATTTTTAACATGAAATATGTATTTTCAATATATGTATTCTATTTCCCAAAGTAGAGGTGTATCCGTAATGTCTAAAAAGATCTTTGTTACTGTAAAGCAGTCTATCTTTTTGAATTATACTTTTACCGGTATATGCTGGATTATAGCTGGAATATGTAAATTCCTGCATTCTTTCATTTTCACATTGACTGCTTTAGTTTTCGTTTCACTGGCTACTATTTTAAGTATTTTTTTATTTACAATGGGACAAGAAGAAGAAAGGGATGAAATGGCTAAATCCCATATTATGGAATCCTGTTATAGGGGTTTTAAGGTTATGTGTATGACCACAATGTTATCTCTTATCTTCGCCATAGGTAATAGTTTTTTACCAACACCTATTAACTTTCCACAAGAAGCTCTGTTGAATATTATCTTAGGAGCTGGAATGACTGCTGCTGGGCTTACTTTTAGTGACCTAGAAAAGGATGCTTGAATCATGGAGTATCTAATTACAAAAATCCGTGACTTACGCCGGATCCATAAAATGCAACAAAGTGATTTAGCCAAATTAGTTCATGTCCGCAGAGAAACAATCAGTAATGTTGAAAACGGCAAATATAATCCTTCTTTAAAATTGGCCTTGGACATTGCTCATGTATTTGGTAAACCTGTGGAAGATATTTTTGAATACATTGAGGAGGATGATTTACATCTTCCGGATTCTGAAAAAACAAAATAGCGCATCCTATCTTTAATTCTAGTATATCATCTTACAAGAGTGAAAATACGGACAGTAAAAAAGCCATGGCAGGAATTCCCACCATGGCTCTTTTCATTTCCGTACCAAAGCCACCAGCAAAACCGTACCTATTCCATAAGCCAGGTTCCGCTGTGCTTTCAGCCGTTTCTGTGTTCTATTGGTTTCTTTCTCGTATGCGGGTAAGGATTCGTTGGCAATCCGCAAGGATTCATCCTGTAATTTCATCCCCCTTTTTCCAAGCTTCACGTGCCTCGTTCAGGGACATTTTGTTGGCGCCGTTTTTCATGTCCGGGTCTGCGGTTTGCCTGTCATCCACTTTCCATCCGCATTCAATACATTTGCCAAATTCTTTCACAACACTTCTGGTTCCGCAAACTGGACATACTTCCTCATTATCAGGTTTCCCTTCCACAAACTTCTTTTGAAAAAGGAGCTCTGCTTCTTCTGGCGTAATCTTTAGTGGCTTTGTGGGCCCATCATAACAAATACATAAAGTTGATATTTCGTCTGCCGTAAGTTTATCCATTGGCAAGTTGCGAACCTGCTTATATCTTTCCCAAAATTCTTTTTCTTCCCGGGATGGTCTCTTCCGCTTTTTTCTTACTGGTGGGTCTTGCCGTTTTTTTATCATTACGTTATTTCTTCGTTTTTTCATAGACATATGCCCTTCATTATATATGTCAACGGTTGGAGAAAACAGCCCACCTAAAAGATTGGAAACGTTCTATAAAAGTTCTCCAATCAAAATAGATGGTTGTATCTCAACAATCCAGATAGTTAAATATCTTCATACTCATCCTTCGTGCCTGTTAATTCTGCCCAACGGGCTGCCAGGAGTTTTGCATAGTCAATATAAAACAGTCCGTAACTTCCCAGTGCATATCCATCATTGACTTCAATGAGTAGAGTTTTGTCCGTATCCGTCACACCAAAATCCAAAGAATAGCCGGCTGGCGCGGTTTTGTAATCCCGTACGGCCCTTTTGATGACTTCCGGATCCGGTATTTTCTCCCAGGTTCCCCGATAGTGTCTTGCATCCAGGATTTTGCCATAGCGGATAAAACAGCGCCACTCTGTTACAAACCACCGGACGGGTTCCGAACACCACACAGGTACATCGTGCTCCCAGTTTCCGCAGCCGACCAGATCTTTGGGAGAACGGACCAGTACGCCGGTGATTTCTTTATCAGCAATGGATTTGACGAATACAGGCCACTGTTCTGGATGGGAGTTAATGGTATTGATGGTAGATTTCCAGATTTTTCTTCCCAGACAATATTCCAGCTCTGCCGGATAATCCAAGTCTGGATAGGAGAAACCCATTTCTTCCAAATGTTGCTGGACCGCTTCTACATAACCGACCAAAATATCTTCTGGCTCAGCCTGCCGCATTTCCAAGGGATTATGAAAGAAGCGGATTTCGGCCCCCAGTTCTTCAAACCCGCACATGGCCTCAAAAAAATTCTTGCTGGCAGGACGTTCCCCTTTGTGAGCCTGTATCCAAACTTTCATTTTGTTCACTTCCTTTACTTTCTGGTGATGCCCAAATCTTTCTTATTCTCAGTATATCATATGACCTGTGCAAAAAAGCGGACAGAAACAGGCCCGTAATCTTCTCAAGACTGCAGGCCTTCTTTTTTTGCCCTCTGGGCGGCCGGGGTGGGCTCCCCTGACGGGTAGCCCCTACGGAATGATATCGTACAGTACGTGATATGCGTAGGGACGACCCGTAAGGGGCGTCCGTTCCCAGGTCTGTAAGCGGGCGGATCACCGCTCGGACCCTACGGCATTGCAAAAGATCGTTGGACCCACACCGTCCTGCTCCTTGCTCTTCACTCTTCCTTTAATAACACGGCGGGCAGGAGGGAGGTCATCGTCTCGACCTGCCCTCCTCTGCTCAGTCTGTTTATGATCAAGGTCTCAACCCGTATACCGTTAACTTGGTCGGTATCTTGGTCGCTTATCTTGGTCGGTCACCGATCAAGTTGCTTTCTCCTTGAACCGGTTCCGACATGACTCCAATGTCCGAATTTCTATTTGACTGCAAACGAACGATGTACCGTTGGAGCGATGAATTCAAATTCGATTCTGTTCTCCCCAGACACACATCTGGTCCAGAATCGGCATGAGAGATTTACCGCGTTCTGTCAGGCTGTACTCCACTTTAGGCGGAATTTGCGGATACTCTTCGCGATGGATCAATCCATCATTTTCAAGTTCCTTCAAGGTGGAGCTGAGAGTTTTGTAAGAAATTGTATTGATATACTTTTTGAGTTCATTGAAGCGAACAACGCCATATCCGGCAAGCGCATAAAGAATATACATCTTATATTTTCCCTGGATCAATGACATGGTATAGCTGAAGCCGGTTTCCTCAAGCTTTGCGTCCTGAATACATGGTGCACTCATATTTACACTCTCCTTTTAGTAAGTATTGCACTTCAATGTGCGTACTTGATTCTTGTTACATTCTTGCTAAAATTATAATTACATAGACGGGAGCAGTCAATCCCGCAGATTTGGAGGAGGAGTTTCAATGAGTAAAAATATTGTAGTAATTACCGGCAGCCCTCGTAAAAATGGCAATAGCTTCGCTATGACCGAGTCGTTTATCAAGGCAGCTGAAGCCAAAGGACATACCGTTACCCGTTTTGACGCTGCTATGATGAATATTGGCGGCTGTCACGCCTGTGAGACCTGCTATTCTACAGGTAAGGCATGTACCTTTGATGATGATTTCAATACCATCGCTCCTGCAATTCTGGATGCTGATGCTGTTGTATTCACCATGCCTGTATATTGGTACTCCATCCCTGCACAGATCAAGGGTGTAATCGATAAGATTTTCTCGCTGGTTGTTGGAGGTAAGGATGTTGCAGGGAAGGAATGTGCACTGATTACCTGCTGCGAAGAACACGATATGTCCGTTATGGATGGTGTTCGCGTTCCCATTGAGCGCAGTGCGGCTCTTCTGAAGTGGAAGATGGTTGGTGAAGTTCTTGTTCCCGGTGTTCTGAACCCGGGCGCCATTGATGAAACTGATGGCTGTATACAGGCTGCTGCACTAGCAGATAAGTTCTAAGGGAGACGGTAACGACAACCGTGCGACACGTTCGTAAGTGAAAAGCTTGCGCACAAGGTCGAAGGAACAATGATTCCGTCCGATCGTAAAAAGCAGACCCGCAATCACCTTGACTGCGGGTCTGTTTTTTTCTCGCTGGGCGACCTGGCGACGGTCTCCCCTGACGGGTAGCCCCTACGGAATGATATCGTACAGTACGTGATATGCGTAGGGACGACCCGTAAGGGGCGTCCGTTCCCAGGTCTGTAAGCAGGCGGATCACCGATCGGCCCCTACGGCATTGCAAAAGATCGTTGGACCCACACCGTCCTGTTCCTTGCTCTGCACTCTTCCTTCATTCAGTCCCTCATGCCTTATTGGGAAACCGGATCACCTTGGGCTGGATTTCTCCCACCTGCTCCAGCTCTTTCCGTTATATCCCTATTGTCTTTCAAAAAAAATGGAGGATCTGAATGCTTAAGATCCGCTACCGCAAGCAATTCAAAGTTGATAAAATGGGCTGATCCCCAATCATCAAGAATAGCTCCATGCCTTTTCTTGCAAGAAAAAGGCCCGCAATCACCTTGACTGCGGGTCTGTTTTTTGTCCTCTGGGCGGCCAGGATGGGTCCCGGGCGCTGTACTCATTGAGTTTCATGTTGTCAAAAATTCAGCAACTTTTTTCAATTCATCCTGAGATATCCCCAGCACTTTGTTAAAAGGAAATTCCGGCGTGACTACCTGCAGCACATCGGGCTTTAAAAGGGCAACAGCACTGCGAAAAATATCCAGGGATTCCGGATCGTCACTGTAGCCTTTAACCACCGTGATTTCCAGATGGAAACGGCCCGTGTATGATTTCCTGAAGTTCACCATATTTTGAATATGCTGCCGAACCGTATAACCGGCGATAGGCCTTTGGGCTTTCTGGAAAGCTTCTTCCCGTCCCATTTTCAGTTCCCCGATGACTTCTTCACACCGACCTGCAATGGCCGCATACGCCGGATTTCCATAAAGATAGCCGTTTGACAGAAGTCGGATGGGGACTTTCTCCCTATGAACAGTATCAATGACCTGTTCCACACCTTTCAGCAGCACGGACTCGCCCAAAGAATTGAGAAATACCAAATCAGGCTTGGTTCTCTGAATCCGCTGTCGCAGATCCCGAATCGCATCGTCCAGATTTCCCAGATCCACGGACTCCTGGGTCTGTACGTGTACCAGCTTACGACTCACAGGACAAAAAATGCAGTTAAAATTGCAATATTTGCCGGGGAAAAGGTTTACTTCCAAAATAGATTTTCCCTCTTCCTGATACGGTTTTTTATAAATAAACTTTTCCATTAGTTTCTCCTGAATGTTTATTATGGTCAAAAATAAATAGGCCGCTTCCTTATCTGCTAAGACCTGACGATAAGGAAACGGCGTACTTCTGACTACTCGGCAGCAGCCAGCACCACTTGTATATGATTGATTCATGTTGAGTATAACAGAGTTGATGAAATTTGGCAAGCAGTCTGTGGGTTGAATTTCACCTGCCTGCTCCTACGAATCGCCAAATTTTATTTTTGCATCAATTTATGCTGCAGAAATAAAGCATTGTCATTTATTATATTTCTTTCTTCACTCTTTTTGCTTATAATTAAATTGATAAACAACAAAAGAGGTGAGTCAGGATGACTACTGCCAACATCAATGTCCGCGTGGACGCAGAGCTAAAAAAGGAAGCGGAAGGATTATTCAATGATTTGGGACTGAATATGTCGTCTGCCATCACCATGTTTTTAAAGAGTGCGGTCAGATGTGACGGGATTCCCTTCCAAGTCCGCCGCAATGCATTCAATGCTGAAACACGTGCTGCCCTTGCCGAATATGAAGAAATGAAAACTCATCCGGAAAAATACAAACGGTATCACAGCTTTGCTGACCTTATGAAAGATGTGGACAATGAAGCTTGACATCGTTGTACTGGAATTGTTTTTTCGCACTGGTTCCCATTCTGACTTGTTCTGAAACATTACATATCGAAAAAAGCAGCCCCGCAATCACCTTGACTGCGGGGCTGTTTTTTTTGCCCTCTGGGCGACCTGGCGACGGTCTCCCCTGACGGGTAGCCCCTACGGAATGATATCGTACAGTGCGGAAACAGGCATTCTTTAAGACGTTCACTGATTGGAAAACCAAGATTTTTGACAAAGGACCTTTTTGGATGCCTTTGTCATTGCGCCAGGAGCCCGAACAGGATGGCGATTCCCAGCCTTCCCACGAACACCGGCAGTCCACGCTGCCAGAGGTATCTGGGGGCCATGCCACAGCCCACCGGGATGGCCCGGATCCCCGTGGGCAGCAGGAAGGCTCCGTTCAGGGCCATGACGGCCATTTTCCAGCTGGGCAGCAGGGGCATTCCCTCCGTCCGGGTCAGGGTGATCACCAGGGGTACCACCATGGCCGAAGAAATGGTGATCCCTGCCGTCTCGGAAAACAGGCAGGCCAGCAGAGCGATGGCGGTGTACAGAGGCAGCCCGGGTTCCAGCTCCATCCCCTGCAGCCACGTGGCCAGGATGGCGTTGGCACCGGAGGCTTCCAGCAGATTCCCCATGGCCAGCCCTCCGGCAAACAGGATCAGCATCCCCCAGATCATGTGCTGCTGCACGTAGTTCCAGGTCAGGAAGGGGTTCCCCTGCCGGTCCGTGAGGAAGAACAGCAGGAAGCCCACAGAGCCATACAGATAGGCCGGCTGCAGCTGGGGGAACCAGGGGGCATACAGGGGCCGCAGGAAGGATCCCACAAGGGCCGTCCCGAACAGCCCCAGGCACAGCTTTTCATCCCGGGTCACGGGCCCCAGTTTTTTCCACTCCCGCCGGAAATATTCCCGGGTCCCCTCCAGCTGTTTCACCGGGCAGGGCAGCACCAGCTGAAGGGCCAGTGTACCTAGGGTGGCTGCCACCAGGTAGGGCAGGAACCAGAGCACCCACTGGGAAAACAGGACCTCCTGCCCCATTGCCTGCTGATACAGGGAGGTGGCCACCACGTCCATGGCCCCTCCCACCGGAGTCCCCACTCCGCCGATGACGGCACCAAAGCAGACGGCACACAGGATGGGTCCTGCTGCGGGAGCGTCTGCCCCATAGCCTGCCGCCTTCAGCATGGCCAGGGCCGTAGGCGTAAAGATGGCCACCACCACGGCATTGGGCAGGACCGTGGAAAACAGCACGGATGCCAGGAACCATACGGCAATCTGGCTCTTCATACTGGTCCCGATCAGGCCCAGGCACTGGAGGGCGATCCGGTGATCCAGGCCGATTTTTTCCCAGGGCAGGGTCAGTAAGGTAGCGGCAAACAGCAGGACGATGCTGCTGGAAGCGTATTTGGCCAGCAGCGGATCCATGGGGCCCAGATCCAGGATGGCATTGGCCACCACCGGCAGCAGGGCCGTCACCGTCAGCCCCACCGGCCGGGTGATCCACCAGAAAATCATCCACAGGGCGATGCCCAGGGCCATGGAGATCTTGAACCCCAGCCGGCTGCCCCAAAGGGCCCACAAAAGCAATGGACAGCAGGGTCCAAGGGCCAGGAAAATACGGTGTTTCATAGGCGGGACCTCCTCCTTGACGATTGGGACGGACAAAGCAAAAGGAGGCTGTGGGTCCTCACAGCCTCCTTTCTTCAGCCTCTTACGATCTTATAATACTTTTTCTTGCCCTTGCGCAGCAGCAGGCTTTCCTTGTCGTTGAACAGGGCATCGTCCACCACCGTGTCCACGTCGGTGATCTTCACATCGTCGATGGAAAGGCCGTTCTGTTGCATCAGCCGGCGGCCTTCGCTCTTGGTCTTGATGACGCCGTTCTGGGCCAGCAGATCCAACAGCTTGCAGCCCATGGCTTCCGCCGGTACGGTGATGGTGGGCACATTGTCCATATTGGCACCGCCGCTGAACAGGGCTTCGGCAGCCTGTTTGGCCTTGTCGGCCGCATCCTTGCCATGGACCAGCTTGGTCACTTCATAGGCCAGCACCACCTTGGCCTCGTTGATGTCAGCCCCCTTCAGGGCTCCCAGCCGCCGTACCTCATCCATGGGCAGGAAGGTCAGCAGGGCCAGGCATTTTTCCACGTCGGCATCGTCCACGTTCCGCCAGTACTGGTAGAAATCGTAGGGAGAGAATTTCTCCGGATCCAGCCATACGGCACCGCCTACGGTCTTGCCCATCTTCTGGCCCTGGCTGTTGGTCAGCAGGGTGTTGGTCATGCAGTAGGCCGGCTGCCGGTCTTTCCGGCGGATCAGTTCTACCCCGGCGATCATGTTGGACCACTGGTCGTCGCCGCCCAGCTCCATGACGCAGTTGTATTTCTTGTGCAGGGTATAGAAATCATAGGCCTGCATGATCATGTAGTTCATTTCGAAGAAGGTCAGGCCGTTGTCGCTGGCCAGACGGGTCTTATAGCAGTCAGCGGCCAGCATCCGGTTCACGGAGAAGTGGACGCCGATGTTGCGCAGCATGTCCACGTAATTCAGGTTCAGCAGCCAGTCGGCGTTGTTCACCACCAGTGCCTTGCCCTCGGACAGGTCGATGAACCGGCTGATCTGTTTTTTGAAGCAGGCGATATTGTGGTTGATGAATTCGGGGGTCAGCATCTTGCGCATTTCGTTTTTGCCGCTGGGATCCCCCACCATCCCGGTGCCGCCGCCCAGCAGGACAATGGGGCGATGGCCGGCGCGCTGCATATGGGCCATGACCATCAGGGCGATGAAATGGCCTACATGGAGGCTGTCCGCAGTGGGATCAAAACCGATATAGAACGTGATTTTCTCCTTTCCCAAAAGTTCCCGGATTTCGTCGGGATGGGACATTTGTTTCAAATATCCACGTTCTTCCAGTACATCTAATACGTTCATGAACATCCTCCTAGTTTGCGTGATTGATGGTTCTTTATTTTTCCTGGGCGGGCGGATCACCGATCCGCCCCTGCATTCGGCTAGTGACTCGTGACTCGAGACTAGTGACTGCCTTTAGCCGGCAGCTCGGACGTGCAGTGCGGGCACCGGGTGGCTTCCGGATCCACGGGCTGCTTGCAGAACGGGCACAGGGTGGGTTCTGCCTTCGGTTCTTCCTTCTTGAACCTGTTCAGCACCGAAATCAGGCAGAAGATCACAAAGGCCATGATGATGAAATCGATCACATTGGTAATGAAATTGCCGTAGGCAATCACCGGCAGATTGGCGGCCTTGGCTTCTGCCAGGGTATTCACCTTTTTGCTGCTCAGATTGAGGAACAGGTCGCTGAAATCCACGCCGCCGATCAGGATCCCCAAAGGGGGCATGATGATGTCGTTCACCGCCGAGGACACGATCTTCCCGAACGCACCCCCGATGATGACGCCGACGGCCATGTCCACCACATTGCCCCGGAGGGCAAAAGCCTTGAATTCCGATAAAAATTTCCCCATGTTCAATCCTTCCCTTCTCAGGCGTTTTTCTTCCGTTTGCTCAGTATGGACATGCAGGACCCGAAAAGGATCAGGCAGATGCCCACAATCATGTTGATGGTAATGGGTTCATCGATCACCAGCCAGGCCATGAAGGCCGTAAGGATCGGTTTGATGTAGAAAGCCAGGCTGGCCGTGGCCGGATCCGTATATTCCATGGCCAAGAAATAGCTGGCGTAGCCCAAGCCGGTGACACCCACGGCAATGTAGGCCAGGGCCGGGATGTGGGCCATGGTCAGGCCTTCCAGGATGGGGATGTCGGTGAACACCTTCAGCCCCAGGTCCAGCATCAGGGCCCGTACCGGCGCCAGGGTGCTGAGGCCGATCAGCACCAGCATCTCCAGGGACCCGCACAGAAAGCTCAGGCTGGTCATGGCAATGCCCCCGTACCGCTGGGCGTGTTTCCGGCCGGCGATGCCGTACAGGGCAAAGGTCATGGCCGACAGCAGGATCAAGATGATGCTCAGCTGGCTGCCCGTCATGTTCACCGGATTCACGATGCACACAATGCCGGCAAAGCTGGCAATCAGCGAGAAGATGGTCAGTTTATCGATGGGCTCCCCCAGGAGGAAGTAGGCAAACAGCACCACGAACACCGGGTTGCAGCTGAAGATGACCCCGTTCACCGAAGCCTTGCCGTACACAATGGCCATCTGGTACAGGATCATGCTGACCACCACGCCCAGGAAGCCGGAGAACATAAAGAACTTCCAGTCCTTCCTGTTCAGTGTCACCCCTTTTTTCTTCAACGCACTCATGGCCATGGGCAGCAGCACCAGGCCCCCGATGAGGAAACGGAGAAAGGTGATCTGGATGGGATGGAACAGATTCCCGAAGAATTTCAGGGCGGTTTCCATGGTCCCGAACAGAAACGCCGTTACAAGCACAAAAATATAACCTTTATTCACAACCGTATACTCCCTCTCTGCAGTGTCTTACTTTTCTCCCAAGATCCGGACTTCCGGTTCCAGCCAGACACCGCTCATGGCATGGACTCTGGTCTTTACATCATCCATCAGCTGCAGGATCTCACTGGCCGTGGCATGGCCCCGGTTCACGACGAACCCTGTATGTTTTTCCGAGACCTGGGCATCGCCCACCCGGTAGCCCCGAAGGCCGGCCTGGTCGATCAGTGCCGCCGCAAAATAGCCCGGCGGCCTTTTGAAGGTGCTTCCCGCACTGGGGAAATTCAGGGGTTGTTTGGTGATCCGTTTCTGTGTCAGGTCCCGGATCCGCTCATGAATGGCCTCCGGGTCGCCAGGTGCCAGTTCCAGGGTGGCGGAAAGGATGATATCCCCCGTTTCCATCACCACAGAATGGCGGTACCGGAAATCCATCTGCTCCCGGTCCAGGTTCCTGACCTGCCCTTTGGTATCCACCACCGTTACGGTGCGGACCAGGTTGCCGATTTCGCCTCCGTAGGCACCGGCGTTCATCAAAATGGCGCCGCCCAGGCTGCCCGGGATGCCGGAAGCGAATTCCAGCCCTGTCAGGCCTGCATCAGCCGCCGCCGTGGCCAGCCGGGAAAGGAGCACGCCGGCTTCCACCCGGATCCGGGTACCTTCGATGACAAGTCCATTCAGTGCGTTGCCCAGCTTCAGCACCACACCCCGGATGCCCTTGTCCAGCACCAGCACATTGGATCCGTTGCCCAAAATGGTGCAGGGCACCTGTTCGGCCTGGATGGCTGCCAGCAGGGTGCAGACCTCCTCCTGGCTGTTGGGAGACACCAGGATATCCGCCGGCCCTCCCACCCGGAAGGTGGTGTACTGCGCCATGGGCACATGAATCTGGAACTGGCCTGGAAAAGCCTTTTCCAGAAAGGAAAGAAAGCCCGACATACCCATCAGTCCAGGACTTCTTTGATGGTGTCACCCAGGGTCTTGGACAGGTCGGTGATCATCATCTGGAAGCGGATGTAGGCCTGCAGGTAGTTGCTGGCCACAGGGTTCAGCTGCAGCACATTGTACAGGTCCTGCATCTTCTTCACCTTGGCATCATCAGGTTTCTGGCCCTGGTACTGGGCGATCTCGATTTCCTGTTTCTGTTTCAGGAAATCCTTCACCATATCGTCGGCGCTTTTGTCGGCCGCCAGTTTCGGTTTGGCTTCCGCCAGCATTTTAAATTCATGGGTTTCCTTGATTCCCTGACAGAGTTTGTTCATTTCATCATAGACGTTCATGATGGATTCCTCCTTTTATGTTATCTTAATAATGATACCATATTTTGGGGACAGTGGGTAGTGGGCCCCGCCCCGCAGTTTACATCTTCTCATTCAGGATCCGGTACCGGCTCCCTGCATCGTAATCGAAATGCCACCATTCCATGTCACTGGCGGTGAAGCCCTGCAGGGTCATCTGCTGCCGCAGCAGGTCCCGCAGCGCCCGCTGCCGCTGGGTGCCACCGGCAAACTGGGCATACTGGGCCGGGCTGGGTTCGTCGAAGTCAGAGATCATGGTCACCGGCTCCCCGGTCTCCAGGTCATACAGGCTTACATCCACACTGCGGCCGGAGTTGTGGCTGTACCCCTCCTCCGGCCGGGGCAGCATGTCGGCATGGTCCGTGCCCAGGGCCAGGGTGGCCAGTTTGAAATCGCTCCAGCTCCGGTACCCTTCCCAGATCACCAGACCATAGCCATAGGGCTCCAGTCCCTTCTGCACCTGTGCCAGGGCCCGGGCGGCACTGCGGTCCAGATACGCCTTCGGGCTCAGTACCAGGGGCGCCCCGAACAGGTTGTTGCTGGTGGTATACCGCAGATCCAGCTTCACCCCGGGCACCACCTGGCTGATCTCCACCAGGTCCGCCGTCTTGTCATAAGGCAGATCGGACGGCGTGGCCCCTTCCGCCTGCCGGCGCAGGGTCTCCATGGGCTGGGGCGGGGTGATCCGCAGCCCCCTGCCGCTTTCGCTGCCGGTGAACCGGCGGGTATAGCTCTTTTGCCCCAGGTTCAGGCTGATGCCCTGGCCATTCTTGTCCCGGTCGAACCGCACGGTGCTTTCCGAGTCCGTATTGGGCCCGGTCTCCCGCAGGTCGTAGTTATCATAATGGTTCTTCACCAGGGTGAACGTATTCGCTCCGGTGAAATCCTTATCCTTCTGCAGGAACCGGTACAGCAGCTGCAGATGGCCGTTATTTTCCCGTACGGCCAGGGATTCTCCGTTCCCCTGGTAGAAGCCGATGAGAGCCTCCTGGTCCTTACTGGGTTCCTCCGGCAGCCAGGCCCCGGCCAGGCAGGGCAGCGCCAGTCCCAGACACAGGGCCGCCGTCAGCAGCCCGACTTTCTTAGTCCTTTTCATGGATTTCCTCCTGTTCAAAGCTGGCATCCTCCGGTTCCGGGTGCACATTCTCCACCACTTCCGCCTCGTGGGCGCCGTCCGGAGCCACATGGCTGGGTTCCTTGTAGGGCGGGAAGGTAATGATGAATGCTGTACCCTTGCCCACCTTGCTCTGCACCTGCACCTTGGCCTTGTGCATGCGGATGATTTCCTTTCCGATGGCCAGCCCCAGCCCCGTGCCCGGAATATGCCGGGAATGGGATTTGTCCGCCTTGTAGAACCGTTCCCAGATATAGGGAATGTCCTCTTCGGGGATCCCGTAGCCCCGGTCCGCCACCGTAAGCACCGTTTCCTTCCGGGCATTTTCCATCACCTGGAACCGGATCACCGACGAATCAGGGGAATACTTCATGGCATTGTCCCCCAGGATCATGACCAGCTGGTACAGCCGGTCGCCGTTGCCGTACACCAGCAGGCTGTCGTCCACATACTGCTCCAGCCGGATGTCCCGTTTCCCGGCCCGGCCCTCCAGCATGCCGCACACGCTTTCCACGATCTTGCCCAGGGGGATGGGTTCCATTTCCTCCCCTTCTCCCCGCTGGAGACGGCTGATGTCCAGCAGCTCATTGATGAGCCGCTGGAGCCGCTGGGTCTCGTTGTTGATCAGCCCCCGGTACTTCTTCACGTCCTCCGGGTCCGTAATGGTGCCGTCCGACAGGGCCTCATTATAGCCCTGGATGATGGTGATGGGTGTCCGCAGCTCATGGCTGACATTGGCCACAAAATCCCGGCGCATCTTCTCCATCTTCCGGCTCTTCAGCACGAACTGTTCCAGATCCCGTCCCAGAGAGTTCAGGCTGCGGCCCAGGTCAGCGATCTCGTCGTTGCCGTCCACGGCCACCTTCAGGGAATAGTCTCCGGAAGCAATGGCCCGGGCTGCGTTCTTCATGGAAATCAGGGGCTTCACCATGCGCCGGCTCAGTCCGCTGACGATCACCACGCTGATGCACAGGGCCACGATCCCCACAATGATCGTATACAGGTAGATATCCTTCAGCACCTTGTTCAGGCCGCCCAGGGGCGAGGCCAGCAGCATGGCACCGGTTACATTTCCCCTGGGATCCTTCAGGGGAATGCCCACCATCAGCACCTGTTCCTTGTAGATGGGGTGGAAGATCCGTTCGTTCACCCGGTCACCGCCATACACTTTGCTCAGGATGGTGTGGAACCGGTTGGCTTCGGCCCCTTCCGAGCGGATCTGCTTGTCAATGGCCGCCACGCTCTTCATCCATTTGTCCCGGCGCCGGGCCGCCTGTTCCTGCTGGCTGGTACCATCCCCATGGATCTGCTCGAAATCGGACTGGGTCTCCGAAGCCCCGATCAGCTCATACCGGGTGTTGAACAGCCAGATCCGGGCCCCCACCAGCTGGTCCATGCTGGTCAGATAATCCCGCAGGATGGTGGGATCCATATTCAGGGCATTGAAATACCGCACCATCATGGCCACCTGGCCGCCCTTGTCGTTCAGCTCCAGTTCCTTGGTGCGGAAGAAATAGTCGGTGATCAGGTAACTGAGCCCCACAGAAATCCCGATGATGATAGCCAGAATCAGGCCCATGTAACTGTACATGAGCCTGGTGGATAATGATTTTTTCACTTGTCCTTTTTAACCTCGAATTTATACCCTACGCCCCAGACGGTCATAATGTCCCAGGTGGAATCCGGCGGAATGGCCAATTTGTGGCGCACCCGTTTGATGTGGGTATCCACCGTGCGGGTATCCCCGTAGTAGGTGTAG
This sequence comes from Acidaminococcus timonensis, assembly GCF_900106585.1. Lineage (NCBI taxonomy): Bacteria > Bacillati > Bacillota > Negativicutes > Acidaminococcales > Acidaminococcaceae > Acidaminococcus > Acidaminococcus timonensis. Next base: position 920,402 of record NZ_FNWH01000006.1, read on the forward strand.
CCCCAGATCTTTTCCAGCAGCTGGTTCCGGCTGAAGACGATGCCCGGGTTGGAGGCCAGGCACCACAGCAGTTCCATTTCCTTGGCCGTGAAGGTGATTTCCCGGCCAAAAGCCACCACCCGGTATTCGCTCAGATTGATCATCAGGTCCGGATATTCCAGCACCTGCTTGTTCTGGGTATTCAGAGAGGCGTTGGTCCGGCGCAGCACCGCCTTCACCCGCGCCACCACTTCCCGGGTGTTGAACGGCTTGGAGATGTAATCGTCCGCGCCGATCTCCAGTCCCAGGATCCGGTCGTCGTCGGAATCCTTGGCCGTCAGCATGATGATGGGCACATCGGAGATCTTCCGTACCTGTTTGCACACTTCCAGTCCGTCCAGGACGGGCATCATGATGTCCAGCAGGATGATGTCCGGCTTGCCGGCCTGGACCTGCACCAGGGCTTCGGCCCCGTCGGCTGCTTCTATGACTTTAAAACCTTCTTTTTTAAAATAAATGCTCAGGATCTCACGGATCTGAGGTTCATCGTCAGCAATCAATACCGTTTGTTGTTTGTTCATAGCCAATCCTCGCTATTCTGGCAGCAGGCTGCCGGGATGTTTCCATAAAAGGTATTATACCATAATTTAGAGATATGAGAATGAAAGAACCGTGAATTTGAAAGGCGAAAAAAGAATGTTGTCCTTCCCTGAAAGAGGGAGCGGCCGTTTCCGTACAAAAAAAGGACCTTCGATTCTTTCCCATCGAAAGTCCCTTTTCCCGGTTCCTTTTTCTCAGCGCCTGGAGCGGAGTCTCATGTACTCCTTCTTCAGGGCGTCGAAGGTTTCATCGCAGATGTCGTGTTCGATCTTGCAGGCATCGTGCTCGGCGTTCTTCCTGGAAACCCCCAGATTCACCAGGATCAGCGTCAGCACCTGATGGCGCTCATAAATCCGTTCGGCAATATCCCGGCCCGTTTCCGTCAGGTTCACAAACCCGGAATCATCTACCGTCACCAGTCCCTCGTGACGAAATTTCTTCATGGCCACACTGATGGTGGGCTTGGAGTACCCCATTTCGTTGGCAATATCGATGGACCGCACCAGCCCCAGCCGGTTCTTCAGGATGAGGATGGTTTCCAGATACATTTCTGTGGATTCAGTTTCATGGAATTCCATAACAATTTCCCCTATACAACCCGTATCTTGTGATACGAAAATTTATTGTCGTATCATCTATTGTACACCATCCATGCCAATAGTGCAAACGACAAAAAGACCGCCCCCAGAGGGACGGTCTTTTTCATCGGTTTCGGGACTTATCTGTGTTCCCAGATATCCACACGACGGTTGTCGGCTTTGCCGGCTTCGGAAGCGTTGGAAGCTACAGGGTTGTTTTCGCCCTTGTAGTTCAGTTTCATACGATCAGCGGCTACGCCGTTGTCGTTGGCATACCGGGCTACGTTCAGCACACGCCGTTTGGACAGATCTTCGTTGTAAGAATCAGAAGCGTCGCTGTCGGTGTTGCCCACCAGTTTGAAGGTGGAATCCGGATGTGCCTTGGCTACTGCAACGAAGTTGGCCAGTTTGCCGGCTTCGGAAGCTTTCGGGGTATCCACATCGCTGTCGAAGTGGATGCTGTCCAGATAGTAATCATTGTACACATGAGCCGGAGCCACAGGGGTTTCCACAACCGGTGCAACCGGTTCTTCCACCACGGGGGCAGCCTTCTTGTGGCCGCCGAAACGATAGGACAGGCCAACCAGGAAGCCACGATATTTGATGTTGTTGTCGTCATCCAGCTTGGTATCCACATACCGGTACCCGGCATTCAGATCCCAGTTGTCGGCGAAGGTATAGGCCAGGCCGGCATCCCACTGGCTGGTCTTCTTGGTGCCCAGGGCGCCTTCTGCGTAGAAGGCCAGGTTCTTGGCCAGGTCGTATTTGGTACGGATACCGAATTGGGCCACGTTGTTGATCACACTGTCAGCAGCGCCGGTATGAGCACCATGATAGCTGCCGTCAAAATCGTTGTTGATTCGGTTCCAGCCGGCGAACAGAGCCCAGTTCTTGCCCAGGCTGTAGGCCAGGTTGACTTCGTTCTGATTCCCGTCGGTCTTGGAATCATCCATTTTGGTCTTCAGGCCGCGATACTTGTATTCCAGAGCCCATTTGTCGCTCAGGCCATAAGCCAGGCCGCCATCGAAGTTCCATTTCGTGCTGGAATTTTCTCCATCGAATTTGGCTTTCGGAGCCCAGGCCCCCAGATCCATTTGCCATTCTCCCTGATCCCAGGAAGTTTGCGGTGCAGCGCACCCGATGGACGCAGCCGTAGCCAGAACAGCCAGCGTCACTGCAAATACCTTGTTCTTCATTGCAGATTCCTTCTTCCGATACGATTTTTCTCCATGAAAAAGACCGGACTTACCGGTCATTTCATGGATTTATTTTACCGCTTTTCCTATGAAGGAAAAATGAATAATCTGTGTCAATTCTGTGACACGACAACAAAAAAGACGCCCGAAGGCGCCTTTTTTCATTCTGCCTGCGTCAACAGGCTTCCATCGGCTAGTGACTGGTGACCAGTAACTGGTGACTGCTCCTATTCATCCACTCCCGGTTTCAGCTTGCTGCCATCGTTGTTCTGCAGCAGGCTGAAGCTTTCCACGCTCTGCTTGAACGCGTTCAGCTTCAGATCATAGTTGATGGTATCATCCGTCTGGTAGCGGATCTGATATCCGTTACCCTGAGAATTCATCAGGAAGGTGTTCACCACGAACACCTTTTTCAGATCCCCGGTGTCCGTACATTCCATCATGCTCCCGTTCAGGGTGCCCACGGTAATGGGCTGGTGCCGCAGCACCGTAATGTTGGGTGTGTACCGGGTCACCTTCTGCACAAAGGCGTTTTCCGCGGCCGTCAGCCCGGCTGCCGTGGACGTGCCCAGTTCCTGGAAGGTATCATCGGAAAATTCCCGCACCATGAGCCCGTCCGTATGGACACTGCTCAGGCTCCGGCCGAACAGCACATTGTCCGCCCGCAGGGTGTACATCCGCCACCCGCTGGGGATTTCCATTTCGTACCCCATGCCGGGTACGGTCAGAAGGTTCACATCGGTGTACTTCACCGGGCTCAGGGTCAGGTCGCTGGTCAGGGCCTTCAGGGCCTGGCGGGCGGCGGTTTCCAGGTTTTCCGGCGCGCTCACGTTCACCACCAGCAGCACATTTTTTTCCGGCTGGTAGGCCCGGCCGATCAGGAACGGCCGATGGGTCCGGAGCTTTTCCTGGGGTACGGCCACATAGGTGTAGCTGTCCGGTCCCTTCTTTTTGCCCGCCCGTTGGGGTTCTGCTTCCCCGCTGGTCCTGCGGTACTTCCGCAGCTTCCGTTCCAGGATGCCGTCCAGGGCCGGAGCACTGCCCATATCCCTGTTGGTACCATCCTCCTGGATGGTATCGTTTTCCTGATCCTGGATCCGGGTCAGGAATTTGGTGAAGTCTTTTTTCTGTTCACTGGAATACTGCTTCATGGGCACAGAGATGAAACTGGGCAGCGTATACAGGTCCGCGCTGACCAGAAAGTCCCTGCCCACCGTGAAGCGGATCCCGGTGGATGTATGGTAGATTTCCTTGCTGCCGGCCGGTACGGTGAGGCTGTACCCACCGCTGGCCGGTTTGAATGTAGTTTTTGGCGCAGCGTTCCCGGCTGAAGCCCAGGGCAGGCTGAGCCACAGGAGAGAAGCTGCCACAGCCAGAGATTTTTTCAGTTGCATAAGCAGCCCTTTCTGTTGTTTCGTTCATCGTTGATCGTTCATCGCTGGTCGTTGAATCCACCACCGGACACTACCCACGAATCACTATTTCAAATTCCCTTTGATGTATTGATCGATTTCCACGGCAGCCTTCTTACCGGCACCCATGGCGGAGATGACCGTGGCCGCACCGGTTACGATGTCGCCGCCGGCGAACACACCGGGGATGGAGGTCTCTTCGTTTTCATCCACGGTGATGAGTCCTTTTTTGTTGGTCACCAGATCCGGGGTGGTGTGCTTCAGAAGCGGGTTCGGACCCTGGCCGATGGCCATGACTACCATATCCACGTCATACACATGGTTGCTGCCTTCGATTTCCACCGGTCTGCGGCGGCCGGAGGCATCGGGTTCGCCCAGCTCCGTGCGGATGCACTCGATGCCCGTGACCCAGCCGTCCTCGTTGCCCAGGATCCGCACCGGATTGTTCAGCATGTGCAGTTCGATGCCCTCAGCCTTGGCATGGGCGATTTCTTCCTTCCGGGCAGGCATTTCGGCCTCGCTGCGGCGGTACACCACCACCACTTTTTCAGCCCCCAGCCGTTTGGCGGTCCGGGCGGCATCCATGGCCACGTTGCCGGCACCCACCACGGCCACACGTTTCCCTACGTACACAGGGGTGGCCATCTTGGGGAACTTCCAGGCCCCCATCAGGTTCACCCGGGTCAGGAATTCGTTGGCGGCATACACCCCGTTCAGGGCTTCGCCGGGAATGCGCATGAAATGAGGCAGACCGGCACCGGTCCCTACGTACACGGCCTTGAAGCCTTCCTCATTCAGCAGTTCATGCAGGGTAAAAGTCCGGCCGATCACCACGTCCGTCATGATCTTCACGCCCAGTACCTTCAGCTGTTCGATTTCGTGCTGCACGATGGTCTTGGGCAGACGGAATTCAGGGATGCCGTACATGAGCACGCCCCCCACCTTGTGCAGGGCTTCGAACAGGGTCACGTCATAGCCCAGTTTGGCCAGGTCACCGGCCGCCGTCAGGCAGCTGGGGCCCCCGCCCACTACGGCCACTTTGATGCCGTTTCTGGGAGCCAGGCCTTCTTTGATCATATCCGTGCCGTTTTCCCGTGCCTTATCCGCCACGAACCGTTCCAGACGGCCGATGGCCACCGGTTCGCCCTTGATGCCCAGGATGCACTGCTTTTCGCACTGGTTTTCCTGGGGACATACACGGCCGCACACAGCGGGCAAGCTGTTCTTCCGTTTCAGGATGTGGATGGCCCCGTCGAAATCCTTTTCCGTCACCGCATGGATGAACTCAGGAATATCCACGTTCACCGGGCAGCCCGTCACGCACCGGGGATTCTTGCAGTTCAGGCAGCGCTGGGCCTCGTCCACTGCCACCGCTTCCGGATAGCCCAGGGCCACTTCGTCAAAGTTCTTGTTCCGTACGTCCGCCGGCTGTTCCGGCATGGGATTTCTCATTCCTCCACGCATTTGCAATGCCCCCCGCAACTGTATTCTACTGCTTCCTGGTCTTTATACATCTTCGACCGCTGCATCAGGTTCTTGAAGTCCACCTTATGGGCGTCGAATTCAGGCCCGTCGCAGCAGGTGAACTTGCTCTCGCCGTCCACCTGTACCCGGCAGCCGCCGCACATGCCCGTGCCGTCCACCATCAGGCAGCTCAGGCTGGCGGTGGTCTTTACGTTGTAGGGGGCCGTCGTCTTCGCCACGTTGGCCATCATGATGATGGGTCCGATGGCTACAACCAGATCGGGATGTTCGCCTTTTTCCAGCATTTCGCCCAGAGGCTGGGTCACAAAACCCTTGATGCCTTCGGAGCCGTCATCAGTGGTGATGATCACCTGGTCGCTGATCTTTTCCATCCGGTCCCGCCACAGGATCAAATCCTTATTGCGTCCACCGATGATGGTAATCACCTTGTTGCCCAGTTCGTGGTACGCCCGGGCAATGGGATGGACCGGTGCCACGCCGATGCCGCCGCACACCATGACCACGGTGCCGAACTTGCCCATTTCCGAGGGCTGGCCCAGAGGCCCCAGCACATGCTGCAGTTCGTCCCCTTCGCCAAAATCATTGCAGATATGACGGGTGGTGTTGCCCACAGCCTGGACCATGATGGTGATGGTGCCTTTTTCCCGGTCGAAATCCCCGATGGTCAGTGGGATCCGTTCGCTGGTTTCGTCACACAGTACCATGACGAACTGGCCCGGTTTGCATTTGTGCGCAATCAGAGGCGCTTCCAATTCGAATTCCCATACTGCAGGTGCCAGCTGCAGCTTCTTCAAGATCTTTGCCACACGTACCACTCCTTACCGATTTTTGTTGTCAACTTTTCCAGGGCGGACGGATCATCGATCCGTCTCTGCGGGGCGACTATTTCGGGATCACGTACCCGATGCACCGTTCCACTTCCGCTGTCACCTTTTCCAGGTCGATGGTGGTGAACTCACCCTTCTTCAGCAGGATGTTCCCATCCACCAGCACCGTATCCACATCGGCGCTGCTGCCGGCGTACACCAGCAGGCTGGTCCGGTCGTTCCGGGGATACCAGGCCGGGCTGTCCATGTTGTACAGCACCACATCCGCCTTCTGCCCCGGCTCCAGCCGGCCCACATTCTTCAGGCCCACGGCTTCGGCCCCCATCCAGGTACCCATGGCCAGGGCCTGGGACGCCGGCACGGCCTTGGGGTCCCCGCTCTGGGTCTTGGCCAGCATGGCCGCCAGCCGCACTTCCTCCAGCATGTCCAGGTTGTTGTTGCTGCTGGCCCCGTCAGTGCCCAGGCCCACGGTGATCCCCTTCTGCAGCATACCGGCCACGGGCGCAATTCCGCTGGCCAGTTTCAGGTTGCTCTGGGGATTGTGGGCCACCCGCACATGGTGCCGGGCCATGATTTCCAGGTCCTCTTCATCCACGTGCACGCAATGGGCGGCCAGGGTCCCCACTTCGAACATCCCCAGGCTCTCCATCAGGGCAATGGGGCTCTTGCCGTATTTCTTCCGGCATTCCTCCACTTCTCCGGCCGTCTCCGCAAGGTGCATGTGGATTTCGCAGCCCAGCTCCCTGGCCCGGGCGATTACGCTCTCCAGGTAGTCATTGCTGCAGGTATAGGGCGCATGGGGCCCCAGCATCACATGGATCCGGTCGTTGCAGGCCCCGTTCCAGTTCCGGTACAGCTCCGTGTTCTCCTCCAGCCGGCTGGCTCCGTCCGCCACGCTGCTGCCGGTGAGGCCCCGGGACAGCACTGCCCGGATGCCGCTGTCGCCCACGGCCTTGGCCGTTTCTTCCATAAAGAAATACATATCCGCAAAACAGGTGGTGCCCGTACGGATCATCTCGGCAATGCCCAGCAGGCTGCCCCAGTACACCGCCCGGCCGTCCAGGTTGTTTTCCATGGGCCAGATCTTGTTCTGCAGCCAGTCCATCAGCACCATGTCATCCGCATAGCTGCGGAACAGAGTCATGGCCACATGGGTATGGGCGTTCACCCAGCCCGGAGCTGCCAGATGGTCGCGGCCGTCGATCACTTCATGGCCTTCCACCGGTTCCGTGCCCACATAGGCGATATTGGAACCGGTGATCCCGATAAAATAGCGCTGGTTGTCACTGCGGTCCGCCAGTTCCACATCTTTGATTACGATATCATAAGTCATTTGCCGGCTTCATCCTCCTTTTTCCCGGCCGAAAAAGCTTCCAGCCGGAATCCCCCGTACTCTTTCAGGGCTTCGTGGCAGTGGCAGGTATGGGTCACAGGTTCTCCATCCCCCACATAGGCCTCGATCAGGGCCACGATCCGTTTCTTCATGGTTTCCATGGCCTCCGTCACTTCTTCGTGGGAAAGGGCCCGGATGCTCAGCCCCGATCCCATGTTGGTCACCACGGACACATTGGCGTAGCAGATCTCCGCCTCCCGGGCCAGCACCGCCTCCGGCATATTGGTCATGCCGGCCACGTCACCGCCCAGGGATGCGTACATCCGCACCTCCGCCGCCGTCTCGTACCGGGGCCCTTCCGTCACCACGTAGGTGCCCTGTTTGGAGTGCCGCAGCCCCAGTTTGATGATGTTCCGGATCAGGCGCTCCCGCACCACCGGACAGTAGGGATGGGCAAAGTCCACATGGGCCACCAGCCCGTTTTCTCCGTTGAAGAAGGTGTTCACCCGGTTCTTTGTGAAGTCCAGGATCTGGCTGGTCACCACGAAGGTGCCCGGGGGCAGGCCCCGGTTCAGGCTGCCCACCGCCGTGAAAGAAACGATTTCCGTGACCCCCATGCTCTTCAGGGCGAAAATATTGGCCCGGTAGTTGATCTTATGGGGCGGTACACTGTGGCCCGCTCCGTGCCGCGCCAAAAAGTAGATTTCATGCCCGGCTGCCGCTGCCTTCAGGCAATGGGCCGTGCCAAAAGGTGTTTCTATGGAAAGGGGCTCCAGCTTCCCGAAGCAGGAAGCGTCTTCCACGCCTGTGCCCCCGATGATTCCGATCTTGCGCACTGCAATCACCTCTTTTGTTTCATTTGGTTGACCAGGGGAAGGAGGTCCCCCAGGGTATCGATGGTGTAATCCGGCTGGACGAATCGGTCGAAGAACGATGGGGTGAACGACGTCCAGTTCACCTTCACCGTCCTGCACCCGGCCTGCTCGCCGCTCATCAGGTCGTAGGGGCTGTCCCCCACGCACAGGCACCGGTCCGCCGGCACCCCCAAAAGCGCCAGGCCCTTTTCCATGGGTTCCGGATCCGGCTTGTGGGCCGTGCATTCCTGGCAGCCGACGATGCCGTGGATATAATCCGCCAGCCCCAGGCAGCGAAGGCCCCGCAGGCAGCTCTGGCGGAACTTGCTGGTGACGATCACCATGGGCACATGGGCATCAGAAAGAGCCGCAAGCCCCTCCTTCACCCCGGGAAAAGGACGGATCATCCGGTCATGCCAGGCGAAATTGAAATGGCGGTAATATTCCGTCATTTCGTCGATGGCATCTTCCTGGTACTGGCCCGTCAGTTCTGCCAGTCCCTGGCGCAGGGGCAGGCCGAAGGTATTGATGATGTCCTGGTCCGAGAAGGTCTTATCCGGGGCGAAATGACCCAGGGTCTTGTGGAATGTGGCCAGGATCAGGGGCGTGGTATTGGCCAGCGTCCCGTCAAAGTCGAATAAGATACCGCAGGTAGACACAAAGTCCCTCCTTCACACAAACTACGACAGAATTTTACCACAAATCACAATAAAATTAAAGGAGGGAGCCATCTGGCTTCCTCCTTTAAATCTGTGTCCCCCTGAAAGGGGGAAAGGACCCGCTTGCGGGTAGGGGGTTTTTACATCAAATGTACGACGTAAAAACCCATCCACCGTCCATACGGACGGTCCCCCTTCCCTTTTCCCCGGGACTAGGCTGTTCCTTCTCGTCACAGCCGTCGCAGGGAAGGACAACTACCACAAACTCAGCTGCTCCCCTTCCTCCGGGTTCAGTTTCTTCCGGATGGCCTCCAGGAACGCCCCGGCGCTGCCGAACCTGGCCACTCCGTCCCCTGCCACCTTCCGGTAGCAGGCGTCAGTGGTCAGCACATCGCTCAGGGCCCGATGGGCCCGGGGATTTTCCACGTGGTACCAGGCTGCCAGGTTGTTCAGCCGGTGGTGCTCCCACAGGGGGAACAGGGTCTGGGCCATGGGCAGCACATCCACCCAGTCGTTGGGAAGGGCCCGGTGGAGTTCCTTCCGGAATCCCTGCTGCAGGAACCCCATGTCGAACCCCACATTGTATCCCAGAACGATCCGGTCCCCCAGGAACCGGCCCAGCGCAGCCAGAGCCTCCGCCGCCCGGGGAGCCTCCAGCAGCTGGTCATTGCCGATCCCCGTCAGCCGGGTGATGAAGGGCGATACGAACTGGCCGGGCTGTGCCGTTACCGGCTGCACCAGGGTGGTGAAATCAGCACCCGGTTTGCCGTCTATAACTTCCAGGGCCCCGATTTCGATAATCTGGTCCCGTACCGGATCCAGACCCGTGGTCTCCAGATCCACCACCACATAGGTGGAAGGCATCTGCAGCAGACTGCGGCCTGTACCCGGCAGCGTGCCGGCAAAGGTTCTTTCCCTGCGTCCCATGATGTCAACCGAACAGGCGGGCAAAGAACCCCTTCTTCTTTTCATAGGGTTCCACCCGGAAGCTGGTCATCTGATAGCCCGTATTGTCAATGACCTTGCGGACCTGGTTTTCATCCAGGGGTTCGTCCGCAATGATATCCGTTTCCTTTTTGCTGCGGGACGAAGAAACCGAATCCACCCGGAAGGCGTTCCGGATGGCAGAATTGATATGGCTTTCGCACATGCCGCAGGCCATGCCTTCGACACCAACAATCATTTTTACCATAAAATTGCCTCCTTGCTCAGAAACCCTATACCTCGTATGGGTATCTGGTGGTTTTCATTATAGACGGTTTCAAAGATTTGTCAAGGCTAACTTTGGTTTCTCCCGCCAGTTTCTCCTTTTCCCGTCAACTTCTGACCACTCCTCGCTGACAGAATAACATTTTCTATTTTTTCATCCCATTATAAAAATTTTTCCGTAACCCTATTGACACGGTTTGTCCACTATGGTATCCTTCTATCCATCAAACAAAAACGCCAAAACGCTATGACGCAAAATAGTACGTTTGGAAGAAGGCTCCAGAGAGCTGCCGCCCGGTGCAAGGCAGCGCCCGATCCAGACCGAACTGATTGCCGAGCGGATGGGACGAAAAACAAGTAGTCCCCTACGGGCACTCCCGTTACAGAGCATGGCTGTCGCCACAGGCCGCAGCCGAGAGCGCGTCCATCGGACGAAACAGAGTGGTACCGCGGAAGGTCAGTTCGCCTTTCGTCTCTTAGCAGCCATGCGGAGAGACGAAGGGCGTTTTCGTTTCTCTGGACACTTTCTATCTTGTAAGGAGGAATATCCAATGACCATCCAATCCACTGCCATCAAGGGCGCCACCTTATCCATGTGCTTCTCCGTAGGCGCTGTACTGTTCAGCTCCCACGCCGGCGGCGGCTTTGCCACCGGCAACCAGGAAAACGTGTACTTCATCAGCCTGGGCTGGCTGGGGCCCATCACCGCCATCTTCACCATGCTCCTGTTCACCCTCACCATCAAAGAGGCCATGAACATGTACAACAGCCGCCACCTGACCAGCTACAAACAGCTGTTCCAGAACCTGTACAGACCGGTGCGGGGCCTGGAATATTTATTTGAAGCTTTCTTTTACATCATGGTGCTCATGGCCGTGTCCGCCACCATCTCCGGCGCTGCCTCCGCCCTGGCTGCCCAGACCGGCATGGCCTACACCACAGGCATCGGTGTGGTAGGCGCCGTGATCTTCTTCCTGACCATCTTCGGAGCCGGGCTGGTACGCCGGGCCACCACCTACATGGGCATCGCCATCCTGGCCATGGCCATCACCATCTTCTCCGTGGGCATCGCCATGGGAGGGCAGGTTCCCGGCACCCATTTCATCGCCGACGCCCTGGCGGCCGACTTTGCCGCCAATGGCTTCAGCAAACTGCCCACCGCCATTTTACACGCCTTCACCTACTCCGGTTTCCAGTGTGTGGTCATCCCCACCATGGTCGTAGTGGGCGCTCCCCTGGTCACCCGGAAGAACTGCGCCACCAGCATGTGGTTCTCCTTCTTCATGAACGCCACCGCCCTGACCATGGCCGTGTGCATGCTCATGGGCTGGACCGGCATCTACGGAAAGACTCCCCTGCCCACCCTGATGAGCCTGAAAGCCATGGGCATGCCCTGGCTGACCATCCTCTACACCGTAACCCTGATGCTCTGCCTGATCTCCACCGGTGTGACCACCGTGTTCGGATTCACTGCCCGGTTCTCTGAAATGAGCGCCCTGAAGAAAGTCACCCGAAACGCCGTGATCCGCAGCGCCATTGTCACCCTGTTCATCATCTGCCTGTCCATGACCGTATCCATGGCAGGCCTCACCAACATCATCAAATACGGCTATGGCTACTGCGGCTACCTGGCCATCGCCATCATCATCGTACCCTTCCTGGTCATCGGCCGCATGAAGAACAAACGGTACGCCACCGATGCCGAATACCGGGAACGGATCGATGCCATGAACGAATATCCGGGCATGGAAGAAGAGGTGCCGGCACAGGAAATGTAAGGTAAAAGAGGGCATGTGAAAATAAAAAGGAGGGTGTTGCACGTCCTGTGCAACACCCTCTTCTTTTACTCCACCATCGCCTGATAAATCTGCTCTGACAAATCAGCCATGGTTTCGTAAGGGGTGTAGTTCCCGGTGAAAATCACCAGCACATAATCCCCTTTGGGCGTGTAGACGATCCCTCCATCGTGGCGGAAGTCGCTGACCTCTCCGGTTTTGTGGGCCACCACCGTCCCCTTGGGCAGCGCTCCGGGGATGCTGTCGTTGTCAGTCTGGCGTTTGTAAATCTCCAGCATTTCCCGGTCCTGAGCCGGACCCACACATTGTCCCCGGTACAACCGCTTGAACAGCAGCGCTATATCCCGGGTGCTGGTCATGTTTTCCCGTCCTTCTCTCATGGCCTCCGTATCCATCATTTTCCGACGCAGGACGCTGTGGGTGTACCCGTGGCTCTGCATGTAGGAATTGATCCGGTCCATGCCCAGCCGGTCGATGAGCAGGTTGGCAGCCGTGTTGTCGCTTTCCGTGATCATCAGGTCCATGGCCTCCTGAAGGGACACCCGGGTTCCGTACCCCCGGCCCTGGAGGATGCCGGCTCCTCCCACCACATTGTCCGGAGTGAGGGTGAACGTTTCATTCCGGCGCAGACTGCCGCTTTGGATATCCTCATACGCTTTGGCCAGGATGAAGACTTTGATCATGCTGGCGGCGGGCATGGTCTCGCTGCCCCGGTAGATGCTCTGGTTGGTGGACAGATTGGTGAAATAGATCTGGAAGGGGCCGGCCCCCTGGATGATCTTCCCGATTTCCTGCATCCGGGGGCTCAGAGCCGTTCGGGCAGAAGCTGCAGCCGGGGTACTGGCCGAAACGGTCCGGGGAAGGCTCCACCCGGGCATAAGCAGCAATCCGGCCAGCAACAGACCGATTCCCTTGTTGACTGGTTTCAAAAGAACTTCACTCCTTCTCTGGCAAGCTGGTCCTTCAGGCCCTTCATGAAACGGGGCCCCGGATCGGTTTTGCCGTGATAATAACCGGGGATGTTTTCCTTCCACAGGGGCGTATGCCGGGCCTGATTCTGCTGGTAGTGTCCCAGCACCCACTGGATGGTGGGATATTTTCCCCGGAGATACCGGATCAGTTTCACATTGGCTTCCAGTTGGGCCCGGGTCAGATCTTCCCGGCCCTCCACCCCTCCCACGTTCTCGATGCCGATGGAGCACCAGTTCAGCCCGATGGCATGGCGGTTCAAGGCCGTTTCCGGAGTCAGCTGCCAGATGGTCCCGTCCCGATCCACCAGATAATGGGAAGCCACGTTCAGGGTGCCGTTCCGAAGCTGGGGATTCTCCTCAGGATAAAAGTACCGGTACACCCCATCCCGTGAACTGGACGCCGTCCAATGGACCACCACGGCCCGGGGAACGATGGTTTCCATTTCCTGTCCGTAGTGGATCCGGGCATAGTCCCTCATCAACCGGCGGCGCAGGTCCGTAAAGGCAATGGGATGGACCGCCATGGCCGGTTTTTCCGGGGAAGGATGCTGCCATGCACCGCTTTCCCGGGCTGACGGTTCCGCTCCGGCGCAATTTTTGGGAAACGGGCTCCCGGGCCAGCCGGCCAGGGCCAGAACCGCCGCCAGCAAAAGGGCCCGCCGCGCCAGTTTTTTCTTGTTCATGTGCTCTCCTCCTTTCCGTCCATTGTACTCCTCTCCCCTTTTTTCTTCCAGTCATTCAAAAAAATAAAGGCGCTGTGAAAAAATCATCCACAGCGCCTTTATTTCGCTAGCGTCAGCTGGCTTCCATCGGCTGGTGACTAGTGACTAGTGACGAGGTGTGAAAAAGCATTTTTCACACCCCCTTGCCCAAACAAGGTTCGTTACGGTTCGATGGGGCCGATTTCGATTTCGTCGATTTTTCCCTTTTCGATTTCAAAGATCAGACCCACCCCGGGCAGACCCTCCGCCCTGTAGATGGATTTATCCCCACGGACCATGTCCGGCTTTCCGTAGGTCCCCTCCAGGAGAGAAGCGTCCATTCCCACATGGATCCCTTCCGGAGTTGCCCAGCCGTTGTTGGCAGACACTTCTACCTGATAGACAACGCCTTCCGCCAGATGGAGGGAGACCCCATCTCCATATTCGTATTCCACCACCGATCCAGACGGATGGGAAGCAGAATGTTCCCGTTCCGTTTCTGTAGGGGCACCGTATATCTGCCGGATATACGATCCCTCACTGCCAATTCCGATGCCGCCCAGGTACAGGGATTTCTGAGGTACCGATGCCAATGCGGCCGAAGCAGCCAGCGTCAAAAGTGTGGTGAGACCCACAATTGTCCATTTTTTCATCAGGTCCATCCTCCTTGTTTTTAAGAATTATTATTGATTTAGATTTTATCATAATTATATGGAAAATTACAACCCTTTTTTATGACACTTATGTCCCCCGCCACGGAGACGACAAAGAGGAGTCTCTCAGTCCTGCGGAAAAGGATAAAGCTTTGTGTCCCCCTGAAAGGGGGAAAGGACCCGCTTGCGGGTAGGGGGTTCGCACGCCTCTCTGAATTTTAAAGACGGTGTTACTAGTATGATTGATATAAGAACCCACCACCAGAATGGTAGTAAAGAGTCGTATGGTCGGTGTAAAAACCTATCCACCATTGCGCTGACGCGCAACGGTCCCCCTTCCCTTTCAGGGAAGGACAATTACTTGTGTCCCCCGCGACGGAGACGACGAGCAGGAGTCTCCTAGTCCCGTGGAAAAGGGGGAAAGGGCCCGCTTGCGGGTAGGGGGTTCGCACGCCTCTCTGAATTTTAAAGACGGTGTTACTAGTATGATTGATATAAGAACCCACCACCAGAATGGTAGTAAAGAGTCGTATGGTCGGTGTAAAAACCTATCCACCATTGCGCTGACGCGCAACGGTCCCCCTTCCCTTTCAGGGAAGGACAAAGATTTGTGTCCCCCTGAAAGGGGGAAAGGGCCCGCCTTGGCGGGTAGGGGGTTCGCACACCTGACAAACGACAAGAAACACGCATTCCTTCATCACCCCGATTACCGTTTATGACGGTCTTTTTGCACTTAATGACGGTCACTGATTATCCCCTCTTCTTTTTATGGTATAGTATCCTCAAGAAAATACCGGAAGGAGCACTGTCTATGGAAAATTTGAAATCTTTTGATGAATTAACATTTCTGGATAACTTCATGTTCCAATGTGTCCTGCGAAATCCCCGTCTGTGCAAGCATCTGATCGAGAAAATCCTGCAGATTTCCGTCAAGGAGCTCCACTATCAGGAATTCGAAAAAACCATTAACCTGGGCCTTGCCAGCAAAGGAATCCGGCTGGATGTCTATGTGAGAGATGAACAGGGCCGAGTATACGATATCGAGATGCAGTGTACCCAATTCCCTCAAAAAGGACTGGCCAAACGGAGTCGTTTTTACCAGTCCATGATTGATATGGAGCTGCTGGAAAAAGGAGAAAAATACGAAAATCTGAACGCCTCCTACATCATCTTCATCTGTACCTTCGACCCCTTCGGCAGAAATCTGCCCATGTACACTTTTACCCATTGCTGTGAAGAAGAAAACACGATAAAATTAAAAGACGGAGAAACTCGATTGTTCCTGAACAGCAAGGGCAGCGAAAATGCCCGGGATCCGGAAATTGCTGCCTTTCTCCGCTATGTGGACGGCAAGGCAGCAGAGGGTGAATTCGTCCGGAGCCTGGATCAGGAAGTGCAGTTTGTGAAGAGCCTGGAAAAAGTGAGGCGAGAATATATGATCCTAAGTGACGAAATCAGAAGACGCCAGGAAGAAGCAGCAGCAGAGGGGATGGCCAAGGGGATGGCCAAGGGGATGGCCGAAGGAATGGCCAAAGGGATGGCCCAGGGAATGGCCCAGGGAATGGCCAAAGGGCAGGCGGTCTTTGTCAAACGGATGCTGGCACGGGGGAAAAGCATTCAGGAGATTGCCGATGGACTTGGTCTCTCCGCCGACGAAATCAGGACCCTGGCTGAAATGGAAGAATCATAACAAAACAGGTGATCGTTTCGAGCACAGAAACCGCAGGCTATCGGCCTGCGGTTTTTCTAATGGTAACAGGGAATCCACCCCGGGCAGAGACGGGGCCGGTCGCAGGGTCGGTGTACGAACCTATCCACCAGCCATGCGGCTGGTCCCCCTTCCCTTTTCCCCGGGACTAGGCTGTTCCTTCTCGTCACGGCCGTCGCAGGGAAGGACAAATCCTTGTGTCCCCCGCGACAGAGACGACGAAGAGGAGTCTCCCAGTCCGGCAGAAAAGGGGGAAAGGACCCGCTTCAGCGGGTAGGTGGTTCGCATGCCTCTCTGTCTTTTAAAGACGGTGTTACTCGGACGGTCGATGTCAGAACCCACCACCAGCCATTCGGCTGGTCCCCCGCCCTTGAAAAGGGCGGATATTGTGATGGCGTGGGTGCCATTCGGCTGGTCCCCCTTAAAAGGGCGGATAATAGGGTATGGCGGATCCGGAGAGGATTTGGGTTAACTTTTATTCCATTGTCTTGACAAATACCTCTATCTGAGTATAATAAAAACCCGAATGATGGAACTTCTGGCAGGAGATAAATTTAGGGTTCCATCCCAAAACGGTTTCCCGATGCTGGATTGCGCGCGCAGACCATGGCCATCCATGGTCTGGATCCCTTCGGACTCGGAACCTACAATATATCGAAAGACTGGGACGGCAAGGTGCCCCTCTCTCATATGGGTACTGGATGTTCCAGGACTTTCACTGAAAGGTGTTGTCGTTATGCAACTGTTCCGTACCGTTAAAGATCTGAAGGACTTTGTCCGCACTGCCAAAAAAGAAGGCAAAACCATCGGCCTGGTGCCCACCATGGGTGCCCTCCACGAAGGCCATGCCTCTCTGATCAAAGCCGCTGCCCGGGAGAATGACGTGGTCAT
This sequence comes from Acidaminococcus timonensis, assembly GCF_900106585.1. Lineage (NCBI taxonomy): Bacteria > Bacillati > Bacillota > Negativicutes > Acidaminococcales > Acidaminococcaceae > Acidaminococcus > Acidaminococcus timonensis. Next base: position 937,254 of record NZ_FNWH01000006.1, read on the forward strand.
CGTCAGCGACTTTGTAAATCCCACCCAGTTCGGTCCCAACGAAGACTATGATGCCTATCCCCGGAAACTGGCCGCCGACGAAAAAGTCGCGGAAGCTGCCGGTGCCACGGCCATCTTTGCCCCTTCGCCGGCTGAAATGTATCCCCACAAGGATATGACCTGGGTGGAAGTGACGGGCAATATCACCAAGGTTCTTTGCGGCCGCACGCGCCCCATCCATTTCCGGGGTGTGGCCACGGTATGTACCAAGCTGTTCAATCTTTCCCAGGCCGACCGGGCCTATTTCGGGTTGAAAGATGCCCAGCAGACGGAAGTCCTCCGCCGGATGGTGGAAGACCTGTTCATGAATGTGGAACTGCGTATCATGCCCATCGTCCGGGAAGCCGACGGGCTGGCCAAAAGTTCCCGGAACGTCTACCTCTCTCCGGAGGAACGGAAGGCCGCTCTGGTCCTTTCCCGGAGCCTGAAGCATGCCAGAGAATCCTTTGACGCCGGCCAGCGGGATCCCCGGAAACTGGTGGACCAGGTCACGGAAGAAATCAAGGCAGAACCCATGAGCAACATCGATTATGTGGAACTGTACGGGATGCCGGGCCTGACGGAAGTCACCGGCCCCATTTCCAGCCGTGTGCTGCTGGCTGTGGCGGTGAAATTCGGCACCACCCGCCTAATCGACAACGTGGTGCTGGAGGGCTGATCCCATGGTGGACAAAATCGTACATTTCTGCACCCGGTACATGTCCATCGGTGTGGTGCTCATCGGATTCCTGGGCATCCTGGAACCGGGGCTCATGAAGCCCCTGGCCCCTCAGATCCCCACCTTCCTGGGCATCATCATGTTCGGCATGGGGATGAGCCTGAAACCGGCTGATTTCCGGAATGTCTTCCGGCAGCCCCGGAACGTGGCCATCGGGACCCTGCTCCAGTTCACCATCATGCCGGCTGTGGCCTTCGGACTGATCCACCTGTTCCGGCTCCCTCCCGCCATCGCCATCGGCGTGGTACTGGTAGGTTGCTGCCCCGGGGGAACCGCTTCCAATGTGATTTCCTACATCGCCCATGCAGATGTGGCCCTGTCGGTATCCATGACCATGGTGAACACCCTGCTGGCGCCCTTTGTGACCCCCTTCCTGGTGTGGCTCATTGCCGGCACCTGGGTGGATATCGATTTTGTGGCCATGATGATTTCCATTGTGAAGATGGTGCTGCTGCCTCTGATCCTGGGCATCGGGATGAATTCCTTCTTCCCCCGCCAGGTCAGCCGGGTCATCCGGGTGATGCCCATGCTCTCGGCCCTGGTGGTGATCCTTACCGTAGGCTGTGTGGTCTCCATGTCCGGCAGAGCCATTGTGGATAATGGGCTGGTGATCCTGTGCGTGGTAATCCTGCACAATCTGTGCGGGATGCTGCTGGGCGGTTTCTTCGCCCGCCGTTTCGGCCTGGACAAAGCCCAGTGCCGGGCCATGACCATCGAAGTGGGCATGCAGAATTCCGGTCTGGCTTCCACGCTGGCGCTGATGTATTTCACCGCAGCGGGAGGCATTGCCGGTGCCATCTTCTCCGTATGGCATAACGTTTCCGGCTCCCTTTTCGCCTCCTACTGTGTAGGCAGGGACGAAGAAGACGGGCAGGAAGAAACGGTTGGAGAACTGGCCGGAGAAAAAAGCAGAAACTGAATACAAAAAACAGGCGCTGTGAAAAAATCATCCACAGCGCCCTTATTTCGCTAGCGTCAGCTGGCTTCCTTCGGCTAGTGACTAGTGACGGGGTGTGAAAAAGCATTTTTTCACACCCCCTGTTTTTTACCATCCCCCGGGCAGCATCCCCCCGATGCTCAGCAGCGCATACACACCGGACCCCAGGAACACCGCCAGCACCAGATGCTGGATCCAGGGGGCGGCCAGCCATCCGCACTGCCAGCAGGGTGCCTGGTCCCCCCTTTTCCGGGCATTCCGGAGCATGAATACCGGCAGCACCGACATGATGATGCCCCCAAAGGTCCCGGCACTGAAAATGGCACTGACAAAGCCCACCAGGCCGCTGCTGGCCAGGAAGACGGGCGGAAGGACGATGAAGGCCAGGCACAGGGCCCGGCTGCGGAAATCCCGTTCCGACCGGAACCCCAGCCGCTCGATGCAGTTGGTCAGGAAACTTTCCGCAATGGCCCAGAAAGAAGTGAGCATGGCACAGAATGCAAAGAAGTTCACCAGCAGATAGAACAGCGGATTCCCCAGGGCCCGTCCCCAGGAAAGAGAAGCCACCTGGGTGATCTCCGAACCCGGCAGCATCAGGAACACCGCCAGGGGCACCAGGGCCAGGATCAGGAACGAGATCCCCGTACCCCCCAGGATGGCCGGCACCAGCTTTTCCGGACGGTCCCGGAAGCCCCGGGCCAGTTCGGGCACAATGTACTGCACCGCATAACAGAACACCGCAATGTTGAACACCGGGATCCCCCAGGTCCAGTGGGCGTACAGGATCTCTTCCACAGGGACCCGGGCCCACAGGAAAGAAGCCCCCACCAGCACCAGCAGCATCAGGATCATCCCCAGGCCCAGGAACTTCTCCGCCGTACCGGTGACCTTCAGCCCCAGCCAGACCACAGCCGTGGCCCCGATGGAAAACAGCAGGCTGGCCTCCTGCACAGGCAGCCCGAAAAAGGCACTGAGGATCTTGCCGCAGCCGGTGATGTAGGCGATCAGGCTGCAAAAGCTGGTGGCCCCCACCGAAAAGAAAATCAGCCAGGAGCCTGCCTTCCCCACATATTTTTCAGCCAGCCCGGAAAGCTGGAGAGGCTGCCGGGTGCGCAGGGCCGTTTCCGCCACATAGAGCATGGAAGCAATCGAAAGGAACCCGGCCACCAGCAGCCAGGTCAAAAGCACCGGCCACCCGGCCTTCCGGCTGGCATACGCCAGGCCCAGCACCCCTGAGCCAATGGTGGCCCCCACCACCAGCATCACCGCTTCCGTAAAAGAAAGCCGGTGGACTTCCAGGGCCCCCTCCTCCAGCGCAGCCTCCTCCAGCTGTTTCGTTTCCGTATATTCCATCGCATCTTCTCTCCCCTTCATAGATTGTCAAGTCACCTGACCTGCATACCGGTCCATTGTAGCACAACCGGCAGAAAGGGAAAAGGCAAGTTAACGGAAAGCACAAAAAGATTTGTGTCCCCATGCGACGGAGACGACAAAGAGGAGTCTCCCAGTCCGGTGGAAAAGGGAGGAAAGAACCCGCTTGCGGGTAGGGGGTTCGCACGCCTCTCTGAATTTTAAAGACGATATTACTCGCAGGGTCGGGGTATGAATCCACCACCAGAATGGTAGTAAAGAGTCGTATGGTTGATGTACGAACCTATCCACCGTCCATTCGGACGGTCCCCCTTCCCTTCCAGGGAAGGACAAAGCTTTGTGTCCCCGCGACGGAGACAACGAAGAGGAGTCTCCTAGTCCGGCGGAAAAAGGAGGAAAGTCTGTCTTTATCATACCGTTTTGTCTGTCCTGCTTTATGGACATAAAAACAGTGAGGGTCTTCTTTCCAAGCCACCATTCGGTTCCCACGTCGTTTTCATTTGTAACATTTATCCATTATATTTCTCTCCATTCTCTGTATATGACATGAATTTGTCACGTTGCAGCCGATTTTGCAGTACAATAAAAATAATTCTATAAAGGGGAGGCACATACCATGAATCAAGAAATCCTACAGGCCATCCAGGAAGAACTTCCGGAAGCATCCCGTCTGGTCCGGTATCTGTACGACCACCCGGAAACTGCGTATAAGGAGGTCCTTTCCAGCCGGGCCATCGTCGACGACCTGAAGAAAGCCAGCTATGAAGTGGAGTATCCATTTATGGAAAAAGAACTGGGATACGGAACCGCTTTCCGGGCCACCCTGAAGAACGGCCCGGGCCCTTCTGCCGCCATCCTGGTGGAATATGACGCCCTGCCCCAGATCGGCCACGGCTGCGGACACAACCTCCACGGCCCCCTGTCCGTCCTGGCCGCTCTGGCTCTTGCCAGACGGAAAGACCTGTTCTCCGGAACTCTGGAAGTGATCGGCACACCGGCAGAAGAAGAAGAAGGCGCCAAACTCCACATGGCTCCTGCCGGCATCTTCGACAACCTTTCCCTGGCCATCATGATGCACAGCGGCAGCGGGCACTACAGCCAGACCAACATGGATGCCACCGCCCTGCGCTGCTACATTGTGGAATTCTTCGGCAAGAGTGCCCACGCAGCTGGCAGCCCCTGGCTGGGCCACAACGCCCTCACCGCAGCCCGCAAGTTCATGGACCTGCTGGACGCCCGGCGTGACGGGTTCCATCCCGGTACCATCATGAGCGAGATCATCCTGGACGGGGGTAAGCAGCCCAACATGGTCCCCGATTACGCCAAGCTCCGCATGGAATTCCGCTCTCCCTCCATGGGTGAACTGGAAAACCTGGATCACATCGTCCACTGCTGCGCCAAAGGGGCCGCCATCGCCCTGGAATGTACCGAAAAATTCACCCTGGGCTTCCCGGATTTCAACGACATGGTCCGGGTACCGGCCCTGGAAGACAAAATCACGGAAGAATTCCAGGCACTGGGCAAGCCCATCGAACCGGCTGCTCCTGCCGGCGGTTCTACGGATGTGGGCAATGTGAGCTACTGCTGCCCTACCATCCAGCCCATCATCAGCATTACCGAGGAACCCTATTCCCTGCATACACCCGAACTGCGGGATGCCACGCTGACGGACCACGCCCGGGACCAGATGGCCGCCGGAGCCGCTGTCATCGCCGACACAGTACTTGCGATTTTCAATGATGCTGCCTTCCGGGAAAAAGTCCAGAAAGACTTCAAGGCAGCCGTAGCCAGAAAAAAGGGGTGAAGCATCATGGCTGAAGAAAAGATTCCCGTGCTGCCGGAAGAAACCGGCAAGAAGAAATTTGCGTTACCACACATCTATGCCCTGCTGTTTGGTATCATCATTTTATGTACGCTCATGACCTGGATCCTGCCCGCCGGGGAGTTCGACCGGGTCACCAATGCCACCGGCCAGAAGATCGTAGTGGCCGGTACCTTCCATCTGGTAGACGCCCATCCAGTGGGTATCTTCGAAATGTTCAAATGCATCTATGAAGGTCTGTGTAACGCCGCTAACGTGACCATGTTCGTGTTCGTGGCCTACGCTTTCATCGGCCTCATCATCGCCACCGGCGCCTTCAACGGTCTGGTAGCCGGTCTGCTGCGGATTTTCAAGGGCAAAACGAAAGTGGCCATCATCCCCATTTTCATCACCCTGATCGGTTTCGCCTCCTCCACCATCGGCGTGTTCGAAGAAACCTTCCCCTTCATCCCCATTTTCGTGGGCATTTCCATTGCCATGGGCTATGATGCCATCGTGGGTATGGCCATCGTTTCCCTGGCTGCTGCGGTGGGCTACGCCGGGGCCTTCATGAACCCCTTCACCGTAGGCATGGCCCAGAGCATCGCAGGTCTGCCCATCATGAGCGGATCCGGCTTCCGGATTTTCTGCCACATCTGCATGATTGTGGTGGCCTCCATCTACACCATCCGCTACGCCCTGAAAATCGAAAAGGATCCCACCAAAAGCCTGGTTTATGGAGACCCGTCCGAATTCAGCATGAGCCAGGAGGAAGTGGCCAGCCATCCCTTCGGTGTGCGGGAAAAAGCCGTGCTGCTGGTCCTGCTGGCCGGCATCATCGTCCTGGTGTATGGTACCAAGAACTTTGGCTGGTATTTTACCGAGCTCAGTGCCCTGTTCATGATTATGGGCCTTGTTTTTGCCTTCATCATGGGCTGGACCCCCAATGAAATCGCCCGGAAGCTGAGCCGGAACTTCACCGACATCGCCGAGGCCTGCATGATGATCGGCATTGCCAGAGGCGTCCTGATCGTCATGCAGCACGGGCACATCATGGATACCTTCGTGTACGGGCTCAGCCTGCCCCTGGCCTCCTTCCCCACAGTGATTTCTGCCGAATGCATGCTGCTGGTGCAGACCCTGCTGAACTTCCTGATTCCGTCCGGATCTGGGCAGGCCGTGGTCAGCATGCCCATCATGGCACCCCTGTCCGATCTGCTTCACATTCCTCGTCAGCTGGCGGTACTGTGCTTCCAATACGGTGACGGGCTGTCCAACATCCTGTGGCCCACGGCCATGGCACCGGTATGCGCCGGGATTGCCGGAGTCAAGGTGGAGAAATGGTGGAAATGGTTCGTGCCCCTGTTCCTGTTGCTGCTTCTGACCCAGATGGTCACCGTAGCCGTGGCCCTGATGATCGGCTGGCAGTAAGGAAAAGAGAATCGTTTATCCTTGAAAGAAGATACAAAAACCGCAGACCTCTGGCCTGCGGTTTTTCTTTATCTTCTTCCTCCTTTCCGTCAGCAGTCTCCCAGTCCTGTGGGAAAAGGGGAAAAATTTGTGTCCCCCTGCAAGGGGGAAAGGGCCCGCTTGCGGGTAGGGGGTTCGCACACCTCTCTGCCTTTTAAAGACGGTGTTCCTCGTATGGTCGGTGTAAAACCTATCCACCATTGCGCTGACGCGCAACGGTCCCCCTTCCCTTTCAGGGAAGGACAATTACTTAGTTTCCCTACCCCCTTCCCTTTTCCCCAAGGCTGGGCTGTTCCTCTTCGTCACGACCGTCGTGGAAAGGACTAAAGGATATTATCCTCAGCCCCCGTTGATGGTCTCCATGGTATAATACCCTTATGTACGAAAGGGAGGCCGTGATATGGACAAACTACAAGATGGGCTCTATGAAAAGGTAGTTTCACAACGCCTGGACAAACAGCTCAGGCAGGAATTTGCCGAAAACAAAATTTGGTATACCCTCAGCGACCCCATGGATCCCCAGGATGCGGTACAGTACCTGGCAGAATATGTACGTCATTTGGTGCAGGTTTGCCTGAAGGACCTGGCGGATCAGGACGATGATACCCTGCTGCAGCAGGAGCTGGCACTGACCAATGGCCTGGTGGATACACTGCGAGCACACTTGCCGGAAATGGGAACGGATAACCAGATCAACCTGCCCAACTTCCTGCTTTTGGAACTGCAGCACCGGTTGAACCATCTGGAGCCAGCCCACCGTCCTCGACCCCAGACCTCTCTTTCTCACTCGTTTTTGTTCACCAACAGCCACAAGGATGTATCCCTGGTCACGGAGCTGCAACGGGAAATTGCTTCCAGCGACCGGATTGATTTTCTGGTATCGTTCATTCGATATTCCGGGTTGTCCCTGATTCTTCCCTATCTGCGCACCTTTACCCAGGCGGGCGGCCATCTGCGAATCCTGACTACCACCTATATGGGCGCCACAGACCCCAAAGCCATTGCCAAACTGGCGGAACTGCCCAACACGGAAATCCGGATCTCCTATAACGTAAAGGAAACCCGTCTCCACGCCAAGGCCTATTTATTCCACCGGAACAGCGGCTATTCCACTGCCTACGTGGGCTCTTCCAATCTGTCCCATGCCGCCATTGCCGATGGTCTGGAATGGAACATGAAGGTCACCCAGCAGGATATGCCGGCGATTATGGATAAAATGTGGGCCACTTTTGAAACCTACTGGCATTCCGAAGATTTTCAGGCCTACCATAAGGAAGATCTGCCGGCACTGCAGAAGGCCATCGACCAGGAACGAGGCCGGGACACAAAAAGCACGGTGGCATTGCCCTATACCTTTACCATCCACCCTTATCCGTTCCAGCAGGTGATTCTGGATGCATTGGAAGTAGAGCGGAAGGAACGGAACCACTGGAAGAATCTGATTGTTGCGGCTACGGGGACTGGGAAAACGGCCCTTTCAGCCTTTGATTACCGGCGATTCCTGCAAACCCGTCCCCAAGGGGCCAGGCTGCTTTTCCTTGCCCACCGGGAAGAAATCCTGGAGCAGAGTCTTTCCTGCTTCCGTCAGGTGCTGAAGGATCCTTCTTTTGGAGAATTGGCAGTTGGCGGCAGGCATCCCGCTCACATGGAGCATGTATTCATGTCCATCCAGACCTGTAACAGCCTGAAACTGTGGGAGAAAATGGATCCGGCGTACTACGACATGATCATTGTGGATGAATTCCACCATGCGGCAGCGCCTTCCTACCAGAAGCTGCTGAATACCTTTACCCCCCAAATTTTACTGGGCCTGACGGCGACTCCGGAGCGAATGGACGGCAAGAGCATCCTGGGCTTTTTTGACAACCACATTGCCGCCGAAATCCGGCTGCCGGCTGCCATTGAACGGCGTCTGCTCTGTCCCTTCCATTATTTCGGTGTGGAAGATACGGTGGACCTGCGCCATGTAAACTGGACCAACGGCCATTACGACGTAGGGGCCCTGACCAATCTGTACGTCATGGAAAGCCATACGGCCAGCAAGCGGGCAGACGCCATTTTACGGGCTCTGGATAACTATACCGCTGATTTGCGGGATGTGAAAGGCGTTGGGTTTTGCGTTTCCAAGAAACACGCTCATTTCATGGCGGAATATTTCACCCGGAAGGGCATCCCCTCCCTGGCCCTGGACAGTGATTCCAGTGAGGAAGAACGGCAAAGCGCACGCCAAAAGCTGGAAAGCGGCGCGGTCACCTTCCTGTTCGTAGTGGATCTGTTTAACGAAGGGGTGGACATCCCCTGTATCAACACCGTGCTGTTCCTGCGACCCACCAACAGTATGACGGTATTTTTGCAGCAGTTGGGCCGTGGGTTGCGGCTGGATAAAGGGAAGGATTGCCTGACCGTACTGGACTTTGTGGCTCAGGCCAACCGCCATTACGATTTTGCCAGCCGCTTCCAGGCTCTGGTAGGCCGCAGCGATGTGCCAGTAAAACGGGAAATTGAACAGGGCTTCCCCCACGTGCCCAAAGGCTGTTCCATCCAATTGGAAGAAATTGCCCAGAAACGGGTACTGGATACCATTCGCGCCCAGCTGCGAGGCAATGCGTTTTACCAGGATTGTATCCAGGAACTGTATGAAACCACAGGACATCGGCTACCCACAATCAGTGAATTTTTCCAGGCTGCCAAGGTAACTCCCCAGGCCTTTTACAATGGCAAGCGGACGTATGCACGGCTGTGCGCCAATGCAGGGGTGATTGCCGATTTTGCAAGAACGGACGAAGAAAGCCTGCTGGAACGGGCACTGCCCCGGCTGCTGGGCATGGATTCTCCCCAATGGCTCCGTTTTTTACAAAAAGTTCTGCCCACGGGAGATAAGCCCCATGCATGGGACCCAATTCAAAAACAATACCTGCGGATGTGGCAGTTTACCCTGTGGGGCAAAGATTGGCAGGAAGCGTCCCTGACAGAGCCCTGGGAAGCCATCAGCCTGTGGCAAAAACGGCCGGAGCTGCGCAGGGAATTGGAAGAAGTATTGGATTTCCAGTTTGGCCGGTTCAACGTACTGCCCCAAAAAGCCAGGCTCCCCTATCCCTGTGCCCTGGAAGTCTATTGCAATTATTCCCGGGACCAGATTTTTGCAGCGCTGGGTCTGGAAAAGTCCAATAGTGTACGGGAAGGGGTTAAGTACCTGCATCCCAAAAACAGTCAGGTGGTAACCCGGGATACGGACGTGTTTCTGGTAACCCTGAACAAGTCGGAAAAGGAATTTTCCGAATCCACCCGGTATGAAGATTATTCCATCAATAAAAATCTGTTTCACTGGCAAAGCCAGAACGCCACCAAACCAGAATCCAAAACAGGCCAGCGGTATTTGAACCAGCGCAAGAACGGATCCATTGTATTGCTGTTTGTACGGGAGCAGAAAAAGGATCCCCAGGGAGGGTCCCAGAATTATACCTTTTTAGGTCCGGCCCAAATGGTCAAGGCCTGGGGCAGCCAGCCCATCACTATCCTCTACAGATTGGACTGTCCCATTCCGGCCCAGTACATTACCAAGACGGACAGCAGCGGGGTCTTATAAGGAGGAAAAAGGGCCCCATGCGGCAGGGGATTCGAACATCGGCCGATCCTTTTACAGACGGTATAATTAATTCGTACTGTCGGTGTAAAAACCCATCCACCGTGCTACGCACGGTCCCCCTTCCCTTTTCCCCGGGACTAGGCTGTTCCTCTTCGTCACGGCCGTGGCAGGAAGGACAAAAGATTTGTGTCCTACGCGACTTTGTGTCCCCCTGAAAGGGGGAAAGGACCCGCTTCAGCGGGTAGGGGGTTAGAACACCTGACTAACGACAAGAAGATATAAGAACCCACCACCAGAATGGTAGTAAAGAGTCGTATGGTCGATGTACGAACCTATCCACCGTCCATTCGGACGGTCCCCCTTCCTTCTCCCTGGGACCAGGCTGTTCCTGTTCGTCACGGCCGTCGCAGGAAGGACAACGACTTGCCCCCTACCTCTTTTCTTTCTGTTCCACCTGTTTTATAATCATATACAGTTATCTTGGAAAGGAACATGAACTATGTACGATTTCTTACAAAAACCCCTGCAACTGGGTTCCCTGACGTTGCGGCACCGCCTGGTGCTGCCCCCCATGGCCACGGAAAAGGCCGCTGACGGCAGGATCACCCCGGCCCTCATCGCCTATTACCGGGAAATGGCCCAGGGCGGCCCTGCTCTGGTGATCCAGGAACACTGCTATGTGGCTCCGGAAGGCAAAGCCAGCCCCCACCAGATCGGGATGGATGGGACTGCCGACATGGCCGCCCTGAAAGAACTGACCGCTGCTGTCCATGCCTGCGGCGTACCGTTTCTGGCCCAGCTGAGCCATGCGGGCAGTGCGGCCCATAGGGCTGTGACCGGATTGCCGGTGGTGGGCCCCAGCGCCGTAAAGAATCCGGGCAAAGTGGCGGCGGTAGGCGGCGTCAGCCCGGACCTGCCGGAAGCTCTGGACCAGGACGGCCTGGACCGGATCCGTCAGGCTTTCGTGGACGCTGCCCTGCGGGCCAAAGAGGCCGGTTATGACGGAGTGGAGATCCACGCTGCCCATGGCTACCTGCTGGACCAGTTCTATTCTCCCCTCACCAACCACCGCACGGATGAATATACCGGGAGCACCCTGGAAGGCCGCACCCGGTACCTGCAGGAAGTGTGCAGGGCAGTACGCCAGGCCGTGGGCCCCGACTTTGTGGTGACCCTGCGCCTGGGTGCCGCTGATTACATGCCGGGCGGCGCCACTGTGGAAGAGGTACCCCGGGCGATTTCCCTGCTGCAGCAGGCCGGTGTGGACGGGTTCAGCATTTCCGGCGGAATGAGCGCCTTTTTCCGTCCCGGTCACACGGAACCCGGATATTTCGCCGAACTGTCCCGGGCCGCCAAATCCGCCACCGCGCTGCCGGTGATGCTGGCTGGCGGCATCACCACAGGGGAACAGGCGGAAAGACTCCTGGAAGAAGGCCGGGCTGATCTGATCGGCATTGCCCGGGCCGCACTGAAGGATCATCAGATATTCAGGAAAATCGTTGATCCTGTCGCCCAAAGGAGCTGATACGATGACTTCCTGTATCATTGTGGGCCTGGGCGGGTTCGTGGGGTCAATTCTCCGGTACCTGATCGGTCTTTTGCCCTATGAACACAGCAGCGGCTTTCCGCTGAAGACGTTTTTCATCAACATCCTGGGGGCCTTCCTCATCGGGGCCGTGGCGGCTCTGGCCGGCCGCTCTTCTCTTTCGCCCCGGCTGGCCCTGTTTTTGAAGGTGGGCATCTGCGGCGGGTTCACCACCTTCTCTTCTTTTGCCCTGGAAAGCCAGCAGCTGGTGGATAAGGGTTCCCCAGTCACGGCGGCCCTGTACATGGGCCTGTCCCTGTTCTTCGGCATCCTGGCCTGCATCGCCGGACAGAAGGTGGTGTAATGGACTTCATCCTGCCCTGTTCGGCGCCTCCCACCCGGCTGAAGACGTTCCTGCAGCAGCTGGGCCTTTCGGGCACCTACTGGAAGAAGCTGAAGGCTGCCGGTGCCCTGACGGTAAACGGTGAAGTCCTCCAGAGGGACGCTCTGTTGCAGCCCGGTGACAGGGTCTGCTGGCACTTTCTGCCGGAGCATTCGGACCTTTTGCCGGAGGAAGCACCTCTCACCGTGTTGCTGGAAACGGAACTGCTGCTGGCCGTGGACAAGCCGGCGGGCCTTGTGACCCACAACGCCGGAAAGGAGCGGACCCCTTCTCTCAGCCGCCGGGTGGCCTGGTACTATCACCAGCACCATCTCCTCTGCGGCATCCATCCGGTCTCCCGTCTGGACCGGGAAACTTCGGGCATCGTCCTGTTTGCCAAAAATTCCTGTGTCCACCACATGCTCAGTGCCGGCCGGCTGGAAAAGACCTATCTGGGCCTGACCCGGGGCCAGTGGGAACAGCCGGAGGGCCTCATCGACCTGCCCATCGGCCGGAAACCCGGCTCCATTGTGGAGCGGCAGATCGACCCCAATGGACTTCCTGCCCGTACCCGGTACCGGGTGCTGGAAGAACGGGGAGGCTGCAGCCTGGTCCAGTTCACCCTGGAAACGGGCCGCACCCACCAGATCCGGGTCCACTGCGCCGCCATGGGCCACCCCCTTCTGGGAGACACCCTGTACGGAGCCCCCGGTGCTCCGGGCCGCCACTACCTCCACGCCTGGAAGCTCCTGGTTACGGTCCCATTTACGGAAAAGGTCCTGACCCTGGAGGCCCCGGTGCCGGAAGATTTTACCGCTGTATGGAAAAAAATCACGGATATGGTATAATGAATCCATAGAGAACTCAAGGAGGTTTCAAACATGCCATTCGTAACAACTACGGAAATGTTCAAGAAAGCCTATGAAGGCCACTATGCTGTAGGTGCCTTCAACGTCAACAATATGGAAATCGTCCAGGGGATTGTGGAAGCCGCCAAGGAAGAACAGTCCCCGCTGATCCTGCAGGTATCCGCCGGCGCCCGGAAATACGCCAAGCACAACTACCTGCTGCACCTGGTGGAGGCTGCCATGGAAGATACCGGCCTGCCCATCGCCCTGCACCTGGATCACGGCGCCGATTTCGATATCTGCAAAGCCTGCGTAGACGGTGGCTTCACCTCCGTCATGATCGACGGTTCCAAATATCCTTTTGAAGAAAACATCGAACTGACCAAACGGGTGGTGGATTATGCCCACAACAAGGGCGTTGTGGTGGAAGCCGAACTGGGCAAGCTGGCCGGCGTGGAAGATGCGGTCAAGGTCAACACCCGGGAAGCCACCTACACCGATCCGGATCAGGCCGTGGAATTCGTGGAACGCACGGGAGTGGATTCCCTGGCCATCGCCATCGGGACCAGCCATGGTGCCTACAAGTTCAAGGGCAAACCCCAGCTGGACTTCGACCGTCTGGAAAAGATCACCAACCTGCTGCCGGGGTTCCCTCTGGTCCTGCACGGTGCCTCCACGGTCATCCCTGAATTCGTGGAAGAATGCAACAAATACGGCGGCAAGCTGGACGGCGCTCAGGGCTGCCCTGAACCCATGCTGAAGAAAGCCGGCACCTACGGGGTCTGCAAGATCAACATCGATACGGACCTGCGGCTGGCCATGACCGCTTCCATCCGGAAGTACCTGTACGAACATCCGGAAGATTTCGACCCCCGTTCCTACCTGGGCAAGGGCCGGGAAGCCATCAAAAAGATGGTGGCCCACAAGATGCGGGATGTGCTGAACTCTTCCCACAGACTGTAAGTATACAAAATAAGGGACTGTTGCTGAAGCAACAGTCCCTTATTTTGTATCTTGCGTTTATTTCCGGATGTGGCCGTACAGGAACCGGTCCACCATGCCGGCCACCACCTTGTGGATGTTGTCCCTGTTGATGGCGCCCTGGTTGTACAGCATAAAGATGCTGAAGTAGAAATTCTGGCTCATCAGGGTCAGATTGTCCTGGCACTCCTTGATATACCCGGCATCCATGGCCTGCTGGAGAATTTGCCGAAGCAGCTGCACTTCCCCGCCGATCAGCTGGGCATACCGCCGTTTCACAGCCACTTCCTCTTCAGTGGGCTTCCGGCCCCAGCGCATGTCCAGCACATGCTCTCCCTTTTCCTGGTTCCACAGCAGGCGCCAGCCTGCCTGCTGGTTCAGCAGTTCGAACAATATCACCGACCACAGGATATCATTGGTATAGAGAAAATGGAGGAAGGTATACACATAGGCCTGGAACTGGCCTTCGAAGGTGGTCTCCTTCCCCACGGCTGCGTCCAGCGCTTTCATCAGCCGCTTGTTCTTGCCCAGGACCAGGGTGTAGAACAGGTTTTCCTTATTCTTGAAATATTTATAGACCGTTCCCTTCCCGGTATCAGCGATCTGGATGATCTCATCCAGGGTGGCCTGGTGATAGCCCTTCCGGGAAAAGACTTTTTCCGCAGCTTTCAGGATCCGTTTGTCCTTTGGGATATCGTCGGTGGCTGTTTTATTCGTCATGGGGTCCTCACTCCTACAACAATTCTTGGTATTTCAGCAATTTTTGATCTTGTCATTCTTTTATTATATCATGGTTGTCCTGGTTTTTCACATTTTTGCCATATACACAGAAAGAGGCCCCTGGATGCACCGGGCCCGGGGTGCTGGGAGAAATGCTCCCACCTTTACAGCAATCCCAGATTCTTGAAAGCCAGTACCCACAGGAACATGGTCAGGCAGCTGGCCGCCGAGGAAAAGATCACACAGTTCCCTGCCAGTTCCCCGTCGCTGTCCATCTGCTGGGCCATGGCAAAGGAAGCCACTGCACAGGGAGTGGCACTCATGGCCATCAGGGAAGCCAGTTCCACATTCCGCAGCCCCAGGGTCACGGCAGCCCCCAGCACGATGGCCGGAGCCAGTACCAGCCGGCCCAGCACCGTGAAGACCAGTTCCCGCATCTCACTGATGGCGCCCTGGAGGGTGAAGGAGGCCCCCAGCACGATCAGGGCAAAGGGGGTGGTGCTACCTGCAATGGCCTTGATGCACTTGAGCAGCGATTCCGGTGCCGGAAAGGGCAGCAGCTTGAACAGCAGGCCGCCGATGGCCCCCAGGATCATGGGATTCCTGAGGACCCCCCACAGGATCTTGACCGGGTTGAAGGTACCGCCCCGGAATGTTTCCAGGGTGAACACGGCCAGCACATTGTAGATGGGGACGATGATGGCGCACAGCATCAGCGGCAGCGCCATGGCTTCCGCCCCATACAGGTTCTCCACCAGGGGGACTCCCAGAAGGATGAAGTTGCTGCGGTAGAAGGCCTGAATCATGGCACCCCGCTTCTTGTTGTCCTTGACCAGGGTGGTGACCAGGACGAAACCCACAATGTATTCCAACAGCAGGGCCGCCACGGCAAAACCCACGAAAGAGGGCTTCACCACCTTGCTCACATCGGTGAAATACACTGAGTAGAACATGTTGGTGGGCAGGAACACTCCGAAGACCAGTTTGTTGAAGTACGAAATGATCTGGGGCGTGAACCCGTACCGTTTCTTGGCCAAAAGCCCCACACCCATATAGATCATCAGCGGTAGAACAGCCCCCGCCGCAATCCAGAAATTCCCCATAAGAAGGCCCCCCCTGTTCTGTAATCAAAATGGAATAAGCAGTATAAGCGTACCATAATAAAAAAAAGTTGTAAAGAAAGGCACAGGCATTTCTTTACAACTTTCGCGTCAGCCGGCTGGACCCTTACAGTTCCAGTCCCGTGGCGGGATCCAGCCCCATGGCGATATTCATGTTCTCAATGGCGGCGCCGCTGGCCCCCTTGCCCAGGTTGTCGAACTGGGCGCTGACGGTGAACCGTTCCTCGTTGCCGCAGATGTAGATCTTCAGATTGTCCTTGCCTGCCAGGGTGTTGCTGCCCAGCATCTTGGGCTGTTCCTCGGAGGTTTCCACGGTGATGAACTTCTGGTCCCGGTAAAAATCCTGGTACAGCTTCCGGATGGCGGACAGGCTCAGGTCCGTGGGCATCAGGAACCCGGCCGTGACCAGCATGCCTGCATAGTAGGGAGCCACGATGGGCAGGAAGATCGGGGACTGTTCCAGCCCGGTGTATTTCAGGATTTCCGGCAGGTGCTTGTGCTTCTGGCCCAGGGAATAGATCCGGGGCGCATCCAGCTCCTTGTCGTGGAGATTTTCATAGGAAGCGATCATCTTCTTGCCCCCGCCGGAATATCCGGTGAGAGAAGTGAGGGTATAGAGCCCGGTCTTTTCGATGAGCCCGGCCTTCACCAGCGGTGCCAGTACCGCAATGGAACCGGTGGCATGGCAGCCCGGGTTGGAAATGCGGCGGCTGCTCTGGATGGCATGCAGGTACCGGGGACCCAGTTCCGGGAATCCGTAGGCCCAGTCCGGATCGCAGCGGAAGGCCGTGGAGGTGTCGATAATCCGGGTATCGCAGTTTTTGGCTGCTTCGGCCACTTCCCGGGAAGCGGCGTCCGGCAGGCACAGGAACGCCACATCAGCCAGGTCGATCTTTTCCAGCCGGGCATCCAGGTTCTTGCGCAGGTCGCTGCTGATGGTGAGCAGCTCGATGTCACTGCGCTGTTTCAGCCGCTGTGCCAGACGCAGACCCGTAGTCCCCTCGCCGCCGTCGATGAATACTTTAAACATGTCAAACCACCCCTCACTTGTGTTGTCAGATGTATCTTATGGTTTAGAATAGGAACATTATAACACACAAGGGGGCCGGGGTATAGGGATTTTTTGGTAAAAACGCATAAAAATTCATAAATAATGAGAATCTGTGCATTTTTTGGTGTAAGAACAAGGGTTTTGTGTCCCCCTGAAAGGGGGAAAGGACCCGCTTGCGAGTAGGGGGTTAGAACGCCTAACTGACGACAAGAACCAGATACTGTGAAAAGGTTACGGATAAGTCGTATGGTCGGTGTAAGAACCTATCCACCGTCCATTCGGACGGTCCCCCTTCCCTTTCAGGGAAGGACAAATATTTGTTTCCTAGTCCTGTGGAAAAGGGCTTTGTGTCCCCCGCGACGGAGACGACGAGGAGGACTCTCCCAGTCCTGTGGAAAAGAGGAAAAGCCTTGTGTCCCCCTGAAAGGGGGAAAGGGCCCGCTTGCGGGTAGGGGGTTAGAACGCCTGACTGACGACAAGAACCAGATACTGTGAAAAGGTTACGGATAAATCTTATGGTCGGTGTAAGAACCTATCCACCAGCCATACGGCTGGTCCCCCTTCCCTTTTCCCCGGGACTAGGCTGTTCCTATTCGTCACAGCCGTCGCAGGGAAGGACAAATACTTGTGTCCCCCCTACTTGTGTCCCCCTGAAAGGGGGAAAGGACCCGCTTGCGGGTAGGGGGTTAGAACGCCTGACTGACGACAAGAACCAGATACTGTGAAAAGGTTACGGATAAATCTTATGGTCGGTGTAAAAACCTATCCACCAGCCATACGGCTGGTCCCCCTTCCCTTGCAGGGAAGGACAAATACTTGTGTCCCCCGCGACGGAGACGACGAAGAGGAGTCTCCTAGTCCTGTGGAAAAGAGGAAAAGCCTTGTGTCCCCCTGAAAGGGGGAAAGGACCCGCTTGCGGGTAGGGGGTTCGCACACCTGACTACCTTTACAGACGATGTTACTCATATGGTTTTACCGTTTCCCCACCAGACACCGCATGGAATTCAGCACACAGAGGATCAGCACCCCTGTATCTGCGAAAATGGCAAACCACATGTTGATGAACCCCAGGGCCCCCAGCACCAGGCTGATGACCTTGATCCCGATGGCGAACACAATGTTCTGGTACACGATGCCCACGCACTTCCGGGCAATCCGGATGGCCGTGCTGATCTTCAGGGGATCGTCGTCCATGAGCACCACATCCGCCGCTTCGATGGCCGCATCACTGCCCAGGGCCCCCATGGCAATGCCCACGTCCGCCATGGCCAGCACCGGTGCGTCATTGATCCCGTCGCCCACAAAAGCCACTTTGTCCTTTTCGTCCTTGCGGCGGATCAGCTGATCGACCTTCTCCACCTTGCCCTGGGGCAGCAGTTCGCTGTACACCCTGTCGATGCCCAGCTGGGCCGCCACGGCCTCCGCCGGTTTCTTCGCATCTCCGGTGAGCATGACCACTTCCTTCACGCCGTTTTCCTTCAGGGCCCGCACGGCCTGTGCAGAATGGGCCTTGATCCGGTCGGCGATCAGGATATGCCCCTGGTATTCGCCGTCCACGGCCACATGCACCAGCGTCCCCACCATATGGCAGTCCATATAGGGAATACCCAGCTGGTCCATAAGCTTGTAGTTGCCGGCGGCTACCTTGTGCCCATCCACATTGGCCAGCACACCCTTACCGCCGATTTCTTCGATATCTGTCACCCGGCTGCGGTCGATGAGCTTGCCGTAAGCCTTCTGCAGGCTCTTGCTGATGGGATGGCTGCTGGCACATTCGGCCAGGGCTGCCAGTTCCAGCACCCGTTCCTTGGCCATTTTATTGTGGTGCAGGGCGCTGACCTCGAACACCCCTTCCGTCAGGGTGCCCGTCTTATCCATGACCACGTAGGCCGTATGGGCCAGGGTCTCCATGTAGTTGGACCCCTTGATCAAAATGCCCTGCCGGCTGGCACCCCCGATGCCCGCAAAGAAGCTCAGGGGAATGGAAAGCACCAGGGCACAGGGGCAGCTCACCACCAGGAACAGCAGGCTGCGGTACAGCCACATATGCCACAGGGGAGGCAACCCCAGGATCATCCGTACCACCGGCGGCAGCAAAAACAGGGCCAGGGCCGAACCGCACACCACCGGGGTGTACACCCGGGCGAACTTGCTGATGAACACTTCAGATTTCGCCTTCCGGCTGCTGGCATCCTCCACCAGCTCCAAAATCCTGGACACCGTGGATTCGCCAAATTCTTTGGTGGTGCGGATGGTCAGCACGCCGCTCTGGTTGATGCAGCCGCTGATCACCTCACTGCCCGGTTCCACTTCCCGGGGCAGGCTTTCGCCGGTAAGAGCCGCCGTCTCCAGGGTGCTGCGGCCGGTGACCACCACGCCGTCGATGGGCACTTTTTCCCCGGGCTGTACGGTGATCACCGTCCCCACCGCCACTTCATCCGGGTCCACCTTCACCAGCTGCCCGTCCTTTTCGATGTTGGCGTAGTCCGGCCGGATGTCCATCAGGTCGCTGATGTTCCGCCGGCTTTTGTCCACCGCATAGTCCTCGAACAGTTCCCCCACCTGATAGAACAGCATGACGGCCACGCCTTCCGCAAAATCGGCGTTCTCGTAGATGCCCAGACCGAAGGCCCCCAGGCTGGCCACCGCCATCAGGAAGTTCTCGTCCAGCACCTGGCCCTTCTTGATGTTCTTCAGGGCCTTCTTCAGGATGTCGTAGGAAATGATCAGGTAGGCCGCCAGGTACGGCAGCAGGTGCAGCACCCGGGTGGTGGTGTCCACACCGGTTCCGCTCCAGCTGTCCGGCAAAAAGCCTGCCCCGATGGTCAGGAGGGCACTGACGGCAATCCGCCCGATCATGTGTTTCTGTTCTTGTTCCATATTTTGTCACCTCTCCGGAGGGTGGGCCCGGGGCCTCATCCCTGCGGTCTCCCCTTTCTATGATTCAGCAGCTGCTTAACAGTAGATTTTGAAATCGTCGTCCAGTTTTTCCACGTTGGCCTTGCACCGGTCCATGACCTCCCTGGGATCAGCCCCTTCTTCAAAGGTCACCTTCAGCTTCAGCAGCATGAAGTTCAGCACGGCATCTTTGACGCCCTCCGTAGCCTTCACCGCTTCTTCCATTTTGGCCGCACAGTTGGCGCAGTCCACATCCACTTTATAGCTTTTGGTCATTTCAGGTCCTCTCTTTCTGTCTTAACAATTAAAGAGTCATTTAATCGTTTTCTACCCTATTTATACCCTATCCCCCAATAAAAGTCAAGAGGAATCAAATTTCATAGAAACTCGATTCCTCTTAATTCAAAAAGTGTTTAATTGTTTACATTCCTGCAGGAGTTACCGCAGCACATGGTAGAACAGGAAGGTGACCACCCAGGCTGTCACCAGCTGGAACCCGGCCTCGAAGCCCGTCCATTTCCAGCTGCCGCTTTCCTTGTGGATGGTGGCCAGGGCCGCCGCACAGGGCACGTACAGCAGGCAGAACACCATCAGGCAGACGGCATTGACCCAGGTGAACCCGATGCTTTCCAGGCTCTGGGCAAAGGCTGCCATCCCGGCCCCGCTGCTGGCGTTGGTGATACCGAACAGCACGGCGCAGCTGGAAACCACCACTTCCTTGGCGCTGATCCCGGCCAGAAGGGCCAGGCAGATCTGCCAGAAGCCCAGGCCCACCGGTTTGAAGATGGGGACCAGTACATGGCCGATCAGGGCACCGAAGCTTTCCCCGGCGTCGGTGGTGTACCCTGCCGGGCCGAAGTTCAGCAGGAACCAGATGATGATCGTCCCCAGGAAGATCACCGTGCCCGCTTTCTGCAGGTAGCTTTCCACCTTTTCCCACATGTAGATGCTTACGGTGCGCATATCGGGCATCTTGTATTCCGGCAGTTCGATCAGCAGGTAATCCTCATCCTCCCGCTTCCGGAACATCTCCAGGCCCCGCAGGCCCAGGGCCACCAGGATGGCCACCACCAGCCCGATCAGATACATGGAATAGGCCACGCCCATGGCATGATTGCCGAAGAACATCTCGGCGAACAAGATGTAGATGGTCAGCCTGGCATTGCAGCTCATGAAGGGCGTGATCAGCATGACCTTGTACCGGTCCCGCTTGTGCTCCAGGGCCCGGGAGGCCATGATGGCCGGTACCGTACAGCCGAAGCCCAGCAGCATGGGGATGAAGGCCTTGCCCGAAAGCCCCAGCCGGCTCATCACATCTTCCATCACATAGGCCACACGGGCCATGTAGCCCGAGTCCTCCAGGAAGCCCAGGGTCAGGAACAGGATCAGGATGTTGGGCAGGAAGGTGATGATGGTACCCACGCCTCCCAGCACCCCGTCGATGACGAGGCTCTGCAGGGCCTGGTTCACGTCGCCGGCGGCCATGGCAGCCTTGAGGATTTCGCTGAGCCAGTCGATGGCATCTTCCATATAGCCTTTCAGCCAGTCGCCTACGGTGAAGGTCAGGAAGAACACCACGGCCATGATCAAAAGGAACACGGGGATGCCCAGGTATTTGTTGGTCAGGACGCTGTCCAGCCGGTCCGTCAGCTTGTCACTGGCCTCCTTGTGCAGCAGCACTTCGTGGATGATTTCTTCGATGAAGTCATATTTTTCCCGGATGATCTGGGTCTCATAGTTCTTATCCAGCAGGTCGTTGCGCTGCACCGGGTACTTCTTCAAAATCTCCTGGTCCTGCTCCAGCAGCTTGATGGCGTGCCACCGGGGATTTACGATATCCGGATACTTCTCCTCCAGGGCCACGATCAGCTGGTCGATCCGGTCCTCGATGGGGTCGCTGTATACCATGGCATACATCTTGTGATCCAGCCGGTGGGCCCCTACGGCCTTGTGCTCATGGATCAGCGGATCCGTGTGTTTGGCGTCCCGGTGGTGGATGGCCGCATGGAGCAGCACATCCAGGCCCCGGCGCTTCCGGGCCGAAACGGGAATCACCGGGATGCCCAGCATTTCCGGCAGCCGGTGCAGGTCGATTTCCATGCCCCGCTTTTCCACAATGTCCATCATGTTCAGGGCCATGACCACGGGCTTGCCCAGCTCCAGCAGCTGCAGGGTCAGATACAGGCTGCGCTCCAGGGCCGAAGCGTCCACCACGTTGATGATCACGTCCACTTCATCGCTGAGGATGAAGTCACGGGACACGATTTCTTCCATGGTGTAGGACGTAAGGCTGTAGGTCCCCGGCAGATCCACCAGGCGGATGTCGATGTCGTGGCGGCGGATGGCCCCTTCCACCTTTTCCACCGTAACCCCGGGCCAGTTGGCCACCTTCAGGTTGGCACCGGTGAAGGCATTGAACAGGGTGGTCTTGCCGCAGTTGGGGTTGCCGATGAAGCCGATGGTCATATGATGGGCATCATGCAGGGTGTTTTCCTTCGGCTGCTGCGTATCCTTAGTCATGGGCCACCTCCACATTGTCCACCCCGATGTTCCGGGTCATGTTGTAGCCCAGGGCGAAACGGGTGCCCCGGAGCAGGATGATCATGATGCCCCGGCCCTTCCGGTTCAGCACCGAAATCCGGGTGCCCAGGGTCATGCCCAGGGCCTGTAACCGCCGTTCAATGGTAAAAGGCAGATCGATTTTGGTCACAACCGCACTCTGCCCGATTTTCAAATCACTCAATTGCAAAACAGACTCCTCCTATAAGGGGGAAAGAAAGAAAAAAGGAGACTGTCTTCCGGACAGCCTCCCATACAAATCAATGTAAGCTTTCCTCCCCAAGACTAACCGTAGTTCTTATTATAGAACAGATAAGGAGAATGTGTCCAGTGCTCAGAATGTCCAATCCACGCCCACGTTCCACTGCCACTTCCTGTTCCATTTGATCACAGAAAAATTATCCTTGTCCGTGGTGAAAAGGATGGACAAAAAGACAGAATCCACAAAACCGAAGAAAAAATGATGATACACAAGCAGAAAAAAACAAGGTGTCATTTGACATAACACCTTGTTTCTGTAAAGAAGTCTGAATTTGACCGCAGCCATAATTTATGAAAATGGTTTCGGTGTCCTCCGATTGTACGGCCTTATTCTTTCACCACTTCTGCCTTGAACACCATGATGGTATCCGCATCGCTGCAGCAGAATTCCGCTGTGCCTTCGGGCTGGCCGGGGATTTTGCCCCCGTACCGCAGGATGTCGATGTACGGAAAGGCACAATGCATGGCCATGGGGCAAATCTTCCCCCGGTCCTCGTCGAAATCGAACACCTCACCCACATGGTGCCCCCGGTGACACCCCATTTTCCCCCGCCGGTCCGTGACCGTGATCCGGATCTTGGGACGTTTACGGTTTTCCATGATTGCCCTCATTCCAGCGTCAGCAATAATCCCATCTTAAACCGCTTTTCGGCCTTTACCCAATGCTGGCCGTTCTTGGCGAACCGGAACTGTTCGCCCTGTTTCAGCACGTGTTCCTGCTCTTCGTACCCGATGACTCCTTCCCCGTCCAGAGCAAAGATCAGTGCATCCCCGTGGGCTGCATGCTGGCTCAGGCCCGTGCCGGCATCAAAGGCCATGACCACGAATTTCATCTTTTCGTTGTGCACCACGTCCATATTCACGATTTTCCCGTCCTGGTAGGGTACCAGGTCCGCCAGTTTGAATACCTTACCTGCTTCGATGACTTTGTTCATGATATCCTCCTTCTGGATTTCGATTTCCACATACACCGTATCGGTTTTCGCCGCCATGCCCACAGGTACATCCGTGGGGGCCAGGATGCCTTCGCCGGCCGTCAGGACAGTCCCTGCCGGGGCTCCGGTCAGTTCGAGGGTGCCTTCCTGCACCAAAATCAGTTTATGATAGGGAAAGATTTCGGCACTGATGTCCGTATCCGCCCCCAGGGAGAACACCCAGATGGGGTTCTTTCCTTTATGGATTTCCTGAGAAATGGTGCAACCGGGCACCGGCCGGTTGGCCGCCGCAATCGAAAAAACTTTGCCAGCTTCAAATTCCATTCCATCCACCTACTTTCTGTTTCTGGAATCATTGTACGATGAAAATGCGTAAAAATAAGTTGGTGTGACAACGAAAAGGGAGTGCTTCCGCACTCCCTTTTCTCACATCACCTTCGCTCCTTCGCTGTCGATTTCCAGCAGATGGATGGTGGTCCCGATATTTCTTTTTTTGAACGGCTCTTCCATGGCTTTGCCCACCTTCATGGGGTCCCCGTCCTGGGGCACATAAGCCATCAGCGTGGAGCCCGCTCCGGAGATGATGCCGTTGTAGGCACCGGCTTTCCGGGCAGCTTCCAGGGCTTCCTTCGCCCCGGGGATCAGGGGCAGCCGATAGGGCTGGTGCAGCCGGTCTTCCAGCGCCGTGGTCAAAAACTCATAATCTCCGCTCATCAGGCTCCCTACCAGAAGTGCCGCCCGGCTGGCGTTGTACACTGCATCCTTATGAGGCACGGTCCTGGGCAGAGCCGCCCGTGCCTTGCTGGTGGGCAGCGGCATATCCGGCACCAGCACCACCAGTTTCAGGGGCCTGGCCAGGGCGATCTTCAGACTTTCCACCCTGCCGCCTTCCATCACGTTCACCGTGATGCCGCCCAAAATAGCCGGTGCCACATTGTCAGGGTGGCCCTCGATTTTGGTGGCTTCCGTAACCAGTTCCGCCTTCGTCAGGGGATTCCCTGCCAGGGCATTGGCCGCCGTCAGCCCGGCCACAATGGCCGTGGAGCTGCTCCCCAGGCCCCGGGAAACGGGCACCCGGATCCTGCAGGTGATCTTCAGCCCGGTTTTCGGCTGTTTCAGCTTCTCCCACAGGGCGAAAAAGGACTGGGCGGCCAGGTTGGACCGTCCTTCCGGCAGCTGCCCGGATCCCTGGCCCTCGCTGACCACCTGGACTCCCTGCTCCAGAGGCAGCCGTTCATAGGTAAACTCATTATACAGGGTGCAGGCCAGTCCCAGGCAGTCGAAGCCGGGGCCGCAGTTGGCCGAGGTGGCCGGTACCCGCACCGTCACTTTCCCATTTTCCATCATCCGTCGTTCCTTCTTCCTGTCAAGCCAGCTGGTCGTCTTCTACGCGGATGATATTGCAGATCCGTGCCACACAGCTCAGCTTGCTCAGGGCTTCGGAGGCTCTGCGCAGATCGAACTCGGACACCCCGTAGGTGATCACCACGATTTCCGCCAGGTTCCCCAGGGACCGTTTCTGCACAACCGTGTTCAGGCTGACCTTGCTGTCCCCGAAGGCTTTGGCGATGGTGGCCCAGACACCGGGCTGATCTTCCACCAGCATCCGGATGTAGCAGGGAGAGATGATCTCCTCCGGCGGCAGCATGGGCTTGTGCTCGTAGCAGGTACAGCCCACCCGGCCGGTGCAGCCGGCCTGGATGTTCCGGGTGCTTTCGATGATATCTCCGCACACGGCGCTGGCCGTGGGCATCCGTCCGGCGCCCCGGCCGAAGAACATGGCCTCGCCGATGGGCTGGCCTTCCACGTACACGGCGTTGAACACATCGTTGACCGTGGCCAGGGGGTGATCCTTCCGCAGCATGGTGGGATGGACCCTGGCACTGATGCCCTTCCCGTCCTTCTGCTTGGCGATCCCCAGCAGCTTGATCACATAGCCCAGCTCGCTGGCGTATTCAATATCCCGGGAAGAGATCTTGTCGATGCCTTCCACATATACATCGTCCAGGCTGACCCGGCTGTTGAAGGCAATGGAAGCCAGGATGGCGATTTTCCGGGCGGCATCGAACCCGCCCACGTCGGCGGTGGGGTCGCTTTCGGCGTAGCCCTTGTCCTGGGCTTCCTTCAGCACTTCCGCAAAGTCCATATGCTCCTGGGTCATCTTGGTGAGCATGTAGTTGGTGGTGCCGTTGATGATGCCCATGATCTTGGTGACCTTGTTGGCAGCCAGGCTTTCCTTCAGGGGCCGGATGATGGGGATACCGCCGGCCACAGCGGCTTCAAACAGGAAGTCCACATGGTTCCGGGCCGCCAGTTCGAACAGTTCCTTGCCGTGGGTGGCCACCACATCCTTGTTGGCGGTGACCACATTCTTGCCGGCCTTCAGGGCGGCCTCCATGTATTCCAGTGCCGGATGCTCCCGGCCCATCAGTTCCACCACGATGTCGATGTCCGGATCGCCAATGATGTCATCGATCTTGTCCGTGGTAGCCAGTTTGGGATCCAGGGCCCGGACTTTGTCCGGATGACGGGCCAGCACCTTTTTGATGCAGATGGGGCAGCCCACCCGTTCCGTGATCAGGTCCCGGTTCTGGTTCAGCACCAGGATCACGCCACCGCCAACAGTGCCTGCCCCCAGCAGTCCAATGTTGATCTGTTTCTTTTTGTTTGCCATACCCTCATCCTCCTGGTTAATAAGGGCTGCCACAGGGGCAGCCCGTTATTGGTTCTATACACCTATAAGAGTCTTTAGTCTCTAGTCTGCAGCCGTTGGAAAAAAATTTGCCCCTGGCAAATTTTACCCTTCAGCTAGTGACTAGTGACTGCTGACTAGTGACAGATTGTGAAATTGAATTTCACAACCTTTAGTCCACCTGTCCCAGCACATCCAGGCGCTTTACACCGTCGATGAGCCGCAGCTTGTCCAGCAGGGCTTCCATGTCGATGTTCAGGTACTTGGTCTCCACGGCGATGGTGGTATTGGCCACGCCCTGCAGAGGCACTCCCTGGTTGATGGTGATCACGCTTCCGCCGTCAGCCGCAATGGTATTCAGTACGCTGCTGAGCACACCCGGTTTGTGTTCCAGCAGCAGGGAAATGGTGATGACCTTTTCCTTGCTGGCATCGTAGAAGGGGAACACATAGTCCTTATATTTGTAGTAGGCGCTCCGGCTCAGTCCCACCTTGTTCACCGCCTCGTTGACGGTCTTCATCTTGCCCCGTTTCAGGATTTCCTTGACCAGAATGGTCTTTTTGATGGCTTCGGGAAGGATTTCCTCTTTCACCAGGTAAAACTCTGATTTCTTGTCAATTTTGCTGTCGTCTTTGTTGATTGCCATCTGTCTATCTATCCTTTCCATAAGAATGTTAATCCTCTGTCGGTAGACATTATACCACAGGAAACAGGATTTTACCACCTGTTTGTTACTCTTTCTTGGCCGATCGCTTCATCAGATCCCGGATGGCCTCTGTCACCTGCTTCTTTTCAAACAGTACCTGGTACAGCTGCTCGATGATGGGCATCTCCACCTGGTGATTCCGGGCCAGTTCCCGCACCACCGGCGTGGCGTTGATCCCTTCGATGACCATCTTCGTACCCCCGGTGATCTCCTCCAGGGTCCTGCCCCGGGCCAGGGCGTACCCGGCACTCCGGTTGCGGCTCAACGGGCTGGTGCAGGTGGCGATCAAATCTCCCACCCCGGCCAGCCCGAAGAAGGTGGCCCGATGGGCCCCCAGTTTCACCCCCAGCCGGGTCAGCTCGGCCAGGCCCCGGGTAATCAGGCCGGCCTGGGCGTTTTCTCCGTAGCCCAGCCCGGACAGCATCCCTCCCACCAGGGCAATGCAGTTCTTCACACATCCGCACAGTTCCACCCCGATCAGGTCGGTGGAAGTGTAGGGCCGAAAGTACCCGTTCATGAAACACTTCTGCAGGAACCGGGCTTCCTGCAGCTTCCTGCAGGCGATCACCGTGGCCGCCGGCTGCTTCTGGGCGATCTCCCGGGCCAGGTTGGGGCCGCTGAGGGCCGCAATGGCACGGGCCCGGGGGAAGTTCTCCTCCAGGATCTCCGTCATCAGTTTGTGGGTGGCCAGGTCGAAGCCCTTGGTGCAGGTCAGAAGCACCGTATCCCGGCAGTCGGTGATCTCGGCCACCTGCCGGGCAATGGCCGCCATGCCCTTGCTGGGCACCACAAAGACCAGCACCGTGGCACCGGCGACTGCTTCTGCCAGGCTGCCGGTCACGGTAATGGCCGGATTCAGGGTAAAATCGGGCAGGTAGTCTGCGTTGCAGCGGGATTCCTGGATGCGGGCGGCTTTTTCCGGGTTCCGGGCCCACAGATGGACGGTGTGCCCGTTGTCCGCCAGGATCTGGGCCAGGACGGTTCCCCAGCTACCTGCCCCGATGACCGATAATTTCATAGTCGTTTCCTCCCCTTTACATGGAAAAGGAGGTGTGAAAAAATCACACCCCCCACTATTCATTTTTTCAAATGCCCCTGCCTGATCTTGCTCTCCGTGCCGTTCTTCAGCCGAAGGATATTCTGGTAATGGCGGGCCACCACCATGATGGCGCACAGGCTGACGAATACCACCAGCCGCCAGTCATACCCCAGGTACCAGGCGGACAGGGGCGCCGCAATGGCTGCCAGAATGGATCCCAGGGACACGTACCGGGTTACGAATACGGTGGCCAGCCAGATGGTCAGGGAAAACAGCGCCACTTCAGGCATCAGATACAGCAGGATGCCCAGGCCCGTGGCCACTCCCTTGCCCCCCTTGAAGCCGCACATCCAGGAGAAGCTGTGACCCGCAATGGCGGCTACGGCGCACACCAGAAGCACCGGCAGCTCCCCGGAGACGAAATGGTTCACCATGTACAGGGCCAGGACCCCTTTCAGCAGGTCCCCCAGCAGTACAAAGGAAGCCATCCGGGCGCCCACTGTGCGGAACACATTGGTGGCCCCGATGTTATGGCTGCCGTAGTCTCGGATGTCGATGCCGCAGACCCATTTCACCAGCAGCAGGCCGCTGGAGATGGATCCCAGCAGATACCCGATGAGTGCACTCCATAGATAGTCCATGATCGTTCCCCGTCCTTACGCCTCGTCCTCGTTCTTGCCCCGGACGATGATGTTGATGGGCGTGCCCTTGAACCCAAAGGCTTCCCGCAGTTGGTTTTCCAGATACCGCTGGTAGGAGAAATGCATGATTTCCGGCTCGTTGCAGAAAATCACGAAGGTGGGCGGCTTGACCTTCACCTGGGTGGTGTACAGGATCTTCAGCCGCTTGCCCTTTTCCATGGGCGGCTGGTTCATGGCCACGGCGTCGATGACCACCTGGTTCAGCACACTGGTAGCCACCCGCATGGAGTTGGCTTCGGCGGCGTCCCGGATCATCTCCGGCAGCCGGCTGATCCGCTGCTGGGTCAGGGCGGACACATACACCACATTGGCGTAGGGCATGAAGATCAGTTCGTTGCGGATCGTTTTGGTGAATTCTTCCGTGCTCATGACGGTCTTGTTGGGATATAGATCCCATTTGTTCACCACGATCACAATGCCCTTGCCTGCCTCGTGGGCGTAGCCGGCGATCTTCTTGTCCTGTTCCGTGATGCCTTCCACGGCGTTCAGCACCAGAAGGACCACATCGCTGCGGTCCACGGCCCGCAGGGTGCGGATGATGGAATATTTTTCAATGGGTTCGTCGATCTTGCCTTTCCGGCGCATGCCGGCGGTGTCGATGAAGAGATAGGTCTGGCCGTCCTTTTCCACAGGCACGTCGATGGCGTCCCGGGTGGTGCCGGCCACATCGCTGACGATGCTCCGGGTCTGGCCGATGATGTCATTGAAGATGGAAGATTTGCCCACGTTGGGCCGGCCGATGATGGCCACTTTGATCACATCTTCATCTTCATCGTCATCGTCCCCCTCTTTGGGGAATTTCTCCACGATGGCATCCAGCAGGTCCCCCAGGTTCAGTTTATTGGAAGCGGAGATCAGGTAGGGTTCCCCAATCCCCAGGTTGTAGAATTCGTAGGCTTCGGCTTCCTGTTTGGGCGTATCCGCCTTGTTCACAGCCAGGATCACCGGCTTTCTGGACTGGCGCAGCAGTTTGGCCACTTCCATATCGTCGGTGGTGATGCCCGTACGGGCGTCACACACGAACAGGATCACATCCGCTTCCCGGATGGCGATTTCCGCCTGTTCCCGGATGGAAACGGCGATGGAATCCGTGTTCTGCATCTCGATACCGCCGGTATCCACCATGGTGAATTTCCGGTCCAGCCATTCGGCATCGGCATAGAGACGGTCACGGGTCACCCCGGGAGTGTCTTCAACAATGGAGATCCGGCTGTCGGCGAATATATTAAATAGTGTTGATTTGCCGACGTTGGGTCTGCCGACAATGGCAACTATGGGTTTGCTCATGGAATGTTCCTCTTTCGTTCTTCAGCATTTTTTCCCGTAGGAAAGAGAGCGCAGGGCCGCGGCCAGGTCTCCGGTACAATAGGTCCGCACCTGCCGCAGCTGTCCTGCCTCTGTACACCCGGTGAGGGTGTAGAAATCTTTCACGGCCTCCTGCAGCCGCCCGATCCAGTCGATGGTATAGCGGGTCCCCCGTTCCTGGACTGAACGGAGGATATTTCCGGCCATCCCCACTGCATTGGCGCCCAGTACCTGGGCTTTGAACACATCCAGTGCCGTCCGGATCCCTCCGGAGGCAATGATGCCCTGCTGCCAGCCCCGGGCCTCCACCACTTCACACAGTGACAGGGCGGAGGGGATGCCCCAGCGGGACAGTTCCCCGTTCCCTTCCGGGTAGCGGCAGCTTTCGATGGCCGGGAAGTTGGTGCCCCCGGCACCGCCGGTATCCAGGATGGATGCCCCGGCCTCCAGCAGCTTTCTGGCGTCTTCCCGATCCATCCCGCAGCCGGTCTCTTTGACGATCACCGGCACGGAGACACTGGCACAGATCTCTCCGATCTGCTCCAGCCAGTGGGAAAAATCCCGGTCCCCTTCTTCCATGGCCAGTTCCTGGGCACTGTTCAGATGGATCTGCAGTGCCCGGGCCCCGATCATGTCCACCGCCCGCTGTGCCTCCTCCGGTCCTGCCAGCGCACTGACGTTGGCGAACAGGATCCCATCAGGGTTGGCTTTGCGGACGATGGTGAAGGTGTCCTCATGCAGGCCTTTGCGCACGGCCCCGTACTGGGACCCCACCGCCATGGCACAACCCGTCTCCCGGGCCACCACAGCCAGCTTTTCGTTGATCCGCTTCACCCCGTCGGCGCCACCGGTGATGGCATTGATGATCAGGGGGGAAGAAAGGGTCCCCACCCCGGGCAGGGTGGTGGAAAGGTCCACTTTCCGCCGATCCACCTGGGGCAGGCACCGGTGCATCACCTGCACATCAGAAAAGCCGGTGGCGCAAGGACCATCGTCAAGGTGCAGGGCATACTTGATATGATCGATTTTACGGCTCTCCCGGCTTTTCATGAGTTATGATCCTCTCTTACGAGTTCTTGTCAGATCTTATTTACGGGCTTCAGCTTCAGCTTCTGCCAGTTTTTCGCCCAGATCCTGGGACAGAGCACCTTTTTTGCCCAGGTATTGACGCATTTCAGCTTTTTCAGCGTCTTCCTTGGCTTTGGTGATGCTCAGAGCGATCTTCTTGTGTTCCGTGTCCACACGCAGGACCTTCACTTTGACTTCCTGGCCGATTTCCAGGACATCTTCCGGTTTGTCGATGCGCTGTTCAGCGATTTCGGAGATGTGGATCATGCCTTCGTTCTTGTCGTTCAGTTTGACAATGGCGCCGAAGGGCAGGAACCGTACCACTTTACCGGTCACAACGTCGCCCACTTTGAATTCCTTGGCAGCGGTCACCCAGGGATCTTCCTGCAGAGCCTTGATGGACAGGCTGATACGACCCTTTTCTTCGTCCAGGCCCTTGATGTACACATTGACTTTTTCGCCCACTTTGTACAGGTCAGCCGGTTTCACGCTGCGATCCCAGGACACTTCAGAGATGTGTACCAGGCCCTGTACCATGGGAGCGATCTCCACGAACATACCGAAGTCAACGATGCTCTTGATGGTACCTTCAACGGTTTCGCCTTCATGGAAGGTCTGGAAAGCTTTTTCCAGGGCTTCATGACGTTCTTCTTCCCGTTTGGCTCTTTCTTCCTTCCAGGCAGCGTTCTTGGCAGCCCGTTCTTCACGCAGAACGTTTCTGCGGGAGAATACCAGGCGTTTCTTTTCCGGATTGATTTCCAGCAGAGAAACTTCCAGATCCTTGCCTTCATATTCTTTTACATCATCCACATGCTTCAGATCCAGGTGAGAAGCGGGGATGAAACCGGTCAGTCCTTCGTAGGAAACGGTCAGTCCGCCTTTCACAGCCCGCAGGCCCTTTACTTGGACGGTCTTCTTGTCAGCCAGTTGTTCCGGCAGTTTCAGCCAAGCCTGATCGGCTTCAGCCTTGATTTTGCTCAGGACAACCAGACCATCCTGGTTTTCGCTGGCGATGACTTTCAGGGTAACTTTGTCGCCCGGTTTCACAGTAGGGGCAACAGTGTCTTTGGTGCCACCTGCAACCCATTGATCGAATGCAACAGACCCTTCGCTCTGATAGCCGAAGTCCACAACGACCTCGTCATCGGTTACTTCTACAACAGTGGCATCCACAATCATGCCAATGTGCAGTTTCATGCATTCCTGTTCGCCCAGCAAGCTTTCCATCGTTTCCATAGTTCCAATAGCCTCCTCAATAATTTCCTGCGGCGTCGATGCGCCAGCAGTGATGCCAATTTTATGTGCTCCGGCCAGCATTGGTCCAGTGATCTCGCTGGCGTCCTGCAAAAGATAGGAACGGGGGTTGATTTCCCTGGCCAGTTCCCACAGGTGTCTCGTGTTCGCGCTGTTCTTGCCGCCAAACACGAAGAAAACATCTGTTTTCCCGGCCAGCTGCCGTGCGGCAGCCTGTCGTTCTGCGGTGGCAGTGCAAATGGTTCGCACGACTTTATAGTCGCCCGGACGTTTCTCCTGAGCCATTCGAAGCAGAAGGTTAAACTTCTCAGCTTCAAAAGTCGTCTGACTGACTACCCCAAACTTATCTTTTTCAGGAAGAGATCCAAGATCATCGGGTGTTTCGATGACCACAGAATCACTGCCTGCCCAAGCCTTGATACTTTGCACCTCAGGATGACGCTTTTCCCCAATAATGATTACGAAACGGCCTTCCCTTGCCAGTTCAGCAGCCGTTTTCTGTGCTTTCCGCACATGAGGACAAGTGGCATCGATGATGTTCAGTCCCCGGTGCCGGGCCTCCTCATAAAGAGCGGGCCCCACGCCGTGGGAACGGAATATGACTATATCACCAGCCGCGAATTCAGCCAGCTTCTCCTTACATTCTACACCTTGCTGTCGCAGTTTCTCAACAACACGGGGATTATGAACCAATTCACCCAGAGTGGCAATACTATTATTATACCCTTTTGTTTGCAGTTCTGCAACGTGTATTGCTCTTTTTACGCCATAACAAAAGCCACAGGGGTCTGCAACGTAGATTTTCATGAATTTCTGTCCTTGTGAGCGTCCATGAGAGCCTGGATTTCCTCCATCAGCTTCTCGCTCAGTTCCTCCACTTCCAGTTTTGTCCCTTTTTCATCTTCCAGGTCCATGGGTTTGCCGAAGACCACGGTCACCTTCGGCCAGAAGCTGCTGCGCCGTTTCAGGTCGCTGCCCAGGATGCAGGTGGGCACCACAGCAGCCCGTCCCTTCAGGGCAATGGCCAGAGCTCCGGGCTGGGCCTTCCCCAGCCGGCCGTCTTTGCTGCGGGTCCCTTCCGGGAAGATCCCCAGCACTTCACGGTGCTTCAGGATGGTCAGCGCCGTACGGATGGCGTGGGCATCCCCGGCTCCCCGGTGGACCGGGAAGGCTCCCAGGCTCTTATACAGAGGCCCCAGGATGGGTACGAACAGCTCGCTCTTGGCCATGAAATGCACCGGCCGGGAAGATGCGGTCCCCACCATGGGCGGATCCAGCAGGCTCACATGGTTGCAGGCAATGACCACGGGTCCTGTCTTCGGGATGTTCTCCCGGCCGATCACCTTCAGCCGGTAAACAATCCGGAACAGGATGGAAAAGATGAATTGTACGAACCGATACCACATTATAATACCTTTCCTGCCATCTGGGCAATCTGTTCTGTGACTTCATCGATGGAAAGTGCGGTGGAATCCAGATAATGGGCATCTTCTGCACAGCGCAGGGGGGAGATTTCCCGGTTTTCGTCCAGTTCGTCCCGCTGGGCGATCCGTTTCTCCAGATCGGCCAGATCCACAGGCACGCCCTTTTCCTTCAGTTCCAGGTACCGGCGTCTGGCCCGTTCCTCCACAGAGGCCGTCAGGAACACTTTCAGCTGGGCCCCCGGGAACACCACGGTGCCGATGTCGCGGCCATCCATGACCACGCCCCCGGCTTCCCCGATCTTCCGCTGGGCTGCCACCATGGCAGTCCGCACGCCCCCTACAGCCGCCACCCGGGACACGTTCCGGGATACTTCCAGGCTGCGGATGGCATCGGTCACTTCCCGGCCGTCCACAAACACCCGGTTGGCCCCGTCCCTGTACTGGAAGGTGATGCGGATCCGGTTGGCGATGGCGGTCACCTCTTCTTCACTGAAGGGCCGGCCGCTTTCCAGGAAGCACAGGGTCACAGTTCGGTACATGGCACCGGTGTCGATGTAGGCGTACCCCAGCCGGGCCGCCACCTTTTTGGCGATGGTGCTCTTCCCGGCACCGGCGGGGCCATCGATGGCAATGATGATCTTTTTCACTTGGTTTCCTCTTTTCCCCATTCAGCGGCATGGGTGCCTGCCACGTAGCCCGACGAAAAGGCTGCCTGCAGGTTGTAGCCGCCGGTATATCCGTCCACATCCATCACTTCGCCTGCAAAGTACAGGTTCGGCACCTTCCTGGAAGCGAAGGTGGAGGGATTGATTTCTCTGGTGCTGACCCCGCCGGCCGTAACAATGGCTTCGGCCAGGGGGCGTGTGCCCGTCAGGGGCACGGTGAATCCCTTCAGAGTTTCCACCAGGCGCTGGCGCTCCTTCCGGGTGATCTGGTTCACTTCCTGCTCCGGTCTCAGACAGGCCCCGTCAATGACGGCCGGGATCAGGCTCTGGGGCAGCAGGTCGTGGAGGCCGCTTTTCATCTGCTTCCGGCTGTATTTGGCAAAATCCCGCTGCACCCGGGCGTCCAGTTGTTCCACGGTAAGGGCCGGCTTCAAATCGATGGAAAGGTCCAGCAGGGCCTTCGGGTCCTTCTGCCAGGCCCCGGAGGCTGCCCGGGAAAGGGTCAGGATGATGGGACCGCTGACCCCGAAATGGGTGAACAGCATCTCCCCGAATTCCTGGCCCAGCACCCTGTCCCCCTGGAGCAGGGTGGCCCGCACGTTCCGCAGGCTCAGGCCCTGGAGGCTCCGGATCCGGTCATCGTCCGATTCCAGGGGCACCAGGGCCGGTTTGGGCGGTACGATGGTGTGCCCGGCCTCCCGGGCCAGCCGGTACCCGTCGCCGGTGGACCCGGTCCGGGGATAGGAAGCCCCGCCGGTGGCAATGATCACCGCATCCGCCGGATAATGATTGCCCTGTCCGTCGATGACACCGGTGACCCGGTCTCCTGCCAGCTCCAGGTGTTCCACCCGTTTGTCCTTCAGAAGGCGCACATGGAGGTCCCGGAGGATCTTCTCCAGGGTCTTCACCACATCCAGGGCCCTGTCGCTCTGGGGAAATACCCGGCCGCCCCGCTCCACCTTCACCGGCAGGCCGTTCTGTTCCAGCAGTTCCATTATATCCCGATTGGTGAAGGAATGGAAAGCCCCAAACAGGAATTTTCCGTTGCCGGGGATCATGGAGATCATGTCCCTCATGTCGCAGGCATTGGTGATGTTGCAGCGGCCCTTGCCGGTGATCATCAGTTTCCGCCCGGCCATGCCCATCTTTTCCAGCAGGGTCACCCGGGCCCCGCTCCTGGCTGCAGAGATGGCGGCCAGGAAGCCGGCGGCACCGGCCCCGATTACAAGCACCCTACTCATGGCCTTCCATCTCCTTTTCCAGATCGGCCAGCTCTTCCGGCGTCAGGTCCCGGTACTGGCCTTTTTTCATGCCCTCCAGGGTAAGGCTGCCCACCTGGATCCGTTTCAGGTGCTTCACCGGGAATCCGATGAAATCGCACATGCGTCGCACCTGGCGGTTGCGGCCCTCATGGATGGTGATGGTGAACCGGGTCACATGCCTGGCCTCATCCACCTCCTGCACATACACCATGGCCGGCGCCGTAAGCCCGTCCTCCAGGGGAACCCCCAGCCGCAGCAGATCCAGCTTCTCTTCCGGGACCCTGCCCCGGACCTCCACCAGGTAGGTCTTGTTCACATGGTGGCTGGGATGGGTCAGGTGCTGGGCCAGCTCCCCGTCGTTGGTCATGAGCAGCAGGCCCTCGGTCTGGTAGTCCAGCCGGCCCACCGGGTACAGCCGTTCCGGCACTTTCGCCACCAGGTCGGCCACCGTGGGGCGGCCCTGGGGATCCTTCATGGTGGTGACCACGCCCCGGGGCTTGTACAGCAGAAGGGTCCGCTTGGCGGTTTTCCGGCGCAGGGGTACCCCGTCCACCGCAATGGTGTCCCGGGGCCCCACCCGGGTGCCCAGTTCCGTGACCGTCCTGCCGTTCACGGCCACCCGTCCGGCGGTGATGTATTTTTCACATTCCCGGCGTGAAGCCACGCCGCAGGCTGCCATAACCTTCTGCAGCCGTTCCTTTTCCTGTTCCATGCATTCTACTCCTTAAACAATGGCTCCGGCCCTTCCGCCGTGCCGTCCAGCACTTCTTCCGGCAGCCGGGGCAGGTCTTCCAGGGAGTTGAACCCGAAAGCCTGCAGGAACTCCTCCGTGGTGCCGTACAGAATGGGCCGGCCGATCACTTCTTTCCGTCCCACTTCTCCCACCAGGCCCAGTTCCACCAGGGTGCCCAGCACCCCGTCCACCTTCACGCCCCGGATGGCCTCCATCTCGCTTTTGGTCACCGGCTGGCGGAAGGCGATGATGGCCAGGGTCTCCATGGCCGCACTGGACAGTTTCACTTCCTGCTTTTCGTGGAGCCGCCGTACCAGCCCTGCCGCCTGCTTCTTCGTCACCAGCTGCCAGCCTCCGGCCACCTTCCGGAGCTCGATGCCCCGATCCTCCTTCCGGTACTCCCTTTGCAGGGCCTCCAGAAGATCCGCCACCTCGTCGGTGCTGCAGTAAAGGGCCGCGGCCGCCCTCTCCAGGCTCAGGGGGTCCCCGCTGGCAAACAGCAGGGCCTCCAGCTTAGCGGTTTTCGTCAGTTCCATGGTGCCGTTCCTCCTTTGACGTCAGATACATGGGGGCAAAAGGGGCCTCTTGGACCAGGCCGATTTCCTTCAGCCGCAGCAGCTCCAGCACAGCCAGGAACACGCTGATGGTCTCGCTGTGGCTGCGGGGATTGCGGATCAGCTTCCGGAAGGCCAGGGGCTTTGTGCGCCCGGCCAGCTGCTCCCGGATGGCCTCCATCTTCTCCTGCACCGGAAATTCCTGCCGGGGGATCACCGGTTCCTCCTCCGGCCGGGCCGGCAGCAGGTTCGTCAGCGCCCGCAGCAAATCTGCCAGGGCATACCGTTTCACCTTCATGTACTTCTTCGTCAGGGGCAGGGGCCTGCGGGCCACCTGCAGGCTGGCCTCCTGCAGGCACTCCCGCAGAGCCGCCGCCTGGCGTTTGGTCTTCTGGTATTCCACCAGCATATCCACCAGCATCTGCCGGGGATCCGCCTCTTCCTCCTCTTCCTCCTCCGGATCCCTGGGCAGCAGCATCCGGCTCTTGATCTGCAGCAAAAGGGCCGCCATCAGCAGGAATTCGCTGGCTACATCCAGGTCGTACTCCTGCATGGCGTTCAGATAGGCGATGTATTGCTCCGTCACCGAAGCGATGGGGATGTCATAGATGTCAATCTTGTCCTTTTCGATCAGGTGGATCAGAAGATCCAGGGGACCCTGGAAATCCGCCAGTTTGATTTCGTACAATGGTCCCGGGCCCCCTTAGAAGAACAGGCCCAGGATGGCCTGGCACAGCGACAGGTACAGGGTGGCGATGGGCTGGATCACCACATTCCCGATACCCGTGAAGCACAGCACGATCAGGATCAGATTGCAGTAGGGCCCCACCAGCCGTTCATAGGCCAGTGCCTTGTCCAGGGGCAGCACCGTCCGCAGCACATTGTACCCGTCCATGGGAGGGATGGGGATCAGGTTGAAGAAGGCAAACCAGACATTATACAGCATGAGCCAGTTCAGGAACAGGATCACGCCCCGTCCCGCCCTGAAATACTGCACAAAGAGCACCTGCAGGAACATGGACAGGAAGGCCACCAGAAGGTTGCTCCCCGGCCCGGCAAAGGCCACCTTCAGCATCCCCGTCCGGGGATCCGTATAGTACCGGGGATCCACCCGCACCGGTTTGGCCCAGCCGAAGCCCACCAGCAGCAGCATCAGGGACCCGATCAGGTCCAGGTGGGCCAGGGGGTTCATGGTCAGCCGGCCGTCCGCTTCCGGGGTGGGATCCCCCAGGCTGTCAGACATGGCTCCGTGAGCATATTCATGCACCGTGATGGTAAACAGCAGTGCCGGGATCCGATAGATCACCGAAGCATCCAGATTCAGCATACAGAAAGTCCTTTCTGTGAGAAATTGATTTGATTCTTCTCATGGTATCATAATACAGAAAAAGGGTCAAACGGCTTTTGCCGCCTGACCCCAGGTCCCTTTGCTTCTCTTGTGCTTACTTCTTGTGTTCCTTCAGCCCGTCCCGCAGGTATTCGTTCAGGATGCGGACGTAGGTTCCCTTCATCCCCAGGGATTCGGTTTCCAGCACGCCGGCGCTTTCGAATTTACGCAGGGCGTTGACGATCACGCTCCGGGTGATGCCGGCCTGGTCGGCGATCTTGCTGGCAACCAGCAGGCCTTCGTTCCCGGGCAGTGCCTTCAGGATTTCGGAGATGGCTTCCAGTTCGCTGTAGCTCAGGTTGCTGAAGGCGATCTGGACCATGGCCTTCTTGCGGCTGGCTTCTTCGATGTGCATGGCCTTGTCATGGAGCAGCTGCATGCCGATGACGGTGGCCGCGTATTCGCTGAGCAGCAGGTCGCTGTCCACGAATTCCTTCTTGAATTTGCCCAGGATCAGGGTGCCCAGACGGACCCCGTTCCCGAAGATGGGGACCACTGTGGTGTATTTGCTTTCAAACAGGCATTTGGTGCCTTCGCTGAAGGCGCACATATTCTTCACCAGACGATAATTGGAAGAAGTTTCCCGGATGCCTTCCAGCCATTTCACGTATTCTGCCGGGAACCGGCCCACATCCAGCACTTTCTTGATCATCAGTTCACATTCGAAACCGTCCAGGATGGAATATCCCAGCAGTTCCCCGTCTTCAGAGACGATGTAGATATTCGCCTTGATGACATCCTTCAGAACTTCCGCCATCTTTTTATAGCTGACGGTTTCAGTGTTCTGCAGCAGTTTGTTGATCGCTCTCGTTTTTTCCAGTAACGCTAACATAGTAGTCCCTCCTAGGCCCTTGGATGATGTTTCTCATAAACCGCAGTCAGCCGCTCTGCGGTTACATGGGTATAGATTTGTGTCGTGGACAGGCTGGCATGCCCCAAAAGTTCCTGCACCGCCCGCAGATCCGCCCCGTGATCCAGCAGATGGGTGGCAAAGGTATGCCGGATGGTATGGGGGCTGATGTGTTTCTGCAGAGCAGCCATTTCCACGTATTTGTCCAGGATTCTCCGTACGCTCCTTGCTGACAGCGGAGTACCCCGGCTGTTGACGAAAACATAAGCATGAGACGGCACCCGGTACTTTTCCATCAGGACCCGGCGGCTCTCCCTCAGATAGGCATCCAGGGCTTTCACACAGGGATGGCCCAGGGGGACCAGCCGTTCTTTGTGGCCTTTCCCCATAAGCACTGCGTACCGGTTGCCCAAATCCAGGCGGGTCAGTATAAGTCCCACCAGTTCCGAAACACGGCACCCTGTAGAATAGAGGAATTCCAGAATCGCCCGGTCCCGCCGTCCCAGGACCGTGGTCAGGTCCGGCAGCCGCAGCAGCAGATCGATTTCGAACTCTTCCAAAAATACAGGGAGCTTCTTTTCCAGTTTGGGCGTCCGCACCTTCAGGAAGGGATTGGCCGGAATATGGCCCTCCCGCCTGAGGAAGCGGTAGAACGAACGCAGGGCGGACACCCTCCGGGCAATGGTCCGGCGGGCAAGGCCCTGATCATGGAGTTGCGCCAGGTAAGCACGGATATCCAAAAGACGGACCTTCCCCCACTCCACCGGAGTCATCCGGGTTTCCAGGAATTCATGGAAACGGAGCAGATCATCCCGGTAATTCACAATGGTCAGGGGCGAAGCGTCCTTTTCCACCTCCAGATAGGTGAAAAACGCCTCCGCTTCCCCATCCCTCAAGGGTTGTGGTGTCAGGTCCTTCTTTCTTTCCATAGCCTGCCTCAAATTGTAGGAATTTTATTGAATTCTCGACAATTTCATACTACCATATTCAGACTAATCATGCAAGTTCTTTTTTACATTTTCTAAAACTTTTAAACTTCTCCGGGCAATGGCCCCGTTCTTTTCCTTTTTGCCCCGGATCCGGGGGCCGTCCCAGGGAGCGATCAGGCCGAAGTTGATGTTCATGGGCTGGAAGTGTCTGACCTCCGGATTGCTGATGTAGTGGCTCAGGGCGCCCATGGCCGTCTCTTTCGGGAACACCACCCGGGGTTTGCCTGCCAGGGCCCGGGCCACATAGATCCCTGCCGCCAGGCCGGAAGCCGCGCTTTCCACATAGCCCTCCACCCCGGTCATCTGGCCGGCGAAGTAGAAATGGGGGTTGGTGCGCAGGGAATAATCGGCGTCCAGCAGCAGGGGGCTGTTCAGGTAGGAATTCTTGTGCATCACCCCGTAGCGGACGAACTCGGCATTTTCCAGGCCCGGGATCATCCGGAACACCCGGCGCTGTTCCGGCCATTTCAGATGGGTCTGGAAGCCCACGATGTTGTACAGGGTGCCGGCCCCGTTGTCCTGGCGCAGCTGCACCACGGCGTAGGGATCCTTCCCGGTACGGGGGTCGGGCAGGCCCACCGGTTTCAGGGGACCGAACCGCATGGTGTCCTCTCCCCGCAGGGCCATTTCCTCGATGGGCATGCAGGCCTCGAACACGTTGTGCTCGAAATCCTTCACAGGGGCCGTCTCCGCATGGCACAGCGCCT
Source organism: Acidaminococcus timonensis (assembly GCF_900106585.1). Taxonomy (NCBI): domain Bacteria; kingdom Bacillati; phylum Bacillota; class Negativicutes; order Acidaminococcales; family Acidaminococcaceae; genus Acidaminococcus; species Acidaminococcus timonensis. Next base: position 977,793 of record NZ_FNWH01000006.1, read on the forward strand.
GCCAGAACCGCAGGTATTCTTCCTGATTGAAAGGGCAGTTGTAGTAGGCCGCTTCCCCCTTGTCGTAGCGGGAGGCCTTGTACACTTTGCTCTGGTCCAGGGAATCCACGGTGACGATGGGCGCCGCCGCATCAAAGAAATGGAAATAGTCCTTTTGGACCAGTTTCTGGATGGCTTCCGACAGGGCGCCGCTGGTCAGAGGGCCGCTGGCGGTGATCACGTAATCTTCCGGAGCGAACCGGCTGTAGTCGGTCACTTCCTCCTCCACCAGGGTGACCAGCGGATTTTCCCGGATGGTGCTGGTGACACCCTGGGCGAACCCTTCCCGGTCCACGGCCAGAGCCCCGCCGGCAGGGACCTGGTGGGCGTCCGCTTCCCGGATGATCAGGGAATCCAGCTGCCGCATCTCCTCCTTCAGGAGGCCCACGGCGTTTTCAATGTTGTTGGCCCGCAGAGAATTGCTGCATACCAGCTCGCTGAACAGGGCCGTATGGTGGGCCGGGTCGCTTTTGCCCGGCCGCATTTCGTGCAGCACCACAGGGATGCCCTGCTTTGTCAGCTGCCAGGCCGCTTCGCAGCCCGCCAGCCCGGCACCGATAATATGGATGGTCATGGATCTACTCACTTTCTGTCTATGTTGTCGCGGAAAAAGGAAGGTCTTTTGTCCTTCCCGCGACGGCTGTGACGAACAGAAACAGCCTGGTCCCGGGGAAAAGGGAAGTCTTTTGTCCTTCCCTGAAAGGGAAGGGGGACCAGCCCTATGGCTGGTGGATAGGTTTATACACCGACCGTACGGGTAACACCGTCTGCTGCCAGTTGTCCGGTGTGCTAACCCCCTACCCGCAAGCGGGTCCTTTCCCCCTTTCAGGGGGACACAATTCTTTGTCCTTCCCGCGACGGCTGTGACGAACAGGAACAGCCTGGTCCCGGGGAAAAGGGAAGTCTTTTGTCCTTCCCTGAAAGGGAAGGGGGACCAGCCCTATGGCTGGTGGATGGGTTTTTACACCGACCGTACGAGTAACATTGTCTGCTCTCGTTTGTCCCGTGTGCTAACCCCCTACCCGCCAAGCGGGTCCTTTCCCCCTTTCAGGGGGACACAATTCTTTGTCCTTCCCGCGACGGCTGTGACGAACAGGAACAGCCTGGTCCCGGGGAAAAGGGAAGTCTTTTGTCCTTCCCTGAAAGGGAAGGGGGACCAGCCCTATGGCTGGTGGATAGGTTTTTACACCGACCGTACGGGTAACACTGTCTGCTCTCGTTTGTCCCGTGTGCTAACCCCCTACCCGCAAGCGGGTCCTTTCCCCCTTTCAGGGGGACACAAATCTTTTTCCCTTTTCCACGGGACTGGGAGACTCCTTCTCGTCGTCTCCGTCACGGGGGACACAAATCTTTGTCCTTCCCGCCTTATTTCTTCTTCAAACTGGCATTGGGACACTTCTCGTTGCTGCAGTGGAGCACGGTCTTTCCGCTGCGTTCCCGGTGTTCCAGCATCATGCTGCCGCACTGGGGGCACTTTTCGTCAGTGGGCTTGTCCCAGCTGACGAACCGGCAGGTGGGATAATTGCTGCACCCGTAGAACAGCCGCCCGGTCTTGCTGTGCCGCTCGATCAGATCGCCTCCGCACTTGGGGCACTTGACTCCGATCTTCACCAGGATGGGCTTGGTATTCCGGCATTCCGGGAACCCGGGGCAGGCCAGGAACCGGCCGTGGCGCCCTTCCTTGATCACCATGAACCGGCCGCATTTCTCGCATCGGATGTCCGTGACCTCGTCCTTGTGTTCCACCACCGGAATCTCCGCGTCCGCCACTTTCAGGGCTTTCTCGAAGGGCACGTAGAACTCCCGCAGCACTGTTTCCTTGTCGGTCTTGTGCTCGCTGATGGCATCCAGCTCGCTTTCCATGTGGGCACTGAAGGGCACATCGATGAAGCTGGAAAAATAATGGGTCAGCATGTCGATGGTCTGGTTCCCCAGCGGCGTGGGCATCAGCTTCTTCCCTTCCTTGGCCACGTACCCCCTGGCCAGGATGGTCTGGATGATGGGGGAATAGGTGCTGGGGCGGCCGATGCCCTTTTCTTCCAGTTCCTTTACCAGGGTGGCTTCCGTAAAGTACGCCGGCGGTTCCGTAAAGTGCTGCACCGCTTCGTTCACCTTGATCAGATTCAGTTCCGTCCCCTTCTCCAGGGCCGGTACCTTTTTGTCCTTTTCCTCGTCCTTCCGGTCCGCCAGTTTCAGGAACCCGTCGAACTTCACCACAGAGCCTGTGGCTTTCAGTTCGTAGCTGTCCCCTTTGATGGTGAGGGTGGTCAGGGTGCTGACGCTGCTGGCCATCTGGCTGGCTACGGTGCGCTTCCAGATCAGGGTGTACAGCCGCAGCTGATCCCGGTCCAGGAACTTGCTCATCTCTTCCGGGGTCCGGTTCACGCTGGTAGGCCGGATGGCCTCATGGGCCTCCTGGGCATTCTTCCGGCTGCTGTACACATTGGGCTTTTGGGGCAGGTAGCTGTCGCCGTAGTTCTCACCCACATAATCCCGGATCTCTGCCACCGCCGCCGAGGCCAGGTGCACCGAGTCGGTACGCATGTAGGTGATCAGGCCCACAGAACCCTTCCGTCCCAGGGTGACCCCTTCGTACAGCTGCTGGGCCAGCATCATGACCTTCTTCGTGGAGAAGTTCAGCTTCTTGTTGGCCTCCTGCTGCAGGCTGGAGGTGGTGAAGGGCGCCGCCGGTTTCCGCAGCCGGTCCCGTACGGAACAGTCCGTCACCTGGTACCGGGCCTTCTTCAGATCCTCCGTCACCTGGTCCGCTTCCTGTTTGTTGTGGATGGCCAGCTTTTTTCCGTCCTTTTTGGTGACTTCCGCCGTGATTTTGGGCGTCTTCCCCGGAGCCAGGGTTACAGAGCTGGTCCAGTATTCCTCGGGCTGGAAGTCGTCGATGGCCTTCTGCCGGTCGCAGATGATCTTCACGGCCACGCTCTGGACACGGCCGGCGCTGAGGCCCTTGCGGATTTTCCGCCACAGAAGCGGGCTCAGCTGATAGCCTACGATCCGGTCCAGGATCCGCCGGGTCTGCTGGGCGTCCACCATGTCCATGTCGATGGCATGGGGTTCTTTCAGGGCCCCCTTGATGGCGGTCTGGGTAATTTCATGGAAGGAAATCCGGCAGGGCGACGCCGGATCCACGCCCAGGATGTAGCTCAGATGCCAGGAGATGGCCTCCCCTTCCCGGTCCGGGTCCGTTGCCAGATAGATCTTGTCGGCCTTTTTGGCCAGGGTCTTCAGTTCCTTGATCAGCGGACCTTTGCCCCGGATATTGATGTATTTGGGTGTGAAATCATGCTCCACGTCCACCCCGAACTGGCTCTTGGGCAGGTCACGCAAATGGCCCATGGAGGCACGGACGGTGAACGTCCTGCCCAGGAACTTCTCGATGGTTTTGGCTTTGGTAGGGGATTCCACGATGACCAGTTTGTTTGTCACGATTTTTCCTCCTAAGTGTTAAACGGCTATATAACGGTTCCGGCTGGTGCGCTGGATGTGGCCGGCAAGCTCCAGTTCCATCAGGAGCATGCTCAGCTGGTCCAGGGGCCAGGGGAAGGCGTCCGCCAGGGAATCCAGGGTCTGGCCCGGCTGTTTCTGCAGCCAGGCGATCAGCTCCCGGGCCCGGGGTTTCTCTTCCGGTTTCAGTTCCGGGAACAGGTCCAGCTGCCGGGGTCGGTCCCTTTTGGGCAGGCCCTCCTCCCTGTCCTGCAGGAAGGCAAGGACCTCATCGGGGGTGTCCGCCAGGCGGGCCCCCTGTTTCAGGAGCCCGTTGGTGCCCTGGCTGGTGGCAGCGGTGATGGGTCCGGGGACGGCAAACAATTCCCGGTTCTCGTCCAGGGCGATATGGGCCGTGTTCAGGGCCCCGCTGCGCTCTCCCGCCTCCACCACCAGCACCCCTTTGGAAAGGCCCACGATGATCCGGTTCCGCTGCAGGAACTGGGGCGCCAGGGGCGGCTCCCAGGGAGCGAACTCGGTGACCAGGGCCCCTTTCTCGCAGATCCGGTCGAACAGGCGCAGATGGCGGCTGGGGTACAGCTTTTCCAGTCCGCCGCCCAGCACGGCCACAGTGATGCCTCCGGCCTCCACCACCGCCCTGTGGGCAGCTCCGTCGATGCCGTAGGCCCCGCCGCTGAACACAGGGATGCCTGCCAGGGCAGCCGCCCGTCCAAAGGAAGCCGCCGTCCCCAGGCCGTAATCCGTGGCCTTGCGGCTGCCCACAATGGCCAGGCCCTGTTCGCTGTCAGGCAGGCGTCCCTTTACGTACAGAATGGCCGGCGGCAGGGACAGCTGCTGCAGCAGCCCGGGGTAACCGGCGCTCTGGCGGGTAAGGAGCTGTACCGTATGGGTCTGGGTATAATCATACACCCGTTCCGGCAGATTTTTCCAGCGCCGGCCGCCCCAGGATCGTTCCAGAGCCGGCACCAGGAGACCCCGGGCCGTCAGTTCCGCCCGGGATGCCTCATACGCCCCCTGGTAGGAGCCGAAGGCCTCATGGAACCGGGGCACCCATCGGGCCGCTCCATGTCCCAGAAGATCAGCCAATGCGGCACAATAGATTTCTTCCATAACCCTATCACATCCCTTGGTACAATCTAAACGCAACTTCTTTGATCTGTGATTGCATATAATTATGTAGGAACCTACAAACGTTTATTAGTATACATGGAAACTGTCTGAAAAATCAAGAGGGGAGATTTCGGGAGAAGACCGGGACGATTGTGTCCCCCCTTCCCCTCTTGCACACCCGGCTTTTCTATTGTATGATAATGACAACAAACAATAATAATTCTGCATTGCTGATCGTTCGGCAATTCTTTTGTAAGGAGGAACCTTCCATGCCTGCTTCTTTGAACTCCACCCCTTCCAGCGAACGGGTCCACATCGGCCTGTTTGGCTGCCGCAATGCCGGCAAATCGTCCCTGATCAACGCCATCACCGGCCAGGATCTGGCCATTGTCTCCGACTACAAAGGCACCACAACCGACCCGGTGTCCAAAGCCATGGAAATCCTGCCCCTGGGCCCCGTCCTGCTCACCGACACCCCGGGGATGGACGATGACAGCGACCTGGGCCAGAGCCGCATCGAAAAAGCCCGTCTGGTCCTGCGCAGCACGGATATCGCCCTGCTGGTAGTGGACGCCCGGGTGGGCCTTTCCCCCTTCGACGAAAAACTCCTGGCCGAGATCCGCAGCCGGAAGATCCCCTATCTGGTGGTATTCAACAAAGGGGATCTGGTCCCCGGCTTTCTGCCCCCCAAAGAGGTGGAAGACCATGCCATGGTGGTCAGTGCCACGGAGAACACCCATATCTGGGAACTGAAAGAACGGCTCAGCAAAGCCCTGGGCAAGGAAATCCAGAAGCCCATCCTGAACGACCTGCTGCAGCCCGGCGACCTGGTGGTGCTGGTGGTGCCCTGCGACGAAAGCGCCCCCAAAGGGCGACTGATCCTGCCCCAGCAGCAGGTGATCCGGGAACTGCTGGACTTCCACCACAAGGCTATTGTGGTCCAGCCCCAGGAACTGCCCTCCATCATCGACCTGCTGGGCACGAAGATCAGCCTGGTGGTCACCGACAGCCAGGCGTTCCACACGGTGAACCAGATGGTGCCGCCTGAAATCCGGCTGACCAGTTTCTCCATCCTGTTCGCCCGGTACAAGGGCCAGCTGGAGTCCTACCTGGAAGGGGCCGCCCAGCTGAAGAAGCTGAAGGATGGGGACAGGGTGCTGATTTCCGAGGGCTGTACCCATCACCGGCAGTGCAACGACATCGGCACGGTGAAGCTGCCCAACTGGATCCGGAAGTTCTCCGGGGCCCAGCCTGCGTTCAGCACCAGCAGCGGCAAGGGATTCCCCGATGACCTGACGCCCTTCAAACTGGTGGTCCACTGCGGGGCCTGCATGCTGAACGCCCAGGAAGTGGCCTACCGCCAGCAGTCCGCCCGCAGCCAGCACGTACCCATGACCAACTATGGCATCGCCATCGCCTGCATGAACGGTATCCTCCCCAGGGTCCTGGCCCCCTTCCCGGGGATGCTGGAAAAACTGAAATAAGAAAAACGAGTGCCGCAAAAACGGCACTCGTTTTTGTCACTAGTCTCTAGTCTCTAGCCGATGGAAGCCAGCTTACGCTGGCAAATTTAAGGCGCTGTGAATGATTTTTTCACAGCGCCTTTTTTAGAAGAACTTGCTGAACAGATCCAGCACCTTTCCGATATGCTGCAGCTGGTCCTGGTATTTTGCCAGCTGCTGGGGATCCACCTGGCCATTGGCGGCCGCCTGGCCCAGCTCGTTCAGTTTGGCGATGATCTCATCCTGGTGATCCACCAGCACACTCACCACCTTGCCCACCACCGGCGTGTTCAGCGCCTTCTGCAGGGCTTCCCGCTGCTGGAGCAGGGTATCGGCACTGCTGCCCGGCACCCGGACCGCCGGAGGCAGGGTGCTCCCCTTCTGGACGGTTTTCCGGCCCGTGCTGCCGGCCTGGGAAGTCGTCTGGCTGTCTTCACCCGTATCGGTGCTGTCGATGGCCTGGTCCACTTTGTCCCGGATCACGTCCACCACCGGGGCCAGGGGGGTATCCTCCAGGCTGCCGGCGGCCTTGTCCACCACCGTTTTGGCGAGACCTTTGGCGCCAGCTGCCGTGGCAGGGTCCACCTTCTTGCCGTTTTTGGCCAGGATCTTGCCATAGTAAGCCTTCAGGTTGGTGATTTCCACCAGCTGCCAGTTCCCCTTCTCATTCTTGCTCATGTGCAGCACCAGCTGGTCCGTTCCCACCGAAGGGTTCTCCAGGTCCAGGTTCACCAGGGCATCCTGGCCATAGTTGGCTCCCGGCTTGATGTCCTTCACCTTCAAGGCCGTCCAGTCCACCAGCAGGGCCCTGTCCGGCTCCGTTTTTCGGTAGGAATCGGTCCAGTCACCAGTCAGCACCCCGTTGTGGATCAGCTCCTGGGTATGCTTCTCGTACTCGTCCTCATCCTGTTCCGTGTATTCCGGGATGGTGCCGGCCTCCCACTGGGCCTGGCGCACATCTTTGTAGCCCTTTTTCACCACTTTGGGCAGATCCGTGTGTTCCTGGAAGGTCAGAATATCATGCTTGTTCACGCTCTGCTGGATCAGCTTCACGGCATACTGGGGGGTGCGGATGTAGTACAGCTCGTACCAGCCCAGCGCCCCGGCCAGCAGGGCCACCAGGATGCCCCCGATCACCAGGTGCTTCTTTTTCTTTTTGCGCCGGGCTTCCGCCTTCTCCCGCTCCTTCTGGTCACGGGAAAAAGAAGGCAGGGAAGGCATACCCATATGGGGCATACCCGGCCGCCAGCCAGTCCCTCCCCGGCCGTCCTGCGGCTCGGCAGGCTGCTGGCCGTAAGGATCCTGCCCCGGGTCCGGCTGCTGATCATAAGGAGGCTGCTGATCATAAGGAGGCTGCTGGCCATACGGATCCGGGTCCGGCTGCCCGTTCCCATCAAGATACGGATTGTTCCCGCCCTGCCAGGACGGATTTTGGTTCGGTTCCATAGATGCTTCGATCTCCTTTGAAAATCAAGGTACTGATAAGGCCCCCTTGTGGGCAGGGGGCCTACAACTGCCAAACTTTTACAGACGGTGGTATTCGTCTGGTCGGTGTAAAAACCTATCCACCAGCCATAGGGCTGGTTCCCCTTCCCTTTCAGGGAAGGACAAAAATCTGTGTCCCCCTGAAAGGGGGAAAGGACCCGCTTGCGGGTAGGGGGTTCCCACACCGGACAACCGGCAGCAGACGGTGTTACCCGTTCGGTCGGTATAAAAACCCATCCACCAGCCATGCGGCTGGTCCCCCTTCCCTTTCAGGGAAGGACAAAGACTTGTGTCCCCCGCGACGGAGACGACGAGAAGGAGTCTCCTAGTCCTGTGGAAAAGGGGGAAAGGACCCGCTTCAGCGGGCAGGGGGTTCCCACACCGGACAAGCGACAAGAACAGGACAATCGTCCATTTTCTCCCTGTTCAGCGGGTCCCCTTGTAGTCCTCGAAATACAGCTCCTCAAACAGTTGCTTTCCTGTCTTTGTCTTGTACAGCATCTCGTACAGATGCTGGTTGCTCTCCCGGCTGTCCCCGTGTTCGTAGGGGTTCACCAGCATGTCCGCCTCTGCCAGGATCTGGGCATCCAGCCCGTCGATGCTGGCATAGGTATGGTGATGGGCAATGAGCCACAGGATCCGGTCCTGGTCAGCCCCGGTGATCCCCAGCTGATCCAGCAGGGGTTTGGCTTCCTCCGGCCCCAGTTCCTCCTGCATCTTGCCGGTGCAGGTCCCATGGTTCAGCGCTTCCCCTTTGTGGATGCCGATATCATGGAGATAGGCGGCTGCCTCCAGGTTGAACAGCTCCCGGCCGGAAAGGCCCTCTGCCACCCCGATGAGCCGGGCAAAGGCATGGACCTTCAAGAAATGATGGATGCGTCTTGCATCCCCCTTGTCATATTCGATCATCAGCAAGGCCAACTGGTCTAAGGTTTCCATCATAGTCCTCCCCTAAGGATACAATTTTCCTTCATTATACTATGATTCAGAAGCAGTGGAAAGGAATGACAGAAAAAGTTCAAAGATTAGAATAGGGTTTTCTATCCATTCCTGGAAATGAGCCCACAGGTGAATTTCCTCCTTCGGCTAGTGACTAGTGACTGCAGACTAGTGACTGCTACACACAAAAAAAGGATCCCGCGCCAGCGGGACCCTCTTCCCTTTCCACAACGCATCGTCGGTCACACATGGCGCTGCGCTTTCGGAGCCCTGGTCCAGCAGACCACCTGCATCAGGCAGACCACCAGCACAATGGCTCCCATGCCGATCCAAAACAGGGGTTCCAGATTCATCATCAAGTCCAGCATGGCGCGTTCCTCCTTTCCCAAAAAATGAAATCCATCTTACAGCAAACTTCCATAATGGCGGATATACGCTTTTTTGATGCTGGTGGCCAGCAGCATATAGGCCAGTACCACCAGGGCCAGGAATCCGAAATACACCCCCGGCAGCGGCAGAAATCCCAGGTCCCTGCCCAGGCTCCCGGTAAAGGGCAGCAGGGTACAAAGGGCAATCCCGCTGGTGGTGAGCATGGTCAGGGTGGCCGACGCATGGCTCTGGATGAACGGGATCTTGGGGGTCCGGATCATATGGATGACCAGGGTCTGGGTCCACATGGATTCCACGAACCACCCGGCCTGGAACAGGGCCGTATAGGCCTGCCGCATATCCATCCCGGCAAAGGCCCCGGCTGCGATCTTCGTCCCCGCCGGGATGTGGTTGAAGGTCAGGCCGCCGCTGATGAACTGGGGACAGATCACGAAATACAGCACCAGATAGGTGATCCAGTCGAACACCGAGCTGGTGGGGCCCAGCCACAGCATGAAGCTGCCGATGCTGCCGGCATCCCAGTTCCGGGGCACCTTCAGGTATTCCTCATCCACATTGTCCCAGGGGATGGCGATGCAGGAGATTTCGTACAGCAGGTTCAAAATGATCAGCTGCAGGCTGCTCATGGGCAAAAACGGCAGCAGGGCACTGGCCGCCAGCACCGAGAACATGTTCCCGAAGTTGGAGCTGGCCGTCATCTTGATGTATTTGATCATGTTGGCGTAGGTCTTGCGTCCTTCCACAATGCCCTGTTCCAGCACCATCAGGCTCTTTTCCAGCAGGATGATGTCGGCACTTTCCTTGGCAATATCCACGGCGCTGTCCACCGAAATGCCGATGTCCGCGTTCTTCAGTGCCGGCGCGTCGTTGATACCGTCACCCATGAAGCCCACCGTATGGCCTTTGGCCTGCAGCGCCTCCACCACCCGGGCTTTCTGGTCCGGGGACAGCTTGGCGAACACCGTGGTCCGTTCCACTTCCCCTTCCAGTGTCTTCTCATCCATATTGTCCAGGTCGCTGCCCAGCAGGATGTGCTCCACGGGCAGCCCCACCTGGCGGCAGATGCACCGGGTGGTCTTTTCGTTGTCCCCGGTGAGCACCTTGGTGGTGACCCCGTGGTCCTTCAGGGCCGCAATGGCCTCAGCGGCGCTGTCCTTGGGCGGATCCAGGAAAGCCAGATAGCCCAGGAGCACCATGCCGTTCTCATCTTTTACCCCGAAGGCCCCTACCGGGGAGGGGTTGATTTTCCGGGCCAGGGCGATCACCCGCATCCCCTCTTCGTTCAAATGGTCTGCCACGCTGCAGATCTTTTTCCGCAGGGCGTCGGTCAGGGGCAGGGGTTCATGGTTTTCCTCCACATGGCTGCACACCTGCAGCATTTCTTCCACAGCCCCCTTGGTAATCATCTGGGTCCGGCCCCTGGGATCGGTGACCACCACCGACAGTCTCCGGCGGGCGAAATCAAAGGGGATCTCGTCCACCTTCTTGTAGTTCTCCGACAGATCCACCAGCCGGGGATCCGCATTTTCTTCCTCTTCCGTCTTTTTGATGATGGCCCGGTCCATGAAGTTCTTGTACCCGGTCTGGAAGTAGCTGTTCAGGTAGGCATACCGCAGTACCCGCTGGCTGGACTGGCCCTGGGCGTCCAGATGGTATTCCAGCACCACCTTGTCCTGGGTCAGGGTCCCGGTCTTGTCCGTGCACAGTACATCCATGGCCCCGAAGCTCTGGATGGAGTTCAGGTTCTTCACCACGGTCTTCTTTTCCGACATGGAAACGGCGCCCTTGGCCAGGCAGGTGGTCACGATCATGGGCAGCATTTCCGGTGTCAGGCCCACGGCCACGGAAATGGCGAACAGGAAGGCGGACACCCAGTCCCCCTTGGTCATGCCGTTCACAACGAACACGATGGGCACCATGGCCATCATGAACCGGATCAGCACCCAGGATACAGAGTTCACGCCTTTGGTGAAGTTGGTTTCCGGGGCCTCCTGGGCCATGGAACTGGCCAGGCTGCCGAACAGGGTCCTATCACCGGTCCGCAGCACCACCCCTGTGGCCGAACCGGAGATCACGTTGGTCCCCATGAAGGCCAGGTTGTCCAGTTCCGTCACGGCTTTGCTTTCGCTGTTCTGCACCGCTGCCGGCACCTTTTCCTGGGGAGCACTTTCCCCGGTCAGGGAAGACTGGCTCACGAACAGGTCCCTGGCCTCCAAAATCCGCAGATCCGCCGGCACCATATCACCGGTGGACAGGAACACCAGGTCTCCCACTACCACATCTTCCAGCGGCACTTCCCGGCGTTTGCCCTCCCGGATCACCGTACAGGTGGTGGTGATCAGTTCCAGCAGCTTCTCCGCCGCATCGCCGCTGCGGGCTTCCTGGATGAACCGCAGGCAGCCGGAGATCAACAGCAATGTCAGGATGATGCACACGGTCACCGGGTTGAAGTTCGCCCAGTCCCCCGCCCGCCAGGGCAGGATGATATCTGTCACCGTGGAAACCCCGGCCAGCACGAACAAGATCACCGTGAAGGGGTTGATGAAGGCCTCTGCCAGACGCTGGGGCAGGGTCTTTTTCTTTTCCCGGGTCACCTTGTTGGCACCGTAGGCATCCCGGTTCTTTTCGATCTGATCCGGCGTCAGGCCCCTTTCCGTGGAGCCCAGTTTCCGGAGCAGTTCGCTCTTTTCCAGGCCGGCCACCTGTTTCAGGAAGTTCTGGGTTTCCTGGGAAGCCGACTGGAGTTTCAGTACCTTATTTTCTTTTTTCATGTTGTTCCTCCTAAAGAATTGCGGGGCGCTATCCCCTCTTTAGGAAGCTGTCAATTTAAGCCCGGAACCGGAAAGGCAGGACGGATTCCGCCTACGTTTCCGTACCCCGGCCTGTGCGATCGACCGCTTCCGCTGGCACTGTCCATGCCTTTCCACCACCTTTCTTGGACCTGAAATCGACAAAAGAAAACGCCGTCCGGGTAACCCGAACGGCGAAAAATTTGATTTTCTTCAATGGAGCAGGTCCATTGCCACCGTACGAGCTTCAACTCTACAGGGCGGTGAAACTGCATTATGCGGCGCCTTCTTGTTTGACGCAGCCTGTTCAGACCTACGCGGGATGTCTCCATCCTGTTGCGGCAGCAGTCCATATCCCTGTAGGAGCCTTGCCTACCGGACACGATTCATTTGATGGTTATACTATAACCGATAAATAAAACTTTGTCAAGTTTATTACATTTTTACTTCCGCCCCACCAGCAGGCAGGAGCCCTTCAGCAGGCTCTTTTCTGCCTCTTCCGGAGTCAGGAACAGGCCCTGGTCCGTGGGCACCAGTTCTGCCTCCTGGACGCCGCTTTCCAGCACCCGTTTCAGCAAAATGTCCTTATCTCCGTAGAATCCTCTGGTCATGATGTCATGGATCACGAACACCCCGCCCTTCTTCAGGGTCCGCAGGGCCTCCAGGATGGCATCCACCCGGTCCATGCCCTGCACATGATGGTACACGTAGTTGCTCACCACGGCGTCGAACGTCTCATCCGGGAACTCCACCTTCTGGGCCATGCCGTACATGAACACCGCATGCTTCACGCCTTCTGCCTTCGCATTGGCCTGGCACAGCTTCTGGTCCACGCCCGGGGTCACCTTCTGGTCCCAGGGATCCGTGCCGATGATCATGGCATCCGGATGCCGTTTGGCAATGGCCAGGGCCAGTGCCCCGCTGCCCGTGCCGATATCCAGCACATGGGCCTTGGGCGGCAGGTCCACTTTGGAAGCCACCCCGCTGAGCACCTTCCAGGCAATGCTGCGAGGGTTGTTCAGATCGAAATACTGGTAGGCCCCGTACCACTGCCAGGTTTTATACCCATACCAGAAGGTGGCCATGGAAAACACGAAGATCATCACCAGCCGGATGGGCGTGGGCAGGATGCCTCCCAGTCCGAACACCCCGAACACCAGGAGCAGAATCAAGGGAATGGCCGTCCGTTCGATGCCTTTGTGCAGTACCGTCTTCGGCAGCCAGTTTTTATAATCCGGTTTCATAAGGATCGCCTCCAGAAAAATTCATACCTCTTAACTCGGTGATTCTTATTATAGCACAAATGTAACCGTTTTGAACACAGAAAAAGGAGCTGTGAAATAATACTTCACAGCTCCTTAAATTCGCCAGCGTGAGCTGGCTTCCATCGGCTAGTGACTAGTGACGGGGTGTGAAAAAGCATTTTTTCACACCTTTTTTTTAATTAGAACCGGCACTTGGCGGCGTACGCATGCCCTTCCAGGCCTTCGCCTTTGGCCATCCGGTTCACCAGCGGAGCAATCTTCCGGCTGGCTTCCGCCGTCATGCTCTGGTGGGTGCAGGTCTTCAGGAACGTGCCCACATACACACCACCGGTGTACCGGGCCGCCTTCACCGTGGGCAGGGTGTGGTTGGTGCCGGAGGCATAATCCCCGAACACTTCCGCCGTGTTGCCGCCGATGAACAGGGAGCCATAGTTGTGGAGCTTTTCGATGACCCCATCCGCATCCTTCAGGTTCACTTCCAGATGTTCCGGCGCATAGCTGTTGGCCTTGTCGATGGCTTCGTCCAGGTTGTCCAGCAGCACCACTTCCCCGAAGGTATCCCAGCTCTGGCGGGCGATCTTCGCCGTGGGCAGCCAGGAGAGTTCCTCTTCCACCGCCTTGATGGTGTCGTTCGCCACCCGTTCACTGGTGGTCAGCAAAATGGCCTTGGCATTGGGATCGTGTTCCGCCTGGGCCAAAAGGTCCGCAGCCAGTACCTTGGGATCGGCCTGGTCGTCGCAGATCACCAGCACCTCGCTGGGGCCAGCCACGAAATCGATGCCCACCTGGCCGTAGCACTGCCGTTTGGCTTCTGCCACGAACTGGTTGCCAGGTCCTACGATCATATCCACAGGTTGAATGGTTTCCGTGCCGTAGGCAAAGGCCGCAATGGCCTGTACCCCGCCGATGGCGTAGATTTCATCGGCCCCGGCCAGGTCCATGGCCACCAGGGTGTGGGCGTTGATGTGCCCGGTGCCGTGAGCCACCGGAGAAGCCGCTGCAATCCGTTTCACCCCTGCCACCTTGGCCGGCGTGATCAGCATCATGGCCGAAGAATACAGAGGGAACCGACCTCCCGGCACGTAGCACAGGCAGGACTGGACCGGCAGTACCCGGTGTCCCAGGTGGATCCCCGGCATGGGTTCAAAATCCGGCAGTTCCTTGATGGTGGCCCGCTGGGCTTCGGCGAACGCCCGCAAATTGTGCAGGGCCGCCTTCATATCTTCGATGTCCTGGGCCGGCACTTCCTTGTAGGCCGCTTCGATTTCTTCCTTGCTTACGCGGAACGCATCCCGCACATAGCCGTCGAATTTCTCGCTGTATTTCTTCAGGGCAGCATCCCCCTCGTTCACCACATCCTCGATGATGGCGGATACCGTGTTGCGCAGCTCCCGCCGGTCTTCCTTCGTCCGTTCCTTGCCTTCTTTGATGTATTTCATTGGTATGTCTCCCTTCTCCTCTTCCATTATAAAGGACTGGCGCCCAAACGCAAGGGCCAACCCCCAAATCCTGTTTCCAGGGGTGTTTTCAGATCATGGCTAGAGTATATCCGTTCCAGTACACTCCACGTCAACCCCACTTTTCTGGGGTAAAGTGCAAAAAATGTTGAGCAGACTCAAACTTTTAGGGTATAATAAAGCATCCGGACACAAGTCTTTGTCCTTCCCGCGTCTTTTGTCCTTCCCGCGACGGCTGTGACGAACAGGAACAGCCTGGTTCCGGGGGAAAGGGCGTCTTTTGTCCTTCCCTGAAAGGGAAGGGGGACCGTTGCGCATCAGCGCAATGGTGGATAGGTTCTTACACCGACCGTACGACTCTTTACTACCATTCTGCTGGATAGGTTCAAACACCGTTTCTAATTTTACATTGGGTGTGCTAACCCCCTACCCGCAAGCGGGCCCTTTCCCCCTTTCAAGGGGACACAAATCTTTGTCCTTCCCTGAAAGGGAAGGGGGACCGTTGCGCATCAGCGCAATGGTGGATAGGTTCTTACACCGGCCCTGCGAGTAACACCGTCTGCTGCCGGTTGTCCGGTGTGCTAACCCCCTACCCGCTGAAGCGGGTCCTTTCCCCCTTTCAGGGGGACACAACGCTTTTCCCCTTTTCCACAGGACTGGGAGACTCCTCCTCGTCGTCTCCGTCGCGGGGGACACAAATCTTTTGTCCTTCCCTGAAAGAGAAGGGGACCGTTGCGCATCAGCGCAATGGTGGATAGGTTTTTACACCGACCGTACGACTCTTTACTACCATTCTGCTGGATAGGTTCAAACACCGTTTCTAAATTTACATTGGGTGTACTAACCCCCTACCCGCAAGCGGGCCCTTTCCCCCTTTCAGGGGGACACAACGCTTTCCCCCTTTTCCACAGGACTGGGAGACTCCTTCTCGTCTCCGTCGCGGGGGACACAACGCTTTGTCCTTCCCTGGAAGGGAAGGGGGACCGTTGCGCATCAGCGCAATGGTGGATAGGTTTTTACACCAACCTTGCGAATTACCCACAATATCACCAGAAAGGAAACCATCATGAAAATCGGACAGGTAGGCAAAAAATACGGGATCTCCCGGGATCATCTCTATTACTACATCAACTATGGGCTGCTGGTGCCCCCCAAATCCGGCAAACAGTACATTTTCGACCCGGCCACCCTCCACGACCTGGATACCATCCTGGCCCTGCAGCAGCTGGGCTTCACCCTGGCAGAGATCCACCACATCCTGTCCCTGTACCGGATCACCGACGGAGAAAACGACGACATCCGGGAAGAACTGCTGCAGCTGTACCAGCATCAGAAAGAGAAATGCCAGCAGGAACTGGCCAAACTCCATGACCAGGTGGAAGGCCTGAACCAGAAGATCCGGGAACTGACCGCCCGGCAGAAAGGCCCCGCCCGGAAAGTGGGCGTGCCCCTGTCCATGCTGGGGCTGCTCGCCTGTCCCCGCTGCCACAAAGCCCTGGCCCTTTCCCAGGTGGCCATGGACACCCGGTACATCTACCAGGCCCAGCTGGCTTGTCCCTGCGGCTATCAGGCCCACATCCACGACGGCATCCTGATGACCGAAAACCGCTACACCGACAACGACGATACCCCCGACGTACACCGGCTCATGTACAAGGACCTGCCAGCCGGCATGATCAGCCTGTTCCAGCAGGCCTGCAACTTCATGAACCGGCAGCTGGACGGGATGGACCTTTCCGGCAGCGTGGTACTGGAAACCTATGTGAACGCCTGGTTCTTCCTGTACACCCAGCAGAGCCACTTCCCCGAAAACGGGCAGTACATCATCGTGGACAAGTACCCGGAGACTCTCTCCATGTACAAAAAGCTCATGGAACAGGAGGGCCATCCCCTCGACGTCCTGTACATCGCCGACAGCACCCTGCAGCTGCCCCTGGTGCCAGGCTGCGTGGACCTCAACATCGACTTCTTCGCCGCCAACGAGCACAACTTCTACCGGCCCACCTTTTTCTACGAAGAACTGCTTCCCCTTCTCCGGAAGAACGCCCGGATCCTGGGCACCTACTTCTACTTCGACGGAGGCCGAAAATCCATGGAAACCCTGCTGGCCACCTACCCCAAGGCCAGTCCCCACAACTTCTCCCTGCCCTGGTTCAGACGCAGCCTGGAAAAATGGGGGTTCACCCTGGAACAGGCAGAAAACGACGGCCCCAGCCTGGATTCCGGCAACAACATCGGCTTCGGCTTCCACCAGAAAGGCGAAAAGCTGTTCCTGTACCCCTACGCCGGGCGGAGGGTGTAACCGGAACCCTTCTTACTGTTCCTTTTCCTCCGCGGCCAGCCGATCCCTGAATTCCTCTTTGATGGCTTTCAGTTCCTCCGGGCATTCCGCCAGTTCCAGCAGGGTATCGGCCAGGATCTTGGCTCCGAACACCACTGCCTCATGGGCCTCTCTGCTCTTGCCGGCCGCAATGAATTCCGGCGAATGGGAGCTGGTGCCGTCGGGCACAAAAGCCACCCGGATGCAGCTGCCGGGCACCCGGTGCATCACATTGGCAAAGTCCGTGGAACCGGTCTTTTGCCGGGGCGGCTGGCAGTTGGGCGCATGGAGGGCCTGCGCATGTTTCATCAGCAGGTCATTCAGGTGCAGGTTGGGGATCTTGTTGTCCAGCACCTTGCCCAGTTCGATCTCTGCGGTGGTCTCCGTCATCATGGCCGCGCCATTGAAGATTTTTTCCAGCCGGGCCATCAGCTCATGGACGGCCTTCACCGTATTGGCCCGCACCATCACCTGGGCGCTGGTCAGGCTGGGCACCACATTGGCAGCCGTACCGCCGGTTTCCGTAATGTTGTAGTGCAGCCGTACATCATCCGTCACGTGTTCCCGCAGGCATTCCATGCCGTGGAAGGCCAGGCACATGGCATCCAGACTGCTCCGGCCGGCCTCCGGTTTCAGGGCCGCATGGGCGGCTTTGCCATGGTAGGTCAGCTGGTATTCCGCATTGGCCAGGCATTTGATGTCCGTCTGGGTGGCCGGGCCCCCGTGCATCATCAGTGCTACATCCAGTTCCTCAAAGGTGCACCCTTCTTCGATCATGATGTATTTGCCGCAGATGTTCTCCTCCCCGGGGGTGCCATACACCGTCAGGGTAAAAGGCCTGTCCCCGGCCGCCTGCTGGATGGCCACCGCCGCCCCCAATACACCGGGGCCCTGCATCTGATGGCCACAGCCATGGCCCATGCCGGGCAGGGCATCATATTCGCACAGAAGACCCAGGTTGGGTCCCCCTTCCCCGTTCTTCCACACTGCTTTGAAGGCCGTAGGCAGGCTGCCGATGCCTCTCGTCACCGTGAACCCGTGGGCTTCCAGGTAATCGGTCAGCAGCTTGCTGGCAAACACTTCATGGGGTCCCAGTTCCGGATGGTCGAAAATGGCATCGCTCATGTTCCACAGTTCTTCCTTATGGGCATCCACACAGGCATTGGCTTTTTTAATCTGTTCTTCCAACATTTTATCTCTCCTCTGAAATTCTACGATTGATTATAACCTGGTGGGCGGATCACCAATCCGCCCTTACACGTCTCTACTGATTCATGCCAGCGTCAGCTGGCCTCCATTGTATCCCATGACAACGGAAAATGCCAATTTCATTCTCTGATCCATTGCTCTTGTCACAATTTTTTTCCATTTTCCTTCATTCGGCAAAAAAAAGAACGGGGCCGCAGCCCCGTTTTTCAGTTCTTCTTCAGCAGCTTTTCCAGTTCCGGCATCACGTCGAACAGATCCCCAACCAGTCCGTAATGGGCGAACTGGAAAATGGGGGCATCCGGGTCTTTGTTCACGGCCACGATGCATTCCACATCCTGGATGCCCAGTTTGTGCTGGATGGCACCGGAGATGCCCAGGGCGAGGTAGACTCTGGGAGCGATTTTTTTGCCGGTAACCCCCACCTGCCAGTCGTAGGGGGCCCAGCCGGCGTCCACCAGAGGTTTGGAAACCCCGAACCCGGCTCCGATCCGTTTGGCGAAGGCCCGGACTTCCTCCATGCCTTCCTGGTTGGCCACGCCCCGGCCGGCACCGACCACAATGTCCGCAGTCATCAGATCCAGGTTCCCTTCCACTTTGGCCAGGGGCACGAACCCGGCCACCTTCACCAGGGGAGATGCATCCCCCAGGTCCACGGTGAGCTTCTTCACTTCTCCCTGCCGACCGGGATCCGCCGGGGTTCCGTGGAAGATCTTGTCGCTGATGGTGGCCAGCTGGGGCCGGGTGGTGGTCTGGATCTTCACGAACAGCTTGCCCGTATAGGCCGGGCGGATCCAGGTCAGGGTATCGTCCTCCCCTTCGTACCGCACATCGATGCTGTCGGCTACCAGTCCCACTTCCATCTGTGCCGAAAGCCGGCCGCCCACTTCCCGGCCTTCCGGAGAGCCGCCGATCAGGAGCGCTCCGGGCTGCAGCTGCCCTACGGCCTGGGCCAGGGCCCGGGTGTACAGGGCCCCGTCAAAAGCTGCCAGCCGGCTGTCTTCCACCAGAGCCACCCCGTCGGCCCCGTAAGCAATGGCTTCCCTGGCGGGTGCCGCCCCGTCTGCGGTCAGCAGGAACCCGATCACGGGCAATCCCTTCCCATCCGCCAGCTGCCGGGCCTTGCCCAGCAGTTCAATGGTCAGAGGGCTCAAGCCATTTTCCCGCTGTTCCAGATATACGCCGATTCCTTTATTCCAGTCCATGGTTGTGTCCCTCCTTATACCAGATTCCGGGCGCGCAGTTCACGCACCAGGTTGGCGGCCATTTCCACTGCGGTGCCGCCTGTGATTTTCTGCCCCACCGGTGCCGGTTCCGGCGGAAACAGCTCTGTGACCTTCGTGGCCGACCCGGCTTTGCCCGCCTTTTCAGGGGCCAGCCCCAGGTCTTCCAGGCGCCACACATCGAAGACAGCCTTCTTGGCAGCCATCTTTCCCTTGATTTTGGGAGCCCGGGGCGTATTGCATTTTTCTGTAACAGAAACCACCGCCGGCAGCGGCACATTCAGGGTTTCCCTGCCCCCACGGTTGTCCCGTACACCGGTGAGCACATTGTCGTTCAGGTCCACTTCATCGGCATAGGAAAGCAGGTTCATATGCAACAGCTGGGCAATGGCCGGCGGGATTTGGCCGGTATCGCCGTCGCTGGAACGCTTGCCCGTAAATACCAGATCCACGTCCCCCAGTTTGGCAATGGCTGCCGCCAGGATCCGTCCCGTAGCCAGGGTGTCCGACCCTGCCATCCGTTCGTCCGAAGCCAGGATGCCCCGGTCAGCCCCCATGGCGATGCCTTCCCGGAGGATTTCCCCGGCCAGGGCGGTGCCCATGGTGATCAGGACCACTTCACCGCCGACCTGGTCCTTGACAGCCAGAGCCGCCTCAATGGCATGGACGTCCACAGGGTTCAGCTGCGAGGGAGCCCCCACCCGCACCAGGTTATGATCAGCCGGGCTGATTTCAATGTCAGAAACCGCCGGTACCTGTTTTACCAATACAACCGTCTTCATACTATGCCCTCCTTTATGATATGGTCTTTTGTTTCCTGGAATCATTATACTATCAATTCTGAATTTTAGCAATAGAGAATTATTATTGATTAGAAATTAAAAAAGGGATTCTGCACCATCAAAAAGGACCTGCCCCACCCGGGACAGTTCCTTTTCTTATAATACCCCATTCAATTTACCCAGTTCCCGGATCTGCTCCACCGATACTTTCGTGATGCGGGCAATGGTCTCCATGGGGATCTTTTCCCGCAGCATGCCGAGGATGTTGCTGTTGCGTTCCTGCTGGATGCCTTCGTTACGGCCTTTGTTACGGCCGTACTTTACCTTCTCTGTTGCTTTTCACCCTGCAGCCTTTTCGATCCGCTTCAGGATGGCCATGGCATTTTCTTCACTGGCTTCCGTGGGATACAGGGCGCTCCGGCTCAAATCCCGCTTGTACTGCAGCAGGTCATCCAGATTCAGATCGAAAGATGCCTCTTCCGGGAAATCCGTATCCACAGCCATGGGCAAATATACGGTCACAGCCTTTTTCTGTCCGATCCGGTAGGCCCGGTCCGTGGCCTGGTCTTCTTTGGCTGGATTCCAACAACGGCTGAGATGGATCACATGGTTGGCTCCGGTAATGTTCAGCCCTACCCCGGCTGCTTCCGGGGACAGCAGCAGCACCTGGAACCCTGGAGCCCCATTGAACTGGTCCACCATTTTCTGTCTGGCCACAGCCTGTGTAGTCCCGTTGATGGGAGGCTGTACTTGAACTCCATAGGCCTTTTCCAGAAAAGTCCTGAGCAGCAGCTGCAGTTTCCTGCTTTCCACAAAAATCAGGGCTTTTTCCCCTTTGGCCCGCACCTCATCCAGGATTTTTCGGGTCCGCATCAGCCGGGCGGACGATCCAAAGAAAAGATCTGGATTGCTGAGAGGATAGTTCTTTGCCTTCTCCCGGCCAAGGAAAGGATACAAGGAAATATCCCGCAGCCTGGCAATGGCCTGAAGCATGGTCATGGAATTTTCTTCCGGCTGATTTTCCTGCCGTGCCGCCCGGACCACTTCCCCATACATTTTTCGCTGTTCTTCCGGCATGGGATCCTTGAACCGAAGGATTTCTTTGGCAGGAAGCCCCAGATTTACATCTTCCTTCAGCCGCCGGATGAAACAGGGATCCAGATTCTTCCGCAGTTGGTCCCCCAGCTTTTTCAGCAGGGTTCCATCGTTTTCCACGTTCTTCAGCTGGCTCTGGTAATGGCTGTTGAAATCCTTCAGGGATTCCAGCTTGCCCGGTTCCACAAAGTCCATAATGGTCCACAGATCCGTCCAGGAGTTTTCCACAGGGGTCCCGGTCAGTGCAAGACCAAAATCGCAGTTCATGGCCCGCGCTGCTACAGAGGTCCTGGTGGCCGGATTCTTGATTTTCTGGGCTTCATCCAAGATCATAACGCTCCAGGCCACTCTGCCGAAAGAAAGCTGCAGTTCCCGCAGGGTTTCGTAGGTGGTCAGGATCAAATGGTTCTGCCTGTAATCAATCTGCCGTTCCCGGTCCTGAAAATCCAGCATGGAGACTTCCTTCAGATTGGGGTCCGGGGGCCGGAAATAACAGCGGCTTCCGTCCGGGTTCCGGGCCCAGTG
Organism: Acidaminococcus timonensis; assembly: GCF_900106585.1. NCBI lineage: Bacteria > Bacillati > Bacillota > Negativicutes > Acidaminococcales > Acidaminococcaceae > Acidaminococcus > Acidaminococcus timonensis. The sequence goes on from NZ_FNWH01000006.1 coordinate 999,379, forward strand.
TTTTTTCAGCTCACTGCCATACATGGGCACAATCCCATCGAATACGCCCTCTGCCACAAATTTCCGGTATTCTTCCATCCAGTTCTGGAGCAAGGAAACCGGTGCCACAATGAGCACCGATGCCATGTCCCCGCTGCCATAGGCTTTTTTTAGGGCTGCCAGGAATCCAAAGGCCTGCAGGGTTTTCCCCAGGCCCATATCGTCGGCCAATAGCACCCCATGACAGCCACTCTCCCAGCAGGCAGCCAGCTGTTCCAGCCCCACCTGCTGATGAGGCATGGGACGGATGCCTGCTTTGAGTCCCTTGCCCAGAAAACTTCCCAGACGGTTCCCGTTTAGCTGCTTTTCCCGTTTTGCTTTCCGAGAATGATATTCCCGAGAAAGGAAATTTTCCTGGATTTGCAGAGACGCGTCTTTTTTCTTTTCTCCGGTACTTTCGGATCCCTGTACCTGTTCCCTTTGTTTTTCTGCAGCTTTTGCTTTCAGCTGATCCACATAGTCCAGGAATTCCGGTGTCAGTTCTACTTCCTGACTGCCCAGGACAATCCGTTTTTCTCCCCGGTCCAGAGCATCGCTGACCTTCAGGAACAATTCCGGATAGCCTTTTTCCTCCAGCAGGAACAATTCCGGATAGTCCTTTTCCTCCAGATGAAGTGTTTCCGTCTTATGGGCTGAACCTTCCCGGCCATCTTCTTCAACGGTTCCTTCCGGAGGCAGCCAGTTCCGTCCGGAACTGAGAGAAAAAGGCAGATCCGGAGCCAGGAATTCCCCAATGGAAACCACCCTGTCCCCATACACCCCCAAGTCAAAATCAAAGGCTTCAGAACCGAAAACCTCCCGGGGATGTTCTGCTACTTGCCGGGCCGCTTCCGGAGACAGCCGCTGGCACTGGCGCATTTGACGAATGCCTTCCGCCTGTTCTGGAGTGAAAACATACTGGGTCTTGTCCGGCCCATAGATTTTTCGTGTGTTGTAGGGATTGCTCCGAAACCCCTGGTCCAGCGAATCTGCTTCGATCCGGGTATAGGAATCCCCATCCCTCCGCAAGAGGACCGGCAGTACGGAAAAAGAACCATCCGGATTCTTTTCCAGCCGCACGGAAAGCTTGTCCGCCGTAACAACTTTCTGCCGTTCCATGAACCGGTCCAGGGTGGCATGGATTTTTTCCGCCCGTTCCTTGATCCGGGCCAGCTGAAGGGTATTGTACTGACTGACTTCCCCTCTATCCTGGATTTTCTGGCTCTCCCGGTTGCTTTCTTCCACCAGGCTCAGCAAATCATATTGGTCACGGTTGAACCGGTAACAGGTTTCCCGGCTCAGCTCCACGTAAGAACCCCGTACTACCAAGCCATAAAAAGGCGTCCCGTCCGGGCGCAGGTATTCCACTTCATACCGAAAAGACGGGGAGCCCAGGCTGCCATGACTGCGAAGGGTGATTGCATAGGGGAAATAATCCGGCAGTTCCAGGATTTCCGAAATTTCCGGATCAAGCTCCACCGCTCGGGCATGGGGCAGCAGGAATCCTTCCGGTCCCTCCTCCACTTTTCCTTCAGAAGCCAGGATTTCCAACTGTCCCTGGATCAGAGGCCAATCTTCTGTAGGTTCTGTTTGGTGACAGGGATAAAAATACCCTTTCTCTTGGGCTGTCCAAAAGTGGTAGTTGGTCATATTTTACCTCCATGTGCTTTCTTTGGGCCGTACTCCACAGTGTCTCCGCACCCATTCATTGACCTTCCGCTGCCAGGAACCGGTTTCTGAACTGGAATGGACAAAATCCGCTTCCACATTGGAAGCCTGTGTAACGTCCACATAATAAAATTCCTTATAACTATATTTTGCTTGATAAAAAGGCAGAGGTTCTTTTCCTCTCTTCCAAACCCTCAGTTTGCCATTGTGGCTGGCTTCAATGAAAACGTAATCTCCAATGCTGAACATCAGCAGACTCCTCAGAGAATCTCCTTGACCGTTCAACCGTCCAAAACCCATACCCTGTTTGGCCAGGTCCATGCGCCTGGCAATCCATTCTGCTTCGGGCCCCAGGAACACCCGGGTATAGTACATGGCATCCAGATACTTTTCCCAAAAGTTTTTCCGGTATTTCCACATGTTTTCCGATGTGGAAACCCGACCTACCGTCTTGGAAATAATGGTAAAGAATAGGTTCAGATCGTTCTTTTTCAACCAGGACAGGAAAATTTCCCGGGCTCTTTCCTCCACATCCACCCAGTTCAGGCTGGCTCCCGGATCCCGGGGATCTCCCAGCGCCTGGAACAGCAGGATCCGTACTTCTTTTTCCCGGTTTCCGTCACCGGACCGGTCCGTCAGATAAATCATCTTCTCCGCAGCATAAGGGACCATGTTCCCGCAGGCTTTGTTCTCACAAATTTCTTTCAGCACGCCGAACAGTTCATCCCAGTCGTTCTCTTCCTCCAGCTGAAAAAAATCCTTGACAGCCCACTGGGAAAAAGCCCCGTACCACAAGTTCACCGGCCAGCTGAATTCTTCCAACGCCTTATGGAAACTCCGCTGTTTCTGGATTTCCCGGGTCAGCAGCTTGTGTCCGTTGGGTTTCAGCAGCTGCTTCCGGTTCCGGAGATACAGCACCGATCGCAGCAGTTCAGGATCTTTCTGGAGAAACAGAGAGATGCATTTCTGCAGCCGTTCCCCCTTGTAAGGCTGTCCGTATACGGTGAAGTAGGCAAATACCAGATTCCGGAAAGTGTTCCGCCGGGCGGAACGGGGAGTCCCCTCTTGGATGACCTGCAGGATATCCTGGAGCAGGACTTCATAGAAACGGGGTTTTTCCTTTTTATCCCGAGTCAGCAGGACCGGCAGGAAAGGTACTTCCCGTTTCAAGTCCAGTGGCACTTTCTTCCCTCTTTCCTGTCCTTTCACCTTGGTATAGATTTCTTCCATGGTCACCGGATCCAAGGCCGGCCGCCGTCCGGAATCGGATACGGTTTTTTTCAGCCATTTTTCCAGTTCCACCGGCTTTCCGGGATGCAGACAGACTTCAGGCAGGCGGATTTTAAAAGATTTCAGCCGTTCCAGACTGTTCCGCAGCGATTTATCCATGGCTGCCTCCGGAAGGCTTTTCCCCGGGATCCTGAGGAGGCATCATGACGAAACGGATGTCGATCCGCCGGTTGGCGGCTCTTCCCTCTTCCGAATTGGGATCCAGTCCGTTTTCCCGTACCGGCCGGGTTTCCGCATAGCCGGAGCAGGAGAAGATAGGCTCTCCCCGGGGATTCACCAGCCAGTTGAATTCCGGCACATCATTCCGCATAAGGTTCCAGGTATTGATGGCCCGCTGGGTGGAAAGTTCCCAGTTGGACTGGAAAGACTCGTTGTGGATGGGTACGTTGTCCGTATGCCCTTCGATGAAAACTGTTTCCAGGGCTTCCCGGTATTCCGGACGAGTCATGGTTTTCAGCAGGGACTGGCTCAGCTTGCCCACAGCCGCCTGGCCCTGGTCCTTGATGTTGGCTTCCCCAGATTCAAACAGCACACTTTCCGGAATCCGCAGCACCCCCTGCTTGGTATCGATCCGCACCTGGAGCCCCTGGGCCTGGAGATCCTTCCCCACGTCCTTCAGCAATTGGTTCCGCAGTTCCGTATTCCCGGTGTATTTGTTGGTCACCGTCTGGAAATTCAGCATGAAATAACACAGGGCCAGGATAAAGATGCTCAGGAGCCCGGCCATCAGGTCACTGACCGAGGTAGTGAAGGCATCCCCCTGCTGTTCTGCCCGTTGTTCCTTCTTTTTCTTCCACATTCAAAAGTCTCCTTAGTGCCGTCTGTTCTTTTCCATGGCGTCCGACAGATCCTGGATGGAATCACTCAGGCTCTGGTTGATGGTGGACACGGAATTCATAGCCTCTTTGATGCTCTTGTCATACTGACTGAGGGTTTCAGACAGCCATTTGCTGGTGGAGGTATTGTACTGTTCCAGAGAATGGCCCAAGGTTTCGGTGGCTTCCCGCATTTCCCGGCTGACTCCCTGGAAGGTCTGCTGATAGTTTTCCCAGGCACTGCGCATGGTGCTCATGGAGTCCCGGATCAGTCCCAGGTCTTTCTGGCTGCTCTGGCTGGCCTGGACCAGCTTCTGGACATTCTGGTCCACATGGCTGTTGAACTGGTTGCTGGCGCTGACCACCAGGTTCAGCTGACTGCCCAGGGTATCCGCCACCTTCTGCATAGGTGTGCTGGCCAAAGCAAACTTGTCCGCCGTTTTCCCGGCCGAAGCCATGATTTCCCGGTTGTGGCCCAGCATTTCCTTTAACCCGGCCATATAGGCATCCATGGTCCGGTTCCGTTCCTGCATATCGTGCTGGAGCTGTTTCAGCACTTCCAGTACAGAATCTTTCATATTGGCCGTCACCTGGAGCATTTCTTCCTTCTGGGTCCGGGTGCTCCGGCTCATGGTATCCGTGATTTCCTGGATGGTGCCCCGGGTGGCTTCCGTGGTCTGGAGCAGTGCCTGGTTGGCTGTCCGGCCGGCTTCCACCATCTGGTCCAGAGCTGCTTTCAGGTTGGCATTCATTTCTTCCACCAGCTGCTTCATGGCAGCCTGGCTGGCATCGCTGGTGCTGGCTTGTTTCTGGATATTGGCGTCCATGGTTTCGTTCAGCTTGGTCACCATCAATTCCACCGAACTTTGAAGACGGGCTGCATTTTCCGCATTCAACCGTTCAGAGACTTCCATCATATTGCCCATTTTCCCCTGAACATCTTGAAGGGTCACGGCCAGTCCCTGGATCTGGTCCCCTGCACCCTGTTCGATGGATTTGGACAGGGTATCCCCGGCACTGGTGCCCAGTTTATCAATGGACTGGTTCAGATCCTGGAAAACCGGTTCCAGGCTCTGGGTGAAGGATTCTTTCAAATTGTTTTTCAGAGCTACATCGATGCTCTGGCTCAGTTTCACAAACATGTCTTCCAGACGGCCCACCAGTTCCCCATTCAGTTCCCGCATGGCATCCGTCTGTTCTTCCGCCTGCTCTGCCTGATGGGACAGGAATTCTTCCAGACTCTTGGAGGGGAAAAGGGCGTTGAGCTGATCGATCAAGGCAACCCGCTTTTGGGTGTAAGGACGGTAAATCCAGTTGTCGAAAAGACTGTAGAAAAGCGCCAGAATCAGGCCGACAACAGAAGTCAGGAAGGCCGTCTTTGTCCCGCTGAGCAAAACTTCAATCCCACTTTTCATGGTTTCCACATTGCCCAGATCGATACCGCTGATTCCCACTGTAATCCCGGCAAAAGTCCCCAACAAGCCCAGACCGGTGAATATTCCCGGCATAGCCCGGAACAGGTCCAGGGGCAGATTCTCCAGCAAGGTTCTGTCATTGTAAAAGGCTTCCGGATCCTGGGTCATCAGAACCCCTTCAGAGCGGGTTTTGAACAGGGTCCGTTCCAATTTCTTCCAGAGATCCCCATAGGGTGCCTTTGCCATTTCATCCTGCAGATTCCCATAATTTTCCCTGATAGATTCCAGAGAATACTTCTGCAGTACGGAAAGCACCTGGTCTATGGAAGTCCCTGCTTTCCGGATTTGGTAGAACCAACGATAACAGAAAACAGCACCCACAGCAAAGAAAAAACAAAAGACCCATAAAATCCAAGAAAGCCAATTCCCCATGAAAAATTCCTCACCTTCATTATTTTAGCTAATGGTTCGTATATAAATTCATTATACACGGAAATATCTATTTTTTCTCCATGATTCTTTCTGATTGGCAGGAATCCAATCAAGCTGCCGGCACCGGTTGCTTTTATGTCAATCCCCTTCATCAGCCATATATTACAACAAATTAGCCAATGAACGCATCACCAGGTCAATATCCTGATTTTCCAGTTCCTGGATAATATGAAGATATGTTTTCTGCGTAGTCGTCATACTGGCATGCCCCAATCTGCGAGCTACACTGGCGATGGAAACACCGGCAAAAAGCAGCAAAGAAGCATGAGTATGCCGCAACCCATGGATTGAAATTATTGGAATCTCTAATCTCTTACAGTGCCGTTCCAGGATGTTGTTCACAGTGGAATTATACACTTTTCCTTTATGGATGAAGAAAGGCACTTCCTTTGGCAAAGAATCAGTCAATACAGCAAATTGCATCACTGTCTTCCAGTCAATCTGGATCTTGCGTATAGAAGACCGATTCTTAGTCGGCAAAAAGCCTCCATTGCCTTTATAATTCCACGTTTTGTTGATGCTGACTGTTTGATGGGCAAAGTCAAAATCATCTGGCGTTAGTGCCAAAGCTTCAGAAAATCGCATTCCTGTTTTAGCAACCAGCAGGATGAACCAGTCCCAGTTTACTCTTTCACCCAAATCCAGATGTTTCAGGAGTGTGTGGAGTTGAAACTGATTCAGATACTTGATTTTCTTCTCTCTCGGAGCCATTCCCTTAATAATAACTTTCCTGGTAGGATCCCGTTGGATAAGCCCTTCATCCACAGCGTCCAAAATGGCGCCCTTCAATTGATGATGGAAATCCATGGTTGTCTGACGCTCATGGTACTGGGCATAATCATTAATCAGCTGTTGATAAGCAAGCCTTGTCAAATCCTGCACCCGTAATTCTGGGAGTAACCGTTCCAACCAGGATTGGGTCATCTGATATTTCGCCAGAGTCACCGGCCGTACGGCTCCTTCTTTGTACATGGTCACCCAATGGGCATAGTATTCTCGAAACAGCTGTTCCCCGCCTTTTCGCTCCTGCATAAGTGTACTCCTTTCGTACTCCTATGCTGATGAAGGGGATTACTTATCCAAATCCGGTGCATCCGGCAGTTTCTTTCCATCAGAAAGGAAGAATTCCTTCAAAATAGATTCAGCCATATTGTTGACTCTGAAAGGAGGCACCTTTTTCCCTTCCAGTGCCGTTATATAGGTAGCAGCATCTTCTTTCACAATGTATTTTTTCACGTCATCGAACCGTCCATAGGCATTGTAATTTTGTTCATTAACGTGAGCATCCAGCATTTGGCAGACCACTTCTTCCGGAATCCCAAAATACTTTGTAACTTTTCCCACCTGCCGTTTTCGTTCCGCATTGGCATACTGATGGATATAATCCATAAACGTGCAGTCTGGTTCCATACGAACGTCCCCTGCTTCCACATCATGGAGGAACAAATTGGCATACTTCTGTTCTTCCTGAGACAAGGACGCAAAAGCCTTGTGCAGTTGCTCCAGCGTCGTCTCTTTTTCTGCAGGATCCACATCTGGCTGGGTCAGGATCTTTCGATACTTTTCAAATCGGGAATTCAGATATTGGGAATCAATCAATCCGGTGGAAAGTTCCGTCAGATAAGGATCGATGGCAAAAGTGGGGTCCACACCGCCACCTCCACCTGAAGGTTCATTCCGCAGTTCTTTGTACCGTTCCAGAAGTATCTTATACTGTTCCCGGGTCGGAATGACAGAAATGGTTCCCGTTTTCTCTCCCGTATCCAGATCCGTAATCGGATATTCCTGTGTGTCCCAGGTAAAGCCCTGGATTTGTGCCGCCTGCAGATAAGTAGAAAATTCCCGGAACAGCTTGGCAAATTTGCCCCGGACTGTATTGTCTTCCGGAAGCCGTTCCATATCAGGAACGCCAGCTTCCCGGAAGACCTGCGCCATATCCTGGAATCGTTCATTCATGTGCTGTAGATTTTGAGGTAAATGGTCAGCAAACAGACCCCAGGGCTTATCCCCGGAATACAGTTTCATGGCGTTTTCAATATTCTGTTTCATAGTATGAGGATACCGGTAATACCGAATGGAACCAAAGGGTTTTTCATTGATGTTGTATAGTCGATTGGTCCTGGAAAAAGCCTGGATCAAATTCTCATAGGTAAGCATCTTATCCAAATATAATGTATTGATCCATTTGGAATCAAATCCCGTAAGCATCTGGTTCACCACAATCAGCAGATCCAGTTGCTGTTCCTTTTTGCATCCTCTATAAGGGGCTTTATGGGACAACCGGGCAGCTACGTCCTTTTTAAACCGATCATATCCTGCCAAATCAAACTGCTGCTGATAAAGATTGTTATAATCCTGCAGCATGTCTATGAGCCCATTTTCCTTGGATAAAGACCGCTGACCTCCTTTGTTGTCAATGGTAGGATCGAACAGCCCGGTCACTTTCAGCCGAGGTGCTTTGGCTCGGAATTTTTTGTAGTACCGGATGGCTTCCGGAATGCTGCTGGTGGCAAAAATGGCATGGAATTGTCCTCCCTGGCTCAACGTCATCCAGTTCTTCAGGATATCGTCCACCACTGCATTCTGATACTCGTCCGTTTCAAATTGGGCTTTTGGTACATAATCTTCAATGCCCTTGATCCAGTTTCCATCATTCCCTACTCGTCCTGCCATGGGAACTTCATTGGGACGGACAAAACGGTAATAGATTGCTTTTTTGGCAGGATCTGCCAGGGCTTCCGCCACGGTCTGAGCTTTGGCTTCCTGCAGCCCCACCTTTTCCCGCAGGGCTTTATCCGGGTAAACCATTACCATCGTTGGATCGAATCCAAGCACATTCTTGTCCCGGATTCCATCTGCAATGCTGTACCGGTGCAGTTCATTGCCAAACACATCTGCCGTAGTGCTGAGTGCCTTTTCGTTTTCCTGGAATACAGGAGTGCCTGTAAAGCCAAAGAATAGGGCATGAGGGAAGGTCGTTTTGATATTGCTGAGCATTTCTCCAAAGGTGGACCGGTGACATTCATCCAGGATAAAGACTAAGCGTTTTTCCCGGATTTCTTCCAGATCTTTTTCCCGCCCTTTGGCCATGCCGTCTTCCCGTATTTTGCTCATCTTTTGGATGGACGAAACAATCAGGGTATCTTTGGGATCATTGCTTTTCAGTTTGGTCAGCAGGGCAATAGTATCTTCTGTTGCCTGCACGTCATCTGCATCATCAGCAAAACCCCGATATTCCTTCAAAGATTGGGTTCCCAATTCAATTCGATCCATAAGGAACACGACCTTGTCCGCATCCTTGGAGCTGGCAATCAGCTGGGCACTCTTGAAAGAAGTCATGGTCTTCCCGGAACCGGTGGTATGCCACACATATCCCCCAAGCTGGCTTCCATCTTCCCAGTCATTTTTGGCCACCCGGTCGGAAATCTTGGTGGAAGCATAGTATTGGTAGCTTCGCATAACCTTCAGGATACCGTCGCTGTCATCGGCAACCGTATAGAATCCAATCAACTGATGGGCCATAGGAATGGATAGAAGTTCAGAAGCTATACGCTGCCAGTCATTGATTGGTTCATTATTGAAATCTGCCCAATGGAAGTAAAAATCCGGATTGAAATTTCCCTCTGGACCCGGATTGGCATAGTAGACCGTTTCTTCCGGATTCATGGCCACGAATACCTGCACCAGTGAAAACAGCCCTGTAAAAACCTGTTCCTTGGCATATTTCGCAATCTGATTGGCTGCTTCTGATACGGGAACCCCGCTCCGTTTCAACTCAATATGAAACAAAGGCATCCCATTGATCAGCAGCATCAAATCTCCCCGCCGATCTTGTCCCAGGAGATTTTTCCGAGCGAACTCCGGCTGTTCCACAATCTGATATCGGCTTTGGCCCGCGGCAATTTCCAATCGGTCGTAAATCTTTAAGCTCACTTCTTTACCATAATGAAGGGCATCCTTAGGATTTCTCCGAGTAATGGAAACCGTCTTGCCATTGATGAATCCGTTCAGTGCCAGAGGCGTCCGCAAAGAACGAATTTGGTCCAGCAGCTGGTCCATTTCTTCTTTATTGAGAGGGACCCCATTCAGCCGGTCGATATTCTGATTGTTTTCATACAGGATATCCGCCCAGTTCTGGATCAGGTCCTGTTCCGTCGGATGATGAAGGACCTCTTTGGCCCATCCATGATTTTGCAAAGCCCGTATCAAAGCGGACTCAAAATCAGCTTCTTTCGTAAATCCACTCATATTTTTTGGCTCCTTACTGTATATATATCCGTTTAGATCAAGATCGGTGATGTGACCCCAAAAAGTTAGACCTTAGTAACGAGATGGTTTTTACCGTCTCGTTACTTTTTTATGCTGCCTGCAAGGAAAGCCTGTATTGAACAGGACTTTTCCAGCCCAGTTTTTCCTTGATTCTTTGCTCGTTATAGTATTTGATGTATCGTTCGATAGCGCCTTTTAATTCTTTGTAGCTGTAGTAGGTCACTCCGTAATATATTTCCTGCTTCAGTAAGCCGAAGAAGTTTTCCATTACAGCGTTATCATGACAGTTGCCTTTTCGAGACATGCTCTGAAAAATTCGTTCGTTTTTTAGTCTTTTGGTATAGAATTTCATTTGGTATGCCCAGCCCTGATCGGAGTGAAATGTTCTTCGATACGGACAATCAGCAGTAATTTTGATTGCTTTGGCTTGAGCTTCCAGTATGCTGTTAGCCGAAGGATATTTGGCTATTCCATAGCTGATGATTTCATTATTGAACATGTCCAGGAAAGGATCCAGATAAAGCTTGCGCAGAGTCAAATGTCCCTGTGAATCTGCTTCATAGTATTTGAATTCTGAAGTGTCGGTCGTAATCTTCTGGTGAGGGATATTCGTCTCAAAACGACGATGTATCCTATTTGGAGCAATGGTTCCTACCTTACCCTTATAGGAGCTGTATTTACGGCTCTTCCGGGTAAAAGATGTTACCTGAAGGCTCAGTTTCTGCATGATACGTTGAACTTTCTTCTTGTTCACGCAAATCCCTTGGTTCTTTAGCTCACCGGTCATGCGACGGTATCCATAATCTTTATGCTGGCTGCGGATTTCCTGTATTTTCTCCTCTACTTCCTGGTCTGGATTCTCGCGGTCAAACCGTTTCTGCCAGTACATATAGGTTGCTTTGGGCATTTGCGTATAGGAGAGAATGTCTTTCAACTTGAATGATCCTCGGAGACTGGAGATGATTTTCGCAACTCTCTCATTTTTGCTTCGTCCTCTAAACGCAGTCTCCTCAGTTCTTTTAAAAAAGCATTCTCTATTCGGAGTTTAAGGTTTTCATTCTCTAACTCCTGGACATGTTCCACACTGATGTTGACCATCGGTTGTTGAACCTGGGTATCTGTTTTTTTGGGTTTTGATTGGCTCAAAGTCTTTTTCCTACCTTTTTTATGTGACCGTAACGCATCCGGCCCCGCAATTTTAAATTCATTGACCCATCTGGAAATCAATGACGGATTGTTGATTCCTACACGAATTGCCAATTCCTGATATGAGATTTCATTTGTTAAGTAAGACTCTACCACAGAAAGTTTTTCTTTGAAAGAGTATATTTTTTGAGAGCGAGATCTCTTCAGACCATTATCTCCAAATGCCTTGTAAGCAGCAGCCCACTTTAGCAGCTGGCTGCTACTTGCCATCCCATATTTACGTGAAATAGAAATACACCCTTTGTCACTGTTCAAGTATTCCAGTACTATTTTTTTCTTAAATTCATAGCTGTGTCTTGCCATAAAAAAACTAACCCCCAATTGTTAGATTTTTGGTCTAACAATTGGGGGTCAGCTCACGGATCAAAAAGCACTTTTTTGCATACGCTGATGAAGGGTGATGAGGTGATTGATGCTATCTAAATAAGCACCGATTTTTTCTTGTTCCTGTACAGAAGGTATCATCACTTCTGTTGTCAGGATATTATCGTTGTAAAGTCTTTTTATCGTGCTTCCTTCAATTCCTGCCCATTGAATCACTTCGTAAAGATACTTCAAAAATAGATTTACAATCGATTTGTCATGTCTCAACCAAACAATATTGGAGTCCTGAAAATATGCGTCTTCTCCTGTATATTCAACAGTTCTTCCAATACTTCCTGAAGCGGAAATCAAAATATCTCCCTTTTCCGGATAAGGATACATTTGCTTATACTCATTAAAAAGCTCTCTTGGAATATAGGCGTCAGGAACGCCACCAAAAGTCCCGATTTTATAAAATGGAATATCTACTTTTTCCGATGTTTGATCTTTAAAAATCCGCTTACACATGGCAACGGCCCCGAAATCCCCCAACTTACGCTGTTCCCAATCGTCTGTGAAGCCTTTGAATCTTAGTGCCGGTTTTTTCTTTAGGGCCATTTTATTTCCCTCCCAGAAGTTTCTTCAGCTCTTCAATCCCTTTCAGATCCATTTCCGGTCCAGTCAGTTCTCCCAGCATCTGGATGAGCTCATGCTCCGTTTGTTGGATGCCCTGTTCCACATCATCCAGAGTTTCAGCATATTTTTCATTCAGGTCCTGCAGCTTATGAATCAAGGATTCCAGCAGATTGACAGGCAATTGCGCCAATTGGGTAGAAATAGGCCGTATCCATTGTAAATCCAACAGATGGATGATTTCATCCGGAGTCAGATTATGGATCTTTTCCCGAGTCTGTTCCACCAATTTCTCTTCGCTTTCTTTAACTGCCCGTTTCAGGCTCTTTTCTTCCTTATCAAGACATTCCACCTGCTGAAGGGTCTTCAGGGCCATTTCATTTTCTTCCGGATTTTTTTTCAATTCTTTCAACAAAGGCGATATATTCTTCACTACAAAAGCATCGCCATTCTCATTCAAAGCAGAGGCTATGCTCTCTTTTTCTTCTTCCCCCATTTCATCCAATAGATTTTGGATTGCTTCGGGAATTTCCTGTAGCCGGTTCTGCTTGTTATGCAACTCGATCAATTGGTCCTGCAGATACGTCTCCTGTACCAGGCTGAAAGCCAGCACATGTCCCTGCCAGCCTTCCTGGACTTCTGCTTCCTTGCCATTCTTCTTTTTCACCACCATATGAGGGTCTACCTGATTGGCAGCAGAAAGTCCCTCTGCCTGGAGGATTTCCAGATCGCCGACAATCCGTCCATACTGGTTATGGAATAATTCATAAGCTTCATAGGGATCCAGAAGAGGAACTGTGGAAAAATGACGGAAAAGTTCCTGGGTGACATCTTCTTCCGCCTGGGCAATGGAAATTTTCTCCATTCCGTCAATCAGGGTATGGTGCAGATATTGGGGGAAATCCTTGAAATTCTGGGTAAATTTTTCTTGAAAATCTCTTACGGCCAGATTGTTTTCCACTGTCTTTCGGATATCCGGATTTTTCAGCTGAGCGTATCCCTGACAAGTGACAAAAAGCTCCTCTTTTAAAGTAGGGAACGTATCCCAGTAGGGCTGGAGTCCTGCCAGCTCGCTTTCCGGGATACCGCCAAACATGGTGGCATAGATATCCCAGCTTTCCGTAGGCTCTGATGAATCCACATACCGCGGAATATTCAGATTGTAGTCATTGGCACGGATTTCTTCTCGGCTCACTTTCCGGGCATACTGGGGTACATCCCGCCGGCTGATGACTGTATCCACAATCCGACGAATGTCAGAAGCCCGGAGCTTGTTATTTTTTCCTTCTTTCACAAAACCCTTAGAAGCATCTACAATCAATACATCCGTATTCTCCCGTTTTTGCCGCAGTACCATGATAATGGTAGGAATCCCCGTGCCGAAAAAGATATTGGCCGGCAGGCCGATTATGGCATCGATATGATTGTATTCCACCAGGTTTTTCCGGATGGTTCCTTCCTCGCCGCCCCGGAAAAGGACCCCATGGGGCAGGACGATATTCATTATGCCGTCCGGTTTAAGATGATACAGGTCGTGGAGTAAAAATGCATAATCCGCCTTGGATTTGGGAGCCAGTCCAAAGCGAGAATACCGAGGATCGTTGTCTTTACCGCTGGGATCCCATTGCTGGCTGTAGGGAGGATTCGAGACCACCGCATCCACATAAAGCGGTTCGTAAGTCCCGGTGGGATCACTGTCATCAAAATAGGGCCAATCTTCTTCCAGTGTATCCCCATTCCTGGCAATGATGTTGGCAGGCAGGATACCTCGCATTACCAGATTCATACGGGTCAGGTTATAGGTATTTTGTTTCAGTTCCTGGGCATAATACCGGATTTTGTTGGCATCTTTCATATACTTGGCCGCTGCATGCCCTATGTTGATCAGCAAAGATCCCGACCCTGATGTAGGATCATAGATGGAAATTTCTTCCCGGCCCTGAAGATAGTGGGCAATGATTTCTGACATCAACTGAGAAACTTCATGGGGGGTATAGAATTCCCCGGCTTTTTTCCCGGCGTTGGCTGCAAACTGACTGATTAGATATTCATAAATAAAACCCAGCACATCATAATCCTGTTTCCCATCCATGGGAATATCTTTGATTAACTGAAGCAGGTCTCGCACCGCTTTGGTCTGGGATTTGGTATTTTCTCCCAGTTTGCTTAACCCGGTTTCCAGTGTATTAAAAATTTTATCAAATACCAGTTTATGCGTAGGAGAAATCAAACGGGTAAAAGAACTGAGAGCCGTACGGACATTGTCTACAGTAAAGTCGCTTCCCATGCTCAGCCAAGTAGAAAACATGTCTTTATAAGCAATAAAATAGCCCAAATTGTCCTGGACCATTTGAACCGTTTCCGTATCTTCCTCGTTCACATAGTCACGGATATCCTCCGGACGGTAATCCCGCTGCAGCAGATACCGTTCTTCTTGGTCGGACAGATATTTATAGAAAATAAATCCCAGTATATAATCTTTATATTCATTGGCTTCAATTTTAGACCGCATCTTATTGGCGCTTTCCCAGATTTTGGAAGCCAGTTTTTGTTTATTCATTTTGATATCTCCTTACTTTGCTAGTTATTAATAATTTTTTATTTTGTCTAAGACTTTATCATGGCTGATCGCCAGTGCAGCCACTACATTGGCTGTTTTCAATGCGTCTCTCCATTGTTAATACTATGGTTTATTATATCATGGACGCTGTATAAATTTCAGGACAATAAAAAAAAGCCGGTATGTGTCAACAAGTTCCCGGTAAAACCTTTCTCCCGGTATAGTGATTCATTATGGTAGGGCGCCTACATGGAGGACAAATACCGGTTTCCAAAATACTCTGAAAGAGGCCATTTGTGGCCGAACGGTTTACTTTTTTGTATTATTCTGTATAATCAGAGTTGTGCGTATGGAAAATACACATTCTATACCCTAATTCTTAGAAAGGCAGATGACCATCCAAGTGAACGCAGTACGAAAACTGTTCCTGTGGCTGAAATCCTCAGGCATCACCATCAAACGATTTGCAGAAAGTTCGGGCGTGTCGGAACGGACACTGAGACGCATCAAATCGCTGCTGCATAAAAAATCCAGCTATCGTCCCTCCCTGGCTACCCTGAAACAGATTGAAAAGGCATCTGAACTGACGCTGAAGGAGCTGATGACCATCTACGATGATCTGGAGGCTGCCTGACGGAAGGCCTTTTGTTTGCCTATAACAACCGGGTTCCCAGTGGACCCGGTTTTTTCATGCTTTTTTCAGGATCTTCCCTGTTTTCTATGAAAGGAGTCTTGTCCGATGGCGCTACGTCGTATGTTTGCCAAATCGGTGATCCGCAGCTCTCATTTCATGCGGATGCCCATACACACACAATTTTTGTACCTGCAGATGCTGCTGGATGCGGATGATGATGGGTTTATTTCCAACCCGGAGCTGGAAGTGACCATCGCCCACTGCAGCCAGGAGGACCTGAAAAATTTGATCGACCGGCATTATGTCATGATGTTCCCCAGCGGAATCGCCCTGATCCGGCACTGGTTTCTGCACAACTACATCCGCCGGGACCGGTATCAGGCATCCGTGTACCCGGAAAAGAGAATGGTGACCCTGACAAAGGAACGGGTCTATGTGTGGCTGGAAGAGGAGGGTGATACAAAAGCCCCTGGGGTTCCTCCCTTCGGAGCTCCACCCCCTTTGGGCAACGAAGAGGACTTTCCCGGGACCGGCTGCCCGAAATTGTCTGACAATGGGTATACCCAGTATAGAGTAGAGTAAAAAGAATAGAGCAGTTTAGTTTAGAGCAGTACAGATAAGAGCCGTGCTGTCGTTGGACCGTACAGGTATCTGGAGATGCAGAAAGGAGAACCTGCCCATGGAAGAAAATCGTTACCACCACCCTCCGCGAAAAAAAGCGGATTCATTTCTTCACAGCCTTTTTTCTCGATCCGACCAGGCGGGTCGATCAGGATGATCGGTGCGAGAACCCATCCACCATCCATTCGGCTGGTCCCCCTTCCCTTCCAGGGAAGGACAATAGCTTTGTGTCCCCCTGGAAGGGGGAAAGGGCCCGCTTGCGGGTAGGGGGTTCGCACACCTCTCTACCTTTTAAAGCCGATGTTACCCGTACTATCAAGGACAATTTAAGGCAAAAAAATCAGGGCCGCAGGTGCGGTCCCGATTTTTTCATCCGTCTTACTTTTCTTTCGCCAGCAGCTTGCTGACCATTTCTCTCAATTCCTTGATCTCGTTGCTCTGCTGTTTCAGCTGGGCATCCTGCTGGGCCACAGTTGCCCGCAGGGTGGTCACTTCCTTGCTGAGCAGGTACTTGTTGCTGGTGGTGTGGTTCTTGGGCCCAAGCTTGAAGGTTACGCCGGCGTTAATCATGTTCTCGCCGTTGCCGAAGTTGGTACCCATGCTGAACATCACGTTCTCATCGGGCCGATAGAAGGCACCGATGGCCATGGCGTTGGCATCCCGATAATTGCCGTAGCCCACAGCGAAGTCCCACTTGTCGTCCGGGTTAAAGTCCTGAGGATGCAGGGCTGCCAGAGCGGCGGCACCGGCCCCCACTTTGTTGATCCGGCTGTCCAGGTCGTTCACCCGGCCGTTCAACCGGTTAATGTTCGTGGTGTTGTTCTGTACGTTGCTTTCCACGCCCTTCAACTGGCCGTAGTTCACAGCGTCCGTATCGGCGGTACCGGCTGCCACATTGGTGATCTTGCTGCCGCCCGCATCGATGCCGTCCTTGGTCATGGACGGACCACCGGCAATGGAGACACCATTGCTGGAAATCGTGGTATCGCCTGCGGTCACCTTATCCACGGTGATGGCCTTATTCAGGGAAACCTTATAGTTGGCCGGTTTGGTGGCATCGGTTTCGGTGTTGGCCACGGTGATGTTGGTATCGTCGCCAACAACGGTGCCTACGCCGCCATCTTTGCCGTCTTTACCGTCTTTGCCATCTTTGCCATCTTTGCCAGCAGGTCCTTGCGGTCCAACTGCACCATCCTTGCCGTCTTTACCATCTTTGCCAGCAGGTCCTTGCGGTCCAACTGCACCATCCTTGCCGTCTTTACCATCTTTGCCAGCAGGTCCTTGCGGTCCAACTGCACCATCCTTGCCATCTTTACCATCTTTGCCAGGGTCACCTTTGAAATCAGGGTCGCCCTTCAGGGCATTTTTATCCAGGGATACCAGGACGCGTTTGCCTCCTTCTGCGTCCACTTCATCTGCTTTCAGGCCGTCGCCGAAGTCAAACTGCAGGCTGCTGATGGTCGGAGTGGCTACAAGGCTGCCGGCCGTGTAGCTGCCGCTGCTCCCCTTGCCGCCGCTGTAAATGTGGACGGGCAGGCTAGCCACACTCTTCAACTGAGCCACGTTCACGGCGTCGGTATCCGCAAACCCGGCCGCCACACCCGTGATCTGGCGGGTATGGGTCCCATCGCCTACAGAAACCGCTGCCCAGGAGGATTTCCAGGCCTTGTCAGCCGATTCGCTGGCACCCTTCTTCAGAGGATCATAGCCTTCCACGTCTTTTTTCGTAGAAGCCACAGACCCGCTGCCAAGGGCCACGCCGCCATCCTCTTTCACGTCGGCATTGTGGCCGATGAGGACGGCGTCGGAAGCAGAGATGGTCAGTTCCTTATCGGCAGAACCCAGGATTACGTTGTTCGTCCGGTCGGTCAGTTTGTGGTTGTCGCCCAGCACCAGATTGGATTTGTTCGTATCCACGTTGCTGCCGGTGAGAGTATTATGGGAACCGATCACATAATTGTTCTTGCCGTTTTCCACTTTATTGTAGAAGCCATCCACGTAGTTCAGCTGGGTGGAGGTCCCTTCTGTGTATTCCTTGTCGCTGCCGGTCACCGTGTTGCCCACGCCCACAACCTGAGTCATGTAAGCTTTATCCACGGTGTTGCCGCCACCCATGACCATGACCTGGGCCCCGCTGGTGGGAACGGCTGCCTTCAGGGCCTCGTTCAGCTGCTTCGGGTCCTTCAGGCCCTGCATGATGGCACCGGCTTTTTGAACGTCGATGGCCCGGTAGGAATTGGTGACGCTGTTCCCGGCGCCGTAGACCATAGCCGCGTTGGAATCGGTGGTCACGTTAGCCTGCCCTACGATGCTGTTGGCGACGCCGCTGAAGGGCTGGGAAGCACTGGTGTTGTCGTTAAGGTTGAACATACCATAGGAAAGGGCTGCCGCACCGCGGAAATCATTGCTGCCCGGCTGAGCTGCCTCATTCATGATGCCGGAGAAGGAACCGGTTACAGTGGAGGCAATGCCGCCCGCATAGGTCATGTACCCGGCTGCCAGACCGGCGAATTCCTTGGCCCCTTTGTTATCGTCGTTAAGGTACTGGGCATATTTTTTGGCCGCATCCCCAAACACATTCGGTGTTTTTTCATTGACGCTGTAATATTTGGTCCGGGCCTGTTTCAGCTGGGCCACGTTTACAGCATCCGTATTCTGTGTGCCAGCTGCTACGCCCGTGATCTGACGAGTCTTGTTCTTAGAAACATCACCGACGGAAACGGCAGCTGCCGTCGATTTCCAGGTGCCAGTGGTATCAGTCTGATGGTCACCATTTGCCGGGTCATAACCGACTTGATCCTTATCGATAACAGCTACGGAACCGGCACCAATGGCTACACCGCCATTTTTCAGTACATCTGCATTATGGCCAATCATGACGGCATCGGCAAGTTTTTCCTGATGTGTAAAACGATTTACACTTTCCTTTGTACCCAGAGTTCCATCTGTGTTATATCTCTTCTGAGTCAGTTTCCCATCTTGTGATCCTAAAATGATATTATTACTACCATTCTTCATCTGATGGAAGTCACCAATGACGATATTCGATTTATTGCTGCTTACATCATCACCAGAAATGTCATTTGCCATACCAATGACATAATCATTCTTTGCATTTGTGAGATTATTATAGAAACCATCTACATAGTTCAGTCTTGTTGCCTGCTTATTAAATGCACTATTAAAGGCCGTAATATAACGTTCATAGTTTTCCTCATCATCCTGTAATTCCGGAGGAGTGAAAGTGATATCATCCCCTTGTACTTTATTGCCCACACCCATCAGCTGCGTCATATAGGCTTTATCTGCTACGTTGCCACCGCCAATAGCCATGACCTGTCCACCGCTCTGTAAAACAGCTTCGCCGACTTTATCTGTGAACGATTCCGGATTCTGATAAACGTCGGAATTCATGGAAGCAGCCAACATATTAATCGGTACATCGCCTCTGTACGAGTTAGTAATCTTATTGCCAGCACCGTAAATCAAAACACCGTTAGAATCCTTTGTCAGATTCCCCTGTCCAACAATACTATTAGCTGTCCCACTGTACCATTTTGAAAAATCGTTAGATGATTTAATTGGAGTGTTTAAATTGAAATTAAACGATCCTACAGATACAGCAGTAGCCCCTTGAGGAGATAAATCTTCATCGTCTCCATCTTTAACTTTATCATTTTGAATTACAGAATATGAGCCGATAACAGTACTTGCGTCTCCAGCCGCATATGTACCATATCCCGCAGCCATTGCATAATACGATTTTGCGCCATCATTATTTTTATTTGTATAATGTTTTTCAAACTCTTCATTGTCGAATATAGCACCTGGAGCAGAATCATTGACACTGTAATACTTCGTCTTCGAAGCATCAACGGTATTGCTGATAGCTTTGAGCTGTGCCACGTTGACAGCATCGGTATCGTTAGTACCGGCTGCCAGAGCCGTTCCAAATGTCCCCAGGCTCAATACCCCTGCCGCCAGCACAGCGGCCAGCAGGCTGGTGCCTTTACGGCTGCCCACCACAGCACCCTGGGAGGTTCCCTTTCCGTTATTTTTGGCCAGCTCGGATACCACCACGTAGCAGTTACGTACCTTGCTGTAAATGACTTTGTAGATTTTGTTCATCAGACTGCCTCCTTTGAAACTATATCTAGTTCGACTATACAGGATGTCCTAAGAGCATGGTCAATCGGAAAAAACCGGCAGGAAAATGACAAAAAAGTTCCTGAAATTTTAAGATTTTTCGGAACTGTAAAGACAGCCTTTGTTCTTTGTATATACCCTGGAAATTATGTTTACAAAGTATATCTATTTTTATTTTATTTTCATATTTTATTTACAGAACAATTTGTTTTTATAGTTTTCATCATTTATTCATGTAAATCATTTTGATTTAGTTCTGCCAGAAAATTGAAGGCAAAGAGAGAAAAATTTGGAAAATTTTGGAAGGTTTCGGTTTTTGTGAAAAGAGTTGCCGGCAATAAGACAGCAAAAAGCCCGATGCCGTTTGGCATCGGGCTTCCTGAGGCGGGCGGAATACCAATCCGCCCCTACGGCGGGTCGATAGCTTCGGGTCTCAACACACGGTGTGAAACCCCCTACCCGCAAAGCGGGTCCTTTCCCCCTTTCAGGGGGACACAAAGTTTACATCTATAGGCTGCGTTTCTCTTACCCATTCAGCTTGGCCAGGATGGCCTGCAGCTGTTTCTTCATTTCCTGGTTCTCTTTTTCCAGGGCGTCGATCCGTTTGTCCTTGGCTTCCTCGCTGGCCTTCAGATCCTGCACCGCATGGATCAGGGTTACCCGGTTCATGCCGGCGTACGGGGACGATTTGCCCAGCTTGAAGGCAATGCCGGCGTTGAAGCCAGGGTCTCCGTTACCCAGGGCCACACCGAAGTTGAACTGGGTCTTGCTGTCGGGCTGGTAGAAAGCACCCACAGCAGCGGCGTTGGCGTTATGGTAATGGCCATAGCCCATGGCGAAGCTCAGCTTGTCGTCCGGGTCGAATTCCAGCGGATGCAGGGCAGCCAGGGCATTGCTGCCGGCAGCCGCCCGGTTGATGTTGTTGTCCAACCGGCCGTAGGCGTTGTTCATATCCCGGTAGATCTGCTGGGTATTGGCGGCGGCCATGTTGTTCACATAACCCACGTTGGCGGCGGAGCTGGCGTCGTTGGTGTCGGTGACCACACCGGTGATCACCCGGCCGCTGCCGTTCTTGTCGCTGATGTCCACCTTGGTGGCCGTATCCTTGCTGCCGATCTTGATGGTGCTGCCGTCACTGTTCACCAGATCGCTGTTCCTCTTCACCTGGGTATCCAGATTCGTGATGTTCTGGGCTGTGGTGTTGTTCTGATTGATATAGGTGCCGCCGGAAGGACGGAGTTCGTTCCAGATGGTCCCGGCATTCACCGCATTGGTGGAACCTTTTTCGATCTTGGTATCATCCAGGTCGCTGATGGTCTTATTCGCAATGGTCACACCGCCGATGGTGGCGCTGTTGTTCACGGTCAGGGTATCGGTGGTCGCGCTCTTCGTGGTCACGCTGTTCAGAGAGATATCATCTTTCAGAGATACCTTATAATCCGTATGGCCATCGTTCTGCACATTTCCATTGACCTTGATATTACTGCCTTCGGAAACGGTGGAATGTTTTCCGGCTGCAGAAGCGGCCTGCTGTACGGCCCCATCCAGTTTGCCAATGGCACTGGTGATGCTGTCACCATCGCTCACATATTTGTTGGTGCCGCTGGTATTGCTCTTGCTGTAGTTCTGGTCGCCGATCTTGGTATTCATACTGGTATTCACGTTGTTGATGGCATCCACCACCGTAGTCGTTTTGCCACCAGCGTTCTTCACACCGTCAGCCAGCTTGGAAACATCGCCCATTTCGCTGGACTTGGCTACGTCGGTAATGATAACGGTACCTTTTGTATCGTTATTCTTATCAACAAGATTCATGGAAACCTGATTCTGATCATTTACTGCATAGGAACCAGCTGCTACATGGATATCGTTCTCCCCGGCCTGCTTGACAGCATCCTTCACAGCCGCGTCCACCTGGCTTTCGGTAGCAGCCTTCGTGGAGTTGGAGTAATCGTTGGCTTTGGAATCCCAGGTCGTATTGGTCAGGCCGGAAATTTCACCGTTCGTCCCGTCAATGGTGACCTGTTTGGTCTTGTCCGAACCAATGGTAATCTTGTCGCTCAGGCCGATGCCGTTGGAGTCCACCTTCAGATTGCTGTCGGAGGTCTTGATTTTGAGAGCCTTTGTTGTTTCATCAACAGTCAAGCCATCGCCTGTGTTGACAGCCAGTTTTCCGCTGTCGAATTTGAGGCCATCCCCTTGGTTGACGGAAATAACATTCTTCCCGGATGTACCATCCTTCTGAATAGTAATGCCATTGCCATTGGTGTAGCCGTTATCTACGCCCTGCTGTACCAGTGTCTGCACATCGCTGATGGAGGCTGCATTGTTAGCGCTCCCCTTAATGATCTTTCCATCTTTTGTCAGGTTCGAAGCCACATCTTTGATGCTGCCGCCGTTGAGGCTGATGTTCTTATCCGTCGTATCGAGAGTAATCTTAGCTCCTTTGTCATCGGTACTGCCGGAAATAGAGGTGATGCTGGTGAGGTCTTTGGCCAGCTGGATTTTCAGGCCGTCAGTGCTGCTGTTTACACCAATGTTTTTATCCGTCAGCTTCGTGCTGTCTGCGCCTCCGGTGATATTCAGCTGTTCATTCAGTTTCCTTGCGATAACCGTGCTGTCATCGCCTTTGAATTTCAGTCCATCATCGAGGGTTGCGAAGGTATGCTTACCGTTGCCATCCTTGTCCTGGTAAACGACACGAGTGATGCCATCCTTGCCGTCCACGCCGGCTGCGCCCTGTTCCGTCTTGATGTAGGTCATGGTGTAGCCGTCTTTGCCATTCTGACCAGCAATACCGATGGAGCCGTCTTTGCCATCCTTGCCATCTTTGCCGACAGTGATGTTATCCAGTCCGCCATGGAGGGCGTCGTAGACCGTCTTGCCAGTTACAAGCTGATTGGCATGTTCGTTAGTAGAATCAGCTACCGCACCGGTACCAATAGCTGCGCCCCAATTATCCAGATTTGTCTTCTGTGCTGTTGTATCAGTGATATGGGTACCGATATTGTCAGCAGCCACATTTGCCTTCAGCGCCAGCTTGTCATCCGTATTGCCAGCTTCTTTTTCAATCATGCTGTGGACGTCACCAATGTTGGCGGCATTGTTCTTATCTGTATCTGCATAGGTTCCGTCAGTTGCAGTAAGGCCGCTCTTAACATCAGTAATCTTACCGCTATTGACACTGATACTGCCATCGTCCTTCAGGTCAATCTTTGCACCAGTAGTAGTCTGGGCATCACCTTTGCCAGTTGTTGTCTGGTTGGCAATGGATGTAATGCCTGCAAGGTTCTTGGCCAGCTGGATTTTCAGGCCGTCAGTGCTGCTGTTTACACCGATGTTTTTATCCGTCAGCTTCGTGCTGTCTGCGCCTCCGGTGATATTCAGCTGTTCATTCAGTTTCCTTGCGATAACCGTGCTGTCATCGCCTTTGAATTTCAGTCCATCATCGAGGGTTGCGAAGGTATGCTTACCGTTGCCATCCTTGTCCTGGTAAACGACACGAGTGATGCCATCCTTGCCGTCCACGCCGGCTGCGCCCTGTTCCGTCTTGATGTAGGTAATGGAATAGCCGTCTTTGCCATTCTGACCAGCAATGCCTATGGAGCCGTCTTTACCGTTCTGACCGTCTTTGCCAACGGTGATGTTGTCTAAGCCGCCATGAAGAGCGTCATAGACCGTCTTGCCGGTAACCATCTGCTTCGAACCATCATCATCCTTGGTCACCGTGCCAGTACCAATGGCTGTCGCCCAAGCTTCTTTATTCTTCGTCTTATCAGTATCAGTAGCCGCTGTTGTCCCATCAGCTCCGTACTGCAGATTAGCACCAATATTGGAAGCATCGATGTTAGCCAGCTTCTTAATCTGGGCCACGTTAACAGCATCCGTATCGTTGGTGCCGGCTGCCACCCCGGTGATCTGGCGAGTATGGGTCCCATCGCCTACAGAAACCGCTGCCCAGGAGGATTTCCAGGCCTTGTCAGCCGATTCGCTGGCACCCTTCTTCAGAGGATCATAGCCTTCCACGTCTTTATTCGTAGAAGCCACAGACCCGCTGCCCAGGGCCACGCCGCCGTCAACGCTCACATCGGCATTGTGTCCGATGACTACGGCGCCGGAAGCGGCC
Source organism: Acidaminococcus timonensis (assembly GCF_900106585.1). Classification (NCBI taxonomy): domain Bacteria; kingdom Bacillati; phylum Bacillota; class Negativicutes; order Acidaminococcales; family Acidaminococcaceae; genus Acidaminococcus; species Acidaminococcus timonensis. Next base: position 1,023,575 of record NZ_FNWH01000006.1, read on the forward strand.
AGTTCCTTGCTGGAATCGGCCGAGCCGATGACCACATTGTTGCTCTTATTACTCAGGGTATGGTTATCGCCAAAGACGATGTTCTTGCTGCCGCCTGTCAGGTTATTCTGGGCACCGATGATGTAATTGCTCGTACCGCCCGTAACAGTGTTATTAAAGCCTTCCACATAGTTCAGTTCCGTACTGGAAACCGTGTTGCCGAGGCCCACAACCTGGGTCTTGTAAGCACTGGTGATTTTGTTGCCGCCGCCGATGGCCATGACCTGCCCGCCGCTTTCCGGAACGGCCTGCTGCAGGGCTTCTTCCAGCGCTTCCGGCGTGCTGCCCTTCATGGTGCTGGTATCGATTTTTACATCCTTATAGGAATCGGTGATGGTGTTCCCGGCACCGATGATGATGGCGGCGTTGGAATTGGTGGTCATGTTGCCCTGGCCCACGATGCTGTTGGCCACGCCACTGAAAGTCTTACTTGTATCGGTATTCTGGTTCAGGTTCAGGGTACCCAGGGAAATAGAGGCTGCACCCTGCAACCCGGAACCTATAACGCCGGAATAGGAACCGACAACGGTCGAAGCAATGCCGGTAGTGCCGGTTTCATAGCCCGCAGCCAGGCCCGCCCAGGCGGAAGCACCATCGTTGTTTTCGTTGGTGCTGAACCCGGCAATCTGGGGCCCTTTGTGGACGGAGTAGTATTTGGTTTTTGCATTGCCAATCGCCGTATTCATCTGCCCTACGGTAGCGGCATCGTTGGCATTGGCCCCATCTTTCAGGTTCGTGATGGTGGTGCCACCTTCACCGGCCAGAGTGATCTTTGTATTGTCGACAACGGTCTTACCATTTTCCGTTTTGGTATCATACTTCACAGACCGGCTATTCACATCGGAAAGTGTATCCGTATTGGTCTTTACCTGTCTATCCAGATTCAGCAGATTCTGGCCAGTCGTGTTGTTTGCCGACACATAATTCAATTTCTTGCCAGTTTCTGCAACCGGCGCATCATAGTTGTACAGCGTCTTGCCCGTTACCAGCTGGTCGGAAGTAGAAGCATCCGTAGCAGCATCGGATGTGCCTGTAGTAAACGGTTCTGCACCAAGAGCCTTGCCCCAGTCATCTTTATTGGTTTTCTTCTGGTCATCTGTTGCATCGGCTTCTGTAATGGTTTCTCCATTATCACCGACGGTGTAGGTCTTCAAGTTATTGCCAATATTGGATGCGTCCGATTTGGTATACGGTTTCAGCTGTTCCATGACGACGACATCGTGGTCATCCTGGCCGTCGGCGACTTTGACAAGGCGGTTGTAGTAAGCGTCTTTATACTTCGTAGGAGTTACAGATTTCGGAGCTTTGGTATAATCATTAGCCGTTCCATCAGCATTGACCTGACCTTTGGGCAGTTTGTTCCATTCGATGGTATAGCCGGAGACATCGCCTGCATCATGGCCAAACGCAATCGTGCCTTCTTTATCAGTTGTGGCCTGATAGCCAACGGCTGTACCATTAGCTGTTGTGACAACGGACTGATTACCTGCCGCTAAGCCATTTAACGCTTCAGTACCGGTAGAACCACCAGCCAGACTAACTGAGTAGTTACCATTTACACTAGTGCTGTAACCATACATACCATTGCCGCCCGTTCCGCCGATGGCGGTTGAAGAAGTCCCCAATGCATAGTTGTATGCACCACCAAGAGCAACAGCCTGCTGACCATTGGCAACATTCATGATACCGCCTCCGGCTGTAGAAGCAATACCACCAGCCGTGTTATTACGTCCACCGAATACAGCAGACTGATTTCCTGCTGCATTATTGTTATCACCGCCGACGACTACAGACGTAGCGCCAGAAGCAACATTGTCCAATCCACCGACAACGACACTGCTCTTGCCGGATGCCAAGGCTTTACCAGCACCAACGACAACGGAATTTGCATCAGCAGCACCGTACTGTTTTGCAGAATCTCTGTCTTCAACCAGACCGCCGATAATCATGCCGTTAGCCTCGGCATCGTTGTACCCCGTGCCAAGATTGTGTTTCAGGCTGATGACATTTTTAGTTCCCTTTCCGGTTTTCGGGTCTTTTTCATCAGCAACGTTGATGCCCCAACCGGCATTGACGTTCAAATTATCAGCTTGTTTAATAGCGTCATTCATCTGACCAACGGTAACAACATCGGAGTTATCGGTACCTTTAGCGACATTGGTGATGCGACGCTTAAGAGTTCCATTACCTACGGAGACGTAAGAATCATTTTTATCTGTAGATGTAGCGTCTGAATAGGCACCGATGGCGATGTTCCCGTCTTTGGCTTTAGCGCTATAGCCTAAAGCAACGGAAGACCATGTGATTGACGGATTTAATTTGATCCCATAATTATCGTCTTGTACCGTACCGGAAGTTCCTTCATTTCCTTCGTAATCTACTACCTGGCTGGTTTCATGGGTATTTACAGCGACGGCATTGGAACCGATGGCAATGGAACCCCAGCCGGTGGCATTAGACTGGAAACCAACAGCTGTTACATAATTGTTGCTCATTCCGACAGGATTATTCTCTCTCCCGTCATTATATCTGTCGAGTTCCCCGATAAACACACTGCCTTTTGACTGTCCGGCATTGCGGTTCCCAATGGTAACCGTCTGCTCTCCTGCCTGTGCATACAAGCCCGCAGTGACAGCACCCGGTTCCTTTGCACCGCCGCCCTCATAGTTGGGTAATTTTTGCCAAGAGCGGTTATTGTTGATACTGCTTATTTTATATGGATACTTCTCCCACTGATTTGTTTTTTCATCAAAGTACCAGTAGTAACCATTGGCTCCTACATAGTCATTATTTTTCAGACTTTCAGTTCCGTCGGCCGCCTGCGCAACTGACGGCATCCCCGTCAAACAAAAAGACGTCAATGCAAGGAGGATGGCTGCTGCCAGGGCAGTTTTCCCCTTTACATTGACGCTGTGACATTTGCGCTGGTTCTTCGCCAGTTCGGAAACCACCACATAGCAGTTCCGCACCTTACTGTAGATGACTTTGTAGATTTTATTCATAAAAATTACCCCCTACAAGGTTTATAATACACTTCCACAATTTCAACCATACAGTATGTTGCAGGAGCAGAGTCAATTGTCAGAAAGTTAGGCTTGAAATCTTCAGAAAATTTTATACTTTATACTGTATCTTCCATGAAAAATTGTATTTTTTATGTCATTTCACGGATTTATTGTATATCATAGGCCATTGTAATTACACATATATTCATAACTATTTGTTTTATTTTATTTATATTACATAGAGTAGATAAAACTATATGTTTTATTTAAGATTCCATGAATGTTGTCAAAACATCCATATAGATAGATTGAATGGAAACAAAAGGGGATGTGAAAAAAATGATTTTCACATCCCCGTCACTAGTCTCTAGTCACTAGTCTCTAGCCGATGGAAGCCAGCTTACGCTGGCAAATTTAAGGCGCTGTGAATGATTTTTTCACAGCGCCTTTCGTTTCCTTATAACAGATACGGTAAAAACATCTTGGCCAGGCCCAGGAATACGAAGAACCCGCACACATCGGTGAAGGTGGTGATGAAAATGCTGGAGGCCACAGCCGGGTCGTAATTCATGGCTTTCAGGATCACCGGTACCAGGAAGCCCACCAATGCGGCAATCATCAGGTTCACGATCATGGCCACCAGGATGATGACGCCCAGGGCGATGTTGTGATTGATCCATACGATCACCGCACCGGCAATGAGCCCGTTCACCAAACCGTTGATGAACCCTACGGCAATGCCGCGGGCAATCCGCACTCCGTTGCCGTGGAGCTTGATGTCGCCCAGGGCGATGCCCCGGACCACCACGGCCAGGGTCTGGGTACCGGCATTGCCCCCCATCCCGGCCACGATGGGCATGGCGGCGGCCAAGGCCACCACCTGGCTGATGGTGTCCTCGAACAGGGAGACCACGGATGATGCCAAAAAGGCCGTCACCAGGTTGATGAGCAGCCAGGGAAGCCGCAGCCGCACGCTTTCCATCACGGTGCTGTCCACGTCTTCTTCCTTGCTGACACCACCCATTTTCAACATATCTTCGGTGTTTTCTTCTTCGATGACATCGATGATATCGTCAACGGTGATGATCCCCAGCATGCCCTTCCGCTTGTTCACAACGGGGATGGCATGGAGGTCGTATTTGGAAACCAGCCGGGCCACGTCTTCCTGGTCGGACTCAGGCTCAACGGAGATCACGTTGTCCTCCATGATATCCTGCAGGGTATCATAGTTCTTGGCCACCAGCAGTTCCCGCAGGGAAACGGTGCCCACCAGCTGTTTCTTGTCGTTCAGTACGTATAATATGTTGATTTCTTCTGTCTTGGGAGCGATTTCCTTCACTTTTTCCAGTGCCTGGCTCACCGTAAGGCTGGCCCGCATGGAAATGTATTCGGTGGTCATGATACCACCGGCGGTGCTCTCCCCATACCCCAGCAGGTTCCGGATGACCTCCTGGTCGCTGGTCTTCATGAGCTTGACCAGCTCTTTCCGCCGGTTGGCAGGCATGTCGCCCAGGATATCGACGATATCATCCTTGGACATGTGCTGGAAGATGTTCAAAATCTTGTTCAGATCGAACAGCTTCATGATCCGCACCTGGAGCTCGTCGTCGGCCTGTTCGATGATTTCGGCCATCTGCTGGTCGGTCAAAAGGCTGGCCAGGAACAGGATCTCGCTGTCGCTGGCTTCTTCCAGTGCATAGGCGATATCGATGGGATGGGCGTCCTCCATCAGTCGGCGGACGGCTTTCTCATCCTTGCATTTCAGGGCGGAAATCAGTTCGTTCTCTACCCGTTCTTCCAGTTCTTCCTGTTTTTCCTCTACGGAATGGTTCTCTTTCTGTTCATCCATTCGGATCTCTCCCCTCGCCCGCCTTCCCCTGAGGCGGTGTCTGACGGATGTACGGCCGCCCTCTGGATCGGCCGCACTCCGGATACTTATTTGCGAGTCAGCGCCACATCATCGGATGAGAGCCATCCGACGGCGCCGTCAAAACGGATGCACAGATTGTAGACTTTGCCTTCCTCCATATTGCGGGTCTGGTTGATGGGCACGAAAATGGTCCCTTTGGGATAGAACCCCAGGGTCAGGCTGTCTTTGTTGGGTTCGGCATAGAAGGCCGCCCCGTTTCGGGTGGTCATCATGATGATCTTGGACTGCTGGAACCGTTCTTCCGTGGATTGGGCTGCGGCCAGCTGAGGCACCAGGGCCGCTCCGCCCAGGCCCACCAGAGAACACAGGGCCAGCACCATACGCATTTTCTTGAACATGGAACACCTCTCAATCCCCAGGAGGCGATGAACCGGGCAGGACCGGTTTTCTTACACCACCTGGAAAATATAGAATTTCAGATAATCCGTTTCCGGTACATTGTACAGGATGGGATGATCGGGGGCCTGCTGCCGGGCTTCCACCTGGCGCAGGGAAACGGCGGCATCCCGGGCCGCCTCGTGGAGCATCTGCACAAACAGCTCGCTTTTCATGAAGTGGCTGCAGGAGCAGGTGGCCAGATAGCCGCCCCGGGGCAGCAGTTTCATGGCTTTCAGGTTGATTTCCTTATAGCCCCGGAAGGCACTTTTCACCGTGTGGCTGCTTTTGGTGAAGGCCGGCGGATCCAGGATGATGAAGTCGAAGGGATGCTGTTTCTTTTCCTCCAGGTCCGTCAGGTAGTCGAACACATTGGCTTCCACGGTCTGGATCTTGTCTTCATATCCGTTCAGGGCGAAATTGTCCCGGGCCCGTTTCAGGGCCTCTCCGGAAATATCCACGGCCGTGACGCTGGCCGCACCGCCTCTGGCTGCATTCATGGCAAAGGGGCCGGTGTGGGTGAAGCAATCCAGCACATGTTTGCCGGCACAGATCCGGGACACCGCCAGCCGGTTGTACTTCTGGTCCAGGAAAAAGCCGGTCTTCTGGCCGTTCACCACGTCCACATGGTAGCGCAGGCCGTTTTCGGTGATGACGGGCATCAGGTCGGCCTCCGTCAGGGTGCTGCCGGGAACGGCCGCGATGCCCTTGCCTTCGGTCATGCCCTCCAGTTCCCGGATCTTCACATCGTTGCGCTCGTAGATGCCCTTCACGTCCTCGCCCATTTCCCGCAGGATCTTCAGGAGCAGGGTGAACAGCAGCTCTTTGCGCTGTTCGATGCCCAGGCTGAGCACCTGGGCTACCAGCACGTCCTGGAACCGGTCCACGGTAAGGCCCGGAAAGCCGTCGGCCTCGCCAAAGATCAGGCGGCAGGCCTTGAAATCGTCGCCGGGCATGACGGTTTTGCGGTACTCAATGGCGTACCGCAGCCGCCGTTCGAAGAAGGCCTGGTCGAACTTGTCGTTGGCGTTCCAGGAAATCAGGCGCACCCGGATCTTGGAGTTGTCGTTATAGAAACCCGTACCGATGTACTTGCCCTTTTTTTCGCTGACCACGTCCACCAGGGCTCCGTTTTCCACCGGCCCGGCCACGTCCAGCACTTCGTCCGCAAACACCCAGGGGTGGCCGCCCCGGGCCATCCGCTCCCCTTTTCGGGTGATGGTGATTTTCGTAAATTCCCGCATTTCGTTCTCCTATCTATCCAAGGCCAGCCAGCTGGCCAAATTCACGTATATATTATTGTACCATATGGAACGGATGAAGGGAACAGAAAATGACAGGGGTTGGTGGGGAGGGGGGTAGTGAAGATTTGTGTCCCCCTGAAAGGGGGAAAGGGCCCGCTTGCGGGTAGGGGGTTCGCACACCTCTCTACCTTTTAAAGTCGATGTTACCCGTACTGTCGATGTATGAACCCATCCACCATCCATTCGGATGGTCCCCCTTCCCTTCCAGGGAAGGACAAAAGCTTTGTGTCCCCCTGAAAGGGGGAAAGGACCCGCTTGCGGGTAGGGGGTTCGCACACCTCTCTACCTTTTAAAGTCGATGTTACTCGTACTGTCGATGTAAGAACCCATTGCTTTTCTAAATTCTTCCAATACGCTATACTATAACCAATCGTACGATTGGAGGAAACTGCATGGAAATTTTATTTTTGGGTACAGGGCATGCCATTTCTACCCGCTGTTACAACACGTGCTATGTGCTGCGCCAGAACGAAAGGTACCTGCTGGTGGACGGAGGCGGCGGAAACGGCATCCTGCGCCAGCTGCAGCGGGCCCGGCTTCCCTGGCAGAAGATCAAGGACATCTTCGTCACCCACCGCCATATGGACCATGTGCTGGGCATCTTCTGGCTGATCCGCATGATTGTAAAGGCCATGCGCCGGGGCACGTACACCGGGGAGGCCCGGATCTACGGCCACGATGAGATGATCCACCTGCTGCGCACCACAGCCCCCCTGCTCCTGGACCCGGTGGACCTGCCCTTTCTGGACACCCGGCTCCACTTCATCCAGGTGGAGGACGGGGAAACCCGGAAGATCCGGGGCTGGGATGTGACCTTCTTCGACATCCACTCCACGAAGGCCAAACAGTTCGGCTACACCCTGGAAAGCCACGGCCACAAGCTGGGCTGCTGCGGGGATGAACCGATGAACGACGCCAATTTTACCCGCCTCAGCGGCAGCGAATGGCTGCTCCACGAGGCGTTCTGCCTGTACCGGGACCGGGAGCGCTACCGCCCGTACGAAAAGCACCACTCCACGGTGAAGGAAGCCTGCGAAAACGGAGAACGGCTGCAGGTACCCAACCTGGTGCTGTACCATACGGAGGACAACCACCTGGCCCAGCGCAAAGCCCTGTACACGGAAGAGGGCAAGGCCTACTACGGCGGCAACCTGTTCGTGCCCGACGACCTGGAAACGTTGAAGCTGTGGTGATGGCCATGGAATATCCGAACATTGTAGAAGGAACATTCATCTCCCGCCCCAACCGGTTCATTGCCCAGGTGGAAATCGGCGGCCGGGAAGAAACGTGCCACGTGAAGAATACGGGCCGCTGCAGAGAGCTGCTGGTGCCGGGCTGTACGGTATACCTGGTGCACAGCGACAATCCGGCCCGGAAAACGGCCTACGACCTGGTGACGGTACAAAAGGGAGAGCGGCTCATCAACATGGATTCCCAGGCCCCGAACAAGGTGGTGCAGGAGTGGCTGGAACAGGGCGGCCTGCCCGGGGTGACCCTGGTGCGGCCGGAGACGAAGTATGACCAGTCCCGGTTCGACTTTTACTTCGAACAGGGCCCGCGGAAGGCGTTCATGGAAGTGAAGGGCGTAACCCTGGAGGAAGACGGCGTGGTCCGGTTCCCGGACGCCCCCACTGCCCGGGGCAGCAAGCATCTCCACGAACTGGTGAAGGCCCATCAGGAAGGGTACGATGTATACCTGTTCCTGGTGGTCCAGATGGCGGACGTGGACCATTTCGAACCCAACTGGCGCACGGATCCGGATTTTGGCCAGGCTTTGCTGGAAGCGGAGGCCGGCGGGGTCAAAATCTTGTGTTACGACTGCGACGTAACACCACAAACGTTAAAAATAGGCAAAAAAGTAGCGGTCCGATTGAAATGATCGGACCGCTGTTTCGTTACCCTCCGGGAGACCTGGGAACGGACGTCCCTTATGGGCCGTCCCTACGCAGGGTTCGGAGTTTCTCTGACTTTTAGAATGCCGGGATGATGGCGCCTTTGTATTTGTCTTCGATGAATTTCTTCACTTCGGGGCTCTGCAGGGCTTTCATCAGCTTCTGGATTTCCGGCCGCTGTTCGTCGCCCTTACGGACGGCTACGATGTTGGCGTAGGGGGAATCCTTGGCTTCGATGAACAGGGCATCCTTCGTGGGATTCAGCTTGGCTTCCATGGCAAAGTTGGAATTGATCACGGCGATGTCCACATCATCCAGGGTACGGGGCAGCATGGCTGCTTCGGCTTCGGTGATCTGCAGGTTTCTGGGGTTGTCTACGATGTCGTTGGCCGTAGCCAGGACCCCCACCCCTTCCTTCAGTTTGATCAGGCCGGCTTTTTCCAGGATGGCCAGGGCACGGCCACCGTTGGTGGGATCGTTGGGGATGGCCACTTTGGCGCCGTCCTTCAGTTCCTTCAGGTCTTTGATCTTTTTGGAGTATACGCCCATGGGTTCGATGTGCACAGCCCCCATGGAGACCAGGGACAGGTTCCGGTCTTTGCAGAACTTATCCAGGTAGGGTTTGTGCTGGAAGAAGTTGGCGTCGATTTCCTTGTCGCTGAGGCTCAGGTTGGGTTTCACGTAATCGGTGAATTCCACTACCTGCAGATCCACCCCTTCTTTGGCCAGCAGGGGTTTGATCTGGTTCAAAATTTCTGCGTGAGGCACCGGAGAAGCCCCCACTTTCAGCACCACTTTCTTGTCTCCTCCGCTGGATTTGGAATCTGTAGAACTGCCGCAGCCGGCAGCCAGTCCCGTCAGTGCCAGCAGTCCGGCCAGCACCAGAGCCAGTTTTTTCATTTTCATCCTCTATTCCTCCCTTTGCATTAGTGATTCCAGTTTCTTTCTACCCGTTCGGCCGCCTCTTTGCGGATGTCTTCGGGATCCCGTTTGACCCGGGCGATGCCCTGTTCCATGGCCACTTTGGCTACGGCAGCGGCAATGGCCGGAACGATGCGGCGGTCGAAGGCGCCGGGCACCACATAGTCTTCTTTCAGTTCGTCCTCGCTGATCAGGCCGGCAATGGCTTTCACAGCGGCCACCTTCATCTCTTCCGTGATGGCGGAGGCACGGACAGCCAGCGCACCCCGGAAGATCCCCGGGAACACGCATACATTGTTCACCTGGTTGGGGGCATCGCTGCGGCCCGTACCGGCCACGGCAGCGCCGGCAGCTTTGGCTTCCTCATAGGTGGTTTCCGGCACCGGATTGGCCAGGGCGAACACGATGGGATCCTTGCCCATGCTCTGGATGATCTCCCGGGTGAACAGCCGGGGAGCGGAAACGCCCAGCAGCACATCGGCCCCTTTCACGGCCCCCTTCAGGTCGCCGGTATAGTGACGCTGGTTGGTGCAACCGGCCAGATAGGCCGTGGCCATGTCCATATCGCCGGGCCGACCTTCATACACAGCGCCGTGTACATCGATCATGGTCAGGTCCTTCACACCCAGTTTCACCAGCAGTTTGCCGATGGCGGAACCGGCAGCGCCGCAGCCGTTCACCACCACTTTGACCTTGTCGATGTCCTTCTTCACATAGCGCAGGGCCCCTACGATGGCGGCGCAGGCGATGATGGCCGTACCATGCTGGTCATCATGGAACACCGGAATCTTACACCGTTTGATCAGTTCGGCTTCGATTTCATAGCATTTGGGGGAAGAGATGTCCTCCAGGTTGATGCCGCCGAAGGAAGGCTGGAGTTTTTCCACGATATTCACGAATTCTTTGGGGTCCTTGGTGTCGATGCAGATGGGCACAGCATCCACGTCCCCGAATTTCTTGTACAGCACGGCCTTGCCTTCCATAACGGGCATGGCGGCTTCCGGTCCGATGTCCCCCAGGCCCAGCACACGGGTCCCGTCGCTGATGACGGCCACCATGTTGCCCCGGCAGGTGTATTCAAAAGACAGGTCATGGTTCTCTTTGATCTTGCGGCAGGGTTCAGCTACACCGGGGGTGTAGGCAATGGACAGATCATGTCCATTTTCCAGAGGCACCTTGCAGCGGACTTCCAGTTTGCCATGGTTTTTGGCATGCATTTCCAGTGATTCACGATTCAGTTCTTCTGTATTGGCCAATTCAAATTCCTCCTCTTACAAATAAACCCCTCCACCAGCCATTCGGCTGGTCCCCCTCCCCTTTCAGGGAAGGACAAAGCATTGTGTCCCCCTGGAAGGGGGAAAGGGCCCGCTTGCGGGTAGAGGGTTTTACTCCCTCACTTCGATGACTTCGAACTTCGGCTTTTTGCCTTTTTCCAGGGTCAGGATCCCGAAACTGGGCACCCCGTTCCTGGGACGGCTGGGACTGCCGGGATTCACCAGCAGGATGCCGTCTTCTTCCACGCAGACAGGCACGTGGATGTGGCCGAAGATCACCACATCGGCCTGCTTTTCCTCTCCAAAATAGAACAGCCGGCTCCAGTCATTGTACCGCACGTACCGATGGCCGTGGGTCATGGCCAGGGTAACGCCCAGCTGCTTCGTCACCAGTTCGGCGGGAGCCCGGTCGGTATAGCTGTCGCAGTTGCCGCAGACAGCGTACACCGGGATGCCGGTCTTCTCTTCGATGTAGGGGGCGTCCTGGCTGTAATCCCCGGCGTGGAGCCACAGGTCCACTTCCCCGGCCTGGTCCAGTACCTGGCGCAGGGCATGGAGATCGCCGTGGGTGTCGCTGACCACCCCGATCCTCATTTGTTCATCTTTTTCCATTGGTTCACCAGCTTGCGAATGGCCTTGGCCCGATGGCTGATGCCATTCTTTTCTTCCATGGTGGCCTCTCCCAGAGGTTTGTGCAGCTCCGTGGACCAGAACAGCGGATCGTAGCCGAAGCCGTTGGTGCCATGGGGTTCGTGCAGCAGGATGCCGTCACAGATCCCCGCGCTTTCCAGCAGGATCTTCCCTTCCGGGTTGGCCACGGCCAGGGCGCAGAAGAACCGGCAATTGCGGCGCACCTGCAGCTTCATATTGGCCAGGAGCAGATTGTTGTTTTCTTCATCGGTGGCATCCTCACCGGCATACCGGGCAGAACGCACACCGGGAGCCCCTTTCAGGCTCAGCACTTCCAGGCCGGAATCGTCGGCCAGGCAGACCTTCCCCAGGGCCCTGGCATAGTACCGGGCCTTCAGGCGGGCGTTGGCCGCAAAGGTGCGGCCCGTTTCCTCGGGTTCGGGCACCGGGGGATAATCGCTGAGGCAGGTAAAGGTGATGCCGAGTTCATCCATCAGTGATTTGAACTCCTCTACTTTACCCAAATTATGGGTTGCGATTACAACTTCCAACATCCAATTCACCTACCTTTTCTACAATAGCTATTGTACCTGTAAAAACAGGATAAATCCAGTACTTCTTTTTGCGTCACTGGTGCAAAAAAAAACCGACCGGCGACCTGGGTCCGGGCTCCCCTGACGGGTAGCCCCTACGATGCAGTCGTATGTACGAGCAATGCGTAGGGACGGCCCATGAGGGACGTCCGTTCCCAGGTCCGGAGGGTTTTGTTTTTAATCGATATAATTTTTGATGACGCAGATCGGAGTCTTCTGGCTGTCGTTGCCGAAGGGATTGTTGATCAGGATCCGTTCCACCTTGCGGGGATCCACACCCCGGGTGCAACCCAGGCAGCAGGACCGTTTCAGGTCGTTTACGTCGGCCACAGCCGCACCGAAGCAGCCCAGCCCTTCCTTGATGCTTTCAGACACCTTCACCGGGTTCTTGGGCCCCAGCACGATGTGCTTGTCGTAGGGAGGCATGGTCCCGGTGATATCGTCGATCAGACGGGCCTGTTCGCCGCCCATCATATAGAATACACCGTTCTTGCCCACGCATTTGGCGAAGAAGCCGCACACCACAGCAATCAGCACTTTCAGGGTGCCGGACTCGTTCAGGAGGCTCTGCATAGCGGACCAGTTGCCGATGCTCCCGATGCCGGGGAACAGCTGGCTCAGCACTTTGGCGGCAAAGGAAATCTTCAGGGTTTCGGGACGGATGGCCCGGTTCTGGGTGATGGCCACCACACTTTCGGCCACGCACACCACATCGCGGGGGCCGATCTTGTCTCCCCCAAATTCCCGTACCGCGTCCACGATGTTATCATGGACCGTCAAAATCCGGGTCGGAATCGGAATGATTTCATAGTTCTCAGCCATTGTAGGCACCCCCCAGTTTCTTCAGTTCATCTGCAAACACCGTGAAGAAGAATTTCCGCACGTAATGGGCTTTCCGGCCCACGCCGCATACGAAGATGCAGCTGTCCATGTCCACCATGTGCTGCAGCAGGTCACGCATATCCTTGCCGTTGCGGGCGTGGAGGGTCAGGGTGACGATCAGTTTCCATTCGGACCATTCCTTCAGCACCAGGGCTTCGAAATAATGGTCATCCCGGCGCCGGTCGCTTTTTTCCACATTGCCTTCCGCCCAGGCATCCGGAAACTGTTCCTGGGGCAGGTAGGGCCGGACGAAGCAGTCCGTAATGGCTGCACTTTCCTGGCTTTTGTTCCGCAGCGGGACTTCAAAACGCAGGACCGCCGTATCGTGGTCCAGATGGTCCAGTTGCAGCGGAGTCTTTTCCTCCACCACCACCCGGGTGGCATCCGTGGGTTTCAGGGCAGCATAGACGATCATCACCAGCAGCCCCAGTACGCACAACCCCAGAATCAGTAAAATCACATTGATCATGCTTGGTTCTCCCTTTCTTGAGCAGCCAATTGCTGCAATTTGTCAAAATATTCCCCGGTCAGCCGTTCGGGCTTCCCTTCCAGGTTCACAAATGCATTCCGGGAAGTGCCTTCCACCAGCAAAGCCCCATCGCTCTTCCGCAGGATCTTATACCGGAATTCGATGGTGATGCGGCTGACTTTCACCAAAGTGGTCTGGACTTCATAAATATCGTCGAAACGGGCCGACTGTTTGAAATGGGCCTGGACGTCCACGATGGGAATCATGTACCCTGCCTTCTGCAGGTCGTTCAGGTCGATGCCCGCCTGACGGAAATAGGCCACCCGGCCGGCTTCAAACCAGCGCAGGTAGTTGGTGTGATGGACCACCGCCATCAGATCCGTTTCTGAAAAACGCACGCGATCAGTGATTGTAACCACGGCATAACCTCTTTTCTCTCGCACTGGATTGACAACTTTTTCATTATAGCACATTTTGCTCTTTTCGTCTGTCTGAAAAAAGTTCCATGCAACAAAAAACCTCATACCCCGCTGACGCGAACTATGAGGTAACATTTGAATGGTACGCCCGAGTGGAATCGAACCACCGCACACGGCTCCGGAGGCCGTTGCTCTATCCACTGAGCTACGGGCGTGTTTACCGAACGAATGTTATTATAGCACAGGGATGCAGGAGATGCAACCCCTTATTTGAAAAAATAAGGGAAGGGGTGGATGCGCAGGGACGGCCCGTAAGAGACGTTCCGTTCCCAGGTCTGGAACCGGGCTTTTTATTCTCTGTGCAATGTCTCGAAGAACTGTTTCGTCCGGGCTTCTTTCGGATGGTCGAACACTTCTTCTGGCTTTCGGTGTTTCACCTTCAGCAGGCCGAATTCCACATTTTCCTTCACGGTCATTTCGTGGAACAGATTGAACTGCTGGAACACCATGGCGGTGTTCTGCCACATGAATAGGGGGTTCGCACGCCTCTCTGCCTTTTCAAGACGGTGTTACTCGTACTGTCGATGTAAAAACCTATCCACCGTCCATTCGGACGGTCCCCCTTCCCTTTCAGGGAAGGACAACAGATTTGTGTCCCCCTGAAAGGGGGAAAGGACCCGCTTCAGCGGGTAGGGGGTTCGTACACCTCTCTACCTTTTCAAGACGGTGTTACTCGTACTGTCGATGTCAGAACCCACCACCAGCCATTCGGCTGGTCCCCCTTCCCTTTCAGGGAAGGACAAATCCTTGGTTTCCCCATCCCCATCCCCTTCCCTTTTCCCCGGGACTAGGCTGTTCCTTCTCGTCACAGCCGTCGCAGGGAAGGACAAAAGATTTGTATCCCCCTGAAAGGGGGAAAGGGCCCGCTTGCGGGTAGGGGGTTCGCACACCTCTCTACTTTTTCAAGACGGTGTTACTCGTACTGTCGATGTCAGAACCCACCACCAGCCATGCGGCTGGTCCCCCGCCCTTGAAAAGGGCGGATATGATGGTGGGATGGTCGTCATTCGGACGGTCCCCCTTCCCTTTTCCCCGAGACTGAGCCGTTCCTCTTCGTCACAGCTGTTGCGGGAAGGATAGAGCTTTGTGTCCCCCTGAAAGGGGGAAAGAGCCCGCTTGCGGGTAGGGGGTTCGCACGCCTATCTACCTTTTCAAGACGGTGTTACTCCGGTGCTACTCGCAGGGTCGGTGTACGAACCTATCCACCATTGCGCTGACGCGCAACGGTCCCCCTTCCCTTTCAGGGAAGGACAATTACTTGTGTCCCCCCTAACCCAAGCAAAAGAACCTGTCCTCACTGGAGGACAGGTCCTTTGCTTGGATTAGGGGTAATGGCTGCCTTATGGCTTTTGTTTATTCTTCTCCTGCAATGGCACGGTTGATGGCATTCACAATGCCCAGCAGGGAGGCGGTGTTGATGTTGGGATGGATGCCTACACCGAAGATGTGCTTGCCATCCGGTTTCTTCAGTTCAATGTAGGAAATGGCCTTGGAATTGGAGCCCTGGCTGATGGCGTGTTCATGATAGTTGATGAACTCGAATCCGTCCACCCCGATCTTGTTCAGGGCGTTGAAGAAGGCATCGATGGGCCCGTTGCCGGTTCCGGTGATGTGCATCTCGGTGCCGTCGGCCTTCACATCCCCTTCGAAGATGGTGCTGTTGTTCTCATCGCCCTCGTGGTTGTCGTATACCTTGTGGGCCTTCAGTTCATACTTGCCGCCGAAGTCCACGTACTTTTTATTGAACAGATCCACGATCTGGCTGGCGCTCAGTTCGTCGCCGTATTCATCGGCCGCGGCCTTGACCATATGGCCGAATTCCGGATGCATTTCCTTGGGCAGGTAGTAGCCCACAGCCTGCTGCATCACGAAAGCTGCGCCGCCCTTGCCGCTCTGGCTGTTGATCCGGATCACCGGTTCATATTCCCGGTGGATATCTGCCGGGTTGATGGGCAGATAGGGAACTTCCCAGTACCGGCTGTTGGTATCAGCCATATATTTGAAGCCTTTGCGGATGGCATCCTGATGGGATCCGGAGAAAGCGGTGAAGACCAGCTCCCCGGCATAGGGATGACGGGGTTCCACTTTCATCTTGGTCACCCGTTCGCAGATCCGTTTGATCCGGTTGATGTGGGAGAAGTCCAGTTTGGGATCCACATTGTGGGTGTACATGTTCAGGGCCAGGGTGACGATGTCCACGTTCCCGGTCCGTTCGCCGTTGCCGAACAGGGTGCCTTCCACTCTGTCAGCACCGGCCATCATGGCCAGTTCCGTGGCGGCCACGCCTTCACCCCGGTCATTGTGGGGATGGACGCTGATGATGGCCCGATCCCGGTCCTTCAGATGACGGATGAAGTATTCGATCTGGTCCGCATAGGTGTTGGGGGTGGACATCTCCACCGTGGAGGGCAGGTTGATGATCACCGGGTTTTCCTTGGTGGCGCCCAGGGTATCCATGACGGCTTCGCAGATTTCCACGGCATAATCGGTTTCGGTGCCGGTGAAGCTTTCCGGAGAATATTCGTACCGGATGTTCATGCCGCTTTTGGCAACTTCTTTTTCGGTCAGTTCCCGGATCAGTTTGGCCCCATCCACAGCAATCTTGGTGATGCCTGCCTTGTCCTTGCGGAAGACGATCTTTCTCTGCAGGGTGGAAGTGGAGTTGTAGAAGTGGATGATCACATTCTTGGCGCCTCTCACCGCTTCAAAGGTCTTCTTGATCAGTTCAGGACGGGCCTGCACCAGTACCTGGACGGTCACATCATCGGGGATGTAGTGGTCCTCGATCAGGGTCCGCAGGATTTCATATTCCGTATCGGAAGCGGACGGGAATCCCACTTCGATTTCCTTGAAACCGATTTTCACCAGGGTGGTGAACAGCAGCAGTTTCTCTTCCAGCTGCATGGGGGTGACCAGGGCCTGGTTCCCATCCCGCAGATCCACGCTGCACCAGATGGGGGGCTTGGTGATCTCTTTATCCGGCCAGGTACGGTCGGGAAGGCTGACTCCCTCAAAGGGAATGTACTTTTTAATGGGCTTATGCATAATCAATTCCTCCTTGTTTTTCCGAGGCGGGCTATAAAAAAATCCCCGCCCCTCATACAAATGAAGGGGCGAGGATCAACTTCCACGCTGTACCACCCTTGTTCAGCCGGCTTGCGCCGACCCTTTCGCCTCTCAGGTTCACTTGTAAGGCTAAGGTCTGTAACGGGACCTCCCGTTCCGGACTACATATCACCCGGACGACTCTGGAACCAGTTATCGTTCAGGATTGGATCATCGGCTCGCAGCAGGTACCGACTCTCTGAAGATCCAATGTCCTGATCTTTTTTCCTTCGCAGTCATTGTTGGTTACATTTTTGAACTTGATGGTGCTTATTATAAACAGCTTTATAACGTTTGTCAACAATTTTGTGGAAATTTGTTTTTTGTATTTTTTGCACAGGAAAGAGTGGGCAGAGACAAAAAAATCCTCCCCGCAGGGAGGAGGATTTTCTCAGGATCAATGATGGAACAGACGGACACCGGTCATGGCCATGGCGATCCCATACTTGTCGCAGGTGTCGATGACGTTCTGGTCACGGATGCTGCCGCCGGTCTGGGCCACGTATTCCACGCCGCTGCGATGGGCCCGTTCGATGTTGTCCCCAAAGGGGAAGAAGGCATCGGAGCCCAGGGCCACCCCGGTGTTTTTGGCAATCCAGGCTTTCCGTTCCTCCCGGGTCATGGGTTCGGGCTTTTCGGTGAAGAACAGCTGCCAGGTACCGTCAGCCAGCACGTCTTCCCAATCGTCGGAGGTGTATACATCGATGGTATTGTCCTTGTCCGGGCGACGGATGTCCGCCTTGAACGGCAGATTCAGGACTTTCGGGCATTGCCGCAGCCACCACTTGTCGGCCTTGTCCCCTGCCAGACGAGTGCAGTGGATCCGGCTCTGCTGGCCGGCGCCCACGCCGATGGTCTGGCCGTCCTTCACGTAGCAGACGGAGTTGGACTGAGTGTATTTCAGGGTGATCATGGCAATCAGCAGATCCCGCTGGGCAGCTTCCGGGATGTCCTTGTTTTTGGTGGGACGGTTCTGGAGCAGTTCGGTGGTGATGTGGTCGTTGTTCCGTTTCTGTTCAAAGGTAATGCCAAAGACCTGTTTCCGTTCCAGTTCTTCCGGTTCATAGTCCGGGTCGATCTGTACCACGTTGTAGCGGCCCTTTTTCTTGGCGGACAGGATTTCCAGGGCTTCCGGTTCGTACCCCGGAGCGATGACGCCGTCTGACACTTCATGCTGCAGCACCAGGGCGGTGGCTTTGTCGCACACGTCGGACAGGGCCACCCAGTCGCCGAAGGAGCTCATGCGGTCGGCCCCACGGGCACGGGCATAGGCAGCAGCCAGCGGGGACAGTTCCAGGTGTTCCACGCCGTAGATCTTTTTCAGGGTATCCGTCAGCGGCAGGCCCACAGCCGCACCGGCAGGGCTCACGTGCTTGAAGGAAGCGGCCGCAGGCAGGCCGGTGGCCCTTTTCAGTTCCCGCACCAGCTGCCAGCTGTTGAAGGCATCCAGGAAGTTGATGTAGCCCGGTTTGCCGTTGAGAACGGTTACGGGCAGATCAGCGCCGTTTGCCATGAAGATCCGGGCAGGGATCTGGTTGGGGTTGCAGCCATACTTCAGTTTCAATTCTTTCATGAACGATTCCTCCTTAATTGACCAAACAAAAAAAGCCGCCCCGGGACCAAAACAGGTGCCCAGACGGTCGGCAAGCAAGGATCATGCTCCCTGTGGGTAAACCCACTTCCGTCAGTCACATGATCTGTCCTTCAAATTATAATATGGAGGGCCGCCAAATGTCAATGGAATTCACAACCACCCTGCTCTTTTCTCTGACCTCTTCACGATGTGTTATAATACTGCTATCACACACGAAAGAAGGACCTGTTTCATGACCCTTTGTACCCTTTGTCCCCATGAATGCCGGGTGGACCGGCCTGCTGCCAAAGGTGCACCCGGCACCTATGGCTACTGCCGCATGCCCTGGCAGCCGCAAGCTGCCCGGGCGGCCCTGCACCTGTGGGAGGAACCCTGCATCAGCGGCGAAAGCGGCGGCAGCGGGACGGTGTTCTTTTCAGGCTGCACCCTCCAGTGTGTGTTCTGCCAGAACAGCGAGATCAGCTGCGGAGGCAGGGGCTGGCCGGTGACGGTGGAAGGCCTGCGGAACGTATACCGGAACCTGATCGCCCAGGGGGCCCACAACATCAACCTGGTGACCCCCACCCATTTCCTGCCCGCCATCCTGGAATCCCTGGAGCCAAAACTGCCCGTACCGGTGGTGTATAACTGCGGGGGCTACGAAAAGGTGGAGACCCTGCGCCGGCTGGAAGGCAAAGTGCAGATCTACCTGCCCGACCTGAAATATGGAAACGAGGCCGCGGCCCTGCGCTACAGCCATGCCAAAGATTACTTTGCCATCGCCACCAGGGCCATCCTGGAAATGTACCGGCAAACGGGGCCCTACCAGATGGACGAAGAAACGGGCCTGCTGAAAAAGGGGGTCATCATCCGCCATATGATCCTTCCGGGCCAGCTGGAAGACAGCAAAAAGATCATCGACTGGGTGGCGGACCACTTCGGCCCGGGAGAAGTGCTGTTCAGCCTGATGCGCCAGTACGTGCCCTGCAGCAAAGCCGCCACGGGCCAGTACCCGGAAATCGGCCGGCCGCTGTCCGATCAGGAATACCAGGAGGTGGAAGACTACCTGTTCCAGAGCCCCATCGAAGACGGTTTCGTCCAGGAGGCCTCCAGTGCCGACAGCCAGTTCATTCCCCTGTTTGACGGGACGGGGATCAAGGACGTGTGAAACTCGTTTCTCACGTCCGCTTCACTAGTCACTAGCCACTAGTCACTAGTCACTAGCCACTAGCCACTAGCCACTAGCCACTAGCCACTAGCCACTAGCCACTAGCCAATGGATAAAATAATCATCCACCCGCATAGCGGGTGGTTTTTCCTTTTCGGGCATAGCCCTAATACTACTGGCAACGTACAAGTACGTTAAAAAATTGGCCTGTCAGCCACGCACAGGATTACTTGCTACCCGTAAACGGGTCCCTGGGGTCGAAGATACTTAACTGATCCGCTACCCTATCCTGCTTCAGCTGATTGGCAATATAATTTTTAATTGCCACAGTATTTTTGCCGACAGTATCGACATAGTATCCCTTGCACCAAAATTCGCGATTTCGGTAAGCAAATTTCATATTTCCAAACTTCTGGAAAATCATGAGACTGCTTTTGCCTTTCAGGTATCCCATGAATCCCGAAACGCTAATTTTGGGCGGGATACTTACTAACAGATGCACATGGTCAGGACAGATTTCTCCTTCGATAATCTCTACCCCTTTCCATGAGCAAAGTTGTCGTAAGATTTCTCTGATCGCCAACCTTTTTTCTTCATAGAAAACTTTTCTCCGATACTTTGGAGCAAACACAATATGATACTTACAATTCCATCTTGTGTGTGCTAAACTATGGTTAACATTACTTTGCCCACTTGGCATTGTAGTGCACCTCCTAATGTTTTACTTTGCATGACTGACAGGTCAATTGCATCGTACTACATTGGGAGTTTTTTTCATAGCTATAAGCTTTCCGGAACCACGCCACTATGGCGTGGTTTTCAAAAGAACACAAAAAAAACTGCCGCATTGCGCGACAGTTCTTTTTTTAGAATTTATATCCCATGGAATACCGGCCCCGATAATTCTGGGGGAAAATGGTGATGTCATAATGGGCATTGTCCAGCTCATGGACGATTTCATGCTTGAACGGTGCCAGTGCCAGATGTAGCACCTTGAAGGCCTTGCTGCCCCACATGGCGCCGTCATCGGAAATATCCACCTTGTAGCCGTTGCCGTGGGAATAGGTCCCCACTGCATGGTACCCTTTTTCCGATCCGCCGGTAATCACAAACGTCACGTTGTTGCGGCGTGCCAGGTCATTGAGATGATCCAGGAACGCAACGGTGGATGCCTTGAAATGCACCGTATCCGTCACAGCATTGCTTCTCCAGGGCGTATCCATCCCTTCTGCACTGCTCCATTTGCGCAGATTGCTTTTGCCGAAATCTCTGCGCCAGGCATAGGCCTGTTTGGTGGAAATGGAATTGTACACCAGCGGCGTGTTTTTGGTGGATTTCCGGGTACGTGCCCGGTAGGCGGAAGTGGAATAGCTGGTGGTCGTATGGGCAGGAGCCGTAGAACGTACCCCATACGTGAAGGGTACAGCCCGCCGCACCATACCGGCAGCAGAAGCAGAAACGGAAACAGTCAGCGAAGAAAAGACAACAGCAGTCAGAACGAATTTATTCATGCGGCTCGCACATCTCCCAACGTTAAGAATAAAAAACAATCGTCTATATTATACTCTTTTTATTCCATTTCCGCAAGGGGTGCACAAGAAAGGCAAAATGTCTCCCTCCCGGAACCGTTTTCCGTCGGGCCTTCCCGTCCCCACAGGCATCACCACAACCACAGCAGCAGCCCTGCCAGGACCCCGGACACAAATCCTGCGGTAACGTCGGTGGGATAATGGACACCTCCCAGGACCCGGACCAGGGCACTGAGGAGACTGACCACCAGGAACAGAATGCCCAGTGGAGGGTGCACATACAGGTACACCATGGCAATCACGGTAGAGGAAAACACATGGCGGCTGGGCATGGATTCTCCCTGTTTGTTCCGGGGGATCAGAGGCCGGATGGGCCAGGATTCATAGGGCCGGGGACGGTTGATCCGGGTGCGTACCACCGTCAGCACCAGGAAAGAAAGGGCCGGGATCCAGAAGGCCCGCTGCAAAAGGGGATCCAGCAGGCTGTGGTGGCGCAGGTACAGCTCCGCCAGCAGCAGGGGGTAGGCGATGTACATGAGCACCACCAGGATCCCGTTCAGCAGTTTCAGGCCGGCAACGGCCCGGGGTTTTCCCCGGAACCAGCGGGTCAGACGTGCATAAGTCCGGGTATAATTTTGTTCAGCGTGCATGGTTTTCCTCCCCCACGTCTCCACAGGTTAAAAAAAGACTGCCGCGATTGCGACAGTCTTTTCGGTTCTGCAATTATTTCCGCAGGCCCAGTCTTTCAACGATGCTTCTGTACCGTTCGATGTTTTTCTTCATCAGGTAGTTCAGCAGGCCACGGCGCTGACCAACCATTTTCAGCAGGCCGCGACGGGAATGATGGTCTTTCTTGTTGTTTTTCAGGTGTTCAGTCAGATAGCTGATCCGTTCGGTCAGGATGGCAATCTGAACTTCCGGAGATCCGGTATCCTGTTCGTTGATGCGGTAGGTTTCGATCAGTTCTTTTTTTCTTGCAGGCGTTAACATAATTCTCTTCCTCCTTAGTCATTGAAGAGCCGATAGCTGGTGCTGGCGTCGGAGTGTCGCACAGCAACGCTACGGTTAAAGTAGATTCTATGCCATTTCGGCACTAGGAAATTATAACATAGTTTACAGAGGAGAGCAAGGATTACCCCAATTTTTCCCGGCACTTTTCCCGGATCAGCGCCAGCTGTTTCTCACTTTCCGGGTTGGTGGCCCTGAAGTCCAGGAGTTTTTGGTAATACCCCTGTTCCCGCACTTCCTCCAGGCTGGGCTGGAAGGTCATATCGAAGATCTGGCACAGGCAGCCTGTGAAAAAGTCCAGGGCCGTGCGTTTTTTCCGGGTATGGACCAGCCTGCCTTCCAGGGCCTCCTGGAACACGGCCGGACTCAGTGCCTGGGTCCCCAGATCCTCCAGGGACACCTGCCACACGGTTTCCGGATGCGCCAGGTACCCGGCGTACACCCGGAACAGGTCGATTTTGTCCGCATCCCGCAGCAGTTCACAGAACAGCCGGCTGCGCCCGGTGACGCTGGCCGGGATCTCATAGGCGCTGTGGAACAGGATGGACAGCTCCAGCACTTCATCATCCACGGAAGCCGGGATAAAATCCCGGATATGACCGTATTCGAACAGGTAGATGACCCCGAAGCGGGCGTGGTCCATGGACTTATAATCCAGGAATGTATGGTAGCGGCGGGCCTGTTCGAACCGGCCGATATCGTGGAGCAGTCCCATGACCCAGGCCAGCTGGACATCGTGTCCGCTCCACCCCAGCTTTGCAGCCAGTTTCTCGCACAGCCGGCTCACGATATGGGAATGGAGCTGTTTGCTGGCGATCCCCGGCGTGGCCCTGTCGAACTGGTCCACGTACCGGTCAAAGGCGGCCTGGATGGATTCTTTCTGGAACATAGTGGACACCTCCTTACAGGAATTTGTGCCCCCCTGAAAGGGGGGAAGGACAAAGATTGCTTTGTACTCAAAAAAGGCTGTCGCAATTGCGACAGCCTTTTTATATTCTCTCTTACAGAGCAGCCTTGGCAGTTTCCACCAGTTTGGTGAAAGCAGCGGCATCGTTCACAGCCATGTCGGCCAGTACCTTGCGGTCCAGTTCCACACCAGCTTTGTTCAGGCCGGCGATGAAACGGCTGTAGCTCAGGCCATTGGCACGGGTAGCAGCGTTGATACGAGCGATCCACAGTTGACGGAATTCGCGTTTCTTCGCTCTTCTGTCACGACGGGCATAGCTCAGGCCCTTCATTACGGTTTCATTGGCTTTTTTGAATTGTTTGCTCTTGGCACCTCTGTAGCCTTTGGCCAGGGCCAGGATGTGTTTATGACGTCTATGGGCAGTTACGCCGACTTTGATTCTTGCCATTGTTCAAGTTCCTCCTTGGATATTCTCTACACTCAGATTATGCGTACGGCAGCATTTTGGCTACGCGTTCATGATCGGTCTTATGTACCAGAGTTGCTTTGCGCAGGTTTCTCTTCCGAGCGGGAGATTTGTGTTCCAGGATGTGGCTCCGGAAAGCTTTACCACGTTTGAATTCACCGGAAGCGGTAGCTTTAAAGCGTTTAGCAGCAGATCTGCGGGTTTTCATTTTCGGCATGATTGGACATCCTCCTTGTTATTTGGAACTTTTGGGAGCAACGATCATGATCATGTTGCGTCCTTCCAGTTTCGGCTTTCTTTCTACAGTTGCGATTTCCTGCAGTTGGTCAGCCATTCTATTCAGTAATTGTTCACCCAGTTCAGGATGGGTCATTTCACGGCCCCGGAACATGATGGTGACTTTTACCTTGTCACCGCCCTGTAAGAAGCGGATGGCATTCTTGGTCTTTACATCGAAGTCGTGATCTTCGATCCGGATCCGGAGTTTCACTTCTTTTACGTCGATGATTCTCTGGCGTTTCCGGGCTTCCTTTTCTCTCTTCTGCTGTTCATAGAGATACTTGCCGTAATCCATGATGCGGCAGACAGGAGGTTTGGCTTTCGGGGCGATTTCCACCAGGTCCTGGTGTTTTTCTTCCGCCAGGTGCAGGGCATCCCGCAGGGACATGATCCCCAGTTGTTCGCCGTCAGCCGTGTTCACACGGACTTCTCTTGCGCGGATGGCTTCGTTGATCCGCAGTTCTTCTTTTGCTATGACGTTCACCTCCAGTGATTCTGACAAAAGACAATAAAATAAAACGGGCGAACCAAAGTCCACCCGTTACAAAATCCAGTATCACTGACCCTGTCGAGCATCGCCGCAAGGTGAGAAGCAGGTGGCCTCTACTTTGGTTACTTGATTATTATACCATAGAGAGGAAAAATTGCAAGGAATTTTTTCCTATTTCATCAGCCCCATGAACCGTTCCATGGGCAATACCCGGTACAGCACCAGGCAGATGAGCAGATCGGGGATCAGGTAGGTTCCATTGGCCACCAGGGAATACACCACCGGACTCATGCCGGCCGGCGCATAGCTGGCAAAAAAGGCCACACCGGAAATGAAATGGCACAGATACCGCACTCCCACAGCCACCACCATGCCCCCGAAGGGATGCTTCGGGAAGAACCCGCACAGGCCCAGTGCCATGAAAGGCAGCGGATAATCGAACAGCACCTGCACCGGATGCAGGATGTAGGGATTGAGCAGCAGGTTCAGGATGCCATAGGCGAATCCGGCCAGAAATCCCACTTCCGGCCCGTAGGCAAAGGCGATGAGCATGATGGGCAGCATGCCCCCCAGGGTCACCGTGCCCCCGTAGGGCATCCGGTACAGGGGCAGCAGGCTCAAAATCAGGGTCAGGGCCAGGAGCAGGGCGCAGCAGGTCACCTGATGGGTGGAAAGCTTCGTCTTCCGGGCCCGCAGCAGCCCGTACAGCAGCACCAGCACCCCCGCCAGGGTCAGCACGGTCAGGGGGCTTTTTTCAATCATGGAAAGGAACTTCATTCTTCTTCCGCCTCTTTTCTGGCTTCCCGCATGATCCGGATTTCTTCGGCATACCCATCCAGATCATTGGGGGTTTCCAGGATAAAGGGCAGTTTCCGCAGGGCCGGATGGTTCACCACGTTTTTCAGGGCCGGCAGGCCGATCATCCCCTGCCCCAGTTTCTCGTGCCGGTCTTTGGCCGCACCCAGGGGATTCTTGCTGTCGTTCAGATGGATGGCCTTCAGCTTTTCCAGCCCCACCACGTCATCGAATTCCTGCAGCACCCCGTCCAGGTCGTGGACGATATCGTAGCCACCGTCCCAGACGTGGCAGGTATCCAGGCAGATGCCCACTTTTTCCGGATGTTCCAGCCGGTCCAGGATGGCCCGCAGTTCCCCGAAATTCCGGCCCATTTCCGTCCCCTTCCCCGCCATGGTCTCCAGCAGCAGCGTGGTATGCATGGCCGGATCGATGATCTGGTTCAGGATCTCCCCGATGAGCACAATGCCGGTCTGGCTGCCCTGGCCCAGGTGGTTGCCCGGATGCATGTTGTAATAGTTGCCGGGCAGGGCCTCCATTTTGCGCAGGTCGTCGGCCAATGTCTCACGGGCGAACTCCCGCACATGGGGTTTGCTGGAGCAGGGGTTCAGGGTATAGGGAGCATGGGCCACCAGGGGGACGGCCCGGTTGGGTGTCCACAGTTCCCGAAAGGCGGCCACGTCGGCCGGATCGGTCTCCCTGGCCTTGCTGCCCCGGGGATTGCGGGTGAAAAAGGCAAAGGTATCCGCCCCGATGCTGAGCGCGGTCCTCCCCATGGCCGCAAACCCCTTGCTGCTGGACAGGTGACATCCGATATGTAACATAAACAGGATCCTTTCTAAGATAACAACGCACTGTACAATAAATTCGTAGGGGCTACCCGTCAGGGGAGCCCGAACCCAGGTCGCCCAGAGGGCCAACCGGTTATCTCGTACCTGGGAACGGACGTCCCTTATGGGCCGTCCCTACGCATTTCTTTCGTACATCCGATATATTCCTTATTATTTCGCACTGTTGGTGAAGTCATAGGGCAGTTCGATGATGAACCGCATGCCCTTGCCTTCGGCGTTGTCCGCCTTGATCAGGCCTCCCAGCAGGTGTACCAGGCGGTGGGTCACCACCAGCCCCAGACCTCCGTGGACCTTGGCACTGCCCACCTGCCGGGTCAGCTCAAAGGGCAGGAACACTTTGTCCACCATATTCTGGGGCATCTTCATGCCCGCACACAGCACGGTGAACTCCATGCACACCTTTTTGTTCTTCACCAGCTTCTGGCGCACGGCGCACAGCACCCGCTGCCCCTTCTCCGTAAACAGCAGCGCATTGGTCAGGAGGTTCAGCAGCACCTGTTCCAGCCGTTTCTCGTCTCCCACCAGATGGGTGTACAGCAACGGTTCCACATTGCAGGAATAGGAAATTCCCCGCTTGGCCGCCTCTTTCTGGAACAGAGCGTTCATTTTTTCCAGGGTTTTGTCCACGTCAAAGGCTTCGCTGCGGGTTTCCAGGGTCCCGTTTTCCATGTCGGACAGTTCCTTCACGTCTTCGATCATGCTCATCAGGTACCGCACTTTGCTCTGGCTCTGCTCCATGTATTCCTTCCGCCGGTCCGGGTCCACTTCCCCCTCGGTCAACGTCAGATTGCCCATGATGTCCCGCAGGGCTTCCCGGGTATCCTGGCTGATCCGGTTCAGAAATTCCGCCTTGGCCTGGACGGCCTCTCTGGCCTGATCCCTGTCCTGGCTCAGCCGGGCCCGTTTTTCCATCTCAGCGCCCCGGGTGTCGTTCACATCCCGCTTCAGCAGCAGGCAGCTGCGGGTATGGATGGCGTCCTTCTTCACGCCCTGGAACAGGATGGATTTCCAGTGCCAGGTCCCGTCTGCTGCTTTTTCCCGGGCGGTGAATTCCACAGGCTGGCAGGTCTTCATGGCCTTTTCCAGATACCCTTTCAGCACCTCTTCCGGGTACTTGGCCGCATCTTCCGGCAGCAGGGGGCCGATCAGGTCGCTGAGGCTGTCGATGTCCCGTTCCTGGATTTCCAGCCGGCCATCCCGGAAATGGTACCGGTAGGCTTTCTGTTTCTTCCAGTCCACGTCTTCCAGACTGTCATAGGTATCGCACAGGTGGCTGATCATGCCGCTGATCTGATAGGTCAGCCGCCGCTGCCGGCGCAACTGGTGCACCCGGAACCGGTAGGCGATCAGCAGCAGGACGAAAATGCCCGCCATCACTTCCATGCCGGTACGGACAAAAGGCAGGGAGGGAACCTGGTCCATGCCTCCCAGCAGAATCGTCTTCCAGCCTTCCAATTGCTCCATCAGGGTCTTCAAGATTTCCATGTTCCACGCTCCTTGCCGTTAGTTGTTCTGCAGCTGGCTGCGCAGGTATGCTTCTGCCGCCTGCAGCTGGTTCGTGCCTTCTTCGTCGGTGGCCTCCACCACCTGGTCGGGGGTGATGCCCACCTTGTCGATGCTGCGGCCGCTGGGGGTGTAGTACCTGGCCACCGTCAGCTTCACCGCCGTCTTGTTGCTCAGCAGGAAAATGTTCTGCACCACGCCCTTGCCATAGGTCTTCCCCCCGAACAGTCTGCCGGAACCGGTGTCCTGGATCGCGCCGGACACAATTTCCGCCGCACTGGCAGTGCCATGGTTGACCAGCACCGCCAGTGGGAATCCCACCGATTCCAGGGTGGAGCTTTCGGTCTGGGTGTTGCCGTCCTTGTCGGTGACCGAAACGATGGGGCCTTTGGGCACCAGGTACCGGGCCACACCCACGCCGCTTTCCAGCAGGCCTCCGGGGTTATCCCGCAGGTCCAGCACCAGGGCTTCCATGCCCTGATCCTTCAGTTCCTGGAGTTTGGTGCCGAAATCCCTTGCGGTATCTTCATTGAAATTGGTCACCCGGATATACCCGATATGTCCCTCATCCATGCGCCCGTAAACGCTCTTCAGTTTGATGTCGCTGCGGGTCACAGTGATGTCCTTTGGCTCCTCGTTCCCTCGTTGCAGGGTCAGGGTCACCTGGGAACCATCTTCGCCCCGGATCTGCTTCACCACCTGGTTCAGGTTCTGGCCGGAAAGATCATTGCCGTCGATCTTCAGCAGGATATCCCCGGCTTTGATCCCGGCCTGGAAGGCCGGTGTATCCTCAATGGGCGAAACCACCACGAACCGGCCGTCCTTCTGCTGGCCCATGACCATGCCCACCCCGCCGAAATGGCCTTCGGTCATGGTGGAGAGGGCCGCAAAATCCTGGTTGTCCAGGTAGGACGAATAGGGATCGTTCAAAACTTTGACCATGCCTTTCAGTGCCCCGTCATAAATGGCTTTCCGATCGGTTTCCCCTACATAATGACGCTGGATCAGATGCATGGTCCGGACGATCTGGAAAAGGGCACCCGGATCTCCGATCCAGTCTTTTATCAAATAATAGGTCCCTCCGCTGAAAACACCCAGCGAAAGGAAGAATACTCCCAGCATCTGGGGAGCTGTATATTTCTTTTTAAACATGGTTCTCCTTCATTCAGGAAATTGTATCCCCCTGAAAGGGGGAAAGACCCGCTTGGCGGGTAGGGGGTCTTACACCAGTTATATGACCCACCATCCATTCGGATGGTCCCCCCTTCCCTTTCAGGGAAGGACAAACACCAGTCCCTACGGCAGATACTGCAGCGGGCTGGTCACTTCGCCGTGGACACGGACCTCAAAATGGCAGTGGGGACCGGTGGAATTGCCGGTGCTGCCGGCCAGGGCAATGGTTTCTCCCTTGCCCACCTGCTGGCCCTCGCTGACCGTAATGGAAGAGTTATGCCCGTACAGGGTCACCAGGCCGCCCCCGTGGTCGATCATAACCGCGTTGCCGTAGCCGCCCATCCAGCCGGCGTACACCACGGTGCCGCTGTCCGCTGCATGGACCGGTTCTCCATAATCGGCGCCGATGTCCAGCCCTGCGTGGAAGATCTGGGTCCCCCAGATGGGATGCACCCGCCAGCCGAAAGGCGACGTGATTTCCCCGTTGACCGGCCACATGAACTGACCGGTCCCGTGGGCCTGGGCCGCCAGACGGCCCTCTTCCTCCATACGCTGGATCATGGCCGTGATTTCCTGGCTGTTGCGCTGCAGTTCCTCATACTCTGCATCCAGTCTGGCTTTCTCCGCCAGGGCCTGTTCGTACAGGGCCTGCCGTTCCACCGTCTTCTGGGCGATGACCTTCTGCTCAGCGGCCGCTTCCCCGTGGATGGCCTCCAGTTCCCGCCGGTTGTCGTCCAGGACGGCTTTCTGCTGCTCCAGGGCCGTTTTCTGGCTCTGCAGGGTTTCGATCAGTTTGAAGTCCCGGCGGATCACCCGCTGGAGCAGGTACATCCGGGAGGCAAAATCCCGGAAATCCGTGGACCCCAGCAGCACATCCAGGTAGTTCACCTGGCCGTTTTCGTAGATATCCCGCAGGCGCTTTTCGTAGACCTTCCGGGTCTTGTTGTAATCGGCTTCCTTGGCTTTCAGGGCCGCCTGGTTCTGACGGATCCTGATCTCCAGGGCATGCTGCCGGCCCTCTATCTCAGCCAGCTTCCGTTTGGCTTCCGCCAGCTGGTTCTGGGCAGCCACCAGCCGTTCCACGGCATTGCCGATTTCCTGTTTTTTCTGTTCCCGCTGGGCATCCTTGGCGTCCATCTGCTGCTGGATCTCCTCCAGCTCCGCCTTCTTCTCCTCGATGGATTCGGCCCAGGTCACCGGTGCCGACAGCTGGGCGCCCAGCAATACCGCCGCCAGGGCGGCTGCACATGTCTTCATCCGGCCGCCTCCTATACATCCAGGAATTTCCGCAGGGAAATGCTGCTGCCCAGGGCCCCGATCAGGGTCCCCACCAGCACCAGCACCCCGCACAGATAGCCCATGGTGGGCCAGGCGGGCAGCATGGGGAAGAAGGCCAGGGTGGCGTAGATCCGGGTCAGGATGGCCGTATACCCCTGGTACAGGGCCAGGTCGGCAATGGCGGCCCCGATGAGCCCCATGAGCATCCCCTCCAGCAGGAAGGGCCAGCGGATGAACCAGTCAGTGGCTCCCACGTACTTCATGATGTTCACTTCCCGCCGCCGGGCAAACACGGTGATGCGGATGGTATTGCTGATGATGAACAGGGTGGCCACGGCCAATAGAGCGATCAGCAGCACACCGCCGATCCGCAGCACCCGGGTCAGCTGGAACAGGTGGGTCACCACCTCCTGACCGAACTTGGCCGTCTCCACGCCGGGCAGCTGCTGCAGCTGGGGCACCAGGCCGGGAATCCGCTCCGGCGTATCCACCTGGATCTCAAAAGAAGCCGGGAAGGGGTTGTCCTGTCCCAGGGCATCCAGCAGTTTCTGCTGGTCCCCCAGCCGGGACTTGAATTCCTGCAGGGCCTGCTCCTTGGTCACCGGCTTCACCTGCACGATGCCCTCGGTGCTTTTCAGCACCTTCTCCACCTGCTTCAGCTGTTCGGCCGTAGCCTTGTCCTGCATGTAGACGGTGACCTGCACCTGGCTTTCCAGCTGACGGGCCAGGTTGTTCACATTCAGCACCATGGTGAGGAACATGCCCAGTACCAGCAGGGACAGGGCTACCGTGCTGATGGAGGCGATGGTCATCAGGGAGTTCCGCTTGAAAGAGGTCAAGGTTTCTTTGATGTAATACCATTTCGTACTAAACTTCATACCCGTAAACTCCTTTGCGGTCATCCCGGACAATGCGCCCGTTTTCCAGGGCGATCACCCGTTTCTGCATATAGTCCACCATGGTCTTGTCGTGGGTGGCCATGATGATGGTGGTGCCGTTGGCATTGATCTGGGAAAAGATGTTCATGATTTCCATACTGGTTTCCGGATCCAGGTTGCCGGTGGGTTCGTCAGCGATCACCAGCAGCGGGTCGTTGACGATGGCCCGGGCAATGGCGATCCGCTGCTGTTCCCCGCCGCTCATCTCGCCGGGATAGGCATCGCCCCGGTCCTTCAGGCCCACCAGTTCCAGCACTTCCTCCACCCGCCGGCGGATCTTATGGCTGGGTGCCTCGATCACCTGCATGGCAAAGGCCACGTTCTCGTAGGCGGTACGGTTGTTTAGGAGACGGAAATCCTGGAACACGATGCCCAGCTGCCGGCGCAGGTATGGGATATCCCGCCGTTTCAGCTTCATCACGTCCACCCCGTCCACGAAGATCTGGCCGCTGGTGGGTTCGATTTCCCGGGAGATCAGCCGGATGAAGGTGCTTTTTCCGGCGCCGCTGGGGCCTACCAGGAACACGAATTCCCCGGCTTTGATTTCAACATTGATGTCTTCCAGGGCGACAGACCCCCCCGGATAGATCTTTCCTGCATGACGCATTTCCAGCATGGAAACAATCCTCCTACTTGTTTTGGATAAGGGCAAGGGCCCGGCCGATGTTGGCCTGGGCTTCCTGCCGCAGAGCCCGGATCTGGTCCCGGCGCTGCCGGCCGTCTTCCTGCCACAGCCGGCGGGCCTGCTCCACCAGTTCATCCGCCGTCACCCGGCCGATGGTATCCACCACATCGCCTTTCATGCCGTCCACGAACCGGTCCACTTTGGGATCGTAGGAAATGGCCATGAAGGGCACATCGTTCAAAGCGGCAAATACCAGGGCGTGGAGCCGCATGCCGATCAGCAGGTGGAAATTGCAGATCAGGTCCTGGTACTGCTGGGTGGAACATTTCTGTTCCAGGATGAACACGTTCTTCTGATGCTGCATCTGATTCCGCACCTGGGCGGACAGTTCAGCATCTGCCGGGAACTGCAGGGGCACAAACAGGATCTGGGCTCCGAACTCCTGCTGCAGCCGGTCTGCCGCCCGGGCGAATTCCCGGGTGAACCGTTTCTCCCCTTTCCAGTGGCGCAGCGCCAGCCCCACCACCGGACGGTCCAGGTCCAGGCCCAATTGCCTGAGCAGACCGGCGCCGGCGTCCTTCCGGCCCACCGGCAGGGAGAACACCGCATCGCTGGTCACATGGATGGTGGCCGGGTCGAAGCCCATGGAGCTGAGATCCTCCAGGGAACCGTCGTCCCGCACGGTGATCAGATCCGCTTTTTGACAGACCAGCCGGGTCAGGAAACGGCTGAACCGCCCCCGGATGGGGCCGATGCCTTGGGCAAAGAGCATAATCTTCTTCCCCAGGAGGCCGGCCAGGCCGATGATGGACAGATAATAATAAAGGCTCATGCGGCTGGTCACATTCTGCAGCAGGCTGCCGCCCCCCGAAAGGAGCAGGTCCGTACCTGCCATCGCCCGCAGGATGCCCCACAAGTTGAACCGATGGATGGCCTTTACCGGATGGAGCCGAGCCGTCACTTCCGGATGGCCGGAAATGACCGTCAGTTCCACCTGGGGGGCCTGCTGTTTCAGACTGGTCACGATGGCCGTAAGCATGGCTTCATCTCCTGCATTGGAAAAGCCATAATAGCCGGAGATCAGGATCTTACCCAACGGGATTCCTCCTCTTTTGGATCAGGCGCAGTACATGGGGATACGCCGCTGCAAAGATGGCCACCGCAATCAGGCCGGCCACCACACCCACCACGTACCCGTCCAGAGCCCGTACATAGCTCATGAGGATGGGGGTACGCATATGGCAGAACGTCTGCACCAGGCTGCCCTGGCCGATGGCCGCAACCGTGACGCACAGACCGTAGAACCAGGTGGGAAGCTGTTTCCAGGCCGCCCAGGCAGCCAGGAAGAAGGCCGGATGGCCGATGATGAATTCTTTTTCACGAGGCCGTGCCCACATGGTTTCCTCCAGGAAGAACCGGAGTTTCTGTTCCACCATGGGAACCGGTACCCCGGCCGTATGGCCGCTGCGGCCGATGAATACCCAGGCCACGAAGGCGAAGATGCCCAGAACCGCCAGGGCTTTCAGGTTCAGGGGACGATCCAGGAATTCCACCACCCGATGGAGGGGTTTCCGCCAGTCCTCCCCTTTCTTCCACAGACCATGGGTCCGCAAAAACAGCAGCAGGGTCAGCAGTACCGGCAGCATGAAGGTGACCTTGACGCCCCGGTAGATATCCATTTCCAGAAGGAACCGGGTATCACTGAGGATGCCGCCCAGAAGGGAGGCTCCGATCAGGGACAGGACGATGGTCTCGCCCAGGTGCAGGGTGGTACGGCACACCAGCTGGACCAGATTGCCCGCGTGGCCGCTCTGCCGCCAGATGCCCATCATCCGGTACAGGGAGAGCACCGGGAAGGTGACGGCCGCACCCAGGGCAATGCCCTGCCGGGCCAGCAGCCCGAAAGGACCGGCAAACACCGCAGCTGACAGCACCACGCCCAGGCCCAGGGTGGTCTTCCCATAGTGTTCTTCCTTCAGAACGCCCAGCAGCAGCAGGTACATGGAAAACGCCGCAGCCAGGGAGAAAGCCAGGGGTACGTACCACAGGCGGCTGGGCTGGTACACCTTGAAGATGTCAGCCGGGCCCTTGGCAAAGCCTTTGCTGTCCACGTCCCTGGTCACCCGTTCCACGTAATCCAGGTTGGTCTGGAGCAGGGTCTTGTTATCCCGGGGGGTCAGGAAGGTCTTGATGTAGTTCACCCGGATATTCCGTTCCTCGTCCGCCAGGGACCAGCGCCGGAAGGCATCGAACACCTGCATCTTCCGCTGTTCCGCGTCGGCGATCACATAGGTGCGGGCCACCTGGTAGTTGGCCAGTTTGGCCAGTTCGGTGAGGCCGTCCAGCCGCACGAACTGCAGCTGGGTCACCCCTTCCACCATGCCCAGGGTGATGTGCCGCTTCAGCAGTTCCCGGGC
Organism: Acidaminococcus timonensis; assembly: GCF_900106585.1. Taxonomy (NCBI): domain Bacteria; kingdom Bacillati; phylum Bacillota; class Negativicutes; order Acidaminococcales; family Acidaminococcaceae; genus Acidaminococcus; species Acidaminococcus timonensis. The sequence goes on from NZ_FNWH01000006.1 coordinate 1,057,473, forward strand.
CACCAGGGGCAGCTGCTTCTTATTGCCCAGCATCTGTTTGCCGCTGCCGATGATCAGGCTCACATGGGCGCCGCTGTTGTCCAGCCGGTCGAAGAAGGCATGGATCTGCTCTTCCTCGCTGGCAGCTGCCGACGTATACCGTTCGCTGTAGTTGGTGGGACGGATGGCCACCATGAAACCGTTCTTCGTCACATCCTCCAGTTCATCCGTGGAGGGGCCCAGGTCCATTTCCCGGACACCCCGTTCGTCGCCGGCGATGGGGTTCTTGCTGATGATGGTATCCCCGTCGAAGCGCAGGATCAGCGGAGATGCGTTCATTTCCACGATCCGCTGGGGGCCGAAGCGCAGGCGGATGTCTTCTTCCACTTCCCGCAGGGCCCGGTCACTGGTACCGGCGGAGATGTACAGGGCATCCACCATGAAGTCGGGGTTGTCGATGATGGCCTGCCATTCAGGCCGCAGGTTCTGCACCCGCCCCATTTCCAGCAGCTGGGCCCCGGTGAGCACGTTCACGGCCCCCTTCTGGGCCAGCTTGTCCAGGCTGGTGTCGAACACGGTCAGGGTGGTCACCCCCCGGTCCCGGAACTGCCTGAACACTTCTTCCTTCGGTACGCCCTCTTCCTGGGCGATCCGCAGCAGGCTGTTGTATTCCATGACGGTCTCCACCGTCTTGTTGGCTCTTTCCACCTGGATCCGCTGCCAGTTCAGGCACAGAGAAGCCACCAGCCCCAATCCCACCAGGGCCAGGAACAGTTTCTTATAGGTTTTCATGGCGATGTTCTCCTCTTAGTGTTTCAGGCTGCGCAGGTACGCTTCCACGAACAGGTCCAGATCCCCGTCCATGACGGCGGAGATGTTGCCGGTTTCGGCGCCGGTGCGATGGTCCTTCACCATGGTGTAGGGCTGGAACACATAAGAGCGGATCTGGCTGCCCCATTCGATGGCCTGGTAGTCGCCGGCGATCTCGCTGATTTTCTTGTCCTGGATGGCCTTTTCATATTCGTACAGTTTGGCACGCAGCAGGGCCAGGCAGCGTTCCTTGTTCTGCAGCTGGCTCCGTTCGTTCTGGCACTGCACCACGATGCCCGTGGGAAGATGGGTCATCCGCACGGCCGAGGAGGTCTTGTTTACGTGCTGTCCGCCGGCACCGCTGGCCCGGTAGTAGTCCACCCGCACATCATCCATGTTCAGGTCCACTTCCACGGTTTCGTCCAGTTCGGGCATCACATCCACCGCCGCAAAGGAAGTATGGCGGCGGGCGTTGGAGTCAAAGGGAGAGATCCGCACCAGCCGGTGGACGCCCTTTTCGCTCTTCAGAAAGCCATAGGCGTTGTGGCCGGAGATGGTCAGGGTGGCACTCTTTACCCCGGCTTCTTCCCCGGGCAGCAGGTCCATCAGGTCCACCGTGAACCCCTTCCGTTCTGCATACCGGGTGTACATCCGGAGCAGCATCTGGGTCCAGTCCTGGGCTTCTGTACCGCCGGCCCCGGCATGCAGGGTCAGGATGGCATTGTTGGCATCATACTGGTCGCTGAGCAGCATGCCCAGTTCCAGGTCGGCCAGGGTCTTTTTGGCCCCTTCCACTTCTCCTTCGATTTCGCCCTGGAGGCTTTCGTCCTTTTCCTCCATGGCCATTTCCCACAGGGTTTCCACGTCGTCCAGCTTCTGTACCAGACCGTGGAAGGTCTCCACTTCGCTTTTCAGGTTGTTGGCTTCCTGGGCCACGGTCTGTGCCTTATCCGGGTCGTCCCAGAACCCCGGGGCAGCCATCTGGTGCTCCAGGTCGGCGATCCGTTCGGTCTTCTGGGGAATCTTCAAGCCCCCCTTCAGTTCGTCCAGTTTGTCTTTCAATTGGGTGATTCCCGGTTTCAGTTCTTCCAGTAACAAGGTTTTCCAGCCCTTTCTTTATGGTTTTAACAAGGGAAAAACGAAGCCGGGTTTCCCCAGCTTCGTTGGTTGCATCGTCAGTTTTTCGTTGCTTGCGGATGGCTTTCCGCCGGACTCTTGTCCTGTTCGGCGGTGCCGTCCACATTGGGATTGTTCACAGAGGCCTGGGACAGATGATCTTCTACCGTAGGCTGGGTCACCACGTTCACCCGGTACATGTACCGGACCACATCATCCACAATGGCTTCCTTCATCGCTTCGAACATATCGTAGGCTTCGAACTTGTATTCCACCAGGGGATCCCGCTGACCGTAGGCCCGCAGCCCGATCCCTTCCCGGAGGGCATCCATGGCATCCAGGTGTTCCATCCAGTGGGTATCCACCACCTTCAGCATCACCAGGTTCTCCAGTTCCCGCATGATGGGAGCCGTGATGGCCGCTTCCCGTTCGTTGTAGTAATCGTGTGCCACCTTATGCAGGTATTCTTCCAGTTCCTCCCGGCTCATGTTGGCCAGTTCGTCGGCCTTCAGCCTGCCGGCCGGGGCATAGAATTCTTCGGCATATTTGATCAGGGCCGGGATATCCCAGTCTTCGCTGTACGCTTCCTTGGGGGCGTACATGTCCATGGACCGGTCCACGATGTGGTCGGCCATGCTCAGCACCGTTTCCTTCAGGTCTGCCTTCTCCAGGATCTTCCGCCGCTGGTCGTAGATGACTTCACGCTGTTCGTTCATCACATCGTCGTATTCCAGCACGTGTTTCCGAATGTCGAAGTTCCGGCTTTCCACCTTCTTCTGGGCGTTCTCGATGGAGCGGGTCACCAGTTTGTGTTCGATGGGTTCATCCTCGTCCATCCCCAGCTTGTCCATGATTCCGGAAATGTTGTCGGAGCCGAACAGCCGCATCAGGTCGTCTTCCAATGACAGGTAGAACCGGGTAGAACCGGGGTCGCCCTGACGGGCGCACCGTCCGCGCAGCTGGTTGTCGATCCGGCGGGATTCATGCCGTTCCGTCCCGATGATGTGCAGCCCGCCCAGTTCGGCCACGCCTTCGCCCAGGGTGATATCCGTACCACGGCCTGCCATGTTGGTGGCAATGGTCACGGCCCCCATCTGGCCGGCGTCGGCTACGATCTCTGCTTCTTTTTCATGGTACTTGGCATTCAGCACGTTGTGGGGAATGCCTTTTTTCTTCAGCATGGCGGACAGCTCTTCGCTCTGGGCGATGGAGGTGGTACCCACCAGCACCGGGCGCCCCACGGCGTGCAGCTTTTCGATGGCCTTCACCACAGCCCTGTACTTGGCCCGTTTCGTCTTGTAGATCACATCCGGATAGTCGATACGGATGTTGGGCTTGTTGGTGGGGACCACGATGACATCCAGACCGTAGATCTTCTGGAATTCCTGTTCTTCCGTCTTGGCAGTACCGGTCATGCCGGCCAGCTTGTCGTACATGCGGAAGTAGTTCTGGAAGGTGATGGTGGCCAGGGTCTGGCTTTCCCGTTCCACCTTCACATGTTCCTTGGCTTCGATGGCCTGGTGCAGCCCTTCGGAGTACCGGCGGCCATACATCAGACGACCGGTGAACTCATCCACGATGATGACTTCCCCGTCTTTCACCACGTAATCCCGGTCGCGGATCATCAGGGCCTTGGCCTTCAGGGCTTCCATGAGCTGGTGGCTCAGGTCGGTGCCGTTCTGGGGGTCATACATGTTCTTCACGCCCAGCAGTTTTTCCGCCTTGGCGATGCCGGCTTCCGTGGGAGCCACAGTCTTCAGTTTTTCATCCACTGTGTAGTCTTCTTTTTCCTTGAAGTTCTTGACCACATCGGCCATGATGTTGTACAGGTCCGTGGATTTTTCCCCGGGCCCGGAAATGATCAGAGGGGTACGGGCTTCATCGATCAGGATGGAGTCCACTTCGTCCACGATGGCATAATGCAGGGGCCGCTGGACCATTTCGTCCAGAGAAACCACCATGTTGTCCCGCAGATAGTCGAATCCGAATTCGTTGTTGGTCCCGTAGGTGATGTCGGCGGCATAGGCAGCTTTCCGGGCAGGGAAATCCATGTCGTGGACGATCAGGCCCACAGAGAGGCCCAGGAACTTGTATACCCGGCCCATGTCCTCGCTGTCCCGGCGTGCCAGATAGTCGTTGACGGTGACCACGTGGACCCCTTTGCCCTCCAGGGCATTCAGGTAGGCTGGCAGGGTGGCCACCAGGGTCTTCCCTTCACCGGTACGCATTTCAGCGATCTTGCCCCGATGGAGGATGCAGCCGCCGATGAGCTGTACATCGAAATGGCGCAGGCCCAGGACCCGGCGGGAGGCTTCCCGCACCACAGCGAAGGCTTCCGGCAGGATGTCATCCAGGGTCTCCCCCTTGCCCAGCCGCAGCTTGAATTCGTCCGTCTTGGCCCGCAGGCGGGCATCGCTCAGTCCGGAGATTTCCGGCTCCAGGGCATTGATTTTATCCACATAGCCCTGGCAGACCTTCAGTTCTTTCTTGTTCGGGTCCCCAAAGACCAGTTTCATCAGGTGTTCCAGCAAATTTTATCACTCCTCGATATCGAATGCGCATGGCGCAAAAAAATACACTCTATGAATCCATTTTATAATTGTAGCAAATGGCCCTATGAAAGTCAAAAAGAGTCGGGGCAAAAGCCTCGACTCTTTGTAAAAATTTGATGAAATTCCCGTAAATCTTCCGCAACTGGAAACTTTTACACCAGTTCCGGGTTGATCAGGCCATAATCGCCGTTCTTTCTGCGATATACGATGGCCATCTTTTCCGTTTCCGCGTTGAAGAATACGAAGAAGTCATGGTTCAGCATGTTCATCTGCATGATGGCTTCCTGTACACCCATGGGGCGCATGGCGTAGTTCTTGACACGGGCAACCGTGAATTCGCCGGTTTCTTCCGGCAGTTCTTCGTCATCAGGCAGAGGAGCCGGTTCCGCATCCTTGAAGTTGCTGTATTTCCGTTTCATCAGACGGGTCTTGTATTTATGGATCTGCCGTTCGATCTTTTCCACGCATTCATCGATGGATGCATACATATTATCGGAAGTTTCCTGAGCCCGCAGGACAATGCCGCTGGCCGGTACCGTGATCTCTACCGTATGTTTGCCTTTCTCCACACGCATCACGGCAGTGATCTCGCCCACCGTCTTGAATTGTTTGGTGATGGTCTGGACACGTTTTTCCACGTAGTCTTTTAAAGCCTGGGTGACCTCGATGTTTTTACCACGAACTTTTACTGCCATAATAACTACCTCCTCACCGGTGGAACATTTCCCACCGTTCTTACTATATATATTCTACAACTAACCGGAAATTCCTGCAAAAGATTCTAAAAAAATGTAACAAATTTTTAGAGGAAAACAAAGACCTGGGAGCGGACGTCCCTTATGGGCCGTCCCTACAGAAACAGCGGAAATGGTGCTGTCTGCGTAGGGTCTGCCCGTAAGGGGAGACCGTTCCCAGGTCGCCTGAAAGGCTTTACAAAATTTTCGACAGGAAACTCTGGGCCCGTTCGTTTTTGGGATGGGCGAAGAACTCTTTCGGGTCGCCCTGTTCCAGGATCTTGCCCCCGTCCAGGAACAGGATCCGGTCGCCCACTTCCCGGGCAAAGCCCATTTCGTGGGTCACCACCACCATGGTCATCCCTTCCTGGGCCAGGTTCTTCATTACGTCCAGCACTTCGTTGATCATTTCCGGATCCAGTGCGGACGTTGGTTCATCGAACAGCATGGCCTTGGGTTTCATGCACAGGGCCCGGGCGATGGCCACCCGCTGCTGCTGACCGCCGGACAGGCTGGCCGGATAGGCATCCGCCTTGTTCAGCAGGCCCACCTTGTCCAGGTACTTTTTGGCATTTTCCACGGCTTCTTCCTTACTTTCGTGGCGCACAATGGTGGGTGCCAGGGTCAGGTTGTCCATCACCGTCATATGGGGGAACAGGTTGAACTTCTGGAACACCATCCCCACTTCCTGCCGGACTTCGTTAATGTTGGCCTCTCCGTTCAGAGGGATGCCGTCGAAGGTAATGGTGCCGGCGGTGGGCACTTCCAGATAGTTCAGGCAGCGCAGGAACGTACTCTTACCGCCGCCGCTGGGGCCGATGACCACCACCACTTCCTGTTCTGCGATGGTCACGTCGATGCCTTTCAGGACCTGGTTGCTGCCGTAGCTTTTGTACAGGCCCTCCACTTTGATCATCTCATTGTTCATCTTTCTTATACCTTCTTTCCAGAGCGCCTACGAACCGGGCCACGGCAAACGTCATGATCAGGTAGATGAAAGCGACGCTCAGCCAGATTTCAAAAGAGGCATAAGTCCGGGCAATGATCAGCTGGCCTCGACGGGTCAATTCTTCGAAGCCGATGACGGATACCAGGGAAGAATCCTTCAGCATGGCGATGAATTCGTTGCCCAGGGGCGGGATGATCCGCTTGAAGGCCTGGGGCAGGATGATGTGCTTCATGGTCTGCCACCAGGTCATCCCCAGGCTCCGGCCGGCTTCCATCTGTCCTTTGTCGATGGATTCGATGCCGCCCCGGAAGATTTCCGCCACATAGGCCCCAGAGTTGATGGAGCAGGCAGAAATGGCAGCCACATAGGCATCCACCCGGTGGTGGATCAGCGCAGGCAGTGCGAAATAGACCAGGAAGATCTGGACCAGCAGAGGGGTGCCCCGCAGGAAATCTACATAGATATTGCCCAAAACGCGCAAAGCCTTGACCCCGCACAGACGGATCAAGGACACCACGATACCGATGGCCAGGCCCAGACCGACGCTGACCGCGGTAATCTCAACAGTGACGCCTGCCCCGGCGATCAGCAGGGGCAGGGAGTCTTTGATAATCTCAAAATTCATGCATTCTCTTCCTTTGTACCGAACAAATTATTTGGCTGCAGGAGCCTTGCCGAACCATTTGGTGTAGATTTTGTCGTATTCACCGTCTTTTTTCAGTTCAGCCAGGGCCTTGTTCACATCAGCCGCCAGTTTGCTGTCTTTCTTGAATGCAAAGCCATAGGATTCGGCATCCATGGTCTCGCCCACCATCTTATCCTTGTCCTTGCCTTCCTTGGTCATATAGTAGGCAGCCACCGGTTTGTCGATGATAACGGCATCCACGCCCTTGTTTTCCAGTTCCAGGAACACTTCGGCGTTGGTGTTGAAGCTGGTCACCTTGGCACCGGGAACCTTGGCCGCCTTGTCAGCACCGGTGGTCCCGATCTGTACGGCGATCTTCTTGCCTTCCAGGTCTTTCAGGCTCTTGATTTCGTTGTTGTCTTTGGTCACCACGATGGTCAGACCGGAAGTGTAGTACGGATCAGAGAAGGTCACAGCCTTTTTCCGTTCGTCCGTGATGCTCATGCCGGCGGCCACCATGTCGATGTTGCCGGAATTCAGGGCCGGAATCAAGGCATCAAAGCCCATATTCTGGATTTCCACCTTCATGCCCATCTTCTTGCCCAGGGCACGGGCCAGATCCATATCGAAACCGGCAAATTCCTTGGAATCCTTTTCCTGGAATTCAAAGGGAGCAAACGTGGGTTCCGTCCCGACTTTCAGTACTTTCTGCTCCTTAGAGGCTTCTTTGCTGCCACCACCGCAGCCGGCGGCCACCGCCATCATCAGAGCTGCCAGTAAACCTGCTACCACATGTAATTTTTTCATTGGACTTCCCTCCATCTTCATAATGTAATCATTATACAGCTTTGCGTATATTAATACAACTGTTTTTTCGTTTATGGAATGGGGCAGAAAAAGAAAAGGACGGCCTCACGGGACCATCCTTTTTCGAAAAAACATTGTCATTCAGCCTTGAACCATTTGTCGTAAATCTTCTGGTATTCGCCGTCTTTCTTCAGTTCTGCCAGGGCCTTGTTCAGCTTGTCACACAGTTCCTTGTTCTTCTTAGCGGTGGCGATGCCATAGAAATCACCCTTCTTGGGAGTACCCACGCTCTTGGCGTAGGCGTTGCCGCCCTGTTTCAGGAAGTACTGGAGCACCGGCAGGTCGCTGATGACCGCATCAGCCCCGCCGTTCTTCAGTTCCAGGCAGGCCAGGTCGGAGGAATCGAAGGTCTTCACCTTGGCCCCTTCGATGGTGGCTGCATATTTGGCGCCGGTGGTACCGATCTGCACGGCAATGGTCTTGCCCTTCAGGTCGTCCAGGCTCTTGATGCTGTCGTTGTCTTTCTTTACCACAGCCATCAGACCGGATTCATAGTAGGGATCGGTGAAGTTCACTTTCTGTTTCCGTTCGTCGGTGATGCTCATCCCGGTGATGGAAACATCGATGTTCCCGGATTCCAGGGACGGGATCAGGCCATCGAAGGCGATGCTCTTGATGGTGACTTTGTCGTACCCGGCTTTCTTGGCCAGGGCGTTGATCAGGTCGATGTCGAAGCCCTGGACCTTGCCGTCTTTCTTATCGGTGAATTCAAAGGGTGCGAAGGAGGGGTTGGTCCCTACGATCAGCTCTTTCTTGTTGTCAGCGGCTTTTTTGTCATTGCTTGCCGTGCTGCCGCCGCAGCCTGCCGCGGCCACGCACATCATCAAGCCGGCCAGGATTCCAGCGAACATCTTCATCTTTTTCATAAATATTCCTCCTCATTGGCCCCCGAATGGGTATCGTTCTGTATTTGATGTTATGATTATACATCTACTTTTATTTTTATGCAATATCTTTTTATAAAAAAATGAGCCGCAGGCGAATTTTATCCTGCGGCTGCAGACTAGAGACTAGTGACTTCTCTGTCTGGACTATTCATTTGAACCATTTGTCGTAAATCTTCTGGTATTCCCCGTCCTTCTTCATATCCTGCAGGGCCTTGTTCAGCTTGTCGCACAGGGCCTTGTTCTTTTTGGCCGTGGCGATGCCATAGAAATCGCCCTTCTTGGGTTCGCCCACGGCCTTGGCGTAGGCACTGCCCCCCTGTTTCAAGAAATACTGGAGCACCGGCAGGTCGCTGATCACCGCATCGGCCCCGCCGTTTTTCAGTTCCAGGCAGGCCGTATCGCTGGTGTCGAAGGTCTTCACCGTGGCCCCTTCGATCTTACCGGCGGCTTCGGCCCCGGTGGTGCCCAGCTGCACGGCAATGGTTTTCCCCTTCAGGTCATCCAGGCTCTTGATGGTGGTGTTCTCTTTCTTCACAATGGCCATGAGCCCGCTTTCATAATAGGGATCGGTGAAGTTCACCTTCTGCTTCCGGGCATCGGTGATGCTCATGCCGGCAATGGCCACGTCGATGTTCCCGGCGTCCAGGGCCGGGATCAGGGCGTCGAAGCCCATGCCCTTCACCGTCACTTTCTCAAAGCCGGCCCGTTTGCCCATGGCCTTGATCAGATCCATATCGAACCCGGTGATCTCACCACTCTGTTTGTCCGGAAATTCAAAGGGTGCAAAGGACGGTTCCGTCCCCACGATCAGTTCCTTTTTTTCCGCCGGTTTGCCGGCGTCTTTGGTGGACGTGCTGCCACAGCCGGCAGCCCCGATGAGCATCATCAGTGCGCAGAGCAAAACCATTACTTTTTTCATTGAAATCCCCCCAGATCGAATATAGAGTGTTACTTTTTAATAAGGAATGGTGTTATTATACAGTCTTGTGCATTTTTATTCAATATATTTCAGGCAAGTATCCTGTATACTTATCTGTTTTCAGGCGCAAAAAAACAACTCAGCTGACCTGGTTTTCGCCCCCACACTCGCCTGCTGGAGGGTTCGCTCCTAAGCTTCGTGCTCCCCACTACTGCCTCTCTCGCATTTTGCGGCAGGACTTACTTCTAAGCTGCACCGTGCTCACAGGGGTTTCCCTGCTTACGTGGATCGTTTTGCCTGCAACTGGCATCGACTTGCAACCACAGACCTGAGTTGTTTCCTTCATTATAAAAGGCCGTGCAAAGTTTGGCAACGGGAAATTCACAAATGGCCGGTTTTATAGTATACTTTAGTTTGCAAGTCTGAAATCACAAGCAAAGGTCGCGGTCCCATGATCACCATACCCCAATTCCTGGATTTTCCCACGGATACAGATGCCAAAGAGGTCGTTTCCCTGTTCCTGCGGCTGCTGGAACTGAAAAACCATGACCTGTTCCTGCACAGCCAGCAGGTGGCCAATTATGCGGTGGCCACTGCGGCCAAGATGGGGCTGCCCCTGAATGAAGTGAACTGCATCAAGATGGCCGCCCTGCTCCACGACATTGGGCAGCTGGCCATCCCCAACACCATCCTGGCCAAATACCCGTACTTCAATATCCGGGAACGGGCATCCTACCGGCGTCATTGCCTGGCCGGTGCCAGCATGCTGGAGAACATCCCGGCCTTTGAACGGATCCGGAAGATCATTCTCCACCACCATGAGAACTGGGACGGAAGCGGGTATCCCAAGCGGCTGAAAGGGGTGAACATCCCCATCGGCAGCCGGATCATTGCGGTATGCAACTTCTACGACCGGAAGTGCAACCCCTGTACCCGGCAATGGGTCATCGCCGGCAGCAAAAGTCCCCAGGTGATCCGGGACCTGGCAGGGATCAAGTTCGACCCGGATGTGGTCCAGGCTTTCTTTGAATCCATCAGCAATCTATGAGGGGAGTATTTCGTATGAAGAATTTCAGCGTCAAGACCAGCGATACCTGTGCCAAACAGATTGACTTCAGCCTGGAAGACGGCAAACTGCACAACATCCATTTCTACGGCGGCTGCCCGGGCAACCTGAGTGCCATCAGCAAACTGCTGGAGGGGGCCGATGCCAGACATGCCGTGGAACTGCTGAAAGGCAACAAATGCGGCAACAAGACCACCTCCTGTGCCGACCATCTGGCCCAGGGCGTCGAAGAAGCCCTGAAGGAAGCCCACTGAAAAAGTGTCTGTCCCGGAACTCAGACCCGGGGAAAGAAAGAAAAAGGCCCGTCCTGCCCAGGACGGGTCTTTCAATTTATGATATAATGTAACTACTTATACACTTTTTTTGGAGGGACTGTATGCCAATCGGTATCATCTGCAACGCAGCCGCCGTCATCCTGGGCGGCTTCATCGGAAACCTGCTGGGACCCCGGCTTTCGGAAGATTTCAAGGAAAAACTGACCACCGTGTTCGGGGCCTGTGCCTTTTTGATGGGGATCATGTCCATCGGCTTCCTGAAGAACCTGCCGGCCGTAACCTTTGCGGTCATCGCCGGGGCCATCATCGGCCTGTGGATCCATCTGGGAGACCGGATCATCAACGGATCCCGGAACCTGGAAAAACTGATCAGCCGGGTCCTGCCCGCTTCTTCCGGAGACACCCAGATTTCCCGGGAGGAATACGAAAGCAAGCTGATCACCATCATCGTCCTGTTCTGTGCCAGCGGCACGGGCATCTACGGCAGCATGGTGTCCGGTATGGCGGGGGATCACAGCATCCTCATCGCCAAATCCATCATGGACCTGCCCACCGCCACCCTGTTTGCTTGTGAACTGGGAATCATCGTCGGCTTCATCGCCCTGCCCCAGCTGGTGATCTTTCTGGCCCTGTTCTTCCTGGCCCACGCCATCCTGCCTTTCTGCACCCCGGACATGATCGGGGATTTCAAGGCCTGCGGTGGGGTACTGCTGGTGGCCACCGGATTCCGGATGCTGCAGCTGAAAGATTTCCCCATTGCCGACATGATCCCGGCCATGGCCATCGTCATGCCCCTTTCAGCACTGTGGACGGGAGTGGTGGTGCCGCTGCTGTAACGGACGCCCCTGATGGGTCATCCCAGGCAGCCCCCGTAAGAAAAAAATCCTTTTCCAACCACTACGCACCATCCACCCGCCACTGAAAAGAGGAGGCTGTGATTTTTCACAGCCCCCTCTTTTTTTACATCCGCAGCAGCAGTTCCCTGCCGATGACTTTTCCGTCTTCCATATATACCCTGGGCACCCGCTTGCTGATGTTGCAGGTGATTTCATAGGGAATGGTCCCGGCCTGTTCAGCCAGGTCATCCAGGGACTGCCGGTTCCCGAACAGCTCCAGCTCGCTGCCCACATCCACCCCGGGTTTATCCGTCAGGTCGATCATGCACATATCCATGCAGATCCGGCCCCTCTGGGGTGCCAGGCCCTGCTCCGTCACGAAGCTGCAGCGGTTGGACAGACACCGCATGAACCCGTCAGCGTACCCGATGGGCGCCACCCCCATGCGGGTGGTCTTATCACAGGTGTAGATGCCGCCATAACTGATCTTCGTGCCTTTGGGATAGATCTTGATGGTGCTGATGGTGGTCTTCACCGCCATCACCGGTTTCAGTCCCAGCTTCCGGGCAAATTCCCCATACCCGTACAGCAGCAGGCCCGGGCGCACCATGTCCAGATGGGTTTCCGGGAACAGGGTGGTGGCCCCGGTGTTGGCACAGTGACGCAGCTTGAACTTTTTGCCCGTGCGTTTTTCCACTTCGTCGCACACGTGCCGGAACAGCTGGAACTGGTGCTTCGTATAGGACAGGGCTTCTTCACCGGGCTCATCGGCCACGGCAAAGTGGGTGAAGATTCCCTCCGGTTCCAGGCCGGGCAGGCTGCAGGCATGGATGATGCCTTCCACCCCATGCTCGAAATAATCCCCTTCGCAGATGTAGCCCAGCCGGCTCATCCCCGTATCCACCTTGACGTGGATCTTCAGGGTGCCCCCGTATTTCACCGCTTCTTCGCTGTATTCCAGGGCCTTGGCTTCACAGGTCACGGCCTGGGTGATGTTGAAGCAGATCAGCCGGTCCACCTGTTCCCGGGGCGTATGGCCCAGGATCAGGATGGGCATGGTGATGCCGTTGAACCGCAGTTCCATGGCTTCATCGATGCTGCTGACGGCCAGATAGTTGGCACCCAGCTTCTGCAGCTTCGTCCCTACCTGCACGGCTCCATGGCCGTAGGCATCGGCCTTCACCACCCCCAGGAATTTCACCTTGGGTCCGATGTGCTCCCGGATCTTATGATAGTTGTAGGCCAGGGCATCCAGATCGATTTCAGCCCAGGTGCGACGCAATGTGCTTTTCATCATGCAACTCTCCTTTTATGGTAATGACTTGTGCGTGCCTGCCGGAGGGTATTTTGCCTAAAGCAAAATCCGGACAGCGCCCTTACGGATGAGGATCGGCTCAGTGGTTCTGGAAAGCCCGTTCCAGGGCTCTCCACTGGGTACGGGGATTCACCCCCAGCACCACATGGACCGTGGCGCCGTCCGGCGCTTCCGTCAAAGCCCCGGTCCGGGTATCCACCGCCAGTTTCTTGTCTTCTCCGGTAAATTTGCCCGCATCCAGCAAATACAGTACCGGGAAAATGTCGTGGAGCACGGCGGCATTTTCCATGCCCCGCTGGGCGTGGGCCGCCTGGTTCCCCCGCAGCAGTTCCAGGAACTCCGGATAGGTCCCATAGCCGGCCAGTTTCTGGATTTCCGGTTCATCCACGATCTGGCTGCTGGTCAAATCCAGAGGGAACAGGGTAATGTCCAGGCCGCTTTTCAGCACCTGCTCCACCGCTCTGGGATCCCGGGAAAAATTGGCTTCCTCCTCCGGGTCCCCCGGATCTTCCCACAGGTTGCCTCCCACGATCCAGACCCTGTCGATCCGGCTTTTGATGTCCGGATCCTGGAGCAGATCCGCCAGGGTGGATAAGGGCCCGGTGGCAAGGTAGGTGATGTGGTGTCGCTGTTTCAGCTGTTTTTTCGTCAGTGCCAGGTCGCCGCTGCTTTCCATCTGGTTTCTGGACAGGCCCAGCTTCTTCCGCCAGGCTTCCGAGATACCATACAGCCCGTCTTCTCCGTTGAAGCCGTCCTTCCCGTTCTTCCACTTCTTTCCCTTATAGGGACGATCCGCACCGGGCAGCACGGTCACTTTCATATCCAGGGCCCGGGTGACCAGCGCTGCATTGGCATAGGTCTGCTTTTCCGGTGCATTGCCGAAGGTAGACAGCACCAGGTCGGGCACCTTCCCGTTCTGTTTCAGCAGGAACAGGGCAAAGGCATCATCACTGCCCGGATCCCCGTCATAGACCAGCGCCGGCGTGGAAAGCTCCCCGGTTCCCGGTCGGTCCGTCTCCGCAGCCGCCACCCCTGTCCCCAGGGTACAGACCAGCAGGGTCCCCACCACCAGGCTCCCGATCTTCTTACCAAAATTCCACAAGGATAACGCCTCCCAGCATTTGCTCCAGCAATTGAATCAATTTAAAGTATAGTACGCAGAAACCGTCCTTGCAAGTTCCTTCTTTCTGCCACAGGAGCCCGGAATATGATATAATCGTAGGGAAAGTTTTCTACCCCCGAGGTAAAGGAGTTGTCATACCATGGAACCCAATCCTGAACAAAAACAGCCGGAACAGCAGCCGGAAACAGAAAAAGCCGAAGAACCGGAAGTAATCGTCCCAGAAAAAGAAGAGCTGGAAGAGGAAGCCGCAGCGGAAGAGGCAGAAGAAACCGCAGAAGCCAAAACAGCCGAGCAGACGGACGCTGCCGCAGCCTCCGCCGAAAGCCAGACGGAACAGGCCGCCAAAGACGCCGAAGTGGTGGATCAGCCGGCAGAAGTACCGGAAAAGCCCCTGCTGCAGGCCAAACAGTCCCTGATGTATTTCTTCTGGCCCCTGATCCTGACCATCCTGTACGTGCCTGCGGGCGTCATCTGGATCGCCGTCCGGTACCTGAAGTACAAATCCCAGGGCATGGTGCTCACCAACAAACGGCTGGTGATTTTGAAGGGTCTGTTCAAGAAGAAGCAGTTCATGTTCTCCCTGGACCTGGCCGCCAAAGCCATCGTCACCCAGGGCTTCCTGGGCAGAAAAGCCGGTTATGGTACTGTCAGCATCATCTACCAGAAAAAGGAATATTCCTTCGACTACGTCCGGGATCCCCAGGCCTTCGTGGAAGCATGCAAGAAGGCGTATGAGGATACGCAGGACTCAGTCACTAGTCACTAGTTAACAGTCACTAGCTAAAGGAAAGAACCCGCCCCAATTTTGGGACGGGTTCTTTTTGAATGTAAAAAACAGGATCAGCGTTTTACGGGCATTTTTTCATAGATCTTGCTCAGGCGCTCCAGTGCTTCTTCCAGAGTCTTTTTGTTCTTGGCGAAGTGGAGACGCATGTATTTGTTGATGGGTTCGTGGAAGAAGGCGGAACCGGGCACGGCCCCCACCGTCAGGTAATCGTGGATCTTCCAGGTTCTATTACCCGATCAGCTTCTTAACGGCTGCCAGGACACCGTCGAAGTTGATGGCATGGGTCACTTCCGGAACGTATTCCACGTAGGTCACCTTGTCGTTCTTGTCGATGACCACCACGCCCCGGGCTTCCAGCCGCAGGCCTTCCATCAGGAAGCCGTAGTTCGTGCCGAAGGAGGCATCCCGGTGATCGGACAGGGTCACCACGTTCTTCACACCGGCAGCGCCGCACCAGCGGGCCTGGGCAAAGGGCAGGTCCATGGAAATGGTCAGGACCACCACATCGTCGGACAGTCCGGTCACATCCTTGTTGAACCAGCGAGTCTGGGCATCGCATACACCCGTATCCAGGCTGGGTACCACAGAGATCACTTTGATCTTGCCTTCATAATCCTTCAGGGTCTTTTCTGCCAGGCTGTTATCCACAACCTTGAAATCGGGAGCCTGCTGCCCCACTTTGATTTCCGGTCCAGCCAGGGTCACAGGGTTCCCCGCAAAAGTCACAGTCCGTTTTTCCATGTTCCATTCCTCCTATATGATAAGCATAATTTTCAAATCCATATCCGTTCATCGGATGGATACAGTATATCATTTTAATAATAATTCGTAAAGAGTTTTTGCATTGAATTTACAAAGAGTTGCGTAAAGCGGGTCCATCAGGGCAATCGACCCTTACGGACCGGGTGCTTATGTGGGGATAAAGTAAGAGACCACCGCTTGCGCGATGGTCTCTTTTTTCTATTGGAATTTGACAGGATGGATTACATCATGCCGGGCATGCCGCCGCCCATGGCAGGGGCACCTGCAGCCGGTTTTTCAGCCGGTTTGTCGGCTACAACAGCTTCCGTGGTCAGGATCATGGAAGCGATGGAAGCGGCATTCTGCAGGGCAGAACGAGTCACTTTGCAGGGATCCACGATACCAGCTTTGATCATGTCCACATACTGTTCCGTAGCAGCGTTGAAGCCGGTGCCTTTGGCAGCCTTCTTCACGCCTTCTACGATTACAGCACCTTCCAAGCCAGCATTGCTGGCGATTTGACGAACAGGAGCTTCAATGGCGCGGCGAACGATATCGATACCGGTCTTTTCGTCGCCTTCGGCTTCAGCTTCCAGTTTGTCCAGAACCGGCTGTACCTGCAGCAGAGCGGTACCGCCGCCGGCCACGATGCCTTCAGCCACAGCAGCACGAGTAGCGTTCAGGGCATCTTCGATACGCAGTTTCTTGTCTTTCAGTTCGGTTTCGGTGGCAGCACCAACTTTGATCACAGCCACGCCGCCGGACAGTTTGGCCAGACGTTCCTGCAGTTTTTCTTTGTCGAATTGAGACGTGGTGGCAGGGATCTGAGCACGGATGGAAGCAATCCGATCGGCCACAGCCTGTTTGTCGCCGCCGCCATCCACGATGGTGGTCATATCCTTGGTAACCCGTACCTGGCCGGCAGTACCCAAATCAGCCAGGGTTGCGCTGTCCAGTTTCCGGCCCACTTCTTCACTGATGACAGTAGCACCGGTCAGGGTTGCGATATCCTGCAGCATGGCCTTCCGACGATCACCGAAGCCAGGAGCCTTCACAGCCACAGCCTTGAAAGTGCCACGCAGACGGTTCACAACCAGGGTTGCCAGGGCTTCGCCTTCCACATCTTCAGCGATGATCAGCAGTTCACGGCCTTGTTGTACCACTTTTTCCAGAACCGGCATAATGTCGTTGATCAGGGTGATCTTCCGGTCGGTAATGAATACGTACGGATTGCTCATAACGGCTTCCATCTTGTCAGGATCCGTTACCATGTACGGGGAAATGTAGCCACGGTCGAACTGCATGCCTTTTACGGTTTCCAGAGAAGTTTCCATGGTCTTGGATTCTTCTACGGTGATCACGCCGTCATTACCCACTTTTTCCATGGCATCGGCAATCAGGCCGCCGATTTCTTCATCACCGGCAGAAATGGAAGCAACCTGTGCTTTTTCTTCCTTGGTGCTGACAGTCTTGGCCGTCTTCTTCAGTTCATCCACCAGAGCATCGGAAGCTTTCTTGATGCCCTTCTTCAGGACCATGGGGTTGGCACCGGCCACCACGTTCTTCATGCCTTCATGCACAATGGCCTGGGCCAGCACCGTAGCGGTGGTGGTACCATCGCCGGCGATGTCGTTGGTCTTGGTGGCAACTTCACGGACCAGGGCAGCGCCCATGTTTTCAAACGGATCTTCCAGTTCAATGTCCTTGGCAATGGTCACGCCATCATTGGTGATGGTGGGAGAACCGAATTTCTTTTCCAGGACAACGTTACGGCCTTTGGGCCCCAGGGTTACTTTTACGGCATCAGCCAGTTTATTGACGCCGCGTTCCAGGCCGCGACGAGCATCTTCATCAAATTTAATCAGTTTAGCCATTTCAATCGACTCCTTAATTCCAGATAATGTAAGGTGTGGTATCTTCTACCAGGTATGGGATTTCTTACTCTTCCACAACAGCCAGGATATCGCTGTCTCTCAGGATGATGTAGTCTTTCCCGTCCAGGGTCACATCACTACCGGAGTATTTGGCGAATACAACCGTATCCCCAGCCTTGACTTCGGAAGGAACCCGGGTCCCGTTTTCCAGCAGACGGCCCGTACCGACGGCAACGACTTTACCAGTCTGGGGTTTGTCTTTATGGGCCGTATCCGGCAGATAAATCCCGCTGCTGGTCTTTTCTTCCTGCACAATCGGTTCAACTACAACATGGTCATCCAAAGGTTTTAACATCTTACAGATCCCCTTTCAATTTCTATGAGCAATTTGATATTTTCTGGTGTTATTAGCACTCAATCTAATGGAGTGCTAACTACAGTATCTATAATAGCATGTTTCAAAAAAAAATCAAGCCCTTTGACTATTTTTTATCAAAAGGCTTGAAAATTTTCTGTTTCAGCTTCTGCACCACTTTATCGTAGTTCTCGGGCTGATGAGGAAACAGGCAATCGCTGCAGTCCTTCACCTCGCCGGCCAGGATTTGATAGGTGCCGCCGCATTCTGTTCCCAATAAATACAGAGGACAGTAGCAGAACAGGCAGTTGAAATGATCCGGGTCCGCATTCTTGTGGCAGGGGTAGAATTCACACTCCCGGTGGGAGAAGCATTTGTAGTTTGTGCTCATTTCTGGAAGGCTTCCCAGGCACTGGCCAATTGGCCGAACTCTTCCATGGAAAGGCTCTCCCCTCTCCGCTTGGGGTCGATGCCCGCCTGGGCCATCAGCTCCTTCACCTGGTCCGCGGAAAGGCCCAGGGTCTTCAGGCAGTTGCTCAGCATCTTCCGGCGCTGGGAGAACGCCGCCCGCACCACCTGGAAAAAGGCTTTGGGACTGGCGCTCACCGGCGGCTGCTCCCGTTTTTCACACACCACCACCATGGAGTCCACCCTGGGGGCGGGCATGAAATCATGGGCGGGTACCGGGATGGCCAGCCTGGGCCGGGAGTAATACTGAAGAGCCAGGGACAGAGGCCCATAGTCCTTGCCCCCCGGAGAGGCGATCATCCGCTCCGCCACTTCCTTCTGGACCATGACCACCAGACGCTGCAGGGGCAGATCCTGCTCCAGCAGGGCGAAGATGATGGGGGTAGTGATATAGTAGGGAAGGTTGGCGGCCACCGTAAAGGGCCGATGCTCCGTCACCTCTGCCAGGTCGATCTTCAGGACGTCCCCGGGCACGATCTCCACATTTGGGTACCCTTCCAGGGTCCTGGCCAGCACAGGCAGCAGGCTGCGGTCGATTTCCACGCTCTTCACCCGGGCGCCGGTTTCGGCCAGTGCCTGGGTCAGCGTACCAATGCCCGGCCCGATTTCCAGCACCAGGTCACCAGGACCCACCTGGGCATATTCAGCAATGCCCCGTACCACTTTTTCATTGATGAGGAAGTTCTGCCCGAACTTCTTCTTGGCCCGCAGGCCAAAAGTCTCCAGGATATACCGGGTCACTTCCCGACTGGCGATCACCGGATGCAGCATGGTGTCCATAGTTCTCCCTACTCCTCTTCCCTGTTCACTTGTTCCAGGGCAGCCTGGAATTCTTCCCGGGTCACCCCATAATTGTTCAGCCGGTGGACCAGCTGTTTCACATTGCCATAACCGATGCCCAGAATGGCACCCAGACGGTCTCTTCTTACAGCAGCCTCCGGCGAACCGGACAGACCGGAAACAAATAAGTCCCGAGAGGAAAATTCCTTTCGGGGCTCCATTTCCTGGAAACGCACTTTGGACAGGGCTTTGCGGATGGCCTGGGGCTGAGCCTGTTCAATCCCCACGTCGTGGTGGGCCAGTGCCTCAGCCTTGGGCACAAAAGCCTGTCCGGCCTTGGGGAACCGCTCCGTCAAAAATTTGCGGATCCGTTCCCCGGCGCCGTCAGGATCGGTCATGATGATGATCCCGCGTTTCTTGTAGGCTGCTTCAATCAGAGCCAGCGTATAGGGAGCCAGGGTAAAGCCACCGGTTTCGATGGTATCCGCATCCACGGCCTTTTTCACCGCCACGGTGTCCATCTTTCCTTCAACGACCAGCACTTCTTTCAGCACGATTTTCTCCTGGTATCACAAAAAGTAAACAGTTACATCCCGTCGACCCCAGTCCATGGCATCACCGTAGTCTTCCATGTACAGATCGATGGTATTTCCATTGATGGCACCGCCGCAATCCGCTGCTACCGCAAAGCCGTAACCGGGGATGTACATCCGGGTCCCATAGGGGATCACATCCGGATCCACGGCCACAACGCCGTGATAGGGTACCACACCCGTAGAAGTAAGCCCTGTGCCGCTGCCTTCCGCCATGGTGTAAGCCGAAGCTTCAAACGTCTCGGCGGAACGGTAACGGACGAAACCACGGGAGGTTTCGACCATATTCAGGTTATTTCCCGTACCTACTTCCACGATTTCAGAGACAGGTTCCGTTACGACCTCCGAATGGAGTTCCTGTCTGACCGTCTCATCGCCCACCTTTACTTCCCGGTAGGTCACCTTTTCCACACCGTTCTGGCCGGCAGAAATCACATTCTGTCTGCCCCGGGGCAGATCATCGTTGTTGCGCATTTCCACCTGGTAAGGGATCTCACGGGTTTCCGTGGTCAGCTTGTCTTTGGGAGAGAGGATCCGGATGGTCATATCGGGGGTCACTTCCGTGTCCAGCCCGGGGTAGACCTGGTATCCTTTGTAATCCACTCCCACAGCATTCAATACGTCTCGCACAGTTTTGCGTCCGATGGTATATTCGGTGGTCCTTCCGCCTTTCCATACTTTCACAGGCATAGCCCGTACCACTTCGATGGTGGCACCGTCGCTGAACTTCTCGCTGCCGACTACATCGTAGCCATCAGCTTTCTGCAGGACAACACCGGCTTCTTCCAGAGCACCCTGAACCGTCAGGGCCCTGGTCTTCAGGTTGATGGTCTGCCCGTCCACTTTAATGCTTACGTCTTTCGGCTGGGCCGCAAAGCCCACGAAGTTGACGCTGGCAGCCAGCATCAGACAGACTACAATCCACTTATAGGGACGCTTAAAAGGTTGTGATTTTCGCAAAGTTTCGCCTCCTTAAAGTGCTTGCATCATACCATAAGAAGGCGATTCCTGTCAAAAATGAATTAGTACCAGCTGTTAATTATGTACATTTGCATTGCATTAATTCGTGACAATTTTGTGTACTATACATACGTTTTATGCGTGTTTGAGCCGGAAAAACAGGGTTTCCGCATTTTTTGTTGAACTTTTCATGATATTTTCCGGTGTGGTCCCGCGCAGCATCGCCGCCCGTTCCGCTACGATGGCTGTATAAAGAGGGTTATTCCGCCTGCCCCGGTAAGGCACCGGCGCCATATAGGGGGAATCGGTCTCGAACAGGATCCGGTCCTCCGGTACTCTGGCCAGGATGGACCGCACCCCCCGGTCATTCTTGAAAGTGCTGGTGCCGCCAAAGCCCAGATACCAGCCCATGGCCAGGACTTCCTCCGCCATGGCCCAGTCGCCGGAAAAGCAGTGGAGCACGCCTCTCACGCCCTGCCCCGCTTCCCGGATCACCTTCAGCACATCCTCATGGGAATCCCGGTCATGGATGATCACCGGAAGGCCCACTTTCCGGGCCAGTTCCAGCTGCCGGGCCAGGTATTCCTGCTGCAGGGGATGGGGAGAATGTTCATCATTATAATAGTCCAGTCCGATTTCCCCGATGGCCACCACTCTGGGGTCGGCACACAGGGCTTCGATGTCCTTCAGCTGGTCGAAGCTGCTGTGGCCCAGTTCTTCGGGATGGATGCCCACCGCCGCCCACACGAAAGGGTACTGGTGGGCCAGGGCTACCGCCTTTTTCGAGCTGAGAAGATCACAGCCGGGATCGATGATCCCGGCCATGGTCTCTCCGATTTTCCGGAGCAGCTCTTCCCTGTCTGCGTCGAACTCTTCCACGTCCAGATGGGCGTGGGTATCGAACAAAGGAAGCTTTTCCATTTTTATTTCACCCGGCTGCCGGAGGCAATCCCCGGCACTTCCGCCAGCTTCAGGTTGCCCTTTCCATCGGAAGCGGCCAGCAGCATGCCCCGGGATTCCACACCCCGGAGTTTGGCCGGCTTCAGGTTGGCGATGACGATCACATTTTTGCCCACCAGTTCCTCTTCCTGATAATAGGGAGCAATGCCGGACACGATGGTGCGGTTCTCGTCGCCCACTTTCACTTCCAGCTTCAGCAGCTTGTCGGCGTTTTCCATCTTTTCGGCCTTCAGGATGGTCCCCACCCGCAGGTCCAGTTTGCCAAAGTCATCGATGGTGCACTGGTCAGGAGTGACCACACCGGCGGTCTTTTTGTCGGCTTTCTTTTCCGCCTTTTTGGCTTTCGGTTCTGCCTTGGCAGCCGGTTTCGCCTCTTCTTCCTCCTCGATCCGCGGGAAGATGGGCTGGCCCTTCTGTACTTTCGTGCCATCAGGGAAGTTGCCCCAGGCCACTTCGTTCAGATCAAACTGTTCCGGAACCGGCAGACCCAGCTGTTCGAAGATCTTCGGTGCGGAGAAAGGCATCATGGAAGAAATCAGGATGGCGATGTTCCGTACCGCATCGGCCAGATTGTACATCACCGCTTCCAGCCGTTTGGCCTGGGCCGGATCCTTGGCCAGGATCCATGGGGTGGTTTCGTCGATGTATTTGTTGGCGGCGCCGATATAGGACCAGACAGCTTTGATCCCATCGTTCAGGGCGTATCGATCCATGGCCGCCCGATAGTTCTTCAGGGTCTCGGCAGCCAGGCCACGGAATTTCTCATCCACTTCATTGCCTTCCACCACGGTTTTGTGGACAATGCCCCCATGGTACTTGTCGATCATGGAAACGGTCCGGTACTGCAGGTTGCCCAGGTCGTTGGCCAAATCGGCGTTGAACCGTTTGATCAGGGCCTTGCGGGAATAGTTGCCGTCGCTGCCCAGGTTGATTTCCCGCAGCAGGAAGTACCGGACGGCATCAGCGCCGAATTCCTGGATGGGTTTCACCGGGTCCACCACATTACCCTTGGACTTGGACATTTTGTCCCCGTCCACCACCAGCCAGCCATGGCCGTACACTTCCTTGGGCAGATCGAAGCCCATGGCCATCAGCATGGCCGGCCAGATGATGGTATGGAAGCGGACGATTTCCTTCCCCACCAGGTGCAGGTCAGCAGGCCAGAACCGGTTGAATTTGTCCATATCCTGGCCGAACCCGATGCCGGTGAAATAAGCCAGCAGCGCATCGAACCATACATACACCACGTGTTTGGTGTCGAAGGGAACGGGAATGCCCCAGTCGAAGCTGCTGCGGCTGATGCACAGGTCTTCCAGACCCTGTTTGATGAAATTGATCATTTCGTTGCGGCGGGATACAGGCTGGATGAAGTCCGGGTTCTTTTCAATGTAATCCAGGATCCGGTCTGCATATTTGGAAATGCGGAAGAAATAACTGGATTCCTTCATTTTTTCTACCGGACGGCCGCAGTCGGGGCACACGCCGCCGGCTTCCTCCACCTGGTGTTCGGTCCAGAAGGATTCGCAGGGCACGCAGTACAGGCCTTCATAGTCCTTCTTGTAGATATCCCCCTGTTCCCATACTTTCTGGAGCAGGGTCTGGACGGTTTTTTCGTGTTCCTTGCTGGAAGTGCGAACGAAGGAGGTGTAGCTGACCCCCAGCATCTCCCACAGTTTCTTGAAGTCGGCCACGATCTTGTCGGTGTATTCGATGGGTTTCACCCCGTTGGCTTCGGCTTTCCGCTGGATTTTCTGGCCATGTTCGTCACTGCCGGTGATGAACTGGACATCAAAGCCATTGGCCCGTTTGTACCGGGCGATGGTGTCGGCGATGGTGGTGCAGTAGGCATGGCCGATATGCAGGTCGGCGCTGGGATAGTAAATGGGCGTCGTAATATAAAAAGCAGGTTTCGTCATAGTCATTCCCCTTTAACAAAAAATAATTCACTGACTATCTATGATATCACAAAAAAGCCAGAGATGCACGAAAAAAGGGGGTGTTGCACGTTCGGTGCAATACCCCCTTTTTCACCACAACCCCAGCACCTTCTGCAGGGCCAGGCTCACTGCCGTGATCCCGATCCAGCAGCAGCCTCCCAGCAGGATGGGTTTGCCGCCAGTACGGATCAGCTTCACGATATTGCTGTTCAGTCCGATGGCGGCCATGGCCATGACGATCAGGAACTTGCTCAATGTCTTCAAAGGCGCAAAGACACCGGCGCTCACGCCCATCTGGAGGGCCAGGGTGGTCACCAGGGAAGCCAGGATGAAATACAGCACAAAGACCGGGACGGCTTTCTTCACCTGGAATTTTTGGCCCGCTGCTGTACCTTTCTTTCCATAATACACAGACAGGCCCAAGGTGATGGGGATGATGGCCAAGGTCCGGGTCAGTTTCACCGTCACCGCTTTATCCAGCGTAGCTGTACCCAGGTTCCACATGCTGTCCCAGGTAGCAGCGGCTGCCGTTACGGAAGAAGTATCATTGACCGCCGTCCCAGCAAAGATCCCAAAGCCTTCCCCGCTGACGGTGCTGAACCCCAGGGCCGTCCCCAAGAGGGGGAACAGGATGGCAGCCAGTACGTTGAAGAAAAAGATCACGGAAATGGCCTGAGCCACTTCTTCATCGTCCGCCTGGATGGCCGGAGCAGCCGCTGCGATAGCGGATCCCCCGCAGATGGAAGACCCTACGCCCACCAAGGTAGAAATCTTCGTAGGAATCACCAGGAGACGGTGCAGTACATAGGAAAGCACCAGAGAAGTGGTGATGGTGGAAAGGATGATGGGCAGTGACTGCTTTCCCGTGGCAGCCACTGCATGGAGGTCCAGTCCGAAGCCCAGGAACACCACCGCAGCCTGGAGCACCACTTTGCTGGTCCACTGGATCCCCGGCCCGGCAGCTCCTTTTTCCTTCCAGAACAGGGTGATGATCATCCCCATCAGGATGGCGATGACGGCACCCCCGATCACCGGGAACAATTTTCCGAAAAACCAGGCCGGCACCGCAATGGCCAGGCAGGCCAGGATTCCTTTTCCTCTTTGATACATGGCAGATTTCCCCTTTCATCATTTGGTCGCTTCCTGTATTATAAAGAAATCAGTCAAAAAGATGAAATTATGGTTTATAATGGAATAATAAAATATCGTTATGGAGGAAATGATGGATACCCAGCTACGTACCTTTCTCTGTGTCTGCCAGACCATGAACTTCACCCAGGCCGCCCGGCAGCTCTTCCTGACCCAGCCAGCCGTCTCCCAGCACATCCATGCCCTGGAAAAACGCTACGGCCTGCCCCTGTTCACCCATCAGGGCAAAACCCTGGCCCTGACCCCTGCCGGAAAGACCCTGGCCGCCTATGCCCGGCTCCTGCAGAATGACGAGACCCTGCTGGCCCGGAAGATGGAAGCTTGTCAGAAAGGGATCCGCCGAGTCACTTTCGGCGTCACCATGACCATCGGAGAATATGGCATCGCCCAGCCGGCAGCCCGTTACCTGAAGGCCCATCCGGATGTGGAACTGACCCTTATTTTCGGGAATACCCAGGATCTGCTCCACCGTCTAGACCAGGGGGAACTGGATTTCGCCCTGGTAGAAGGCTATTATCCCCCGGGTTCCTATGACCATCTTCTTTTCCGGCTGGAACCTTTTGTCCCAGTGGCTGCAGCTTCCCACGCTTTCGCCCGGGAACCGGAACTCTGCCGGGATCTTCTGGGAGAACGTCTGCTGGTGCGGGAACCGGGCTCCGGGACCCGGAACATCCTGGAGCGGAACCTGGCTCTCCAGGGCCTTACCCTGGACCAGTTCGCCCACCGGATCCAGATTGGGAACATGCACGCCCTGATCCAGCTGCTGGAAGAAGACTGCGGGATCACCTTTCTGTATCGGATCGCTGTAGAAAAAGAAATCGCAGACGGACGGATCCGCCTGCTTCCTTTGAAAGATTTTTCCATGGTGCATCCCTTCGATTTCATCTGGCCCAAAGACAGCATCTTTGCGCCAGAGTTCCAAGAAATCTGCCGGGAGCTGAAGGGGTGAAAAAGGGCAGCAAAAGCTGGCTTCCTTTGGCCTATGACGTATGACAGGGCTGTTGCTCATGCAACAGCCCCTTTATCATTCCCTCACCAATCGATTGTACAATTCCCGTTTGGGTACTTTATACGCCTTGGCCACCTGGACCAGGGCTTCTTTTTTATCGGTACCCTGGGCGATCAGTTTTTTCACCGCGTCCAGGGGATCTCCCTGAGGCTCTTCTTTTTCCACTTTCCCCTGCTCCACCACCAGCACGAATTCACCCCGGATGGGTCCTTCCTGCAGATGCTGACGGCAGGTGGAAATGGTTCCCCGGAAGAACTCTTCGTGGAGCTTGGTCAGCTCCCGTCCCAGGGTCATTTTCCGGTCGCCCCACACCTCTTCCATATCCTGGAGCACATCCAGGATCCGGTGGGGTGCTTCATATAACACCATCGTAGCCGGGATGTGCTTCCATTCCTCCAGCTTTTCCTTCCGGTTCTTCCGGCTCTTGGGCAGGAAGGCCCCGAAAAAGAACGGGGTGCTGGGCAGGCCGGAAGCCACCAGAGCGGTCAGGCAGGCATTGGCCCCGGGCACGGGCACCACCTGGATCCCCGCCGCAATGGCCTGCTGGGCGATCAGTTCCCCCGGGTCCGAAATCCCGGGGAACCCGGCATCCGTCACCAGAGCGATGTCCTTGCCATTTTCCAGGGCTTCCAGCAGCACCGGTCCCTGTTTTTCCTTGTTGTGTTCGTGGTAGCTGATCAGTTGCCCGTGGATCCCGAAATGGGTCAGCAGTTGCCGGGTGTGCCGGGTATCCTCGGCGGCGATCAGGTCCGCCTCCTGCAGCATCCGCACTGCCCTGGGCGTCATATCCTCCAGGTTGCCGATGGGCGTGGCACACAGGTACAGGGTGCCTTTTTCATTTTCCATGTTCTTCTGCCTCTTCTTTCCCGTAATAAACCAGTGTCTGCCGGCTGTAGCTGCCGTCTCTGTTATACATGATGAGGGGCGGCAATACCTCCAGTCCGGGCCGTCCGCCCTTCACGAATTCTGCCAGGAAGATCCAGGCGGGCCGGTCCACATAACTGTGGACCCACTGCAGCCGTTTCAGTTCCAGGTTGTACGTAAGCCCCAGCTTCACCGCATCGGTGAACCGTTCAGGCAGCTGCACCAGGGCGAACCGGCCCTTTGTCTTCAGGGCGTAGGCCGCCGCCCGGAAAAAATCCTCCAGGGTTGTCCCCACTTCATGACAGGCCGCCTGCCCCACCTGCCGCTTCCGGCCTCCGATGCGGTAGGGCGGATTGGCCGCCACCAGATCCATGGCGTCACAGGGAAGTTCTTTGTAGTTCCGCAGGTCCAGCGCCCTGGCCTCCACCCGGTCCTCCAGGTGGTTGTCCAGGATGCTCCGCTGCAGCAGCTCCACCACATGGGCGTTGATGTCCACCCCAAGCACCTGTGCCGCACCCCGGTTGGCCAGAAGCAGGCTCACAGCCCCGGTGCCGCAGCCCAGCTCCAGCACCTTCGCCTTCTTCGCCAGATGGGGAAAGGCTGCCAGGAACACGGCATCCGTGGTGAAGCAGAACTCTTTTGCGTCCTGCCAGATGGTGGTCACGCCGTCAGGCAGGCAGTCCTGCCGAAGGGTCTCCCTCATTTTTTCTCCACTTTCGCCGCTTCCATGACCTCATCCCAGGCCACGGTCACCCGGTTGCCCGGAGAAACCTCCACGGTCACGGTCTGTTCTCTCCGGCTGATGCTCATGATCATCCCTTCCCCGCTGGGGGTCACCACCTTCATGCCCGGCCGGGGCACAAAATGGTGTTCCTTTTTCTTGTCCCGTTTCTTGCAGCATTTTCCGCAGTACATGTCGCTTTCATACTTCAGGCAGCACAGCAGGCGGCCGCAGATGCCGGAAATCTTGGTGGGATTCAGGGACAGGTTCTGTTCCTTGGCCATTTTAATGGATACCGGTTCAAAATCCCCCAGGAAGGTGGCACAGCACAGGGGACGCCCGCAGCAGCCGATGCCGCCCAGCATCTTTGCCTCGTCCCGGACGCCGATCTGCCGCAATTCGATGCGGGTGCGGAACACGGCGGCCAGGTCTTTGACCAGTTCCCGGAAGTCGATGCGCCCGTCGGCGGTAAAGTAAAAAATAATTTTGCCCACGTCAAAGGTGTATTCCACGTTCACCAGATGCATGGCCAGTTTCCGGGCCGCAATCTTCTTTTCGCAGATGACGAAGGCCTCTTTTTCTTTCCGGTGGTTCTCCTCCACCTTCCGGGCGTCCGCTTCGGTGGCTACCCGGATCACGGTCTTCAGGGGAGACACGATCTTGCTGTCCTCCACTTCCTGCTGAGGGATCATCACTTCCCCGTATTCAATGCCCCGGGCCGTTTCCACGATTACGTGGTCCCCCTTCTCCAGGTGGTATTCCCCCGGAGAGAAATAGTAGATTTTACCGGCTCTCTTGAACCGGACTCCAACGATGGTTTCCATAGGTTTCTCCTTTATGTCAAATCAACTGTGCAATTGATGGATTTCCAAAAACAGGCCTTCCAGGGCCAGCCGCCGGCTGACAAAGGATCCGATGGCCTGCCGGGCTTCTTCCCCCAGTTCCATGGCCCGGCGCACCTGGGGCTCGGTCCAGTCGGTGAAAAACAGGCCCAGCCGCTGGCGCAGATCTTCATTGTATAGGGGCTGGGGCAGTCCCATGGTCAAAAACAGGCCGTCCCGCAGCAGCAGCAGCAGCAGTTCCATAAGCACCAGGCCTTCTGCCCGGTCATTCTTCGTCAGCCAGGGCAGGCCACTGGTATACACCAGCAGGTCGTCCCGGCCAGATTGTTCCAGAAGGTCCAGCATCTCTTCCCGCAGGGTCAGGGCGTCCAGTCGGAACCATTCCAGGGCCTTCCCGGCCGAACCTCCGGCCAGACGGGCCAGGACGGGCCTCTGCTGCCGCCACCGGTCCTGCACTGCGTCCTGGGACACATCGGCCAGGGCAGCCGGCCGGCAGTCTTCCGGTACGGTGATGGTCTCCAGCACCTGCTCCGTCTCTTTCTCAGAAAGAGGATCGAACCGCAGCTCGATGAGCCGGCTGCGGATGGTGGGCAGCAGCCATTCCACCTGGTCCGCCACCAGCAGGAACAGCCAGAAGTCCGGCGGTTCCTCCAGCAGCTTGAGCAGGCTGTTCTGGGCCTCTTCCCGCATGGTATGGGCCTGGTCGATGAGGCACACCTTGTATCTGGACAGCCGGGGCCCGAAGGCTGCCTGGGCCGACAGGGCATGGATGGCGTCCACACCGATGCCTTTGCTTTTGCCCGAAGGCCCCACCTCCAGGAAATCCGGGTGGGCGTCCGCCTCCATGGCCCGGCAGCTGGCGCAGTGGCAGGGCACAAACGGGTCCCCGGTGCACAAAAAGCTCCTGCTGAAGGCCCGGGCCAGCTTTTTCTTGCCGATGCCCTCCGGCCCGTAGAACAGCAGGGACGGCGTCTTCCGCTCTCCCTTCAGCATATTCTGCAGGAATTCTTTTTCGGTTCGGTGTCCAATGATGGTATCCCACATAGTGCAATCCTTTTCCAGTGCTGCCTGGTTTCAGACCAGCCCTTCCAGTTTCTTGATGATTTCTTCCATGACCACTTCCGGGTCCCGGGTGGCGTCCACCACCAGGATCCGATCCGGTTCCTCCTGGGCCAGCTGCAGGTAACCCGCCCGCACGGCGTCGTGGAATTCCAGCCCCTGGAGCTCGAACTTGTCCACCACACCCCGTTCGTTCCGACGTTGCAGCAGCACCCGGGGGTCCCCATCCAGAAGGATGGTCACGTCCGGACGCAGCCCCCCTGTGGAAAAATCGTTCAGTTTCCGCAGCCGGGCCAGGTCCATGTGGCGCAGAATGCCCTGGTACACCAGGGTGGAATCGCTGAACCGGTCACAGAGTACCACTTTTCCCTCTGCCAGGGCCGGACGGATTACCTTGTCCACATGATCTGCCCGGGCCGCCAGGTGCAGCAGGGTCTCCGTCTGGGCCGAAATGGCATAGGCCGGGTCCAGCACCAGTTCCCGGATCCGTTCCGCCGCATCGGTGCCCCCGGGTTCCCGGGTCAGCACCACCTGACGGCCGTACAATCTGAACCAGTCCACCAGTTTATGGGCCTGGGTGGTCTTGCCGCCCCCGTCGGGCCCTTCCAGGGTAATGAACAAACCTTTTTTCTTCATACCAATACCTCGAATGTCTGCAGGGAGGGGTCCCGGGGCCCGCTCACCTGGAGTCTTTTTTCCTGCAGCTGCAGGCTGAAGGCGATGAGTTCTTTTGTCAGCCGTTCTCCCGGCATGATCAGGGGGATCCCCGGCGGGTAGAAGCTCAGGGTCTCGCCAGCCACCCGTCCGGCTGCTTCCCGGAAGGACACCCTTTCCTTGGGGGCGAAGAACGCCTCCCGGGGTGTCAGCACCTGTTCCGGTATGGAGAGCACCGGTGGTACAGGCGGCAGATCCCGCCGGGGTTTCCGCATTTTTTCCAGCACTGTGGCGATGCGCTGAGCAATGGCCGGAAATTCCGGATTATCGTCCGCATAGGTCACCAGGAAGAGCACATGATCCTGGTCCACCAGTTCCACGGCGATGCCGGCCCGGCGCAGCGCATCGGCCGCTTCCGGTCCGGTGATGCCCAGCCGGCTCACCTGGATGGTCACCTTTCCCGGATCCAGGGCCACTACGCCGCCCCTGCCGTTCAGTTCCTTTTCCAGCACCGGCAGCCCGGGCACCCGGTGCAGCGCTTTCCGCAGGACGGTTGCCGCCCGTACGGACGCGGCCGCCATGGCTTGCCGCCCGTACGGACGCGGCCGCCATGGCGGCCCCTTTTTCAGCCAGCTGGGCCCGGGCCCCGTCCAGGGCCCCCATCAGCAAATAGTTGGGGCTGGTGGTGGTCACCAGGCTCATGGCCTGCTCCATGGCCTCCGGCCGCAGGCGTCCATAGCGCACCTGCAGCAGGCTGCACTGAGTCATGGCCCCCACGATCTTGTGGGTGCTCTGGGCCGCCGCATCCGCTCCGCACTCCATGGCGCCGGGAGGCAGCAGGTCGGAAAAGCCCAGATGGGGTCCGTGGGCCTCGTCCACCAGCAGCACGGCGCCGTGCCCATGGGCGATTTCTGCAATCCGTTTCGTATCCGCAGCCAGGCCAAAATAGTTGGGCGTGGTCAGGAAGACAGCCTTCAGGTCCGGGTGCCGGGCAAAGGCCGCCTCCACCTGTTCCGGGCTCAATTGCAGGATGAGACGCCATTGTTCGTCATAGGCCGGCTGTACATACACCGGTTCCAGCCCTGCCAGGATCAGTCCCCCCAGTACGCTGCGGTGGCTGTTCCGGGGCACCAGGATCCGGTCTCCGGGCCGCAGGGCGCCCAGCAGCATGCCGTGGATCACCCCGGTGGTCCCGTTCACCCCCAGAAAGCACCTGTCGGAACCATAGACTTCGGCAGCCAGTTTCTCTGCCTCCCGGATGCACCCTTCCGGATGGTGGATGTCATCCAGTTCCTCCATCAAACTGACATCGCTTTCCAGGGCCACGTCCCCCACCAGATGGCGCAGGGCCGGGTCCGCTCCCCTTCCCCCCTTGTGTCCGGGGGTATGGAGAGGATATACATGAGACTGACGGTAGGTTTCCACTGCCGTCAGAAGGGGTCGTTTCACAGTCACGTCGATCTTTCCTCCTTAACAGTATCTTTTATTGTACCATACCCGCAAAAAAGGAGAAAGGGGCCGGTTTTACGGAAATGTAACAGAACCTTTACAGGCTCTCTCTTGCTTTTTCCCGGGAAACCTTCCATAATGGGAATAAATACCATTACATAAAAAACAGCGATGCACAAGGAGGCGCATGATATGAGAGATTTGAACATCATCCGGGAGAAAAAGGGGTTCATCAGCGATATGGACGGTGTAATCTACCACGGCAGTACCCTGCTGCCCGGGGTAAAGGAATTCGTGGCCTGGCTGAAGAAGGAAAAGAAACAGTTCCTGTTCCTGACCAACTCCAGCGAACGGTCCCCTCTGGAACTG
The DNA here is from genome assembly GCF_900106585.1 of Acidaminococcus timonensis. NCBI lineage: Bacteria > Bacillati > Bacillota > Negativicutes > Acidaminococcales > Acidaminococcaceae > Acidaminococcus > Acidaminococcus timonensis. Next base: position 1,089,097 of record NZ_FNWH01000006.1, read on the forward strand.
CGGAAGAAACTGCTGGCCATGGGGCTGGACATTGAAGAAGACCACTTCTACACCAGTGCCCTGGCTACGGCCCATTTCCTGAAGACCCAGGCCCCCGGCTGCTCGGCCTACATCATCGGAGCCCACGGCCTGATGAACGCCTTATATGATGCGGGCATCACCTACAACGACGTGAACCCGGAATATGTGGTGGTGGGCGAAACCACTGGCTACAACTATGAAATGATCATCAAGGCAACGGAACTGATCCACAAGGGCGCCAAGCTGATCGGCACCAACAGCGACATGACCGGCCCCAGTGACCGGGGCATCATTCCTGCCTGCCGGGCCCTCATTGCACCCATTGAACTGGCCACGGGCAAAAAAGCCTATTTCATCGGCAAGCCCAACCCTCTCATGATGCGCACAGGCCTGAAGCGGCTGGGCGTCCATTCGGAAGATGCAGTGATGATCGGCGACCGGATGGATACGGACGTGATCGGCGGCGTGGAAAGCGGCATGGAAACGGTGCTGGTGCTCACCGGTGTCTCCAACCGGGAAAACATCAAACGGTTCAGCTACCAGCCCCATTATATTTTGAACGGGATCGGAGATATTGTACCGAAAGAAAAGACGGCTTCCCAAAGCAATCACTAGGAACCTGTCTCCAGACTGAAAAAGGACCTGTCCTCCAATTCGGGGACAGGTCCTTTCTGTATGGTTTACATCCCTTTTCACTCCAGCTCAAAGGTATGGGTGTACAGCTGGTAGTACATGCCCTTCTGGGCCAGCAGCTGCTGGTGGCTGCCCCGCTCCACGATCCGCCCCTGGTCCAGCACCAGGATCTGGTCGGCATTGCGTACGGTGGACAGCCGGTGGGCGATGACGAACACGGTCCGCCCTTCCATCAGGGCGTCCATGCCCCGCTGGACGATCTGTTCTGTCCGGGTATCGATGCTGGACGTGGCTTCGTCCAGGATCATCACCGGCGGATCGGCCACCGCAGCCCTTGCAATGGCAAGCAGCTGGCACTGGCCCTGGCTCAGGCTGGTCCCGGCGCCTCTCAGCACCGTGGCGTACCCCTGGGGCAGGTGGCGGATGAAGTCGTCGGCACCGGCCAGTCTGGCCGCAGCCACGCACTCTTCGTCGGTGGCATCCAGTCGTCCATACCGGATGTTTTCCAGCACGCTGGCCGTAAACAGCACCGTATCCTGCAGCACCATACCCAGGGATTTCCGCAGGGACGGTTTCCGGATCTGCTCCAGGGGGATGCCGTCGTAGGTGATGGTCCCCGCTGCAATGTCGTAGAACCGGTTCAGCAGGTTGGTGATGGTGGTCTTGCCGGCGCCGGTGGCCCCCACCAGAGCAATCTTCTGTCCGGGCAGGGCATCGATGGTGATGTCATGGAGGATGGTCTTGCCGGGTTCATACCCGAAATCCACATGGGCAAAGTGTACTTCGCCGGTCAGGGGCCGCAGCTCCGGCCGGCCCTCTTTTTTCGGGATGGCCCAGGCCCACTGGCGCAGTCCCTTTCCCTCTTTCCGGGGCAGGGGCTGCAGCTCCACCGTGCCTCCATCCTGCTCCGGCGGTTCGTCCAGAAGGGCAAAGATCCGCTGGGCTCCGGCCATGCCCAGGACGATGGCGTTGATCTGTGGGGAGATCATCTGGATGTTGGTGGCGAACTGGCGGCTCATGCCCAGGAAGGGAATCATCACGGACAGGCTGAAGGGCAGTCCGGACAGGGACAGGTTGGGCACCTGATGCTCCAGGAAGAAGCCCCCGGCACAGGCCACAACGATGTAAATCAGATAGCTTACGTTGTTCAGGATGGGCATCAGGGTGTTGGAATACTGGTTGGCCTTGCAGGAGGCCTCATACAGTTCCTGGTTCACCCGGTCAAAATCCTCCCGGGAGCGCTCCTCGTGGTTGAACACCTTGATGACCTTGCCCCCGTTGATGCTTTCTTCCATAAAGCCCTCACAGGCCGCCAGGGTATGCTGCTGCTTCATGAAATAGGTGGCGCTGCGGCCCCCCACCTTCCGGGTGATCACAATGGACCAGAGAGAACCGCCTGCCACCACCAGGCTCATCCACAGGCTGTAATACAGCATGATGGCCATCAGGACGGTGAGGGTCACCGCCGTGACGCACAGCTGGGGGAATGACTGGGAAATCATCTGCCGCAGGGCATCCACATCGTTGGTGAAACAGCTCATCACATCCCCCCGCTGGTGCTGGTCGAAATACCGCAGGGGCAGGGTTTCCAGGTGGCGGAACAGTTTTTCCCGGAACCGGGCCAGGCTTCCCTGGTTCAGTACGGCCAGCAGCTGGTTGTAGGTTACATTGGCCACAAGAGAGACCATGTAGAGCAGGGCCAGGATCCGCACATAGCCGAAGATCCGGTCCTGCACCGCCTCCCAGCCCAGGCCCAGGGTCCATGCCTCCTGCAGGGCGGCCACCACCTTCTGCATGAACACAGCAGGCAGGGACAGGATGGTGGCGTTGACCAGGATCAGTATCAGGATGGCGGGCAGCAGCCGGGGATAGAAGCTCCACAGGGTGCGAAAGAACCGCCAGGCCAGGGGAAAGCTCAATACCTGATTTTTTCTGGTGTCAGGTGTGATTCTGGCCATGACCGGTCTCCTCCTTTCCTGCTGCTCCTGTCAGATTCTGGGACCGGGCCATTTCCTGGTAGATGGCATTGGTCGCCAGAAGTTCTCTGTGGGTCCCCAGGCCGTCCATATGCCCCTTGTCCAGCACCAGGATCCGGTCGGCGTTTTCCACCGAACTGAGCCGCTGGGCAATGATGAAGGTGGTGGTGCCGGGCAGGGCGGTGCGCAGGGCTTCCCAGATCTTCCGGTCTGTTTTCGTGTCCACGGCGGAGGTACTGTCGTCCAGGATCAGGATCTTCGGCCGTTTCAGCAGGGCCCGGGCGATGCACAGGCGCTGTTTCTGGCCTCCGGAAAAGTTGGTGCCCCCCTGCTCCACCCAGGTGTCGTAGCCCCCAGGCAGCCGCCTGATGAATTCGTCCGCACAGGCCCACCGGCTGGCTTCTTCGATTTCCTCCCGGGTGGCCTGGGGATTGCCCCAGCGCAGATTGTCCGCCAGGGTACCGGAAAACAGCACATTTTTCTGCAGGACCATGGCCACGTTTTCCCGCAAAGATTCCAGCCCGTAGCGGCGCACGTCCACGCCGCCCACTTTCACGCTGCCGCCTGTTGCGTCGTACAGTCGGGGGATCAGCTGCACCAGGGAGGATTTGCCGCTGCCGGTCCCTCCCACGATGCCCAGGGTCTCCCCGCTCTTGACCTTCAGCTGGATATCCTGCAGCACCGGTTCCCCTGTGCTGCCTTCATAGGAAAATTCCACATGGTCGAATTCCACGGATCCATCAGGGACCCTTTCCACCGGATTCTCCGGAGAAGTGAGGGTGCTCTGTTCCTCCAGCACTTCCATGACCCGCTTGACGCTTTCTTCCGTAAAGGTCAGCATGACCATGATCATGGACAGCATCATGAGTGAACCCAGGATCTGAAAGCTGTAGGTGAGCAGGGTGGAAAACTGCCCGATATCCAGGGCCCGTCCCTGTGTGGTCAGGATCAGCCGGGACCCCTGGGTGAGCAGGAACACCATGACTCCATAGATGCAGATCTGCATCAACGGATTGTTCAGGGCCACATACCGTTCGCCCCTGGTAAAGAGCTGCTGCACCTTTTGGGCCGTTTCGTCGAATTTGGAGATTTCCTTTTCTTCCCGTACAAAGGATTTCACCACCCGGATGCCCTTGATATTCTCTTCCACTTTATAGTTCAGAGCATCGTACTGGGGGAACCCCACCCGGAACTGGGCCACGGACACCACGGCAATCCTGTACAGTCCCACCCCCAGGATGGGGATCACCACCAGAAAGCACAGGGCCATGCTGCCTCCCATGTACCAGGCCATAAAAAAAGACGCCAGCAGGTTGAAGGGGGCCCTGAAGGCCGTGCGGACCAGCATCATGAAGGCCATCTGGATGTTCTGGATATCGGTGGTGAGCCGGGTCACCAGAGAGGCGGAAGAAAACCGGTCCAGGTTGGTGAAGGAAAACCGCTGGATCTGGTAGAACACGTCCTGGCGCAGGTTCCGGGCAAAGCCGCAGGAAGACCGGGCACAGGCCAGCCCTGTAATATACCCGAAGAACAGGGCGGCCAGGGCCATCAGCAGCAGGATCCACCCGTAATGGAGGATCCGGTCCAGCCCGCAGCCCTCCTTGACCTCGTTGACCAGCAGGGCAATTTCATAAGGGATCAGGGCCTCGAACACCACTTCCCCCATGACGGTGATGGGAGTCAGGAGGGCGGCCCCCCTGAATTCCCGCAGCACCTTCAGGAGCCGCAGCCAGGATGTGCCCTGGCGCAGCCCCATGGCCAGGAGGGATGGCCGTTTCATGCTTCCTTTCTCCCTTCCCGGGGGGTATGGCCGGCCATGAGCCGCCGGGCCGTGGCCTTCAGCCGGGCATAGGCCTCTTCCAGATCCTCCGTATCCAGTACGCTCTTTTCAAAGGGACAGATGCCGTCCTTCTGCCGGTTCTGGATCATGTCGATGTGGCATTGGGCCGTTACCGGGATGTGGTGCCTTTCCAGGAAGGCCCGGCCGTTTCTGCTGAGCATGTACGTGTGGATTTCCTTCACCCCGCCCAGCGTCAGCAGCATGGCCGCCGCCTTGCCGATGATCTTGTCCACCACCAGTGCATCCCGGAGCAGCTCCGGCTGCTTGTCCAGCAGCTTCAGCAGAGGCATGACGCCCCGGCTGCGGTCGGTGAAGATGACATTGTGATTTTTAATAAGGGCAATGGATTGCCCGTGATGGAGGATCTGCTCCATCTGTTCCTGGATGAGAGTTTCCATGGAATCATTTCCTTTCTGTAAGACAGCAGGTGTCGGCCGACAGAGATCCGTTTCCGTGGCGGCCGGACGTTCCAGGCCCAACCGGCGCAGGATCACAGGCAAAAGCACCAGCTGCAACACCGTGCCGGGGATGCCCTGGACCAGGAAGAACAGCAGGGAAAGCCCGATGGCCTTCCCCTGCCAGGCAATGAAACAGGCCATGAGCAAAGCGTGGACCACCCGGCCCAGCACCATGGCTCCCAGAAGGGAGATGTACAGGCCTTTGCCCCGCTGCCACAGGGCTCCGGTGGCAAGCCCGTAGGTTCCCAGTTCGCCCACCATAGCGGGCAGCATGGGAAAAGCCGGGGGCATGCCCGTGAGCAGGCTGGACAGGATCGGGGTCATCACTCCCACCAGCAGGCCGCCCTGGGGACCCAGAAGAAAGCCCGAAAGCAGCACCGTAAAGTGCATGGGCAAAAGGATGTTGCCGGCCATGCCGAAGCCGTGACCTGTCACAAAGGGGATCAGGATCCCCAGGGCCACCAGGAGCCCCGCCCGGGGCAGAAAAGACTGTCGCTGTTCAACCATTGTAGATACTACCTGTCCTTACAATATAATATATCTATAGGATACCAGAATGTTTTTGAAATGTCTGTGAAAGGAGGACGAGCCTAATTGCTGCTGGCCAGGGCCAGGCCGTACACTTTTTGGACCCCGCCCTGCTTCAGCACCCTGGCCGCCTCCTCCAGGGTGGCGCCGGTGGTGCAGATGTCATCGCACAGGAGCACGATGTCCGGCATCAAAGCTTCAGGTGCCAGGGCAAAGCAGCCCCGGATGTTCTCTTTCCGTTCCGCCGGTGTCAGGCTGAACTGGGGCCGGGTAGGCCGCACCCTCTGCAACAGCGGAGCCCACCGGTACCCGTTTTTCAGGGCCCAAGGCCGGAAGATCTCTTCGGGCACATCGTAGCTCCGCTGTTTCCGCCGGGCCGGATCCGTGGGAATGGCCGTCACCCCAAGGTCCACCTCTGCCGGCAGCTGCCAGGCAAAGCGCCCCTCCTGCGCCACCCCTGCCTGCCACTCCCGGGCCAGCCGGGGCAGCAGGTCTTCTCTTTTTTCGAATTTTGTCTTGTGCAGGGCCTCCTGGATGGCCCCGGCATAGTCGAACAGAAAAAACAACCCGTCCAGATGGGGGCACCCCAGGCTGTCCGGGTGAAAGGGCCGGGGATGGTACACTCCCTCCCGGCACCGGTCGCACAGAGCCAGAGGGCCGGGAACCGGTTCCCCGCAGCCCGGGCAGTTGTGGGGGTAGAACAGGTCGGAGAGAAGGGAAAACAAGGTCGATAACATGGTTTCCTCCAGTGGATAGTGGTTAGTGGTTAGTGATAATGCTGCGTAGGGACGACCCATAAGGGGCGTCCGTTCTCCACGGGACTAGGAGGCTCCTTCTCGTCGCCTCCGTCGCCAGATCGCCCAGAGGGCTTATCCTCTTTTCAATCTCTCGGCCAGCAGGCTGTACCGCTTCCGGGTCTTGTCGTTTTCCACGGCTGTTCGCATGGCCCGCTTGCTGCCGGCCAGGTGCACCTGCTTCTTGGCCCGGGTAATGGCCGTATAGAACAGATTCCGCTGGAGCATGATGTACTGGCTGGGTACCAGGGGCATGATCACCGTGGCATATTCGCTGCCCTGGGATTTGTGTACGCTCATGGCGTAGGCCAGACGCAAGTCCGCCACTTCGGCCCCTTCGTAGGTCACACTTTCTCCCTCCGGACGGTCGGGGAAGTCCACGGTCACAAAGGCACCCTGGATATGGATCACCTTGCCGATGTCCCCGTTGAACACGTTCTTTTCATAATTGTTGCGGATCTGCATCACCTTGTCCCCTTCCCGCAGGGTCAGGAAGCTGTTCCGGAATTCCGCCTTGTCTTCGGCAGGGGGATTCATACGGGCCTGGAGCAGCGTATTCAGGTTCTCCACCCCGCACAAATTCCTGTGCATGGGAGTCAGTACCTGGACGCTTTCCAGAGGGGCCCGGGCAGAAAGCTGCTGGTACAGATCCACCACATAGTGCATGGTCTCCTCTTCCGAACTGCATTCCTTGAAGGTAAAATCCTTCTCCCCCTCCCATTGGGGCATCAGGCCCTGGTTGATCCGGTGGGCATTGCGCACAATGGGACTCTGCTCCGCCTGGCGGAACACGTTTTCCAGCCGGACCACGGGCATGGTGTCGCTGCGGATGATATCCTGCAGCACGGAACCCGGGCCCACGCTGGGCAGCTGGTCCACGTCCCCCACCAGGATCAGCCGGCAGCCCAGGGGCAGGGCCTTCAATAAATTGTACATGAGCACAATGTCCAGCATGGAGGCTTCGTCCACGATCACTGCGTCCGCTTCCAGGGGGTTGTCCTCGTTGCGCCCCCAGATGGCATCCCCCTCGTCCCCGCTGGGGGTATATTCCAGCAGCCGGTGTACGGTCTGGGCCGGTTTGCCGGCGCTTTCCGCCAGCCGTTTGGCCGCCCGTCCTGTGGGCGCCGCCAGCAGGATCTTACAGCCCGCCTGTTCCATCACCGAAAGGATGCCCTTCACCACGGTAGTCTTCCCGGTACCGGGACCACCGGTGAGCACGAATACCCCGTGATCCACAGAGGCCTTCACCGCTTCCGCCTGTTCCGGTGCCAGCTGGATGTTCTCGTCCTGTTCCCATTCCCGGATGATTTTCTGGTAGTCCACCTTCCACAGCTGGTTCACGTTGTCCCGCAGCGCCAGCAGCCGATGCGCCACACCTTTCTCCGCCCGATACAGGAATTCTGGGTAGACGCACAGATGGTCCCCCACATCCTCCGTCCGCAGCAGATTGTCCTTCAGCAACTGCCGGAACACCTGACCCACCTCCAGGGGATCCACCTGCAGCACCCTGGCCGCCATAGTCACCAGCCACTGGTCAGGCACACAGGTATGGCCCTGGCTGGCCCCCTGGAGCAGGGTAAAGTGGATGCCCGCCCGGATCCGGTCCTCCGAAAGTTCATCGAACCCCAGGCTGCGGGCCAAGGAATCCGCCGTCCGAAAGCCGATGCCCTCCACATCCTCCGCTAGGCAATAGGGATTGTTGCTGATCCGGGTCACTGCCGTATTGCCATACAGCGCCTGGATGCGAGGCGCATAATTCCCGCTGATGCCATGGGTTTCCAGAAAGAACACCAGTTCCCGGGTATCCCGCAGTTCGCCATAGGAGGCCACAATGGCCTCGGCCTTTTTTTTGCCGATGCCGTGGACTTCCTGCAGCCGTTCCGGGGTCCTTTCCAGCACTTCCAGGGTCCTGTCCCCGAACCTGTCCACAATGCGCTGGGCCATGGCCGGCCCAACGCCCTTCAGCACACCGCTGCCCAGCATCCGCACCAGCCCTTCTTCCCCCTTGGGCTGGATGGCCTCCCAGCTGCCGGCCTGGAACTGGCGTCCGAACCGGGGATGCTCGCCCCACTGACCCACGAGCCGTACCTGTTCCCCTGCAAAAGGAGCCTGGCCCTTGTAGACCACCGAAAAGGCACCGGTTTCCGGATTTTCTCCCCGGAACACACAGAAGGTTCCGGAAGATGCCTGGAACACGATATTTTTTACGGTGATTTCTATGGATACTGCCTCGGTCATGGGCCTTTCTCCCTTCTGAACAAATGTTCCTTTTATTATAGCATAAATTTTCATTTTTTTTGACAGTTTGCGTGGGATTACGGTATAATAGGGAAGCTGAATTCGTAAAAAAATGCCATAAGTATAAGGAAGTGAGACGCGCGTGATTGGAAAAGGTACACAGGCAGCTTTGGATATGTACCGCTGTGCAGAAGAAGTTGTTTTCGACAAAGACAAGATCCATGAAATCCTGGAAACTGCAGCGGACCGGTTTGCGATGAAGGAACTGTCCCTGTACGCTACAGAAAATGAGGAAGGCGACGACTTCTGCTTCGTCATGCTCTGCACCAACGGGCACATCTTTCTCCATGTGTTCCCCACCTATGGATATGTGGAAGCGGACATCTTCACCCTGGAAAGTGCCGCCAACCCGGAACAGGTGGCTGTATTCCTGCGCCAGGAATTCGCTCCGGACCAGGCCAAGATCACCACGCTGAAGCGGGGGGATTACGGTTCCATCAAAGACATGAAGCCCCGGCGGCAGAAACTGGTAAAACCCATGCGCCGGGCCAAAAATGCCGGTGCCAAACTGAAGAAATTCATGCAGTGGAAGCAAAACGTATGAACTGCAGCAAGAGGCGCTGATCCAGTGCCTCTTATTTTTATAAAGGAAGAGAACACCATGTACTACATTTGCTGGGATATTGACGGGACCCTGCTCCTGACCAACTACGCCGGGGTCGCCGCCATGAAAGAGACCATCCAGGACCTGTACGGCCTGGACCATTTTGAATTTACCTATGGCATGGCCGGTCGTACCGATACCTACATTGCCCGGAAGGCCATCGAAGGCATCCAGGGCCACTGCACCCCGGACGAAGTGACAGCCATGCTCTCTGCGTACGGCAAAAAGCTGCCGGCCTCCCTGGTGGAAAAGCACGGCCACCTGCTGCCCCACGTGAAGGAGACCCTGGCTTATTTCGATCAGGCCCCCGACTGCACCTCCGTCCTGCTCACCGGCAACTGTGAACCGGCGGCCCATGCCAAGCTGGCCTACTTCGGCATCGACCAGTATTTCGATTACGATCTCAGTGCCTTCGGCGAGATCAGCGAGCTGCGGGACGACCTGAGCCGGGCCCTGCTGCAGAAGCTGCAGAAAAAGGACCCTGGAGTGACCCCGGACCAGCTGCTGGTCATCGGAGACACCCCCCACGACATCACCTGCGCCCAGGCTGTGGGCGTACGGAGCCTGATCGTACAGAAAGGTTCCAGCTATACCCGGGACCGGCTGGAAGCCTTCCATCCCTGGAAAATCATCCCGGAACTGCCGGCCCGGCCGGAAGCACTGCGGGCCATTGTGGAAGAGGTGTGATGCCATGAAGATCAAGAAGCTCCTGGCAGGGCTGCTGCTGTCCTTTTGCTGCATGTCCCCTGCCCTGGCCTATCAGCAGGCCGATGTGGACCGGCTGCTGGCCACCCGTTCCTGTCCCGGGGGCAATCTGCGGGGCGCCTTCCTGCAGAATGCCGATCTGACCGGTGCCGATCTGCAGGGGGCCGATTTGAGCTATGCCAATCTGACCAATGCCATTCTGGAAAATGCAGACCTGCAAAAGGTGGATTTCCAGAAAGCCAACCTGCGGAATGCCTACATGGCCAACGCCAACCTGGAAGGCGCCAACCTGAGCAACGCCAACTTTTCCCACACGGTGCTGAACCACGCTTCCATGGTAGGGCTCACCGCCTACCGGACCAACTTTTCCCATGCGCTGCTGACCTTTGCCAACCTGTATACGGCGGATCTGCGGGAAAGCAATTTCGACTTTGCCAACGGAGCCATGGCCAACTTTTTCTCGGCCAACCTGGCCCGGAGCTGGTTTTTCAGCACCCAGCTGCGGGGCGCCAACTTTACGTCGGCCAACCTGTACAATGCACGGCTGCGGAAGGCCGGACTCACGGAAGCCAATTTCAGGAACGCCAATCTGATGAGCGCCACCCTGCGGGGCAGCAACCTGAGCAAGGCCGTCCTCACCAATACCAACCTGGACGATGCGGACCTGTCCAACGCCAACATGGAAGGGACCGTGTTCACCAGTTCCGATTTGGCGTTGGCCTATCGGAAATAAAAAAATAAGACTGTCGGAAAATCGGCAGTCTTATTTTTTATCCCAGCACCAGCTTTTGTATTTCCGCCGGCTGATCCACCAGGGCCGTGGGTTTCAGGGCCTGCAGTTCCCCCCGGTCCCGAAATCCCCAGGTCACCAGGAAGCAGTCCATACCCACGTTGTCCGCCGTGGCCTTGTCCACTTCCGAATCCCCCACGTATACAGCCTGTCTCCTGTCCACACCCAGTTCCCGCAGGGCCTGCAGCACCGTATCCGGAGCCGGTTTCCGCCGTACCCTGGCACTTTCACCGATGGCCACCTTCATGGTTTCGGGAAAATACCGGTCCCGCAGTTCCTGTACCGCCGGATGGGCCTTGTTGGAAACAATGGCCGTCTTGATACCCGCCGCCTTGAGCTGCGCCAGCAGTTCCGGGATCCCCCCATAGGGATGGGTGGCCTCGTTGCAATGGGTCAGATAATACTGGCGGAAAGCCTGGAACAGGCTCCTGAACTGGTTTTCCTCCACATCTTTGGGCAGGGACAGCTTCAGCAGCCGCTGCAGCCCGTTCCCCAGATCCCGCCGCACCTGCAGCCGGGTCCGGGTGGGATAGCCCCCGCTCCTGCACGCCACGTTCACCGCATTCCACAGATCTGTCAGGGTATCCAGCAACGTCCCATCCAGATCGAATACAACTGCCTGATATTTTGTCATTGGTTTCCCCTCATTTCTGATTCTCTCTTTACCTATAAGATGATACCACAACCTGTCAAACTATGGTACAATAAGAAGAATCAAACAAAAGGAGAGTGCGTCCATGAAACTCGTACGTTCGTTATTACTGACCGGCCTCATGGTGCTGACTGCTGCCCTGACCGCCTTTGCTTCCCCGGAAGCCCCCACGGACCAGGAAGTGATCCAGGCCTTCCAGCAGGCCAACACCGTTTATGAATGGTTCGAACATCACCCTCTGCGCACCGACGGCAAGGGGGAACGGGACACCGGTTATATGATTTACTACACGGTGGCTGATAAGGCCTACCCCAATATGATGGCGTTGAAGGCAAAAGTGAACGAACATTTCACCGAAGCCCTGGCCAGCTTCATCATCAGCGACAGCCGCATGTACCGTGAGTTCGACGGCAAGCTGTATGTGGCCCCCAGCGCCAGGGCCACAGATCCCCACAAAGGGACCAGCACCATCAACATCGTCCGGGTGTCCCCCACCAAAATCAACTTGGAGGTCAGCACCCCCATCATGGAAGATCCGGCCCACGGCAAGACCAACGTGGTAAAGACCTACAAGGTGACCTTCCCCTACGTAAAGACCCTGAAAGGCTGGAGATTCTCCTACTTCGAATCTCTGGAATAAAAAAATCCGCTGCCCAGCCGCAGCGGAATTTTTTTATCCTGGGAACGGATTTTTACACGTAGGCGCGGGTTGGGTTGTTATCGTCGCAGGGGCGGTTCGTCGTGAACCGCCCGCATGCATGGTCTGGCGGGGTACCCTTCCCGTCCGTTTGTGTTCTTACGACAAAAAAGCCTGTCACTTTCGTGACAGGCTTTTTCCCTGTGGCGGAGTGGGAGAGATTCGAACTCTCGCGAGGTTTAACCCCCCTAACGATTTAGCAAACCGTCCTCTTCAGCCACTTGAGTACCACTCCATTAGAACCGGCTGACTCGTATATAATACACCAATCAGCCGATCTTGTCAACTATTTTTTATCCTTCGATTTCCCGCAGCAGTTCGGCCATGTTCTGCTGCTGGTTCTCCTGCGCCACTTCCTCCGAACAGGGCACTGCATTGGCCGCCGGAGTGATGGTGCTTCCAGGCAGCTGGCAGTTGTAGAAGGATTCCAGTTCCTGGTCTCCGTTGGTGAGGCCATACAGGATCTCCAGGCCCTTCATGGTCACCTTCACGGGCTGCCCCTTCTCCTCATAGGCCACGGGACTCAACGAAAGCAGGTACTTGTAGGCCATCTCGGGCATCAGCTCCTGAAGCACCTTTTTCTTGTAACTGTACTTGGCGTCCAGTACCAGGTAGTTCTCCCTCCCCTTCCCTTTCCACTGCAACAGATAATCGGGGGTGTAATAATGGCCCTCTTCCAGGGCCTTGAAGGCGTAGGTGCTGTTCCGGTACAGGTGGATGCCGGTCCGGGCGCTCTCGTCCGTATCCGTAAGCACGGGATGGAAGTACAGTGTCAGGGTGGCGCCCTCCTTTTCCAGGGTGAATACATTCCGGTATCCGCCGGCGCTGTAAAATCCCCGTCCTCCCACGCTGTACGTCTGACGACGGCTGCCGGTCAGCCTGTATCCGGCCTTCTGGGCCAGATCCAGCAGCTTCACCAGGCAGTAGATCTCGAACACGAACGTGTTCTCGTACAGGTTCAGCAGCATCCGCTCCCGGGGGAAATGATGGGTGGCATTTTCATACCATTTATGGATGCACAGGTAGATCCGATAATACTGGGGCACCCGGAAGAAGGGTTCCGTGGGCACAGGCAGCCGGGAGGCGTCCAGAAGGGTCACCGGCAGAATCTGCTGATAGGAAACGAACATCTCCTGCAGCCGCTCTTCCACCTCACTGCACCGCTCCAGGAAGCCCCGCAGCATTCTGGCAGCGTTCGCATAGAGCACCTCGCTGCTGAGAAGATAGCCGTCCGCCAAAGGCCCGGGCATCCGGAGCTGGTCCAGGGCCTCGGTGATCTCCTTCCGTTCCTCCTCCAGATCATAGCACAGACGCTGCAGGAAGCTGAGCACCACCTGATTTTCATACACATCCCGGCTCATCTTATCCTGGGTCATGAGCAGCTTTTCGGGCAGATAATGGCCACTGCCACAGTCCACTCCATAAGGAGCCTTCCGCAGGTATTCAGGGTGGCGTACCAGGTACTGCAGGGTGTGGGAGTTCACAGTCTGGACCTTTTCCGTCCAGTCCACCACCTCTTCCGTTTCCAGGGTGTGGCGGCAGTTGGCCTTGAAATACCCGTAATTTTCTTCATAGACCTGCAGGATTTCTTCGGCCAGGGTCAGCTGGCTGAGAAAATCCGAGAATCCGGATTCCCCGGCCTGGAGGGAACTGCCTTCCAGCAGGGGCGCCTGGTGGGCGTACACGAATTCCAGCATGGCCGCCAGATTCTGCTGCCGGACGGAGGGCTGGATCAGTACGGGCAGGAGATCGGTGTAATAGGTCTCGGCGGTGCCGTCTTCCTGCTGCAGGGTGATTTCCAGCTCCACCAGCCCCATATGATAGGCAAAGATGGGATAGGAGAACAGCACCTGCCGGTGTCGCCGGTCGTACATCCCGTTCAGCGGCTTGCCATTGAGCGTCACGTTGACTTCTGCCGGATTCCCGGCCTGGGGCAGCTCCAGGTCATAGTGCTGATTCTCCCGCACGCCGGGATGTCCGGTGGCTGCCAGGATCCGTTCGGCTCCGTAGGGCTGCTGCTGGGCCGTTACAGGCAGGGTCAGCACCGGACCGTTTTGTTCCAGCAGACGAATTTCGTTCATCATGATCTCAATGGAAGAACTGGAAGAATTTCATCCGCCGGTTCCCCCACTCCAGAATCTGATCCAGCAGGCCGGCACTCTGCAGCAATTTATTGCTGGCGCAGTCGTCCCGGAACTGGATCAGCCATTTTTCATAATCCACCCCATTGCCGCTGAGTTTGGGGAGAATCTTCTGGGCCACGGCAAAGTCCAGAGCAATGATACCGGGCCGGATGTGGTCTTCCGGCTCCATGAGCCGGGAGGCCGCCCGCCAGTAGCGATGGATGGCCAGCTCGATCCGCATGCTTAGGTAGATGTTCTGCTCAGCCAGACGGGCCTTCACCCGGTCGTACACGTTCTGTTCCACGCTGGTCAAAGCACAGCTTTCCCGGGGTGCCACGTCGAACAGGCTCTTCAGCTGGGGCCAGGAAATCTGCTGGATTTCTCCGTTGCCCAGGCCCCGGCCCACTTCAGGTACAAATTCCGTATGGGGCAGGGTAACGATCCAGGCCCGGTCGATGAGCCGGGGTGAGAGGGTCTCGGTGGTATGGTCGTTGTTGATGGTGGCCAGGAAATGCAGCGTCTCGGGCAGCTGGAACCGATGGTTGTGTCCCAGGTTGATGGTATGTTCTCCGTTCCAGTCATCACACACGTTCATGAAGTCAGCCCAGTAGTATTCCATGGGAGACAGGTTGGCTTCGTCCAGCAGGATGTAATAGGGATACTGATGCACCCCGTGGCGTTTTTCCCAGTCCAGCAGCCGCAGGCCATCATACACGTCCCGATTGCTTTCCTCAAAGGTCTTGTTCAGGGGATTGTAGTACCCGATTAGATCCCGCTTGCTGGTCCAGCCCCGTTCCACAGATACCGGGATATACCGGTTGGTGGTGCTCATAAAGTCCTGGGGACCGATTTTCCGGTCGAACTGGGTCAGGCCCAGGACTTTGCCCAGAAGATTGCAGAAGGAAGTCTTGCCACTGCCCGGAGCTCCGGAGAACACGGTCAGGAATCCCTGGGTGGTACACAACAGCAGGTTCATGATCAGGTTGCGGCTGTACTGGGGCCGTTCTTTCTGGATGGTTTCCACTAGGTAATCCAGACATTTGCGGTTATTGCTGCCTGCAGCCGGCAGGGCATTGATCCGCTGGGCCAGCTCTTCCTCGCTCTGGGGCTGGGCCAGACGGGCCTGCCGTTCCTGCACCTGGGCAATGGCCCGGCGATTGCGGCTGGAAAGGTTCTTTGCCGTTCCCAGCTGCTGCCACAGATCCGGCACCCGTTCCAACAGGGCTGTAATGAAGTCCTGGCTCCAGCGCTTGTTCAGGTTCTCCAGCAGGTGCTGGTACAGAAAGTCCCCTACAGCCCTGTAGCTGTCCCGGGCCGTGTCGTCCCCTTCCAGGATGGCTTCCAGCCGGTCCAGGCGCTGCTGGCGAATGGCAGTGGGCAGGCCGGTGAACAGCCGTTCCTCCTCCCGCTGCAGGAAGGCCTTCAGGTCCGGGGCTTTCACCAGGTCGCCCTGTTCCACCCGGCAGCAATTCACCAGGCTGCGCACCAGAACTTCGTCGGTGGCCAGATCCACCAGCTGGCTCTGGGTGCCGGACAGACGATGGTAGAACACCCACTGGGTCTTTTCCTGGCGGCTGGCCCAGGTGCCCTCCGCCGGATAGAAGGTGGTGGCCTGCCATGCTTCCGGCGGGCAGGCAGTAAGCAGATACTGGTTCTCAGGCACGTCGCTTTCCAGGTAGAACCCGAAACGCACATTCCGCTGTACTTCATAAGGCCCGGCAATCCAGCCGTTTTCCAGATGGAGCAGCAGCTGCTGGCCCACAAACAGGCCGGGTTCCTGCAGCCGCAGCACCGTATCCGTGGCCAGAGGATCCAGGAGTTGCTTCTCCTCCACCAGGGTGTACAGGCCTTCTTCATAGGGGAAGCGCAGTTTGCCCGCTTTCAGAGCGTCGATGCAGAATACCCGATAGGCCGTGGAGCGCAGATTGCCCTGTCCGTCCTTGTTTTCCACCAGGTCATCGGAAGCCAGATCCAGAAACACAATATCGTTCTCATGGAAATGCTCCTCCATGAATTTCTGATCGCTGTGAAGGCTGTACCACAGGTTGATGTTCTTGTACTGCTCTGCCCGGGGAATCAGGTCATCGATTTCTTCCGGAGAAAGAGCCCGGTACTGGCCTTCGTCCCACACCCCCATGGGGGTAAAGTTGTAGAAGCTGTCTACAATATTGATCCGGCCCACCAGGGTCCGGGACTCAGGGATGTCCTGCCTGGCAGGTTCCGGAATTTCCGGAACGGGAGCTGGCGCGGCCGGTGCAGATTCCCCAGCCGGCTGGGGTTTGGCCATTTCTGTCTGTGCTTTCGCCGGATTCTTCCGGGGCTTCACCGGTTCGGCCATCAGCTTCGGTCTTGTTTCCGTTTTTGTTTCCGGTTCTTTCTCTGCAGCAGCCACCTGGGGTTCATCTTTCTTTTTGCGGTTCTGGGCCTCCCGGTTCCGGTTCCGTTCCTTTTTGTTTTCCTTCCGGGTATTTGAGGTACGGGAATCCTTCACCCTTTCATCCTTTTGGGTTTCCGGTTCCTTCTTTCCTGCTTTCGCTTCCACGGTCTCCGGTTTGGACGGTTCCTCTTTGGATGCTGCCGCTTCTTGGTTCTTCTTTTCCAGCAGCAGTGCCACCTTTTTCTGGGGCCCTACCGGATAGGGGATTTCCAGCAGCTTCAGGCCCAGCCAGAATTCTTCCAGCGTGACCTTGCAATGCTCTTTCCGGTAATACCCATAGACCTTATCCAGAAGGTCGGCCATGGTGGATGCATTGTAGCCCTGGATCTTTTTCCAGTCTTCCGGATCCTGGCTCAGATTGTGAGCCAGACCCTTTTCCACGGCAAACAGAAGAGATCCCAGGCTGGCCCTGGCCAGAGCCTGATAGGATTTATTGCCGCTGCGGTACAGTTCCACCGCAAAGGGAATCATTTTCTTCTTGACATTGGGCGACCGCCGGTCCAGTTTGCCCAGCTGGGCGATGTATTTTCGATACGGACGGCTGTTGCTTTTCATGGGCTTCAGAAGGAGTTCCATGGGTGCGCTCTGGTACAGCAGCTTCAGTTCCTGGTCATCAAGCTGTTCCAGGGCCCCTTCCGGAGCTTCCTTCAGAAGCACGGGGCGTTGTTTCTGTGCTTTCATTGTAACCTCCATGATGTAGAAATGCAGTAGTGAATCAAAATTTGACAAATAAAGAGCTGGCGCCAACAACGCACAGCTCATATTATTATACCCAATTTTCAGATTTATGCCAATGGGGAAGGGGTAGTGGTTAGGGGTTAGGGGTTAGTGAGGAACGGCTGAACCGTTTTCGGCGGGCGAGTCGGTGTGACCCGCCCCTGCGGTATAGGCCTCCGCCTTCTCCCAGACTTCCGGCTCTTCCAGTCCCTTTCGCCAATAGGCGCTGCCGGCCAGGTCGTAGCGGCTGATCAGGGCATTCTTCAGAGCCAGGCTGCGGCCCTCTTCCATCCAGACTTTATGCAGGGTTCCCTGCTCTTTATATTCGAAATAGTACTGCCCTTCGCTGCTCAGCCAGGCAGGTACCAGGCTGTGATCCCGGATCCGCTTCCTGGCTCCGGGCATGGAAAGGGTCCGGGCGCTGACGGTTCCGTCTTCTTTCACGGTCCAGTCCCGCATATAGAGCGGCATACCCAGCACCAGTTTCTCTTTGGGCACTTCCAGCAGGGTCTTCTGGATGCCCTGCTCCACCCAGGGCAGGCTGGCCACGCTGCCCGCTACGTTGGACAGGCGGTGGTGCTCGTCGTAGGCCATGAGCATCACATAATCCACCTGCTCCGCCAGTTCTTTTCTATTGTAGCATTTTGACCAGTTGCCATTGTCGCTGGGCACGGTCACATCGATGGAAACCGTGTATCCCGCCGGTTTCAGCACGCCGCTGAGTTCCCCCACAAAGGCCGTAAGCCGGTCGCTGTCTTCCGGTTTGATGTTCTCGAAATCCAGGTTGATGCCGTCCAGCTGGTAGGTCCGGGCCAGCTGCAACAGGTTCTCGGCGGCTTTCTGCCGCCCCGCCGGATTGTCCAAAAGGCCATGGGTGCGATCCGGGTCGAACCCGTTGGTAATGAGTGCCCACACCCTGTACCCCTTGTCATGGGCCTGGGGAGCATAGTCGGTGGTGGCATTCTTCACTTCAATATTCCCCTCCGTATCGCTGAGGATGAACCAGCTGGGTGAAAGGACGTTGATGCCGGGCAGCTTTTTTTCCTGGGCCAGTTTGGAAGAGGCTTCCCCGGGGGCCTGCCAGTCCCAGACCAGATGGACGGGCCCCTCCAGTTTCCGGGGCATATAGGCCGTCACCGGACCGTTTTTTTTCACAGCAGGAGCGGTGGGCTTTTTGGCACAGGCCGTGCCGGTAAGGGCCAACAGACAGAGACCGATGCAGAGCAAACGTGAGAGTTTCATGGCATTCCTCCTGGAGTTGTTTTTTCCATTGTACCATAAAAACCGGGATGCTGCCCATGCGGCATCCCGGCGTAACGGCCCTTGGGCCTGTCTCTGCTCTCTTCCCTTTTTTACCCGATATACTTCTTTTCCAGCGCTTCCAGCATCCCCAGATAATGCTCCTGAATGCCCTTTTCCGTCTCTTCGTCCTCGAACTTTCTGCTCCGGGCGTCGATGTCGGCCAGATCTTCCTGGCTCAGCTGGTTTTCGGCGAAGGTGTACACCACATTGTTTTCCTTTTCCACGTGGCGCTTCAGCAGCCGGGCGTAGCCCATGGCTTCCGTCAGGATGTCCAGCTTGTACTCGGTCTTGGGATTCTTTTCGTATTCGTCCAGGGCGGTGGCCAGGCTCATCACATGATCCCGTCCCAGGTCGTGCTCCACCAGCATCCCATGGGTCACCAGATTGTCGGCGATGCGACCCAGTCTGGCCACCATCACCGGGAACAGATATACCTCTTCCTTCCCGTGGTGATGCTTGTCCGCATACCGGCGGATGAAATCCACCATGTTCCGGAAGTCGGCCACGTCCACGGGCTTGCCTTCCAGGATGCCGATGGATGCCTGGCGGATCACTTCCAGCATCCGGCTGATGTTGGCATGTTCTTCTTTCATCAGGTCAATGGTCCAGGTCATGGCCGTTCCTCCTCTCAGGCTGCTTTCGGACGCAGCACGTAATGGCTGTGGTCCTGCTGGTCCAGTTCGAATTGGGTGTTTTCCAGCATGCCCTGCATTACGGAACGTCCTATCGGGACGATACGGGAAACGCCGAAACGCTAGGAAATACGCGGTTTTTCGGCGTTTCATCTGCCGAAAACGTCTGGCCTGTGTGGACTTTTTGCGGTATTTTTGCCCAATTCCAGCCCAATTTGCAAAAATGTATAACAATGTATAAAGCCACAGGGGTGTCCGGCGGCTGGTTTTATTTTAAATACATCTCTATCATTTTCACTTTTTCCGCGGCTGTCATGCCGTCGATTTTTTTTGCAAGGGCTTCCCGGATTTCCGGCGTTTCCAGGACACTGTCCTGGATTTCAAAGCCCAGGGAATAGATAAACCCTGCGGAAATCTTTGCACTAGCAAGGACTTCACCCAGGATGTGCATTTCCGCCTGGGTGAATTTCGGAGGTTCCGGCGTTAGCTTCATGATAATGTCATACCTTTCTACGATTTCGCCCAGGCGGCGGGAAAAACCGCCGTCCGGGGTTTGTTCATTGAGCTTATACAACGGGCCATTCATGTAAATGGTTTTTTTCATGGTTTTAACTCCTTTCATTCAGCGTGGAGGCTGAAAATTTCTTCGGCTCCATCCTTGACTATAATCAGCAGGGAATGGGTAGCGCCGAACTTCTTGTCCAGTTCCTTCTGAGTTGGCTTCATTTCTTGAATCAGACTCTGGACCCAGGCGTCAACCTGGTGTTCAGCTTCCGCCGGAACAGTCAGTACCCGATATGCGTCTTCCTCGCCGTTATCGCCATTAATAAAATTCACAAAACATTTCATGGGTTTCAGCTCCTTTCAAGTGGTGGCGGGGATTAAGGTTAATCCGCCCAGAAATCATCGTCCCAGAAATCATCGTCTTTAGTCATCCACTTCCGTATTTTTCTTTTTACGGAAGCGTCCTTCATCCCACGGAGGGAGAAATCACAGGTCCCGAGGACCTGCTTCTCTTCATTGTGGGAAGGGTCAATCACGAAAACACCCTCTCCCCTGCCGTTAGTGGTCCAGTAGAGATCGCTATCGGACCATTTCCATTCCCACTTGTCTCCATCTTTCTTGTATTTCAATTTCCTCATGGTTAACAGTCCTTTCAGATGGTGGCGGGGTTTTCGGCCCCGCCCGGGTTATTACCGTTCTTCGTATTCTTTCAGCTTTTCGGTGACAACTTCCAGCTCTTCATCGGTAAAACCGTATTCGTCTTTCAGTTCTTCAGCGTCAGCTGCTCTCCATCCTCCGTCATACAGGCTGGCTGCTGTGGTTTCCAGTTCAATCATCTTTGCGCTTTCCATAATTAATTCCTCCTTTTTATTGAGTGGGGGCTTTCCTTTCCTCCCTGCAACTATATAATAGCACGTATACGTATATTTTGCAAGTATTTATCCGTATATTTTTTAAAATTTTATACGCATATTTTCTAAAACGATTCTGAAAATTATGGATTGACCCTGTTGCGCTTTTAAATGCCTTTTGGAGCGTTTTCCGTTTTCTACGATAAATCATAAGCGGACAAAAATAAAAATGCTGTAAAACGGTTTAAACGCACGTTTTTTCTCGGCAAATAAAAAAGCGCCCGCATAAAGCGGGCGTAATACGTTATTCTGCTAAACGTTCCTGGGCGGTTTTAAAATATTCCGGGGCTAGCTCGATACCGATAAAATCGCGGCCCGTTTCTTTGCAGGCAACGCCGGTGCTACCGCTGCCCATAAAGCAATCAAGGACCGTGCCGCCCTCGGGACAGATGGCAATAAGATTTTTCAGCAGCTCAACCGGCTTCTCGGTCTGGTGGTGCTTTTGCCGCGTCTGTACAGATTTAACCGTATAACATCCAGGATAAACCTGTGCGCCCTTGACCATGGGCGCCGGGCGCTGTCCCTTGGTGCCCCACACGATGTACTCGCAATCGTTTCTAAACCGGTACGGGGTCGGGTGGCTGTTGGATTTATTCCAGACCACAATACCGCGATACACCAGGCTAGCACATTGCAGGGCGTCGATGGCAACGGCCAGGTTGCGCCAATCGACAAACGTCTCAAAGATCGCGCCGGGTTTGAGCTTGTTCCCGATCCGGCGGAAAACCATAGACCAATAAGCTAGCAACGCGTGCTGGTCCATGTTATCGCCTGTAAAAGACGGAAACCGACTAGCGCCA
The DNA here is from genome assembly GCF_900106585.1 of Acidaminococcus timonensis. NCBI lineage: Bacteria > Bacillati > Bacillota > Negativicutes > Acidaminococcales > Acidaminococcaceae > Acidaminococcus > Acidaminococcus timonensis. Next base: position 1,110,519 of record NZ_FNWH01000006.1, read on the forward strand.
TTAAAGCCGTTTCTGCAATATTTTGTGCGGGTGTCGGCCTTACGGTCGCCGCCCGAACTATAGGGCGGGTCGATTAGCACCAGGTCGACGGAGTTGTCGTCAATGAGCTTTAAAGATTCCAGGCAGTCGCCGTTAATTAATTTTTGCATTTTTCAAAACCTCCAGGAGAAGAAAATGGTCCGCGATCGTCGCGGACCTTGCAACGATTTATCTTTCGTTGCATTTCCGTTGCAACGATTTATTTTCCGATTGCAACGCAAGCAAGCAGCGCGGCGGCAGCTTCCCACCCGTTCCGTTGCCGCTTAATCCGGAGCCTAGTTCGTTTTTCCTCTTTCGCGGATTCTTGCAATAATCTGTTGGTTTTCTCTATTAAGCTCTGTTGCTCGGCTGATTGCGCTGTCAAGCTGTCGATTTGATTTTTCAATTTCATGGACAGTTCCTGTGCTTGCGTTAACTGTGCTTGTAATGTCGTTAACTGTACTTCCTGCCCGTTGCAAGTTTTCCGTAATTCCTCGTTGATTCTCGCTAATTCGTTTGAGTTCCGTTCCAGGGTCGTTAACTCCTGCTCGCTCAATGTATACATCTTCCCGGGCGCGGTACTGGTATCCGGCGACGGCGCCGCATAACAGGGCAATACACACAGCAGCCAGGACAGGCAGCAGGCAGCGAATACGGTTTTTAACTTCGGCAATTCTATCCACCTCCATTTACTCATCCCTTACAGTCAGCAATACGTCGTTGCCGTTATCAATAATCATTTTAGATAATTCCACGCCGTCCGCGTTTTGCATCCGGAGGCAGCCGTAGGTCGGCTCCCAGCCCTGATAGTCCGCGTAGGGGGCGTCCAGGTCGCTGCCGCCGCCGTGAATGTCCCGGCCGCGGGGATCGCCGCTCGTAATGTAAAAGTTTCCGTACGCCGGGCCATACGCGCCGTCCGTGATTTCGGCGCTCACATGGGTATAGTCGCCGTTGGGCAAGCTGCCCCGCGGGTCGCCCTCCTCGTTGTATCCCGGGAAAAAGTCACTCCGGCACTCCCATTGCCCGATTACATTATAATTTTCGTCCATCGCGTAAATCCTTTGTTTGTTTCGCTGAAACTGGATTTCTTGTAACATTCTTGTCCGCTCCTTCCATTTTATCCGGGATTTTATCCCGGTTCCGATTCACCAGGTACCCGGCAATTAAAATTGCCCCGGAAATAACCGCCGGGGCAAAACTTGTATTTACATTTTTCCGCAATTCGTCCAACATCCGGAAATACCACTCGGAAGATAGATGATACACCCACCCCGTTGTCCAGGCCATGGGCATAAGGCATAACTCAAACAATAGCGCCGATGCAATAATCATTATAAAGCCCATGGGGGACAGGGCGGCGGCTTTCCAACGCTGCAAACGCCGGAGAAACTGCTTAATCATTTTACCGCTTCCTTCATCCTTAAAACGGCTTCATGCTTCACGTCCATAACGCCGTTGTCCGCCAGTTTTTCGTAAACTTCGAACATTTCTTCAAACGCCTGCTTGTCGTCAGCCGTTGGCGGATGGCTTTGGAACCGGATGTACATATCGTTTAAGGACGCACGCAGGATTAACTGCATCCCTTTCCGGATTGCCCGCAATCCCGTAACGTAGGCCACCACGTAGCCGATAAGCCCGCCCACGGCAAGGCTAATGACTGTGCTTAATCCCTCGATGATAATATCGTTCACGCTTGATGTCCTCCATTAAAGTTTCATGATAAATGCCAACACGAAATACGGTGGCATATTGTTATGGGGCTGGTTGCCGCCTGTTGGTTCCGTGGTTCGGAGAAGCCCTTTTGTGGCACCTTTGGTGCCTGCGTCAACAAGCCAGGCATTATCCTTGGCGGTCCCGTTCTTTGTCGTGTCAAGATAGAAATTGTGGCTATGTGCGGGAATGTTTTCCTTTATCAGCGTTACGCTTGCTTCCCCGCCCGTTGTCCCGTTGTTCGTCCCGTCCCCGCCGAAAATGAAGCGATTACGCAAGTCGGGTGTTCCGTTCGTGCCGTCGCACAAGTGCCACTCCTTATTTACCAGCCCCGTGTTTTTATCAATCGGGTAGCCGTCTTTAAACGTCCCGGAAAACGCCGTTACGGTTCCGGGCAATACCCTCGCTTCCTGCTTTGTGGCGTAGGTGCTTTCGGCTTCTGTGCTGTTCAGCTTCTTGGCCAGTTCCGCCGTCACGGTGGCCGCAAAGTTGGAATCGTTGCCCAGAGCCTTTGCCAGCTCGTTCAGTGTGTTAAGCTGGTCGGGTGCGCCGTTGACAAGGGCGGAGATGGATTTGGACACGAACTCCGTGTTGGCAATGGCTTTGCTGCTGTTGCCAGCGTTGGCCGTGGGGACAGAGGTTGTGCCGGTAATCGTGACGTTGGTTAACGTGCTGTTGGTCGCCGTTAACGTTGTAACCTTCCCCGTCGCTGTGGTCACGCTGGATGCAAGGGCGGATTTTGTAACGTACGTGTTGACAATGTTATTTCCGCTCCCGTCTGCAACGGCCTTGTCGGCCGTGCCCGTGACGTTGCCGGTTACATCCCCGTTTACATTACCGTTTACATTACCGGTTAAATTACCTGTAACGTCGCCGGTTACATTGCCAGTTACATCTCCGGTTACGTTGCCGGTCAACGGGCCGTTTAGGGCGTCGGCTGTCAAAGTGCCAGCTTTAACCGTCGTTGCCGTTAGGTTGGTAATGGTTCCCGTCTTGCCGGTAATCGTTTCCGTGTTGATTTCCCCACCGGTTCCGCCCATGGTGTTGTTGTAGAGATACATCAAGTTGTTATTGATGTAGTCCAAAACGCCGTCATTCGTCGAGTTAACCAATGGGGACTCTTTGCCGTATGTCCCCGCCTGGATAATGCTATCGTTTGCGTCCCGGATTTCCGGTAGCTGGAATGTCGTTTGCTTCATGCTTCCTCCTTAATAACCGGTTACGTCGATAACCATACAGGCAACCTGCCGCGGTAAAATGTTGACGCTATAACCGCCGATGGGGCCTGCAACATAACAAAAAGTTTTTATTTTTGTGTATCCATCTATTGGCAATACTGCTGACACTTCATAAACCAAACTGGCACCGTCTAAATTGTTATCTGGAACTATGGCCCAACACAAAGAAGAAGAACACGTAATAATTGCAAGTTCTTTATCTGTGGGCAATTTAAAGCCGCTTCCACCAAAAAACAAAACCTTTAATCGCTTCCAGTTAGAATCATAGATACATTTACCATTTGCATCAAAAACCTGCAATCCAATTCCCTTGGCGCTGGCGGTCTGCGGCTCATTTTTGAAAGTGTATGTTTTGTACATATTTGATGGACTACATCCAACGGCAACCAGTGTATCGTGTGTAGATAACATATATTCATAGGGGAGCCTCCGTTGTTCACTCATCAGCGTTCCTCGGACGGTGTTCATGCTGTTGCTTAAATATCCCTCATATTTAGTTGCATGGGTTCCGTTATTACTGTTCGTCACATAATCCGGCTCTTTAATTCCAACACTTGTTAAATAAAAATTTTGATAAGTATTATCAAGTACAAGATTATTATTTGTGTTGTAAACCGTTATTCCACTTTGGCTCATTAGTATGCCCCCACAACCAGCTTAACACCAGGAGTAACGGAATGGGCGTTGCCGTTTTCCGCCGAACTGCTCCACGTAATTTTCCCGCTGCTTGTTTTAATCTCACTAGGGACGTATATATTTTGCTGTATGGTGGGCAACACCAATGCCCACCATATTTTTGCATTTTTCAACATATCATTACTATAACTTCCGCCATTTCCAGCAACGTCCAGCGTTGCTATAACCTTTGGTAAGTTTTCCGTGATGTCTAAATCAACACTTCCGTCTGCCCGGAAAACCTGTAGCCCTTGCGCCATTTTTACCGTCCCCTCTCTCTTTTCACCGTCCACGTAATACGTCACGGCAATGTTTTCCGACGTGCTGCCGGTGATTTCAACCGGCTTTCCCGGCGCTTCCGTCGTTGCCGGTTTCTTTTTCCGTTTCCGTACAATTATGGCGGCAACGGCTACGGCAATCGCCGCAATCACATAAATCACATACATCACCACACCCCCATGCGCACCCGCAAAACGTTGTTCGCATCATACACAAGAATCAAGTTATCCCGGATTTCCGTTCTGGCTCCCGTCGTGGACGTTCTCAACGTGCCGATGGTCGCCGTAATCGCTGACAGGGTATCCACGCTCATCTTATCAGCGGTAACTGCACCAGCCTGTATCATGTCTTTAACGACAACATTTTTATCAAACACCGTGTCACCGGTTACGTGCAGCAGCTTCCCGTCAATCTGGACGCCCTCTTTGCTCAAATTAATCTGGGAAATAATTTCCCCAGATTTAACACGTAATGCAATATCATCTTGCATTTGGGCAATTGCGCTATAGGCTTCTTTGGCCTTCGCCGCATCTCCCAAATTCGTTACAACGGATGTAATCTTGTCGCTGTTCTGTGTAATCTGGCTGGACAATTCCTTTTTGTCATCGGCAACGGTCGCTTGGATACTATCGGTGGTCTGCTTGATTTCAGCAACCTTCCCGGAAACTCCTTGCGCTTCCTTCACGGCATCTTGGATGGTCTTGTCTACCTTGTCAAGGCTGATGGCCATATCCTTGATGTTTGTTTCGTCAATAATGATTTTTACCACGGTTCGCGTCGTTGCGGACCGCTCACCGGCCCCGAACATATCATAGTATGCAATGGAAACGTCATAAATTCCAGGTTCGCAGTTATAGCTCATGACCGGGTTTTCGGTCTTTACGGCGTCGCCGTCGTTGATGTATACAAGCATCCCGATTGCGTCCGCCGGAATACCTTGCCCAGCAACGCTGAATCCTGTCATGGTATTTTTAACCGTCGGGGCCTCCGGCTTCCCGGGCGCCGTCTTGTTGTAATCCAGTACCGCCGGGACGCTGTATTTTCCTAATGCGTTTCGGGCAAAAAGATATAACCTTCCAGACCGGGCGTTTAATGCAACGGTTGCCGACGTTCCACCCGTTCGTGCCAGCAGGCCAGCCGTTTCAGCTCCCGGCGCATTGTCCCGGCGGATTTCATAATACATCACGTCCGTGTTCGTTACTTCGTTCCAGGCGGCCGTTGCCGTCTTGCTAAACGCCAGGGTAAATCCGTCCGGCGTGTTAGGCACCATGGTTTTCATCGCCACGGTAATCTTCGTTTTTGGCGCAAGGTCCGGGTCCGTGCTTGCGGACCATTTATCAACCGTAGTTACCGCGATTTCGTAGGTATCCCCTACCACGGCCTGGGGAATTACAACTTCATTTTTCCCCTGTCCGCCAAAAATCCATTTACCGTAGTAACCCAGTTCGCTGGCCGGTACGCCGCTAATTGCCTTTAAATCCTGTATCTGCCCGGCGTTGGTACGATACCACACCTGCCCCGCTGCATAGCTTTCCAGGATAGGCGGGTCCCATTGGACCACTACGTCATAGCGGCTCACACCGTCGGCCAGGTGCCTGTACCGGTTGTAAGCCCGCACGTTTTTTACAGCCGGAATGTAATATTTTTTAATGGTGTACTCATATGCCTTAACGCTGGCCAGGTCTTGCACACCGGCCCCGAAAACGTTAAAGGAAACAAACTTTAAGTATACTTTCTTTCCTATATCCTCGGACAAGAACGGGATCCGGAGCAAACTTGCATCCAGGCGCGCAAACTGTGCCCCGGCGTCATGAGCCGCGGCCGTGGTCGTGTGCTGTCCGCGGATACAGCCGTCAAGCCGCCAGTTCCCGTTGTCCAGCAGCGTGGCGCCCTGGTAACTCAAACACTCGCCGTCAATCCAGCACAGGGTGTTGCCGCGTTCCGCGTCCTGCTGACTGCCGCTTAAAAACGTCCCGTTGCAGGCCACTTCCACGCTGGTATCCGTGGCCTTGATAGCTTTGGCCAGGGTCCCAACCCGGGCGCTGCTGGCAATGGTACCCGCCGCCCGGTAATTTGTCCCGTCGTCAGCAACGTACACCTCACAGCCGCCCCACAGTTCGCCCTTGCCTTTTGCCCCGATCCACACTTCCAGGCCGCTGGTGGTCAGCTCTGCGGGCGGCTGCATAATAAGCGGCGTATCCGTGTCGGGCGCGTCCGCGTTGTAGTCGATATACGGCCGGTCGCCCTCATGCACATCATACGCCGGTTTACTTGCTTTCATCGGTGGTCGGCTGATGGCCGTGAACGTCAGCGTTCCATCCGTGTTTTCCGTTACGCTGTCAATCATAACCGGGGTTTTATCAAGGCCCAGGGCGCTGTCAGTCAACGTCACCAGATCGCCCACTTCCAGGCGGCAAAACGCCCAATCAAGTTTAAACGTGAATTTATTCCGCCCATACAGGGCGTCCCTTGCCAGCTGTTCGGCCACCTTAACGGCCCGCTCCTTCGTATAGAACCAGTGCGCCGTCGTGCTGCTGGCCTGCCGCAAGCCATATTCCGCTATGTCGTCTTTCAGCTCATAGGCCACTGTTTCCGTTTCGTAGCTGTTTTTGCGGCTAATAAATTCTACTGGAAAACGGTTATAAATTTCTGAACTGTCCTTGCGCTGGCACGTTACTAGCGCCCCGTTGCTCTCCAAAAAATCGTCCGCGGTTAAATCGTATTGGATAGTTGTATCCGGTGCCCAGCTGCCCACGGGGCGGTCGGCCTTGCATACAATTTTGAATTTATTATTACTCCAAAACATATACGCGTTGGTCAACGTCATAAGCTCGTTGATGATGTCGTGTGCTGCCTTGGCTTCGGTGGTATCCGTTGGGCTGGAAATCAGTAAATCTGCTTCCCGGCAATACTTGCGGTAATTGTCCAGGCCGATAATTTCAACACTGGACAGACCTACCTTGTTCAGAATATCACGGATAACATCAGCCGGGTTTGCGTCGGTTCCGTCGCCCGTATCGGTCAGCATCCCGCGGACTTCAAAATTATAATCAGGCATGGATCCGCTGTCGCCCAGGTCGATAACGCCCGCCATATAGGCTAGGTTCTCGTAGGTCAGCGCTTTGTCCGGGTGTTTTCCCTTGACGTACGGCCAGGGGGCTTTTTGACTCCCATCATACAAAGTCATACCGATCTGGTCAGAGGGATATTGGTATACGTCTTTGCCCAGCCAGACCTTGCCTATGCTATGGATAGGACCCTCACACAGCCCCAGGATGACGGCAACGGTATACGTGTACGTTATGGACACGGACTTACTTTTACCGCCCTTCCCGGTCCGCTGCGTTTCCCGGTGCTCGTGGGCCGTGAAATCGTCGTAATAAATTACGTTGCCAGCCAGGCGGCTGGTGCCGTATACGACGGGGACCGCGCCGCCGTAACTGGCCGTTGCAACGGTAAAATCTGAAATCTTGTTTGCCCTTGTGGTTACAGTCCGGCCTCTAAACAGCCCCATGCGCTCTCACCTCGTCTCGCTTTTTCGTACTAAATCGATACACGCCCCGGAGGCGGCTGTTGCCGCGTGCGTCCAAAAAATCAACGTCATTTACGGAGGACAGGATAACGCCCTGCTCCACCCTGGCATGACAAACAACGCCGTTGCCCATATAAACGCCGCCGTGACTGACGCAGCGGCCATACTGATACAGCAAAAAATCGCCCCGCTCCATGGTTTCCACCTTGTCGCAATACCGCTCCACGATGGATTTAAACCATTCTTCTCCGTGGCTCAAATGCCACATATTGGAGTAATGCTTCACCTTGATTTCGCCGCGTTTTACCAGTCCGGCGTCCTCCAGGCTGCAAATTAGCAGCATACCGCAATCCACGCCGTGCCCTTTGGCCTTTGCTTCGTTCACATGGGGCGTGCCCAGCCAGGTTAATGCGGCAGCGGCGATCCGGTCGCCTTGGTCACTCATAGCAGCACCTCCTTGCGCGGGATATACGGCGCAATCACGGCGCTGCTGTCCGTGCTGGACGCTGTAACCACGCCGCCGGAACCGGTTGAAAAGCTCCCTTGCGGGTAATATTTCCGGATGGGGAAATTCATGTTTAACCCGCTCGTTTCCGCCTTGATGGACAGTTGTAGCTGCAGCCCGCCCGCGTTCTTGATTTCGATTTTCCCGGCAAATAAATCAACCGTTCCCACCACGGCGCCGTCACGGAAAAAGCAGCGTTTCAGGTGCAGCCGCGCCCGGTCCATGGTCCCGTCCAGCGCGGCCTGCATGATGGGTTTACTCTCGATCATGTCGGTTTTCCCGGCGTAAATGGTGACGCTCAACGTGTCCACGGTCAGGGTAGAATTTAATTTAATCTGCTGCCGTTTAAATAGCAGCTTGCCGTGCTGGTAAACCGTGCCGCCGTTGTTGATGTCAATATCTGCGTCGGTGTAATAGTAGTGATTGCCGTTGGCCAGAATAATGTCGTATAAGTCACAACTCTGTATTTGCTTTTGTGTGTTTAAGTAAGCCGTCAGGCTCGTGTCTACTTGTTTCATCTCACCACATCCATTTTAAAGCTGCTGGAATTGTTAACGTTTTCAAAAACTCTGGTTAACTCTCCCCCATCGTCGGAAAACCGAACCTTAAACCAATACGTATAATCGGCCGTGACAACGGCGCCCGTTGCCTGTGCCGTGGAAAAACTGATGACGCCGCCGGACACACTGTAGCCGCTTGTCTGCTTTTTGCCGTCCACGTAGACGGTCACGTCCTCAATGTAATCCGCCGGTTCCACGTATCCGTCCAGGCTCCAAACCGCTTGGTATTTTCCTGGCACGATTGCAGGCAACGCCCGGCCGGTTTCCCGATTTAACGTATGGTCCAACCATAAAAACGGCTCATAACCGCCCTTGACGCTAGCAATAAATGCCATTAATTTATCGGCCGTATCGTCATCCAGCAGCCCAAACGTTTCCGTAATGGTCCATTGGGGATAAAGCTGGTTGGTCAACGTCCGGATCATTCCGGATCCGGACGTCTGTACCTGTGTGTTCCACTTTTGCTTGAATTTGCTGTTCCAGGTTAAATGTTTAATTTCTTGCGGAAATTTTTTTAAGGCCATTACCACACCCCGCTATCGGCGGCAAAATTACGATTATTATCAAAAAGCGCCTGCTTGATGGCATCCAGGCCGCCGCGCTGTAAAAATGCGCTAAATCCGGACGCGTCAACCGCGGATACATTTAGCGTTACATTGCCGCCGGAAATCGCGGTAACACCGCCGCTGCTGCCCAGGTCGGGGACGCGTCCGGCGTTGATGGCGTCCAGGTTGTCCCGCCCAATGCGGTTTACCGCTTGAGACGTTATGACGTACTCCCCGTTGCTCAACATCGCCGGGATGGAATCGCTTGTTCCGGTGCCGGGACCGGCAACGTATCCGCCGGTCGCAAAACCAAACTTGCCCTTGGTCACACCGCCGAAATCCATACCAAACAGGGTATGACCTGCCCAACGGGCGGCTAGTTTCGGGTCGCCTACAATAGAGTAGATAGCAAACAGGCCCAGCCATTCCGTGGCAATTTTTAACGCGTTCTGAAAAATTGTTTTGACGAAATCACCCAGGGCAGCACTCGCGGATTTCGTCCCCGTTAAAATGCTGCTAAAAGCCTCTCCCATGGATTTGCCAGCCTCTTGCCAATAACTGACCATAGCATCCTTCCAGCTTTTCGTATTTTTAACCTGGTTCGTTTCGGCTTCCCCGGCGTCAACTAATTTTTGTTTATAGCTGTCGACAAATTCCTGCAATGTCTCATTTTTCGTGGCCAGTTCTTCTTTGATGGCTTCTGGACTCATACCCAGGACCTTTGCCAGGCCATTAATGCCCGCTTCCTGGTCCTCGCCCGCCGTAGCCATAGCCTGGTCGATTTCAGCCATTGCATCCGTCACGGTTGTTTTTATAGCGTCGATGTATGCCTTAACACTGTTCGGGTCAGCCCCAAACGTGGCCATCAATTCCTTGCTGTTGGCCTGCTGCTGTTTATAGCGTTCGGCGTATTGCAGTGCTTCGATTTGTGCCATGTAAAGCTCTTTGGCGTTTCGTTCTTGCTCACTAATACGGTCAGCAACAGCCTGTCTGGTTTCGTCATTTTCGATTCCTTCGGCCAGCTTGATTTCCTTTTCGTAACTGTCGATAAGGTCATCATACTGTTTTTTATATTCCGCCAGCTTAACTGCTCGATCGGCATCCGCCTTAGCCTCACCGGTCAGCATTGTTGCCCGGACCTTCATTTCTTCGATGGCTGCTTTTTCGTTTGCCTGTCTAATAGCGATCCAGTCGGAGTATTTTTTTATAAGCGCTTCAATTTGACGCTGTTCTTCGGTAAGTTTTTCTTTCTTTTCTTTGGGTTCCTTTGTATCTTTTTCTTCTTTTGGTGCCCGGACGGCGGTGTGGAAGTGGTTGTCGTCCTCGTTGTATTCCTTCGGTACGCCTTTTCTAGGTCCAACCAGTTCATCCCACGCGGTCCCGACGTATTCCTGGACAGCTCCGCCCAACGTGGACACGATAGATTTTACTTTGTCCCAAATAGCTTGCAGCGGTCGGAGAATTGGTGCCAGATACCCAGCAATGGCGCTCCCGATACTCCTGGCGGCATCATTGAGCTTGTAGAAAATCACGATCACGGCCTTAATGGCTGTTCTGACGACTTCCAACCCGTCGTCGATTACGTCCAGCGCCCATTGCCCAATGCTGGCAAATTCGCTAAATGCACTGGTGCCGTCGCTCCACACAAGGTCCAATAAATCTTGGGTAAAGTCAATCAGGGTTTGCACGATACCGGACTTGTCAAACGCTTCAAAGATGGCGCCGCCAATGCTTGCGCAGATGGTCGTCATGTTGCCCTCGACGTCGCCCCATTCGTCAATGATGTTCTGTTTAGATTCAGCCATTGAGCCGTCGAACGTGTGCATGTAGTCGGTTAAGCTGGCCACGGCGTCCTGGGCGTTCAGTGTTCCGTCATCCATGGCGTCCATGGCTTCTTCGGCGGTCATGCCTACGGACTCGAAAGCCTTGTCCATGTCCAGGCCGGATTGCTGTAACTCCTTCATCTGCCTACTGGATACTTGCCCCGTTGCCTGGATTCTTGCCAGAGTCCGGATCAGTGTTTCGGCGCCTGCCTGGCCTTTGCCCAAACCGGCGGCCGTGTCGGCGCACAGCTTAATCATGCGGGCGGCGTTGTTTGCGCTATAGCCCAGGTTAACCAGGTCCATGCCCCATTGCTTAACGGCGCTCAGGTCGTAGTTGGTATCACGCCCCACCGTGTTAAACAGCACCAGGGACTGTGCCGCGTCGTCGGCTGCCGGTTTCCAGGCAGCAAATACGGCCGCGGACTTTTCAGCAGCCGCCCCCATGGCGGCAACGTCCTGGACAAACTGCGCAAGGGCACCGGCTACTTTGGTGGCCAGAGTCCCGGCAAACATCCCGGCGGCAACGTCCAGGGACGTAAACGCCGCGGTATTAATGCCCAGTTTCCCGGCTACGTTGTTTAAAACGGTTTCCAGGGCGCTGTGTTTTTCCTCTACGTTGCCCAGATGGTGTACCGTCTCCTTGATCGCTTTGTTGTATTCCGCATTGACCTGCTTCTGGGCGGTTAATTTCTCCCGCAAGTCCTGCATCGCTTTGGCCTGTTCGGCGGTGGCGTTGGTGCCGGACTGCGTGGCCTTTTCCAGGTCCCGCAGCTCCTTTTGCATCGCGGCGGCGGCCTGGGCACCTTCTGCCAGGGCGCTGTTCAACCGCTTTAACCCTTCGTCATTGGTAAAGGTTTCAAGATTAATTTTTGCGTCGGCCATTCATTCCACCTCCTACAGGTCAATGTGTTCTTTCAGGTAATTTAAAAGATAATCCGTAAAATATTGTTCAATCGCTTGCGCGTTTTTTTCGAAATAAGTCCCGTGTGGTGCATATTCAGGGCCTTTCATGCCTTGCCGCGGTCCTCTCTTGCGGATTGCGCGTCCATAGGCCCCGGTATTGTACCAACGGGCAAAATAATTTGCGTAAACCGTTGCGTTAACAACGCCTACGTTTTCCACTGTAAATTTTCCTTTTTGTATATATTTGGCGATTTCCATCCCGCCGAACCCTGTCTGTGGATGGGTACGCCGGATATAGTCGCATGTCGCGTTTTGTGCTTCCCGGGCGGCTTTCACAACGTCCGCGGTAAACCCTGCGTCTGTATATTTCTGGACTTTTGCCTGCAGCTCTGCAATGGTTTCCACGCGATCACCTCATAATAATAAATAAGGGCCGCGGCGGCGGCCCTGTTCAGTTATTCACCGGTGGTAAACCCGGTTTTCGTTTCCGGCTTCCCGGTGCCGGTTGCCTTCATGCTGTATTCTACCAGGTCCTCCGCTGCACTGGTTTCTTCAAAACTCGTGACGACGGCGGTAAACTGCATATATTCCTTGCTGTCAACGTCTACATAGGCAAATTGCAGCGCGTTTTTATCGGTGCACTTGTCGTCATAAACGAAAGATTTCAGGACGTTCTGGCCAACATCGTTCGCGATTGCCACCAGCTTAGAAGAGATTTCAAAACTCTTGCCGGTCGGGGCCGCGATGGACCAGCCGCCGCTGTCTTTGGTGGTCTTGCTTTGGGTGTTAACGGTCGGACTCATGGTAAAATCTTCGGCCCCGCCAATAAGAGTCCATTTCGGGGATTCTGCGGTGGCACCGTTCCCATAGTTTACGTACAACAGGCGCTTTTTACCGGAAATACCGGTGGCGCCGTCAAATTGCGGCAAGTTTTCCGCAGTAATAGTCACGCTCATTTAAATTAGTCCTCCTTTAGCTGTCCTACACGGATTTTCAGGTTTATGCTTCCGTTTTGCCATTCCCCGGCGTCTCCTACAATCGGTAAACTGATGGATACGGCGCCGATAGTCAGGTCCACCAGGGTAAAACCGTCGTCGTTTAAGCTCTTGTTTAACGCCGCTCGCCCTTCTGGGCTTGCCAGGCGGCAAAATGTGGCTTCCAGCTTTTCGGCAACGTCTTTCCGTCCGCGGTAGTTGCTGTAAATTTGCAGGTTAATGGTCATGGTCCACACGGGGCCTGTTTTTGTGTCCCGCGCGTCCATGTCGGCCGCGCCCAGGATGCCGTAGGCAAACTCGGCCTGGCTCCGAAAATAATCTTCAATTTCCGAAATCGGTACCGCGCTGTCGAACCACTCCAGCCCTTGCCCGTTTAACGTGGCATATAATGCTTTACTGATAGCGGTAAATGGCAATTTGTACGTCATAGTTTACCGCCTCCCGTGATGGCCGTTGCTGTAATCTGAACATAAGCCGGGCGGCTTTCGTCAATCAGCAAAACGTCGTTGATTTTATACGCCTTTCCGCCCCATTCCAGGCGCCACGTGCTGTCCAGGTCCGGGCACGTTTTCCTGGTGTCCCGCACCAGGAAATAACGGGTGTCAACGGTCACATAGTCGCCAATAATCTGCTGTTTGCTTTGGCTTTTGACGGTCACAAGTGCCCGTAGCTTTAAAAAATCCGTATAGGTTATTGCACTGACGCCGCCCAGGGCGTCCCGTTTAGGGGCGCTGGGCTTCATCAGCTTCACAGTTTCCGTAAATCGTCCCGGGTTGCGCCGGAACATCTTATGCCCCGGTCTTGGTCAGGACGGTAAAGCATTTACCGTAGGTGTTCAGGTCGGTAAATCTAGCCACCGCGCGAACTACGGTACTGTTCGTTCTGAACCCGGCTTCCGTGCTGGCCTGTACTTCCAGAGCGGGGTACGCGATATGGTACAGTGCCCGATAGTCACCAATCACGGCCGTATTATCAGCCAGGGCGGCACCTTCCACCACGTGAATAGGACGGCTTTCAATCTGCCGCACGGTTTCGTTGTTGGCGTCACGTGCCAGCAGGTAACGGTCCTGGGTGTCTTTTGCCAGTGCCATAGCTGCGAACGTATTCTGGTTGACAACAACGGACGCGTTGGCGCCTGCATCCAATGGGCAGGTAATGATGGCCTTCTTAATTGCGTCGATGGCAGCGACGGTCCCGAAATCGGCAACGGTGTTCTTCTTGACGTCGGTCGGGGCAACGGCTTTAGCCAGGATGTCCTTGTTTACGTCATTGATATAGATACGGTTAAACAGGGTAGCGATCAGGGCCACAATGTCCGTTGCACTATCACGAATTAGTTCGTTAGATACGGGAATCAGCGCTCCCTTGCTAGCCAGGGTAAATGCCAGTTGGGTAAATGCTGCCTTGCCTTCTTTAATGCTGTTGTTTTCGTCAAACGCTTCCAGAGTCACGCCTGCCTGGTTCGCATAATCAATGACGGGGATTTTACCGGAACGGGTGCCCACGGTTACGCCGGTCACGATGGATCTCAGGTCTACACCCTGCCGGTCATTTTCGACGATGGGCAGCAGAATTTCCGGAATCAGGAAACCGCCGTCAGCAGATACGGCACCATTCTGGCCGGTAGCAGCTGCCTGGAACGCTGCTTTCATGGTGGCGTCCAGCTGGTTCATTTTTTCGCGATCGCCCCGCAGGAAATCTTTCAGGGCGGCGTTAATCATTCCTCTAGTTACTTTTTCCATATTCGTTTTCTTTCCTTTCTCCGCGGTTTCCGCGGCAACGGCGTTTTTATATTCGTCCAGGGCGGCCTGCAGGCGCTGCTGTTCCTCAGCGCTCACCGGCTCCTGGTTTTCAACCTTCTTTTTCAGGCTGGCCTGGATGGCGGCCAGCTCCCTTTTTAATTCCAGGGAGTGCAACATTGAAAAATTTCCTCCATTTCTCAGCCAGGGCGGGGTCCATCTTCCCCGGCGCTTTGTTTTTCCGCCGGTAGGCGGTCAGTTGCTCATAGGTGGGAGCATGTTTCCCTAACATTGACTGATACACGGGCAGGGATACGCGCCTGATAAGTATATCTTCTTCCCGATCTACCCTCCGCATGTATCCTTCAAATAGGGCGTCTAGCTCCCCAACCGTCAGCCGTTCAAATTCCCACGGCTTTAGGTTCAGTTCTCCATAAGCGATTTTTTCCAGTTCCGTTACCAAATCGGTAACGGAATCATAGGATTTTATTTTTTGGTCCCCTGGGGCAGGTTTTTTGGCACTTTGCCAAACGTGCCGGACTTCATCAGCGCGGGCACCAGTACCTTCATATACAAATCCTGTGCGCTCATTTCAGCCAGGGCGGCGCCCCAGATTTCGTCAAACGTTTCTGCCGGTGTGTTTTCCGGCATCCCGCCGCCGATAAGCCCCCATTTTAGCATGATGTAAAAATTCGTCAGGCTGGCCGTTGCCACGGCTTTAAAAAGGCTGTTTCCCGGCAGTTCCTGTTCTGCCCCCATGACGGCTTTCAGCGGAAAACATACGCTGTATTCCTTTTCACCAGCTTTAAATTTTACGGTCTTGTCAATTGTTGCCATTTTCTCCTCCTTCGTTTCCTTGTTCGTCGCCCGGGCTGTCACCCAGGGCACCGGTGCCGCCCCGCTGTGTCAGCATATCAGCCTCCGGCGTATCCAGGCGCGGGTATTTCAAACTGGCCCTGGCTTCGTTAGGCGTCAGGATACCGGCGCCGGTGTAGCTGCACAGCACGGACGCCTTGCTTTGAGCATCCAGGGTATCAAACACATCATTCACGGTTCCGAAACGTAACCCGGCTTCCCGTTGCCGTTCGGACAGCAGCTTAACAGACAGCTCCGCGGCGTATTGTTCCAGAATCGGGGCGATGGTCTGACTAAAAAACTGCATCATCTGGGACGCGGAAAACGTTGCCGCGCCGGTCCCGCCCATCCGGTTCAGCATGGCCAACGGGATACCAAACAGGGCGGAAATGTCTTCCGCTTTGGATTCTTTAACGATCTGGTAGTAACTTCCCACGTCGTTTGTGATGTTGCTTGCTTCCATGCCAGCAGGCAACGGCAGAATCGTGGCGTTGCTGTTGGACAGTAGCTCCTTGATCTGTGCTTGCAGCTCTTTCTGCTTTGTCTTGCTCAGGTCGGACGTGTACGTTAAAACGATGGTTCCAGAAAAACCGTTAGAAATGGTGCTCCGGATAGCGCCTTCCGCTTCCGCGTTGGCTTGCAGGGTGTCGCGCAATACGACGCCCGCCGGGCGGCCCAGAATCCCGTTGGTGGAAAACGCCCGGAAATGCAAGATTTCCTCCGGTAGGATGGTGTACGTTGCACCGTTCCGCGGGTCCGTGTACCGGTAAACCAGCTTACGCTGTCCGTCCAGGACATTGACATCATCCCACACTACCTGCATACTTCCGGCGTCCAGGGGCACCAGGGCGGCCAGGGCCGTTGTACGGTCGCAGTTGATGTACGCGAACGCGTTTCCGTATAAAAGCCGCTGTTTTTCCATGTATTCCCAAAACGTATACGCATTAATCCCCGGATACGGCTGGTAATTCATTACATTGGCACTTCCCGGCACGGCAGCAGGTTCCGCCGTAGAATCCGGGCGGTAAACCGTCCACCGGAATTGTGCCAGGTTTTGAGCCAGGATTTTTACACACGTGGCAAAAATCACATCGGAGTTCGGACTGATGTTAAACGCGCGGCCGTATCCTACCGGGGCCAGGTTCCGGTACTGTTTCGCCGGGGGATAACCACGAATGTAAGCCTTGATTTTTTCAAACATTTACGCCTCCAGTTCCCGGTCAACGCTGGCAAATAAAGCAACTAGGGCGGGTGGGACAACGTACGCCTGCGGCTTTTTATCATCCTCGCTGGTATCCGGATCCGGCTTCTTTTCGTCGTCCTCGTTATCATTCTGTTCAGGGTTTTCCGGCTCTCCTTCGTCAGGTTCCGCGGGTTCATCGTCGCCGCCCCCTTCCGGTTCATCGTCTGCTTTTGCTCTAGATTTAATTACCAGGTCATACAGGCTCCCGACGGCGGCCAGGGAACCATCGGGGCGTTCCACTTTCTTGACTACCACATTATCAAAGTATTCCGCGGCTTCATCAGCAGTCATCCAAAAATCCCCGGCGTCCATGGCCGCGCTTACCTTGTCAATGTCCCGGCAATGGGCAGCCAGGATGTTCCGCTGGATGGCGTCAATCCGCTTCATGGCTTCCACGGCGTTCTGCAATTCCTCTTTGTTCCCGTCGGCAACGGTCCAGCAATTATGCAGCATCACGACGCTGTTTTCATCTACTACCACCTCGTCACATGCCAGGGCGATGATGGCGGCAATGCTTGCAGCCATAACATGTACGTTCGCCGTTGCCTTGTGTTCGCTATTTTGGATAGCGTTTACAATGGTCAGCCCGGCGAATACGTCGCCGCCCGGGCTGTTGATGTCCAGGCTGTAATCTTCCGCGGTCCCCTGGATACTAGCGACAAGGTCATCGGTTTCCATGCAATCATAAACAGGTCCGATTAAAGCAATATTTTCCATTTCCTCATTCCTTTCTATACAGCTGTAACTGGGTAATCATAGCGCGGGCGCGCGGGTCCATCCCGGCGCTTCCTTCGGCCCATCCACCTTCCCGGTTGTCGTAAGCATCCGGCAGCCAGAAATCCAGCACCCAGGCGTCCGCCTTATTTTTAAAATTTTCGTTGCTGTCATAAATCGCCTGGAAATCGTCTATAGCATCTTCCAGGTATCCGTACCCGGCGGAAATTTCCCGGGTTAAAATCCTGTCGTCGTCGCTCCCCACGATATTTAAATATTCCTTGACTTCATCAAGCGTGACCATTTACTCACCCCTTACCATTTCCAGCCAGTCATCCACGATCTCGTTTCCGTCAACGTCGCCCCGGCTCCAATCGATATACGGGGCGATGAACCCGGTCAGCATGGCGTCCACCGGGTCAATGCGGACGTTGCTGTCAGCCCTCAGACTGATTTTTTCCAGGCTGTAATAGCCCGTCGGGTTCTTGACCATTACCGCGTTCATCATGGCTTTTTCTAAAATATCTTCGTTTCCGGCGCTGTAGATAATGGATTTATCTTTCCAGAGTCCGGACAAAATCTCGATGTATTGACTCAGTGCCTTGGGGCTTTGGTTTTGCAGGATGAACGTGTCGCACATCTCGGCCAGCTGCTCCTGTATGCCCGCAATCCCGTAGGGGTCCGCGGCGATGGTTACATAATGCAGGCCGTGCTTCTCCATCGTTGCCCGGATGTATTCCAGGACTTGCCCGGCGTCGATATTCTCGCCGCCTCCGCCGGTGCAAAGAAATAATTCTCGGTCCACATAATCACGGTAGGGAAATTTATCCGCGTCCACGTGCATCTGTAATTTATTCTTTGGCATCCAGGACACAACGTGGCAAAACATCCGCGGGGTTCCCTTTGGACTTTCAGCCTTTAATATTTTCCCGTCCTGTTCCTTGACGATCGCCCCGAACCAAACGGACGTTAAATCCAGGGTGTGGGACAGGTCAATGCCCAGATACCAGTCTTTGTAGCCCTTGCCCACAACATCAGCAAAACCGACGGGCGCGCCGCACGCTTTCATCTGTTCAAACGTGCACAATCCGCGGTCCTCAGCCGAATACCACACGTTGCATTGCTTCGTCGCGAATGATTGCAGTTCAAAGCCTTTAACCTCGTTCGCTGCCCGCGCCTTTGCCGTGTAGGATTTTTTAATGTAGTCCTTGACGGTATAGCCGTCCTGCTGAAAAAGCAGCACCGGGTTTGCCTTGCCCCATACCTTGATAGAAGAAAAATCTTTTTTCGCTATATCTTCTTTGTCCGGCTCGCACAAAAACAGGAAATTTTCGTCCGGCAGCGTTCCCTCGAATAGGTTCTTCTCCAGGCTTAACCATTTTTTATGATTCGTTCCACCGATCTCAAACTGCGCCGTGCTCATAGTCACTAGCAATTTATCTTTGTAATGACCTTGCCCGTCCTGGATGGTTTTCGTTATGATTTCGTCGCATAACATCTCTTCATCGATTACCGCCACACGGTTAGTAAATCCATCCAGGGATTTTTTCGCGCCGCTCCCGGTCCGGAACATATCCAGTTTATTGTTCGTAATCCGGCTTTTCGCCCAGCAGGCTGTCCGGTTCACGTTAGTATACGTTTCCGCCAGGTACGGGTCATTATCGATAAATTTCACAAATTCGTCAAAACAGATTTCCGCGTTCTGCCCCTTGCAGCTGGCTAGGATGATATTCTCATTCCGGTATTTGCTCATGGTCATTAGATAATGCAGGACGCCGGACAATAAAAAGGATTTTCCGTTACGCCGGGCAACGTAAATATTTGCCGTGTTCACCAGATATCCGCCGTCCGGGCGGCGCAAACCGAAAATCCCGCACATGATAAATTTCTGCGCCGGATATAATTCCAGGTGCTTTGCCCGTCCATCTTGATCCACATAAATCAGCAGGTTCAAAAATTTAAACATCATGGCCATTTCATCGGCAGCAAAACGGTATTTTTTCGCAAGGTCCAGAAAACGGGTGAAGCACAGCAGCTCCGCCCGCCCCAGCAATCCCTTCTTATCGCGTTCAACCAGTGCCCGGTAGTAGTCGCCTATGCAGTTTTTGAGTTCCGCGGGGACCTTTGCCGATCGCAGTTCCTTTTCATACATTTAACCACCACCAAAACGTTTTCTAAATTCCATAATACCTGCCTGGATTCTTTCCAGGGCTGCTTCTTTGTCCTTCTTGTACATGGCATGGATTTCCGCGTGGCTCTCAATGCTTACCGTAATGAGATTGTCCAGGCGGTAGGCTAGCTCCGGCGCTTCGTCCCGCTCTATGATATGATGGACCACTGGCCGCGCGGGGCGGGAGTAAATCCCAATGCCCATCATCCATATATCGTAACCCATGTATTTAATGAGCACGTTTTTACGGCACTTCTCCCATTTCCGGCTGCCGTACATTTTCCTCGCTTCGTTTTCTTGCATCCGTTTATTTTGATACTTCCGGGTACAGACGGGGCAGCGCTTCCCTTCGTATAGCTGATGGCACGTTGGACAGCGTTTTTTAATCGCTCCCATTTTTCCGCGCATCCTCTAATAGTTCAAAGTATGGGTTTTTATCGGCTTTCAGTTCCTCTTTTATGGAGTCAAATTTCAAGGTCTTGTATAGTGCAATGGCGATCTTATTAAATTCTTTGTACAGCCCGATCAGTGTTGCCAGCTCGTCCGGTTCCTTGACGCCTAGCCCGTCCTGGATTTCCTTTGATACTTCATTGCTCATGATGGTAAAGCGGCAATATTGCAAGATTAGATCCTTGTTAACGTCGTTGATACTGTCACACTTATTCTTTAGACTGTATATAAATTGATAAAGATTATTAATTTCTCTTGTTCTGCTTGCTTTTGCCATTTCCGTTAACCACCTTGAGAAAAAATGGAAACCCACCTCCGAATTGCAAACCTCGTGCCAACTTTTCCGAACCATACCCCCTATCGCGTGAAATCTTTGTGAACAATTTGTGCAATAAAAATACCGTGCCAATTAATGACACGGTATTTTTACGGAAGTCTTTGCTGTCAGAGTAAGAGGGGAATCTTAAACTGAAAACCATATGAAAGGGATAAACCTACATAATACATTTTACCTCTTTTGTGGTCGCCAGTCTACCAATGCTTTGCACAGCTCCGCTTTAGCTGCTGCATAATCCCGACGCAATGTTGTGTATGGTGTCTTAATGGTATTGGATATAGTAAGCAGAGGCACCCCATACATACCATGGGTATACAGTAGATACCTGTAATGCTCGTTATCAATCCGTTTAACATATCCTTGCATCACCATTAACTCCCGCTTTAACGCTTTAATGCGCTGTGTATTGTCCTCCAGCCTTGCCACATCATCAGCCATATCATGAGCGGCCCCGCCTTGCACGTAGTCACGGCTGGGGTCTACGGCTGACGGGGAAGAGATGGCGAGGATAAATTCCTCACGCTCTTCTTCCAGCTTTTTCAGCCGTTGCACAACCCCAGCCGCTGCTTCCAGGAATTGATCAGCTACGTTCATTGGCTTCCACCAGTTCGGCAAGCTCTTCCAGGCATTTGATGGCCTTTCTGATGTCCTTGCTCCCGCCTTTCTTGGGATAACGGTACAGATATTTCACGTTGTCATAAATGTACGGCGCTTCTTCTGCCGTGCTGCCCCACGCCATAATGCGCTGAATTTCCCGGCACTCTATCCCGTCCCTCCAGGTGTACCGATCTGCTGCATCCTTGCCGGTGTTATCAGTCTTGCCAGCTGGCACCCGTTTTGCTGCCGCGATGACGGGGCACTCGTCCACCATGGACAGCGGCGTTCCGCACGTGCTGGTTACATGGCAACGGGGATCCACGCGTTTTTTATCCTCGTCAATTTTAAATGTACAATACTCACAGGTTTTACAGATTTTAATATCCATCATGTTGCCTCCTCGTTAAGAAATTTCTGTAGCACTCGCGGCCGCAAAAATAAATCTTTTTGCCGCGCCGGTCTTTTGTCCACCATTTCCAGGTCGGGGTGCAGCGGAAAACACCGCCGCAATCACCGCACGCCCGGAAAACATCAGGTTTTACATACATAATGCCTCCGCCCCAATCTGTCCTCGGTCAGTCTCTTGCAATGGTCGCTGCAGAACCAATAGCGCTTATGTCTGTAATAAAATGTGTACGGATACTTGCCCACTAGGGGTACGATAAACTCCTTGCCGCATTTGTCGCAAACATGGCGCCTGGCCTCAATGCTCCCCGCTCTCGTTGTCCCCATCAGATGGCGCGCCCCCAATCCGTATAGCCAGACAGCCCTACTATGGCAATAATCGCGGCAATCAGGATATACAAAGCAATGCCAGCCATAGCAATCTCTGCCCTCCATTCGTGCATTTTAAACACCTACCTTTCCTAAATAAAATAATTCATCGGTCAACGGTTTGGCGTATTTTTTAAACATCTTCAGACTCTCCTGATAAACGTCTTGACGTTCGCAGGGAACGATCCGGAAGCCGAATTTGTCGTTCTTTTCCAGCCTTGCCCCGCAATCCCGTACGGCAAACAGCGCGCCGAATAGCTCTCGGCAATCACTGGAAAAGGTCAGCAGCTTTAACCATAAATCCGAATCATCCGGCAGCCGTTCCGCGGCCGGGTCCATGACTACCAGGCCCATACCGTCAAAAATAGCATCGTTGACCATTTTTAATGCGTCGTCTACGCTGTAGGCAACGCAAGCCAGGGCGCCGGACGATTTGGCCATATGGATAAACCGCAGCTGCTCTTCCGTCGGCTTGTTCGGCTTTACTTTGACCTCGACAAAAAACATACGTCCAGTTGTGGGCAAAAATCCGGACAGGTCCGGGCGGCCTTTAGGCGCGCCGGTGGAAAACCACCGGCCGTCTTTGGTCTGGACCTTGCCAACGTTGATGCGCTCAACGTAGCAGCCGCGCTCTGATAAAGCGATCTCGATTTCGTGCATAAGGTCTGTTTCTGTCATTTCTTGCCCTCCTGTTTGTAAACGTCAATATACAAAACACCAGGCATTCCGTCCCCTTCGCCACCAGCCATAATATTGTATACTTCATAATCAAGGAACGGCTCTACATCGTGATACTTCATTGCATCATAATAACCATCGAAAATAATTCCTTCTCCGTTTTCTTCCCCCTCGTAACATGGTCTACTAATAAACAGCTTGCCAGTAGTATTAACCACTTTTAATACATCTTCCAGTTTTATCATGCTTTCCTCCTTCTGAACCAACCCTCGCTGAATTTCCGTGCTACGCCCCTATATTTCGGGGGCATCTCCAAACCCATTTCCGCGGCCTTGTGCAAGCTCCAGCCAAATTTATACCCTTTCGCCTTGCGGAAAATTTCCAGCTCTGCCCAGGTTTTGCAGCGCTTGTAATCTCCATACGGTGATTCTTTGATTTCTTCCAACGTTAACCCGTCCACCGTTTCCTGCTCCCTGTCTTTATCGCCGCCGCTGCTGTCCCTCGCGGCTTTAAACTCATAGCCGCAATACGGACACGCGGGCGCCGGTTTAAAAACGTGGAAGCATACCGGGCACTGCGTTACTGTCGTTTCAGCCTGCTTTTTCCGTTTTTTAGGTTTTAGGCTCCACTCCCGGTCGTCGTCCGGGAACCCATGGCGGGTGTAGTTGCCCACATGGTCCAGGATGATGGCCTCTTTACCTGGATTGCCCGGGTCCGTCCTCATAGGCCGCATAGCTTGCTGGATATACAGCGTCAGGGATTTTGTGGGCCTCAGCAAACACACGACCTCGCAATCCGGGACGTCAAAACCCTCCCCGAACAGGTCCACGTTGCACAACACCAGGACGCGTCCGGCCCGGAAATCCTCAACGATCTTTTGCCGCAGCGCCGCGGGCGTCTGTCCGTCCAGGTGTTCCGCGGGTATTCCGGCGGCTTGAAACGCTGCCACCGTCCCCTTGCTTGACTTGATACTGGCGCAGTATACAATGGTCTTTTTACCGTCCGCGTAATGCTTCCAGTTCTTTACCGTATCGCCAAAAATCGCGCCCTTTTCCATCAGCTCTGCCACTTCCTCTGGGGCGTAATCCCCGTTGCGCGTGTGCAGCCCTTTGGGGTCAGCCAGGGGCGCGGAGTACAGGTGATACGGTGCCAGATAATGGTTATCAATCAACCATTTTGTTGATACCGACGTTATAAGTTGCTGAAACACCTTGCCCAGGCCGCCTTCTCCCATCCGCTGCGGCGTTGCCGTAAATCCAACCACCAGAGCCTTTGGGAAATACTCAATGATTTTCTGGTAGGTCCGGGACAGAATGTGGTGGGCTTCGTCCACGATAATCAGCACCGGCGGGGCCAGGCTGCGCAAACGGCGGCTGGCTGTCTGTACCATCATCACGTTGCACAGGTCCGGGTCCACGCCTTGCCGGTGCATGGTTCGCTTGATCTGTTCTACCAGCTCCCGGCGATGGACCAAAAACAGCACCCGCGCCCCGTTGTCCGTGGACGCTCTGGCAATGGTGGCAATGATAACGGATTTACCGCCCCCACATCCCAGGACGGCACAAACGCGCTGGTTGCCGCGGTTAATAGCCGTCCGGATGTTATTCACAAGTTCCCTCTGATATGGCCGTAACTCCATTGATTACCCTTCTTTCTTTTTCTCCTCCCGTTCCTTCATTCGTTTCTTCGCCCATTCTGCAAACGCTTTCAGGTCTTTCTTTGCCTGGTAACGGCGGTAAATGGTCCGGCCCTCCTCGACGGCCATAATTGCCAGGTCGATAATGGCCAAAAGCATCAGCGCTTTAAAAAGTACATCCATGGTTTACTCCCCTTTCGCGTCCGGTTTATCAGCGCGCCCCGTGCTCCCGAAGCCGCCGTTGCCCCGCTCTGTTGGTGTCAGCTCGTCCACCTGCTGCAATTCCACCGGCACGTTAAACAGCAGCTGCGCGATACGGTCGCCGTGGTAGATTGCGTCGTCCTGCTTCCAGCTAGGGACGTCATAGTCGGGGTCTATCTCACGATACAGCATACAGACCTCGCCGCGGTAATCGCTGTCAATGAGTCCCACACCGATGGGACAAACCAGCATCGTTTTTACTCCCATGCTGGACCTTGCAAGGATAAACGCGTGGATACCCTCGGGCATCTCTAGTGCAAACCCTAACGGGGTTTTTGTGGTACATCCGTTAATTCCAGGGATATAATGCAGCTTGCGGTCGGTGTCGTAATACTGATCATCTCCTGTCCCGTCAATTCGGGCGTAACAGTCATAAGCCGCCGCGCCTTTGGTTTTCTTAACAGGCATATGCCCGCCTGGGAAAACCTTGATTTTAACCACGGGTAATTTGGTCGTTTTTCTCATTTTCTTGCTCCTTTCTTAATTCATACCGCGCCCGAACCAGCTTCCGGCGCTGTTCCTTAATGACATTTTTTACGGCGTCAAGATTCTTGATTGCCGTGTCAATGATTTCTTCACCCCTCTCCGGGTGGAATGTGATTTCATTCCGGCGGGCGCTCATAGAAGCCATGGTAAGCCGTCCCGCGTTCTCCAGTAAGCCAAAAGCCAACATAGCATTATTTATGGTTGCTTTCATACTCATACTCCACCTCCTGCGTAATAGCATCTCGCAAACGATACCGCGCCAATCGTAAACGATCAATCACGTTGGCAATTTCTTCCTCTGCATCAAAAAGCCGTTGCACAGAGTCATTTAATCTCAGGTTGTACCCGTGTCGGTATCTCAGGTTCCAATTCAGCCCGCGCGCGATTTTTTGAGCATCGTGCATAGCCGTTTTGGCGTGGCATAAAGCCTTTTGGTTAATCATCTCTGTCCTTTCCTTTCCTTGTGAAGCGCTCGGGTCAACGCCAGGATAATCTTGTTGTCCTGGTCAATCGTTGCCCCCAGCCTGTGGTTTTCCGCTTCCAGTTCAGTAATGCGATCTTGCAAGGCTTCGTTTTCTCGTTCCAGGTCGTCAATGCGTTCCTCGTCCGCGTCTAACATTTCGCGCATTTCGTCAAATTCATCCACTTTTTACACCTACTTTCTTGTTTCTTCCGAAAGTCTACCATTTTGCACCCCCTTACGGTAGACTCCGGAACCCGCATCCTGCCTAGCTTTATGGCATTGTCTACCATGTCTACCCTTTTTTCGTAGAGGGGGTAGCATAATATATAAATATATCCGGACCACCAATTCCTTCCGGAATTTTAATTTCCATATATATCTATATATGTATGGTAGATATGGTAGAATGGTAGATATAGTAGTAAATATATAGGCGTGGTGCGGGTTTTCGGATTTTGAAAAGTCTACCCTACGTCTACCATCTCTACCCTTTCAGAATTTTCTTGCAACTATTTACCAGTTACCAAAACCACATAAGACGCCCGAACTCCACAAATTGATTTAGTCCATAGCACCCTCCCATCCGGACGCGTCAAGATTTTCCCTGTTGCAGCCCATTTTTTCTTGACAGCGGTAAAATTGAATCCTTCATCGGCCATAAAACGCATTAGCACGGATCTGTTAATGCTCACTTCATTTCCGCTTCGTCCGCCCCAGATACGGCCGTCGCAGTCACGGTGTTCTGCGTCGTCCTCATGGGCAACGTAAAATTTATCGGTGTTTTCCGCGATCCAGTCAACCACAGCACTATATGCCCGTTCGGAAACGTCTACCTGCTTTTTGCTCAGCAGGAACGGGGCAACGTCGGCAGGCATCAGCCCGGGAATTACGGATTTTAAAAAATAAATCCTAAAAATATCGTCTGCTACCATAAGCAGCGCCATCGTCATTGCCTGTTTGTCAGTCGTCCCCAGCTTCATCAGCTCCTGGAACGTACCATCGTAGGCGGCGCGGACGTCAACTTGCAGGGCCTTCTTGATGTATTCCGGCCCCAATGTGCCGTAGTGCTCATTGATCGCCCTGACCACCTGATTGCCGTGTTCAACTACCGGCCCGTCGCACTCAATCTCAATCACGCGGTTTTTTACGCCGCCACCAGAACTTTCGCCGGTCACGGGTTCCTCCCCCGTAAAAATAAATCCAGTGTTCCAGGTTTCGGGCTTTTCTACCCGCCGGTCGGCGGTCATGCGCGCCCGGCCTGTTTTTTCCGTAATGCGGTACAGCAATCTGTCATAGCCGTTAAAACGGTCTTTGATGGTCTGTAGTTCGTCGCCGAAAAACGGGATGTTGCGCAAGGTTGACGCAATGCCCACCAATGCGTTATCCGTCATGTTCATGGTCCTAACCATTGCGCCAAATTGCGGGTTGCCCCACACGCTGGCCGCAACCATGATACCTACGGTCTTGCCGCTGCCAGTGCCGCCCCAGAGGTGAAACACGTAGGGCAGCCCCTTAATGATTTCCAGCAGGGGCGCAGCAAGGCTAGCGGCAACGGTTAACCGCAGGTAGATGTTATCCATCAGCGGCCGCACAATCTTTAACCATTCGTCCAGGGTGCCCTTTTGCTGGATTGCATTAACCAGGGCGTCTCCTGTTGGCCCGGCGTCGATCGTCAACCCGTCAACATACGGGGCAAACCAGCCGTCCTCCGTCCATCCGAAATGGTCGATATACGTTTCCCGCGGCATATCGGCCGGGTTTTCCGTCACGCACTCGCTGATATATTTAACCAGGTACTGCGCGTTGTCCGTCGTGACTTCCAGTCCATTGTTGGCCAGGTTTACAATGCGGTTTTTGCTTGCCACATCGGCCCGGTCGGCCGTGATGTTGGACCACTTGCCCGCCTTGTAAAAATCAAGGCGGATCCGCTCCTCGCCCGTTTCGGCGTTCACCAAAATTCCCGTAGGCATCGTGGGAATCCGGCTTGCCCATTGATAGGTAAAATCGCCGCCGTTGCCCTTCGTGGTCATGCGCCGGATCCCTTCGTCATCGGCGATCCAGTCGCCGCAACGCAATGCCAGCGGCTGCCCGGTGAAATGGGTGGTATTTTCGTTGCCGTTCCGGTTCTGTGCCAGTTTAATTCTGGCCGCTTGCAGGTTTTTACAAAACTCCCGTTTTATGGCCAGGTCACTGGCCCGGAACGTGGCCAGGCTTTCCGCCCGCTGCTGCTGCACCGGGTCGTCAATCTGAATCAGCTTTAAAAGGAAATCCTCTGAAACAAGGTCCGCCCTATCCAATCCCTGGAAGTATTCCTCGGAAAATTCCACCGTGGGGAATTTGTACCCGCGGATTTTTTCCGGGTCCCCGCCTGCTTCCAGGTAATCGGCAACGTCACCTTTCACCGGGCACTCTGGCCAGATTTCCGGCAGCGGCAAAATCTTTGCCCCGCGTTCCGCCCATGCCTTGCCGTACACAGCGCCTGGATCGTCGTTGTCGGGAATAATAACTTTCCGGGCAAACTTCCCGACGGCTTTTCGGTCCGTCTCAGACAGGTTCGGGCTTTCCGCCCCCGTGTTGGTGCTGGTGGCCAGGAATCCCGCGTTGGTCATAGCGTCGGCGCATTTCTCGCCCTCAACGATGTACAGTGTCTCGGTTTTCTTTGCCGCCGTCAGACGGTCCAGGTTATACAGGTTGTTGCATGGCTTCGGCTTTTTATAAATCACCGTTCCGTCCGGACCGGTATACAAAAAGCTGAATTTTTTGTGCCCGTCTGCAAATTTTTCTCGGATTTTGCAATAAGCCTCTTTCCCGTCCGGGTCCCGGTAGGTGTAGACTATCCGTTCCACCCTCCGCCCGTGATTTTTCGGCCTTGACGGCGCAACCGGTGCAGGCGGTTCCCCGCCCACATCCAGAGCCTTTAACACCGCCGGGAGGGACGCGTGGCACTTATGACAAAATGCCAGCGTTTTCTCCCCGTCCCGGCTGATGTACAGGTGGTCCTCGTCGCCGCACACCGGGCACTGCGCAACCAGGGCGCTGCCGCGTTTATGTACGTTATTCAGTTTCCCAAGGATTTCCTCATAACTCAGAACGGACATTCTTCAACGCCCGTTTCAATGGGGGCGGTTGTTGCCGGGTTTTCAGCAGCGGGAGCGGGGGTGCTACCGTCGTTTCCTTTCAGCTTTTTCAAGTCCGGGACCTGGAATTTACCGGCGCGAATATCGGCCGCGGGCAGGGTATCGGCGATATATTGCCGTGTCTTGACCTTGCCGTCCTTGTTGATGTATTCTTCTTCCCCGATCACGGCGCCGAAAATTAAGCCGTTCAGGGCCGGTGCCTGCTGCGCGTCCGGCAAACTGTTCCAGCGGTCCATGGTCCAATCGCGGTTGGATTTTTCCAGGGCAATGAGAAAATGTTTCAGCATACCCAGGGCCGCCGGTTTGTAGCTCCGGAACAGCGCTGGCAGCCGCCAGCCGTTCATCGTTGCGTTTTTCTGGTTATGCCCGGCAAATTCTCCTTCGTTGTAATCCCACTCGATCTGGAAATACTGTTTTTCTGGCTTTTCGGTGGCGTTGACGATGGTCAACACATAACCCCCGACGGGCGGGCGGTTGCCGCCGTTTGTGGATTCGTTCACGTTATTCCAATCAACCTTTTGCATTTTCAGCTTCTCCCTTCACATTGTCTTTAATCGGTTTCATATCGTAGTATTCCCGGATCTCCGTATCGACTTTTTTCAAGTCGTTCTCGATTTTTTCGGGAAACAGCCCCATTGGGGACTTTGCCGGTGTAAAGCCGTCGCTCTGTGTGGTAAACCAATGGTTCTTACCATCCGTTTCAGCCAACAACACAATGGAAAACAGCCCCTCCACCGTCAGCTGGTTGTCTAGCATTTTCCCGGACGTTTTGGCCTTGATAAACCCGTTGTCGTCCCGCTCTGTGTGGTGCAGCAGGTAAACAATCACGTCCGGCGGGGTCTGCCGCACGATGAAGTCAATCAGGTTTCGGAAATCAACGGCGCACTGGGTAAACTTCCCATATCCCATATCCTTTACATGGTCAAACAGGAAAAACGCCATCAGGTACTGGCTGTCGTCAATAACATAGGCTTTCAGCTTCGGCCGCTTTAACGCGGCTTCGATTTCCCTGTAACCCGCGTTATTAAATAACGGCAGCTTCTTCCGAAACGGCAACGGCTTCCCGGCAACGTTAAAGATACCGATTTCGTCAGGTTCAAAATTTCTCAAGCTAGCGGATTTCCCGCTGCCGCTGGCACCCAGGATTAAAACAGGCATACCCATAGTTACACCACCTCACAAATAAATTTATCCGGCTGTTCTGTTACAGTCACGCCCGGCACGATTTCCCCGTCCGCCGTCACCATGTGGTCGCCGTCAGCCTTGCAGGTCTTTTTCAGGGCGGCCCAATCAACGGATTTTTTCACCTTGACGAACCCCGGCGCGCTGCTTTCGGCAAATTCCAGAAGGGCGGCTTCGTCACGGTCGATTTTTGCTGGGACCTTGCGGAATCCGAATTTCCCACCTGGCAAGGAAATGGTCCGTTTTTTCTTGCCGGTCAAGGCTTCTTCCGCGTATCCGGCGAGAAGGGCTTCGAAATGTTCGCAATCCCGGTTGTACGGCGCAATGGTGTTTTCCAGCCACTGATCCAGCTGCCGTTTCTTTGCTTCGTAAAATGCCCGGGCACCCATGATTTCCGCCTTTGCTTCGGAAATCTTTTCCAGGCACCAGTTCGCCTGGTCGTCGTTTTCCGGCTTCCAGTGCTCTCGGCTCTCAGCAGGGGCGGGGGCGGTAAAATCCAGGTAGTCAGATTCAAGCATCCTTTTTCACCTCTTTCTGTTCCTCAGCCAGGGCTTTTCTCAGGTTTTCCACGTAGGCCGTCGGGACCTCTTTTAGGTCCTCAAACCGCGTTTCCCGTGTGTGTAACAGCAGCTCAACGGCTGCACTCTTCAGGCTCATCGACTCCAACCTCCTTTAACAGCTCTTTATAATCCAGGCCCAAAACCTTACAGGCTAGGTAAGTGGTAGAGTCAGACGGCGCCCCGCCGACACAAATCATGTATGACCATGAGCCAGCACTTAACCCGATTCTTTCAGACAGGGTAAAATTTGCGACACATTTAGCAATCCGGGCACGTTCCAGGATTTTCGCGGCTTTCTTGCGCTGTTCCCGGGACAGGAACGGCAGCTTCATGGGTGCCGTTTTTACCAGGCTGCGCATGGGTACACCAGGCGCGATATAGTCACGGATTTTTAAATATTGCCACGGCTCCAGGATTGTAGCCTGGGAAAGTTTCTCCCATCGCAGCAGCCAGGAGGGGTCGTGGTCTGCTTGTTTCGCAACCTCTGTAGCTGTAAATCGCCGCGTTATCCTGATGTAACGTTCCCAGTCCCGAAAATTATTGGCCATTTCGTTGTCCACCAGCATCACCTCCCTGTTCCAGCCATTCCAGGAAGTGTTCCCGGGTGGCCAGGTATTTCTTGCCAATCCGGAAAACTTTCAACCTCCCGGATTTCATGATTTCCCTTGCCCTGTATTCGCTGCAATCCAGGGCGTTCATCAACGCCTCTATATCCAGGACGGATGGCAACGCCGCGCCGAACACCGGCCCATGGAGTTGCGCTTCCAGATTCTTCACCCGCTGTTCCAGGATGGCAACGCGGGCATCAATGGTTTCCATAAAATCACCGCCTTTTAATTCAATAACGTGTCACGTAAAGCCAGGTTAATTCTGGCAACGACTTGGTTTATTTTTATTTTCCGATTGTATGACGGCCGCGGCTTCGTGGTCCTTTTAATCAGCCCTTCCAGCATGGTTACGATCATCACAAACAGCGTTTCTTCATCGGCTTCAATTTGCGTTACTGTTGTAATTGCTTCCGGGTCGCGTTCTGACTCTTCGACGATTTCCGCGGAGTCCTTGTAACCAGATATGGACAAAACGTACTGCCTCACACCGGCATCATTCAGGATTTCTTTCACCTTGTCCATGGTCTTGTTCAGCGCTTCCTCTTTCATAGGTTTATCCCCTTCCTTTTAATTCATGGCTTCCGGGTCATCGCCAATGACGGCATCAATCAGCCTAGTAAGAAAATACGCTACATTTTTCTTTTCCTCTGGGTGGCTCTTGACCAACTCCTCGATATGGGACCCAACGGAAGCCAGCATACAAACAGTATCCATCTTCTGAAAGACATGGGAGCCGTATTTCTTAAGTTCCCTTTTGTCGCTTACGTCGATTCTTTCCGCGTCGTCGGCGCTGTCCAGACGCGTTGCAAAAATTAACACTTGTTTAAACCCGGCATTTCGCAATACGCTGGCTGCTAAATTAAAGGGCGCCCTTTCCTCATGGCTCAAGGTCCCTTTCACCTTGTTCATCGTTTCTTTTTTCATGGTTCATCCTCCTTATTGCTTAAATCGTATGGTAATCACGCGCCCGGGCTGTAATCGGCCCGGGTCGGTTATATCGTTGTCAACCCGGGTCCGGTCGATAATGGTTCTTATGTCCTCGCTGCTGTCCAGCCGGGAACATATATCCCATAGGCTCTGCCCCGGTTGGACTACCCGGGACACCATCTTGCAAGGCCGTTGCTCTTGTTCCACCGCGTCCACACCGTGACTCAAAAGAGTTAGGCCACACAGCACCAGGACCACGGCGGCCAGGCCGTTTCGTTTGTTCATGTTGTTCCCCCCTCTCTTTCAGTGTCTTTTAGGACACTTTGACGTTAAAAAAAATACTCATGGTTTTGGCGTCACTCAGGTTTAGCACCTGGATGATTTTCTGGATTTCCGCCCGGGTAAACTCAGACAGCCCGCGAATTTTCTTTGACCACGTGCTGCTGCTCATCCCGATTTTCTTTAGGAATTTCTTCATGGTCAGTCCTTCTAGCTTGATCGTTGCAATCAGTTCCAGAGCGTTCATATCCGTTTCACCTCCTTGTTGTTTCCTTTAGGACACTTATAGGATACCACACACGGGAATGGAAATCAAGCACTTTTGGAAACTTTTTTCCCGTTTTTTACGGAAAAGTTGCCAAAAAGAAACTTTTTCGTGGTATAATAATGATGTAATCAGAAAGGAGAAGCCCATGAAAACCAATGAATTTATGGCAATACGGCGCAAGGAGTTGGGCCTGACGTTGGAAGAAGTTGCTCAACGTTGCGGCGTGGGAAAAAGCACAGTACGGAAATGGGAAAAGGGATTAATTAAAAATATGGGGCGGGATAAAATCGACTTGCTGGCCAGCGTCTTGCAGGTGTCGCCCGTGCTGCTGCTAAAAGACGACTTCACCTCCGACGATCTGCAACGTCATTTTAAACGCGTCCCCATGCTAGGGTATGCAGCAGCGGGTGCGCCCCTGGAAGATGTTAACCAGGACACGCCGTACTATGACGTGGATAACCGTTACAAGGTGGATTTCTGTATTACGGTGTGCGGCGACTCCATGGTCAATGCTGGCATTAATGACGGCGACATCGTTTTCGTCAAGCAACAACCCGAGGTGGAAGTTGGCCAGATCGGTTGTTTCGAAATCGACGGCGAACGGGTATGCTTAAAGCGTTTTTACAAAACGGATACCGGAGTTATGCTGGTATCAGAAAACCCAAAATATGCGCCCATGGTTTTTAACTCTGATAATTGCAGGGATTTCCGCTGTTTAGGCCTTGCCGTGTTAAAACAATCTGTTATTAAGTAAAGGAGGATATTATTATGAGTAAGAAGAAAGTTGTTATTGCAGGAATTGGACTCCTAATCATTTTAGGCGTGTATGCCACATCGCCGTCTGGAGGAAAATATGCTTTTGAGAACAATAAGATTACCAAAATAATGCAACTTAAAAACCAGAAACAGTTAGACGGTATAACGGCAGCGTTAAAATCAACAGAAATAGATCCGGAGAAAATAAAGGCGTGGAAAGTAACGGACAGAGCGGACCCAAACGGAAGAAAATATTATAGCTTCTCTACGGACGGGAAAGGGTACAGCTATGGATTATGGTTGAATCCAAATTTCACAGTCCATTCCGTAATGTATTCAGGTGTAACATTGTATGAAGAAGGAAAGGTGCTTGAAAAAATAACGGATAATATCCCATCCGAGAGAGAAATGCAACATATGCAAAAGCAAGTTGAAAAGGTAGTAAAAGCCAACTTGAAAGCACCTTCTACCGCAAAATTTAGCAATTTTAAGTTCAGAAAGATTCACGGCGTCGGGATCGTATCTGGCTTTGTTGACGCTCAGAATTCTTTTGGTGCTATGATCCGTACCCCTTTTAGTGCTTCGTTTGACTTTAAGCAAAACGGAACAATGACTAAAGTGGAAATTGACGGGAACGAGTTAGAAAAGGACTAATCATGGAAATCATCCATTCCCCCAACGGCACATGGGGCTTCCGTACCGTCGTTGGTCTTGACCCTGCAACGGGCAAGCGCAAACGTGTATCCCGGTTCGGCTTCCCGCGTCGCAAGGACGCGGAGGCCGCTTTGCGGGAAATCCAGGAATCCATCAAGAAACAACAATATGTTCCTGTATCCAACGTGACCTTTGAAGATTTTGCCGCTGACTGGCTGAAAATCTATGCCCAGCAAGTCAAAATATCAACCGTCCGAATCCGGGAACATAATATCGCCTGGTTAAATCGCTATTTTGCGAAAATCCCATTGCAGCAGATCACCAAACGTGATTACCAGATGTTTTTGCTGGACCTAAAAGATAAATTGCAGCCCAACACGATCTGCGGTGTCCATGCAGCGGCTAAAATGATTTTTAAGAAGGCACGGGAGTTTGAGCTGATTTACAACGATCCTACGGAATTTGCCTCGCCGCCCCGCCCGTCACGGAAAATCATTGATCCGGAACAAGACATACCGCAATACCTGGAAAAGGCTGATCTGCAACGTTTTTTGGACGAATCCCGGCGACACACTCAGTACGGCGATTATACGGCGCTGTTTATGCTGCTGGCCTATACGGGGCTCCGTATAGGGGAAGCCCTTGCCCTGACCTGGGAAGATATTGATCTGGATGCCGCGACGCTCAAAGTCACCAAAACGCTGTACAATCCAACCAGCCGTTACAATGCCTATACGCTCTTGCCGCCTAAAACGCGGACGTCGGCGCGGATTTTATCGCTGCCCACCCAGCTCGTTGCGGAACTCAAAAAATACCGCCTGGAAGCAACGGCGCGCCGGTTTACGTTTGGGGAATTATGGCATTATCCCGAAGGCAGCCGTGCCGGGTTTGTGTTTACGGCCCCCATGCACCCGGGATACCCAATAACGCAACGTAGCGTCCAGCATCATATCGATCATATACAACAGGTTTTAACCCCGCCGCTCCCTTGTCGTGTACATCCTCATATTTTCCGCCACACACACACATCGCTGCTAGCCGAGGCGGGCGTTGACCTGGTGGACATCATGGAACGGTTAGGCCATTCCGACGATACTACCACCCGAAAAATATATCTACACGTGACAAAACACATGAAACGCCGGGCGGCTGAAAAATTTTCCGAACTCATGGAACGTTGATTTTCCTACGGTTTCCCACTTTATCCCATTTCACCCCATTGTATGGCATTGACAGACTGTTATTACAAACGCAAAAAGCCCGTAGAGTTAGGAAACACCTGGCTTTACGGGCTTTTTGTTTAAAAGCATTGAAGAAAATGGGAAAAGCGGTACTTAACTATCATCCTACTGTCCTACTACTAGTGAAGGAGGATGATAACCATGAAGAAAATCCAAGGTCAACTCGTCGACAACCTGCACAACACAGCAAAGGTCATGGAAGCCTTTGCCAACGACTATGCAAAGGCCAAAACCAAAGAAGAACAGGAGGAAATCCTGCGATTCGAGGCTCTATATCGTAAGCGCTAAAAAATCCGGTGTATGGAATTACCACCTTCAGTTTGAGATAATACGGATGTTAAAAATATCGCACGAAAAAAACGAATTTCTCTACAGTGCGCAACGTGTCGTTTTTTTCGAGCCATTTGTGTCACTCATCTCTGGAGGTGGTTTTGTTTTGGGTGAAATTCAACGCATAAAACATCAGAAGGCTCTGGAATACTGGAGCCAGATTCTAAAGGAGCAACAGGAAAGCGGCCTTTGCATCAAGGCGTTCTGTCGGTCACGTCAGATGAGCCATCATGCCATGTATTACTGGATCAAGGAACTGAGAGAGGAAGCGCTGTTGGTCAATCCTCAGGCACCCGCCCGTACTACTCAATTTGCGCCCGTCTCTCTGGCTCAGGAGCAACAGCATTCCTGCGGGAAGATGGTCGTCCACGTGGGCTCTGCTTCTCTTGAAATCCCTGAGGGAACCGCTGCGCCAGATTTGCAGCGTACGCTGCAGGTCCTCAAAGAGGTATTCTTGTGTTAATCCGCAACATCACTGCCGACCATATCTACCTGGCCTGTGGATATACGGATATGCGCAAATCCATCGACGGGCTGGCTGCTCTGGTGGCTGCCCGTTTCCATCTGGATCCCCATCAGCCCGCCCTCTTTCTGTTCTGTGGCAGAAGGAAAGACCGGATCAAGGCTCTCTTGTGGGATGAGACTGGATTCCTGCTGCTGTACAAGAGACTGGAAAATGGCCGGTATCAGTGGCCAAATACTCCAGAAGATTTGGTGGAACTCTCCCAACAGCAGCTCCGCTGGCTCATAGAGGGTCTCTCCATCCATCAGCCAAAAGCTGTGCAGACGGTCCATCCGTCCCTGACCATCTGAAAAAAGTAGGAATAGTAAGTCTGTGGATTTCCTGGATTTCAGTCCTTTCCTCCGGTATAATGGAGACATCATGAAACGAAGGAGACCGGAACCGTGGCCGAAGCAGGGAGAACCGAAGAACAGATCAAGGAACTGGAACAGAAAGTGGAACGTCTGTCCGAGGAGAACCAGAGACTCAAACAACAGCTGCATGCTCTGCGGCACACTGTCTTTGGTTCCCGCACGGAAAAGGCGGAAAAGATTTGTCCGGACCAGCTCAATCTCTTCAATGAGGCCGAAGTGGAAGCCAAACCATCGGCACCGGAACCTGAAATCGAAGTCCCGGCCCACAAACGGCGCAAGAAGCAGAAGCGGGATTGGGCCGAGCTGCTGGAAAAATTTCCCCATGAAGAAAAACTGTATACTCTCCCGGAAGATGAACGGATCTGCAAACGCTGCGGCAGTCCCCTGGTCTCCATGGGCAAAGAGAAAATCCGCACAGAAGTGCAGTTCATCCCTGCCCAGGTCAAGATCATCGACATCTACCGGGAATCTTTCCAGTGCCTGGAATGTCGGAAGCAGGAACATTTTGTGGTTGAGAAGCCTCAAGTGCCTCACAGCGTCCTGCAGAATTCCATGGCCACAGCATCTGCCGTAGCCCATGTCATCGTCCAGAAATACCAGATGGCCGTGCCGCTCCACCGTCAGGAACAGGAATGGAAGAATATCGGCCTGCCGCTTTCCCGGGCAACCATGGCCAACTGGATCATCCGGTCTTCCCAGGACTGGCTGGCTCCCCTGGTCAGTGTCATGAAGGCAGAGCTGCTGAAGCAGGCGGTGATCCATGCGGATGAAACTCCGGTCCAGGTGCTGAATGAGCAGAACCGGAAAAACACCACCAAGTCCTTCATGTGGGTGTATACCAATGGGGAATATGAACAACTGAAAAAGATACGGATCTACCAGTACTGCCAGGGCAGGAGCGGTGAGTTCGCCAGGAAATTCCTGGAGGGGTATCAGGGAATCCTGCAGACTGATGGGTATGCAGGATATGAGAAGGTCTCCTGCAAAGTCCATGCCCTGTGCTGGGTGCATGCCCGGAGGAAGTTCGTCGAAGCCATCCCAGCCGACATGCCCAAGGAAGAGGTTGCCCAGACCACCTGCGGCCAGGCCATCCAGAAACTGGGGGAAATCTTTGCCGAAGACAAGAAACTGGCGGAACTGGATCCAGAAAAGCGGAAAGAAGAACGTCTGCGGCTTGAAAGAAGCAAGCTGGAGGCTTACTTTGCGTGGCTGGAAACGAAAATGGACGAACAACCGAGCCTGAAGTCGCCGCTGGGCAAGGCTATCCAATATATTCTCCTCCACAGGAAGCAGTTGAGCGCCTACCTGGAATATGGAGAAGCTGCCATGACGAACAATATCTGTGAACGGGCCATCCGGAACTTCACCATAGGCCGGAAAAACTGGTTATTCAGCGCTTCTCCCAAAGGAGCAGAAGCCAGTGCCACGATTTACAGCATCATCGAGACCTGTAAGGCCAATGGCCTGGAGCCATACACTTATCTGACCTACCTGTTCGAGAAGCTGCCCAACATGGATTTCAAGATCCATCCGGAACTGCTCCAGCAGATGATGCCCTGGTCTGAAGAAGTACAGAATATATGCAAGTAAGCAATAGGCCCTGCCGGCTTTAGTCGGCAGGGCCTATTGCTTTATATGTTGTACACCTGATGATTTTGCGGTTACTCTATATCTTACTGACCGTGCAAAACATCTGGAAGAAATAGCCCGATACCTCGATGCCGTTGCCGATTTCCAGTAACTCCTATCCCCGTGCCTTATGGTGCGGGGATTTTCCTGTTATGTATAAAAATAAATACCCAGTGCATAATATACACGGGGTATTTTTATGAAATTTTTTCGCCCAATTTCAGCCCAATTTCAGCCCAATTTCACGGGCTTTCCAGCCCATGAACCTAGGCCTGGCGCGTGTTTCCGGGTTTCTATTTACATCATCATCTGCATCATGGCGTCCCGCAAGGTGTAGTATACGGACGGGTTCACATCGGCTTCTTCCCAGAAACCGCCGTGCAGGTCATCGGTCTGATCCCAGGCGAAGGCATCCGGATCCTGATCCACCACCATATTCACCCGGTCGCAGGGCATGCCGTTCAGGAAGGCATCTTCGAAGGCCCGGTAGATGGTGGAAGCATCGGCGTCGGCTTTCAGGGCACGGGTACGGCCGAATTCCAGGGCCAGCTGTTCCAGCTGGGGCAGCAGATTGTCGTTATGATGCAGCAGGGCACCGGCCAACTGGGCATAACGGCCTTCGGCATCGTGGATGCGGCCCTGCAACCAGCCATGGATGTTCATGGTATCGATCAGTTCGTCCAGAGGACGGGTTTCGTTGTTCACATAGCTTGCGGCGGGTTTGTCGCCGGTGTTCCAGTGGTTCTTTTCAGCGGCATCAGCCAGAGCTGCAATGAAAGCTTCCTGCAGCTGGATCTTGCCGTACAGCCAATGATGGATGGGTCCCAGAAATGCGCTCATGTTCGTTTCCCCCTTCGCTTACGCCTTGGCGATGGCTTCGTTGACGGCGGCTACGACGGCTTCCGGATCCAGCCCATGGACGAAAGCGGCATCCTGCAGGGATTCCATCTGGGAAGAAGGGCAGCCCAGGCAGTGCATGCCCACGCCCAGCAGAGCCGGGATGGCTTCCGGATGTTCTGCACAGATTTTACCCACCAGCATATCTTTCGTAACTTTGTTTTCCATAATGATTTCCTCCTTATATGTACCCGTTGTGGTTTCCAATTCTCGGAAGTGTGTGGTTTCCTATGATTGGGAAGTGTTTGTTTATCGCTTACAGTGGTAAGTATAAGGGAGGAATAAAAAAAGTTCCGTTGTTTAAACAACGGAATGAATTTTATTTGTGTCCCCCTGAAAGGGGGAAAGGGCCCGCTTGCGGGTAGGGGGTCTCACACCAGGTGTATGACCCATCCACCATCCATGCGGATGGTCCCCCTTCCCTTTCAGGGAAGGACAAATTTATTCTTTTGTCTCAGGTTCTGCCACTGCCTCCGGCTCCTTGTCCTCCACCCTGTTGGGGTACAGCATGGAGTCCCCTCTGCCCAGGGTCATTTCGTAACCGTAATGCTTCAAATAGCGGTACATGACCTCGATGGTGTGGAGCAGCTTCTTCCGGGCATCCTGGTTCAGGGAGTCCGGATCGGCCGGAGGCAGCATGGGCATGCGCAGCACGTTGGCACCGCTCTGGACGCTGAGGATCTGGCCGTGGGCATGGATCCTCCGGATGGCCCAGGGTGCCACGATGTTGGCCCGGGGAAACAGGATCCGCAAAATGGCTGTGAGCCGCAGGTACTCTTCCAGGGCCATGCGCCTTTCCTGGCGGAACGGTGTACCGTCCTCAGGCAGGAAGGGTGTCAGGGTGATGTTGTGAGGTGCCAGTTCCTGGAGCAGTGTCAGGTCTTTCACCAGATAGTCCACCTGTTCATAGGGAGCCCCTACCAGGAATCCTGTATCCGTCTCATACCCCAGATCCTTCAGATCGTTCACACAGTCGATCTTGGTGGAAAGGGAATGGGTGGGGGGATGGAGCCGACTGAAATGGAGAGGGGCCGAGGTCACGAAGCTGAGGAAGTACCGCTGGGCCCCGGCCTGGTGCAGCCGATGGTAGGATTTCTTCGTCCGTTCCCCCACAGAAAGGCCCAGGGCGCAGTCGGGGAATTCCTGCTTCAAGTTGGTCAGGATATTGCACAGGATCATATCCGTATAGTAATGATCCTCTCCCCCTTCCAGCAGAAAGGATCGGATCCCCAGCTCATAGCCCAGGGCGCAGGCCCCCCGGATCTGTTCCCAGTTCAGCCGGAAGCGGTGGAGTTCACCGTTCTCCTCCCGGCGGGGGCAGTACAGACAGTTCTGGGGGCAGTGGTTGCTGAATTCCAGCACGCCCTGGAAGTACACCCTGCGGTGGAACACATAGTTCATGGCCTCCTGGGCACCCCGGAACAGTTTATCCCGCAGCAGAGGGTCCTCCGTCTGGAGCAGGGCCTTATACTCCTCGTCCGTGAGTACGGAATATTCCTTCAGCTTGTCCACCAGATCCACAATGCCCACCCGTCCTTTCGATGCGTCAGTTAGATATATTTATTATAAAGCCTAACTGCCGGCCTTGTCCACACCTCCAAATTGTGTCCCCCTGAAAGGGGGAAAGGACCCGCTTGCGGGTAAGGGGTCTCACACCCGATGTGCGGCTTACGTTTGATGGTAAACCCCTCCACCAGCCATTCGGCTGGTCCCCCTCCCCTTTCAGGGGAGGACAGAAAACACATACCATATGGACAATTTACGACGGTGAGGACTTTTTCCGTGGCCTCCAAATATTGACATTCCTACGATTTCTTATTATTCTTATGGCATAAATATTTTGCATAATATCTTGCTTGTCATACATGCCCAGTGAAAGGAGCGTCCTTATGGAAATCCGCACCCTGAAATATTTCCTGGCGGTGGCCCGGGAACAGAACATGACCGAAGCCGCCAATTTGCTGTTCGTCACCCAGCCCACCCTGTCCCGCCAGATGGCCGACCTGGAAAAGGAACTGGGCAAGAAGCTGTTCATCCGCAGCAACCGCAGCACCACCCTCACCGAAGAAGGGATGCACCTGCGCCAGCGGGCCGAAGAAATCCTGGCCCTGGTGGAACAGACGAAAAGCGAGATCAAGGATGAAGATCTGGATCTGACCGGCTGCATCCGCATCGGGGCCGGCATCACCTATCTGGTCCACTATCTGACGGATACCTTCGCCGACCTGCGCAAGGAGAATCCCCACCTGACCATCGAAATGATCACCGGCAACGCCGACATCATCCAGGAAAAGCTGGAACACGGCCTGCTGGATTTCGGCCTGTTCATCCAGCCCTTCAACGTGGAAAACTACAATTATCTGGAGCTGCCGGGCAAGAACCGGCTGGGCATCGTCACCAGCATCCACAGCCCCTGGGCAAAGCTGGATGCCGTCACCCCGGAAAACATCCTGGGAATCCCCCTCATGACCTCCTCCCGGCACAACAACCGGACCTTCGACCTGGAAGGCTGGTCCAAGGGCAAGTTCTCTGTAGAGAAGCTGAACATCGTGGGCACCACGGACCTTTCCTGCAACACCAATCCCCTGGTCTTCCAGCAGGTGGCCAACTTGCTGTGCATAGACCGGCTGGAGCACCACGAATCCCCGGAATTGAAATTCATCCCTCTGGAGCCAGCCTACGAAGTCTCCAGCCTGGTGGCCTGGAAAAAGTACCGCCTGCTCAGCCATTCCAGCCAGGTATTCCTGGAACGACTGAAGGAGAAAGTCAATCCAGAAAAATAATATCAAAAGAACCTGTCCTGTTTCCAGGGCAGGTTCTTTCCTTTGGCTAGAGACTAGTGACTAGTGACTCGAGACTGTTTCAAGCTTGCTTCTCCAACTGGTACAGCAGATAATCCAGGTTCGTCAGCCGTTCCTGTTCCCGGTGCACCTTTTCCAGCAGGCAGCGCCGGTATTTCCGCAGCTCCAGGGTCTGCTGCTGTGTCCCCTCCAGCTGCTGGACTTTCCGGATGACCTCATCCGGGCATCCGGCAGCCTCCAGATTCTCACGGAGTTTTTCGTCCATACCTGTTACCTCATCTTGATCTTGTTCTTTTCTTCAAAATTTGCCTGTGGCAAATTTTCTCCTTCGGCTGGTGACTAGTGACTGCCTCAAGCTTCGTACACTTCCTTCGCCAGCCGGAATGCTGCCCAGGCTTTGGGCCAGCCGGCGTAGAAGCCCAGCTGGGTGATGATCTGGACCATTTCTTCCTTCGTCACGCCGTTGTTCCTGGCGGACGTGATATGGTATTTCAGAGAACTGTCCGTGATGCCCTGAGAGATCAGAGCGGATACGGTGACGATGCTGCGGTCGTGCAGGCTCAGTTTGTCGTTGGCGCTCCACACTTCACCGAACAGGATGTCATCGTTGTAGCGGGCAAAGTCCGGGGCGAATTCCCCCAGCACGTCTCTGCCTGCGGTTTGCACGATTTTGACCGGTTTCTTCGTTTCATTTTCCATGGCTGCTGCCTCCCCAAAATGTATGCCCATACAAGTCGTCATGACCAGGGCCAGCGCGAAGCCAGCAAATTGTTTCAAGCGTTCGTCCATCATGATTCCTCCTTCGGGTTATCTCTTGGGTGTATCATAGCAAATCCGGACAGTCATGTTAAATGCTTATCGTTTATCCATGGAAATAGGAAAAATGTATGAAAAAATGATGTGAAAAATCATACCTCTTCTCAGCTGTTTTTTATCCCTCGAAGGGTTTTACGTCCTTCACCGCATCCGCCAGTGTCAGGGGCTGGCTGCCATGGTCCAGGTCCAGCAGCACATACCGGTCGCAGCCCATGCCCAGTTCCTTCATGTAGCTCAGCTGGCGCAGTCCGTGGCGGCTTTCCATCCGTTCCACCAGGGCGTGGCGATCTTTTTCCGGCAAGGCATAGACCAGGTCGACGGAAGCCTGGTCGGCCGCCAGGATGTCCGTGGACGCCAGGATACCGATGTTGGGCGTCACCACGGGCTGGGCCCCGGTCCCTTCGCAGTCACAGGATACGGACATATTGCGCAGCACATTGATGTAGGCGATGTGATTGCCGAAATGGTCCGCCGTGGCCTTGGATGATTCCGTCAGCCGTTCCATGAATTCTTCCTTGTCGATACCCCACTGGCTGCCGCCCTCGCCGGAATGGATCATCTTCTTGCCAATGCGGCCGTCGGCACAGCCGATGCCGATGTTCTTGTCGGAGCCGCCGAAACCGCCCATGGTGTGCCCCTTGAAATGGGTCAGCACCAGCAGGGAATCGTAGTTCAGCAGATGGGAGCCCACGGACATTTCCGTGAACCACTTGCCCCCCTTGACGGGCAGCATGGTGGTCCCCTCTTCATCCAGGATATCCACCGGCGCGAAATCCCAGCCGTTCACGGCCAGGGTCTTCCGGTGTTCTTCCGTGGTGTACCGGGCTCCGCCGTAATAGGTATTCGTTTCCACGATTTTCGCGCCGGGCAGACGGGCTTCCATGAGCTGCTTTACCCAGGGCCGGGGAATGATGTTGGGGCCATGGGGCTCGCCTGTGTGCAGTTTGATGCCCACTTTGCCGGTCATATTGCCGGCAACGGTCTCATAAATCTTCAGCAGGCCGGCCGCCGACAGGTCCCGGGTGAAGTACACCACGGATTCATTGCCCTGCCGTTGTTCCGGCGGAATGTATTTGTCACCGCCCGTACCGGCCACTTTTTCCTTGCCGGTGGCGGAGCTGCCGCCGCCCGTCAGCTGTGCCGAAGAAGCCGTCTGTTTTGAAAAGCCACAGCTGCTCAGGACCAGGGCCAGTGCCCCCAGTCCGGACGTCTTCAAAAATTCTCTGCGGTCCATAAGGGATCCTCCTTTTCAAAAATGCCGAAAACGGAGCTGTGAAATCAATCCACAGCTCCTATTCTTACGCCAGGTTCCCGGGAATGGAGCCGTTCAGCAGCACCCCGTTCGTGATGTTCAGTTTCGGGTAGGCCTTGCGCAGGTCCTGGTACGCCTTGGAAATGCTGCTGCCCCCGCTGGTGGCGAACAATACGATGTCCACGCCGGTCAGCTTGTTCTGTTCCAGGAAGCTGCGGATGATGTGGGGCGCCGTGTACCACCAGATGGGGAAGCCGATGTAAACCGTGTCGTACCCCGTCAGATCCAGGCCGTTTTCCTTTAGTTCCGGACGACTGGCCGGATCGTTCATTTCCACCGTGCTGCGGGCCTTTTTGTTCGTCCAGTTCAGGTCCGCATTCGTATATCTATCTTTGGGAGCGATTTC
The DNA here is from genome assembly GCF_900106585.1 of Acidaminococcus timonensis. NCBI lineage: Bacteria > Bacillati > Bacillota > Negativicutes > Acidaminococcales > Acidaminococcaceae > Acidaminococcus > Acidaminococcus timonensis. The sequence goes on from NZ_FNWH01000006.1 coordinate 1,154,324, forward strand.
GTACAGGTCCGCCCCCACCACTTCAGCCAGTTTCTTCGCCTTGGCGGCTGTAACCCCGCTGGCAGAAAAATAGGCAACCAGTTTCTTTTTCATCAGGAATTTCCCTCCTCCAGGTTCTTCTGCGTCCAGCATACCAAATCCTTGACACAATGTTAAATGCTTATTGCCGATACGTTGCCATAGAAAAATCGTATCGTTTTCTCTAAATCAGTTGTTTTTCTTTCCAGGCTCCGCTCTGCCGCAGCTGCCGGTTGGAGAACAGCTTCTCCTTTGTATCCAGGGTCTCTTCCTTCCGGGGAAGGAGCAGGCTCTTCCAGGATTCCAGGGTCGCTGCCGCCGTCACCATCATGCCTTCCTCCTTCTATCGCTTACAGGTTGGCCCCCAGCTGTTCTGCGCAGTTCAAGATGACGTCATGCATGGACAAATTCCTCCTTTACACCCGTCCAGCCATAGCCGTGTTGATGGCCTGGGCCATGATCTGTTTCATATTCCAGTCGCCATGGATTCCGTCCAGGGCCAGTTCCGTCGGAAGGTCCTTCTGCTCGTCGAACTGGGCCGCCACATCGATGTGGTCCCGGCTGCGGATGTAGTCGTTCACCTGGGCAAAGGACTGCCGCCAGTTTTCGTAGGTGGGTTCGTCAAAGGCCTTGTCGATGTTGGCCGGATTGATGGGCGGCAGCGTCAGGTAGATGGGGGTAATGCCTCGTTCCCGTGCCTTTTCTCCGATGGCCTCCAAATCCCGGATCACATCCTCCGCCGGTACGCCGGCCCGCAGGCTGTTGGTGCCGCCCATGATCAGCAGGTACTTCAGCCGGAAAGCCGGTACATCCCGGTCGAACCGTTCCAGCATCATGGCGCTGGTGTCCCCGCTCTGGGACAGGTTGATGGTCCGGAAGCCCAGATAGTGGCTGTAGCTGTAGGAGTAATCCACGGGGCTGTAGGAAAGGTGCCCGCCGCCGTGGGAAATGCTGTCGCCGTAGATACCCACTTTGATGTCCCCTTTGGGCAGGGTGGTGAACTTCTGGGCTTCGCTCCATTCCCCTACGGGATTGCCGGCGTCGTCCATGCCCCGTACCCGCCAGTAGTAGGTGCCGATCCGGGGCTTTTCATCGTACAGGTCCGTCAGCTTCGTGGTCTGGGCAAACACCCGGTAGCGGGAAGGAGCCGTGCCATTGGGGTTTTCCGGCCGATGGTCCGTGACTTCCACCTCATACTGAGTGGCGCCGGGGTTGCCCGTATAGGCATATACAGGGTACAGCAGCTCGGAACCGTTGTCCTCCATGCTGCTGCGTGGTACGGGGGCATTCCGGGTCACCTTCTGGAGGCTGCCGCTGACGGGCTGCATCTGGGAGTAAGATCCCACCGGATTGCCGTCCAGATCGTAGGCCCGCACCCGGTAATACAGGAGCGGCTGCGTTTTTTTACCCTTCAGTTCCCCCATGGGCAACAGGATGGCGCTGCCATACACGTGGCCGTTGCGGTAGATGGCGTCCGGACTGGGTTTGTCCGGATCCAGGCTGGCGGGGATCCCATCCAGGATCTCCACTTCGCTGCGAACCGCATCCAGCCGCTGGGGCCACTGGAGCAGTCCCAGGTCCACGGTGGCCGTCTGGGCCGTTGCCTCCTGAGACATGGTGGTATCCGTAGAAAGCCCAAGGCTCCGGCGGACGGTGCAGCTGCTTCCCAAGAGCAGCGGGACCACCAGAAGTGCCAGCAGGCTGGCTTTTAAAGAGTGACGCACGGTCTTTTGCATGGCCTTTCAGCTCCTTCCTTTTTGTTGTCTATAAAATAACACGGTGTCAGCGATATGTTAAATGCTTATGATATATCATTTGATATACGATTTTTTCATCTCTATAAAATAAAAAAAGCCCTCGGAGGACCTGGGAACGGTCTCCCCTTTACGGGTAGACCCTACGAAATTTTACCGTACGGTATATTGTTTTCGTAGGGACGGCCCATCAGGGACGTCCGAACCCAGGTCTGGAGGGTTTTATTCTTTATTCTTTGCCAGCGTGATCTGGCTTCCATCGGCTCATAGCCCTTGCCATCGCTTTCAGCGACAAGCAGATAGCCTCCGCTACATACCTGCCATTTACCGTCCCAGCCCGAACCGGATCATGCCGTAGCTCAGCTCGTAGAGCAAAATCAGCGGCACGGCCAGCAGGCACTGGGTCACGATGTCCGTAGTAGGCGTCAAAATCCCCGCCGCCACGAAACTGCCGAAGATCACGAATCGTCTGGCCTTCCGCAGCTGCTCCGACCGGATGAGCCCGGCCAGGGCCAGGAACAGCAGCGCCAGCGGCAAGTTGAACAGCACCCCGAAAGGCAGCACCAGCATCACCATGAAATCCAGATAGCTTTCCAGGGAAAGCAACGGCTGCACTGCCGGGGACGTGAACTCCAGGAAGAACGCCAGGCCCCGGGGCAGCACGATTTCAAAGGCGAAGACGCAGCCGCCCACGAACAGCAGCACCGAAAAAGGGACGAAGGCCAGCAGGGTCTTCTTCTCTTTCTGTGTCAGCGCCGGCAGCAGGAACGCCCACAGCTGGTAGAACCAGACTGGAGAAGCCAGCAGCAGCCCGACCACCGCCAGCACCTTGAAATACGTCATGAAGGCTTCGGCCGGTTTCAAAAAGTACAGGGTCCCGGCCGAACGGGTGAGAAAGGCCATGATCGGGTCCATGAAGAAGAACGCCGCCACCATGCCGATTCCCACGGCCAGCAGGGATTTCAGGATCCGCCGACGCAGCTCCTCCATATGTTCCACCCAGGTCATATCATCAGTCCTGCTTTGCGTCCGGCTTGCCATCCTTTCCACCTTCTTTTTCCCGGCTTTCCACGGGAGCATAGAAGGCCTCCTTGAACTCCCGGATGCTCTTGCCCAGGGCGCTGCCAATGGTGGGCAGCTTGCCCGGTCCGAACACGATCAGCCCGATGATCAGGATCATCATCAATTCTGGTACGCCCAATCCAAACATCATGTCCTCCTTCCGGATCCTTCCAAAATCCACACTGCGTTTCCGCTGATTCTTGGAATCACTTTACGAACTATTTCTTATGCCAGACAGGTTTTCACCTGTTCCAGCCAGGCTTCCACCTGCTTCTGGGGCGTCACCTGGGTACTGCCACCCTGAGAATCGAACTGTACAGCCAGCTCCGGTCCGAACTGGGCTCCGGGACAGGCCTTCTTCAAATCGTCCAGCACATGGGCCGGCCAGCCGCCATGGGTGGCAAAGGGGATCACCAGCTTGCCCTTCATATCCTCCTCATGGAGGAACGTCTTCATGGCCGGGGCCATGGTATACCACCAGGTGGGCGTGCCCAGGGCGATGGCGTCGTAATCCTTCACCTTAAAGAAACGGGGTGCCAGGACGGGTTCGTAGCCCCGCTGCACATCCTTTTCCGCCTGATCCACCACCACCTGGTAGTCCTGATCTTTATAGGCGGTTTTCGTATCGATCCGGGCCAGGTCGCCGCCAGTAACCTTCTGCAGCTCCTCCGCGATCTTTTTGGTATTCCCGTTGGACTAGGAATAATAGACAATCAGCAGTTTCTTCATAATTTATTTTCCCTCCTGTATCCGTTGTCTTCAGCATACCAGAAATCCGCAGCAATATGAAATGCTTATTGATTCTTATGCATGATACGGAAAATGAATGGATAAGTCACGAGTCTCGAGTCTCGAGTCTCGAGCTTATGGAAAGGACCCGCCCTTAGCGGACGGGTTCTTCTGATTTTATTATTTAAATTTTCTCCATCGGCTAGAGACTAGAGACCATTGACTAGAGACTGAGAACCGCAGTGCGGCTCTCCCTTATTTCAGTCCCAGGCTGTCGACCCAGCTGTTCACCTTGCTGTCGTCGATACCGCCGGTGAAGCCCATGCCGCTCAGCCAGTTGCCTTTGCCGCCAGCCATGGCCTTCAACTTCTCCACGCTGCCGCCCATACCGCTGCTGGCGGAAGTGCTGAAGGGGATTACCGTCTTGCCGGTGAAATCGTTGCTCTTCACGAACTGGTTCAGAGGCCAGGCTGCTATGCCCCACCAGATGGGGTAGCCCACGAATACGGTATCGTAGTCTTTCCAGTTGGCCGGTTTGGCATTCTTCAGAGCCACATCCTGCAGTTTGGGATCCTCGTGTTCTTTATAAACACGGGCGCTCTTGTTGTTGTAGTCCAAGTCCGCTTCCGTGTAGGGCTGCTGGGGTTCCAGCAGGTACAGGTCGCCGCCGGTCTTCCTGGCGATGTCCCTGGCTACCTGTTCCGTCCGGTGGCTGTTGGTGTAGTACACTACCAGCACCTTCCTGGCTTTGGCCGGTGCCTTTTCCGCAGCGGCGGTCTGGCTGCCGCCACCCGTGGTATTGCTGGCCTGGCTGCCGCAGGCGGTCACGCCCAGCAGGCTTACGGCCATGCAGACGATGGCAAAGAATTTCTTCAGTTTCATTGTGGTTTCCTACCCTTATTTCAGCTTGTTGTATTCGTCCGGATCCACGGCTTCGCACCATTCGTTGCTGCAGCCTTCTCCGGGGATTTCCAGGGCCAGATGCTGGAAGGCGCAATCCTTGGCAGCGCCGTGCCAGTGCTTCACTTCCGGCGGGATGTTCACCACATCGCCCGGTTTCAGTTCCCGTGCCGGCTGCCCCCATTCCTGGTACCAGCCCCGGCCGGCGGTGACAATCAGCATCTGCCCGCCACCCTTTGTGGCATGGTGGATGTGCCAGTGGTTCCGGCAGCCCGGTTCGAAATTCACCACAGCCGTGGGCACCTGTTCCGTGGTCAGCATGTCCAAATAACTCTTGCCGTCGAAATATTGGGCATAGGCCGTATTTTCCTCGCCCAGGCCAAAAGGCGTATGTTTCAGCATTTCTTCCAGATCCATCGTTCTTTCCTCCTTCAAGAAATCCGGCGATTCTTTATCCGTTGGCTACAGCATAGCACACCTCTGCTGCAATATAAAATGCTTATTTGGTTTTGTGCAATATACGGAAAGTGTATGGTTGGAATTTTACAGGATTTTACAGGTTCTTCCCGGCTGCGAGAAGAACCTGACGAAGCGGCTGAAACTGGGATTGTAGACTTACTCTTTCCACCACTCCCCGGAATCGGACGGTCTGTCCAGCAGCACCAGGGCCCCGATTTCCGGGGTCAACAGGCGGTACGCTTTCCCCCGGCTGGCCTGCCGCAGTTTTTCCATGGGCTCCTGCCAAGGATGACGGGCCAGGGCGAATTTGCTGTTGTGAGCGGGAATGACCAGTTTTGCTCCCACGTCTTCTGCGGCCCGGGCCGTTTCTTCCGGCAGCATGTGGATGGCATGCCAGGCCAGGTTGTACTGCCCGTTTTCCGCCAGCACACAATCGAACCCTCCGAACTTTTTCCCAATGGCCTTGAAATGACTGCCGTAGCCCCCATCCCCCGTATAGTAGAGGCTGCGTTCCGGGGTGAGAAAAGCCATGCCGCACCACAGCGTGGGGTTCTGTTTTAAGAAACGTCCCGAAAAATGCTGGGAGGGCAGGATATGGACCGTCAGCGTATCTGCCAGCCGGATCTCCGTATCCCAGTCCTCCTCGTGGATGATCTTGGGAGCAAAGCCCCACTGCTCCAGATAGGCACCCACACCCAGGGGGCAGACCACCTGACGGACCTTGGGCAGAAGAGCCTTCACCGTAGGGTAATCCAGGTGATCCCAGTGGTCGTGGCTGATTGCCAGCACATCGATGTCCGGGAAATCATCGGCCGTATACACGTTAGAACCGGGAAAAGCCTTGTTCACGAACCAGAGGGGTGAAGCGAAGCTGCTGAACACCGGGTCGATGAGGATGCGGTACCCGCCCATCTGCACGTAAAAGCTGGAATGGCCCAGCCACACCACGGCATCCTGCTGCCGGGGCAGGGCCTTCAGGTTCGTCTTTTCCGAAGGCAGGGACCCGTCGGGCCAGAGCCCCTTTTTATCACCGAACAGGAATTTCCAGGTGGCCGTGAAACGGTTTTCCCGTTCTCCTTCTTTCTGCGACATGACTGGCACCGGTACCAGGTTCTCGAAATGGTCCCCGTGATAATGGGGGGAAGCCTGCATGCGCCGCAGCCGGTCGCCGGTGGGCAGCTCGCCGAACTGGGGCAGATGCAGATACCGGTAGACTCCGCCCGCCGCGGTAGCGGCCAAAAGGCTCAGACAGGCCAGGATGAATTCACGTCTCGTCATAGGGTATGGGTTCCTTCCTGATAAAATCTTTTTCAGCATTTCAAGCATACCAGAAACGGGGCAGGAAAACCAATGCTTATTCGATCATCCTATCCATACGAAAAACGTATCCTATCTATTTCAGCACTCCTGGGGCGGGTCGCCTTGACCCGCCCGCAAAAAAATCCGCCCGAAGGCGGATTTTTCCTTATGCTGCTGACTAGTGACCAGAGACTGGTGGTAGCTGCTCCGCTCACATCGCCCGGCGGAAGATTTCCCGGATTTCTTCTTTCGTCAGTACCCGGTAGCCGCCGGTCAGGATCAGCGTACCGTTCACCAGGTCGTCCAGCATGTCTTCCGTGGCGCCCAGATCTTTCAGGTGCAGTACCAGACCCAGCTGCTGCATCCAGTCTTCCATCTTTTCCAGCCCTTCCTTGGCGATTTCCTCATCGGTCTTGCCTTCCGGCCGCACATCCCATACCACTTTGGCGAACCGCACGAATTTGGGCAGCCCGTCCTTCAGGATGAACCGGTAGTAAGGCAGGGAAACGGCAGCCAGAGTCATGCCATGGGTGGCATTGGTAACACCCCCGGCAGCCTGGCCCAGCATGTGGACCATCCAATCTGTGGATTTTCCCTTGGCAATCAGGGTGTTCAAGGCCCAGGTGGCATCCCACATCAGGTTGGACCGGGCTTCGTAATCCTGGGGATTCTTGACGGCAGTCCGGCTGGCTTCCACCACATTGCGCATGAGGCCTTCGGCCAGGTAGTCGCTGGTATTATCATCCGTACCGGAGAAATACTGCTCGCAGATGTGGTTGAAGATGTCATAGATGCCGGCCACCATCTGGTACTTGGGCAGGGTCATGGTATAGACCGGGTTCAGGATGGAGAACCGGGGCATGATTTTTTCATCGGCGAATACCTTGCCCATCTTCAGCTTCTTTTCCGGATAGGTGATGACGGCCCCGGCATTCATTTCCGAGCCGGTCCCCACCATGGTCAGCACCGTCCCCACGGGGATGGTTTCACAGGTGGGTTCTTCAAATCTCACGAAATATTTTTCCCAGGGGTCTTCGTCGCAGTTCACAGAAACGGACAGGGCCTTGGAATAGTCGATGACGGAACCGCCGCCCACGGCCAGGATGAAATCAGCGCCGTGCTTCCGGGCAATGGCGATGCCTTCCCGCAGCTTGTGGATGGTGGGGTTGGACATAACGCCGGCGATTTCGGCCACGTCCTTGCCGGCTTCCGCCAAAATCTTCGTCACCGCATCATAGATGCCGTTCTTTTTGATGGAACCGCCCCCGTAGACCAGGATGACCTTCTTGCCATACTTGGCCAGTTCAGCCGGCAGGTTCTGCAAGGCATCCTTACCGAAGTACAGTTTCGTAGGGTTGCAGTAGGTGAAATTTCCTAACATGATATTCTCTCCTTTGTAATCAGCAATTCTTTTTCCAATACTACCAACATAACAGAAACATGCGGGAAAATGAAATGCTTATTGGGTTGGCCATTCCATACATAAACCGTATGACAATGGAAGCGGGTCGATCAAAACGATCGACCCCTGCTGTATTGCGTTACCGCAAATCACTTCAAATACTTCTGGAAGAATGCCGTCATTGTATCGAAGGGAATCTTTTCCAGATTGTCGTAAAGATCCGTATGATTGGCCCCCGGGATGATCAGCAGTTCTTTGTTATCGCCTTTCAGCTTCTTGAAAGCATCTTCTCCGAAGTACCGGGAATGGGCCTTTTCCCCGTGGATGACAAGTACCGCACTTTCGATTTCATCCGCATAGGAAAGCAGCGGCATATTCATGAAGGACAGGGCACTGGTGGCATTCCAGCCTTCGTTGGAATTCAGGCTGCGGGGATGGTACCCGCGTTTCGTCTTGTAGTAGGCATAGTAATCTTTCACGAACTGGGGAGCATTGGCCGGTAACGGATCCACCACGCCTCCGGCCCGTTTGAACGTACCCGTGCGGAAGTCTTCCGTCCGCTGGGCATTGAGAGCCCTGCGACTTACCATCCGCTCCTTTTTCAGGGTGGCGGCATCTTTCGTATAATCGAAATATCCGTTGGCCATCACCCGGCTCATATCGTACATGGTGGAAACCACCGTGGCCTTGACCCGGGTATCGATGGCCGCATCGTTAAGTGCCATGCCGCCCCAGCCGCAGATGCCGATCAGGCCGATCCGGTTGGGGTCCACGTCTTTTTCATTGGACAGGAAATCCACCGCAGCGGAGAAATCTTCGGTATTGATATCCGGAGACGCCACATTGCGCACCCCGTTCACACCCCCGCTCTCGCCCGTAAAGGAGGGATCGAAGGCGATGGTCAAAAAGCCCCGTTTGGCCATTTCCTGGGCATACAGACCGGAAGCCTGCTCCTTGACCGCACCAAAAGGTCCGCTGACGGCGATAGCGGCCAGTTTGCCCTTCACATTTTTCGGCTCGTACAGATCGGCAGCCAGCTCGATGCCATACCGATTGCGGAACGTCACTTTCCGATGATTCACTTCTTTGCTTTCTGGAAATACCTTATCCCATTCCTTTGTCAGTTTCAATGGACTTCCTCCCTGTTCCTTCGTCTGGACGGCTGCCTTAGCCTGTTTCGTCTGTGGAGCCGCCTGGGCCTCTGCCCCAAATACCCCCAGGGCACAGGTCATCCCCAGCACAGCCATTGCCAGGACCCTCTGCAGTTTCTTTTTTCCGTTCATAAAAAACACCTCTTTCTGTATTCCAAACCAGTCATTTGCTCTTTCCACTGGTTTCAGTATACAGCAGGAGGTGATTTATTACCAATACTTATATGATTTTATTTGTTATGCTTAAAAAGCATACTAATTGTGAGGTCCGAACACTTCCTCCAGCCGGGCATGGACCACGCCGGCAGCCCGGGAAAAGACCTGATTCTCCTTCCAGACCAGGTAGTTATGAGAATGCAGGGCCGGCTGCAGCGGCCGGAAGGTCAGCTGGGAATGGTGATCCCCATCCAGGGCCAGCAATCCCCCAAAAGAAAACAGCAGACCCATACGCTGCTCCGCAAGGAAAGCTGCATTATAGATCAGATTGTATGTGGCCCGCACGTTCAGCTTCTCCGCCTCGATTCCCAGCCAGTGGTTGAAGATATGATTGTTCAGCAGCTGGCGGGACAGGATAACCGACTCTCCGGCAATATCAGCCGCGGTAATGGCGTCCTTCCGGGCCAGAGGATGATCCTTGCGCAGATAGATTCCCCAGGTATCGTCATAGGGGATTTTGCGGTACACCACCCCTTCCGGCGGCGTCTCCAGGCACAGGAGCCCGAAATCCAGCGTCCCCCGCTGCAGCCCGTCAATGGTCTGTTCCTCGTTGCCACTGTAAAAATGGAAATGGACCTGGGGATAGGCACGGCCCAGGGGCGTCAGGGCTTCCATCACCTGCTTCATGGCCTCCGTCTCCCCGCCGCCGATGTACACATCTCCGGCCACGAACTCCTCCAGATGGGCGAACTGGTCCAGTGTCTTTTCTTCCAGGGTGGTCATTTCCTCAGCCCGGGCCTTGAGAAAAAGCCCGGCTTCCGTCAGTTCTATCCGGCGTTTGGACCGGATGAACAGCGGCGCTCCCAGTTCCTTTTCCAGATCCTGGAGCTGCCGGGAAAGGGTGGGCTGGGTCACGTGGAGTGCCTCTGCCGCCCGGGTGATGTTCCCCTGCCGCGCCACCTCCAGAAAATACCGCAATACACGAAGTTCCATGCCGGTTTACACCATCCTTTCAAGATACCGCGAGTCGATCACGACGATTGCCCTCTGCAGTGTCCCCCTGAAAGGGGGACAGGACCCGCTTGCGGGTAGGGGGTCTCACACCCGACGTACGTCTTACACCCGATGTTGAACCCCTCCACCAGCCATTCGGCTGGTCCCCCTCCCCTTTCAGGGGAGGACAAGGATCGTTATTCACTCTGCACTCTTCACTGCCTTAGACACCCACTCCTGCAGCGCCACCGCTGTATCCGGGTCAAAGGGTTCCCCCAGCCGGTTGTTGTTGGAGATCACCCGCACAGCCCCGAATGGGACTCCCAGACGGGCGGCCACTTCGCCGGCCGCCGCCGTTTCCATTTCTTCGCACAGAGCCCCCGTCTGCTGCTGCAGGGCCGCAATGGCATCCGGCTCGTCGTTCCACTGGTCCCCGCTGGCGATACAGCCCAGCACGCTGCGGCCCCGGGTATAGTGCAGGCTTTCCCGGTCCAGCCAGGCCACCAGGTCCTGATTGCTGTGATGCAGGAACGGGTGGGACCCGGTGAATTCTCTTTCTTTGCTCTCCCCTTCCAGAGCCACCAGGTCCAGGAAATAGGTTTTCCCGTACCGGGCCCGGAACCGGGCATTGGCATTGTACCAGGTCTTTCCAATGACCAGGTCATAGGGATGGAGATTTTCCGTATAACCACCGGCCGTCCCCTGGTTCAGCACCAGCGCAGGCTGGAACCGCTCACAGCCCAGAGCCGTAGCGGCAGCGGCCGCCGCTGTTCCGATGCCTGTCTGGCTGAGCACCACAGGGTACCTGCCCAGTTTCCCCTGCCAGAACTGGAAGCTGCCCACAGACTGCTCCTCCACCTCTGTCAGGGCTGCCAGCAGGGTTGAGATCTCCAGCTCCATAGCGCCCTGCAGCAAAATGGGATGTGAATCATTCACATCCCTGAAACCTTCTTGCTTTCTGTTCCTTTGTCCGCCGGCCCGGTTTTCCTGAGCCAGCCCTTGTTTTTCCCCTGCCATCCGTTACTCCAGGGTCAGTGCAAAAAGGGTATCCACCCGCACCGTAATGGTAAGCGCGGTAGGCGCCAGTTCCGTTTCTGTAGCATCTTCCGCCGCATTCGCCCGGGCCAGTTTTGCCATCATGAGGGGCTGCACCTGGACCACGGACGTGGAAGGGATGCTGGCCTGGCGCAGGACACCCAGGCCCCGCCCACCGGCATTGGCCACTGCCGCCGCTGTATATTTGGCATTTTCCACTGCCTGGGAGAGGAGCTGCCGTTTGATCAGGTCTTCATCCTGCAGGCCGAACTTCACATTGTCCATACGGTTGGCACTGGTAAGACCCTTGTCGATGAGAGTGCCCAGCTTGTCCAGGTTCCGCACCTTCACGCTCCAGTTGGCATTGACCTGATAGCCGTTCAATTTTTGGGCTCCATTCCGTTCATAGGTGTAGCGGGGAGAAATATTGTACCCGGTAGTGGCAATGTCGCTGCGGCTGATGCCCTGCCCCAGCATGGAATTGATGAATCTGGTGCTGGCATCGGCTCCGGCCTGGCGCACTTCTTCCAGGGTAGCGCCCTGCTTTTCAAAAGCGAAGTTCACCGTGGCCATGTCCGGATCCACCGTACGACTGGCCGTACCGGTGATCTGAATGGTGTCCAGAGGCTGGTCGGCCAGCGCAGGGGTGGCATGCAGGCTCAGGGCCAGCGCCGCAGCTGCAAAGATTGCTCCGATTTTTTTCATGGATATCACCTCATTGGAAATATGTTGTAAGCATTATAACATATTTTAAGACGCAAAGGGCAAGGCTACCCTCTACAGCCTCGGATCTAAAAATTTTTATGTTCTTCTCCACACTGCTTATGCCAGGCAGGACAATCGCCAGTAAGGGCCCCATGGCACTCTTTCTGGCTGCGGAGCTGGGTCTCCACGATTTTTACGGTCACATCCCCCAGGGTGATCTTTTTCAAATGTTCCATACACAAAGCATCCATTTCCCGGTACAACCCATCGAACACAGAAGCCATGCCACTGCTGATGAAGCAGTTGTTCTCTTCGTTGCCACTGCGCCACTTGGTATCCACGAATACCGTCCCCATACCCTGGGCAATATCATATAAGGTGACTTTTTCCAGCCCTTCACAGGGACAGTATCCTCCTACATGTCCCTCCCGGGTGGTGATGATGCCCATTTTCTTCAATTTGCCCATGATTTTCCGGACCCGTGCCGGATTGGTGCAGATGTTCTCGGCCAGTTCTTCGCTGGAAGCCAGGCACCCCCGATGAGACAAATAGACCAACGCATGGACAGCTACAATAAAATCACTTTTCATGATAATTCCAGAAAGACAGGACGGACCATGGCCCGCCTGTCTTATTTTCCTCCTCTTATTTCTCGTTCAGATATTCTTCCGCAAAATGGACAGCCACAGCCCCATCAGCCGCAGCGGTGATGATCTGTCGTACCTGTTTCGTCCGCACATCCCCAATGGCGAATACCCCGGGCACAGAAGTCTTTGTATCTTCACCGGCCACGATGTAGCCTGCTTTGTCCGTTGCCACCTGGCCTGCAACCAGGCTGTTTTCCGGCAGCTGGCCAATGGCCACGAACAGGCCGTCCGCCGGCAGCTTCGTCACTTCGCCGGTCTTCACGTTCTTTACGTCCACGGCCGTCAGCTTCTTATCGGCTTCCAGGCCGCTGATCACGCTGTTCCAGATGATTTCCACATGGGCATCTTTCAGGCGCTGCAGGTAGATGGGCGTAGCCCGCAGGGTATCCCGGCGGTGGACCAGGTATACCTTCCGGGCCAGTTTGGCCAGGTACAGGGCGTCGCCCACAGCCGTGTTGCCGCCGCCGTTCACCACCACGGTCTTGTCTTTATAGAAGCTGCCGTCACAGGTGGCGCAGTAGGAAATGCCACGGTTCACCAGGTTCTCCTCCTGGGGCAGGCCCAGTTTCCGGGGATGGGCCCCGGTGGCGATGATCACGGTCCGGCCCAGATAGGTGCCTTCGCTGGTCTCCACCACTTTGGGGTCAGCCGCCAGATCCACTTTGGTCACTTCCGCATATACGGTTTCAGCCCCGGCCTGTTCAGCTCCCTGCTGCATCTTTTCGCCCAGTTCGAAGCCGTCCACCACCCCTGGGAAACCGGGATAGTTCTCCACATCGCTGGTGGTAGCCATCTGGCCTCCCGGGGAGAGTTTTTCCAGTACAGCCGTGCGGAACCCACTGCGGGCTCCATACAGGGCTGCCGTATAGCCGGCCGGGCCGCCACCGATGATCAGGATGTCATAGAGATTCTTTTCACTCATAATGCGCCTTTCTCCTGGAGCCAGGTCTTCACCGCTGCCTTGGAGGGCGGGTTCACCAGCAGTTCACTGCATTTTCCATCTTTCACCAGCATCAGGCTGGGAATGGTCTCTACCTTAAACTGTTCCGCCAATTCCCGCTGTTCGTCGATGTTCACGCTGCCGAAGGAAACCTTGTCGGCCACTTCTGCGGCCAGCTGGCCCATAGCCGGTTTCAGCCGTTTGCAGTAGCCGCACCAGGGAGCGGAGAAGCCCACCACGAACGGTTTGCTGCTTTTCAGTACGTCGCTTTCAAAATTGTCTTTATTCACGCTCAAAAATTCCATGAGATGATACCTCCTTCAGATACTCCAATGTCCGTTGAATTTGATACTGTAATTTTAGCAAATACAGTTAGGAATGTCAATAGGGGGTGCCGCAAATTTGCGGCACCCCCTATTGGTATTACTTATTCTCATGCGTCCCGAACTGGATGGTGATGCAAGTGGCAATCAGCAGGGCAAAGATGTAGTAGCAGTACTTCATCACGTCGAGAGGCGATGTGCCTGCCAGCTGGGTCACGATCAGCATGCCGCCGTCATGGGGCATCACACAAAGGAAGCTGCAGGCGAAGATATCCACCAGGCTGGCCAGACGCCTGGGTGCGATGCTGTATTTGCCTCCCACCACCCTGGCAATGGGACAGGTAACGATGATGGCGATGGTGTTGTTCACCATGGCTGCGGACAAAATGCCGGACAGCAGGCCGATGCCATATTCTGCGCCTTTGCGGCCGTGGATGTGTTTCGTAATCTTCCGGACCATCCATTCCACCCCGCCGTAATACCGTACCAGGGCGATGATACCGGACACCAGGATGGCCACGATGCTGATGGAGAACATGTCCTCCATGCCGCTGCCAAGGCCCCTGGCCCAGGTAAAGATGTCCACCGTACCCTGGCTCAGGCCGATGATCCCGGTCATCAGGATGCCACCCAGCAGCACCAGGGCCACGTTGATACCCCTGAGAGCCAGTACCAGTACAAAGATGTAGGGTAGCACCTGCAGGAAATTATACTCCCCCACCTGGATGCTGCCCACCACCTGGCCGCTGACCAGGTAGTACAGCACCAGGCTCACCAGCGCAGCGGGCAGGGCAATGGCGAAATTCATGCGGAACTTGTCCTGCATTTTGGAACCGCATCCTTCCGCAGCAGCAATGGTGGTATCGGAAATCATGGACAGGTTATCCCCGAAATAGGAGCCGCAGATCACGGCAGCGCATACAGCCGCCAGGTTCAAGCCGGCCCCCTGGGCCACGCCGATGGCCACAGGAGCCATGGCCGCAATGGTCCCCATGCTGGTCCCGATGGCCGTGGAAATGAAACAGCACATCAGAAACACACCAGGGATCAGCAGGGAAGGCGGAATGAACTGAAGGCAGAAGTTCACCACGCTGGTCTTGCCGCCGATGGCAGCAGCCGCCCCCTGGAACCCTCCGGCCAGCAGGTAGATCAGCACGATCATCATGACCCCGGAATCCCCCATGCCGGTGCAGAACACCTTCAGTTTTTCATCGATGGGCCCCTTCCGCCACAGGTACAGGGCAACCAGCGTACCGGCCAGCAGTGCCACATGCCGGGGCAGGTAACTGAAGGGTTTTGGAAACCCCATCAGGGTAAAAGTCATACCGGAACCGATATAGAGCACCAGGAACACCAAAAGAGGCAAAAAAGCCAGACCTCCCAGCTGCCGACCCGTATTTTCCGTATTTTCCGTATTTTCCCTGTTTTTTCCTTTCATCCACGCATCCGCTCCCTTCCTGCTTTGCCAAAAAGATCCAGAAATAGAAAAAGAGGGAAATGCTTGAAAGCATTTCCCTCCCCAAGGCAGTTGACAAATGCCCTATTCCCTATTGTTGAGACACTGCAGCCAAAAACTTATTTTGCACCGCAGGCTTTCATGACATCATTGGTGATGTCCACACCGCCGTCAACCACTGCACCAGCGCTCAGGACGGTGTTGATGCCCTTTTCTTTGGCTACTTTATGCACGGCATCCAGGATTTTCTTCCGGATCGGGTTGAACAGATCCTGTTCTCTCTTGGCAATCCGTTCGGTCAGGGTGTTGTCCAGGGCCCGTTTGCCATTGTCGTCCAGGCTGGGAGCCTTCTGCTGGAATTCCTGCTGTGCTTTCTGCTGTTCCAGGTTCATAGCGGCCCGGGCAGATTCGAAATCAGGATGGTGGGAGAACACGGTATTTAAATCTACATAACCGATGGTGTCTGCTGCGTAAGCCGTTGCCGGAACCACTGCTCCCGTGTAGCCGACGCACACCAGCAATGCCAATGCCATAGCCAAAAACTGCTTTTTCAAAATGATCATCCTCTCTTTAGTCCATTTTCGGAATGAAATCTTAACGAGAGTCATTATATCATGAGTGGATTGCGCGTGCAAGCGAAAAAAGCGACACCCCAACTGGGATGCCGCTTTTCCATGGGTTGGACTTATGCCAGTTCATACCCGGCTTCTTCGATGACTTTCTTGAATTCATCCTGAGGGATGTCCCGGTCAGCGGTCACTTTGGCTGTACCCTTCTCCAGGTCCACATCCACAGCGGATACCCCTGCCATGCCGGCCAGGGCATCATGTACGTGTTTCTGGCACATTTTACACATCATGCCTTTTACATTCAGTTCCTTTTCCATTGTCAATTCCTCCTTCATATATACACAAACAGATCTGGCTGGTTACTTCATGAGTTTCTGCAGCGTCTCGCACAGTTCGTCCACGACTCCGTCATTACCGGCCCGGATGTCATTCACCACACAGCTTTTGATGTGGTTGGCCAGCAGTTTTTTGTTGAAGGCGTTGAGACCATTGCTGATGGCGCTGACCTGGGTCAGGATGTCCACGCAGTAGCGGTCTTCTTCCAGCATTTTTTTCACTCCCCGTACCTGGCCCTCGATCCGGTTCAACCGGGTGATCAGGTCGCGGTACTCCTTACACTCTTTATCCCGCATGGTCTTTTCGTGTTCCATCATACTATACCTCCGTTACGTATATTGTAGTCAGAAGGAAAGGGATTGTCAAGATGACAATCCCTTTCTTTTTGAAGTCTCTAGTCCCTAGTCTCTAGTCCCTAGCCGATGGAACAAACTTGCTGAAGCAAATTTGCAAAACAATAAAACCTCCATACCTGGGACCGGATGTCCCTTATGGGCCATCCCTACGAAAATAACGAAATTTACGTGAAATGCGTAGGGGCTACCCGTCAGGGGAGCCCGCTCCCAGTTCTCCCGGAAGGCAATTCCATTCAATGCCAGCATGTGCTGGCCCCCTTCAGCTAGTGACTAGTGACTGCAGACCAGTGACTTAATCCTCCACAGCGGCACAGCACTTGGCACACAGGGTCGGATGTTTCGGATCCTGGCCTACAGTCTTGCTGTAGCACCAGCACCGTTCGCATTTCTCCCCTTCAGCAGCTTCCACAACCACCTTCAGGTCGTCCCGGCCGGTGGCTTCGCCGGCATCGGTCAGCCCTTCGTGGAGCACAGCCTGGGAAACGATCAGCAGAGTCGGCAGGTCTTTTTCCACAGCCTTCAGTTCTGCCAGGGCATCGCCGGTGGCATACAGTTCCACCTTGGCATCCAGGCTGTTGCCGATGGTCTTGGCCCGGCGGGCGCCTTCCAGCACCTTGGTGATTTCACTGCGCAGAGAAATGAATTTATCCCATTTCTCTTCCAGATCCTTCTGGATATATTCCGGATGAGCCTGGGGCCAGGGCAGCATCTGCACGCTCTTGGGCGCATCAGCCGGCTTGTTCATGAACTGGTACACTTCTTCCATGGTAAAGCTCAGCACCGGCATCAGCATGACGATCAGTTCCCGCAGGATCTGGGTCATGGCCGTCTGGGCAGAGCGGCGGGCCTTGCTGTCCTTCTTGCTGGTGTACAGACGATCCTTGATGATATCCAGGTAGAAGGAGCTCATGTCCACCGTGCAGAAG
Organism: Acidaminococcus timonensis; assembly: GCF_900106585.1. Lineage (NCBI taxonomy): Bacteria > Bacillati > Bacillota > Negativicutes > Acidaminococcales > Acidaminococcaceae > Acidaminococcus > Acidaminococcus timonensis. Next base: position 1,171,540 of record NZ_FNWH01000006.1, read on the forward strand.
TCATGGATGGCATGGAACAGCACATGGAAATCGTAGGTTTCGTAGGCTTCGGTCACGTCCTTCTTCAGGCCTTCGAACCGCATCAATGCCCACTGGTCCAGTTCTTCCATTTCATGGAAGGGCACCTTTTCGGTTTCGTAATCGAAATCGTGGGTGTTGCCCAGGATGTACCGGATGGTATTCCGGACTTTCCGGTAGGCTTCCGCCAACTGCTTCAGGATCACCGGGCTGATCCGCACATCCTGCTTGTAGTCGGAAGAAGCGGCCCACAGCCGGACGATATCAGCGCCATACTGGTCGATGACTTCCTGAGGTACCACCACATTGCCCAGGGATTTACTCATCTTGCGGCCTTCCCCATCCAGCACGTAGCCGTGGGTCAGTACGCTGCGGTACGGGGCTTTACCCGTTACAGCCACAGAAGTCAGCAGGCTGCTCTGGAACCAGCCTCTGTGCTGGTCGCTGCCTTCCAGATACATATCGGCTGGCCAGGACAGTTCCGGACGCCGTTTGCAAACGCCCATGTGGGAGGAACCGGAATCGAACCATACGTCCATGATATCCTTTTCCTTGCGGAAGTGGGTGCCGCCGCATTTGGGGCACTTGGTACCTTCCGGCAGCAGTTCTTCAGCCGTATGTTTCCACCAGGCATCGCTGCCTTCTTTGTCGAATACGTTGGCAATCTTTTCCACCGTCTCTTCGTTGATCAGGGGTTCCCCGCAATCTTCGCAGTAGAAGATGGGGATGGGAACGCCCCAGACTCTCTGACGGGAAATGCACCAGTCATGGCGGTCAGCCACCATGTTGTGGATGCGGCTTTCGCCCCAGCTGGGGATCCATTGCACGTCGTTGGCGATGGCTTTCAGGGCATCATCCCGGAAGCCGTCCACAGAAGCAAACCATTGTTCAGAAGCCCGGAAAATGATGGGGTTCTTGCAGCGCCAGCAATGGGCGTACTGGTGATGGATGCTCTTTTTGCCCAGCAGGGCTCCCTGTTCTGCCAGGTGTTTGATCACCAGGCCGTTGCTGTCGAACACGAACTTGCCTTCAAACAGTTCGCCGGCTTCTTTGGTGAAGCAGCCTTTGGTGTCCACCGGGCACAGGATGGGCAGATGGTATTTCAGACCGGTCAGATAGTCCACGTCGCCGTGGCCGGGAGCGGTATGGACGCAGCCGGAACCAGATTCCTTATCCACATAGTCGGCCAGTACCACCAGGGATTTCCGGTGATTGTATTCCGGGAAAGGATGTTCGCATTCGGCATTTTCAAAGGCACGGCCTTTGGTGGTCCCCAGCACGGGGCCGAATTCCACGCCACATTCCTGGGCCACTTTGTCCACCAGATCGGCGGCCATAATCAATACTTCCCCGTTGTATTCCACCCAGGCATATTCAAAGTCAGGGTTCAGCGCCACAGCCACGTTGGCCGGAATGGTCCAGGGGGTGGTGGTCCAAATCACCATGTAGGCTTTCTTTCCCTTGGCAGCTTCCGGAGTCAGGCCGTTGTCTTTGACCAGGGGCATCTTCACGAAAATGGTCGGGGTCTTCTGGTCGGCATATTCGATTTCAGCTTCGGCCAGAGCGGTTTCGCAATGGGGGCACCAGTATACGGTTTTCTTTCCTTTATAGATGTAGCCTTTGTTGGCCATGGACCCGAACACGCGGATCTGTTCCGCCTCGAAGTGGGGATCCAGCGTCACATAAGGATGATCCCAATCCCCCAGCACACCCAGGCGTTTGAAATCCTTGCGCTGGGTGTCGATCCACTGCAGCGCATATTCCTTGCACATTTTCCGCAGTTCCAGGGCGGACAGTTTATGCCGGTCCACCCCAGTGGCTTTCAGGCAGGCATGTTCGATGGGCATGCCGTGAGTATCCCAGCCGGGTACGTACGGGGTATCGAAGCCCTGTGCGTACTTATATTTCATGATGATGTCCTTCAGCACTTTGTTCAGGGCATGACCCATGTGGATCTTACCGTTGGCATAGGGAGGGCCATCGTGCAGGACGAATTTCTTGTGGCCTGCATGGAGTTTCTGCTTTTCTCCATAGATATCATTTTTATACCAGAAATCCAGGAAATCCGGTTCCCGTTTGGGCAGGCCTGCCCGCATGGGGAAATCGGTTTCCGGAAGATTCAGGGTTGCTGAATACTTGTCATCTTTCTTGCTCACAGTTTTACACCTCCAAAAAAATAAGTCCCGTCCCCAAAGGGACGGGACAAAAGGGCCCGTGGTACCACCCTCATGACAGCCATGCTGCCACTCTGTATGAGATAACGATCATAACCCGGGTCCTTTACTGCTGATTCAAGGACCGGCTCCAGAGTGATGTTCGGTCATTTGGCTTCCTGCCCGGGCTCCCACCCTCCCCGGGTCGCTGTACCAGCCAGGTGGCGTACTGTCTCTGTCATCGCCTGTTGGTTTGAAATTCTCTCCTATTATAACAACAATAGTTACCTGTGTAAAGAGGACTCGAACAGCAAAATGCCGCCGGCGATGGCCACGTTCAGGCTTTCGGCGTGGCCGGCCATGGGAATCTTTACCTTCTGGTCCGCCTTGGCCAGTAACTCCCCACTGACCCCTTCGGCCTCGCTGCCCAGCACCAGGGCCACTTTATCCGGCCACTGGAGCTTCGTCACGTCTTCGGCTCCTTCCAGGGCCGTGGCCCACAGGGCGAACTGCCGTTTTTTGCACCAATCAGCCAGCTGGTCCACGCTCACCCCTGTGAAAACCGGCAAATGGAACAGGCTCCCCATGGTACTGCGCACCACCTTGGGATTGTACAGGTCCGTCGTGTTTTCCAATAATACCACCGCTGCGGCGCCCAGGGCATCCGCCGTGCGGATCAGGGTCCCCAGGTTCCCCGGATCCCGGATCTGGTCCAGGACCAGCACCAGGCCTTTTTCCGGTGCAAAGGATTCCAGGTTGTCCCGGTGCAGCTCCACCAAAGCCGCCACACGCTGGGGATCTTCCGTAGCCGTGATTTTCTGCAGCACAGGAAGAGATACCTGATACCAGGGCACTCTGCTGGTTTCTGCCTGTTCTTCCCAGCCTTCCGGAAGTTGGGTGTAAAACAGGCACTGGATCTTCCAGCCGGATGCCAGGGCCTCTTCCACGGCCCGTTTCCCCTCCAGCAGGAACAGCCCTTCCCGCTGGCGGTATTTTTTCACCTTCAGGGAAGCCACCCGCTTCACCAGGTCGTTTTTCAAAGAAGTGATGGTTTGGATCATATGCCGTCCTCCAGGGCTTCTACACTCTTTCTTGTCCCGATGACCACCAGCATATCCCCTTCCTGCATGGGCTGGTTGGGTTCCAGGGTCATCTCGCTGGTTCCGTCTTTGTGCTTGACGGCCACCACGTTCACATTGTACTTTCTCCGTACATCCATTTCCACAATGCTTTTCCCATACATGGCCGGTGTCAGCTTCACTTCCATAAGGCAGATGTTATCGGACAGCTCCACAAAATCCATGATATTGGTATAGGCCAGGTTGTGGGCCACCCGGCGGCCCATATCCCGTTCCGGGGAAATGATCTGGGTGGCACCCAGCTTTTTCAGCATCTTGGCGTGGATGGGGTTGGAAGCCTTGGCCACGATGGTCTTGACACCGGCCTCCTTCAGCAGCATGGTAGCCAGCAGACTGGGTTCCAGTGTACCGATGGCCACAATGCCCACGTCGAAGTTCCGTACTCCCAGGCTCTTGACCGTTTTTTCGTCGATGACGTCGCAGACCACGGCATGGGTCAGTTTGTCCGCCATATTCTCCACCACGTCTTCGTTATTGTCGATGCCCAGGACCTCGTGCCCCAGTGCCGTCAGCGTTTCCGCGATGCTGCTGCCGAAGCGGCCCAGGCCCCAGACGATGAATTGCCGTTTGTCTTTCATTTGTGACAGCTCCTAACCGATGATGATATTCTCTTTGGGATAATGGATATGCTTTTCCGGCTTTTGTGCCGTTAGCGCCAGGGCAAAGGTCATGAACCCTACCCGTCCGGCATACATGGACAGGATCAGGATGATCTTGCTGGCGGTGCAGATATGCTGGCTGAGCCCGGTGGAAAGTCCCACCGTTGCGAATGCCGACACCACCTCGAACAGGGCATACAGGAACGAAGTATCCTCCAGACAGGTCACCAGCAGGGTAGCAGACACCACCCACAGGATGGACATGCTGGTGATGGCAAAGGCCTGGAAAATGGTATCGTTCCCCACCCTGCGGCCGAAGATTTCGCATTCGCTGCGGCCCCGGACCACCTGAGAGATGTTCAGAAGGATCAGCGCAAAGGTGGTGGTCTTGATCCCGCCGCCCGTGGATGCCGGGCTGGCCCCGATGAACATGAGCAGGATAATGAAGATCATTGTGGGGATCCGCAGGGCATTCATATCGATGGTGTTGAATCCGGCTGTACGGGGGCTGACGGACTGCATGAAGCTGGCCCACAGGGCATCACTGCCGGAAAGGCTGCCCAACGTTCCCGGGTTGTGCCATTCCAGAAAAGCAATTACGGCTGTACCCACCACAATCAGGGTTGCTGTGACCGTAAGTACCAGCTTGCTGTGGAGCTTCAGCTGTCGGAAATTCCGTTTTTTCAGCACATCCCGCATAACCGCAAAGCCCAGGCCACCCAGAATGATACACAGACAGATGGAAAGGTTCACCACGGGATCACCCACAAAGGCAGTCAGGCTCTGGTAATGGCCGAACAGGTCGAAGCCGGCGTTACAGAACGCTGACACCGCGTGCCAGTAGCCGAAGTAGATACCCTTGAGCCCGTATTCCGGAAAGAATCGCAGGGCCAGCACCGTCCCAAAAAATGCTTCAATGGCCGCCGTATATTTGGCGATCCGGAGACTCATGCGCACCACCCCATCCAGTTCATTCTGGTTCAGGGAAGCCTGGATGTTCAGCCGGGACTGGAGATCGATTTTCTTCCGCATGACCACCGAAAACAGCGTAGCGAAAAGCACAAGCCCCAGGCCGCCCAGTTGGATCAAAGCAATGACCACCAGCTGGCCGAACACAGAAAAATACGTCCCCGTATCCACCACCACCAGCCCGGTGACGCAGGAAGCTGAGGTGGCTGTGAACAGGGCGTCCACAAAGGACAGAGAGCTGCCGTCCGTGCTGGCGATGGGAAGCATCAGCAGCAGGGCACCGGCCAGGATCAGCCCCACGAACGTCAGGGCAATCAGCTGAGAGGGAGAAAACCGTCTAATCTGGTTCAAGATGGCTGCACCTTATTTCCGGATCATGTCCGCAGTGATTTCCTTCAAAGAAGCAGCCCCGCACATTTCCATGGTATCGGCCAGTTCGGCGCCCAGCTTGTCTGCCAGGATCTTCACGCCTTCCCTGCCGCCACCGTACACCGCGTTCACGAAGGGACGGGCAATCAGTACGGCATCAGCACCCATGGCCAGGGCCTTGAACACGTCCACGCCGCTGCGGATGCCACCGTCCACAAAGATTTTCATGGTACCGCCCACCGCTACGGCAATTTCTTCCAGCACTTCTGCCGTGGCCGGGCTCTGGTCCAGTACACGGCCCCCATGGTTGGAGACCACAATGGCAGAGGCACCGGCTTCTTTGGCCTTCAGGGCACCCTTCACGCTCATGATGCCTTTGATGATGAAGGGCCGGCCGGCCATTTGGATGATTTCTTTCATTTCCTCGACAGATTTGCTCCCCGCAGGAGGCACAAAATTCTTCAGGAAAGGCAATCCGGCCGCATCCACATCCATGGCCACGGCAAACGCATGGGAATCCTTCACCTGTTCCATCTTTTCAGAGATCATCTGGGTATTCCAGGGTTTCACCGTGGGCACGCCCAGGCCGCCGCAGGCCTTGATGGCAGCCGTGGCCCCCTGCATCACCTGGGGATCCATACCGTCGCCGGTGAAGGCGGCGATGCCCGCTTCGGCCGCACCGGGCACCAGTTCTGCATTGTACGTCACATCATTGTACTTGTCGCTGTAGTGCATGGCCACAGCCCCTACCGGGCCGGCAAAGATCGGGTATTTGAAGGTCTTGCCGAACAGTTCCAGGCTGGTATCCACCGGCCGTTTGGCACACAGGGTATCCATGACCACCCGGATTTCCTGCCACTTGTTATAGTTACGGATGGCGGTATCGCCCACACCCTTGGCTCCGGGTCCCGGAATCGTATTGCGACAGGCCACCCCGTTGCAGACGGGACAGCCCTTGCACTTCCCCAGACATTTCCGTGCGTTTTCCATCAGTTCCTTATAATCCATTGCCATTCACTCCCCTTAGCGAATTGAAGACGGGAAATACCATCTTCTTACATCGTTATCCATTATACCACAGTTATTCCCGGAAGAAGCCATGCCGGATCCGCAAAACCATTTTCATCTTGCGTAAAATCCCATTATAGGATATAATGCCTCTGTACCAATTGGATATGACCTTCCTGCGGATGGCACAGGGGTAGGAAGGGTTGGGAGGACCTGGCATTGAAAAATGTCCGGTCCTCTTTTTTATGGACCTGGCAGAAATCTTTCATGAGGTGATGGATATGTCAAACGCAACAACTGTTTTCCGGGAACTGTTCGCCGGCGTCCTGGCCATGGGCGACTGGACCATCTGGGTCATGTTCCTGATCGGCGGCCTGCTGATTTATCTGGGAGTCCGCAAAGGGTATGAGCCCGTACTGCTGTTTCCCATGGGAATCGGCTGCATCCTGGCCAACATCCCCGGTCATTTTGCCGTGGTGCCCACAGGGGGCGGGGAACCGGGATTCCTTACCGTACTGTACAAAATGGGCATTGCCAATGAGCTGTTCCCGGTACTGATCTTCATCGGCATCGGCGCCATGTGCGACTTTACGCCCCTTCTGCGGAAGCCCTATATGATGCTCTTTGCCGCGGCCGCTCACCTGGGCATTTTTGCAGCCACCCTCTGTGCGGCCCTGGTCGGTTTCCCCTTCAACGAAGCTGCCTCCATTGGCATCATCGGAGCCGCCGACGGCCCCACCACCATCTTTGTGGCCCAGAAATTTGCCACCGAAATGCTGGCCCCGCTGACTGTAACTGCTTTCTGTTACATGTCCCTGGTACCCATCATCCAGCCGCCGGTGGTAAAACTGCTGACCACCCGGGAAGAACGGCTCATCCGGATGCCCTACCAGGAAGAAAAACCTGTTTCCAGGACGGCCCTGTTCCTGTTTCCCCTGATGGTCACCCTGATTGCCGGGATCATCGCTCCCATTTCCGTACCCCTGATCGGGGCCCTGATGTTCGGCAATCTGCTGAAAGTATCCGGCTGTACCGACAGCCTGTCCAACTGTGCCCAAAATGAACTGACCAATCTGGTGACCCTGCTTCTGGGAATCACCGTAGGTGCCACCATGACGGCCGAAAACATCCTGACCCTGCAGGTATTGAAGATCCTGTGCCTGGGTGCGGTGGCCTTCATATTCGATACGGTGGGCGGCCTGCTGTTCGCCAAACTGGCCAACCTGTTCCTGAAACAGAAAATCAATCCCATGATCGGAGCCTGCGGCATTTCCGCCTTCCCCATCAGCGGGCGGGTGATCAGCCGGATGGCCCTGCAGGAAGATCCCACCAACTTCATCCTGCAGCCGGCCATCGGTGTGAACGTGGCCGGGCAGGTGGCCAGTGTGGTGGCCGGGGGACTGGTCATGGCCCTGATCCCGGTGCTTATGTAAGGGAGGTGCTGGAACGATGGATGCAATCACATCATCCCTGGAACTGCTCGTCATCGCCTATCCTCTGGTGTTCGTGGTCATGGCCCTGTTTGCAGCCCTGACCTACGGACTGACAAAGCTGTTTCCGGCGAAAGAATAACAAAAGGGGATGTGAAAAAATGCTTTTTCACACCCCGTCACTGGTTACTAGTCTCCAGTCACTAGCCAAATGATAAAAATCGCTCCCTCAAAAGGAGCGATTTTTTATTATTTTTATTTTCTCACCCATACCCGCTCTCCGGCAGGCAGCTTTTCAATGGGTTTGGGATCTGCCACCGCTTCGCCAAAAGGCATCTGCGCCACCAGGACCCAGCTGTCCGGCACCTGGAATTCCTTTTTGATGGCATCATCGATAATGGGGTTGTAATGCTGGATATTCACGCCCAGTCCCAGATCCGTCAGGGCCGTCCACAGGGCAAACTGCAGCATCCCATTCCCCTGGCTGGCCCAGATGGGGAAGTTGTCCGCATAGCCCGGGAACTGTTCCTGCAGCTTCTTCACCGTAGCCATCTCTTCGAAGTACAGCAGGGTCCCGTAGGCAGCGGCAAAGCCCTTCACCTTGGCTTCCGTGGGAGCGAATTTGTCTGCCGGTACAATTTTCCGCAGGGTCTCCATCACAATGTTCCACACGGCATCATGCTTGCTGCCCAGGGCGATGATCACCCGGCCGCTCTGCATGTTAAAGGCCGAAGGGACCTCCCGTGTCACCTTCTCCACCGTTTCCACGATTTCCTTTTCCGTGACCGGGATATTCTTTCCCAGGGCATAATTGGTGCGCCGATGGGCCACCGCTTCATAAAAATTCCGTTCACGCATTTCTTCCATCTCCTATCAACTGTTTTCATTGAAGTTACATTTAATTGGCTATAGTATAACACGGAAGTAGGGAAAAGAAAAGAGGGATTGCGCCGGCAATCCCTCTTTTTGATTTGTGTCCCCCTGAAAGGGGGAAAGGACCCGCTTGCGGGCAGGGGGTCTCACATCGGGTGTGTGACCCATCCACCAGCCATTCGGCTGGTTCCCCTTCCCTTTCAGGGAAGGACAAAGATTTACAGGGTTTTCGTCAGTTCTTTCAAATATTCCTTGAACGCCGGTCCCAGGTCCTTGCGGCGCAGGGCGAATTCCACCGTGGCCTTCAGATAGCCCAGCTTGTCCCCTGTATCATAGCGCTTGCCGGTAAAATTGTAGGCATAGACGCTTTCATTATGAGCCATCACCCGCAGGGCGTCGGTGAGCTGGATCTCTCCTCCCTTGCCCGGTTTGGTTTCGTCCAGGATATCGAACACATCCGGTGTAATCACATAGCGGCCCAGGGCAGCGAACCGGCTGGGAGCCTCTTCCACGCTGGGTTTCTCCACCATATCCTTTACCTTCAGCAGGTTATGGTCTTCTGTTTCCGCGCCATCGATGATTCCGTAGGCAGACACCTGCTCCGGCCGTACCACCTGACAGCCGATGATGGTGCCGCCGGTCTTGTCATACTGGTCAATGAGCTGCTTCAGGGCCGGTTCCCCGTTCCCGTTATACACCACGTCGTCGCCCAGGATCACACCGAAGGGTTCCCCGTCGATGAAATCTTTGGCACACAGGATGGCGTCCCCCAGTCCTCGCTGGTATTTCTGGCGCACATAGTGGATTTTGATGTCGGAAATCTTCCGGATCTGCTTCAGCAGTTCGATTTTACCCGTTTCGTACAGGTGTTCCTCCAGTTCCGGGGAAGAGTCGAAATGATCCTCGATGGCCCGCTTGGCATGGCCGGAAATGATCAGGATCTGTTCAATGCCGCTTTCCAGGATTTCTTCCACAATGTACTGGATGGTGGGTTTATCCACAATGGGCAGCATCTCTTTCGGCATGGCCTTGGTTTCCGGCAGGAACCGGGTGCCGAACCCGGCGGCGGGGATGACGGCTTTACGGACTTTCATCATTGTGCGTTCTCCTTTTCTTCCGGCTTCACGTCCGGCACAGGTTTCTTTTTGGGAGCTTTCATATTGAAGTTCTCCATCATTTCACTGAGGGAAGCTCCTTTCAGCCAGGCTTCCACGGCATCCGCCGCTTTGGCCAGTACGTGATTGATGGTTTCCCTGTCCTTTCCCCGAAAGGGATGGAGCACATGGCTGATCACGGCCTGCTCCTCATGGACCGGATGCCCAATGCCCACCTTAATGCGGGGATAGTCCTGGCTGCCCAGAGCCCGTTCGATGGATTTCAGACCATTGTGGCCCCCGGAGGACCCTTTGCGGCGAATCCGCAGCGTACCCACCGGCAGATCCATATCGTCCTGGATCACCAGCACCTCTTCCGGCGGGATGTGGTAGAAATTGGCAAAATCCGCCACTGCCACCCCGCTGTTGTTCATGTAGGTGGTGGGTTTGATGAGATAACATTTCTCCGGCATCCGTTTTTCCAGGTAGGTGGCATTGTCAGCCTTGCGCCAGCCGCTTTCCTCACCCCAGCGGCTGGCCAGGATGTCCGCCACCATGAATCCGATGTTGTGCCGGGTACCGGCATATTCCTTTCCAATGTTGCCCAGGGCAACGACTAATTTCATGGCTGTAAAACTCTCCAATCTGTCAGTGGTTAGTGATTGGTGGCTGGTGCCTCTGGCAGACCTGGGAACGGACGTCCCTTATGGGCCGTCCCTACAAAAACAACGTATGATACATGAAATGCGTAGGGGCTGCCCATGAGGGGAGCCCGTCCGTGGTCTCCCGGAGGGAATCCAGCCATTGCCAAATAAGGGGCTGTCACAGGACAGCCCCTTACACCATGTGTACTTTAGATTTCGAACAGTTGGCTGATGGACAGCTGGTTGTAAATCCGCAGGATGGTTTCTGCCAGGATCGGAGCCACAGACAGCTGGGTGATCTTCGGATGCTTTTTGTTGGGCGGCAGAGGAATCGTATTGGTCACGATCAGTTCCTTGATTTCGGATTGTGCAATACGGCTCAGAGCCGGATCCGTCAGGATCGGGTGGGTTACGCAGGCGTAGATGTCTTTGGCACCGAATTTCTTCAGCGCCTTGGCGCCTTCACACAGAGAACCGGCGGTATCTACGATATCGTCCACCATGATGCAGATTTTACCTTCCACGTTACCGATCAGGTTCATGACTTCTGCCACGCCAGGTTCAGGCCGTCTCTTGTCGATGATGGCCAGTCCGCATTCCAGACGGTTGGCAATGTTCCGGGCACGGCTTACACCGCCCAGATCCGGAGAAATGACCACCATGTCTTCCGGAGCGAAGCCTTTTTCTTTTACATAGTCGGCCAGGATCGGGCCGCCGGGCATATGATCCACAGGGATATCAAAGAAGCCCTGGATCTGGGCCGCATGAAGATCCACGGTTACCAGACGGGTAATGCCAGAAACGGTCATCAGATCTGCCATCAGTTTGGCAGTGATGGGTTCACGGCCGCGGGCTTTTCTGTCCTGCCGGGCATAGCCATAGAAAGGAACTACCGCCGTGATATGACGTGCGCTGGCTCTCTTGAAAGCATCGCACATGATCAGCAGTTCCATGACGTTATCGTTGACTGCCGGTCCGCAGGTCGGTTGGATGACAAATACATCCTTGCCACGGACACTTTCATTGATCATGACTTGTACTTCACCGTTGTTGAAGCGGTTAATGACCGCATCCCCTACCGTGGTACCCAGATAGGCAGCGATTTCCCGTGCCAGATCAGGATTGGCGTTACCGGAGAAAATAGCCATGTCTTCGCCTGTTTTATCACCCAACATACAATTAATACCCCCACTGCTTATAATTTAAATCTATTAAAAAGTATACAACTCATTGCCCTGTATGGCAAGGAGTTATTTTTCACACTCCATCGTCTGCAAAAAATTCCACCGGCATTTCCTGCCTGTTCCAGGACTTCCTTCTGCACGCTTCTCGTTTCCCTGTCTTGCTAGGATACCAGCAGCATGACCAGCGGCACCACCACCACAAACAGCAGCGTGCCAATGGTGACCAGGTTGGCAGCGTAAACCACGTCACCCTTGCCCTGTTCGGCCAGGATTGGCAGCACAGCCAGGGTGGGCACAGCACTCTGCACGATAAAAGTCTGGCTGGCGATCACCGGCTGGGCCGATCCCAAAAGAGCCGCAAGGCCGAATATCCCAGCCGTCAGTACCGGGCTCAGGACGAATTTACCGACCATGGCAACAAGGGTATCCCTGTCGAAGCGGATGCTGGAAAGTCCGGCCACCGAAAGACTGATGCCAATATAGATCAGTGACAATCCTGTCACCATATTGCCCAGATAGTTCAATGTGGCGAACAGAGGCTTCGGAACCTGGATGCCCAGTAAAAGGACCAGGAAAGCCGCCACACCTCCCACCAGCGGTGCCTGCAGAAGCCGTTTCGGCTGGAAGCAGGAGCCTCCCACAGCATCCGAGGAAGAACTGGAGTCATTGACCACCAGCGTGGCACCAATGGTCCAGATGGAAAACAGACTCAGCACATAAAAAACAAGAAAATAGGAGATGGCTTTATCGCCAAACAGCGCTGCATTCAAGGGCATACCGATGAAGAGGCTGTTTGTATTGACGATGCCGTTGATGAAACTGCCCCGGCGTCCCCGGGGAATCCGGCAAACTTTCACAAGAAGGACACTGATCGCATACAAGACAACCAGCACCCCGGCGCCCAGGAGCAGCGGCTCCTTCAGTGTTCCCAACCGGGAAAGGTCCAGGGTTTTCAACACAGAAACGAAAATGGACGACGGCAGGGCGATATTCATCACCAGAAAGGCAAGATTAGCATTTAAGCCATCGTTGATGAATTTTTTCTCCCGCAGGAAATATCCCAGCGCCATCAGGAAAATAATGGGCAGGATATCTTCAATGATTTCCAAGAGCAGCATTTCCTCACCTCAACTCGTTATCCTTTCCCCTCAGCTGCCTTTCAGGGAAATATCCTTCAGGACCTGTATCATGGATCATTCCAGCAGCATGATCCGGTCTACATCCGCCATGATCACGCCTGTGGTTCCGTTGAATCGATCCAGGATCTTCCGCATTTCCCGGGAATCCTGCACCGGTTTATCCAGTTTGAGGGCAGCCATGCTCAGCATGGGCATGTAATACTGCACCCTGCAGTCCATTTTTTTGGCCAGTTTTTCCACGTCTTTCCGGGTCATCCCCCAATCAAGGTGCAGCAGCACCATTTGGTCGGAATAGGCTTCACCCGTAAAACCATTGCGGATCAAATGCCCTTCATGGGTTTCCTGAAAAGGATTTCCCTGGACAGACTCCGGAGATTTCCGAGCAGAGGCTTCCTTGCTGGCGGCTGCACCCGGACGGGTGAAGCGGACACTGGTGATCTGCTTCTCCTGATTGATGGTGACATGGGCTTCCAGTTCCTCTGCTCCGGCTGCCTTGTCCTGTCTGATCCGGAATATGGCATCCCCTGCCTTCAGGGCCGTGAAATGCAGCCTGGTTACGGACAGCTTTGTCTGTTCCCCGGTGCCCTGGGTTACAGTCCGGTCATCCAGTCTCAGCAGGGCCGGATCCAGGTTCTCCACAACCCATCCCATATTCCCCTCTGCGTTCCCTTTCAGGTTCAGCGTCAGGGTATCATCCTGTACGGCCAGGTCATAGCCGGAATAGACTTCCTTTGATGGAGTGCCGTCTGCCCGGTACTGGACGCTGGCTGCCTGCGTAAGGGATCCTTCTGCTCCCGTTACAGCCGGCAGCCCCAGGGCCAGCAGCGGCAAAATTACCATGATGGTTTTCCAATTCAATTGATGCATTTCTGTCACGCCTCCTGTTTTCCATCTTACTTCTTTTTGGCAGTGAAGTAAATGTCAGGAAAATTCCTTTTCTCGTTCTCCCCCATAGGCTATAATAGATGGACAGCCCCTCATAGGATCCAATTCCATGAGAAATACCCTCTCCGGGTCAGTGTCCCAGGGAGATGGCACAAGGAGGAAACTGCCTGCATGAAACAAATTATGGTGTTAAACGGATCTTTTCGTCCCCACGGGTTCACCGATTCCCTGATCCGGTCTTTTACAGCCGGAGCGGAATCCAGAGGCCATAAAGTTACGTTCTTCCAGTTGCGGGACATGAAGATCCATCCCTGCCTGGGATGCCTTCACGGAGGCCAGAATACGCTCCGGCCCTGTACCCAGTCCGACGATATGGATCTGATTTACCATACCTACCGGAAGTCCCAGGTCATCGTTTTTGCTACACCGCTGTTTTTCTGGTCATACAGCGGCCTGCTGAAAATTGCCATGGACCGTCTCTGGGCATTGGCAGAGGGAGAAAAGGATGAGTTGCACGGAAACCAGAAAACCGGTGTCCTTCTGATGGCTGCAGGCGGTGCCCATCCGGAACCGCTCCTCACCCATTTCGACTATCTGATGAAACGCATGGAATGGACCAATGCAGGGAACGTTGTATTGAAACACACGGACGATCTGGATATGGACCACATCCCTCCCAATCCGGACGCCTTCCAGTTGGGGGCTTCCCTGTAAAGGGAACGCAGTGGCTTTCCTGCGCCAGACGCTGCCGGGAGCCACCTGCCTGATGATTATGAAACAAGCCCATAGGGACAGCCGATCCGGCTGCACCCTATGGGCTCCTGTTTTATCTGCTTCTTTTTATTTTTTGTTCCGATATTTTTCTGCCCAGCCGGCAATGTTTACCTGACGGCTGCGCCCCACGCCCAATGCATTTTCCGGAACGTCCTTGGTAATGGTGGAACCAGCTGCAATATAACTTCCCCTGCCGATGGTCACAGGAGCAACCAGATTGCTGTTGCATCCCACGAAAGCATCATCCTCGATGGTGGTACGGTGCTTCACTTTTCCGTCGTAGTTCACAGTAATGGTGCCGCAGCCCATGTTCACGCCGCTGCCGATATCACTGTCACCAATGTACTGCAGATGGGGCAGTTTGGTGCCCACGCCCACAGTAGAGTTCTTCACTTCCACGAAGTTGCCCATCTTTACCCTGTCGCCGATGACCGTATTGGGCCGCAGATGGTCATAGGGCCCCATATGGACGCCGCTGCCCACCTGGCAGTCATGGGCATAGGCGAACTGGATATGGGTATCATTGCCCACCTTCACGTTGGTGAACCGCACCTGAGGACCTACTTCACAGTCCTCCCCGATCACGGTTTCCCCTTCCAGCCAGGTGAAGGGATAGAGTACAGTGTCCCGACCCACCTTCACGCCTTTTTCCACAAAGGTGCTGTCAGGGTCCATGACGGTAACCCCTTCGTCCATGAGCTTACCCACGATCCGGGCATTCATGACCTTCTGGGCCACGGCCAGCTGTCTCCGGCTGTTGATGCCCATGACCATGTCAAAGTCCCCGGTCTTGATACCGGCCACCCTGCGGCCCTTCTTCAGGCATTCAGCCAGGATATCCGTCAGATAGTATTCACCCTGGGCGTTATCGTTCTTCAGGTTCACCAGCAGGTCGAACAGCAGGGGC
The DNA here is from genome assembly GCF_900106585.1 of Acidaminococcus timonensis. NCBI lineage: Bacteria > Bacillati > Bacillota > Negativicutes > Acidaminococcales > Acidaminococcaceae > Acidaminococcus > Acidaminococcus timonensis. Next base: position 1,186,725 of record NZ_FNWH01000006.1, read on the forward strand.
AGTTCCACACAGTAGATGCCGGTGTTGATTTCCCGGATTTTCCGCTGCTGGGGCGTGGCATCCTTTTCTTCCACGATACCCGTCACCTGGCCGGCATCGTCCCGCAGGATCCGGCCGTAGCCGAAGGGGTCCGGAGCTTCCGCCGTCAGCACGCTGACACCGGCACCGCTCTTCAGGTGGGTCTCATAGAACTTCTTCAGTTCCGCCCCTTCCAGGAGCGGCGTATCCCCGCACAGGATCAGCGCAGTCCCTTCCGTATCGCCCAGCAAATCCCGGGCCTGCAGCACCGCATGGCCCGTACCCAGCTGTTCATCCTGTACGGCCACCCGGACCCGGGTCCCCAGAAATTCCGTGACCTTTTCGGAGCCGAAGCCCACGATCACGATCTTGTCGTCCGCCCCGGCCTCATCGGCTGCGTCCAGCACATGTTCCAGCATGGGTTTCCCGCTCAGTTTATGCAATACTTTGGGGAGTTTGGATTTCATCCGGGTCCCCTTCCCTGCAGCCAAAATAATGGCAGCCAATTCCGACATGGTTCTGATGCCTCCTACAAATTATCTCAGTTCAATCTTATATCCGGCTTTGCGCAGCGTATCCGCCACTTCCTTGGCGTGCTGGGCATTCCGGGTCTCCACATCCAGTTCCACCCGGGTGACGCCCAGGGGTACCGACCGGTCGGCCCGGTCGTGGTTGATATACAGGATGTTGATTTTCATCTGTTCCAGATGGCTGACGAACTTCAGCAGCTCGCCCGGCCGGTCCACCATCCAGGTGACCATCCGTACCCGGCGGCCGGTGCGGACCAGTCCCCGTTCAATGATCTGGCTGATGGTGTTCACGTCGATGTTCCCGCCGCTGATCACGGCGGCTGCCCGGTCACTGCCGGGGACGATGCTGTGGAGCAGAGCCGCCAGGGGAGCTGCCCCGGCGCCTTCCACCACCATCTTGCCCCGTTCCAGCATGAGCAGCATGGCGGCGCAGATGTCCTCTTCGTTCACCAGCACCATATCATCCACGTATTTGTTGATCAGTTCCCAGGTGAGCTTGCCGGGCAGCCCTACGGCGATTCCGTCGGCGATGGTCTTACCCACACCGTGGCTCACCCATTTGCCCTCTTTCTTGCACAGGTACATGGCCGGAGCCTGCTCCGTCTGCACCCCGTACACCTTCACCTTGGGGTTCACCTGCTTTACTGCAGCTGCGATACCGGCCAGAAGGCCGCCGCCTCCTACAGGTACCACGATGCTCTCGATGTAGGGATTCTGTTCCAGGATTTCCAAACCGATGGTGCCCTGACCGGCGATCACCGCCGGGTCATCGTAGGGATGGACGAAGTAGGCGCCGGTTTCTTTCTGGATTTCCTGGGCCTTTTTCAGGGATTCGTCAAAGGTCTTACCGAACAGTACCACTTCTGCGCCATAGCCCTTGGTGGCTTCTGCCTTGGCCAGGGGAGCCCCTTCCGGCATCACCACGGTGGACCGGCAATGGGCCATACGGCTGCCCAAAGCCACCCCCTGGGCATGGTTGCCGGCGGAAGCCGCAATGATCCCCTTGGCTTTCTGTTCCTGGCTCAGGGTCATGATGCAGTTGGAAGCGCCCCGTACCTTGAAAGACCCTGTCCGCTGCAGGTTCTCCAGTTTCAGGTACACTTCCCTGCCGCTGATCTGGCTGAAGGTATGGTTGCTTTCAAGAGGCGTTTTGTGGACCAGTTTCTCCAGGCGTTCCTGGGCGGCCCGAATGGTCTCCAGAGGAATCATTTCCGTCATGGGTTCTGTTCTCCTTTTTACAGTAATTCAGGGACGATGTCAATGGCTCTCGTAGCATCGTCCACCCCTTTCAGGGTCATGAGTGCCGCATAGTCCTTCACCACTTTCTGTTCCGGTTCCCGGCTGGCAATGAACAGGTAGGTGCCCACCACTTCGGCCCCCACTTCCTGGGCCAGTTCCTGCATGCCCTTGGCGGTTCCGCCGGCCCGCATGAAGTCGTCCACCACCAGGACCCGTGCCTTGGGCGGCAGGGCTTTCCGGGGCAGACTCATATTCTGGATCTTCTTGCTGGACCCGCTTACGTAGCTGATGGACACGGCAGGGCCCTCTGTGAACCGGGCTTCCTTCCGTGCCATGACCATGGGAATGTTGAAGGCCCGGGCTGTACTGAGTGCCAGGGAAATCCCCTTGGCTTCCACCGTCATGATGTAATCGGGCTTCAGTTCCAGGGTCCGCTGCATGATGATTTCTCCCAGGCGCGTGGAAATGTCCGGCGTAAACAGAAGGTCGTTCATGTAAATCATCCCGCCGGGCAGCAGCCGGGACGGATCATTGAGTTTCTTGGCCAGGGTCCACAAAAATTCGTTGTCCGCCTCCGGAGAATGGTAGGGGATGAAACGCACTCCGCCACTGGCTCCGGCCACCGTCTCGATGATCCCCAGGTCATAGGCGGCCAGCCCGTTGCGCACAGTCTGCACGTCTTCGCTGAGGGTGGATTTGGCGACGGTGAATTTCTCACAAAAATAAGAGAAAGGGAACAACTGGAACGGGTGGTCATTCAGTTCCTTGGTGAGCGCTACGATTCGTTCCAGACGCTTGATTCTTGCCATTACGCTTTCCCCTCTTTCTTCTGTTTCTCTTCGGAAGCCTTTTCCTTGGCTTCAATGACCTTCAGCAGGGTCCGTTCCGCATTTTCCATATGGGTGCGCACGGCCTTCTGGGCCTTATCCACACTCCGCTGGGCAATGGCTTCGTAAATGTTCTCGTGTTCCTTGATCATATCATCCAGCCGACCAGGGTACGGCATGGACCGGCCACGGATGGCCGTGATCTGTTCCCGCAGGTTGCTGATGATATTCATGCACCGCTTGTTCCGGCTGGCCTTGTAAATGACATCATGGAAGGCCGTATCGTTTTCGATGATCCGAGGATAATCCTTGGCCGCCACCAGCGGTTTATCCGCATCCAGCAGCTCCTTCATCTCCCTGATTTCGTTATCATCGATCCGTTCCGCAGCCAGGCCGGCAGCCAATACATCCAAAGCCGTACGGATTTCATACACCTCGTTGATGTCCTTGATGGAAATATCGGCCACGTAGGCACCCCGACGGGGGATCATCACCACCAGGCCCTCCAGTTCCATCTTACGGATGGCTTCCCGCACCGGAGTCCGGCTGACCCCCATCTCTTCTGCCAGCTGCAGTTCCATCAGCCGCATACCGGCCGGAAATTGCCCGCTGACGATGGCCTGGCGAAGGTTATCCACTACCACGTCCCGTAAAGGTCTGTAACTGTCCAACGGAATCTGTTTTAAATGCTGCACCATGTTGCTCTACTCCTCCTGCACTGTATGTGCGATTTTGATCTGTGCATCTCTCTCTCTATCCCGGAGCCGATCAGCCGCCTGTCGGGCTTTTTCCCGGCTTGCAAAAATTCCAAACAGCGTGGGGCCGCTGCCGCTCATGAGCACCTTTTCGGCTCCCTGGGCTGCAATGGCTTCTTTCAGGGCCTGAAGTTCCGGATGGGCCTTCAGGGTCACCAGTTCCAGGTCGTTGGCCATGAGAGCCAGCAACCGTTTCCGATCACCCTGGCGCAGGGATTCCTCCAGTCCATCCAGGTCCACCGGCTCCCGGTCCGTGGCTTTATCGATTTCCCCATAGACCCAGGCCGTGGAAACGCCCAGTTCCCGAGGCTTTACCAGCACCAGCCACAAAAGCGGAGCCGCCGGCAGCACCGTCATCTGCTCTCCCCGGCCTCTGCCCCGCTGGGTACCTCCATAGACGCAGAAAGGAACGTCACTGCCAATGGTGGCGCCCAACCGTTCCAATCCGGCCCGGTCCAGGGGACTGCCGCAAAGATCATTGAGTCCCCGCAGCACGGCCGCTGCATCAGTGCTTCCTCCCGCCAGCCCGGCAGCCAGGAAGATCCGCTTGGTACAGGCCAGGTGATAGTCAATGGTCCGGCCGGTGGCCCGGGCAAAGGCCCGGGCCGCCTTCACCATCAGGTTGCTGTCATCACAGGGCAGATCCGGCCTGTCTGTTTCCAGACTGAACTCTGGAGCCGGGGTAAAAGTAATGGTATCTGCCAGGGAAATGGATTGCAGGATCATATCCACTTCATGGTACCCATCAGGGCGTTTGCCCAATACCCTGAGTCCCAGGTTGATCTTGCCATAGGCCGTCCGTTCCATGCCTTTCCGCCTCCTGCCTTTGGAATGTTCCCCTCAAAACGAAATGTATTCTGTATCCATATTATTGTATCGTGAAAACGCCTGTATCGCAATAGGTTGAGGAAATCTTTATGAACATTTTTTGAAGATTTTTCATCGAACGTTCTAGTATCATAAATTTCTGTCAACCCTGGTAAAAAGATGTTACAATAAAGGGAACATGCTGCTGAGGAGGTCCTGCCTATGAAAAAACTCGCCATCCGTTATATCATGACGGCTCTGGGATGCCTGTTGATGGCCATCGCCATCAATGGGTTCTTTGTCCAGCACCGATTCCTGTCCGGCGGCATCTCCGGGGTCTCCATCATCCTGTATTACCTGACGGGATGGCCCCCAGGCATCACCAGTTTCATTTTCAACATCCCGCTGTTCTATGTGGCGTGGAAATACATGAGCCATCAGTTCTTCATCGACAGCGTCATCGGCACGGTGCTGTTTTCCGCAGCGCTGGACGGCACTGCTTTCGTGCAGAACTATGTAAACATCCCTGATCAGCTGCTGTGCTGCATTGCCGGCGGGGTCCTGGGTGGCCTGGGCGGGGCCCTGGTGTACCGGTCCGAATCCTCCACCGGAGGCGTGGACATTATCGGATTTTTAACCAAAAAATACTACAACATCTCCGTGAGCACCACCAACTTCCTGTTCGACACCTGCGTCATGCTGGCTGCTGTGGTATTCCTGGGCCTTACCCCGGTGCTGTACAGTATGGTCTTGTTTTTTATTACGTTTCAGGCCACCAACGTGTTCATGGTGGGCTTTGACTACAAGAAGCAGGTGATCATCGTCTCTACCCATGCCGAGGAAATCGGCCAGCGGGTCATGAACGAGGTGAATCGGGGCATCACCATTCTTCACGGAGAAGGCGGATACACCCGGAAACCTCTGGAGATTTTACTGGTGGTGGTCAAGCTGACCCAGCTGGCCCACCTGGAAAAGATCATCAAAGAAGTGGATCCCATGGCCTTTGTCACCATCCAGGATGCCAACAACGTATTCGGTCGGGGATTCACCCAGCCCAACCTGGATATTGACGAAGAACGGAAGCTGAAAAAAGCGTCGCAGTGAAGCGGCGCTTTTTTCCTATCGAAAAAGGACTGCCGCTTTGGCGACAGTCCTTTTTGAAAATCTGCAAACAGCTTATTTGAACATATTGATGAAGATCATCAGGATACCGGAGTTGCAGAAGTCCACAAACATGGCCCCTACCAGCGGTACGGCGAAGAATGCCCGGGGAGCCGGACCATAGTTGGCCGTAATGGCACTCATGTTGGCCATGGCATTGGGGGTTGCGCCCATACCGAACCCGCATACAGCAGAGACTTCAACAGCTGCATCGTAGTCCTTGCCCATGGCATTGAATACCACAAAGGTGGTGTACAGCACCATGAAAACAACCTGTACTGCAGCAATGATGGCCAGAGGGCCGGCAATGTCGAACAGTTCCCAGATCCGCAGGCTCATCATAGCCAGGCTCAGGAAGATGTTCAGACCCACATCCCCAACCGTACCGATTTCCTGCATGGGAACAGGCAGACCGCCCTGGGCGTGGTCAGAGACATTGCGGATGATGGCAGCGATGATCATGGAACCGATGTATCCGGGGAACGTGAGACCAACGCTGGTGAAGAACTTGCTGACGATGGTGCCGATACCCATAGCAACCAGGATTTCGCCGGTGGCCAGCATGAAGTTTTCAGGAGTCATGGCCAGAGTGGCATTTTCTTCCATGCTCTGTGCCTTTTCGTTGGCCCCTTCCTGATCTTCCTTGGTGCTATGCAGATGGTATTTTTCCAGCAGACGGTGTGCCACCGGACCGCCCATCAGAGACCCGGAGATCAGGCCGAAGGTAGCCATGGCAATGGCCACGGTGGTGGCCCGTTCAACGCCAATGCCTTCCAGCATAGGACCAAAGGCGCCGGAGGTACCGTGCCCCCCTACCAGAGGAATGGAACCGGCGCACAGGCCCAGCAGCGGTTGCAGACCCGTAACCTTGGCCAGGGCTACACCGATGATATCCTGGCAGGTAATCAGGATGGCACAGATGATGGTCAGGATCAGGACGTCACGGCCGCCCTTTTTCAGCAGTGCATAGCTGGCACTGAACCCAACACTGGTGAAGAACATATTCATGAAGAAGCTCTGCTGTACCGTATCCAGTTTGATGGCACCGGTACCTGCCTCGAACAGGGCCAGGTTGATCAGTGCGAACAGCACACCGCCGATAACCGGGTTAGGGATACAGTAGGTCTGGAAAAATTTGATTTTCGATTTGAGCCATTTGCCCAGGTAGTACAGTAAGATACCAACAGCCAAGGTTTGGTAAGAGTTTAATGCAAACATTCCCTTAATCCTCCTTCAAATACCATATGGAATTTTTTCCCTTTCAGAGACCAGTTTGACCAAAATTTCTTCCAGGCGGGACCAGGTACGTCCGCTCTTTCGGGATTCAGCTGTCATCCGAGCCAGTTCTACCATGCATGTTTGTAAGGATTCACGTGAAAAATGATTGCTGTGCTGCATGGCCATCTTAACCGCATAAGGATGCATTTTCAGAGTCGACGCAATGGTCTCCTGTCGAGCACCTTTTTCCATCAGTTCCTTTACTTGGAGCATCCGCCGCAGAGAGGAGACCAGCCGCAGGGTCAGGTTGTAAAAGCCATCGCTGCCACTGTTCTTTTTCTCTTCTGCCAATAAAAGGAGAACTTTTCCCAATTTTCTCTCTTCTACTGCGTTCCCAAGAGCAAAACCCGAAATCTCTGGCAATTGAGAAAACATCTGTCCAACATCCTGCGCCTGCCAGAGCTTCCGCTCTCCTGCATACAGGGCGATCTTGCTGATTTCCTGCTGCAGGAACAGCAGCGGCGCTGTATCCGTCGCCGATACGTACTCCATGATCAGGCTCATAGCCTCCGGTGTAAAACGGGCACCATACCGATCTGCCTGCTGCCGCAGCCAGGGCTGCAGCTGGTAGGGACGCAAAGGACTGCATTCCACGATCGGAACTTTTTGGCTCATGATCTTATAAAAGCTTTGCCTTTTATCTAACTTACTGCAAAGACAGATCAAAAAAGAATACTCTGGCATATCCGTCAGCAGTGTAATGAACTGCTGGATGGGAGCCGTTTTCTTCTTTTTCCCTTTTGCACCCGTTTTTTGGCTGCCAGCCTTTTCCTTATCGGTCAGGAGCCTGGGATCTTCGATGACGATCCAGTTCCCTCCGCCAAAAAAAGGCATGCTGTTGGTGGCTTCCTCCAGAGCATTCAGCGCAAAGTCCCCCTGAAAGTCCCATTCCGTGGGCTCTTCTCCGGAAGCGAACGCTTTCTGGCGAAAGGCCTTCTGAATGGTCTTCTTGTAATATTCCTCCTCTCCCCAGGCAATGACAACATGAGGACACGCTGGATTTTTCCGCAGATTTTCCAGAAATACATCTGCCGTATAGTTCACAATAGACCCACTCCTAGAAAGAATCTCGTTGCCAACGATAACTATACCATATTGGGGTAGCTCCGTCAAAAACGATTTTCACTGCGCCCACCTGATCCGTTCGGACCAGGGGAATCTTATGAGTCTCCAGTTTCTCAATTGTCTCCCTATGGGGATGACCGAAGGAATTCCGCCTGCCGGCGGATACCACGGCCAGACGCGGCCGTACAGTCTTCAGGAAGACTTCCGACGAAGAAGTCCTGGAACCGTGATGGGATACCTTGAGCACATCACTCTGGATGGGCTTTTGGGCCGCCAGTTCCTCCACTTCCGCCGGAGCATCCCCGGTAAAGAGAAAACTGTGGCCATCACAGCTCATACGTACGATGGCAGAGTTCTCGTTCCCTGTTCCTCCTTTCTCTTCCAACTTCGGTGCTTCTACGATTTTTATTATACTCTTTTTTTTGCCTATTTTCTGGTTTGTTTGCATTTTGTATACAATTTTGCTGGTGTTCTTTCTTTGTACCAGATGTAACGCTTTTTCTACGTCTTTACTAGGATTTTCCAGAGGCAGATAGATGGCCGCAACCGGCATCCAGCGCAGGAGTCCCGCCAGTCCTCCTGCATGGTCATGGTGCCCGTGGCTGAGGAAAACAGCATCTACCTGATCCGTCCCCAGGTAGCGCAAAAACGGCACCAAAATTTTTTCTCCGGGATCAAAATGCCCGCTGAGTCCCCCTGTATCGAACACAAAGACCTGCCGCTCCGGGGTGACCACCACAGCACAATCCCCCTGTCCCACGTCCAGGAAATAGGCCGAGAAAGTCCGGGGCCGGAAATGGTGGGCAACCAGCAGGAGACAAAGGGCCAACCCTGAGGCCAGGATTCCGGCCCGCCGCAGCCGGGGCCGCTCCGGTCTGAACCAGCCCTGTTCCAGCAGCGCCAGCACCAGGAGCAGGTACAGGGGCCACACCCACAGGGGCACCTGGCCCGAAACCCAGTGGGTCCCGGGCAATCGGGCGAGCCACTCTCCACCCCAAAGCGAAATCCCCAGCAGCTGCCCTGCCCCCACCAGCAGCAGCCGCCCCGGAAAGGAAAGCCCCAGGGCACTCAGCATGGCACCTGCCGCACCAAAGGCCAGGCAGAGAGAAAGCAGAGGCACCAGCAGCACATTGGCCAGCAGCGACACCAGGGACAGCATGTGGAAATGGTGGATCAGAAAAGGAAGCCCCAGGATCTGGGCCCCCAGAGGTACAGAAAGGCCCCGGGCCAGAGGCTGAGGCAGCCATACCGCCAGTTTCTCTTCAACAGGACGGCGCAGCAGCAGCAGCCCCCCGGCGGCCGCAAAAGAAAGCTGGAATCCCGGATCCCACACCCACCAGGGATGCCAGGCAGGGAGCAGCAGCAATCCCAGACCCAGGAAGGCCGTACTGCTGGCCCGTTTCCGGTGCACCCGGCCCCACAGGGCACCCAGCCCCAAAAGCAGGGCCCGGCACACAGAGGCCCGCAGGCCGCACAGGATGCCATAGGAGACCAGCAGAAGGGCCACCAGCAGAGCGCCCATCTTCCGGGGCAGCGGCAGGAAAGCCGCTCCTCCGGCAAAAAGGCCCAAAAGCAGGGCTACATGGCTGCCGGAAACAGAAAGCAGATGGCTGAGCCCGCAGCGGGTAAAAAGCCGTAACCGTTCCGCCGGTATGCCCCTGCTGCCTCCCAGCAGCATCCCTTCCAGAAGGGCGCTGTCCTCAGGACCCAGGGCCTGGCGCAACTGGCTGCGCAGGATTTCTCCCAGCGCAAAGACCCGATCCTGCCAGACGGGCGCCCTGTCCACCACCCGGCAGTCCCCTCCCACCGTCTCCAGACTGCCTCCTTCCCCGGCAATGGCCGCCCTGGTTTCCGGGGCCGGCGTGCCCGGATTGTAGAAACCGTCTGGAGCCTGGAATGTCCCCTGCACTTCCACTGTTCCCTGCTTTGGCCGGAACTTCCCTGCCTTACGGACAAAGACCCGCACCCTTCCCCGTTTTTCCTCCAACAGGAAAGAAAGAGAACCAGTCCGCTCCTCCCGGACTGAACCGGGCACCACCCGGCCAGTCAGAAGGACCTTCCGCTCCACCAGCAGAGCCATCCGCTCCTGGGCCGTCGTAGTCACGGAAGACCGCAGTCCTCCCAGACAGAAGATCAGCAGGAAACAGCCGATCTGCCAGCTGTTCCTGCCCTTCTGGCTTCTGTAGAGCCAGAGCAGCATTCCCCCGCAGATTCCCGAGGCCAGGCCCCACGCCCACCAGGGGACCGGCTGCCTCAGACCGGCAGCAATCCCCACGGCAAAAGCCACTCCTGCCTCCAGTACAGGTGACATGCTACACCTCCACCTGGTCTGCCAGGCGCCGGAATTTGGCCGGTCCGATTCCCGATACCTGCTGCAGGTCCTCCACTTTCTGGAAGGGTTTCTGCTGTCTGTACTGGATGATCCGCCGGGCCAGGGCAGGCCCGATCCCGGGAATCGTGGTCAATTGGACTTCGTCCGCCGTGTTCAGGTTCACTTTTCCCCCAGGGACAGGGCCTGGAGAAGCCTTCTCAAAGGTTTCGTCTCCCGCTGACCCGCCTCCGCTGCCACCTGAAACAGGTGTCGTTCCGCTGTTTCCACGGGTCCGTCGGCTGCCCTTCTTCAAAAACGGTACGTTCACCTGGCTGCCGTCCTTACACTTTTTGGCCAGATTCACCCGGGTGAGGTCCGCTTCTTCCGTGGCGCCTCCCGCCACCTCCAGGGCCTCCTGGTACCGGATGCCCGGCTCCACCTGGTACAGACCCGGACTCTGCACCGCTCCGCTGATGTAGATGGTGGCTCTGGCTTTTTTCTCCGGATGGGGCACTGCTACCTGTGCCTCCGCCTGTCCGGCAGTGGTTTCAGGGACCCTGCTCTGGCTCTGCCACAGGCCGCCTGCAGCACAGCAGAGCACGATACCCAGTACCACCAGCCACTTTTTTCTCTCCCAGGGATCCATCATAAAACCTCCTTTTTGCAGAAACAGTCTACCCACCCCATTCGACACGGAATAGCGGATTCCTTCCTCCCTGCAAAAAGAAGGTCATTAAGTGCAAAAAAACCGTCAAGTTTGAAAAAAGGGGGTGTGAAAAAATGCTTTTTCACACCCCGTCACTAGTCTCTAGTCACTAGCCGATGGAAGCCAGCTGACGCTAGCGAAATAAAGGCGCTGTGAATGATTTTTCACAGCGCCTTTGGGTCCTCAGGCCCTAAGTCTCGAATTTCTTATTTTGCTACGATATTCACCAGACGTCCCGGTACGGCAATGACCTTCAGGACTTTCCTATCTCCGATGGCAGCCTTCACTTCCGGCTGTTCCAGGGCCAGTTTGCCCAGTTCATCCCGGCTGATATCCGGAGCGGTCATGATCCGGTCCTTGCCCTTGCCGTTCACCTGGATCAACACTTCCACCTCGTCCACCTTGATGGCTTCCGGATCGTAGGTGGGCCAGGCTTCCTTGTGGATGCTGGTCTCACTGCCCATGGCGTCATGCCACAGTTCTTCCGTGATGTGCGGCGTGAACGGAGCCAGCATCAGCAGCAGCTTGGAGATGGCTTCGTAGATCAGCCCGTCGTTCACAGTTTCGGCCTTGTCCTTGTAGGCGTACAGGGCATTCACCAGTTCCATGAGCGTGGAAATGGCCGTGTTGAAGTTGAACCGGTTGTCGATGTCCTCGGTCACCTTCTTCACGCTGGTATGGAGGATATGACGCAGTTCCTTGTCCTGTTCGTTCAGGTTCTTCGTGTCGTAGCTGGTCACCTTTTTGGCCAGTACATCCTTGAAGTGGTACACCAGGCGCCATACCCGATTCAGGAACCGGAAGGATCCTTCCACACCCTTGTCGCTCCATTCCAGTTCCCGTTCCACAGGAGCGGCGAACATAATGAACAGACGGGCGGTATCGGCCCCGAACTTGCCCACGATTTCTTCCGGAGACACCACGTTGCCCAGAGATTTACTCATCTTGGCCCCGTCCTTGATCACCATGCCCTGGGTCAGCAGGTTGGTGAAGGGTTCGTCAGCATCTACCAGACCGGCGTCATGCAGCACCTTCATGAAGAACCGGGAATACAGCAGATGCAGGATGGCGTGTTCGATGCCGCCGATGTACTGATCTACCGGCATCCAGTGGTTCACAGCCTCTTCGCTGAACGGTGCCTTGTCGTTATGGGGATCGGTATAACGCAGATAGTACCAGGAAGAGCACAGGAAGGTATCCATGGTGTCCAGTTCCCGTTTGGCCGGGCCGCCGCATTTCGGGCAGGTGCAGTTTACGAAGCTTTCGCTGGTGGCCAGCGGGGAGCTGGCGCCTGCATCGAATTTCACGTCCGTGGGCAGCTTCACCGGCAGGTCTTTTTCCGGTACCAGCACTTCGCCGCAGTGAGGGCAGTACACCACAGGGATCGGGCAGCCCCAGTACCGCTGCCGGCTGATCAGCCAGTCACGCAGACGGTAGTTCACCCGGCGTTTGCCCAGGCCCTTTTCTTCCATGTAGTCGATGATGGCTTTCATGGCCTTGTGCATTTCCATGCCCGTGAACTGACCGGCGTTGACCAGTACGCCGTCCTTGTCTTCGTAGGCGTCGGTCATTTCCTCCAGCTTCAGTTCATGGTCCTTGGGCTGCAGGGTCAGGATCTTCCTGATGCCATATTTGGTTGCGAACATCCAGTCACGATGGTCGCCGGTGGGCACGCCCATGACGGCGCCGGTCCCGTAGTCCACCAGTACATAGTTGGTGATCCAGATCTGCACCTTTTCGCCGGTCAGGGGATGGATGCAGTCTACCCCGGTGTACATGCCCAGTTTTTCCGATTCACTGGAGGTCCGTTCGATATCGGAGGTATTCTTCACTTTGTTGCAGAAGGCTTCCAGTTCTACTTTCTTCGGGTTGTCCTTCAGCAATTCCTCCACCATGGGATGTTCCGGCGGAATAACCACGAAGGTGACGCCATAGATGGTATCCGGACGGGTGGTGTACACCATCAGTTTCTTGTGCAGGCTGGGTACGTCGAAGCCGAATTCCAGGCCTTCGCTGCGGCCGATCCAGTTGCGCTGCATGGTCTTGACCCGATCAGGCCAGCCCTTCAGCTTGTCCAGGTCATCCAGCAACTGTTCGGCATAGTCGGTGATCTTGAAGAACCACTGGCTCAGCTGTTTTTTCTCTACAGGCTGATGGCAGCGCCAGCATTTGCCGTCTTCCACCTGTTCGTTGGCCAGTACAGTCCCGCAGGTATTGCACCAGTTCACGGAAGCTTCCTTCTTCACGGCCAGGCCCCGTTTGTACATCAGTTCAAAGAACCACTGGGTCCATTTGTAGTATTCTTCCTTGCAGGTGGTCACCTGACGGTCCCAATCGTAGGAAAGCCCCAGTTCCTTCAGCTGCCGGGTCATGTTGGCGATATTTTCCATGGTCCATTTGGCAGGCGGGATATGGTGCTTGATGGCCGCATTTTCAGCCGGCATCCCGAAGGAGTCGAAGCCGATGGGGTGCAGCACGTTGAAGCCCCGCATGGTGCGGAAGCGGGCCACTACATCCCCGATGGAGTAGTTCCGCACATGCCCCATGTGCAGATTACCGGACGGATAGGGGAACATTTCCAGCACATAGGATTTGGGCCGGGGATCATCGTTCTCCACCTTGTAGGTCTTGTGGTCTGCCCAGTACTTCTGCCACCGGGCTTCGATCTCATGCGGTTCATACTTTTCCTCGAACATGAACATACCTCCTATTGAGAAAACCCACCTGAAACACCTTGCATAAGTTGCCGGGATTCAGTAACATATGTGTATTACAGTGGTTTTTATCATGTGTAATAGAATCATTATATATTTCACAACTTATAAAGTCAACGCAGGAAGGAGTGGGAACTATGGCAATCTATGCCATGGGAGACTTGCATTTTTCCGGAGAACCTCCCACGAAACCCATGGAAGTATTCGGAGAACAATGGCTGAATCATCGGGAGAAGGTACTGGAATACTGGAAACAGACGGTGAAGGACGGCGACACAGTGCTGCTGGTAGGCGACACCTCCTGGTCCATGGAGCTGCCCGACGCCGTGGCAAAAGACCTGGGGGTCCTGCAGGACCTGCCGGGAGAACTGGTGATCCTGAAAGGGAACCACGACTACTGGTGGACCTCTTTGAAAAAAATGGAGGAGGCCCTGCCCCGGGTCCATTTCCTCCACAATACGTTCTACCAGACCGGGGATGTGGCCCTGTGCGGCACCCGGGGCTGGAACCTGCCCAGCATGAAGGGTTTCAGCGAGCACGACCAGCTGATCTACGACCGGGAATGCCAGCGGCTGGGACGCAGCCTGGAGGGGGCCAGAGCAACCGGAGCGAAACACCTCATCGCCGCCCTCCACTATCCCCCGCTGTACCATCCGGACGAAGTCACGGGCTTCACAGAGCTGTGCAAGGAATACGGCGTGGAGCAGTGCATCTACGGCCATGTGCACGGGGATGCGGCCCACTTCCTGAACCTGTTCCAGGGCGTACGGGACGGTACCCAATACCGCCTGGTGGCCGCCGATTACGTGGATTTCAGGCTGGTGAAGATCAGGGATTGACGAGTCAATCCCTGATCAGTCACTAGTCATTCGTCCACAGTCACCAGCCAAAGGAAGCCAGCTATAGCTGGCAGGTTGGAAATCCTTTACAATTTGCTTCAGCAAATTTTCTCCTTTGGCTGTCGACTAGTGACTAGTGACTCTTATAAGTGTAAGAAAGGACTTTACTGTGCATCAATATCTGTTTTTCATCGGGGACTTCCCCATCCGTATGTATGGGCTCATGCTGTGCATGGCTATTTTCATGGCTACTTCTGTAGCCTACTTCCTGGCCTGGCGGGATGGCCGGGGCTGGGAAAAGCTGCTGCCCGACATCGGCATCTATGGCGGATTCGCCGGCCTGGTAGGAGCCCGTCTGTGGGATGTATTCTTCTTCGACTGGGGTTACTACAGCGATCACCTGCTGGAAATCCCTTTCGTGTGGCAGGGAGGTATGGCCATCCAGGGGGGCATCCTGGGGGGTGTCGCTGCCGGTGCCTTCTATTGCTGGCGACATAAGGTAAACTGGATCGAGATGCTGGACGTGATCTGCCCGGCCCTTTTCATCGGCCAGAGCATCGGCCGCATGGCCAACCTGCTGAACGGAGACGCTTTTGGGGCGCCCACCGGCGGAGACTTCGGCATTTTATACCCGGCAGGCACCCTGGCCCGCAGCACTTATGGGACCCAGCCCCTGTGGCCGGCAGAAGTCTGGGAAGGACAGATCGATGTGATTCTGTTTGCTGTCCTGCTGCTGTTCCAGACCACCCGGCCCAAAAAAGGGCAGCCCTGCTGCCTGTACGTCATGCTCTACAGCGTGCTCCGGTTCTTCCTGGAATTTCTCCGGGGAGACTATGTACAGCCCATGCTGTGGGGATTGAAAAGTGCCCAGGTGACGGCTCTGGTGTCGTTCTGTGCGGCTCTGGTGCTGTTTGTATTGGCGGGAATGAAGAAAAAGCCAGTTGCGTAACACAGCTGGCTTTTGAATAATAAGACGACAGGCCGGACCAAATGGTCCGGCCTGTCGTCTTATTTCCCTTCATCGTTTCTTCCGGTTGTAATTAATCAGGCACCCGTCCAGGATGATATTCTTTTCCTCCTCCGTCAGGGGCTTGCAGTACAGGTCAATGGCCACAGGGCCTACTTTTTTCACCACATAGCCCCGGATATTTTCCAGGTCCCCTTCCAGGGCCTTCCGGATTTCCGGCAGATAGATCCAGTCTCCCACCTCAAAATCCACAGGATCCCCTTTCAGGTGCAGTGGCAGCATACCCCAGTTGATTACATTGCTCCGATACCGCTTGGTAGCGTAATCCTGGGTGATGTTGGCCAGACCTCCGATCACCCGCTGGCAGCTGGCAGCTTGTTCTCGGGCAGATCCATCCCCGGGCCGGGTGGCGTACACCAGGGATCCGATTTCCGTATTGGCCAGGGTAGGGCTGCCAGGCAGCACCTGGATCCGTTCCAATACCTCTGCCAGTTCCGGCAGATCCTTTCCTGCTTCCCGGGCCAGTTCCAGCTCCTTTACCGCCTTGGTCCGTTCCACATACTCCGGATCCCGGCGGCTCAGGGTGAATTCAGCCAGCCCCAAGGGATTGGATCGGTAGGACGAAGTCTCCCCGGACGGGATCAGTTCGTCAGTGGTGGTCACCGGATCCAGGATCTTGGAACACACCTGGAGCAGCACGTTGTCTCCCAAGGCAGGCATTTCCGGCCAGTCTTTGATGTTGGGGCCGTAGAACAGTTTTTCTTCCGGTTCTGGCTTCCCGAACCCGTCGTATACCCGAGCCTTGTAGGCGCTGTCATCAAAGTGATAGGCAGGCACCTTCCCGAACACGTCAGCGAATTCTTCCGCGGAGGTAAGGATACCTCCGTTGGCGGCGGTAGCGGCAATGCTCCGGGCATCCATGAGCGCCACGGCGGCCATCTGTCCCTGGCCCAGCTTGGACCCCTCCCGGTTGGGAAAGTTCCGGGTATTGTGCCGGATGGACAGTCCGTTGTTCCCCGGAGTATCCCCTGCACCGAAGCAGGGTCCGCAGAAGGCTGTCTTCACCACAGCCCCGGCAGCCATCAGGTCACCCAGCATCCCTTTCTTCATTAAATCCATATACACCGGCAGGGAAGAAGGATACACGTTCAGAGCGAATTCCCCGCTGCCCATGGACCGGCCCCGGAGCAGGGCGGCCGCTTCCGCCACATTGGAATAGTTGCCGCCGGAGCAGCCTCCGATGACCCCCTGCTGGACCTGGAGCTTCCCATCCCGGATTTTGTCGGTAAGAGTGTAGGACGCCCGGCCCCGGGCCACTTCTGCCGCTTTCTTTTCCGTCTCCCGGAGGATGTCTTCCAGGTTGGCGTTCAATTCATCGATGGTATAGGCGTTGGAGGGATGGAAGGGCAGGGCAATCATGGGCTTCACCGTGGACAGATCCAGCGTGATGCACCCATCATAATAGGCCACGGGCCCCGGGTTCAGTTCTCTGTACTCCTCTTCCCGGCCATGTTCCTGCAAAAAGATCCGGGTGTCCTCATCCGTCCGCCAGATAGAGGACAGACAGGTGGTTTCCGTGGTCATCACATCCACCGCATTCCGGTAATCGGTGGTCATGGAGGAAACCCCCGGACCCACGAATTCCATCACCTTGTTCTTCACATAGCCATTCTGGAATACGGCCCGGCACAGAGCCAGGGCGATATCCTGGGGGCCTACCCAGGGCTGGGGACGGCCGGTAAGGTACACAGCCACCACCTCCGGATAATCCGTATCCCAGGTATCCCCCAGGATCTGCTTGTCCAATTCTCCGCCCCCTTCTCCCACGGCCATGGTGCCCAGGGCCCCATAGCGGGTGTGGGAATCGGATCCCAGGATCATCTTCCCGCAGCCGGCGTGTCTTTCCCGCATATACTGGTGAATCACTGCCACATGAGGCGGTACGTAAATGCCCCCGTACTTTTTGGCTGCGGTGAGCCCGAAGAGATGGTCGTCTTCGTTGATTGTGCCTCCTACTGCACACAGGGAATTGTGGCAGCAGGTGAGCACATAGGGCATGGGAAAATGATCCATGCCAGAGGCTCGAGCCGTCTGGATGATCCCCACATAGGTCAGATCATGGGAAGTCAGGGCATCGTAGCGGATCTTCAGCTTCTTCGGATTCCCACTGGTGTTGTGGCTCTGGAGGATGTTCCAGGCGATAGTCCCCTGCCGGGCGGATTCCCGGTCCAGAGGCCGCCCGATCCCAGCCTGGGCGATGGCTTTATTTTCTTCCGGAAACAGTTCCCGGCCGTTGAGCAGATAGGCTCCGTTTTTGTACAATTCCATTTCATTCACCTCATTGACAGATTACTGGAACAGGCCTCCCAGACCAAATACATGGAGGGTTGCAAGGATCACGTTAACCCCTACATTGGCCACGCTGAGCAGGAACAGGGTCTTGAACATTTTATTCATTTCATACGTAGTGGTTTCCCGGGCCGCCGAATAGGAGGACATGATGATGGCGCCGCCGGTGGACAAAGGACTGATGGCCGCTGCAAAAGAAGTAGCCGTAATGGCGGATATCAGTTCCACATAGCTGACGCTGCCACCGAAATTCCCGGTGATCTGATGAGCAATGGGATACAGGGCGGGCATCACCACCCCTGTGGTGGAGCTGACCCACGACAGGATCCCGCTGGTAGCAGCCATAATGGGGACTGCCGTGGCAGAGGTCATCAGGGAGGCCAGAAAGTCAGACACTAGTTTCACGCCCCCCAGTTTGGTGATGACGCTGACCAGTACCCCTACCCCGCAGATCATCATCAGAGTGCCCCAGGGAATCTGGCGGATGGCCTGTTTTTCGTCCGCACATTTCAAGAGGATCAGAACCGCTGCGGCCACAAAGGCAAACAGGCCGGTATCCATCTTGAAGCCGATGCAGAAGATGACCATCACGGCGATGGCGGCCATGGTGATTTTCTGTTCCCGGTTGAAGACGGGTATGTCGGACAGTTTCAGAGGGTTGTCCCCGCTGACCTTGTACCCTTTGTACAGCAAGTAGACGATGAGGGTGAACACGAACCCGGACAGGAGGGTGGTGAGGAACAGGTGGAGGCCGAAACCGCTGATTCCATAGGGTTCCGACAGGTTCCGGGCCAGGATCCCGGTAAGGGACAAGGGGGATGCGCAGCCAGCGTTAGCTCCCAACTTGGCGTACAAGGCGGTGGCCATGGGATTAATTTTCAGTTCAAAGGCCAGGTACACCGCAAAGGTAGTCATCAGGATGCCAGCAGCGATGTGCCCGGGCCCGATGGCGGAAATAAAGGCACTGAGCACGAACATCAGGATGGGGATCAGATAGGTCCGTTTCCCCACCAGGGCTACCACCTTTTTGGAAAACAGGTCCAGCGTGCCGTTGGCAGAGGCCATGCCGAACAGGAAGGTGACCCCCACCAGGGTGACGAACATGGAGCTGGAAAAGCCCCCCACAATGGCCTTTACCGGTACGCCTCCGGCCATGCCCAAGAGGAACGCGGCTCCGATGGAAAAGAAGCCGATATTGATTTTTTTAATGAAGCCGATGGCGACCACCAGGGCCAGCACCAGTAGCGAGATGATACGGAAATCCATAGTACGTTCTCCTTTCCTCAGGGCTCAGACCCGTACCCGAGCCAGGCCTTCCAGCAGCAGATTGGCAGTGCGATAGCCGAAGGTGTCCCGGATGCTGGGCACCGGTCCCTCCCCTTCCGGATCCACCCCACAGGGCAGGATGCCTCCCGGGTGGCCGATCCGGATGTTCTGGAGATTACAGCCGGGACGGAGCACCTGCTGGACCAGGGTACCAGGAACCGCCGCAGCCGCCGCGGTGCACATGGCACCTGTCATGGCATAGCTGGGATGGGTCTTCTGCATGGACATCATCCGGGCCACCAGGTCCACCTGATCACCCTTTACAGCTTCTCCAGAGGAAGTCGTATAGTCTGCCGGCGGGGCCACCAGTGTCATTTTAGGCAACCCCGGGGTAACCCAGGCTGCTTCTTCCGGTGTACTGCACAGCCCCAGCTTCATGGCCGCCAGTCCCCGGATGGTTTCCAGCAGTCGGAGCAGCTCCGGATCCCCGTTGATGGCTTCCGGGAGTTCCGTTCCCGTAAGCCCCAGATCCGACGCTTTCACGAACACCAGGGGATTGGCCGCATCCACCAGGGAAACTTTCGTCGAGCCATGACCGGGTACTTCCAGCAAATCCACAGCATTGCCAGTGGGCAGCAGCCCTTTCCCCAGAGTCCCTGCCGGATCCACGAATTTCAGCTTGAGCGGTGCCGCCGTTCCGGGCACCCCGGCAATCCCGAAATCTCCGTCGTAGAGGACCTGGCCGTTTGCAGTAGGAACCTCTTCCTGGATCACCTTACCGGTGTTGGTGTTGTAGATCCGCACCAGGGTGCTCCCTTCCAGGGCGGGCACCAGTTTCTTTTCGATGGCGAAGGGGCCCACCCCGGAGGAGATATTCCCACAGTTGCCTCCATAGCTGACCACAGCCTTATCCACGGACACCTGAGCGAAGGTATAGTCCACATCCGCATCAGGCCGGTCCGACTTCCGCAAGATGGCCACTTTGCTGGTCACCGACTGGCTGCCCCCCAGCCCATCAATCTGTTTTTTGTCCGGGCTGCCCATAAGCCGCAGCAGCAGCCCGTCCCATTCCTTCCGGTTGGCTGGCAGATCTTTTTCCAGCAGATAGACCCCCTTGCTGGTACCTCCCCGCAGCAGCGTGACCGGTAATTTGTATACTTTTTCCATGGTGTAACCCTCCTTGGCTTCTTTCCGAACCTTAGATTCTTTTCATGGATTTATGGTACCAGAATTATCAGAATAGGTTAAATTCATCTTTTACTGTTTTATCATAAATTAAATTCATGGTTTGGGGCGAAAAAAGACGGACATTCTGGAAATGAGGAAACAGTTTCCAGACTGTCCGTTGTTTGATTTCCATGGATTGTAAAACAGTTCCGGCCACGATCCGGCAGAAGCTGTACTTTTTCATTTTCCGTAAAATAGATGCAATTCATAGAATCCATGTTTACCATAGATTTTTACCATAATTTACGGTATAATCAAAGAAAAACTCAGGAGCATGCCATGGACTTCAAAGAACTCACCTATGTGCTGGCCATTGCCCGGCACCAGAACATCACCCGGGCCGCCGAGGCCCTCCATCTCACCCAGCCCACCCTGTCCAAATTCCTCAAGGCCCTGGAAACGGAGCTCCACCAGCCCCTGTTCCAGCGCCTGGGAAACCGGTACCAGCCCACCTACGCCGGAGAGCGATACCTCCAGCGGGCCCGGGAGATCCTGGAAGCCAAACGGGCCCTGGATCAGGAAATGGGCGACATCATCAAGAACAACGAAGGGTACCTGAAGATCGGGTTCCCCACCATGCGGGGCACCTACATGCTGCCGGTGACCCTGCCCATTTTCCACGACCGGTATCCCAATGTGCGGATCGATGTCCACGAGGCCAATTCCGAGCATCTGGTAAAGCTGTTGCTAGAAGGGGACATTGACCTGGCCTTTTTCAACTACCTGGACCCGGAACCCGGGCTGGCCACCACGGTAATCAGCCGAGAGGAAGTGGTGCTGGTGATGAACAAAGACAGCGAATTCACCCGTTTCGGCCGGAAAAAGAAAGACTGCCGGTATCCCCACATGGACCTGAAGCTGCTGAAAGACCAGGGGTTCATCCTCCAGAATCCCAGCCAGCGGACCCGGCAGGTGGTAGACCGGCTGTTCCGGCAGCAGCACCTGGAGCCCCGGATCATCCTGGAAACCAAGAATATCCAGGCCGAGGCGGAGCTGGCCGCTCGGGGGTATGGGTTCACCTTCATCACCGAGACCCATCTGAAATACATCCCCGACCGGAGCCAGCTGGCTCTGTTCTCCGTAGGCGATCCCAGCACCACCGTGACTTTCGTAGCTGCCTACCGGAAAAACGGCTATCTCCCCTTCCACGCCCAGGAATATATTAAGATTGTAAAGGAATTCACGTAAGAAAAAGGGGGTGTGAAAAAATCACAGCCTCCTTTTTCGGTGGCTGGGGGATAGTGAGTAGTGCTTGGTAAAGAACAAAAAAGGAGCTGTTAAGAAATGAAGATTCATTTCTTAACAGCTCCTTTTTGGTGGTTAGTGGTTAGTGGCTAGTGCCTGGTGATACTGTACCCATAAGTATGGACACTTTATAAGAGCAGCACCTGCTCACTCATTCTTTATCCACAGCATTCTTCATTTCCGGCAGATAGAATTTCCGTCCCTCTTCCAAAATTTCTTCCGGAATCCCATAAAACGGTTCAGCGATGCTGCCGGCAATGGCCGCCAGGGTATCGCTGTCCCCTCCCAGAGAAACAGCATTGCGCAGGGCATCTTCAAAACTGCTGCTGTCCAGGAAGCTCACCAGGGCCTGGGGTACGGAGTTCTGGCAGGTGGCATCCCCCTGGTAGGTATCCCGGATCCCTTCGACGGTGAAGGAAAGATCATAAAAAGGTTTCAGATACTCCCGAATCTCTTCTTTGCTTTTTTTCTGCCGGGCCAGGAAAATGGCCCCGGCCACAGCCTGGGCCGCCCGATAGCTTTCGGGATGGTTGTGGCTCACTTCACAGGTCAAAATGGCCAGCTGCCGGGCTTCCGCCAGAGTCCGTCCGTACCAGCCAGCCGGGGACACCCGCATGGCGGCTCCGTTTCCGAAGCTTCCGTAGGCCCCCATTTCGGGGTGGAACAGCCAGTAACGGAATTTGCCGCCGAACCCGGCATCCGGATACTTCTGCCCCAAAGCCCGCATTTCCCTGGCCAAAAGCGGCAGGACTGTATGGCGCTCCAGCAGCTTGCCCTGGGCTTTGGCGGCAGCAAAGGCCCGGGCCACGGCCAGGGTCATAAGGGAATCGTCCGTGGCCCGGCACCCCTGGGAAAACAGAGGAAACGCCTTATGCCTATAATTCCGCCATTCATATTTGGAACCCACAATATCGCCAATGAATGCACCTTCCATGATGAGAGACCTCCTTGCTAAGATGTCAGAGCGCCCTGACGGGCTTCAAGATGCCAGATATCAGCTTGTTCGAGCTGAAACTCACGACAGTACGGCTTTATCGCCAGGCAAGCTGACGTCTCAAAGCGAGCGTCAGCGAGCGCTCTAACTTCTGACATCTCGTTTCATTCCTTCCAGTCCAGCTCCACCGGGCAGTGGTCGCTGCCGAAGATTTCGTTGTGGATGACCACGTCCTGGATGTGTTCCTTTCCGTTTGCACTGACCAGGAAGTAGTCGATGCGCCATCCGGCATTCCGTTCCCGTGCCTTGAACATATAGGACCACCAGGTGTAGGCCCCTTCCCGATCCGGATACAGGCTGCGGAAGGAATCCACAAACCCGTGCTGCAGGAACTGTTGGAACTTGGCCCGTTCCTGATCGCTGAACCCGGCGTTCTTGTGATTGCTGTCCGGGTTCTTCAGGTCGATGGGCTGTGCGGCCACGTTCAGGTCCCCGCACACGATCACCGGCTTCTTCTCCGCCAGCCGGCTCACATAGTCCTGGAAGGCATCCTCCCATTTTTCCCGATAATCCAGGCGTACCAGCCCCCGCTGGGAGTTGGGGGTATACACGTTCACCAGGATGAAGCCCGGGTATTCGGCCGTAATGACCCGGCCTTCCTGGTCGTGTTCCTCGATGCCCAGGCCATAGGTGACGTTTTCCGGTTCTTCCTTCGTGAAGATAGCAGTCCCGGAATAGCCCTTTTTCACCGCACTGTTCCAGTATTCATGGTAGCCGGGAAATTCAAAGGTGGACTGCTCCCGCTGCATCTTCGTTTCCTGGATGCAGAAGATATCCGCATCCGCCTGTTGCATGAAATCAGCAAAGCCCTTGTTCATGCAGGCCCGCAGGCCGTTAACATTCCAGGTAATCAGTTTCATAGGGTTCCCCTCTCTGTTTATATGTTCACAGTTCCTAGTTCATCGTTTGTCGCTCATAGTTATCCTCCCCTAAAAGGGGAGGGGGACCGTTGCGCTTCAGCGCAATGGTGATGGGGTCTCACACTGAGCGTTGGACCCCCTACCCGCAAGCGGGTCCTTTCCCCCTTTCAGGGGGACACAAATCTATTTCCCCAGCTGGGGAAAGATCCACTCCAGCACCGCGCAGGCCACCCCCCACAAAATGGGATAGATGGGTTCCGGCAGGATCCACACAAAGGTGTTCAGCGCCATCCAGAAGCCGGCACTGACCAACAGCAGACCCCCGGTAAACAGCAGCCGATGCTGGTAATGGACACCACAGCGGAGGTACTCGAACCCCAGGGCCCCGTAGAAAAGCTGCTGCAGAAAGGATGCTCCCAGGGCCCCGAAATCAGGATCCAGCACAGCCCACGACGCCCCTGCCAGCAGCAACACTGGCCACAGGGTCCACAAAATCCCCCGGGCCTGGCGCATTTTCTGCCAACCGAAGAAATTCCACAGGCTGTACCAGGCAAAAGGCACCGCCGCCCAGAACCACAGTTCCAGACCCGGATATTCCACCCGCAGGGGCCAGGACGCCGGCAGCAGGGTCACCAGACCCAGCACCAGGGCTATAATGGCCAGTTTCCAGGCAAAGGTCCGTTTCTGGTACCGTCCCAGTACGGGGATGGTGAGCCACACCCCGCTGGCCAGCCAGAACAGCAGCACCAGCTTCAGCGGCATATACCAGTCCACCGCCGGGGTGGCAAGGCTGGTCACGATATTGAAGAACAAAAACCAGCCGAACAGCAGGTCCTTCCGCTGCCGCCAGATCAATTTTCCCAGTTGCACCTTATCCATGGGCTGTCTTCTCCATCTGCGCCAGAAACTCCAGGCTCCGGATGGGCCGGTCCGTCTGGTACAGGATAAATTGATACAAAATTTTTTCCAGGCTCATAAGCTCCCGGCCCCGCACCGTAAAATCAGGCGGTTCGTTCAGATCCAGGTGCAGCAGCTGCTCCATCAGGTCCCGGGTGGGCAGGGTAAAAGGCAGTTCATCCCCCATGGCGCATTTTCTGCACAGGAAGCCCCCCTGCACCAGACTGAAATATCCGTCTTCCGTCACTGGCTCGTTGCAGCTGGTGCATACATCCAGGATGGGATTCAACCCGCACAGGGACAGCAGCTTCAGCAAGGTGCTGTCCGTCACCAGGCGCTTGTTCCGTTTGCCCAGCAGCCGAAAAGCTTCCAGCAGCAGCTGGAACACCTCCTCCTGGGGTTCCTCTTCTCCCAGCAGGTTCTCCGCCACTTCCCCGATAATGGCCCCGTAGGCCAGATTTTCCCAATCGGGGGGCTGGGGCATTTCCAGGCTTTCACAGCTGCGCAGGGTGGCCACCTTGCGGCCTGGAGCCAGCGTCACCTGCAGGTGGGCAAAAGGTTGCACCAGCCGGCCGCTCTGGCTGCGGGGATAGGCTGCCCCATAGGCCACAAAGGGGATTTTTCCGTGTTCACGACAAAAGCAGACTGCGTATTTATCCGCAGTCTGCCAATTTCTAACCCGGAGGATGATTGCTTCGTCTTGAAACATTTCACTGCTCATGGACAGCCGCTTCCTTCTTGTTGTCTTTTTTCAAAGGGATGACCCGCACCCGCAGCACCCGAAAACCAGTGGAATCCAGCACTTCAAACTTGTAGCCGTTTTCCACCACACTGTCGCCCACCACAGGCTGCCGGCCGATCAGACCGAACACATAGCCCCCGATGGTATCCTCTTCCGGATCATCGAACTGGATGCCCATGATTTCTGATACTTCGTCCAGCAGCACAAGGCCATCAAACACATAGGAACCGTCGGGCATCTTATTGATTTCCGGCATATCCGTGTCATGCTCGTCCTGGATGTCGCCCACGATTTCCTCCAGCAGGTCCTCCATGGTCACCAGGCCGGCTGTACCCCCGTACTCATCGGCCACTGCCGCCATCTGCACATGTTTGTGCTGCATCAGCTGCAGGATTTTAGCAATGGACATGCTTTCGGGCACCACGTCGATTTCCCGCATGATGCTCCTCAGGTCGAAGCCGGGGGCCTTATAATCCGCATTCATGAATTCCCGGATGTGGATCATGCCCAAAATGTGATCCCGGTCCTCCTCACACAGGGGATACCGGGTATGCCCCGATTCCCGGATGACTTTCATGTTTTCTTCGATGGAATCATCCACGAACAGACAGACCATATCCTGCCGGGGGACCATCACTTCCCGGGCCACCCGGTCAGCAAAGTCGAACACATTGTCGATGAGCCTGCTTTCCACCGGGTCGATGCTGCCGCCTTTTTCACTGGCACTGACCATCTTCCGGAGATCATCCTCAGAATGGCCGGTTCCTTTATGCACCGGTTCCATGCCCATGAAATGGTACAGGGCTTCCCCCACATGCCAGAACAAGAAGGCAAAAGGATATACAATTGGTTTCAATAAGCGGCCAAGGGCCGGTCCTGCGTCTATAAGTCATCTCTCCTTTGGATTGTTCCACACAAAATCATAAAATAGATACACTTTTTTATTATACACGCTGGCATGCTTTCCGGTCAATATTGAGGCCGGTCGTTGGCCAGGCCCAGGCGCTTCAGGTCGCCCTCTTTTTCCCGCCATTTGGGCCGTACCTTCACCCACAGTTCCAGGTATACCCGGTTGCCGATCAGATTCTCGATATCCTTCCGGGCCCGCTGGCTGATTTCCTTGAGCATCTTCCCTTTAGCCCCGATCAGGATGGCCTTCTGGGAATCCCGTTCCACGTAGATATCCGCCCGTACATACACCATGTCGTTGGGCCGGGTCTTCATTTCCTGGACCTGCACTGCCACCGCATGGGGCACTTCATCCCGGGTCAGCTGCAGGATCTTCTCCCGGATGATTTCTGCCGCCATGACCCGTTCCGGCTGGTCCGTATACATGTCCTCCGGATAGAAGCTGGGGCCCACCGGCAGGCAGGCTTCGATTTCCTGCAAAAGCGGTGTAAAGTCCTCATCGGCCAGGGCGGACAGGGTCAGGATGCTGCGGAAGGGGTATTCTTTCTGGAAATGGGCGATGATGGGCAGCAGGCTCTCCTTGTTGGAGATCTGGTCGATTTTGTTCAGCACCAGGATCACCGGAGCCTTACATTCTTCCTTCAGCCGCTCCAGGATGACCTGTTCTCCCTTGCCCCGCTTTTCCGAGGCATCCACCACGAACAGTACCACATCCACTTCCTTGATGGCATTCACCGCTGCCTGGACCATGTGTTCCCCCAGTTTATCCTGGGGTTTGTGCAGACCCGGGGTATCCAGGAAGACCATCTGGGCCGCATCCGTGCTCAAGATGCTCAGGATCCGGTTCCGGGTGGTCTGAGGCCGGTCGGAAATGATGGCCACCTTTTCCCCCACCAACTGGTTCACCAGGGTGCTCTTGCCCGCATTGGGGCGTCCCACAACGGCCACAAAGCCGGAGCGGTGCTGTTTCTGTTCTTGCTGTTCCATGCAGATTCCTTTCTTTTATAACACAAAACTGTACGGCAGCAGTTCCGCCACCGTGGTTTCCTTCCATTCGCCTTTCAGATTCGTCAGATATACTTTCGGGATGGCAAATTCTGCCATCACCTGCCGGCAGGCTCCACAGGGAGACACCGGCTGCGAGGTATCCGCTGTGACACAAAGGGCCGAAAACTCCTGCACCCCTTCCTTCACCGCCGCAAAGATGGCACACCGTTCGGCGCAGATACACAGGCCATAGGAAGCGTTCTCAATGTTACAGCCGGTGAAGATTCTTCCGTCGCCAGCCCGCACCGCCGCCCCTACCGCAAAGTGGGAATAGGGGCTGTAGCTGTGCTGCCGGGCCTTCACCGCCGCTTCGAACAGTTCCCGGTCCATGTCAGCCTCCGTATTTTTCTTCCGCCAGGTCCAGTTCCCGCAGGATTTCTTCTTCCCGGGCTCGCATGACTCTCTTGTCTGCTTCCACCATATGGTCATAGCCCAGCAAGTGCAGCATGCCGTGCACGGCCAGATACGTCATTTCCCGGGTAAGTCCGTGGCCGAATTCCTCCCCCTGCTCTACAGCCCGGGGAGCGGAAATGATCACATCTCCCAGCAGGTGCTCTGCTGCCCCGTCGTCCACTTCCGGTTCCTCGTCCCCCTCGTCCAGGGCAAAGCTCAGTACGTCCGTGGGACGGTCGATGCCCCGGTACTCCCGGTTCAGGGTATGGATTTCCTCATTGTTTACAATGGTGATATCCACTTCCGTGTTGTCCGTCAAATTTTCCTTCCGGGCCACAATGTCCATGGCCTTTTTCAGAGTCGCTTCCAGTTCTTCCGGAATGGCGATCTCTTCCTGGTTGTTTTCCAGTGTAACAATCATTGTTCTTCTCCTTTAGGCTCTGCTGCCCGTTTCCGTTCCTTCCGGGCTTTGTCATATTTTTCATATGCCTTGATGATGGCCCCTACGATTTCGTGACGGACCACATCGTGCTCGCTGAAATGCACAATCCCGATGCCCGGCACATTGCGCAGCACATAGGCCGCGTTCACCAGTCCCGACTGCCGTCCACTGGGCAGGTCCACCTGGGTGGCATCCCCGGTGACCACCAGCTTGGAGCCGAAGCCGAACCGGGTGAGTGCCATGCGCATCTGTTCTGCCGTGGTGTTCTGGGCTTCGTCCAGGATGATGAAAGCGTCATTCAACGTACGTCCCCGCATGTAGGCCAATGGCGCCACTTCGATGATGCCCCGCTGCAGGTTCTTCTGGAAAGCCTCCATCCCCAGCATCTCATAGAGAGCATCGTACAGGGGCCGCAGATACGGGTCCACCTTTTCCTGCAGGTCGCCCGGCAGGAACCCCAGCTTTTCGCCGGCTTCCACCGCAGGCCGGGTCAGGATGATCCGTTCCACATCCTTGTTCTTCAACGCCTTGACGGCCATGGCCACGGCCAGGTAGGTCTTGCCCGTGCCAGCCGGTCCGATGGCAATGGTGATATCGTTCTGGGCAATGGTCTTCAGATACTGGAGCTGACCCAGGGTCTTGGCCTTTACCTGGCGACCCCGCACTGTGGTCAGTACCGTATCGGTAAACAGCTTGTGCAGCTGTTCTTCCTGCCCGTCCAGGACCAGTTTCAGACTGTACTTCACGTCATGTTCGGTGATGGGCAGCCCCTGCCGATACAGGTATAGCAGTTCTCCCACCAGTTTTTCCGCCAGTTCCGTATCCTGGCTGCTTCCCTGGGCAATGAGCTCGTTGCCCCGGGGAATCAGCTGGCAGCCCAGTACCTGCTGCATCTGCCGCAGATATTCATCATTTTCTCCCAGGACCGCCACCATTTCCCGCGCATCCCGGAAGGCAAACCGTTTTTCCGTCACTTCAGGCAAACTCCATTCCTCCTACCTGTTTCCATAAGTTGTCCAATATATTCATTATATCGTTTCCCCGGTAAAAAAGAAACAGGAAACCCTATTGACAACAGGACCCTGTTTCGAGTAGAATAATGATGTTGCTTATGGAACTATAGCTCAGATGGTTAGAGTATCACGTTGACATCGTGGGGGTCACTGGTTCGAGTCCAGTTAGTTCCACCAATTAAAAAGTAGAAACGCTGTCCTGCGGGGGCAGCGTTTTTTGTTACATAAAAGAAATCGCCGATGGCGATTTCTCACCATCGGCTGTAGACTAGTGACTAGAGACTAGCGATTATCATTTCACCACATTCCGCAGCGTCCCGATTCCTTCGATGCTGCATTCCACCACATCCCCGTTTTTCAGGAACTGGGGCGGGTTCATACCGATACCCGTACCGGAAGGCGTACCGGTAGCGATAATGGTCCCTGCCCGCAGCGTCATGCCCTTGGACAATTCGCTGATGATATACGGAATCCCATGCACCAGGTATTTGGTATTGCTGTCCTGGCGCAGCTGGCCGTTCACCTTGCAGGTCAGATGCAGCGCCGGCGGGAACGGGAATTCATCCGCGGTCACGATGCAGGGTCCCATGGGGGCAAAGGTATCCAGGCTCTTCCCGAAATACCATTGTTTATGGGCCACCTGCACATCACGGGCCGTTACATCGTTGATGATGGTATAGCCGAATACGTAATCGGCAGCATCTTTTTCTTCCACGTTTCTGGCTTCTTTGCCGATGATCACAGCCAGTTCACATTCGTAGTCCAGTTCCTTGACTACATTGAAATGGCCGTCAATGATGCCGTCCGGATCCGTGGCCCGGTCCACCCGTTTGGAGAAATACACAGGGACCTGGCGCTGTACGATTTTTTCCGGAACATAGGCATCGGGCAGTTCCTCGTCATGGGATTTGTAGTTGATGCCCAGGCAGATGATATCGTTCCGGGGGTGGGTCAGAGGAGCCAGGATCTTCACCTGATCCAGAGGTACGCCGCCCAGAGCCATCCGATTGATGCTCAGCAGTTCTTCAAAGTCGCTTTCCTGGATCAGTTCATACATATTGGCATATTTATTGGCCGGGTAGACATACTTACCGTCATCAGAAATTACGCCTACCTGTACATCCTGATCGTATTCATACGTTACGATTTTCATGGCATCCACTCCCCTAATTCTGTATCACTGCAACAACGTATTGACTTATTCTGTATTTATTGTACACTGTTTATCAGGAAATTACCAGCAAAAGAACCAAGCCCACCTGTTTGCAGGGGGCTGTCCTGTTGATTGCAAAAGAAAGGAAATGCAGGGAATGGAAAGCATCTGGCAGCTTGACGATGGACACGGCGATTACAACCGCAGCTACGAACGGGATCACGATTTCGATTATGCCGATTATTCCACGGATCACAAGGAAAACAACTTCAGCAACTACGAATGGAAAATTCCCAGGTCAAAAAAAGAACGGGTACGGAACATCCTGAATCATTATGAATAAAAGGGGATGTGAAAAATGCTTTTTCACGTCCCCCGTCACTAGTCACTAGTCTCTAGCTACTAGCCGATGGAAGCCAGCTTCCGCTGGCAAAATTCAGAAGCTGTGAATGATTTTTTTCACAGCTTCTTTTTTTATTCATGCCAAATCAATTTCCTACTATATATTACAGGAAAAGTTTTGTATAAATTCCCAGATAGGAAACCACAAAAGCAGACAGGCTGAACAGGATGGCTGTAAGCAGCAGATTCTTATACAGTCTGTTCACGTCCACGCCTTCCGGTGCACACTCGCAGGCCAGAATGGCCACTTTCTGGTGATCATGCCCATGAAAATCACAAAAAACAACAACAGCAGTGAACCGATCTGCATCATAAAAAATACCTCCGATCAAAATAAAAGCCCTTTCCAGGAAACCGCTCCGTTTTAAAAAAGTTCATTTCCAGAGGACATATAATTGTTCATATTTCAAGAAAGTTTTTATTATGAGGACAATTTTTCTGTATATTCCATTTGCTGTCTTTAGATCACTAACACTTTAAAAAAATTTTGTATGGGGTATACAAAAAACTGTTGACAATCTGTGACAAGAGTGATAAATTACGGAACTATAAACAAGCATCCGATTTGATGACGACACTTGTCCATGCGAGTGTCGGATTTTTTTCAAAGGAGTGATATTGATGAACGGATTAACGCTTGTGTGTTTAGCTATTGTCATCTTCATCTGTGCGTACATGTTTTATGGTCGCTGGCTGGTGAAGACCTGGGGAATCGAACCGGATGCGAAGACTCCTGCCTATCGCTTCAGAGACGATAAGGACTTTGCTCCTGCTTCCCGGTTTACGGTATTTGCCCATCAGTTTTCTTCCATTACGGGTGCCGGCCCTGTAACCGGTCCGATTATCGCCGCCATGTTCGGTTGGGTTCCTGCTTTCTTATGGATTTTGGTCGGTGGCGTATTCTTCGGTGCTGTACAGGACTTCACCGCCCTGTATGCTTCTGTGAAGAACGACGGCAAGGGCATGGGCGCCCTGATCGAACAGTATGTAGGCCATACGGGCTGCAAGATGTTCCTGATGTTCGGCTGGCTGTTCTCCCTGCTGGTTATCGCAGCCTTCTCCGACATCATGGCCAGCACCTTCAACGGGTTCTCCAAGACCGGCGAACTGATGGGGCCTAACGCCTCTGCTGCTTCCATTTCCATGATCTACATCGCCGTGGCTGTGGTGTTCGGTATCGTCACCCGCCGCTTCCACATCACCGGTGCCAAGGAACTGGTTCTGGGCATTGTGTGCATGATCGCCATGGTGAGCCTGGGCATTGCCCATCCCATGTACGCTTCCCGTACCACCTGGCTGTATGTAACCTATGCTTATTGCTTTGCTGCTTCCATCATGCCCATGTGGCTGCTGATCCAACCCCGTGACTACCTGAGCGTATTCCTGCTGCTGGGTATGATCCTGGCCGGTGTTGTTGGAATCATCGTTGGGAATCCTTCCATCAACATGCCTGCCTTCACTTCTTTCGAAGTGGCCGGCAAGCCCATGTTCCCGATTCTGTTCGTAACCATCGCCTGCGGGGCTGTATCCGGGTTCCATTCTCTGGTATCCTCCGGTACTTCCTCCAAGACCATTTCCAATGAAAAAGACATGCTGCCTGTTGGGTACGGCTCCATGCTGATCGAATCCACCCTGGGTGTTGTTTCTCTGGTTATCGCCTGCTCCGTGGCTGTGAACGGCCATCTGCCCAAAGCCACTCCGTTCGCCATTTTCGGCAGCGCCATCGGCGGTTACTTCACCATGTTCGGGATTCCCAAATACTACAGCACCTGCATCGTAACCATGTGCGTATCCGCTCTGGCCATGACCACCATCGACGCTGTAACCCGTATCGGCCGGATGATGCTCCAGGAAATCCTGGCTCCGGAAGAAGGCCATGAACAAGGCTCCGTTGCCAAGTTCCTGAGCAACACTTACGTTGCCACCATCGTAACCCTGATTCCCAGCTACCTGCTGTGCCTGGGCGGTTACATGAACATCTGGCCGCTGTTCGGTGCTGCCAACCAGCTGCTCAGTGCTCTGGTTCTGGTTGCCCTGGCCGTATTCCTGAAGGTGACCGGCCGGAAGAGCTGGATGCTCTACGTACCCATGACCTTCATGTTCCTGGTTACCATGAGTGCCCTGTGCCTGTCCATCTATGGCATTTACAAAAAAGCCATGGCTGGCGTGTTCTTCCCCATGGTGGAAGGCCTGCAGCTGGTAGTTGCCCTGTGCCTGATGTTCCTGGCCATTAACGTGGTTCGGAGCTGCACCAAGGAACTGTTCACCGGCAAGGTTGAAACTGCAGAAAAATGATCAAAAATCCCACCGCCCAGCCGGGTGGCGGGATTTTTTCCGTTCATCAATTTCATTCCAATCAAAAAGGACCTGTTCCCCATCGAAGGGAACAGGTCCTTTCCTTCACTAGTCACTAACCACTAGCCACCAATCACTTATTCCTGCTCGCCTCTCAACAGCCGCAGGAACTCCGCTTCGTCCAGGATGGTCACGCCCAGTGTCTGGGCTTTCGTATACTTGCTGCCCGGATCAGCGCCAGCCACCACGTAGTCCGTCTTCTTGCTCACGGAACTGGTCACCTTGGCGCCCACTTCCTGGGCCATGGTCTGGGCCGTAGCCCGGTCCAGGTTGGGCAGGGTACCGGTGAACACCATGGTCTTGCCATAGAAGGGATGATTCTCATCCAGAGCCGGGCCCGTGGTCATTTCCATGTTCAGTCCCAGCTCCTTCAACCGCTCCACAAACGCCTGGTTCACCGGATCTCCGAACCAGGTCACCACGCTTTCCGCAATGACCGGTCCAATGTCGGGAATCTGGGCCAGTTCGTCCTGGGTGGCAGCCATCAGATTGTCCATGGTGCCGTACTTCAGCGCCAGGGTCCGTGCCACCTTGGCCCCTACGTGGCGGATGCCCAAGGCAAACAGCAATTTATCCAGACTCTGGCTCTTGCTGTCCTGGATGGCATTGACCAGATTGTCGGCACTTTTCTGTCCCATCCGGTCCAGCTGGATCAGCTGTTCCGTGGTCAGAAGATACAGGTCGGAGGGATCCTTCACCAGACCATTGGCCGTCAATTGGGCCAGTACACTGGGTCCGCAGCCGTCGATGTTCATGGCATCCCGGCTGGTGAAGTGGATCAGCCCTTCCCGTCCCAGGGCCGGACAGTGGGGGTTCGTGCAGCGCCAGGCCGCTTCCCCGGGTTTCCGTTCCGCCTTCCAGCCACATTCCGGACAGGTTTCCGGCATATGGAACACCTTTTCCTCCCCAGTGCGCTTCTCCGTCACCACATGGAGCACTTCCGGGATGATTTCCGCGGCCTTATTGATCACCACATGGTCGCCGATCCGGATATCCCGTTCTTTGATGAAGTCTTCGTTGTGCAGGGTAGCCCGGCTGATGGTGCTGCCAGAGAGCCGCACCGGCTGCAGTACTGCTGTCGGTGTCAGGACTCCCGTACGCCCCACCTGAATCACAATGTCCTCCAGCACGGTTTCCGCCTGTTCCGGCGGGAATTTATAGGCCATGGCCCAGCGGGGATCCTTTCCGGTGGCACCCAGAAGGTTTTGCTGCCACACATCGTTGACCTTCACCACCACGCCGTCGGTGTCATAGCCCAGGAAGGCCCGCCGTTCCCCATGCTTTTTGATCAGATCATTGGCCTGCTGGATGGTATCCACCAGGGTGCGGCCTTCCGTCGTGGTAAATCCATACTGCTGGAGCATATCCATGGAAGCGTTATGGGTGGGCAGATTGCCGGCCCCTACCCCGATCCCGTAGGCAAAGAAAGCCAGGGACCGTTTGGCAGTGACCCGGGGATCCAGCTGCCGCAGGGAACCAGCTGCCGCGTTCCGGCAGTTGGCGAATTCCTGTTCCCCGGCTTCCTGCCGTTCCTCATTCAGCTTCACAAAAGCTGCCCGGGGCATGTATACTTCTCCCCGCACGTCCAGGAGTTCCGGGATTTCCATGCCCGGGATGGGTTTCAATTGTTTGGGGATGTTCTGGATGGTCCGCACATTTTCCGTGACGTTTTCACCCACCACGCCGTCGCCCCGGGTGGCTGCCCGCACAAACCGGCCATTCTCGTAGATGATGCTGCAGGCCAGGCCGTCGATCTTGGGTTCCACCACATACTGCACCCTGGCATCCTTGGGCAGGCCTTCGTGCACCCGCCGGTCGAACTCCTCCATCTCCTCCGGCGAAAACGCATTGGCCAGGCTCAAAAGAGGCGTCATATGCCGTACTTCCGTAAAGCCCGGTTTGGCGTAGCCCCCCACATGCTGGCTGGGAGAATCCGGCGTCACCAGATCCGGATACTGGGCTTCCAGGGCTTTCAGTTCCCGCATCATAGCGTCGTATTCCCCATCGGTAATAATGGGATTGTCCTGGACATAATACAGATAGGAATTCTTTTTCATGATGGCACGCAGCTCATCAATGCGAGCTGCGGCCTGTTCTTTTGTCATACTCATGGTTCAAACTCCTCAGATTTTCTGCAAGATCTTATACTTGGTGGCCAGCTGCTTGATGCCGCAGCCCGGGAAGGCCACCATCACCAGCTGGCCCTCGCTGCCGTCCGGTTTGGCTTCAATGATGGTACCCACCCCGAACTTTTTGTGCCGGCATTTATCCCCGGCGTGGAATTCCGGCACGGCGGCTCCTTCCGGCACAAAACCCTTCTGCTTCGGTTTCGGCGTATCCAGGATGCTG
Organism: Acidaminococcus timonensis; assembly: GCF_900106585.1. NCBI lineage: Bacteria > Bacillati > Bacillota > Negativicutes > Acidaminococcales > Acidaminococcaceae > Acidaminococcus > Acidaminococcus timonensis. The sequence goes on from NZ_FNWH01000006.1 coordinate 1,221,585, forward strand.
CCTCCCCGGTGCCGGGCAATGGTCCGCAGCCCAGAATGCTGCTGGCTCTGCTGGGCCCTGTAACCGCCATAGCCTCCCATGCTGGCCCTGCGCAGGGACACGTTCTGGATCAGGTTCCGGGGAATTTCCTCCAGGAACCGGGAAGGCGGATACATGACCACCCGGCCGTACACCATCCGGCTGCGGCAGCTGGTCAGGTACAGCTGCTTCTTGGCCCGGGTGATGCCCACATAGCAAAGCCGTCGTTCCTCCTCCAGTTTGTCCTCATCTTCCAGGGACCGCTGGCTGGGGAACAGGCCGTCCTCCATGCCCCCGATGAACACCACCGGGAATTCCAGTCCCTTGGCCGAATGAAGGGTCATGAGGGTCACGGAATCCTTGGTCAGCTTGGCATCGTCAATGTCCGCCACCAGGGCCACATGGTTCAAAAAGTCCTCCAGGGTCTGGTTGTTCTCCTCTCCCGGATCCTTGGCGAATTCATCGGCGATCCGCAGGAATTCGTTCAGGTTGTCGATACGGCTTTTTGCCTGGTCGGATCCGTCCAGCCGCAGGGCTTCCAGGTACCCGCTCTTTTCCAGCACCCGTTCCATCAGCTCTTTCACCGGCAGGGTATCCTTCACCCCATCCAGTTCACTGATCATATCACTGAAGGCCTGGATCTTGCCCAGAGACCGGCCCAGCACCTCTTTGGCCTGCACCGTCTGCAGCACTTCGTCAAGCGGCATCCCGCTTTCTTCCAGCAGGGACCGGATTTTGGTCACTGTGGCCGCCCCGATGCCCCGCTTGGGTTCGTTGATGATCCGTTCCAGCCCCTGGATGTCCCGATGGTTGGACAGGAACCGCAGATAGCTCAAAAGGTCCTTTACTTCTTTCCGGTCGTAGAACTTCAGGCTCCCCACCATCACATAGGGCACACCGTTGTTGATCAGATTTTCTTCGAACATCCGGCTCTGGGCATTGGTCCGATACAAAATGGCCATATCCCCCAGTCTGATGCCTTCCCGCTGCAGCTTCCGGATCTGGCCCACCACGAATTCAGCTTCCTCCCGGTCATCCCGGGCCTGGAAGTAGGCAATGGGCTGTCCGCTGCCGTTTTCCGTCCACAGGTTCTTGGGTCTCCGGGCTGCATTGTGCTTGATCACCTCGTTGGCTGCGTCCAAAATCACCTGGGTGCTGCGGTAGTTCTGTTCCAGTTTATAGATTTTGGCCTGGGGGTAATCCTTTTCGAAATCCAGGATGTTGCTGATATCGGCGCCCCGCCAGCCATAGATGCTCTGGTCGATATCCCCCACGGCACACAGGTTGTTCTCCGGCGCAGACAGGAGTTTGGCCAGCAGATACTGCACATGGTTGGTGTCCTGGTACTCGTCGATGAGTACATAGTGGAACTTGTTCTGGTATTTTTCCCGGACATCCGGGAACTGCTGCAGCAGCTTGACCGTTAAAAGCAGCAGGTCGTCGAAATCCAGGGCATTGCTCTGGTGCAGGTGATTCTGGTATTCCTTATAGATTTCCGCCACCTTTTTGGCATGAAAATCGTCAGCCTGGCGGGCGAACTCACTGGCGTCCACCTGGGCGTTCTTGGCGTTGCTGATGGTGGAAAGGAGCGCCGGCAGCGGATAGAACTTCTCGTCCAGGTTCAGCTTCTTCAGGGCTTCCTTCAGCACATTCTTACAATCCGTGGGATCATAGATGGAAAAAGAGGTGGTGTAGCCGGGGAGATGGTTGATGTCCCGGCGCAACAGCTGGTTGCAGAAACCGTGGAAGGTATACAGCCACACGTCCTTGGCCGAAGGCCCCACCAGCGCATCCACCCGCTGGCGCATTTCCTTGGCCGCCTTGTTGGTGAAAGTGATGGCCAGGATGTTCCAGGGTTTCACCCCTTTTTCCAGCAGATAGGCAATTTTGGTGGTCAGTGCTTTCGTCTTGCCGGATCCGGCTCCGGCCAAAATTAAAATAGGCCCGGCAATCTGGCGGACTGCCTCAGCCTGTTGTTCGTTCAGCGATGCTAAGAGATCTGTCATTTTTTCCTCGATTCCTTCATTTTATTCTCTCCTATTCTAACAGATTCCCGTTTTTTTTGCTATAATAGAAGAATCCTTCAAGAGAAGGCCCGCTACAGGTGGGGCCCTGGCAGCCCCTGCTCACAGACCTTGCGGAACAAAAGAAAGGAAGTTGATTATGGAAGAATTTTGCGAAAAGATTTTCCATCTGAAGGAGAACCACACCTCCATGCGGACGGAAATCGTATCAGGCATCACCACGTTCATGACCATGGCCTACATCCTGATCGTGAACCCGTCGATTCTGAGTGCCACCGGCATGGATAAGGGAGCCCTGCTGACCGTGACCGCCATCGCCTCCGCCCTGGGCACCTTTTTCATGGCAGCTTTTGCCAACTATCCCTTTGCTCTGGGACCGGGCATGGGACTGAACGCCTACTTTGCCTACACCGTCTGCCTGCAGATGGGTAACAGCTGGGAAATGGCCCTGTCGGCCGTATTCATTGAAGGCGTCATCTTCATCATCCTGTCCCTGACCTCCATCCGGGAAGCCATTTTCAATGCCATCCCCATGACACTGAAGCAGGCCATTTCCGTGGGCATCGGGCTTTTCATCGCTTTTATCGGGCTCCTGAATGCCCGGATCATTGTAGCCAACAAGGCGACCAAGGTCTCCCTGTATTCCTTTACCAAGGCCATGAGCGACGGAACCTTCCACAGTGTGGGCATCACGGTCCTGCTGGCCATGCTGGGCATTCTCTTCACTGCCTACCTGATCATCAAAAACGTCCGGGGCAACATCCTGTTCGGGATCCTGGGCACCTGGGTATTGGGAATGATTTGCGAAGCCACCGGTCTGTATGTGCCCAATCCGGAACTGGGCACCTTCAGTGTGTTCCCCAACCTGTCCGGCGGTCTGGCCTCCTTTGCGCCCATCAGTCCGACCTCCCTGTTCCTGCAGTTGGACTTTTCCCATGTGATGAGCCTGAACTTTTTTGCCGTAATCTTCGCCTTCCTGTTTGTGGATACCTTTGATACCCTGGGAACCCTGATCGGGGTGGCCGCCAAAAGCGACATGCTGGATGAAGAAGGCCACCTGCCCCACATCAAAGGCGCCCTGATGGCAGATGCCTGCGCCACCTGCACCGGGGCACTGCTGGGTACCAGTACCGTCACCACCTTCGTGGAAAGTGCCGCCGGCGTTTCCGAAGGGGGGCGCACGGGGCTGACTTCCATCACCGTAGCCATCCTGTTCCTGCTGAGCCTGTTCCTGAGCCCGTTCTTCATGGCCATCCCGTCCTTTGCTACGGCACCGGCCCTGGTAATCGTGGGCTTTTTGATGTTCTCCTCTGTGACGAAGATCAAGATGGACGACCTGAGCGAAGCCATCCCGGCTTACATCGCCATCATCGCCATGCCTTTTGCCTACAGCATCTCCGAAGGGATCTCCTTCGGTGTCATCACCTACGTGATATTGAACCTGCTGACGGGCAGATCCCAGAAGATCAGCGGCCTGATGTATGTACTGGCAGTGCTGTTCATCCTGAAATACGTTCTCCTGTAAAACAAAAAAAGGGGGTGTGAAAAAATGCTTTTTCACACCCCGTCACTAGTCACTAGCCGATGGAAGCCAGCTGACGCTAGCGAAATAAAGGCGCTGTGGATGATTTTTCACAGCGTCTTTTTTCTTACAGTACCTTCACCAGTTCGTCGTTGCTTCTCCGTTCGTTGTGGAGATGGGCAGCGTGCACCCCTTCCGCAGCATAGCCCATGGGCATCAGCAGCAGGGGCACTTCGTTCAGTTCCAGGCCGAAGGCATCGGCGGTCTTCGTCACTGGGAAGTAGTTCACCCAGCAGGATCCGATGCCCTGTTCCCAGGCTTCCAGCATCATATGGGTGGCCACGATGCTGGCATCCTGCTCACCGGCCCGAATGCTGTGTTCGAACGGGTTCACCCATTCCTCGTCTTTGCGCACCGTCACCATCAGCACCACGGGAGCGTTGAAGGCGCAGCGGGTCAGGCTGCGGATCTTTTCCAGGGCTTCCGGGCTCTGCAGCACGTACACCCGGTACGGCTGGTAGTTATGACCGGTGGGAGCAATGCGCCCCGCTTCCAGGATGGCATCCATTTTTTCCTTTTCAATGGGTTTGTCACTGAATTTCCGGACCGAATATCTGGCTTTGGCCAGTTCCATAAACGTCATTGCAATCATCCTTTCTTACCAACTCAGTACTTCCGGTTCCCCGTCGGTGATCAGCAGGGTGTGTTCCCACTGGGCACTGTCCCTGCCATCAGCGGTATGCACCGTCCAGCCGTTCATTTCATCGATCCACAGGTCCGCCGTGCCTTCGTTGATCATGGGCTCGATGGTGATCACCATGCCCGGCACCAGCAGCATCCCGGTCTTCCGTTTGCCGAAATGGGCCACGAAGGGATCTTCATGCATTTCCAGACCTACGCCATGGCCGCCGAAGTCCCGCACCACACTGTAGCCGTGTTTCTGGGCGAACTGCTGGATGGCAGCCCCTACATCTCCCAGGGTGTTCTTCCAGCCCACGGCGTTTTCCATGCCCCGTTTCAGGCATTCTTTCGTGATGCCCACCAGATTCTTCCGGCTGGCCGGCACCCGGCCCAGCATGAACATCCGGGAGGCATCCCCCACATACCCATTGTAAATGGTGGTGGCGTCCACATTGACGATATCCCCGCTTTTCAGCACCTGATGGGGATCCGGGATCCCGTGGCAGATCACATCGTTCACGGACGTGCACACGGATTTGGGAAACCCTTCATAGTTCAGGCAGGCCGGGATGGCCTTCAGTTTCATGGTGGTATCATACACAATGGTATTGATGTCGTCGGTGGTCATCCCCACCTTGATGTTCTTTTCCACGGCATCCAGTACTTCCGCGTTCACCTTGCCGGCCACACGGATGCCTTCGATCTGTTCCGGAGTCTTGATCATGTCCATGCGGGGCACTTCGTACCCCTTGGCCGCATACTCCATCAGTTTCAGTTTCAGTTCGCCTCTATCCAACCTGCATCCTCCTTAGACCGGGAAATCCGGTTGATTTCCCTTTTTCTATTCAAATTTACGCCAAAATACGATATAATATGGCTTTGTCCCGGACTCCTGGAAACCAGCAGTCCGATGTTTCATTATAACACAATTTTTTGTGGAATGTTTTTGATTTTGTTTTCAAATTGTTTATGGCCCTTTCCTATACTATAGGAAAAGACCGTTTCTGACAAGAGGCGTCACAAAGGAAGGTAAATGATATGGATCTGTTCTTGAATATGGTACGGGGCTTCTGCATGGCCCTGGCCGACAGTGTCCCCGGAGTTTCCGGCGGGACCATTGCGTTTGTCCTGGGATTCTATGATGAATTCATCGGCTCCCTGTATGTACTCACCCACGGCAACCTGGAGCTGAAGAAGGAAGCCGTCCGGTTCCTTGGCAAACTGGGCCTGGGCTGGATCATCGGTATGGGATCATCGGTACTGGTCATCGCCAGCCTGTTCACCACCCACATCTACGAACTCAGTTCCCTGTTCCTGGGCTTTTCCATCTTTTCCCTTCCTCTTATTATAAAGGAAGAAAAAGAATGCCTGCGACGGACCAGCCGGATCCTGTTCATGATCCTGGGCATCATCCTGGTGCTGGTCATTGCAGCATTCAACCCAACAGGCGGCCAGGGCACCAACGTGGAGATCGGGTCTCTGTCCCCGCTCCTGGCCGGCTACATCTTCGTGTGCGCCATGATCGCCATCTGTGCCATGGTGCTGCCGGGCATCAGCGGTTCCACCATGCTGCTGATCTTCGGGCTGTACGTACCCATCGTCAACGCCATCAAGGAATTCCTGCACCTGAACCTGTCCTACTTCCCGGTGCTGTGCATCTTTGGCTGCGGCATCCTGGCCGGAATCATCGGCATCATCAAACTGGTGAAGAATGCCCTGGATCATCACCGGTCCGCCACAGTCTACTTCATCCTGGGGCTGATGGTAGGTTCCCTGTACGCCATTGCCATGGGCCCCACCACCCTCAAGGTCCCCCAGCCCGCCCTTTCCTGGGATACTTTCCACATATTCTGGTTCCTGATGGGCGGCGTCTTCCTGGCTGCCCTGAACGGGCTGAAAGCCTTTACAGAACGGAAATTGCACCCGGAAGAATAAAAATAAAAAGTCAAAAGGAACTGTCCCGACGGGCAGTTCCTTTTTTTGTCACAGCCATTGACTCTTATGTTAGTATGTGCTAACATACTCTGTATGGAAGTTTTATTCCATGAATTCAGTGAGAAAAGAGGTAGCATCATGCCCTTGACATTTGCGGATGAAGGCGTGTCTCTGACAGTCCTGCGCGTAGGCGGTTCTCCCAAGGTTCGGACCCACCTGGAAAACCTGGGCATCACCCAGGGTGCTGTAATTTCCATTGTGCAGCATACCCCCAGCGGACTCATCCTGAACATCCGGGAATCCCGGGTAGCCATCAGTATGGAAATGGCTGCAAAGATTACAGTTCAATAACATTGTAGGAGGGGAAATTCAATGACTACATTGAAAGATGCCCAGACGGGCAAAGATTACGAAGTCGTGAAACTGCACGGCACAGGTGCCATCAAGCGCCGGATCATGGACATGGGAATCACCAAGGGTACGCCCATCCACATCCGTAAAGTGGCTCCTCTGGGAGATCCCGTGGAAATGACAGTACGCGGTTATGAACTTTCCCTGCGGAAAGCCGATGCTGAAATGGTCGAAGTGAAAGAGCTGTAACATTTTTATCATGTTGTTAGCTTTTTCTAACTTATTTTTGTTAAAGTGAGATTTGGGAAAGAAGGTAATTATACATGGAATTCAAGATTGCCCTTGCCGGCAACCCCAATACCGGTAAAACCACCCTGTTCAATGCCCTGACGGGTTCCAACCAATTCGTCGGCAACTGGCCCGGTGTTACCGTAGAAAAAAAGGAAGGGAAACTGACTGGCCATCCGGATGTGATCATCCAGGACCTGCCCGGCATCTACTCTCTTTCCCCGTACACCCTGGAAGAAGTGGTATCCCGTACGTACCTGGTGAAGGAACGGCCGGATGCCATCCTGAACATCGTGGATGGTACCAACCTGGAACGGAACCTGTATCTGTCCACCCAGCTGGCTGAACTGGGCATTCCCATGGTCATGGCTGTCAATATGATGGATATGGTCCGGGCAAACGGAGACATCATCAACATCGACAAACTGTCCCAGCGGATGGGCTGCCCGGTGATCGAAATTTCCGCCCGTACCGGGGAAGGCATCAAGGAAGCCGCAGACCTGGCTGCCAAAACTGCCAAGCACCAGCAGGTGATGGTGGCCAGGCACTCCTTTGATGGCCCTGTGGAACACGCTCTGGCCCATATTGAAGAAGCCACCCAGGGAATGCTGCCTGCCCATCAGGAACGGTGGTATGTGATCAAACTGTTCGAACGGGATGCCAAGGTCCAGGAAGCCCTGAAGCTGCCCCAATCCGTCCTGGATCACATCGACGGCGATATCGAAGCCGTGGAACAGGAACTGGATGACGATGCAGAATCCATCATTACCAACGAACGGTATAAATACATCAGTTCCATCATTGGCGAATGCAACATCAAAAAGAGCAAAGGCAAGCTGACCACCTCCGACAAGATCGACAAGATTGTCACCAACCGGTGGCTGGCCCTCCCCATCTTCGCTGCCATTATGTTCCTGGTCTATTATGTTTCTGTAACCACCATCGGCGGCGATGCCACGGACTGGGTGAACGATACCCTGTTCGGCGATATGCTGATTCCTGCAGCCGATGACCTGATGGACAGCCTTGGTGTTGCGGACTGGCTGCATGGCCTGATCGTGGACGGCATCATTTCCGGTGTGGGCGCTGTGTTGGGGTTTGTGCCCCAAATGGTGGTCCTGTTCATTTTCCTGGCTTTCCTGGAAGCCTGCGGCTATATGGCCCGTATCGCCTTCATCCTGGACCGTGCCTTCCGGAAATTCGGCCTGTCCGGTAAATCCTTCATCCCCATGCTGATCGGTTCTGGCTGCGGCGTGCCCGGCATCATGGCTTCCCGTACCATTGAAAACCAGTCCGACCGGCGGATGACCATCATGACCACCACCATGATTCCCTGCTCTGCCAAAATGCCCATCATCGCTCTGATTGCCGGTGCATACTTCGACGGGGAATGGTGGGTAGCGCCCTCCGCTTATTTCGTGGGGATTTTCTCCATCATCATTTCCGGCATCATCCTGAAAAAAACCAAACTGTTTGCCGGAGATCCTGCTCCCTTCGTCATGGAACTGCCTCCCTACCATATGCCCACGCTGGGCAACATCGGCCGCAGCGTATGGGAACGGAGTTCCTCCTTCATCAAGAAGGCCGGTACGGTCATCCTGCTGTCCACCATCCTGGTCTGGTTCCTGTCCAGCTTCGGCTGGGATGACGGAGCTCTCACCATGCTGGATGATGATGCGCTGAACGACAGCATCCTGGCCTTCATCGGAAATAAAGTGGCATGGATCTTCTCCCCTCTGGGCTGGGGCGACTGGAAAGCCGCTGTAGCTGCTTTCACCGGCCTGATTGCCAAAGAAAACCTGGTAGGTACCTTCGGGATCCTGTACGGGCTGGCTGACGCTGCAGAAGACGGCGAAGAATTCTGGGGTACCTTTGCCCAGGACTTCTCCGTACTGAGTGCTTATTCCTTCCTGGTATTCAACCTGCTGTGTGCTCCCTGCGTGGCAGCCATGGGCGCCATCCGGAGAGAAATGAACAGCGGCAAATGGACCCTGATTGCCATTGGGTATCAGTGCGGTTTCGCATACTGCATGGCCCTGATGTTCTACCAGTTTGGCAGCTTCATCTCCACCGGTGCTTTCACCCTGGGTACGGCGGTTGCCTGTGTGGTCCTGGCTGTGATGGTTTACCTGCTGTTGCGCCCGGCTCCCAAGTATAATGGAGAAATCAAGATCAAAGATGCGGCAGATGCTGTAGACTGATGGTATAATGGGGATGTGACAGAAGCCACATCCCCATTGTTCTATACAGGAAACAAAGAAAGTGAGAGATCATTATGGGTACATTCATTGTTGGAATGGTCCTGTTTCTCATTGTGGCAGCGGTGATCCGCTCCATGATCCGGGATCATAAAAACGGAAAAAGTTCCTGCGGAGGAAACTGCGGAAGCTGTGGACTCTGCCGGGGAAAGAAATAAAAAAACGGGATGCCGGTGCGCATCCCGTTTTTTATTACACTCCCAAACCCTTCACCCACTCCTTCACCTGGCTTTCCTGGATGGAGCCGGTGAAACAGCAGAGGAAATCCTGGCCCTGGTGGACCAGACCGAAGAAGAGATCATTGAAACAGAAACTTTCTGATTTTTCCCATTGACAAACGTATATGAAAAGTGTACTATTAAGTCATAAAAAGATAGAATTATTATTAAAATAATTTTATTCTTAAATCATGATATTGTATTTGATTTGAAGGTATCTGACAAGCTGATTTTCCATGACAGAGGAGGTACGCGTATGTTATTCACCACCACACAGGAACACGAGGAATTTCGTGCCAAGGTCCGCGGATTTGCGGAAGCCAAGATCAAACCCATTGCGTTCATGCTGGACAAGGAAAACAAATTCCCTGACGAACAGGTTAAGGAAATGGGAGAACTGGGATGGATGGGCATCCCCTTCCCCAAAGAATATGGCGGTGCCGGGCTGGATTATATCAGCTACGCCATTGCCGTGGAAGAACTGGCCCGGGTGGACGGGGGCGCCGGGGTCATCCTGTCTGCCCACGTATCCCTGGGGTCCTACCCCATCTTTGCTTTCGGGACGGAAGAACAGAAACGGAAATACCTGGTGCCCCTGGCCTCCGGGAAAAAGATCGGCGCCTTCGGCCTGACGGAACCCAATGCCGGTTCTGATGCCGGGGAAACGGAAACCACCGCTGAATTCGACGGCACCCACTGGATCCTGAACGGGAACAAGATCTTCATCACCAATGCAGGCAAAGCCGATACCTATGTGGTATTTGCCGTCACCGAACCGGGCAAAGGCACCCGGGGCATCAGCGCTTTCATCGTGGAAAAAGGCATGCCCGGGTTCACCTTCGGGGACCACTACGACAAACTGGGCATCCGCTCCTCTGCCACAGCAGAACTGATCTTCAACAATGTGAAACTGCCCAAAGAGAACCTGCTGGGCAAACGGGGCCAGGGCTTCAAGATTGCCATGGCGACCCTGGACGGAGGCCGGATCGGCATTGCCGCCCAGGCACTGGGGATTGCTCAGGGAGCCTATGAAGCCGCTCTGAACTATTCCAAGGAACGGATCCAGTTCAACGCCCCCATCTGCCAGAACCAGGGTGTATCCTTCAAACTGGCAGATATGGCCACCAAACTCCGGGCAGCCCGGTTCCTGGTATACAGTGCTGCGGAACTGAAACAGGAACACCAGGACTACGGCATGGAAAGCGCCATGGCCAAGATGTACGCTTCCGATGCAGCCGTCTCCATCACCAACGATGCCCTGCAGATCTTTGGTGGCACCGGCTACCTGAAGGGCATGGATGTGGAACGGTTCTATCGGGATGCCAAGATCACCACCATCTACGAAGGCACCAACGAAATCCAGCGGGTGGTCATCGCCTCCCACATTACCGACAAGATGTCCGTGGCCAAGCACGGAGGCGCTCCCAAACAGAATGTGGCCATCACCGGTGCCCGGAAGAAACAGATCTTCAAAGATGGCACGCCGGAAGAACAGGTTGCTGCCCTGGTGGAAGCCCTGAAGAACGACGGCTATGACTTCACCGTAGGCATCCCTCTGGATACCCCCATCTCTGATGCGGAACGGGTGGTCAGTGCCGGTAAGGGCATCGGCGAAAAAGCCAATATGAAACTGATTGAAGATCTGGCCCGCCAGGCCGGTGCTGCGGTAGGCTCCTCCCGTCCTGTAGCAGAAACCCTGCAATATGTTCCCATCGACCGGTATGTGGGCATGAGCGGCCAGAAATTCAACGGCAACCTGTACATTGCCTGCGGTATCTCCGGAGCCGTCCAGCACCTGAAGGGCATCAAGAACGCCACCACCATCGTGGCCATCAACATCAATGCCGGTGCCCCCATCTTCAAGAACTGCGACTATGGGATCGTAGGCGACGTGAAGGTAATCCTGCCGCTCCTGGCCAAAGCCCTGAACAACGGCCAGCCCAAGAAACCTGCTCCTCCGATGGTGAAGATGAAGAGACCGCTGATCCTGAAAGACATGCCGGAAGGCCGGTACGTCTGCAAGGGATGCGGGTATGAATACAACCCGGATCTGGGCGACCCGGATGCGGATGTAAAGCCGGGAACCAAATTCCAGGATCTGCCGGAAGACTGGGTCTGCCCGCTGTGCAACTCCGCCAAGACTGAATTCGTACCCGTAAAGTGAGAAAAGGAGCATAACTATGGAATGTGTAAGAAAATTAACCAATGACTTATACTGGGTCGGGGCGGATGACCGCCGGCTGGCATTGTTTGAAAACATCCACCCCATTCCCCGGGGCGTTTCCTACAACTCCTATCTGCTGCTGGACGAAAAGACCGTGCTGTTCGACACTGCGGACTGGTCCGTATGCAAGCAGTTCCTGGAAAACGTGGAAGGGGTCCTGGATGGCCGGAAGCTGGACTACCTGATCATCAACCATGTGGAACCGGACCATGCCGCTTCCATTGAAGAAGTGCTGCTCCGCCATCCGGAAACCACCGTCATCAGCAATGAACAGGCCTTCACCCTGATGGATCAGTTCGGTTACCGGGTGGAAGGGGAAAAACAGATCGTGGTGAAAGAAGGCGACACCCGGAAATTCGGGAAGCACACCATTGCTTTCGTAGCCGCGCCCATGGTCCACTGGCCGGAAGCCATGGTCTCCTTCGATCTGACCACGGGCACCCTGTTCTCCGCCGATGCCTTCGGTTCCTTCGGGGCCCTGGGCGGCCGGATCTTCAATGATGAAGTGAACTTCGACCGGGACTGGCTGGATGATGCCCGCCGGTACTACACCAACATCGTGGGCAAATACGGGCCTTTCGTGATGGATCTTCTGGGCAAGGCCAGCCAGCTGGACATCAAGATGATCTGTCCCCTCCACGGACCGGTGTGGCGGAACAACATCAAATACATTGTGGACAAATACATCCACTGGGCCACTTATGAACCGGAAGAAAAAGGCGTACTGCTGGTCTATGCCTCCATGTACGGCAACACAGAAAGCACCGCTTCCGTACTGGCGGCCAAGCTGGCGGAAAAGGGCATGACCAACATCGCCATGTACGATGTATCCAAAACGGACGTTTCCTATCTGATTTCCGATGCTTTCAAGTACAGTCACCTGGTGCTGGCTTCGGTGACCTACAACCTGGGCATCTATCCCAAGATGCTGAACTTCCTGGAAGACATGAAGGCCCTGAATCTGCAGAAGCGGATCGTGGGCATCATCGAAAACGGGTCCTGGGCCTGCACCGTAGGCGGCCTGATGACCGACTTCCTGGAAAACAACATGAAGGCCATGACCGTCCTCCAGGATGGCGTGACCATCAACTCCCGGATGACAGGAGGCCAGGAACGGAGCATGAACGACCTGGTGGATGGAATCCTGAATTCCATGAAAGAGGCATAAAAACAAGGCGCTGTGGAAAAATCATCCACAGCGCCTTTATTTCGGTTCTTTGTCAAATGTTGGGGTAAGCTCCAATTCATCTACCACACACGGACGTGAGCGATTTTTGCTCACGTCTGTTTTTATTTTAATTTCACCATCGAAAGCAGTAAAATCCGAGAACGGAATCGTTCAAAGTTGCGAAAACCAAATGCTACTCTCTTTAACACCTTAATCTTATTGTTCATTCCTTCCGTAAAACCATTCGAATACGCTTGATGTGAATGTCAACCAAAAAGTGAGCCACTTGCTCACGAATTTTTGAGCCACTCATGCTCATGAAAAAGTGAGCCACCTGCTCACGAATTTTTGAGCCACTTAAGCATTCGTCATCTTCTGTTTGCTGCTGTGCAAACGGTAAGACTGTCCATTCATATTTAAAACACTGGAGTGGTAGGTGAGCCGGTCGACCAATGCGGCAACCAGCGTCTCGCTGGCAAACATCTCCGTCCATTTGGAAAACTCCAGGTTTGTCGTAATCACTGTACTGGCTCTTTCACTCCTTTCGGCAATCACTTTGAACAACATTTCAGATTCTTCCTGGTTGAATCTTGCATAACTTAATTCATCTATGAGCAGCAGGTCTGCTCCGCTCAAAGTTTTTTCCATCTTGCGCAACTGGTAATCATCATGGGCTTCACATAGCTCAGTTGCCAGCGTTGTGGCATTGCAGAAAATGACCTTCCAGCCCAGCAGACAGGCTTTCACTCCAAGGGCTGTCATCAGATGTGTTTTCCCCGTCCCCGGATTACCGATCATCACCAGGTTCTCATGCCTCTTTATGAAATCGCAGCTTGCCAGCTGCTTCACATATTCAGGCCGAACATGTTCCAGCCTTGTGAGATCAAACTCTTCCAGGGTCTTGAGCATGGGAAAGTGCGCTCTCTTCAGCCTGCGTTGCTGCTGTTTTTCCTGACGGGATGCATATTCCCGCTTCATCAACCCGAGCACGAATTCTTCCAGGCTTTGTCCGGGGCGGAATTTTTCCGCTGGTTCACCGACGTCTTTGAAAGTGGGAAGTTTAAGCTGTTTCGCATAGAAACGGAGTGCTTCCTTTACACCTGCGTCCTGCACATAGTGCCTCCTTCCTGTAAAAGCTGGTCATACATTGAAAGATCTGTCTGCTGCACTTTTACCGGGTCGGTAAGGATATGCGCTTTCCTGTCGGAAACCATAAATTGCTCTTTGTGCTCCCAAAAAGCGTTCTCTCCGTCGGCAGCACATAGCCGCAGAATCTCAACCAGCTGTTCGCTGCTGAATGCATTGGTCTCCAGGAACTGTAGCAGGGCAGCACTGAGGTTCTGCCGTACCGGTTTTGCTTCCAGGATGCTGCGCGGCTTGTATTCCAGCAACGGCAGATAATGCGCAAGTTTCAGAATCTGCTGGTTTTGCCCATAGTTTCTGGCGTGTTCAGCAATCAGTTCCCCCTTGGCAAAGATCCGAATCTGTTCAGCATAGGCTCGCACCGTGACCTCCTGTCCCACATATTTCACGGGCACAGAATAATCGTTAGCGACGAATCGGACAACAGAAAAGGGTGTTACTCGGCAGACTGCTGCTCTGCTTGCATCAAAAGGGCTGCCCGGCAGTGGGCAGAGACGTTTCTGGTCTTCCAGGAGCAGATCCTTTACAGGGTTCTCCCGTCCAGGGATTTTATGCGTATTCGCATACACCTTGCATTTATCCAGCAGGAGTCTGTTCAATTCGTCCAGCGCATCTACTCTGGGTACAGGGACAAAGACATTCCGGCGGACCCAGCCTACGAGATTCTCCACCAGTCCTTTTTCATTTCCACTCCGGACATTGCAGAAAACGGTATGGAAGCAATAATGGGCTGCAAATGCTTCATACTTTTCCTGGGCAATGGCTTCTTTGCCACCTTTTTCCTTAACGGCTACCCGGTCATTGTCAAAAATGACCTTAGCAGGGACGCCCCCAAAGAATTCCAGAGCTTTTCTCAATGCTTCAAGTAAAGCTTCCGTATTCTTCCTGCGGAAACAGACCACGAAAGGAGCACAGCTGTAGCAAAGGCGGGCACAAAAGAAATTGACTTTAGTACGCACTCCTTTGAGGTAAACCACAGCTTCACCCCAATCAATCTGCATCGCATCACCTGGAAGGTGAGCCAAAGGGACGAAGGCTTCCTGAAGATTGCCACGTAACAGATGAACGCAGCGCCGGACTGTGCTTGCACCTCCTGTAAATCCAGTTTCTTCTACCAGGCGGTCATAAATCCGCTTGGCTGTGTGGTGCTGCTTCTTATTGGGTTCTTTCGCATCTTCATCCAGACAGCTCTGGATGAATCGAGTCACCTCCTCTGTAATCACTGCAGATGTCCGATGATATTCGCAGCGGATGCCCGGGAGTGCATTTCCTTTGCAATACTTGGCCACAGTATTACGGGAGATATGCATTTCTCTGGCAATCTGGCGGATAGATTTTCCATCGCGAATGTACATCTGGCGAATTTGACCATAATCTTTCATAGTGATGACCATCCTAACATCAATCCCCTTAGAATCAAATTACTGACTCTAGTATAGGGGAACTTGTTTCAGAGTGGCTCACTTTTTCATGAGCATTTAGATCTTAAATGGCTCACTTTTATATTAGCATTCACAGCTTGACTCAATCCTTCCAAAATCTCTGTCTTCCAATCAGTGAACGTCTTTATAACACTCTTGAATTCTTCAACCCCACTTTCTTCGACTAATGATAACCAACGAGATAAGAATGAAGCAACAGCAGACCGTTCTTTCATAGAAAACACCTTAAAGAATGCCTCTTTTAAGGCATAGGCTCTCTGTAATTCTGAAGACTGCTTCAAGATTTCCCGAAGGCTGGCCAGTTCTTCTTCTGTCAGACGATCACCCCTCTTGTTCAAGATATGTTTGTTTCTCTTGAAATAAATTCTTTTTTCGTCGAATAACTTTTGTACATTTTTCCTAACCCGTTCAAGCGCCCAAATGACCAGTCTCTGTATGTGGAATCGGTCACCAATAATTGTTGCACCAGGAAACATCGCTCTGATGACCTTGCGGAAAAGTGACGAAAGGTCCATTACGACAAATTTTACTTTCAATCGCTCTGCTCTTGAAAATTGGCTAAAATAACGAATCAATTCCAGCGCTGTCCTCTTTGGCAAAATATCGAGAGTTTCATGACGCTGAGGGTCATTCACAGCGACCTGGTATCTTTGCCCATGAGCGTTCCCACGAAATTCGTCTAAAGAAAGAACTTCAGGCAGATGGAGAGGCCTTTTAAAAGTAAGTCCATCAAAATACCGGATTACGGTGGAAACAGAGACACCATGGCTTCTGGCAATAGCTTTAAAGCTCGCCAGTTCAGAACAGGCTTGGATGATGCTGTTCTTTACATCGTTAGAACGCCGCTGGTAATGCTCGACGCCAGGAATTTTTTCATAAAATGTCTTATGGCAGCAAGGGCAAAAAAATCTTCTTTTATGAACAATAGCAGAAACAGGATGGGTGTTCCAGTGCCCTAAGAGGACTTTTTGGTCCCGATAGTCCTTAATATGAAGAATTTTATGATGACAGTAGGGGCAACGAGAAGCTGTAGAAGTGAATTCCACGTAAAGGAGGAGGCTGGATCCCAATTTTTCAAATTCTTTTATGGAACCCTCTTCCCAATGGAAGCTTTTTTCGATAAAATGAAAGAAAGACATATCTATTCTCCTTTCAGTTCTTCGTGGTGGTTGAGGTGAAATGTAGCTTAGATATGTCTTTATTTTATCGTAAGACAAGGGGTCTTGTGAACAGGAGTGTCCACAAGACCCCAACATTTATTATAGAACCTTTATTTCGCTAGCGTCAGCTGGCTTCCATCGGCTAGTGACTAGTGACTAGTGACTGGTGACGGGGTGTGAAAAAGCATTTTTTCACACCCCCTTGTCTCTTTTTACTCACCCAGTTTCAAACTGGGATCTGCATTCAAATCCAGACTGGCAAAATCATGATTCAAATATTGGTAATATCCCCGCACCCCGATCATCACGGCGTTATCCGTGCACAAAATGGGCGTGGGATGGACCAGTTCCGCTCCTACAGCCTTCGCACCTCTGGCCAGGGCTTCCTGCAGGTGTTTATTGGCAGAAACCCCGCCGGCCAGCACGATTTTCTTCAGGCCCGTAGCCTTCAGGGCCTCCTGGGC
This sequence comes from Acidaminococcus timonensis, assembly GCF_900106585.1. NCBI lineage: Bacteria > Bacillati > Bacillota > Negativicutes > Acidaminococcales > Acidaminococcaceae > Acidaminococcus > Acidaminococcus timonensis. Next base: position 1,238,481 of record NZ_FNWH01000006.1, read on the forward strand.
TTTCTTCACCAGCACATCCACAATGGCCTGCTGGAAAGACGCCGCCACGTCTTCCCGGCGGAAATCGCTTTTGCGCATCTCCTCCGTATGCACATAGTTGATCACGGCGCTCTTCAGCCCGCTGAAACTGAAATCGTAGCAGCCGGGCAATAGAGGCCGGGGAAAATCGATGGCACCGGCATCTCCATTTTTGGCCAGCCGTTCGATTTCAGGGCCCCCAGGGTACGGCAGCCCCATGAACCGGGCAATCTTGTCAAAGGCTTCCCCGGCTGCATCATCCCGGGTCTGCCCCAGCAGCCGGAAGGTATTGTAATCTTCCACCACCAGGAGGGAGGTATGTCCTCCACTGACCACCAGGGCCAGAAACGGCGGTTTCAGGTCCGGATCCGCCAGGAAATTGGCAAATACATGGCCTTCCAGGTGATTCACCCCAATCAGGGGCTTCCCGCTGCCCAGAGCCAGTCCTTTGGCCGCACTGAGGCCCACCAGCAGTGCCCCCACCAGACCCGGTCCATAGGTTACGGCAATGGCGTCCACGTCCTGTAAGGTCATTTTCGCATCTGTCAGGGCCTTATGGATCACCGGCATCACATGTTCGATATGTTTCCGGGAAGCGATTTCCGGTACCACCCCGCCGAATTTCCGGTGGACCAGGATCTGGGTGGATACCACATTGGACAGGACCTCCCTGCCATTGCGTACCACCGAAGCTGCCGTCTCATCACAGCTACTTTCGATTCCCAGGATGTTGATAGTCTTGTTTTCCATGTTCTCCTCTGTCTCAAAGGTCGCAGCGCATCAAAATGGCTGCTTCCCCGTTGTCTCCGTAATAGCCTTCCCGCCGGCCGCATTCCGCAAATCCCACATGGTCGTAGGTGCGCCGGGCAGGGATGTTGCTCTCCCGCACTTCCAGGGTCATCTCAAAGGCGTCCAGGCGCCGGGCTTCCTCCTGCATGGCTTCCAGAAGGCGCAGCCCAAGCTTCTCTCCCCGCCGCCCGGGATCCACGGCCAGCCGCATGACCTGGGCTTCTCCGGCAACCAGCCAAAATCCGCCAAAGGCCACCGGCACTCCGTCCTGCTCCAGGGCGATGTAATGGCCCAGCCGGCTTCCCAGTTCATTGCGCCAGGCAGCTTCCTCCCAGGCTTCTGCAAAGGAACCGGCATCCATGGGCATCAGCCAGTCCAGATCGCCTTCCACCAGGGCTCTCACCGTCCCTGGGGATGTCTCTTTTCCCATAATTCCTCCGCTTCTGACCGCTGGATATAGAAGGGATCCATGCCGAAATAGGCATGTCTGTCCGCTTCCGGATCGAACTGTCCGGCTCCCAGGATGGCCACGGAAGACCCCCGGGGCAGCCGAGCGCTTTCCGGCGCCGCGAATACCTTCGTTTCAGTCCCGGCCAGAGGCACCCGATGGCATTCCCCCATAAGGATGGCCGGAACATCCCCTGCTTCCAGTCTGGCAGCCAGTTCCTTGCCTGCCAAGATCTCCACAGGCGCCAGTTCCACCAGTTCTCCATGCTTCCAGGCATAGCTGCCCACATACAGGTTACCCTTCTGGGCGTCCAGAACAGGTGTCAGGCGCACCCCGGACACCGGCAGGTTATAGGCGATGGCCTTCAGGGTATCCACTGCCACCAGGGGTTTATCCAGTGCATAGGCCATGGCTTCCGCAGTGGCCATGCCAATGCGCAGACCGGTGAAAGAACCGGGCCCCCGGCTCACGGCAATCAGATCCAGTTCCTCTTTCGTCACCCGGGCCAGCTTCAGCAGGGTCTCCAGCTGGGGAACCAGTCCCTCGGAGTGGGTCAGCCCCACATTGATATCCAGGCTGCCCAGGATTTTTTCATCCTTGCAGACGGCCACCGAGCACACCCGGGTTGCCGTATCCATTCCTAATGTCAGCACGTTTTATCCTTCCTGGCCGGACTCCTTCAGGAGAGCCGCAGCCAACGCTTCATAGCGTTTTCCGTGGGGCAGGAATTCCACTTCCCGTCCCTCCCCCTTGCGGGAGAATTTCAGTTCCAGATTCTCTTCCGGCATGGTATCGGGAAAGAGCTCCGCCCATTCGATGAATGTGACTCCCTCCCCGCCGGCATATTCAGAAAAACCGATGTCTTCCAGTTCTTCCGGCCAGTTGATCCGATACAGATCAAAATGTTTGATGTTCAGCTCTTTCCCGTGATATACATTCATCAGGGAAAACGTCGGCGAAGTGACCTCTTTGGGATCCACGCCCATGGCCGTAGCGGCCGCCGTCACCAGGCAGGTCTTTCCGGTACCCAGGTCCCCGTTCAGAAGGAATACATCCCCATCCCGGCAAAGCCGGCCCAGACGCCGTCCCAGCGCCTCAGTGGCCGCTTCATCCGGACAATATACAACTGCCATTGTTACACCCCTCTCGCTCATCATTCGCAATATCTTATTATAGCATAAAAACGGGACTGCCGCACCGGACAGTCCCGTTTCGTTTCTGATTCTGTTAGTCCACAACCGGGCCGGCGGAAGCGATGTCTTCCGTGACCTTCCCCTGGAATTTCTTGAAGTTTTCCTGGAACAGCCGGGCCAGTTTGCGAGCCGTTTCATCATAGGCTGCCTTGTCTTCCCAGGTGCTTCTGGGATTCAGCACATTGCTGGGGACATTGGGGCAGGATTTGGGGATGGAAACCCCGAACAGAGGCATGGTGGTCCACCCTTCCTTGCCCAGTTCTCCGTCCAGTGCCGCATGGATCATGGCACGGGTATAAGCCAGTTTCATCCGGCTGCCCACACCGTAGGGGCCGCCGCTCCACCCGGTGTTCACCAGGTATACATTGGTCTCATGCTTGGCAATCCGTTCGCCCAGCAGCTTGGCATAGGTCAGGGGCTGCAGGGGCAGGAACGGTGCCCCGAAAGCCGTGGAGAACGTGGCCTGGGGTTCCGTAATGCCCCGTTCCGTACCGGCCACCTTGCTGGTATACCCGGTCAGGTAATGGTACATGGCCTGTTCCTTGGTCAGTTTGGAGATGGGAGGCAGCACACCGAACGCATCGGCGGTCAGGAAGATAATGTTCTTCGGATGGCCGGCAATGCTGGGCAGTTTGGCATTGGGAATATAGTTCAGCGGATAGGCCACACGGGTGTTTTCCGTAATGCTGCTGTCGGAGAAATCGGGAACTCCATTCTTGGGGTCCACCACCACGTTTTCCATGACGGCACCGAATTTCACGGCATTGTAAATTTCCGGCTGGCTGTCTTCCGTCAGGTCGATGCACTTGGCATAGCAACCCCCTTCGATGTTGAACACACCATTGTCGCCCCAGCCGTGTTCATCGTCTCCGATCAGGCTCCGGTGGGGATCCGCAGACAGGGTGGTCTTGCCGGTACCGGACAGGCCAAAGAACAGGGCCACGTCCCCTCTGGGGCCTTCGTTGCAGGAGCAGTGCATGGTCAGGATGTCCTGCAGCGGCAGCAGATAGTTCATCACGGAGAAAATGGATTTCTTCAATTCGCCGGCGTACAGGCCGCCGCCGATCAGGACCACCTTCTTGTCGAAGTTCAGGATGATGAAAGTTTCAGAATGGGTGCCATCCACAGCGGGGTCCGCTTCCACACTGGGCAGGGAAATCACCGTGAAATCTTCCTGGACGGTGCTGGGTTCATCGGTCTTGATGAACAGCTGGCTGACAAACAGAGTCTGCCAGGCTTTTTCATTGATGAACTTCACCCGGATCTGGTATTTGGGGTCAGCCCCGGCCTTTACGTTCTTTACATAGACTTTGTGTTCCTTGATATAGGCTTCGCATTTGGCATACAGCTTATCGAAGGTTTCCTGGCTGCAGGGCTGGTTGTTGTCCCAGTTCACCACATCATGGGTAAGCGGCGTGTCAACGATGAATTTGTCTTTGGGAGAACGGCCCGTATGGGTACCGGTGGTCACCCGCAGGGCGCCCCGATCAGAAAAAGTCCCCTCTCCGTTACGGACGGCTTCTTCAATCAATTCACGAACGCTCAAATCTCTTACTGTTTCTTTCGCTTCCGCTAACAATCCGGCACTGATCATATTGTTTTCCTCTCCTATATCCACTCTTGGCCCCTCCATCACCCCGGAGCCAGCATTGTATACACAGTTCATTATATGATATTTTCGGACAATTGACAACCAGATAAAAAAATTGCCGCCCACCGGCGGCAATTTTCTGTTTTCAATACAGGATTTTGTTGGCGATGACCATCCGTTGGATCTGGTTGGTGCCTTCGTAGATTTGCAGGATCTTGGCATCCCGCATCTTCTTTTCCATGGGATAATCTTTCATATACCCATAGCCGCCCATGATCTGCACCGCATCCGTAGCCACTTCCATGGCCACATCAGAAGCAAAGCATTTGCTCATGGCTGCTTCCTTGCCGAATTCCACGCCCTGGTCACGCATCCAGCAGGCTTTATGGACCATCAGACGAGCGGTTTCCACCTTCATGGCCATATCAGCGATCATGGCCTGGACCATCTGGAAGGAAGCAATGGGCTGGCCAAACTGTCTCCGTTCCCGGGCATAATGAGAAGCGATATCCAGGCAGGATTGTGCCAGACCTACGGCTACCGCCGCCACAAACGGACGGGCGCTATCCAGGGTGTTCATGGCAATGCGGAAGCCCTGGCCTTCACGGCCGACCCGCATGGTTTCCGGAACCACCACGTCTTCCAGGATCAGTTCGCAGGTGTTGGAGGGACGGATCCCCATTTTGTCTTCCTTGCGGCCTACCGAGAAACCGGGCGTGCCTTTCGGTACGATGAAAGCCGTCAGCCCGCGGATGCCACCGGTTTTCCGGGTATTGGCGAAAATCAGGAAGCTGTCAGCGATGCCACCGTTGGTGATGAACACTTTGTTCCCGTTCAGCACATAGTGATCGCCCTCTTTCACAGCCTTGGTGGAAACGGCACCGGCATCGGAACCGGCCCCCGGTTCGGTCAGTGCGAAGGCAGCCAGTTTGCCGTCGTTCAGCAGGTCGCACTGGTATTTCTTCTGTTCGTCATTGCCGGCGATCAGGATGGGATAGGAAGCCAGGGCATTGGCCGCAATGGACGTTGCGATACCGGCGCAGCCCTTGCCCAGTTCTTCATAAATGGTAGCGATGGTGATGCTGTCCAGTCCAGGACCACCGTATTCTTCAGGAACCACCAGATTCAGCAGGCCCATGTCACCGGCCTTTTTGAAGATTTCCGGTCTGGCATGGTTTTCCCGGTCCATTTCTTCGGTATAAGGTACGATTTCCTTGTCGACGAAATCTTTAACCATTGCCTGCAGTTCCAATTGCTCTTCGGTTAATGCGAAATCCATAAGGTTCCTCCTGTTTTATCGTTATTGCTCACGTTTTGAAGCCTAAATGCAGGCTTATTTTACCACTTTTTGGGGATTTCGTCAAAATGGCCGATGACAAACATGGTCCCCGTCACATCCGCCATTTCCTTCCCGGTATGATCATAGATCATCACCCGGGTGACCACCGTGGAACGGCCTGCGTGGATCAGGGAGGCTTTGGCCCAGACTTTTTCCTTGGCGCTGGTATTGCTGATGAAGTTGATGGAACTGGAGAGCGTTACCACCTTACAGCCGATGCTGTACCCCACTGCCCCCATGGCCGTATCCGCCAGGGTGAACAGGGCACCGCCGTGGATTACACCATACCGGTTCCCATGTTTGTGTTCCGGATCCGCATCCATGCTCAGTTCACAATACCCGCAGGTCACTTTTTCCAGTTTCACATCCGCCAGCTTCATGAAGGTATTCTCTTCAAATTTCCGCTCCATCCAGCCCGGGATTTCTTTTGCTGTCAGCAAGGTTTTCACTCCTTTAAAAAGGGGCGCTTTCCAGCGTCCCTGCCGTATTCTATGGATTTATTATACCGCAAAATCACAGAATGTACACACGTACCCGCCGACGGCCCCATTCAAGCGCCTGTCCGCGGTTATCAAATGCCAGGTCGATTTTATTGCCCTTGATCGCCGAACCGATATCGCAGGCATATCCTTCGCCATAGCCCATTATATACATTCTTGTACCCAGAGGGATCAGAACCGGATCCACGGCCACCACGCCCCTTCGCATGGGGATTCCTGAATAGGTGATTCCCGTCACACCTGGATCCTGGGGACTGTACCCGGTGCTTTCCATGGTCCAGATTTTCCGGAACCGGCCGAAATCCAGTCCGCTCTGTTTGCTCATTAAATTGTAGATCGACCAGGTAACCTGCCCGGTCTGGGGTTTCCGATTCTTCTTCTGGAATTTCTTGACTGCAATCTGTGTCCCTGTTCCGTACTCTCCATCTATATCGCCGTCATAATAATTCAGTTTGGACAACATAGCTTGTACTTCTTCCACCTTTTGACCCTTGGACCCCAAAACCGCCACTGGTTTTACAGTGGCGGCTTTCACGGTCAGGGGCATCAGCAGAAGGAGCAGGAGCGTCAGCAGGAGACCATAGGTCTTGTGACGCACTGTGCGGCTGCCTCCTTTTTTGCCATGATCCTTTTACAGGATGTTGTTCTTGTAATCGCTGTACAGGCCTTCCAGTTCTTCCATCTTGGCATCCAGGGTTTTCTGCAGATCGGAGGCTTTATCGAAGTCCCCGTCAGCAAAGGCTTTGCCGATCTGGGTGAACAGGCTGGTGCTGGTATCCGTGTCTTTGGCGATCAGGACACGCAGTTCCTGCACTCTCTGCCACATGCCATCGTCCCAGGCAGTGCTGCTTTCGCTGGCCACCGGCTTCATGGCAACGATCTTGGCTCTGTAATCAGGAATGATGTGTTTCAGCAGTTCGGTCTGCCACCGGATCAGAGCGCCCGTTTCAAAGGATTTCAGGTACACCGGTTTGATGATGTCTCCCTGAGTCAGCACGGCAACCTTGTCAGGATAGGCATCGAAGGCTTTGCAGTTTTCCCATACGGTCGCAGGCGGTTTGCCAAAATATGCATCCCGTTCCTCATCGGAGTAATCTTCGAATACATCGTTTTCAGAACGATATTCACGGTCTTTTTCCAGATAGAAACCTTCTTCGCCGGCCTTCTTGGACAGTTCAGCACACAGTCCATCGGTGCTCTTGCCGGAACCCAGAGCAGCCTTAATGCCGTCCAGAGCGGCCATATAGAAGCCAGCCAGAGCCATGTAGGTATTGGTGAAGGGGTTGGGGGCACGCATTTCGAAACGAGTGGCTTTCGGGTTGTCCAGGTCGCGGATCAGGCCGGCCAGGATGGTACGGTTCCGGGAGGGGATGTCCGGAGCCTTGCCCAGAGAAGTCACGATGCAGATCGGAGCTTCGAACCCGGGTTTCAGACGTTTGAAGGCATCGGTGGTGCAGGAAACAATGGGGTTCAGCACTTCATAGTTTTTCAGGATGCCCATCAGAGCGCCGTACCCTACAGCGGACAGAAAGTCTTTCGTCATATCAGCCGGGCTGAACAGGTTGTAGAACTTGCCGTCTTTGGTAATACAGCCCATACCCACGTGGGTATGTTCGCCACTGCCGGCTACGCCCACAATGGGTTTTGCCAGGAAGGAAACTTCCAGGCCGTTGGCACGGAAAATTTCCTTGACCACGGTGCGGACCAGGATTTCGTTATCCGCAGCCTGCAGGCCATTGGAATATTTCCAGTCGATTTCCAGCTGTTCATTGACATGGGTCATATTGCCGTTGGCATCCAGCTGGCCACGGACGCCGCCCACTTCTTTATGCCCCATTTCAGGTTCCAGGCCATAGTAGCCCAGCACTGCAACAGCCTGTTCCAGAGCGGTACGGACATTGCCACGGGTACGAGCCCAGTATTGTTCCTGCATGATCTGGGAAGAGGACAGAGCCTCGGTGGAAACATTTTCCGTCGGAGTCTTGACCCAGAATTCCAGTTCCGTTGCACTGGTGAAGGTGATTTTTTCCACATCGTCGGCAGCAAATGCCAGTCCGGGGACTTTCCCTTCTGCTTTCATGGCTTTCAGGGTTTCATCGGCAACGTATTCCAGGGTCTTCTTCAGCAGATACCGGGAATCCACGAATTCTCCATTATGTTTCAGGAAGCAGGGAACCCGCAGGGTACCAACCAGTTTGCCGGTTTCCGGATCCACATGTTCCAGGTTGTAATCCACGAACCAGTTCACGGACAGATCGGCCACCATATCCACACGGGCATCGTTCAGAGAAGCGACGCCGGGCAGTACCACGGAAGAACCGTCGGTCTGAGCGGTGTGATGGTACAGCATGGTATCCATGTCGTCCAGCAGGGCAGAAATGGGAACTTTTTCATCCGTATCATTCCCGGCGAAGTCGATGCCCATGAAGGACACGAATTTGATTTCAGGATGTTGTGCCAGCAGAACCTGTAACGTATCCGGTGTCAATTGACTGGGTTTAATGACGTACAGTAAATCTTTTTCGTACATAATTGAAATCCCCTTTCCCCTCTATAACTCTTTACTCTTTTGAATACCTGGCTTGGTTGATGGAACCTTTCCAAAACCCGTATCCTTGTTTACGTGCCTTATTATAGCACAAAGGATTCCATCTGCCTAGAGGAAAAACGGCTTTTTTCGAATTATTTTCTTGTTAGTTTTTATAAACGTTCGATTTTAACTGTTTGTGTCCAATAATTTTACAATAAAAGGTTGATTATAATCAATTGTACAATCTATTTCCGAACTTTAGTAAGGTAAAGAAGTACCGTGTCCTCATCCTTTTTCCACGATCTGCCGGTAATGCTGCCGGGCGTCCCGGTAGGCAGCCAGGATGGCCTTGCCGGAGGAGCCGAAATACCGGCTGGTCACTTCCTGCTCCAGGAACGCGGAATCCCGGACCATATCATGTTTCAGGAACAGTTTCCGGATGAAGTTCCGGGTCAGTTCCATGGTGGCATTGCTGTCCACCTCCACGATTTCTCCGGTCTGTTCCACCACCTCGAACGCCATGTAGAACACGCCGTAAATCCTGGTGATGGCATTGTCCATATTGGTCCGGGCTTCTCCCGTAATATAAAGAGTTCGTTGATCCATGTTCCTGTTTCTCCTTCGGTATCAAATGCAGACAGCTCAGAGGGGCACTCCATTTCGCCCCATTCCCCTGTCTCAGGATGGGCCTGTCCCTCTCCTGCCTGGGAATGCAAAAGCTCTCTTTATTTTACCACCACTTCTCCATGGAGAAAACGAATATCAGGATCCATATCCCTTTCAACCACCTGTCATAGTCTCCCACACCCACCGGGAAATCCGTCCGATGGTTTCCCGGCCGCTGCGGTTGTCCGGCATATGGCTGGTGAGTACCACCAGGATGTAGGGATGGTCCGGCAGCAAAAAGATGCCGCCGTCATTCTCCACGCCGTCCAGATCCCCGCATTTGTGGGCCAGAGGCACAGTCTCCGGCAGGTACCGCTGCAGCCGTTCCCCCTGCTGCTGCCGTTTCAGGATGTCCAGCATGAGCTTGCTGGCCCGCTGGCTCACCAGCGTACCTTCGTAGATTTTCCGCAACAGCTTTCCCATGTCGCCTGCCGAAATCCAGTTGTCCATGCCCCGTGCCAAAGCATCGCTGTCCATCATCCTGCGGCCCAGGCGAGCTGCCTGGAGCCCCAGTTCCTTGCCCAGCGCATTGACATTTTCCATCCCCACCAGACCGATGATCCGGTTGGTGGCCAGATTGTCGCTGACGATGATCATCAGAGTAGCCAGTTCCTTCAATGTAAAGACATGCCCCGGTTCCAGTTCCTTCAGGATGCCATCTCCCCCGGTATAATCCTCCTTCCGGATGGTCACCGGCTGTTCCAGGGAAAGCAGTCCCTGTTCCACCTGGCGCAGCAGTTCCGCCAGGATCAATACCTTGATGGTACTGGCAGACGGAACGGCACGGGTCCCCCCAAAAGAGAACCCGTGCCCGATGGTTTCATCATAGAAATCCACTGCCACTGTACCGGCTCTCTGCCGGCACAGGGATGCGATCCGTTTTTTCACTTGTTCCAGACTGGATGTGGTTTCCATGCTGCCCCCTTTACGTCCCTCAGGCCATCAACTTCAAAACATAGCCGCAGATCAGCCCGGCGAAATTCCCCACGGCGGCGCCCAGCACCCCCATCAGTACCCCGATGCCCGCATAGGATTCGTTGTAGGCCGAAGCCACGATGGGTGCCGAGGCTGCCCCGCCGATGTTGGCCAGGGACGCCGTGGACACCATGCACAGATCCCAGTGGAACAGCTTGCTGAGCACATACATGAGGATCACGTGCACCGCCAGGATGAAGAACCCGTAGACCACCCACATGGGCGCACTCAGAAGGTCCATGACGGAAGCCGTGGACGCCAGCAGGGAAACGACAGCGTACAGGTACACGCTGGACAGTTCCTCCACGGCCGGTACCTTGCCCAGCGGGCTCATGGCGCAGATAAGGCCCAGTACCGTGACGAATACGGTAGTCATGGTGCCCTTATCGAACATACCCAGGCCCACCGCCTTCAGAGAAGCATTCAGGGAAGCCCCCACGCTCTGGCTGATGGCGGATACCAGCAGGGAAATACCGATCAGGAAGATCCAGTCAGCTGCGGTAGCCTTTTTCTTTTCCTTGGCCACTTCAGCAGCAGCCGCATCTGCCACAGCCTGCAGTTTGGAGGTATCGGCCTTCACCGCATTGTTCCATTTGGGTGCGTATTTCACCATGAGCAGCAGCAGGGCGATCCACACGGAATAACACACTGTATCCAGAGCCAGGGCGCAGCTGTAGGCACCGGCATCCACCGGCAGTGCCGCCTGCATAGCTGCCATATTGGCTGAACCCCCTACCCAGGAGGCATACAGAGCGGCCACGGCACCCCAGGTATCATTGCCCAGGAATCCCTTGAAAATGGGATACCCGACGACGAAGCCCACGAACAGGGTGACGGAACAGCCCAGGAAGATCGCCACCATCCGGCCGCCCAGTTTGGCCAGTTTCCGGAAGTCGCAGCGCAGCAGCATGACAAAGATCATGGCGTACAGCAGATTGTTCTTCAGTGCCTTATACGCAGCAGACACTTCCTTGGAATGGTACAGTCCCATGGTGCAGAACACCATGTTCAGCACATAGATCCACACCAGAGGTGGAACCAGGTTGAAGATCTTCCACTTGGTATATTTTTCCAGGGCCAGCAGGCCCCCTGCCAGAAACATCAGAAACGCAATGTAAGTAAAGCCGTTGGTAATGAGCTGACCCCCAATTGTTAGACCAAAAATCTAACAATTGGGGGTCAGTTTTTTATGGCAAAACACAACTATGAATTTAAGAAAAAAATAGTACTGGAATACTTGAACAGTGACGAAGGGTGTATTTCTATTTCACGTAAATATGGGATGGCAAGTAGCAGCCAGCTGCTAAAGTGGGTTGCTGCTTACAAGGCATTTGGTGATAATGGACTGAAGAGATCCCGCTCTCAAAAAATATACTCTTTCAAAGAAAAACTTTCTGTGGTAGAGTCTTACTTAACAAACGAAATCTCGTATCAGGAATTGGCAATTCAAGTAGGAATCAATAATCCATCCATGATTTCCAGATGGGTCAATGAATTTAAAATTGCGGGGCCGGAAGCGTTACGGCCACATAAAAAAGGCAGGAAGAGAACTTTGAACAAATCTCAAACCAAAAAAACAGATCCCCAGGTTCAGCAGCCGATGGTCGACATCAGTGTGGAACATGTCCAGGAGTTAGAGGATGAACTCCTTAAACTCCGTATAGAGAATGCTTTTTTAAAAGAACTGAGGAGACTGCGTTTAGAGGACGAAGCAAAAATGAGAGAGTTGCGAAAATCATCTCCAGTCTCCGAAGATCATTCAAATTGAAAGACCTTCTCTCCTATACTCAAATGCCTAAAGCGACCTATATGTACTGGCAGAAACGGTTTGACCGCGTGAATCCAGACCAGGAAGTAGAGGACAAAATACAGGAAATCCGCAGCCAGCATAAAGATTATGGATATCGGCGCATGACCGGTGAGCTGAAGAATCAAGGGCTTTGCGTGAACAAGAAGAAAGTTCAACGTATCATGCAGGAACTGAGCCTTCAGGTAACATCCTTTACCCGGAAAAGCCGTAAATACAGCTCCTATAAGGGTAAGGTAGGAACCATTGCTCCCAATAGAATACATCGTCGTTTTGAGACGAATATCCCACATCAGAAGATTACAACCGACACTTCAGAATTCAAATACTATGAAGTAGATCCACAGGGACATCTGACCCTGCACAAGCTTTATCTGGATCCTTTCCTGGACATGTTCAATGATGAAATCATCAGCTATGGAATAGCAAAACGTCCTTCGGCTGAAAGCATACTGGAAGCTCAAGCTGAAGCAATCGAAATTACTGCTGATTGTCCGTATCGAAGAACGTTTCACTCCGATCAGGGTTGGGCATACCAAATGAAGGCCTATGCCAGGAATCTAAAAAAAGGACGAATTTTTCAAAGCATGTCTCGAAAGGGCAACTGTCATGATAACGCTGTAATGGAGAATTTCTTCGGCTTAATGAAGCAGGAAATGTATTATGGAGTAATCTACTACAGCTACGAAGAACTAAAAAACGCTATCGAACGATACATTAAATACTATAACGAGCAAAGGATCAAGGAAAAACTATGCTGGAAAAGTCCTGTTCAATATAGGCTTTCCTTGCAGGCAGCATAAAAAAGTAACGAGACAGTAAAAACCATCTCGTTACTAAGGTCTAACTTTTTGGGGTCACATCATAATGACCATCGTTCATCGCCCCTTTCTTTTCCCCCATCCGGGAGGTCAGTCATCCAGATACCGGATGCCTTCTACGCCGGTAATGCCCAGTCCCGGCGCATCACTGACCGTAATGTGTTTTTCGTTGAACACGGCGCCGCCCTGCACCGGATCTTCCGAGCAGAGCACCGGCCCATCCAGGTCGATCCTGGTGATGATTTTCCGGGCACAGGCCAGATGGACGGCCGCATTGACGCTGACCTTGGCTTCCAGCATGCAGCCGATCATGCATTCCACGCCGCAGACCTCCGCCAGTGTGGCGATTTTCAGGGCGTTGGTCAGGCCGCCGCATTTCATCAGCTTGATGTTGATCAGGTCCGCTGCCTGCATCTGGACGATCTTCAGAGCATCTTCCACGGAGAATACGCTTTCATCGGCCAGCACCGGAACGTAGGACCGTTCCGTCACGTACTTCAGACCCTCGAAGTCGTGGGCCTTCACCGGCTGTTCCACCAGCTCGATATCCAGGCCCCTGTCCTGCATCTGGTTCAGCAGTTTTACCGCCTGTTTCGGACTCCAGGCCTGGTTGGCATCGATGCGGATCCGGATGTCCGGTCCCACAGCCTTCCGGATGGCAGCCAGCCGGGCCACATCCAGGGAGGGGTCGATCCCCACCTTGACCTTCAGGGTATCATACCCCCGCTGCACGGCATTGACGGCATCCCGAGCCATTTCCTCCGGAGGGTTCACACTGATGGTCAGGTCCGTGACGATCTGGTTGCGGGCACCACCCAGCATCTTGTACACCGGGATGCCATACTTTTTGCCATACAGATCCCATAGGGCCATATCGGCGGCTGCCTTGGCACTGGTATTCTTCACGATGCATTGCTGCACCGCCCGGGTGATGTCCTCGAAATCGTCCACATCCCGGCCCAGCAGGGTCTTGCTGATATGATCCTGAAAGGCTCCGATGATGGCACCGGTGGTATCCCCGGTAATGGCCCCGGTGGGAGGCGCTTCCCCGAAGCCCACCTCTCCGGTGTCCGTGTGGATTTCCACGATCACATCTTCCACACTGTTCACCTGACGCAGGGCCGTCTTGAACGGTACCCGCAGGGGGACGGAGATCCGTCCCAGCCGGATTTTCGTAATCTTCATGGCAGTCCCTCCTTATTTGGCCAGCCGGTACAGCGCCTCTGCATAGATATGGGCATTCAGTACCAGTTTTTCGATTTCCCAGTATTCATTGGGCAGGTGTTCCCGTACGGCATCCCCCGGGAAAATGGGTCCGAAGGCCACGATATTGGGAATGGCCTTGGCATAGGTGCCGCCGCCGATACACAGGGTGCCGGGCTGGAAGTCCGTCATTTCGCCGTACACCTGGAGCAGGGTCTGGATGTAGGGCGTCCGGGGATCCACATACAGTGCCTTCTTATGTGTCTCGGATACCTTGGTGAAGCCTGCCGCGGCAAAATCAGCATCCAGTTTGGGGGCGCAGTCCTCATAGTGTTTCGTCACCGGGTACCGGTAGTTGATCTTCACAGTCAGTTCTGTTTCATTGGCTTCCGCCACCCCCACGTTGAAGGAGAGCTTGCCGGAATCGGCGTCCTCCAGGCAGATGCCCAGGGATTCTCCGTGAACCTCCAGCCCGATTTTATCCGCCAGAAAGGTCAGGGCATCCTTCAGTTCCCCGCTGAAAGGCAGCTGGTTCAGGGCCTTGAACAGCCGGCCGGCAGCGTTTTCACCCTGTTCCGGATGGGCCGCATGGGCCTGTACCCCCTGGGCCACCACTTTCAGCCCTTCCGGAACCACTTCCCACTGGACTTTGGATTCCGGTTTCACCACTTCCTCCAGCAGACGGGTGGCTTCTGCCGGTGTGCAGGCCACCATGGCTTCCGCCAGGGCCGGTACCACATTGAAGGCCGAACCTGCCTTCAGGCTCTTCAGGATGACAGGACCGTCCTGGGTATATTTCTTTGAGAAAGTCACATTGATGATACCCTTTTCCCCGTTGATCACCGGGTATTCTCCGTCAGGGGTGAAGCCGCACACCGGGATTTCCCCGCCTTTTTCCAGATAATGCTTCATATCGGCACTGCCAGTCTCCTCATTGGTGCCGAACAGGATGCGGATCCGCCGTTTCAGAGGCACCCCGCTGTCCTTCAGAGCCTTCAGGGCATACAGGGCAGCGGTGGTGGGGCCTTTGTCATCCATTGTGCCCCGACCATATACGTTGGTACCGTCACAGTCACCGCTGTAGGGATCCCGATCCCAGCCATCCCCTTCAGGCACCACATCCAGATGCCCCAGCACGGCTACCATTTCCGGTCCTTCTCCATATTCACACCAGCCCATATAGTGATCCACGTTTTCTGTCCTGAAGCCCATAGCGGCCGCTTTCTCCAGCATGAAGTCCAGGCATTTCGCCGGACCGTCCCCGAAAGGTTTTCCCGGTTTTGCGTCTTCCCGGACACTCTTGATCCGGACGGCCTGCTGCAGTGTTTCTACCATGGCCTGTTTGTTCTGATCGACCCATTTTGTCAATTCCATTGGTCTGCCTCCCTTACTGATTCCTGGGAAATGCCATCCCAGGATACAAAAAAGCCCAGCAAGGCATAAAACTCCCGTTTCATACCGTTGCTGGGTCTCACTTTGCTTCCTGGGACATTGGCGGATGTTCCACACAAAATGAAGCAGCATTTCCATCGGTTACCAATTCTAGTTTACTTGATAGTTTTTTCTGTGTCAATCGATTTATCTCACATTTTTACATTATATAGTATCTTGTATACATATTGACGGGTAAATTGTTCATCGGTATAATGAAAAATAGCAAAAAAAATTCACAATTCAGGAGGTTGTCCCATGCACAAAGGAAGATTCATGAAAGCTGCCGTCCTGGGGCTCTGTGCCGCCCTGCTGCTGCCTTCCGCCTGCCTGGCCGCCAAAGGGAAAAAGGGGATCCCCGGTCCTGCCAGAAAGCAGCTGACCCGGGAACTGGATGCCATGGTGGGCCATAACGGCACCCACGTGCCCGGACTGGGGGTGGAAGTGTATAAAAACGGCAAAAAGGCCTACACCCATTTCGCCGGCCACCGGTACTTTGCCGAAAAGCCCGGCCAGAAAGATCTGCCCATTACCGGCAAAACCCGATTCCGGGCCGCTTCCGTATCCAAAATGTTCACCGCCTTCACCATCATGCAGCTGGTGGATGAAGGAAAACTGACCCTGGATGAGGATGTAAGCGGTCTGCTGGGTTTCCCGCTGCGGAACCCCCATTATCCGGACACTCCCATCACAGTGCGGATGCTGCTCTCCCACACCTCCAGCCTCCGGGACGGCAAACTGTATGCCATCCCACCGACCGACTCTGTACAGGAATTCTTCACGGAAAAAGGGAAATTCTATGAGGACGGCGACCACTTCGCTCCATTGGGTCAGGCCCCGGGCAAATACTTCAAGTACTCCAACATCAACTACGGCCTTTTGGGCACCCTCATCGAAAAAGTCACAGGACAGCGGTTCGACAAATACCAGAAGAGCCACATCCTGAAACAGCTGGGCATCCGGGCGGACTACAACCCGGGTAACCTGTCCAAAGGCGAATTCAGGGACCTGGGCGTGATCTACCAGAAGAACAGCCACGGAAAATGGGACGAGAACGGCCCCTGGATTCCCCAGATCGACGACTACCAGGGCAAACAGCCGCCCAGAGACCAGGTAAAGGTGCAGAACCCGGACCACCGGGAGCTGGATGCGTTCTACGATCTGAAGGACTATGTACCCGGCACCAACGCCACCATCTTTTCTCCCCAGGGCGGGCTGCGGATCAGCTATGATGAACTGGGGCATGCCCTGGAAATGCTGGTGAACGGCGGCCGATACAAAGGGAAACAGATCATCCGGCCGGGACTGCTGAAAGAGATGATGACGCCCCAATGGACCTATGACCCCAAAGCGTCCAATGGTTCCACCTATGGAGGCACCATCCTGGCCTACGGCCTGGGCCTCTACCCCATCTACGGCACTTCCACCAGCCGGGTGGTGAAGGACCATGAGCTGGACCTGTGGGGCCACACCGGTGAAGCCTACGGCCTGCTGTCCGGAGTGTTCCTGGTCCCCGGCACAAAGGATGGTTTCGTGTATATGATGAACGGAGAAGCCCTGGCCGAAGACGATGATCCACGCAGTGCCGGCAGATTCAGCGGCAATTATGTGTGGGAAGAGAACATCATGGATACCATTTGCCGGAATGCGTTTTTCTAAGTCTCTAGTCACTAGTCTCTAGCCGAAGGAAAGGACCCGCCCTGACCAGGACGGGTCCTTTTGATGTTATCAAACCAGTTTATTTTTCCTGGCTCAGTTCTTCTTCATAAGCCTGCAATACCTGTTCCAATGCTTCTTTTGTCAGCGTCTGGTTGATGGCATTGCGGTAAAATGCGCTGTGGGGCAGACCGTGGAAATAATGGGCTCCATGGTTGCGCATTTCCCGGACAGCCACCTTTTCTCCCTTGAAGGCGATCAGATCCCGCAGGTGCCGTCGCACCATGGCAAACCGTTCCTCCAGGGTCACCACCGGGATGGGCTGCCCGGAAAGAGCTGCCTTCACCTCCCGGAAGATCCAGGGATTGCCCTGGGCGCCCCTGGCAATCATGATGCCGTCACAGTGGGTGACCTCCCGCAGGGCCAGGGCATCCCGGGCCGTAAACACATCCCCGTTGCCGATCACCGGGATGGAAACGGCTTCCTTCACCTGCCGGATGATGTCCCAGTCAGCCTTCCCACTATAAAACTGACCCCGGGTCCGGCCATGGACGGCCACGGCCGCTACCCCGGCCTTTTCCGCCAGTCGGGCGATTTCCACGGCATTTTTATGCTCATCATCCCAGCCGGCCCGGAATTTCACGGTCACCGGCAGATCCACAGCGTCCACCATGGCGCAAAGACAGGCATAGGCCCGTTCCGGATCCTTCATCAGGGCGGACCCTTCTCCGTTGGACACGATCTTATGCACCGGGCAGCCCATGTTGAAATCGATGCCATCGGCCCCATACTCCGCTGCGATCTTCGCCCCCTGAGCCAGTTCCCCGGGAACGGATCCGAACAGTTGGATGGCCACCGGATGCTCCCGGGGATCCACTTCCAGCATGGCAAAAGTCTTGGGATTCCTGAAAAGCAGTGCTTTGGCACTGACCATTTCCGAAACCACATAATCGGCTCCCAGTTCCCGGCAGATCACACGGAAGGGAAGGTCGGTGACCCCGGCCATGGGGCCCAGGACCACTGGATTTTGTGAAAAGATGTTTTCCTGCATGGTTTCCTTTCTTATAGACAAAAAACGGGGAGACGGCCTGGCCGCTCCCCATCATTTTTAGCTGATTAATAGTGTTTGGGATGGTTCATGTTGTAGAGGATCCGCAGACCTTCCAGGGTCAGGAACGGTTCCACCACATCCACATGCTCGGATTCAGAAGCCATCAGCTTGCCGAAGCCGCCGGTAGCCACTACAAACGCCTGGCCGTCCAGTTCCTTTTTCATGCGGGTGATCAGGCCGTCCATCTGGCCTACGAACCCGAAGATCACCCCGCTGCGCATGGCATGGATGGTATCCCGGCAGATGGCCTTGGGCGGTTTGATCAGTTCGATCCGGGGCAGTTTGGCTGCTTTCTGGAACAGGGCTTCCGTGGAAATCCCGATACCCGGGGCAATGGCGCCGCCCAGGTATTCCCCATCGGGGCGCAATGCACAGAAGGTAGTGGCCGTACCGAAGTCGATGATGATCAGGTTGCCCTTATCGCCGTACAGATGATGGGCAGCCACCGCATTCACGATCCGATCCGCCCCGATCTGGGAAGGATCATCGTAATCCAGCTTCAGTCCTGTATTGATTTCGCTGGTCACCACAAAAGGAGTGATCCCGAAATACCGTTTGCTCATATTGCACAAGGGTACCAGCAGGGGCGGCACAACGGTGGAAATGATGATATCCTCGATATCCTTCATATCCATGCCGCTGTAGGCAAACATGCTCCCCAGGATGATGCCGAATTCATCCGATGTGCGGGAACGGCTGCTGGAAATCCTCCAGTGAGCCTGCCAGGTGTTTCCATCATGAACCCCTACTACGATATTGGTATTCCCAACATCCATTACCATCAACATGGTCTTGTTACCTCCAAAATTTCCGGTCTCGTCTTACCAGGGTCTCTTTGCCCGGGTCACAAACGATTTTATTATAGGGGCAAAACCCCATAAAGTCAATACAGGAACCTGCAGAAACTGGGTTCCCATTCAGCAGGATTCCTTACGCTTTCCACAGTCCCCCGGCTTTCAGCGCTCTCCGGATGCGGATGCCCAGGAAGGCCACCAGGAAGCTTTTCAGGATGTCCAGAGGCAGGAAGGGCAGGACGGCCAGGGCCAGTGTCTTATCCCAGGTCATGGGTTTATGCAGGAAATACGCAAAGCTCAGTTTGAACCCAAGGGCACCTACGGCGTAGCACACCACCATGGTGAGGGCCAGATAGACAAAATTCTTCAGCAGGCTGTCCCCGCTTTTGCCATAGCTGATCTTGCCGGACAGGAAGGCCACAAGGAGGAAACTGATCAGGAAACCTCCCGTAGGGCCGGCCAGCATCACGATGCCCGACTGGCCCTGGTTGAACACCGGAAGCCCCAGGCAGCCCAGCAGCAGCCAGACGAAAACACTGACAGTCCCCCAGGCCGGACCCAGCAGAAAACCGGCCAGCATGGCCATGAACGTCTGCAGGGTAATGGGCACCGGCCCAATGGGAATGGTCACATAGGAGCTGACGATCATCAGAGCGGCAAACAGAGCCGCTCCCATCAAATTTCTTGTGTGGGTCATGCGTATTTCCCCTTTCCCCGGGCCGGACGGATGGAAACATCCCCGGCCAGCACCGTTTCCACAGTACCGTCTTCCTTCCGGACCTGCAGAGCCCCCATGCTGTCGATATCCACGGCCGTACCCACATAGGTCTTATCCGGTGCGATCACCTTCACCTGTTTCCCCAGGGTGATGGAATACTTTCTCCACTGGTCGAAAACGGCCCCGAATCCATTTTGGCAGGCTTCCTCATAATACAGTTCCATGCAATCCAGCACCCTGGCCAGGAGCGCCACCCGGTCCACCTTGCCGCCGGTCACATCCGCAATGGAAATGGCCGAAGCCCGCAGGTCCCCCGGGACCATTTCCTTCGGGACGCATACATTGATGCCGGTACCGCACACCAGGTAGTTGATATGCCCGAATTCGGCACTCATCTCTGTCAGGATGCCCACCAGTTTCTTCCCTTCCAGCAGCACGTCATTGGGCCACTTGATCTGGGCTTCTACCCCACAGACTTCCCGGATGGCCTGTACCACAGCCACTGCGGCCAGCAGGGTCATCTTGGGCGCTTCCTGGGGCAGGAACGAAGGTTTCAGCAGTACAGAGAACCACAGTCCCTTGCCCTTGGGGCTGAACCAGCCCCGTCTCAGCCGGCCCTTGCCTCCGGTCTGTTCCTCAGCCACGCAGACAGTGCCGTCGGCAGCCCCCTGCTCCGCCAGTTTCTTCAGCACTTCATTGGAACTGACCACACTTTCTTCGTAGCAGATGTGACGGCCCAGGAACCGGGTATGGAGCTTTTCTCCGATTTCCGAGGGCAGCAGCTTATCCGGTACGCTGGTGAGTACATATCCCTTTTTCGTAAACGCTTCGATGCCGTATCCCTCTTCCTTCAGGACCTGGATGTGCTTCCAGATGGCTGTCCGGGTAATGCCCAGGGTCCTGGCCAGTTCTTCTCCGGAAACCGGTTCCGGAGCCTTGTCACGCAAGATCTTCAAGATTTCATTCCGCATAGCAGCGCTTCCCTTCGTTTCCATATGATTGTCTTCAAGTTAACACAACTGTCAAAAGCAGGGGGTGTGAAAATTTCACACCCCCGGTCTGCAAGTCCTCAGGACTTTCGCAGCTGTCTTTCTCTCACGCCTGCGGCACCTCTCTGGGAACCGGCGCCACAACCGGTTCCTGGGCCGGTTCCTTCACAGGAATGGGCCCGATGGGAGCCGGATCCCCATCCTTGGGTTCATTGGGATCCTCTTTGGGAGGCACTTCCCCCTTTTCCAGGATGTGACCATATTTGATCAGTTCTTCCACTTCGTGGCCTTCCAGGGTTTCCCGTTCGATCAGGTTCTGGGCAATCAGGTGGAGCTTGTCCATGTTATCGTTCAGCAGCTTCACCGTGCCTTCATACGCCTCATCGATGAACCGGCGGATTTCTCCGTCGATCTGGGCAGCCACCTTTTCACTGTAGTCATTCTGCCGTCCGATATCCCGTCCCAGGAACACCTGTTCCTGACGATGGCCGAAGGTCACAGCGCCCAGCACTTCACTCATCCCGTATTCACAGGTCATGCGGCGGGCCAGTTCCGTAGCCCGCTGCAGATCGCTGCTGGCACCGCTGGAAATTTCGTGCAGCACCAGGGCTTCGGCAACCCGGCCGCCCAGCAGCACTTTCAGCTGATCCAGCATTTCACTGCGGGTTGCGTAGTACCGGTCTTCCGTAGGCAGGCTCAGGGTATAGCCGCCGGCCCGGCCTCTGGGGATAATGGTGACCTTGTGCACCGGATCCGTATGATCCAGCAGCATGCCCACCAGGGTATGCCCGCCTTCGTGGTACGCCGTCAGCCGTTTTTCCTCGTCGGTGATGACCCGGCTCTTCCGTTCCGGTCCCATCATCACCCGTTCGGCAGCTTCTTCCAGGTCGCTCATGGTGATGGTCACCTGATTGTTCCTGGCAGCCAACAGGGCCCCTTCGTTCACCAGATTGGCCAGATCTGCCCCGGTGAACCCGGGAGTCTGGCGGGCAATCACGCCCAGATCCACACTGGGATCAATGGGTTTTCCCTTGGTATGTACCCGCAGAATGGCGCGGCGGCCCCGGATATCCGGTTTGTCCACTACAATCTGCCGGTCAAAACGGCCCGGCCGCAACAGGGCCGGATCCAGGATGTCCGGACGGTTGGTGGCGGCAATCATGATGATGCCTTCATTGGCACCAAACCCGTCCATTTCCACCAGCAGCTGGTTCAGGGTCTGTTCCCGTTCGTCGTGGCCGCCGCCCAGACCGGCACCTCTCTGCCGGCCTACTGCATCGATTTCATCGATGAACACGATACAGGGGGCGTTCTTCTTGGCCTGGTCGAACAGATCCCGTACCCGGGAAGCCCCGACGCCCACGAACATTTCTACAAAGTCAGAGCCGGAAATGCTGAAGAACGGAACCCCGGCTTCCCCGGCCACGGCCTTGGCCAGCAGGGTCTTACCTGTACCGGGAGGTCCGTACAGCAGCACGCCTTTGGGAATCTTGGCCCCCAGCTGGTTGTACTTCTGGGGTGCCTTCAGGAATTCCACCACTTCTTCCAGTTCTTGTTTGGCTTCGTCAGCACCGGCCACATCTTTGAACGTGACTTTGCTCTTGCCATCTCCGTACAGTTTGGCCTTGCTCTTGCCAAAGCTCATGACCCGGCTGCCGCCGCCCTGGGCATTGTTCATCATGAAGAACCACAGGATCACGATGACCACCATGGGCAGGATGGAACTCAGCAGGTTGCTGAGCATGGACGGCTGAGGAGG
The DNA here is from genome assembly GCF_900106585.1 of Acidaminococcus timonensis. Classification (NCBI taxonomy): domain Bacteria; kingdom Bacillati; phylum Bacillota; class Negativicutes; order Acidaminococcales; family Acidaminococcaceae; genus Acidaminococcus; species Acidaminococcus timonensis. The sequence continues at coordinate 1,260,819 of NZ_FNWH01000006.1, forward strand.
CAGTTCTGCCCTGATTTCCACATCCCTGGCTTCCAGGGTTTCCACCAGTTTGTTGTCCCGGGGCGCAATGGTGGTGAATTCGGCTCCGTTCTTCAATTTGCCTTTGATCACGGAGTTGTCCACAATGGTGACATTCTTCACTTCATCCTGCTGGACTTCCTTGATGAAGTTGCTGTAGCTCATTTCATTCTTGGGGGTATTGGATGCATTGTAATAGTCGTAGATCCAGACCCCTATGATGACGATGAGCAGGTAAAATACAAGGTTGCGGATAAACTTACTCACACTTGGCTCCTTTCCTGCCTGGGGCGCTTACCGCTTTGCCTCAGGGCATGGAGAAATTATTTTTCATAGACGGAACGTTTCAGGATGCCGATATAGGGCAGGTTCCGGAATTCTTCATCGTAATCCAGGCCGAATCCCACCACAAATTCATCGGGGATCTCAAACCCGGCATAATCGGGCAGTACTTTCACCAGCCGGCGTTCTTTCTTGTCCAGCATGGCTGCAAATTTCAGAGATTTGGGATTGCGGTTGTGGAACAATTCACCCACGGCCTTCAGAGTCAGGCCCGTATCCACCACATCATCCACCAGCAGGATATTCTTGCCGGCAATGTTCCGGCTGGTATCATAGTCGATATCCACTTTCCCGGAGGATTTCGTACCGGACCCATAGGAAGAAGCCTTGATGAAGTCGATGCGCACCGGCACCGTGATGTGTTCCGTCAGTTCCGTCAGGAAGTAGGCAGCGCCCTTCAGCAGGCCGATGACCACCAGTTCTTCCCCGGCATAATCCCGGCTGATCTGGGCACCCATTTCAGCAATACGGGCTTTCAGGGTTTTCTCATCAATCAGGACTCTTTCAATTTTGTCGTTCATTTCTTTGACGCTCCTTTTGTGCTAACTTGGCAGCCCGTTCCTCTTCCCGGGACCGCTGGTTCTTTCCCACCATCAGCCGGCCGTTCAGATAGATCAGCCGGACACCGCCGGGGACATCCAGGGCTTTGTTGCCCACGCCCCTGGCAATCATATCCAGGATTTTCCGGACATGTTCATAACCGATTTCTGCGCCACCCACATTCCGGGCCAGGATCCGGATCACCCGGCTCTGGAGGGCCGGAGGCAAGGCAGCGAATTCCTTCTCCACCTTGATATCCCAGGTGTCGAATACCTCCCGGCCGTAACAGTCGATGTACCGCTGGGCCTGGTGTTCCAGATAGGCCTCGTCATCAGCCGCCAGGGCGGCTGCCTGGGCCAGTTGCCTGCGGATCTGGGGATTCTGGGTCTCCAGGAGGGGCAGCAGTTTCTGCCGTACCCAGTTCCGTTTCAGGGTCAGATCACTGTTGCTGCTGTCCTGGCAGTAGGTCAGCCCCTGCTCTTCGCAGTACGCCTCCGTATCCCGCCGGGTAATGCCCAGAAAGGGCCGGGCCAGGTATCCGCTCACCGGCAGCATCCCCCGCAGGCCCCGGGTACCGGCACCCCGCAGCAGGTTCAGCAGCACCGTTTCTGCCTGATCATCCCGGTGATGGGCCAGGAAAATGGCCCCGGCATCCGCTTCCTTCCGGCAGGTTTCCAGGGCTTCATAGCGCAGCCGGCGGGCCGCATCCTCAAGAGAAAGGCCTTTTTCTTCGGCCAGTTCCCCGGCGTCCACATCCATCCGTCTGAATTCCAGGCCGTTCTGTCCGCAATAGTCTTCCACCAGCCGGGCATCCCGTTCAGCTTCTTCGCCCCGGAGATGGTGCTGTACATGGACCACCAGGACCTTGACCTGGTCCTCTTCTCCCTGTTTGGCCATGGCATCGGTCAGGGCCAGGGAGTCGGCGCCCCCGCTGCAGGCAGCGATCACTGTGGTTTGAGGCTGCCAGAGTGGAGAAGCTGCCACCAGTTTCTTCATACTGTCTTCCAGAATACTCACGTCTTCCACTCACCCCTTAATAAAAAAAGGTACTTCCGAGGAAGTACCTTTTGTGTTCATCAATCTCCTCTGCGAGCACCACGGCCGCCCCGTTTGGATTCCGTATTCCGTTTCAGATCCAGCAGACGATCATCGCTTTCCTTTAAGAACTTGGAAAGCTTGTCTTCGAAGCTCATGGGACCCATGGGCCGGGGAGCTCCGTGGAAGGATTTGCCTTCGAACCGCTTCTTGCCCTCGAACCGTTTGCCGCCTTCGAAGTGCTTGTTTCCACCTTCGAAGCGTTTTCCTTCAAAATGTCTGTTTTCGAAAGAATGGCCCGGTTTCCGTTCCGGCATGGGAGCCGGCGGCATCAGGGCTTTCAGAGAAAGGCCGATCTTGCCTTTTTCATCCACCGAAACCACCTTGACGGTGACTTTGTCTTTCACTTTGAGGAAATCATGTACATCCTTGACGAAGACATTGGAAACCTCAGAAATGTGAATCAAACCAACCTTATTTTCGGGTAACGACACAAATGCACCGAAATTCGTAATCCCGGTGACGATCCCATCTACTACTGCGCCTTTTTCCAAAGCCATAGGTCAAAGACATCCTCCTTTTATCAGTGGGTATTACGTTAACCATTATACCGTTGTTAACGAAATTTCGTCAAGGGGAAAAAGAGGGGGAATCAAGGCCCTCAGGCCTCGATTCCCTCGTATTCGTACCCGGCTTTCAGGATGGCACTCTTGAAGTCATTTTCCGGTACCTCCCTGGATTCCCGGACCTCCACCCGGCCGGTGGTATGGTCAGCTTTGGCGCTGATTACCCCGTCCAGGGCCTCCAGGTTCTTCTTCACGTGCGCTTCGCAATGGGCGCACATCATACCCTTTACATCCAGCACCACTGTATGGCCGCCGTCCGCTGCCACCTGGGGTCCGGCCACCTGGAAGGTTTCGCTTTCCACCATGGCCCTGGCCCTGTTTTCCCGTTTTTTGTCATGGCTGGCATCATGGATCTTGAACAGGTTCAGCCGCAGGGCATTCATGCACACGGTGAAACTGGAGATGCTCATGGCCGCAGCCCCCAGCATGGGGTTCATCTTGAAGGAATACAATCCGGCTGCGCAGGGAATCAGCAGGACGTTGTAGAAGAAGGCCCAGAACAGATTCTCATGGATGTTCCGTACTGTGCCGCGGCTCAGCCGTACCGCTGCGGATACGTCGGTCAGTCTGCTGTTCATCAGTACGATGTCGGCAGAATCTATGGCCACATCGGCGCCGGCTCCGATGGCAATGCCCAGATCAGCCCGGGTCAGGGCCGGTGCATCGTTGATGCCGTCCCCCACCATGGCCACTGTACCGGCTTTCTGCAGCTGGCGGATCACGCTTTCCTTGCCTTCCGGCAGGACCCCGGCGATCACCCGGTCCACCCCGGCCTGTCTGCCGATGGTTTCGGCGGTCCGTTCATTATCCCCGGTGACCATGACCACTTCGATGCCCATGTTCTTCAGTTCCTGGATGGCCCCGGCCGAATCTTCCTTGATCACGTCGGCTACGGCGATCATCCCGGCCAGCTTTCCATCTCTGGCAAACAGCAGCGGAGTCTTGCCCTGGCCGGCCAGTTCTGCGGCACGGGCCTTCATGTCAGCTCCTACCATTCCCAGGGACTCCAGATACGTCAGGCTGCCGCCCAGCAGCTTGCTGCCGTTCCGGACCACCTGCAGCCCGTTGCCCGGCAGGGCCTGGAAGGCATCCACAGCCTCGGCCTGCAGGTTCTGTGCCCGGGCTTCTTCCACCACAGCCCTGGCCAGAGGATGTTCGGACTTCTGTTCCAGGTCAAAAGCCAGCTGCAGCAGGGTTTCCTTCGTATAGCCAGCAGCCGGGACCACATCGGTGACCTTGGGCTGGCCCTTGGTGATGGTCCCGGTCTTATCCAGGGCCACGATGTTCACTTTCCCGGCCATTTCCAGGGACTGGGACGTCTTGAACAGGATGCCATTTTTGGCACCTACGCCGCTGCCCACCATGATGGCCACAGGGGTTGCCAGGCCCAGGGCACAGGGGCATGCCACCACCAGCACGGCAATCCCGTAGCTGATGGCCTGGGAAGCCGGCACACCGGCAATCAGCCAGCCGATGGTGGTAAGCACGGCGATGCCGATGATGGCAGGAACGAACACCGCGGAAACCTTATCGGCGATCCGGGCAATGGGAGCCTTGGTGGCAGCCGCATCACTGACCAGTTTGATGATCTGGCTCAGGGTGGTGTCTTCCCCTACCCGGGTGGCTTCACATTCCAGATACCCGGACTGGTTGATGGTGGCTGTGGAAACCTTGTCCCCCGGTTTCTTGTCCACCGGCAGGCTTTCCCCGGTCAGAGCGCTTTCGTTCACAGCCGAAGTCCCCTTGACCACCACCCCATCCACCGGGATGTTTTCTCCGGGACGGACGGCGAAAATGTCGCCTTTCTGCACATCATCGATGGAAACGGTGACTTCCCTGCCATCCCGGATCAGTACAGCCGTCTTGGGAGCCAGTTTCATAAGGCCTTTCAGGGCGTCGGTGGTCCGGCCCTTGCTCATGGCTTCCAGCATCTTACCCAGAGTGATCAGGGAGGGGATCATGGCTGCCGTTTCGAAATACAGCTCGTGCATATACATATGGTGGAGCGCTTCAAAAGGAGCACCATGGACCGTCAGATAGGTGATTTCATAGAACACCCCCAGGGACCACAGGAACGAAACGGAAGACCCCAGTGCCACCAGGGTATCCATGTTGGGTGCCCCATGGAGCAGGGTCTTGAACCCGCTGGTGTAAAAATCCCTGTTGATGAGCATGACGATGATGGCCAGCAGCATCTGGGTCAGCATCAGTCCCAGATGGTTCCCGTCCAGGAGAGCCGGTACCGGCCAATCCAGCATGTTGTGCCCCATGGTCAGATACATGAGCACGAACAGGAAACCCAGGGAGGTCAGAAGACGACGGCGCAACCGGGGCGTCTCATGATCCTTCAGGGCCTCTTCATCGGCGGCCAGTTTTTCGGCCAGCCCCTGTTTGGCCTGGGACGCCCCCTTGACGGAAGCACCATAGCCGGCGTCTTCCACCGCCTTGATGATATCCGTATCGGAGGCCGTCCCATCCACACCCATGCTGTTGGTGAGCAGGGAAACCGAAACGCTTTTCACGCCCGGTACACCGGCTACGGCCTTTTCCACATGGGCCTGACAGGCTGCACAGGTCATGCCGGTAACAATATATTGCTTCATAATAGAAACCTCGCTTTCCAATACCCTACCAGGGTACCCTTTTCTGTGTTTCTTATGATACCCCCAATGGGTACGAATGTCAAGAGGTGAGGTAGGATATAAGAAAGGGATGTGAAAATATACTTTTCACATCCCTTTCTTATATTTCTCCACGATTTCCTCTTCCCGGACCGGCGGCTGGCCCAGCCAGCCCAGGGCCATGTCCAGGTCCAGGGTGATGGTCCCATCCTCCTTCACAAAGGCCGGAATGCCAATAAAGGAAGTTCCATTTTCTCCTTCCCGGACCGGGGCGAATTCCGGTTTCCGGTCCCGCAGGGTCAGGAATGCTTTCAGGTTTGTGGTATTGGCCGTAATATCCACCCAGTGGAACTGATCCTCCAGGCCCCGGCTTTTCAAAACCGCCATTGTATTCCGGCAGTCGATGCAGATGGTACTTCCGTATAACGTAATCATGGTTCTGTCTCCTTTCTGTTTTCCCCAGAATTATACCATGGAATCAGAAACCGTATTATAATGATTCTATCCAAATGAAACGGAGGAATCCTCATGACCCCTGAAACCTTCCTTGCCCTCCTGATCCGGGCAGGAAAACTAAAGACTTCCGTGCGCCACTGCTGGCTGGCAAAAGGACGGCAGGAAAGCGTGGCGGATCACAGCTGGCGCATGGCCCTGATGGCTCTGCTCCTGGCCCATGTTCCTGAATTTTCCCAAGTGGATCTGGACCGGGTGATCCATCTCTGCCTGATCCATGATCTGGGCGAAGCCTTTACCGGTGACATCCCTACCTTCCAGAAAGGCCGGGCTGACCGGGAGGAAGAAAATCGGATCTACCAGGATTGGCTCCAGACCTTTCCGGAAGAAGACCGGAAAGAATGGGCGGCCCTGCTCACCGAATGGGAATCCCAGACATCAAAAGAGGCCCAGGTGGCCAGGGCCCTGGACAAGCTGGAAGCCGTCATCAGCCACAACGAATCGGATATCCGCACCTGGCTGCCTTTGGAACATTCCCTGCAATTCACCTATCCGGAAAAGGCAGTATCTTTTTCTCCCTGGCTGAAAGCATTGAAGCAGCTGGTGGACCAGTGGACAAGGCAAAAGGAAAAAGATGCAGGTTTCTGTACTCCCTCAGCCGGGCAGGGTGCCGCTGGCCGACCATGGAGCCGAGCGTAAAGCCATTTTCTGTTTCGCTCATCCGCCGTGAGCCTCGTTCAAGCGAAGCGCGTTGGCGGAAGGCGGATTGGAACGGCGAGGCAGAAAATGGCAGGGAGGCGACTTTGCGTCGGCAAGGGGTTCCCTGCCCGGCGGCGACAAGCAGCCTTCTCCTCAGAACACAAAAAGAAAGAGCATCGCAACTGCGATGCTCTTTCTGTCTTAACCGGCAGCTCCCTATCCTCCCGGAGCGTTTCCACTCGAGTACTTTCGGCGTATAAGGGCTTAACTACTGTGTTCGGCATGGGAACAGGTGGATCCCCTTAGCTGTCACCACCGGATTTTCAATTGAAGGCATGAGCCTTCAAAACTTCATGAAGAGACGTTTTGTCTATTGCCAGACTCGGTTTAAGTCAAGCCCTCGACATATTAGTACAGGTCAGCTTAACATATTGCTACGCTTCCACACCCTGCCTATCAACCTGGTAATCTTCCAGGTGTCTTACCAGCTTATGCTGTGAGAGATCTCATCTTAAGGATGGTTTCACGCTTAGATGCTTTCAGCGTTTATCCGTTCCGGACGTAGCTACCCAACTATACCCCTGGCGGGATAATTGGTACACCAGCGGTCCGTCCACTCCGGTCCTCTCGTACTAGGAGCAGCCCCCTTCAAATCTCTTGCGCCCGCGATGGATAGGGACCGAACTGTCTCACGACGTTCTGAACCCAGCTCACGTACCACTTTAATGGGCGAACAGCCCAGCCCTTGGGACCGACTTCAGCCCCAGGATGTGATGAGCCGACATCGAGGTGCCAAACCTCCCCGTCGATATGGACTCTTGGGAGAGATTAGCCTGTTATCCCCAGGGTAGCTTTTATCCGTTGAGCGATGGCCCTTCCACTTGGATGCCACCGGATCACTAAGCCCTACTTTCGTACCTGCTCGCCGTGTTTGGCTCGCAGTCAAGCTCCCTTCTGCCTTTGCACTCGCCGCGCGGTTTCCGTCCGCGCTGAGGGAACCTTTGGGCGCCTCCGTTACACTTTGGGAGGCGACCGCCCCAGTCAAACTGCCCGCCTAACACTGTCCCGGCGATCGTTACTCGCACGGTTAGAATCCCGATAGTTGAAGGGTGGTATCCCAACAGCGGCTCGGGCAATCCCAGAGGACTGCCTTCCATGCCTCCCACCTATCCTGTGCATCAAATATCAGAACCCAATATTAGGTTACAGTAAAGCTCCATGGGGTCTTTCTGTCCAGTCGCGGGTAACCTGCATCTTCACAGGTATTTCAATTTCACCGGGTCCCTCGTTGAGACAGTGCCCAAATCGTTACACCTTTCGTGCGGGTCGGAACTTACCCGACAAGGAATTTCGCTACCTTAGGACCGTTATAGTTACGGCCGCCGTTCACTGGGGCTTCAGTCGAATGCTTTGGGTCGAACCCGGACATCCTTCTTTAACCTTCCAGCACTGGGCAGGTGTCAGCACCTATACTTCAGATTTCTCTTTCGCAGGCACCTGTGTTTCTGGTTAACAGTCGCTTGGGCCTCTTCTCTGCGACCACACCGGGCTCCAGGAGCAAGTCCCTTCACCTTTGTGGCTACCCTTATCCCGAAGTTACGGGTACATTTTGCCGAGTTCCTTAACGAGGGTTCTCCCGCGCACCTTAGGATTCTCTCCCCGCATACCTGTGTCGGTTTACGGTACGGGCGGCAGCTTTCTCACTAGAAGCTTTTCTCGGCAGCGTAGGCTCAATCCCTTCGGGAACAAGTTCCCTCCGCATCACGCCTCAGCCTCAGTCACCGGATTTGCCTGATGACCAGCCTATGCGCTTGCACACGATCTACCAATCTCGTGCGGACCTGCCTTCCTGCGTCACTCCATCGTTCAAACGATCACTGCCGGTACTGGAATATCAACCAGTTGTCCATCTCCTACGCTCTCTGCCTCGGATTAGGTCCCGACTTACCCTGAGACGACGATCGTTGCTCAGGAATCCTTATGCTTTCGGTGGAATGGATTCTCACCATTCTTTTCGCTACTCATGCCAACATTCTCACTTCCCACCAGTCCACCGTTTCCAGAACGACTTCAGCCCGATGGGAACGCTCCTCTACCACACATACTTGCGTATGTATCCATAGCTTCGGTTCCATACTTTAGCCCCGGAAATCTTCGGCGCAGGGCCTCTCGACCAGTGAGCTATTACGCACTCTTTAAATGGTGGCTGCTTCTGAGCCAACATCCTGGTTGTTTATGAGACCCCACATCCTTTTCCACTTAGTATGGCATTGGGGACCTTAGCTGATGGTCTGGGCTGTTTCCCTTTTGACCATGGGACTTATCTCTCACAGTCTGACTCCCAGGCTCTGCAGCGTAACCATTCGTAGTTTGACAGGGTTCGGTAACCATTACAGTCCCTATCCCGATCAGTGCTCTACCGCCTACGCTTACTGCCTGAGGCTAGCCCTAAAGCTATTTCGAGGAGAACCAGCTATCTCTGCGTTCGATTGGAATTTCACCGCTACCCACGATTCATCCGAAAGTTTTTCAACACTCACCGGTTCGGTCCTCCACACGATTTTACCCGTGCTTCAACCTGATCATGGGTAGATCACTACAGTTTCGGGTCTACGAACACCAACTATTCGCCCTGTTCAGACTCGGTTTCCCTACGGCTCCACATTTCCTGCTTAACCTCGCTGGTGCCCGTAACTCGTTGGCTCATTCTTCAATAGGCACGCCGTCGCTTGCGCTCCGACTGCTTGTAGACATACGGTTTCAGGTTCTATTTCACTCCGCTCCCGCGGTTCTTTTCACCTTTCCCTCACGGTACTATGCGCTATCGGTCACTAAGGAGTGTTTAGCCTTGGAGGGTGGTCCCCCCGACTTCCCGCAAAATTCCTCGTGCTTCGCGGTACTCTGGATACTGGCCCCCTTGCTCTGCCTTTCGCCTACCCGGCTATCACGGTCTGTGGCTCACCTTTCCAGGTGATTCGGCTAGGCCTGACTCGGTTTATGCCAGTCCGTAACCCCAGAGAACCGAAGTTCTCTGGTTTAGGCTCTGCCCTCTTCGCTCGCCGCTACTGTGGGCATCTCGTTTGATTTCTCCTCCTCCGGCTACTTAGATGTTTCAGTTCACCGGGTTCCCCTCCCGTAGGATACCATCCCATAACGGATGGTGGGTTTCCCCATTCGGACATCTGCGGATCAAAGCCTGCTTGCGGCTCCCCGTAGCTTTTCGCAGCTTACCACGTCCTTCATCGGCTCTTAGTGCCTAGGCATCCACCGTATGCCCTTAGTAGCTTGACTTCCTCGCTTCGATAAATTGGCGTCTCCTGCGTCACGTCTCCGCGTAGCTCGGTCGATNATACCAGATGTATAATCTCCCTCGCCATGCTCGCCGTTCCTTGGATCCATCCAATTTCTCTTCGCGAGCTTGTGAACCTTAGATATCATATATCTTTGGTCCCGGTTCTCAATTACTAAAGACACATTGCTGTGTTCCTAGTTCTCGTTACTCGTTTCTAAATTCGCATTTAGATCAGAGGTGCTTATCCGATCATCACATCGGATAAGACTTTGTTTTGTCTCTTCTATGAAGTTTTCAAGGTTCATGCTTCAGGGACGAGCCCTGAGAACCAAATATTGTTTTGACAGATGTGCGTCGACGAGAATAGAAGCAAGCCCTCGGGCTCCTTCGGTTCTCCATAGAAAGGAGGTGATCCAGCCGCTCGTTCTCGAACGGCTACCTTGTTACGACTTCACCCCAATCATCGGCCCCACCTTAGACAGCTGACTCCTAAAAGGTTATCTCACCGGCTTCGGGTGTTACCAACTTTCGTGGTGTGACGGGCGGTGTGTACAAGGCCCGGGAACGTATTCACCGCAGTATGCTGACCTGCGATTACTAGCGATTCCAACTTCACGCAGGCGGGTTGCAGCCTGCGATCCGAACTGGGGTCGGGTTTCTGGGATTTGCTCCACCTCGCGGCTTCGCTGCCCTTTGTTGCCGACCATTGTAGTACGTGTGTAGCCCAAGACATAAGGGGCATGATGACTTGACGTCATCCCCGCCTTCCTCCAGGTTATCCCTGGCAGTCTCCTATGAGTCCCCACCGTTGCGTGCTGGTAACATAGGATAAGGGTTGCGCTCGTTGCGGGACTTAACCCAACATCTCACGACACGAGCTGACGACAGCCATGCACCACCTGTTTTCGTGCCTCCGAAGAGGGGGACCTATCTCTAGGTCTTTCACTCAATGTCAAGCCTTGGTAAGGTTCTTCGCGTTGCGTCGAATTAAACCACATACTCCACCGCTTGTGCGGGCCCCCGTCAATTCCTTTGAGTTTCAATCTTGCGATCGTAGTCCCCAGGCGGGGTACTTATTGCGTTAACTCCGGCACAGAAGGGGTCGATACCTCCTACACCTAGTACCCATCGTTTACGACCAGGACTACCGGGGTATCTAATCCCGTTTGCTACCCTGGCTTTCGCATCTCAGCGTCAGACACAGTCCAGAAAGGCGCCTTCGCCACTGGTGTTCCTCCCAATATCTACGCATTTCACCGCTACACTGGGAATTCCCCTTTCCTCTCCTGCACTCAAGACTTCCAGTATCCAACGCCATACGGGGTTAAGCCCCGCATTTTCACGTCGGACTTAAAAGCCCGCCTACATGCTCTTTACGCCCAATAATTCCGGACAACGCTTGCCACCTACGTATTACCGCGGCTGCTGGCACGTAGTTAGCCGTGGCTTCCTCGTCAGGTACCGTCAATACCGAAGTGTATTGTAAATCAGTACATTCGTCCCTGACAACAGAGTTTTACAATCCGAAGACCTTCATCACTCACGCGGCGTTGCTCCGTCAGACTTTCGTCCATTGCGGAAGATTCCCCACTGCTGCCTCCCGTAGGAGTTTGGGCCGTGTCTCAGTCCCAATGTGGCCGTTCATCCTCTCAGACCGGCTACTGATCATCGCCTAGGTGAGCCGTTACCCCACCTACTAGCTAATCAGACGCAGGCCCATCTTCTGGCGATAGCTTACAAGTAGAGGCCATCTTTCCTCCCGCCTCCATGCGGAGGCGGGAGCACATTCGGTATTAGCATCCCTTTCGGAATGTTGTCCCCAACCAGAGGGCAGGTTGCCTACGCGTTACTCACCCGTTCGCCACTAAGAATTTACCGAAGCAAATTCTCCGTTCGACTTGCATGTGTTAAGCACGCCGCCAGCGTTCGTCCTGAGCCAGGATCAAACTCTCCAAAATAGATTATTTTGAAGAGCCGCTTGGCTCTCAAATACTAGCTTTGATTTTTTAACCTGGTTTTCATCCAGGTGACTAGATCTCATCACTAAAAGTGACATGACCCGCACATCTGTCAACAATATTCAGTTCTCAAAGTTCGTCTTGCTGTCTCATCAGCGACAGCTTCTATATAATACCAGTACCCGTGAAAAATGTCAACAGCTTTTTTAGAACTTTTTCCAAAAAACTGCTGGGGATTAAATACCCAGCAGTTCTTTGGCTTCTTTTTTGATTTCCTTCCGCTTTTCCTTCAGCAGCAGCTGCTCTACGGCCACCTTCAGATCCGGGCTCAGGGTATAACCCAGCTTCTTCCATTGCTGCAGGTTCAACAGGGCGTTCCGGCGGTTGCTGAAGGCTGGAGAATCCAGGGCCAGCAGGAACAGTTTTTCCCCGGTGCCCGGGAACCCGATCAGCTGGTCCAGGATGGCATTCAGTTCCTCATAGATTCCTTCGAACAGTTCCTTGACCGTCAATTCATGGTCTCGGTTCTCATCGAAAATCTTCTTCATGCCCGGGATCAGTTCTTCGTACAGCTCCATCACATGGCCATCGTGATGGGATTCGCCGGTGAGGGCATAGGCCAGCAGCCGCCGGTTCTTTACCGGATCCTGCAGGACCAGTTCCGTAGCTTCTTCCGCATAGGGCAGTTCCAGCGCCCGGGCCAGTTCAAAGCCCTTCCCTTCTTTCAGTGCTGCTTTTACCGTCTGGGCACAGTCGAAGGTATTCAGCAGCTTGCCGCAGGCCTGTTTGATTTCTTCCTGTTCCTTCCCCTCCAACCTGGTGGTGGCATAGCGCAGAATCTTCAGGATGACTTCATACGTATGGAAATCCTTCTTCTGTTCTTCTGCGTGGCGCAGCAGTTCCCGCAGCAGCTGGACCGGCTGGCGCAGTTCCGAGATCCCTGGCACAGGTTCATCTTCCAGCAGGGCTTCCACCAGGCCTATGGCTCCCCGGAATGCCCTGGGACGCAGGCTGGGCTGTTCCAGCACACCCACCAGATCGATGCCGTCAGCAATCAGCTTGGCCGTGTATTCGGGGTTGACGTCGTTTTCCCAGCCTTCTTCCAGCATCCACTGCCGTACCTGTGCCGTGCGGGGTTCCAGTTCCTCCAGGGCAAAGACCCGACCCCAGCCATACACCAGCCGGGCTGTCTGGAAGATTTCCTCCTGGGCCGTCTCCCACACCAGGAAGTTCCGCAGGCAGTACAGGGTAAATTCGTTGCACTGGGCCAGCAGGCGGATAAGAGGTGCCAGTTCTTCATCATCATGGAGATCCGCAAATTCCAGCAGGGTCAGGGCATATTTCACGATTTCCGGATTGTCGGCTTCCTGGAGCAGATGGCCGGCATACCAGATCAGGTCTTCCGGATGGATCTCCTCCCGATGGGCATCCACCCATTGCTGCAGGGTCAATGTATAATCGTTCATCAGATTTTCCATATCGGAAGTGAAGAAGTCCTCCAGCTGCTGCACCGCCTCCTTCGTGTGGCCCTGGAGCAGGGTTTCCGTGGCGGCGATGACCTCAGGAGCCGGTTCTTCCCCTTTTTCCGGTCCGGTCACATTGCCTTCGAAGAAGCCATCGGCAAATTCGATACCGGCGATCTTGGGTGGATAGACCAGGTTCCGGATGGAAAAATCACGGGGCAGAAAGCCCTGTTCATCCAGGGAATCGTAGATCCGTTGGGCAATGGATGGATTGGCAAACAGTTCGTCGTTCATGGGATTCTCCTTTAGCGATAAGATGATTTGGAAATCTTGAGAGTGAGGGTCCGATCGTCATACCCATTGGCTGCCAGGAACAGTTTGAGGATATCCAGGTGATCCTTCATGTCGTTCTTGGGTCCCAGTACGATTTCCCGTATGGCACTGCGGCTGAAGGGCATCTCCGTATACGGCACCAGCCGGCTGGCCTCGGGGCGGAACCGGATCTGCTTGTAGGCTTTCCGGTTGCCCGCGGCCATATGGCCCTCCTCGTCCTTCATCAGGACGGGAAGCCACAGGGCCCGCAGTTCTTTTTCCGTGGCGAAGCTGGCATCCTTGCAGTAATAGCGCAGAGACGAGAACGTGGCATCATCGGCAATGGCCCGGCGGATTTCCCGGTCGTTCAGGTGTTTTCCCCGGGTCAGCCGCATGCGGATCCAGTTCCGTGCCAGAGGCAGGAACTGTTCTCCATAGCTTTCTGTCATATAGATGACTTTCTTCAAATAGTACTTGTTGGCAAAATCCGCGTTCAGGTGGACCGTGGAACAGTCGAACCCCATCTCCCGGGGATTGAAGCCGATGGCAAATCCCCGGCCATCATCTGCGTAGCTGCGCCATTGGGGCAGGATGTCCCCCTCCTCTGAAAAACAGCCCAGGTAGATGAAACAGGCCGAATGGTGATAATACAGATCCCTTGCCAGATCCATCTGGCTGCAGGCAATCTCCCCCTCTTCTACCAGCTGTTCCAGAGCCTCTTCAAAGATCGGGTCCAGCATCCGGTTCTCCCAGGCATCATTGGTAAAAGAGGCTTCTGTCAGCCAGAGACACTGGTTCTGCAGGATGTTCATGAATCCGCTGACAGAACAATAATGGTAGATCACTCGGTTTTCCTGACAAATGGACATGGTGCGCCCCTCTTCTCTCAGATTTCGGTTACCAGACCATTATACCGTATCCCCGAAAAAAAATCTCATGATTTTTTCAATTTATCCACTGGAAATGTACAAAATGAAATATTTTTCTGGATTTTACAAGTATTTATGGTATACTGAATATTGTGTATAAAATTTAACAGATGGAGGCCGAACCATGTTCCACATTGCCCTTTGCGACAACGATCCCACCCAATGCGACCAATTCACCCGCTGCATCCAAAAACTGCCCCAGCCTGCCGAACCGCTCCAGCTCCAGCACTATTCCCACGGCCGTTCCCTTCTGGAAGATTACCGGCAGGGCGTCCGTTTCAATCTGGTGATCCTGGGCACGGTCCGGGAAGGGGAGCGGCTCCTTGCCCTGGCCCGGGCCGTCCGCCGCTTCGATGCCCAGGTTCCCATCATGGTCCTGGCAGCCACCGGCCGATATTCTCTGGAAGGCTATGAGATTCCCCTCTATCGCTACTACAAAGAACCTCTTCAGCCCTATGTGTTCACCCAGGATCTCCAGGACCTGCTGAAACAGGACCTGTTCTCCCAGCGCCAGCCGTTTTTGTTCAGCAACTGGCAGGGGCTGCACCGGCTGACCCTGGAGGAGATTCTCTACTTCAAGTCCGAAGGATCCAGGATCCTGGTGGCCACGGAACATGAAAGCTATGTCTACCGGGAGTCCATCCGCACCCTGGAACATCGTCTGGAACGATTCCTGTTCCAGCGGGTGCATCGCAGCTATCTGGTCAATCTGCGCTGGATCCGGAATGTGTGGGGCCGGGAACTGACCCTGCGCAATGACAAGATCCTTCCCCTGGCGGCCCATCGGTCACGGGAACTGCGTCAGCGGATGCTGCAGCTGGCCAGCCGGTTCTGCAACTGAGGCGCGGTCCCTTACAGCTGCCAGTCCACCTGGGCTCCGGCAAACCAGGTATGGTCCCCCCGGCCCTGCCGGACCCGTGCATAGCCCAGGGTGCCATCCAGGTAGAGATCCGTCCCCAGCTTCTTCCGGCCGGTCAGAGCCAGTTCATCCACCCGGGGTCCTTCCTGGCCCCGGTCTTTTTCTGTACGCTGGTAGTACAGTCCCAGGTGGGTCTCCCCGGGCAGATAATGGTTCACCCGGGCATAGTATGTACGGCTGTCGGTGCCCATGGCATCCCCCAGGATGTCCCCGCTGTACGTCCATCCCTGCTGGAAGGTCCCATGACGGTACCCGTCCCTGTTGGTATAGGCCGTTTCCAGTGTCAGATCCCAGGCCCCGTCTCCAGTAAGCTGGGGCAGATAGAGTCCGCCCCGCCATCCCCAGTCACTGGGCAGCCCCTGGGCCTGATCCTCGCCGTACATCTCCCCGTAGAACTGTATCCCGGGCAGACGCAAGCGGAAATCGAAGCCGCCCATATCGTCCCATTTGTCATGGCTGTCCACATTGTGTCCGTTGAACCAGTGCCCCCAGTCGGAACGGGAAAGGCCGTTGCCATCCCCGCCCAGGAGGGATACCCGGGAAAGTCCCAGGGTAAACCAGGGAGCCGGTGTCACGTCCAGCCGCAGGCCCAGGAGCCCCGGATGGTTGTAATCACGACGACCGGAGCGGGCGGCATCTTCGGCCCGTTCCCCATCCAGACGTCCGTAGAAGGCGTGGAAATCCACCTGGCCCAGGAACTTCAAAAAACCTCCGGCCTGGATGGGTTCGTTCAAATGGGTCTGCACCAGGGTAAGGGGCTTCATATTGTTGCCCAGAAGCAGATGGCCACCCGCTCCCTGGCCCCAGGTCAAGGCTTCCCGCCCCGCTTCCCAGGCCCAGGCCCCGGTACGAGTCTTCAGATACCCTTCTTCCAGGCTGGCCGTGCCTTCATTGTCCCTGTCCCAGGCTGCCCGTCCCCGCAGGGAAACCGCCGTTTCACTGCCCAGGTTGCCGCTGGCTTCCACCAGGACTGTTGCCATGCCGTTCCGCCCCAGCTTATGTCCGTTCCGGTTCTGGCTGAAAGGACCCCAACTGCTGCCTGTAGACCGGTCTCCGTAGGTAAAGGCATCTCCATGACGATACCCGACCCCTGCGCTGACCTGGCGCAGGCGAATCGGATCCGAGGCGGTCTTTCCCCGAGCCAGATCCATTTCCGGTGCCACATACGTTTCCAGAGCCCGGAGTTCATCAGCCAGATAGCCGGGCAGGGGTTTCGTCTCTGCCCGCTGTTCCGCCTCCATGGCCCACCCGGCCAGCTGCTGCCGGCTATAGGGCCGGGCTCCATTGGGAAGGCTTTGCAGATATCCCATGGCTGAAAGCTTATCCACGGTATCGTAATAGGGACTGTCCACCGGCACATTGGCCGTCACCCGGGCCAGGGCCGGCAGGGGCGCAGAAAGGCTTCCCAGCAGCAGGGGAAGCAGGAAACGCAGGGTATTGATTCTCATGGGTAAGACCTCCAACTGTGATTTTCATGAAATTCCAATGATTTTCTTATCATAGCATAAACGGACGGTTTGATTTCCCGAATTGACACATTTTCCTCTGCACTTTCTTCGAAACGGTTTTCTATTAATCGTGCAATTGATTAATCCATCCAAACAATGTTATAATAAGGTTATATTATTATTTCTTTCGAGAGAGATCTGTAATGGATCTCACCCGACCTGCGGACCGGAAGGAGTCATGATTGCTATGTTTCATAAGCTTATGGATAATTTCTTCATCTATTACCTGAGCCATTTCGACAAGCACTGCTTCAATGTGCAGATCCACGGCGAAGAGTACACCATCGGCGAAGGCAAGCCGGAATTTACGATTCTCATCCACAGGGACATCCCCAAAAAAGAACTGCTGGAATCCACCGAACTGGCGCTGGGCGAAGCCTACATGCGGGGTGACATCGAAATTAAGGGGGATCTGTTCCATATGCTGTGTACCCTGCTGGATCAGGCCGACCGTTTCAGCCTGGACCGGAAAGGACTGCGCAACATCCTGTACATGTCGGAAAAGAAAAAAGACCAGGCCCGGGAAGTTTCCTCCCATTATGACCTGGGGAACGATTTCTATCAGTTGTGGCTGGATCCGACCATGAGTTATTCCTGCGCCTACTTCAAGCATCCGGATGACACCCTGGAGCAGGCCCAGAGGAACAAGGTGGATTACATCCTGCAGAAACTGTATCTGAAAAAAGGCATGAACCTGCTGGACATCGGCTGCGGCTGGGGCTTTCTGCTGATCGAGGCGGCCAGGAAGTATGGCGTGAAGGGCTATGGCTGTACCCTGAGCCGGGAACAGTGGAAAAAAGGCCAGGAACGGATCAGGGCGGAAGGCCTGGAAGACCTGGTAACCATCGACCTGTGCGATTACCGGGATCTGGAGGATAAAGGACTGGGCAATCATTTCGACCGCATTGCCAGTGTGGGCATGATGGAACATGTGGGCCGCTCCAACTATGCCACCTATATGGAATGCGCCAACCACCTGCTGAAGGAAGGTGGCCTGTTCCTGCTCCATTCCATCACAGGTCACGATGAGGTGGTGTCAGAACCCTGGATCCGGAAATACATCTTTCCAGGCGGTACCCTGCCCTCTCTGCGGGAGCTGATTTCCCACGCCTATGACGCCAGCTTCCGGGTATTGGATGTGGAAAGCCTGCGCCAGCATTACTGCAGGACCCTGCTGTGCTGGTACCATAACTTCTGCAAGGTCCATGAAAAAGTGGCCCGCTGGAAGGATCCGGAATTCGTCCGCATGTGGGATCTGTACCTGTGCGGCTGTGCCGCCGCCTTCCACATCGGGTACATCGATGTGCACCAGACACTGATGACCAAGGGAAACAACAACAATCTGCCCATGACGCGGTGGTATTGAAAAACAGGGTGTGAAGAAATGGACCTTTATTTCTTCACACCCTGTTTTGTTTTTTACAGCTTCGGCAGATGGTCTACGCCTTCCACCGGACAGTCGTACTGACCGTCGTTCTTTTCCATGAACTCTTTTTGGGCCGCTTCCAAAAGGGCCGGGTTTTCCAGTACTTTCACCGCCGTCAGGGCAATGACCTTCCCGGCAGTCAGCATGCCTTTCCAGCCAATGGGAGAATTCACCTGTCCAGTCTTGTACCAGGAATGGCCTGGCGTCCCAAAGGCTTCCGTGGCCGCCGTGAAGTAATAGGTGGGCGCAATGAAACCCACGTCCCCCACATCCGTAGAACCGAAATCCAGTTCTTCCCGATCCGGTTCAAAATCCCTGATTTCCGTATCCAGGGGCTGGGACAGCTTTTCAGCCAGACGGTTCCTGCCGTACCGGTTCACCAGCATCTGCTTTTCCTTTTCCTTCATGCTGTCGCTGAAAGCCTCCGTGAATTTTTTGGCCAGAGCGAAATCAGCCTCGTCCCATTTCGGTACCCCGATTTCATGAAAAGCTTCCGTGGCCGTCTGCGCCAGCACCTTGTTGTTGATGTACTCGGAGTAGCCGCTTTCCCGTTCCACACGCACCTTCGTACCGCAGATCAGGGCTGCGCCCCGGGCCACATCATCCAGCCGCTTCACGATTTCCTTGACCTGCCGGTAGTAGGGAGCCCGCACCACATAGCGCACCGCTGCATGGTCCTGCACCACGTTGGGTGCCCGGCCGCCCACGTCCAGATAGGCATACTGGATCCGTGCCTCCATGATCACATGTTCCCGCAGGTAGTTGGCCCCCACGCCCATGATCTCACAGGAATCCAGGGCACTGCGGCCCAATTCCGGTGCTGCAGCCGCGTGGGAGGTGATGCCCTGGAACTTGTAGGTACGGCACACGTTGGCATTCAAGTGGGGTGTGGCCGTCCGGTTTTCCGCCGCTGGATGCCAGGAAAGGAAGAAATCCACCCCGTCAAAGGCCCCATCCCGGGCCATGAAGGTCTTGCCACTGAGGTTCTCTTCTGCCGGGGTGCCGAAGTACACCACCGTACCCGGCTGGCCGGTGGCTTCCAGATAGTCCTTCAGGGCCAGTGCCCCCGCCAGCGCCCCCGTGCCCAGCAGGTTGTGACCGCAGCCATGGCCCGGGCAGCCTTCGTGTTCCGGTTTCTTCACCGGGCAGCCGGCTTCCTGGCTCAGCCCCGGCAGCGCATCATATTCGCCCAGGATGCCTATGACCGGACTTCCCTTTCCCCAGACGCCCTTGAAGGCCGTGGGGATATCCACCAGATTCCGGGTCACGGTGAATCCGTGTTTTTCCAGGGCCTGGCACAGCGCCTCCGCCGATTTGAATTCCTCGTAGCCCACTTCCGCCAGCTCCCAGATTGTCTGGCTGAGACCGATCAGCTCGTCTTTATACCGGTTGTCCACCGCCTGTTCGATGATCTGTTGTGGATCCATGGATGATCACGCTCCCTATCATAAGATAAATTCATTATAGCACAAGGGGGTGTGAAAATTGCTTTTCACACCCCGTCACTAGTCACTAGTCCCTAGCCAATGGAAGCCAGCTTTGCTGGCCATGATGATTTTTTACAGCTCTTTCTGCAGAAAGATGGTCTTATGTTTTTTCCCCGGCAGCTGTTTTTCCCCAATGATGTGGAAACCCAGATGCAGATACATATCCTTCAGCCAGGGATGGGTATTGGCCGTCCCCAGGGTGACAAAAGGAGCCTTCAGCTGTTTCTTCAGCACTTCTTCCTCCACCCAAGAGATGGCGCTGATCAGCCTGTCATTCTCGAACCACCCGTAGGTGGGCGTCTCCGCCAGCCACTTTTTCTCATCTTCCAGCGTGGCATCCATGGCCGAGAAAGAAATGGGATACGGCCGGTCCATCTGGTAGCTGCGGTGGAGCACATGGTAGTACTCCGGCGCATCCTCCACGGTCAGTTGGCGCGCGTATGCCATAAGCCCTCGCCCCCTTTCTTTTCCTTCCCATCTGTTCTATACTATATCCTGTGACTTTTGGAAAGGAACCTGAACCCATGGAAAAATACATCGACATCAACAAAAACGGTCTCAGCGTCCGGTGCAAGCTGTTCTACCAGAAAGATTTCCGGAACATTCCCCACATGGTGATCTGTACCCACGGTTTCGGCGGCAACAAGGAAAACCATTCTGCCGCCAAATTTGCCCAGCAGCTGATCAGCAAATACAAAGGGTATGGTGCCATTGTGTTCGACTGGCCCTGTCATGGCCAGGATGCCCGAAAGAAACTGGTTCTGGAGGAATTCATGACCTATCTGACCCTGGTCATCGACTACTGCCGGGAAGAGCTCCATGCCCAGGACCTGTACAACTACTCGGTCAGTTTCGGTGCCTACCTGACCCTGAAATACATGGCAGAGATCGGCAATCCCTTCAAAAAGGTGGGACTCCGTTGCCCGGGCATCAACATGTACCAGCTCATGCTGAACAACCTGTCGGAAGAAGATCTGGCCAAACTGAAAAAGGGCAAGGAAGTGTCCGTAGGCTACGAGCGGAAGATGAAATGCGACCAGCAGTTCCTGGACGACCTGAAAAAAAGCGACATCCGCCAGTACGAATACTTCGACTGGGCGGATGATATGCTGATTCTCCATGGCACCAAGGACAAACTGGCTCCCATCGAGGATTCCCAAAAATTCGCCGAGGACAATGTGATCCAGTTCATTCCTGTAGAAAACGCCAATCACACGTTCTCAGACCCCAAAACCAGCGACTTTGCCGCTCACACCATGGTGGAATTCTTCAAACCGGAATAGGAGCCGCAAAGCGGCTCAGTCACTAGTCATTAGTCACTAGCCGATGGAAACCAGCTGCGCTGGCAAAAAAAAATCAGGAGCTGTGAATGATGTGACCCCAAAAAGTTAGACCTTAGTAACGAGATGGTTTTTACCGTCTCGTTACTTTTTTATGCTGCCTGCAAGGAAAGCCTGTATTGAACAGGACTTTTCCAGCCCAGTTTTTCCTTGATTCTTTGCTCGTTATAGTATTTGATGTATCGTTCGATAGCGCCTTTTAATTCTTTGTAGCTGTAGTAGGTCACTCCGTAATATATTTCCTGCTTCAGTAAGCCGAAGAAGTTTTCCATTACAGCGTTATCATGACAGTTGCCTTTTCGAGACATGCTCTGAAAAATTCGTTCGTTTTTTAGTCTTTTGGTATAGAATTTCATTTGGTATGCCCAGCCCTGATCGGAGTGAAATGTTCTTCGATACGGACAATCAGCAGTAATTTTGATTGCTTTGGCTTGAGCTTCCAGTATGCTGTTAGCCGAAGGATATTTGGCTATTCCATAGCTGATGATTTCATTATTGAACATGTCCAGGAAAGGATCCAGATAAAGCTTGCGCAGAGTCAAATGTCCCTGTGAATCTGCTTCATAGTATTTGAATTCTGAAGTGTCGGTCGTAATCTTCTGGTGAGGGATATTCGTCTCAAAACGACGATGTATCCTATTTGGAGCAATGGTTCCTACCTTACCCTTATAGGAGCTGTATTTACGGCTCTTCCGGGTAAAAGATGTTACCTGAAGGCTCAGTTTCTGCATGATACGTTGAACTTTCTTCTTGTTCACGCAAATCCCTTGGTTCTTTAGCTCACCGGTCATGCGACGGTATCCATAATCTTTATGCTGGCTGCGGATTTCCTGTATTTTCTCCTCTACTTCCTGGTCTGGATTCTCGCGGTCAAACCGTTTCTGCCAGTACATATAGGTTGCTTTGGGCATTTGCGTATAGGAGAGAATGTCTTTCAACTTGAATGATCCTCGGAGACTGGAGATGATTTTCGCAACTCTCTCATTTTTGCTTCGTCCTCTAAACGCAGTCTCCTCAGTTCTTTTAAAAAAGCATTCTCTATTCGGAGTTTAAGGTTTTCATTCTCTAACTCCTGGACATGTTCCACACTGATGTTGACCATCGGTTGTTGAACCTGGGTATCTGTTTTTTTGGGTTTTGATTGGCTCAAAGTCTTTTTCCTACCTTTTTTATGTGACCGTAACGCATCCGGCCCCGCAATTTTAAATTCATTGACCCATCTGGAAATCAATGACGGATTGTTGATTCCTACACGAATTGCCAATTCCTGATATGAGATTTCATTTGTTAAGTAAGACTCTACCACAGAAAGTTTTTCTTTGAAAGAGTATATTTTTTGAGAGCGAGATCTCTTCAGACCATTATCTCCAAATGCCTTGTAAGCAGCAGCCCACTTTAGCAGCTGGCTGCTACTTGCCATCCCATATTTACGTGAAATAGAAATACACCCTTTGTCACTGTTCAAGTATTCCAGTACTATTTTTTTCTTAAATTCATAGCTGTGTCTTGCCATAAAAAAACTAACCCCCAATTGTTAGATTTTTGGTCTAACAATTGGGGGTCAGCTCAGAATACTTTTTCACAGCTCCCTTTTTTATGCCTTTTTCGTTGCAAACAAAGCTTCCACAAACTGCTGGGGGTCGAAGGGGCGAAAGTCCATCATCCCTTCACCGATGCCGATCCACTTCACATCCAGCCCCAGTTCCTCCTTGATGGCGATGACCACGCCTCCCTTGGCCGTGCCGTCCAGCTTGGTCAGCACCACCCCGGTGACATGGGCCGTCTCCAGAAAGATTTTCGCCTGGCTGATGGCATTCTGGCCCGTGGTGGCATCCAGTACCAGCAGTGTCTCGTGGGGTCCGTCAGGGATTTCCTTCCGGATGACCCGATAGATTTTTTCCAGCTCGTTCATCAGATTGGTCTTGTTGTGGAGCCGGCCCGCCGTATCCACAAACAACACATCCGCATTCCGGGCAATGGCGGCCTTCACGCCGTCGTACACAACCGCGGCCGGGTCCGCCCCATCCCCGTGGGCGATTACATCCACCTGGGCCCGTTTGCCCCAGATCTGAAGCTGCTCCGTGGCTCCGGCCCGGAAGGTATCGGCGGCGCACATCATCACCTTGTAGCCCATGAGCCGGTAATAATTGCTCAGCTTGCCGATGGTGGTGGTCTTGCCCACCCCGTTCACCCCCACCACCAGGACGATGGAAGGATGGCCCTTGAAGCGCATCCGGGGACCGGTGGTCTTCAACAGGTCTGCAATATAATTTTTGATGAAAGGCAGGGCTTCCGCCGGACTCTTGATCTGCCGGGTGGCAGCGGCCTTGCGCAGGGCGGCCATGATCTTTTCCGTGGTCTTGATGCCCACGTCCCCGGCCACCAGGATCATCTCCAGCTCATCCATGAAGTCGTCGTCCAGCTCCACGCTGGCGCCCACCAGGTCTTCCATCCGTTCCGTAAAGTTCTGCCGGGTCTTGCTCAGCCCGTCTTTCAGTTGTTCCAAGAAACTCATGATTGGGGTACCTCCGATAATTTCACTGACAGAATCCGGGAAACGCCGGATTCTTCCATGGTGACCCCGTGGAGCACATCTGCGGCTTCCATGGTGCCTTTCCGGTGCGTAATCACGATGAACTGGGTTTTCTTCCCATACGCTTTCAGGAATTGGGCGAACCGGTCGATGTTGGTCTCGTCCAGCGGGGCATCGATTTCATCCAGGATCACAAAAGGTGCCGGCTGATAGGTCAGCAGGGCAAACAGCAGGGCAATGACGGTGAGAGCCCGTTCCCCACCGGAAAACAGGGACAGGTTCCGCATCTTCTTGCCCGGAGGCTGCACCTCGATCTCGATGCCGCTGTCCAGGATGGCATGGTCATCCTGAATCCGCAGCCGGGCCCGGCCGCCGCCGAACAGTTTGGCATAGCAGTCGCTGAAATACCCGTTGATTTGATCGAATGCCTCCCGAAACCGCCGGGTCATGTCGGTGTTGATGCCGCTGATCACGGTTTCCAGCCGGGCCTTGGCCTGGGTCATGTCTTCGTACTGCCGGTGCAGGAAGTCATACCGCTGTCTGGCAGCCTGGAATTCCTCCTCTGCTGCCTGGTTCACAGGCCCCAGGGCCTCCAGTTCCCGGGTGGCCGTACTTTCCAGCCGTTTCAGTTCCCCATCCGGGGTTTCCCGGGGCAGGGCTTCGCTTCGGGCCGCGTCTTCCGTGAGCCCGTAGCTCTCCTCCAGCTGTTGCCGGCTGTGTTCCAGTTCTGCCGTCTTCTTCACCTGTTCCAGGTCGGTGTTGTGGAGCCGCTGCTGCACGCTGCCTTCCTGCCCTTTCAGGATCAGTTTCTGCTGGGTCAGCTGCTGCCGTTTTTCCTGGAGGGCTTCCCGGTCTGCCAGGTATTTCTGCCGGGTCTCGTCCGAGCCGGCCAGAGCCTGTTCCAGGGTTTCCAGTCTGCTGGAAAGGTCCTCAAGCTCCTGCCGGCTCCGA
Source organism: Acidaminococcus timonensis (assembly GCF_900106585.1). Taxonomy (NCBI): domain Bacteria; kingdom Bacillati; phylum Bacillota; class Negativicutes; order Acidaminococcales; family Acidaminococcaceae; genus Acidaminococcus; species Acidaminococcus timonensis. The sequence goes on from NZ_FNWH01000006.1 coordinate 1,285,271, forward strand.
GTGATGGCCGCTTCCTGTTTGGCAGTCTGGGCCTCGCCCTCGGTGATTTCCTGCTGGGTCTTCTGCCCCAGCTGGTCAATGGACTGGATGCGGGTATCCAGGGCTTCCAGCTGGCTTTTGCCGGCATTCACCCCAATCAGGGCATCCTGGTATTTCCGGGTGGCGGTGTCCAGCTGCTGGCGCTGTTCCACCAGCCCCTCGCTCAGAGCCTGGGAAGCTTTCTGGCCTTCCAGGTCGTCCTGTTCCATCTGTTCGACTTTCGGCACCAGTTCCTTGATTTCCTGCTGCCGGGCCAGGAAGTCGTCCAGCACCTGTCTCTTTTCAGCCAGGAGCAGTTCCAGGTTCTCCTGCTGCTGCTTCTGCTGGGCTTCCTGCTGCTGGACCCGGGCAGCCGCCCCGGCCTTCTCCACTTCGATCTGCTGGAGGGCGGTCAGGCACTGCTGCCGCTTTTCCTTCTGCTCCCGTCCCTTTTGGGTCAGCTCCTCCAGCTGCTGCTGCAGGGTCTGGCACTCTCTGGCCAGGGTTTCGCTTTCTTCCGTCAGATGGCGGATTTCCTGCTTCCGGGAAAGGAAGCTCTTGCCCGGCTGTTTCTGGCCGCCGCTCAGGCTGCCGCCGGCGTAGATCACATCCCCGTCCAGGGTCACGATCCGCACCCGCATATCGGCCTTCCGGGCCGCTGCCATGGCATGGTCCAGATTGTCGGCCACCAGCACCTGCCCCAGCAGGAACTGGACCGCCGTATGGAGCTGCGGGTCCGCCTGCACCAGGTCGGCTGCAACGCCGATGATGCCGGGGCACCCCAGGGCTGCTTTTTCCCGTACCCCCAGCGGCCGGGGACGCAGGGTATCCAGGGGCAGGAAGGTGGCTCTTCCCCCCTGGTTCTTCTTCAAATATCCGATGGCCTCCTGGGCCGCCCGGGCATCCTTTGTGATGATGTTCTGCAGGGCGCCGCCCAGAGCCGTCTCCAACGCCGTCACATAGGTGTCGTCCACGGTGAACAGTTCGGCCACCACGCCGCAGATCCGTTCCTTCCACTGGGTCCGGGCGTTCAGAACGCTGCGCACCCCCCGGCTGAAGCCTTCGTGTTCCCGCTCCATGACAGAAAGCACCTGGAGCCGGGCCTTTTTCTGGTTCTGAGTCCGCTGGTGCTGCTGCAGCTGTGCTTCCAGTTCCCGGTACGCATGGACGCTCTCTTCCAACAGGGCACTGGCCCTGGCGGCCTGTTCCTCCAGCCGCTGTCTCCGGTCCGCCAGTCCGCTCAGGGCGTCCTGTTCTCCGGTCAGGGCCTTCCGGGTGTCCGCCAGCGCCGTCTCTGCCTCATTGACCTTTTCCTTCAGGGATTCCTGCTGCCGGTGTAGCCGGTCCTGTTCCTGACGCAGGCTGCTCAGCCTGTTCCGGGTCATGACCAGGGTCTGCATGCTGGAAAAAGCCTGCTCCCGATATGTTTTCAATTTTTCTTCTGCGTCCCGGACGATTCCCGTCAGGGTCTCCTTGTCCGCAGCCGCTTTTTCCAGCACCTTTTGGGCATGGTACTGGTTCGCTTCCAGTTTGTCATACTCCGCCGTCACCAGCTGGAGGTTCTCCTGGTTCTGCGCCAGTTCGGCCGTAAGCCGTTCCCTGGCCCTGGCCAGCTGGTCCATGCGGTTGCGGCTCTGACCGATCCGTTCCCGGAGTACAGCCTGTTTGCTGCGGTAGCCCGCCGCCTCTTTCTCCTGGGCCAGGATGCCTTCCTGGTACGTGCTGTACTCTGCTTCCTGCTGCTGCCGCCGGGTTTCCAGTTTCCCTGCCTGGGTTTCCAGCGCGGCATTCAGTTCCGCCAGCTTTTCCAGCTGCTGCTGCAGGGAATCCAGGTCCCTTGCCAGTCTGGCTTTATCCTGCTCCAGGGCGGCCAGCCGGCGCAGCAACCGGGTCACCTTCACCTGGCGCAACCGGGCCGCCAGTCCCTTATACTGCCGGGCCTTTTCCGCCGCAGCCTCCAGGGGTTCCAGCTGGTTTTCAATTTCACACTGGATGTCGTGGATCCGCAGCAGATTGGCCTGGGTATCGTCCAGCTTCCGCAGGGCTTCCTTCTTCCGCAGCCGGTACCTGGCAATCCCTGCCGCTTCTTCGAAAATGGCCCGGCGGTCTTCCGGCCGGCTGTTCAGGATCTCGTCGATTTTGTTCTGCCCGATGATGGACAGAGACCCTCTCCCCAGCCCTGTATCGGCCAGAAGCGCCACCACATCCTTCAGGCGGCAGTTTTTCTGATTGATGGCATATTCACTGTCGCCGCTGCGGTACACCCGGCGCTGGAGACAGACTTCGTCGAAATCCACCGGCAGGGTATGGTCCGTATTGTCAAAGGTCAGGGACACTTCCGCCATGCCCATGGGACGCCGCCCGCTGCTGCCGGCGAAGATCACATCCTCCATTTTGGTGCCCCGCAGGTATTTGACGCTCTGTTCCCCCATGACCCAGCGAATGGCGTCGGAGATGTTGCTCTTGCCACTGCCGTTGGGGCCTACGATGGCTGTGATGCCCGGTTCGAACTGAATTTCCACCTGATCGGCGAAAGATTTAAAGCCATGGGCTTGAAAGCTTTTTAAACGCACAGTCGTTCCTTCTTATTCCTTGATATCGGACAGGGAAACTTCATCCTGGCCGTCGATTTCCGCCAGGGTCACATCCACGGCTTCGCTGTTGCTGGTGGGTACATTCTTGCCCACGTAGTCGGCGCGGATGGGCAGTTCCTTGTGGCCCCGGTCCACCATCACCGCCAGCTGGATGGCTCTGGGCCGGCCCATGTCGATCAGGGCGTCCAGGGCACTGCGGACCGTCCGGCCGGTGAACAGCACATCATCCACCAGGATCACCGTCTTGCCGTTCAGGTCGAAGTCGATGTCCGTTTCGCTGATCACCGGATTATAGCCCAGAGTGGACAGGTCGTCCCGGTACAGGGTGATGTCCAGGGAACCCACCGGCAGCTTGACGCCTTCGATCTGCTGGATTTCCTTTCCCAGCCGGTTGGCCAGGGGCACGCCGCGGGTACGGATCCCCACCAGGACCACGTTCTGTACACCCTTGTTCCGCTCCACGATCTCGTGGGCGATCCGGACCAGAGCCCGGCGCATGGCAGCGGCATCCATAATGGTTTTTTTCTTCACGGAAGTACTCATGATATTGCCTCCTTATCAGTGGAACTGCCCGTTGCGGAGACGGGTCAGGATGGTTTGCATATCGTCCGGAATGGGAGCCGTAAAAGTCAGCTGCTCCCCCGTCCGGGGATGACGGAAAGTCAGGGTCCAGGAATGGAGGGCCTGTCCGTTGATGGAAAAACAGGTTTTCTGCGGGGCGTATTTGGGATCCCCCACCAGGGGATGGCCAAGGTAGGTCATGTGCACCCGGATCTGGTGGGTCCGGCCGGTGAGCAGCCTGCAGCGCACCACCGTAAATTTGCCATAGCGCTCCAGCACCTCATAATCCGTGGCCGCCCAGCGTCCTCCGCTGGGGACCACCGCCATCTTCTTCCGGTCTCTGGGATCCCGGTCCAGCTGGGTCTCGATATGGCCATGGTCCTCTTTCAGGTTGCCCCGTACTATGGCCAGATAGGTCCGTTTGGCCTCTTTCTTCTGGATCTGCTCCGCCAGGGAAAGATGGGCCTGGTCATTTTTGGCACAGATCATCACGCCGCTGGTATCCTTGTCCAGCCGATGGACGATTCCCGGGCGGATCACCCCGTTGATGCCGGACAGGTCATGGCAGTGGTACAGCAGAGCATTCACCAGGGTCCCGTCCGGATTCCCTGCCGCCGGGTGCACCACCATGCCCCGGGGCTTGTTCACCACGATTACATCCTCATCTTCATAGAGGATGTCCAGAGGGATATCCTGGGGCCTGGCCTCCAGGGTCACCGGAGGCAGGACCTTCACCCGGAAGGAATCTCCGGCTTTCACCTTGTAATTGGCCTTCACCGGTTTCCCCTTACGGGTGATGAGGCCCTGCTCCAGGTCGTGCTGCACATTGGAGCGGGTGCAGGAAAGGCGGCCGGCCAGGAATACATCCGCCCGGGTCCCCGCTTCCTCAGCGGTGGCCGGTTCCGTGGTGATCAGGCGTTCTCCGGCTTCTTCTCCGAGGCCTGCCTCTTCCCGGATTCGTTCGTCATCATGCTCCATAGGATCAGTCCCACTCCTCCACAAATACAGATATCCGCCACGTTGAATACGGGCCAGAAATGAAAATCTATGAAATCAATTACAAGCCCGGTGGCAATCCGGTCGATCAGGTTGCCCAGGGCCCCGCCCAGGAACAGGGCCGTGCCCAGACGGGCTTTGGGGCCTTCCCGGCGGATATGATCCCGCAACAGGAAAATAGCCACCAGGGCCACCAGGGTTATGACCACGAAAAACAGCCGTTTGTGTTCCAGCAGCCCAAAGGCAGCGCCGGGATTCAGCACATAGGTACAACTTACCAGACCCGGGATCACCGGGAAACTCATGCCCGGTTCCATGGTCTGGGTAATCAACAATTTGGTGATCCGGTCCAGCAGGACCACACCCGCAATCAAGGGCAGCATAAAAATCAATCGGCTCCTTTTCGGCAATTTGGCTAAAAAAAAGAAAGAGCCCTACAATGCCGTACCAATTCCGAGTTTTGAACCTGCCTAAGCAGGTGGGTGCCCTCCCTGTCGTATCTAATGTCCCCTCGAAAGGGCATATTATCAACGGCCGGAGTTCACGGGCTCCCTTATAGAGAGTGTTGGCTCAAAACATATGGAATTCGACTCGCACATCGGAGGGTTGCTCTTTATGGTTTTATTATACAGCCTGGGTGCCAGATTGTCCAGTTTTTCAGAAAATTTTTTAAAAAGATGGATTGGATCCTGCCCTGCCCACCACTCCCTGCCTGCCGGCCACGAAAAAAGGCGCTGTGAAAAAATCATCCACAGCGTCTTTATTTCGCTAGCGTCAGCTGGCTTCCATCGGCTAGTGACTAGTGACGGAGTGTGAAAAAGCATTTTTTCACACCCCCTTGCTTACTTCGCCGGAACGATGGTTCCCTTGAATTTTTCCTCGATGAATTTCTTGACGGCTTCGGAATGGAAGATTTCGGCGATCTTCTTGTATTCCGGTTTGTCCTTGTCCTTTTCCCGGGCAGCCAGCACCATGACAGCCAACGGTTCGTCATCCTTTTCCCAGAACAGGCCCTGTTTCTTCACATCCATGCCGGAGCTCATCACGTAATTCATGGTGATGACGGCCAGATCCACGTCATCCAGGCTGCGAGGCAGCTGGGCGGCTTCCAGTTCCTTGAACTTCAGGTTGTGGGGATTTTCTACAACGTCATTGACCGTGGCTTTAAAGCCCACCCCTTCCTTCAGTTTCAGCAGGCCGGCCTTTTCCAGCAGTACCAGGCCCCGGCCGCCGTTGGTGGGATCGTTGGGGATGGCCACAACAGCCCCGTCGGGGATGTTCTTCAGGTCATGGATCTTATTGCTGTAAATACCCATGCGCATCAAGATGGTATTGCTGATGGGTACCAGTTTGGTTCCGTTCTGTTTGTTGAAATTGGCCAGGAACGGTGCGTGCTGATAACTGTTCAGATCCAGGTCCCCTTCGGCCAGTGCCTTATCCGGAGTGATGTAATCGGAGAACTCCACCACTTCCACATTCAGGCCCTGCTTCTTGGCCTCGTCCGCCACTGCATGGACCACATCCGCATGAGGGCCTGCCGTAGCCCCGATTTTAATGGGTTTGCTGCTGGTACCGGCACTCTTCTTGTCCGTACTGGAACCGCAGCCGGCCACCAGCAGCGCCGCTGCCAGAATGCTTGTCAACGCCAATGCCCATTTTTTTCCGTTCATCTGTCATCGCTCCCTTTTTAATTCATAGTAAGAAACTAAAGATTTGCAATTTACTATATGATACTAGGGATTGAGTAAGATGTCAATAAAAAAGGGATAGTGGGTAATGGATAGTGGATAGTGGGTAGTGGGTAGTGGGTAGTGGGCAGTGGGTAGTGGGTAGTGGGCAGTGGGTAGTGGGTAGTGGGTAGTGGATAGTGGATAGTGGGTAGTGGGTAGTGGGTAGTGGGTAGTGGGTAGTAAACCGTACCCCTTGTCAAGGACAGTTTATAAAAGTAGGACCCCTTGTTTTAGACAGTTCAACAATCTTGGTACCTTTAAAATGGACGTCTGGTAATTGTCTATCAGAAGGCCCCTAACCATCCAAATCTCATGTACTGGCTCCTTACTCATAAAATGGCTGCTTTTGCCATTTTATGAGGTGAGCTGGTTCCCCAGCTCACAGGCTCTCCGCTTCAATGTAGGAACCTCGGGCATCTTGGGAATATCGAGCGGATAAACCCCTGTTGTTACAAATTGGTAGAACTCGTTTGGCGACAGTTTCGCCAGTTCCCACTGGTAGCGATCGTTGTTGTAATAATCCATGTAATCATCTACGATGGCCTTCACCTCCCCAAAGCTCACTGCTGCTGCAATTTTCTTTTTCACATGGTCTTTCATACGGCCGAAGAAGCTTTCCTGCGGCGCATTGTCCCAGCAATTCCCCCGCCGTGACATGGATTGTCTGAGATCCTTGTCATGGAGGATATCAATGAAGCTGTGACTCGTATAATGGCAACCCTGGTCAGAATGCACGATGGTTTCAGCATGCAGTGAGACGCCGTGATCTCGAATCAGGTTGTTCACCGTTTCTACCACGAAATCCATCTCCAAAGAATTGCTGAGGACATACGCCAGAATCTGCTTGGTATAGGCATCCAATATGGTAGAAAGATAAGCAAAGATCCCATTGTAAGGAAGGTACGTAATATCTGTCAGCAGTACCATGCGAGGGCCATAGTCCTCAAACTGGCGCTGCAGCAAGTTATCGGCCACCGTATTGGTCTTCAGGGCTTTCACCAGCTGCCGATAGGGATTCGCCTTCCTGATGGGGCAAAGCAGGTGGAACTTTTTCATCAGACGACGGATTTTCTTCACATTCATAATGACGGGCGGATCCATGTGGAGCAGCTCCATATAGATGCTGCGGGCGCCCTTCTTGTACCCTCGTCTTTTGTAAGCGGCAAGGATCAGTTCAAAGTCCTTGCGGTCCTGTTCTTCCTGGGCCTGCCGAAATGCTTCCGCCTTCACCCAGGCATAATAACCGCTTCGGGACACGCCTGCCATCTTGCATAAACTGCTGATGGAAAGTCTGTTCTCGCTGGTACTTACCGTCTTTTCTATGATTTCGAACACACAAGAGGAATCGTTCATGAGCAGAGAATCTACCTTTTTGTGTTCTTGATCGCGGAAATTTTTTTTAAATATTCCACTTCCTGCCGCAAGTATTCAACTTCATGTCTGAGGGCCTTAATGTCATCTTCATGCTTGACCTTGGCGGCGGTGTCAGACCTGTCGGCGGGTCTCCTGCCTTCATAGAAACAGCCATATTTGGCATATTCCTCTTTGATATGCTGGAGAGCACCGCCAATGCGTCTTTCGCCCAGCACAGCAGGGTCAAAGCCGTATTTTTTGAAGATGTCTTTGGGATAGACTCCTTCCATATATTCGGTGTAAAAGATTTCTTTAAAGGACTTCCTCAGGACCAGGGTAGAGCGGCTTACGCTATACACATAAGGGTTCTGGCGCAACGCTGCAATCTGCTCCTCAGTAAAAAGTTTTCTGCTCATGTGGATTCTCCTTGGCTTTATTGGATTTGAGGATACCACATACATATGATTGTGTTCAATAGGTTGGGTCCAAAATGAGCACGTCAATTTTAAAGGATTCAAATTGTAGCCTGTCCAATTTTGTGGGCAGGTGCTACTCTTAAAAAGTGTCCACACTTATGGGTACAGTATATAGTGGGTAGTGGGTAGTGGGTAGTGGATAGTGGATAGTGGGTAGTGGGTAGTGGGTAGTGGGTAGGGCCCGCCGGGCGGCCTGGGAACGGTTGCCCCTTATGGGCAGGCCCTCCGAAATCGTACAGAATATGGCCACAAAATACGTTCACGGAAACAGACTCATTTCCGGCTCCACCCAGCTCTTCTGGGGCACATCGTGGATTTGGTCCCCTTCCTCGTAGTTTCCGATCAGGAACGGAGAATCTGGATCGTGCTGCCTGCTGCGTACCAGCACCTCCTGCCGGGCTCCATTGGCATAACAGTAGCGGCAGAAATGGCGGCAGGTGCTGTAGGCTCCAATATCACATGACAGGTAACAGGCACATTCTGCCCGGGCCCCTTTGACCTTCGGTGCATGCAGCTTTTTGCCGATGGCCCGTTCGTAGTCGGAAAGCTTCATACAGCCACTGCAATCCGCTCCATAAGGGGCTAGCTGGTCCCCTTCGACGCAGGTTCTCAGCTGCATACCATACTGGGCCGCAATCCCTATGAGCTCCTTCCCCAGCTGCAGCCGCACCGCTTCAGGTACCGTCTGCAACTCCGGAAAGTTCTGCAGCACCTTGGGATAGCAGTCCACGAAACTGATGACCACCGTATCCGTAAAGCCGGCCAAGGTCTCCGCCATCGTCCGGAAGGCCCGCAAATGGTACTCCGTCGTATAGCGTTCCGTAAGCAGGATGGGATCATATCGCCAGCCGATGGCCTGTTTGCCCACCTCTCGGGAAAGTTGGCGGAAGGCCTGCAGCAGCTGGTGCTTATCCGGCACGTTAGGTTCCAGATCCCGTCCGTACGGCGTAATGGAAACATACCAGTACTGGCCATAGCCCTGCAGCTGATCCAGATAGGGCAGCAGGGGCAGCGGATTCTTGGTGCAGAAGCCGATGCAATCCACCACCTTCGGTGACAGCCGGTACCGGCTGACCTGGCTGGGGTTGTACGGATTCCGTACACACACGGATCCGGCCCGTATCCGGTTCAGGAACCAGCGGGCATAAAAGGCAGGGATGTCCGTCCGCTGCCCGGTATTGATGATCATGGGTGCCTCCTTATTTTTCCCTTTTCACTCCTGGGAACGGTTGCCCCTTATGGGCAGACCCTCCGAAATCGTACAGTACGCGGTATGCGCAGGGACGCCCCATCAGGGGCCGTTCCCGAGTCCGGAAAACCGTTTCAGTGCCGGCTTCTGCTCCCTTTCCCGGTTTTGCCGGTTTATGGTTTCCGCAGCCACTCACTGAGGGCTTCCATGGCGATGACCAGCAGGGCCAGTCCCCAGAGCAGGGCTCCGGCTTCCTGCCATTTGTAATGCTGCAGGGCCAGGATCAGGGGCGTACCGATGCCTCCGGCCCCTACCAGGCCCAGAATGGCCGCTTCCCGCAGGTTCACATCCAGACGATACAGGATGGCCGCACCCCAGCCCGGTTCCAGCTGGGGCAGCAGCCCCCGCCAGAAGGCCCTGGCCCTGCCGCAGCCCGTGGCTTCATACGCCAGGTAGGGTCCCGGTGCGATTTCTTCCAGGGTATTGAGGAAACGCCTGGCCAGCAGGCCGATGCTGCAAAGCATCAGGGTCAGTACCCCGGCAAAGGGTCCCGGCCCCGTCACCCGGATCCATAACAGTCCATAAACGAAGACCGGTACCGTCCGAATGGCCAGCAGCAGCAGCCGGGGTACCAGTGCCACTCCCACCGGCAGCAGCCGGAAACTGGACAGACTGCTGAGCGCTCCTGCCAGTACAGCGCCGCCCAGGGTCCCCAGCAGGGCCATGCAGAAGGTTTCCCACAGCAGATACAGGACCCCTTCCCGGGAAAGGTCCCGCACCATGGACAGGTCCGGATGCAGCAGGCCGGAAACCATTCCCCCGGCAGCTTTCAGTCCAGTCCCTCCCATGGGTTCCACACTCCCAAGGGCCCAGAAAAGGACCAGAAGCCCCCCCGCCCAAAGGGCCCTGCGGATTTTCTGCCCCGGCCGCCACTTCCCGGCCAGTCCCTGCCGCAGCAGTTCACTGCACATTTCAGAAGCCAGTACCACCCCATACAGCAGAAGCAGAATGGTACCCACCTGGCTGTAGGCCCGCCAGGCCAGCCGCTCGTTCAGAAGCAGGCCGATCCCGCCGGCGCCCACATAGCCCAGGATGGCCGCCTGCCGCACGTTGGCCTCCCACAGATAGAGTGCATTGCTCAGATAGCCGGGCAATACTTTGGGAAGGATGGCCCGAAAGAACGCCTTTCCCCTTCCCGACCCTGCCGCAGCCAGGGCCTGTGCCCCCTTCCAGTCCGCCGTCTCCATGTCTTCATACCCCAGCCGAGTCATCACGCCGAACGCATAAACGGTCAGTGCCAGGGTCCCAGCCAGGGTCCCCAGTCCCACCAGAAACGTACAGAAAAGTGCCAGGATCAGCGCCGGCACTGTACGCAGCAGCTGGATCAGCAGTTTGAAGGGAACCCGCAGAAACGGGCAGGGATCGGTCCAGCGGTTGGCCAGCAGGGCCCCCAAAAATCCAAGGAGGGTCCCCAGGACCGAGCCCAGCACCGACATCCGGATGGTGGCCGCCAGCGGGTACAGGACTTGTCCAACATACCGGGGGTCCGGAGGGACCATGGCTTCCAGAATGTCCAGGAACCGGCTGCCCCGTTCTGCCAGCACCAGCAGCGAGGCCCCGGTCTCCTGCCAGGCCGCCGCCAGGAGTAGCAGCAGGAGCCACCGTTTTCGCCAGCGAATCTTCATGCCTGCCTCCTGTACAGTTCCCGGAACCGGGTTTCCGTCCATTCGTCCGGGTTGCCATCGAAGCCGATCCGTCCCTGGCGCAGACCCAGGATCCGGTCCGAATACTGCCGGGCCTGCTCCACGTTATGGCTGTTCATGACCACCGTCAGCTGCTGTGTTTCCTGCAGCCGGCGCAGCAATTCCAGGATGGCCCGGCTGGAACCGGGATCCAGGGAAGCCACAGGTTCATCTGCCAGGATGATGGATGCCTGCTGGACCAGGACCCGGGCAATGGCCACCCGCTGTTTCTGGCCCCCGCTCAGTTCACCGGTCTTCTTGTCAGCGGAATCGGCCAGGCCCACCAGTTCCAGGGCCTCCCGCGCCCGTTCCACTTCCTCCTGGGGAAAATGATCCAGCAATACACGCCAGAAGGGAACACGGGACAGGCTGCCGTTGAGTACATTGGCCAGACAGGTACTTTCTTCCACCAGACAGAAATCCTGGAAGATCATCCCCACCTGCTGCTGGACCTGCCGGCGTTTTTTCCCTTTCAGGCAGTCAAAGCGCTGTCCTTCCACCCAGACTTCCCCGGCTGCCGGCTTCACCATGCCGTTGAACAGCCGCAGAAGGGTGGTCTTGCCGGCCCCGCTGGGCCCGATGACCGAAAGGAACTGCCCTTCCGGCACGGAAAGAGACACCCCATCCAGGATGAGGTGTCCCTTCTGATACGATTGTGTCACATGCCGCAATCCCAGTGCTTCTTTCGTCATTTCAATTCCTTCTGGATCTTCCGTTCGCTGTCGTAGTCGCTGGACCTGGCCCAGTCGTATCCTTTGTGCCCGATGGTCTTCAGGATCTTCAGCCCTTCGTCCGTCTTGCCGATTTCGATCAGGGCCTCGCCCAGTGCTTTCCGGAATCCTTCATCCTGCATCAGTTTGCTGCTTTTGCTGACACTGATGGTATCGTTGAAGATCTTGTCCGATACGCCGATCACACCGGTCTGTTCCCAGATGGGAGCGGTACCGCCCAGTTTGGCCTGCCAGTCTTTTTCCATCTTGGCACGGATATGGGAATAGGCCACCATCACGTCCACCTGGCCACTGGCCAGCCGTGCCGCAGAGGTGGTATAGGAATCAGCCTGGACCACATGGGGCAGGTCTTTCAGGGTCTTTCCATAATTCTCCTTCAGCCACAGGGAAGGATACAGGTAACCGGAAGCGGAAGCCGGGCTCATCACCGACCAGTTCAGATCTGCCAGTTCCTCCCAGGTGGGCTTTTCCCCCCGTTTCACCCTGGCAAGCAGGGCCTGTCCCTTGGGGCTGGGTCCCACCACAATGGCCGACCGGTAATATTTCACCAGATTTTTGGTGAATGTATCCCGGCTGCCGTCATTCCATACCTTCAGATCCGTGGTGTCCTTATTGATGCCTTCCCGCAGTGCCGTCAGCAGCACGTCCACATCCTTGTCATAGAGCACATACGTGGCTCCGGAAATAAAGCCCACATCGGCACTGCCTGCACTGAGAGCCTCTCCCACCGCATTGTAGGAGGTTCCTACGGTGATGGAAACTTTTTTCACATCATAGCCTTTTTCCTTCAATTTGGCCTGGAGCAGTTTGCCCAGGGGCTCCGTCCGGGTCCTGATGGTATCCGCATCCTGATAGGGCGAAATGGCGATTTTCAGTTCCGGTATGGATCGGCTTCCTTCTTTTTTCTCCGTTGTACTGCCGCAGCCGGAAGCCAGCAGCGCTCCTGCCAGCAGCATCCCTGTCATCATTTTCCATAATTTCATCCTGCATTCCCCTTTCCCTCACCATAAGACAAAATCGGCTGCCGCACCAGGCGACAGCCGATTTTTTCAGGAACAGACCGCGCCTTCAAGACAGGATTTCTCTCAGGTCGGTCGATACTCCGGTATCCTCTCAGCCCGGCTCACGGGCTCCCTCGCAGTCTGATCCCTGTTATGGTACTCCATAAAGCAGGACCGGGGCGCTCCCCCCAGTCCCACAGGCGGACCAGATCATTTCTTTATTTCTTTGTCTTTGTCTTTCTTCACAACGGTGCTGCGGATGTGCAGTTCACGCAGCTGCTTTTCGTCAACCAGGTTGGGTGCCTGGCACATCAGGTCGATGGCACTCTGGGATTTCGGGAAAGCAATCACGTCACGGATGGACGGCCGTTTGGCCATGAGCATCACCAGACGATCCAGGCCGAAGGCCAGGCCGCCATGGGGAGGTGCCCCGAATTCGAAGGCTTTCAGCAGGAATCCGAATTTTTCCTGGGCCTGTTCATCGGTCAGGCCGATGGCTTCAAAGACCTTCTTCTGTACATCTTCCCGATGGATACGAACGGAACCGCCGCCGATTTCAACACCGTTCAGCACCATATCATATGCTTTGGCATACACATGGCCGGGATCGGTGAGCAGCTTATCCACGTCCTCATCGCAGGGGCAGGTGAACGGATGGTGCATGGCCACATACCGATGTTCCTCTTCGCTGTATTCGAACATGGGGAACTTCACCACCCAGGTGAAGCACAGTTTGTCCGGATCGATCAGGCCCAGGCGTTTGCCCATTTCCAGACGCAGAGCGCCCAGAGCGGCAGCCACCACAGAAGCCTTCCGGTCGGCTACGAACAGCAGCACATCGCCCTTTTCTGCCTTGCCGGCAGCCAGGATCCGCTGCATTTCCTCGTCGGAGAAGAATTTGGCAATAGGGGATTTGATGGTGCCGTCATCGTTCACGATGATCCAGGCCAGACCCTTGGCACCGTAAATGCCTACGAATTCCACCAGACCATCCAGTTCTCTCCGGGGGATCTTGTTGTACCCTTTGACGTTGATGGCCTTCACCAGGCCCCCTTTGTCGATGATGTCCTTGAACACCTTGAACTGGGTCCCCTTCAGGGCTTCGTTCATGTTGATCAGCTGCATGCCGAACCGCAGGTCCGGTTTGTCGCTGCCGTACTTGTCCATGGCTTCGTCCCAGGTCATGCGGGCCATGGGAACGGGCACGTCCACGTTCAGGGTTTGTTTGAACACATAGGAAATCAGTTTTTCCGTCAGGCTCATGATATCATCTTCATCCACGAAGGACATTTCCATATCCAGCTGGGTGAATTCGGGCTGACGGTCTGCACGCAGGTCTTCATCACGGAAGCAGCGGGCAATCTGGAAGTACCGTTCCATGCCGGCAATCATCAGCAGCTGTTTGAACAGTTGGGGAGACTGGGGCAGTGCATAGAACTTGCCGGGGTTCACACGGCTGGGTACCAGATAGTCACGGGCACCTTCCGGGGTGCTGCGGATCAGATCCGGCGTTTCAATTTCCAGGAAGTCCTGGTGGTCCAGGAAGTCCCGGACAGCCTTGGTCACCTTGTGACGCAGGATCAGGTTCTTTTGCATTTCCGGACGGCGCAGGTCCAGATACCGATAGCGCAGACGCACATTTTCATCCACATCGATGCCATCCTGGATGTAGAAGGGCGGGGTCTTGGACGGATTCAGCACGTTCAGATCCTTGACGACCACTTCCACTTCACCGGTGGGCAGATGGGGGTTCACGGTTTCTTCGCTCCGTTCCCGCACCAGGCCGGTCACCTGCAGCACATATTCGCTGCGGACACCTTCGGCCTTATGGAAGTCTTTGCTGTCGTGGGCGGGGTCGATGACCACCTGCACCAGACCATGCCGATCACGGAGATCGATGAAGATGATGCCGCCGTGGTCACGTCGTTTGCTTACCCAGCCGCACAAGGTCACTGTCTTGCCGGCATCTGCTTTTCTCAAGTCACCGCAATGATGACTGCGTTTCATACTCATTCTGATTTACACCTCTGGTTTATTTGTTTACTTTTGGAAATAGGACTCCAGAGCCCCAAAGCATACTTCTTCCTGGTTGCTGTCGGCCATATTCCGCACGGTCACCGCACCCCGGCTCCGTTCTTCTTCGCCGAAGATCAGTGCGAATCTGGCCTGTTCCCGGTTGGCCTGTTTCATCTGGGCCTTCATGCTGCGGGATACCAGGTTCATGTCACAGACCAGGCCCTGGGCACGCAGTGCCGTTACCACACGGAAGGCATCGGCCACACCGCCTTCATCGGGAATGACGGCGAACACGTCCACCGCTTCCTTGCTTTTCGGCAGCAGGTTCTGTTTTTCCAGGGCCAGCAGGATCCGTTCCAGACCCATGGCAAAGCCCACGCCCGGCGTGCTGGGACCGCCCAGTTCCTCCACCAGGCCGTCATACCGGCCGCCACCGCCTACAGCGCTCTGGGCGCCCAGCGGGGAGTACTGGATTTCGAAGGCCGTCTTGGTATAGTAGTCCAGCCCCCGTACCAGGTTGCTGTCCACTTCGTATTCCACGCCGGCTTCCGTCAGCAGCTTCTTGACCGTTTCAAAATGTTCCCTGCATTCGTCGCACAGGCTGTCCGTGATTTTGGGCGCACCGGCCATGAACGGTTTGTCAGCATCCACTTTGCAGTCCAGGATCCGCAGCGGGCTCCGGTCGAAACGGCTCTGACAGTCTTCACACAGTTCGCTCAGATGGGGACGGAAATAGTCCTGCAGCAGTTTGCGGTGCTGGGGACGGCAGTTGGGGCACCCTACGGAGTTGATCTTCAGCTTCAGGTCTTTCAGGCCCAGCTTCTTCAGCACCGTCAGCGCCAGCATGATGACTTCCGCATCCACCACCGGAGATTCAGACCCCAGGGCTTCCACGCCGAACTGATGGAATTGTCTCATCCGGCCGGCCTGAGGACGGTCATACCGGAACATGGGTCCGATATAGAACACCTTCAGCGGCATGGGTTCCGCATACAGTTTGTTTTCCACGAAGGAACGCACCACGGAAGCCGTGTTCTCCGGACGCAGCGTCAGGCTCCGGCCACTGCGGTCGGTGAAGGTGTACATTTCCTTGTCCACCACATCGGTGCCGTCCCCGATGCCTCTCTGGAACAATTCCGTGTGCTCAAAGATGGGAGTGCGGATCTCCTGATAATTGAATTCACGGCAAGCTTCCCGAATGATTTGTTCCACATACCGCCAGCCATTGACCATACCCGGCAGAATGTCTTTGGTACCACGAGGTGCCCCTGTTAACATAAAAATCCCTCCGTCCATACGACTACAAGTTTGAACTTATTAATTTTAACACAGTTTGCAAGGATTTATCAACCGTACGGATCTGTGTCATTTCTTTTCTTCCCCGGCATGCCAGAAGTACCCGTAGAGTACTTTCAGGATGGTCAGTACCGGCACGGCAAAGATCAGTCCGGCCACGCCGCCGATCTGCCCCCCGATCATCACCGCCAGGATGATCAGCACCGGATGCAGGGTGATGCCATGGCCCATCAGGTTGGGCATGATCACCTGGGCATCCACCTGGTAGTACACCAGATACAGCACCAGCACCTTCACCGCCAGGGACGGCTTCTGCAGCAGGGCGATGAACACCGCTGCCAGCGTGCCGGCCACGCTCCCCACCATGGGGATCATTTCCGAGATCATGGCCAGGAACCCCAGCACCAGGGTGTACTGCACACCCAGGATGGTGTTGCCGATGGTCAGGATGATGGCGGAAACGAAGCACAGCTTGAACATGTTGTCCACATAGGCACAGAGCATATGCCCGATATCGGTGAGCACCTGATCAGCCAGGGTCTGCCTGTTGTAGGAGAACAGCCCCACCACCATTTTCTTCAGGGTGCGCCAGTCCTTCAGGAAATAGAAGCACAGAAACGGCACCAGGGCCAGGTTCACCAGGCTGCGGGCCGCCTGCAGGGTGGATGTGACCATGGTCTTCAGGAACCCCATCACATAGCTGCTCATGCTGCTGGTCCCCTGCTGCAGCAGATCCCGCACATTGGGTGGCAGTTTCTGGGCCTCCCCGCCCAAAAACAGGCTGATGCTGTCATTGGCATGGGCCGCCAGCCCCGGCAGGGCTTTCAGCAGGTTGTTCACCTGGGTCACCAGAGGGACGATCAATACATTGACCGCCGCCGCCACAAACAGGCCGAAGATCAGGAACGAGATCAGCACGGCCAGGGTATTGGGAAACGGCCGTCCCTTGATCCTGATTTTTTCCAGCCGGTCCACAATGGGATACAGCAGGAAGCTCATGCCAATGGCCAGCAGCACGGGCAGAAAGGCCGTGGCCGCCAGATAAAACACACCGAAACCGGCCAGGGCCAGCAGGCTCTTCACCACCAGCCCTTTGGGCTTCTGTCGGATTTCCATCAATTTGCCACTTCCCTTACTGCAGGAACGGATTCCGCCGTCTTTCCCAGCCCACCGTGGTGGCAGGGCCATGGCCAGGAAGGAGTTTGTAGTCATCGGGCAGGGGCAGGATCTTCGTCTTGATGGAGTTCAGGATGGCATCGTAGGAGCCGCCCGGCAGATCCGTCCGGCCGATGCTTTCCAGGAATACCGTATCTCCGCAGAACACCACGCCGTCGCCGATGATGCACACCCCGCCCCGGGTATGGCCCGGCGTGGCAGCGATGGTGAAGTCCAGCCCGGCCACGGTCAGTTTCTCCCCGTCGGTGAAGTATTCATCAGGGGGATCGAATTTCTTGTCCCGGTTGGTGGAATAGGAGAGGCTGCTGTTCCAGACCCGCAGCATGGGGGCATCCTCTTTGCTCATGTACACCTTGGCACCGGTGGCTTTCTTCACCTCGTCCAGGGCGGAGATATGATCCCCGTGGCCGTGGGTGATGAAAATGGCCACCACCTGCTGGATGCCCGCTCTGTGCACGGCGTCCAGGATCAGATTGGCTTCATCCCCCGGGTCCACGATGATGCCCAGGTTGTTCTTTTCATTTTTGATGATATAGCAGTTTTCCTGAATGGGTCCCACTACGACCCGATAGATCTTCATTGAAAAATTTCCTCCTAAAATAACTTCCGGCTGTCCAGCAGGATGGTCACCGGACCATCGTTCACCAGGCTCACTTCCATATGGGCCTGGAACTGTCCCGTTTCCACCGGGATGCCCTTCTGCCGCAGCCTGTCCGCCAGGTCCTCATACAGAGCGTCCGCCTCCTGGGGCGGCGCCGCCTGGGTGAAGGAAGGCCGTTTGCCGTGGCGTACATCCCCCAGCAGGGTGAACTGGGACACCAGCAAAATACTGCCCCCCACCTGCTGCACCGAAAGGTTCATTTTCTCATGGTCGTCTTCAAAGATCCGCAGCCCGGCCAGCTTTTCTGCCAGATAGGCCCCGTCCTTTTCCGTATCTTCCTGTTCCACGCCCAGAAGCACCATAAGCCCCGAGCCGATGGAACCTACCGTCTTTCCTTCCACGGTGACGGAGGCTTCCGTCACCCGCTGCACCACAGCCCGCATATCACACCCCCGAGACTTTCCGGTCCACCTTGTAGACCCCTTTGATGCGACGCAGCCGGCCGATGATGTAGTTCAGCTGGTCCAGGCTGGTGATGTCCAGTCCCATGTCGATGAACGCCGTCTTGTTGGGATTGGTGTGGGCGTTCAGCGCATTGATGTTCACCTTGGTCTCGCTGGTCACGGTCATGATGTTGGCCATGACGCCGGGCTGGTCTGAGGTG
Organism: Acidaminococcus timonensis; assembly: GCF_900106585.1. Taxonomy (NCBI): domain Bacteria; kingdom Bacillati; phylum Bacillota; class Negativicutes; order Acidaminococcales; family Acidaminococcaceae; genus Acidaminococcus; species Acidaminococcus timonensis. The sequence goes on from NZ_FNWH01000006.1 coordinate 1,303,415, forward strand.
GTCAGCCGCAGCACCACCTTATAGGCCGTATCCGTGTCCACGTTCCAGGACACTTCGATCATCCGGTTGGGATCTTCCGTATTGGCCAGCACATTGGGGCAGTCGGCCCGATGGACACTGACCCCGTGGCCCCGGGTGATATAGCCCACAATGGGGTCGCCGGGGATGGGGTTGCAGCACTTGGCCAGCTTCACCATGATGTCGTCTTCCCCTTTGACCAGGATGCCGTGGCTGCCTTTGTGGGTCTTCACGGTCTTGGGCTTCAGCTCACTGAGCAGCTGGGACAGGTTCTTGTTGGTGTTCTTCTTCTGGGCCTTCTTGTACAGGTCCACCAGCTTCACCATCACCGAGTTCACCATCAGGCCGCCGTACCCCAGAGCCGCCAGCAGGTTCTCCACGCTGCCGTCCATATGGGTCCGGGACGCCACTTCCTTCAGGTTCTCGGTCGTGAGCATGGTATTCACGTCGTAGCCCAGGCGCCGGCATTCCCGCTCCAGCATTTCCCGGCCGTTGACGATGTTCTCTTCCCGCCGTTCCTTCTTGAAGAACTGTTTGATCTTGTTCTTGGTCTGGCTGGACCCTACAATGTTGATCCAGTCCCGGCTGGGTCCCGGCGACGTCTTGGAGGTGATGATCTCCACGATGTCCCCGTTTTTCAGATGGTAATCCAGGGGCACGATTTTACCGTTGACCTTGGCCCCCACGCAGCTGTTGCCCACCCCGGTATGCACCCGGTAGGCAAAATCGATGGGGACGGATCCCTCCGGCAGGTCCAGCACATCCCCCTGGGGCGTGAATACGAACACTTCGTCAGAGAACACGTCCATCTTGACCGTGTCCACGAATTCATGGGGATCCCGCATGTCCTTGTGCCATTCCAGCAGCTGGCGCAGCCAGGCCATCTTGGCATCCACGCTCTTGTCCGCCGCGCTGGGCATCTTGGAGCCGCCGCTTTCCTTATACCGCCAGTGGGCTGCCACACCGTATTCAGAGACCTTGTGCATCTCGAAGGTCCGGATCTGGATTTCCAGAGGCTGGCCACTGGAGGAGACCACCGTGGTATGCAGGCTCTGGTAGCCGTTGGATTTGGGGACGGCGATGTAGTCCTTGAACCGGCCCGGAATGGGTTTCCACTTGCCGTGGACGATTCCCAGTACCCCGTAGCAGTCCTTCACCGTATCCACCAGGACCCGTACGGCCAGAAGGTCGTAGATTTCGTTGATGGTCTTGTGATCCCGCTGCATCTTCTTGTAGATGCTGTAGAAGCTCTTGGGACGGCCCTGGATCTGGCAGTTGATGCCCGATTCCTCGCACAGCTTCCGCAGTTCGTCCATGGCTTCCTGGACCATGGCTTCCCGCTCGTGCCGTTTGATCTTCACCTGTTCCACCAGCTCGTAGTAATGCTGGGGTTCCATGTACCGGAAGGCCAGATCCTCCAGTTCCCATTTGATGGCGTAGATACCCAGCCGGTGAGCCAGGGGCGCATAGATCTCCAGGGTTTCGCTGGAGATCCGTTTCTGCTTGTTCACCGGCATATATTTCATGGTACGCATGTTGTGCAGCCTGTCGGCCAGTTTGATCAGCACCACCCGGATGTCCTTGGCCATGGCCAGGAACATTTTCCGGTAGTTCTCCACCTGCTGCTCTTCCCGGGAGATGTATTCGATCTTGCCCAGTTTGGTCACGCCGTCCACCAGCATGGCCACTTCCCGGCCGAAAATGTCTTCCAGCTGGTCCAGGGACACTTCGGTGTCCTCCACCACGTCATGCAGGAAGGCCGCCGCCAGGGTCACGTCGTCCATCTGGAGCTGGGCCAGGATGGAGGCCACCCCCAGGGGATGGATGATATAGGGTTCACCGGACGCCCGTTTCTGCTTGGCATGGGCTTCCGCCGCGAAGTTATAGGCTTCCCGGACGAACTCCACCTGCCGGGGAGTCAGATATTTGCTGATGCGGGCATAGAATTCCTCCGCACTGATTGGCTTGTCATCAAGCTGTTCCATGATTGAATCACCTTCCTGTCCTCCAAAGGGCAGCGATTTCCGCCGGCGTGATGAGCCAGCTTCGGTTCAGCTGCTGGAACTTTTGGTCATAAGTGGCCTGCAGTTCCTGGAACCCTTTGGATTCCTGCATATTCTTGTGTCCTGTGTCCCCCAGGGTAACCAGTTCCCGGTCCCGGGTAAACAGGTGTAACTCATAAAAGATATCAAGGACCTGCCGGCTGATCGTATACCCTTCCCGGGTGGTCCTGCCCAGCAGCTGGGCTTCCCGGCAGGCTCCCTGCTGCTGCAGCAGGTGCCGGATGGCCGCGTAACAGAAACGCATGCCCCCCAGATCCGGATAGGAACGCCGCAGGGCATCCCGCAGCGCCACCAGGTCATCCCGGTTGTAGAACAGGTACAGACGCCCGGTCTGCCGGGGATCCAGGGGAAAAGCCCCGGCCGTGAGTACCCGGTCCGCTCCGGCCCCGTAAAATATCGTGGTCCGGGTTCCCTCTGGGGCCTCCGTTCCATAGGGAAGTACAGTCGCTTCCGGGAATTTGGTCTTCAGGGGAACAGTATCCTCTACATATACTACCGTTTTTCTGTCTTTTTGTAAAATACTATTTAGTTCTGTCTCTTTATTCCGGTTTTCATGCCGCCAGTCGATGATGGTATAGGGTGCCTCCACAGCCGCCACCTCCAGGTCCACGCTGGTAATCCCCCGAAAGGTGTTCAGCCGGGGTGAAAAAGCGATGGCTCCCTGCTCGCCGGCGTAGAAAGAATGGAACTGGGGCCCTTCCTGCCACAGAAGGCCCTTGTACCGGAAACCGCCCTGGTGCAGGTCGAACCGCAGATGGTTCTGGTCCTTGCCCAGCAGCGCCACCTGTTCGATGGTGGCATGGCTGAACCCCAGCACCGGAGCCGGGTTCCCCACCCCGAAGGGTTCCAGTCTGGCCAGCTGCTGCACCGCTTCCACCGTTACCTCCCGGCCTTCCGGCACGAAATAATCCGGATGGGCAGCCGGTTCGTAGGGAACCTGGCCCAGCATATCCGCCACCACATCCTGAAAGGCCCTGCGGAAGGCATCGATGTTGGCGGTCTTGATGGTGAGCCCCGCTGCCTGGGCGTGGCCCCCGAACTGCTCCAGGTACTCCCGGCACCGGTCCAGGGCCTTGTACAGGTCCAGGGGCGGGATGCTGCGGCAGGATCCCTTGGCCATATCCCCGTTCACAGAAAGCAGGATGGAGGGCAGATGGTATTTTTCCGTCATCCGGGAAGCCACGATGCCGATCACCCCCGGGTGCCAGCCTTCCCGGCCCAGCACCAGGCCCCACTCCGGAGCGCCCTGGCGGGCCAGTTCCTGTTCCGCTTCCTCAAAGATCTTCTGGCTCAGAGCCTGTCGTTCCTGGTTGGCACTGTTCAGCTGGCTGGCCAGGTCGTGGGCCCGGGCCGGATCCTCTGTGGTCAGCAGCTGTACGGCCACCATGGCATCGTCCAGCCGGCCGGCCGCATTGATCCGGGGACCCAGGCCAAAGCCGATGGTCCCGCTGTTGATGGCAGCTCCGGGGGCTACCGTGACCCCGATCAGGGCCTGGAGGCCGCACAGGGACGTATGGGGCATTTTGGCCAGTCCCTTGCGCACGATTTCCCGGTTCTCATCCCGGAGAGGCACCATGTCGGCCACCGTACCCAGGGCGACCAGTTCGATCAGATCGTCCCAGAAGGCATCCGTATGATGCAGTTTCTGGTACAGGGCCTGGCACAGTTTAAAGGCCACTCCCACCCCGGCGATCCCCTTGAAAGGATACGTGTCTCCGGGCTGGTTGGGATTCACCACCGCCAGTGCTGCAGGCAGCTGCCGGGGCGCCAGATGGTGGTCAGTGATGATGATGTCCAGGTCCTTCGGAGCCTGGTCCACCACCGGGGCGCCGCTGATGCCCGTATCCACGGTGATCAGGAGCCGGGTTCCCTTTCGGGCCAGTTTCTCCAGGGCCGGACCGTTCAGGCCGTAGCCCTCCGTATCCCGCCGGGGTACATACACATCCACGGAAGCACCCTGGGCTTTCAGAAACAAATACAGCAGGGAGCTGGCCGATGTACCATCCACGTCGTAATCCCCGTAAATGGTCATGGGTTCCCCCTGCTGCAGGGCCTGGCAGATCCGTGCCACCGCCTTGTCCATATCCTTCAGCAGGAACGGATCATAGTACGGCTGTGGCTTCCCTTCCAGGAATTCTTCGATTTGCTGTTTTTCGGTAAGATGCCGCCGGACCAGGATGCCGGTCACCAGAGGGGGCAGGCCCAGCTCGGTGCTGAGCCGCTCGATGGTGGCCTGGTCCTCGTCCGTCAGCGGTGTGATTTTATGGTAGATCATGGGTTTCCTTTATTCTTTGGGACGGAACGGCCGGATGATGGGATCTTTGTCCTCTTTCAGGGGCTTCCCGCTTTTAGAAGCATAACCGCCGGTGCGGGGTGCCCGGGGAATGGGAGGGGTGCGCCGGGTTTCTTCCTTTTCCCATTGGGCTTTTTCCGCTTCCAGGTCCCGCAGCTGGTTCTTCAGTTTTCGGTCCTTCATATAGTGGCCGGCCTTGATTTTCAGGGTCCAGAGGCTGGCCATGATAAAGCCCAGCAGCAGACAGCCCAGGATGATCAGGACCAGGCTCAGGGAAAAATGCCAGACCAGGAAGCTGACTTCCACCGGAATGGCATTCTGGATGGCAAAGATGGCGATGAACAGGGCGATGAGGCCCATCAGGATTGCATACAACATGGGGTTCCACTTCCTTTCCGTCCGATTGCGTGATTCATCATTATATCGCATTTTGTGGGAACAGTCACTAGCAACAGCCCGTTGTGTCCCTCTGAAAGGGGAAAGGCCCGCCTGGCAGGCAGGGTGTCTCGCATCCGGTGTGAAACCGATCCACCGTCCATAGGGACGGTCCCCCTTCCCTTTCAGGGAAGGACATTACCGGCTCTTCCTGTACCCCGTCTTCCGGTCCACCGGGTTGTCCAGCGGTTCCCCTGCCAGGTAATGCTTCAGGTTGGTGGCAGCGATGTTCACCACGTTGTCCCAGGTCCTGGCCAGATGATGATCGCCACTGATGTGGGGGGTGATCACCAGGTTGGGCGTATCCCACAGCGGGTCTTCCGCCGGCAGGGGTTCCGGATCCGTCACGTCCAGAGCCGCTCCGGAAAGGTGGCCGTTCCGCAGCGCCTGACGCAGGTCGTCCTGCACCACGGCATTGCCCCGGCCGCAGTTGATGAACCAGGCACCGGGCTTCATGGCCGCAAACACCCGGGCATCGTACAGGTGGGTAGTCTCCGGCGTACCGGGCAGCACACTGGCCACCACATCCGCCCGGGGAAGGAGCCCGGGCAGGTCCTCCAGGGTCCCCATTTCGTCCGCTTCTGCAGGCACAGCTCCCCGATGGCGCCGGATGCCGATCACATGGGCCCCCAGCAGTTTGCACAGCCGTCCGAAGGCCCGGCCGATGTTGCCGAAACCCACCACCACCACGGTGGCATCCTCCAAGCTGGTAACCGTCCCCTCGTCCTTCCACTGGTGAGCCTTCTGGTTATCATGGTACAGATACAATTTTTTCATCATGGCCAGCAGCAGGGCCAGCATATGTTCAGAAAGAGCCTGGCCATAGGCACCGGTGCTGTTGGTCAGCTGCACCCGTTCCGGCAGGATGCCCGGCTTGCAGTAGGCATCGGCCCCGGCGGAATTCAGCTGCAGCCATTTCAGGTTCCGGCAGCGGCCCAGAAGTTCCGGCTGCACATTGCCCAGGATCACCTCGGCTTCCGCCAGCTTTTCCGGGTCCCTTCCATAATAGAAATCCGCCTGGGGCGCAGCCGCCTCCAGGATCTTTTGATCCGATTCCCGCACAAACATGGGGACAGCGATTTTCATAGTAGTACCACCTTTCGGGAAAATGTTCTAAAAATCCATTTTTATTGTACAGGAAAGAGAGGACGGACGCAAGGGGAAGGAGGGAGGAGGGAGGGGGTAAGTGGATAGTGGTTAGTGGATAGTGGGTAGTGGGTAGTGGGTAAGTGAGTAAGTGGCCAAGTGGCTAGGTGGATGGTTGGGGAGATTCGTAGGGACGACCCGTCAGGGGCGTCCGTTCCCAGGTCTGCAAGCGGCGGATGGCTGCCTTGGTCTGCGTGCAAAAAAGTCCTTTCCCAGCCACTCCCCACTACCCACCAGCCACTGAAAAAGGGAGGCTGTGATTTTTTCACAGCCTCCCTTTTTCAATTTACTTTCTCCCCAGTTTCTTCCGGAAGAACAGCCACATGCTGCCTGCCAGGAAGGTGGACGTATAGAACCCGCTGCAGAAGCCTACCAGCATGGCAAAGGAGAAGTTGTGGATGGTCTCCCCGCCGAACAGGAAAATGGCCACTACGGCGAACAGGGTGGTCAGCGTGGTGTACACGCTCCGGGTCATGGTCTGCCAGATGCTGGCATCCACCAGATCCCCCATGCTCTCGCTGCGCCGATGGGTATGCAGGTTTTCCCGGATCCGGTCGAACACCACGATAGTGCCGTTGACAGAATACCCTACCACGGTCAGCAGCGCCGCCACAAAGGAAGAATCGATCTCCAGATGGAGCACCGAGAACCAGGTCAGGGTCACCAGCACGTCGATGATCAGTGCAACGATGGCCGCCAGGGCGAACCGCAGCTCGAACCGGATGGTGATGTAGATGATCATGAGCACCCAGCTCAGGACCACAGCGCCTACAGCGCTCTTCACCAGATCCTTGCCCACGGTGGCGCCTACGTTTTCCACCCGCAGCACCTCGTTCTGGCCCAGCTTGTCAGTCATGTCCTTCATGACTTCCACCCGCTGGCTGTCAGAGATCAGCCCGGTCCGGATCAGCACCGATTCGCTGCTTTCCACCTGCTGGTCACTGCTTCCCAGCTGGATGATGCTGTTGCCCAGATCATGGCTGGTCAAAACGCTCCGCACCTGGGATACCGTCACCGGCTGGGCGAACTTCACATCCAGGATGCTGCCGCCGGTAAAGTCGATGCCCAGGTTGAACCCCCGGGTAAACATGGATACGATCCCCACGATCAGGACAATGGCCGTAATGGAAAAGAAGATCTTGGCATGTTGTACAATGGAGAACTTTTTCATCGTGCCGCCTCCTCTTTTTCCTTTTTGTGATCCAGGCCCCGCACCCCATACCAGGCAGGGTTCGTAACGAGCCGGCTGCCAATCAGGGCGCTGAGGATGAATTTCGTTACCGTGACAGCGGTGAACATACTGATCAGTACGCCCAGGGCCAATGTCACGGCGAACCCTTTGATGGGTCCGGTTCCCAGATAGAACAGCACCGCAGCCGCTATCAGGGTAGTCACGTTGGAGTCCAGGATGGTGGTGAAAGCCCGGGAGAAGCCGGAACTGACCGCCGCCCGCAGGGTCTTGCCCGCTTTGACTTCTTCCTTGAACCGTTCAAAGATCAGCACGTTGGCATCCACGGCCATCCCGATGGACAGGATGATCCCGGCGATGCCCGGCAGGGTCAGGGTGGCATTCAGCCCCTTCATCACCGCCAGCAGCAGCAGGGTGTACAGCAGCAGCACGATATCGGCCACCAGCCCGCTCAGGCGGTAGTACAGCAGCATGAACAGGAATACCCCGGCCAGCCCGATGGCGAAAGCCTTCACGCTGGCGTCCTTGGCATCCTGGCCCAGGGTGGGTCCCACCGTCCGGTTCTCCACCACTTCCAGCTTCACAGGCAGAGAGCCGCTGCGCAGCAGAATGGCCAGATGTTCAGCTTCCTTGGCATCCTTGGAACCGGTGATCTGGGCGTTGCCGCCGGTGATGGCTTCATTCACCCGGGGAGCAGTCAGTACCTGGCCGTCCAGCAGGATGGCGATCTGTCTGCCCACGTTCCGGGCGGTCATGTCGGCGAATTTTTTCGCCCCTTCTTCGTTGAATTTCAGGGTGACCACAGGGTTGCCGCTCTGGTCGGCACTGGCCTTGGAATCCTGCAGGTCCTTACCGGTCAGCCCGGTGTTGCCATCCATGTCCTTGAATTCCAGCATGGCGGTCTTGCCCAGCATGGCAATGGCCTTTTCCGGATCCTTGACACCCGGCAGTTCCACAATGATCTTATCCTTGCCCTGGCGCTGGATCACCGGTTCCGTCAGGCCCAGTTCGTTGACCCGGCGTTCGATGATCTGGATGGAGCGGTTGATGGCATCGTCATCCACTTTGGCTTCTTCCGTGGGCTGTGCCTGCAGCACCACATGGGTACCTCCCTGCAGGTCCAGGCCCTGTTTGACCGTACTGGCCAGCGGCTTGATGAATACGGCAAACGCAATGATGATGGCCAGCACTGAAACCAGCAGCTTGACCCGATTTTTAGCCTCCAAAATGATTCCTCCTCATTTTCCGTTGGTCTTGCATACCCGCAAGCCTTTTTCAGTACACAAGTAACGGACTTTTGCATCATGGGCATTGGTGGGCAGTTCTTTCTGCACCTGTACCTCATACCCGATTGCCATGGGAACCGCTTTGGTGCACCGTGGCAGGAAGCGATCGTAGTAGCCGGCGCCCCGGCCCAGCCGTTCACCGGCCGGTGTGAAGCCCAGCCCCGGGGTCAGCACCAGGTCGATCTCCTCCGGTGCCACCGCTTCCACAGGTTCCTGGGGCGTCCGGATGCCGTACCGGTCCCGTCCCAGCTTCTTCAATGTAACCAGCCGGGCCGCCTGCATCTCTCCCGGTCCCTCCAGGATCTGGGGCACGCAGACGGTCTTGCCCATGTTGAGAGCCGTCTGGAGGGACTGGTCGATATTCACTTCCCCGGGTTCTCCCAGGTAGCCCATAATGACCTTTCCTTCCAGGAACAGCCGGCTGTTCACGATGTGGCTGTTGATTTCCCGGTTGAATTTATGGATTTCCCGCTGGTTCAGGCGCTTGATCCGCTCCCTGATTTCCAGCCGGACCGCTTTCTTGTCCATTATTTCCCTTCCCCGGTCCCTTCTTCGGGTCTGGCTTCTTCAGCCGCTGCTTCTGCAGGGGCTGCAGCCGGCTGTTCCGGTTCTGCCTTGACGGTTTCCTTCACCGGTTCCTTCTTTTCTTCTTTCTTTTCGTCCGGTTTGCTGCCATGGTCGAACGCCGTGGTTACAACACCGCCCACCGCGCTTTTCCGGATGTGGATTTCCACTCCTTTGGCCACTTTGATGCGGATCCGGTCGTCCTGCACCTTGGTGATGGTGCCGAAAATGCCACCGATGGTGACGATATTCGTCCCGATCTTCAGGGAATCCAGCATTTCGCTTCGTTTCTTCTGATCCCGTTTCTGGGGACGGTAGATCATCACATAGAAGATCACACCCATCAGGATAAAGGGCCAGGCCATTTGAAGCAAGTTTTCCATCTGCAATTACCTCCTGTTTGTCTCATAGTTGGCTAAGAACGCCGCCCGGAATTCGGGGAACGTATCAGTAGCAATGGCATTTCTCATATCCTCTGCAAATTTTAGCAGAAAATGGAGATTATGTATAGATAACAGCCGCAGTGCCAGGATTTCCTCCGCCTTGAACAGGTGGCGGATGTACGCCCGGCTGAAGTGCCGGCAGGTGTAGCAGTCGCAGTGCTCATCGATGGGACGCCAGTCTTCGGCGTACTGGGCATTGCGTACCACCAGCCGTCCCGTGGGAATCATGGCGGTACCGTTCCGGGCCACCCGGGTGGGATACACACAGTCGAACATATCCACGCCCAGGTTCACCCCTTCCACCAGACAGTCAGGGGTCCCCACCCCCATCAGGTAGCGGGCCTTGTCTTTGGGCATGTGCTGTGTGGTCTTGTCCAGGATGTCGTACATCAGGGGATGGGGTTCCCCTACGGACAGTCCGCCGATGGCGAACCCGGCGAAATCCATGGAAGTGATAGCCTTGGCGCTGTATTCCCGCAAGTCCGGGTACATCCCGCCCTGGATGATGCCGAACAGGCCCTGGTCCTCCCGGGTCTTGGCCTCCAGGCAGCGTTTGGCCCAGCGGGTGGTCCGTTCCGTGGACTGCTTGGCATAGGCGTGATCCGCCGGATACGGGATGCATTCATCGAAGGCCATGATGATATCCGCGCCCAGGTCCTCCTGGGCCTTTGTGGCCACTTCCGGATTCAGGAACTGCTTCGAGCCGTCCAGATGGGACCGGAACATGACCCCCTCCTCGGTGATCTTGCGCATCTCTCCCAGGCTGAACACCTGGAAGCCGCCGCTGTCGGTGAGCATCCCCCGCTTGTAGTTCATGAACTTGTGCAGGCCCCCGGCCTTGCGGATCAGCTCCGTGCCCGGCCGCAGGAACAGGTGATACGTGTTGGACAGGATCACCTGGGAATGCATGTCATACAGCTCCTCCGGGGTCAGGGTCTTCACCGTGGCCTGGGTCCCCACCGGCATGAACATAGGGGTGTCGAAGGTCCCGTGGGGGGTGTGCAGCTTGCCCAGCCGCGCCCCGCTCCGGGGATCTTCCTTGATGAGTTCGAAATAGACCGATTGCATAACCTCTCCTCTTTATGGAATCAATGGATGAACATGGCGTCGCCGAAGCTGAAGAACCGGTACTTGTTCTCCACGGCCACCTGATAGGCATGGAGGATCTTCTCCCGGCTGGACAGGGCGGACACCAGCATCACCAGCGTACTCTGGGGCAGGTGGAAGTTGGTCACCAGGGCATCCACGAACTTGAACTGGTAGCCCGGATAGATAAAGATTTCCGTCCAGTTGCCACCGGCTTTCATGACGCCGCTGGCCCCGGCGCTCTCCAGGGTCCGCACACTGGTGGTGCCCACGGCAATGATCCGCCGTCCTTCCCGCTTGGCCTTGTTGATGGCGTCCGCGGCTTCCTGGGATACGGTGTAGAATTCCCGGTGCATCTTGTGATCTTCCACCTTGCTCTCATTGACCGGACGGAACGTGCCCAGCCCCACATGCAGGGTGACGAACACTTCCTCCACGCCCATGTCCTTGATCTTTTTCAGCAGCTCTTTCGTGAAGTGCAGGCCGGCGGTCGGTGCCGCAGCGCTGCCCCGTTCCCGGTTGTACACCGTCTGGTACCGTTCCTTGTCCTTCAGTTTTTCGTGGATATAGGGCGGCAGAGGGGTTTCGCCCAGCCGGTCCAGGATTTCCTCGAAAATGCCGTCGTAATGGAACCGGGCGATCCGGCCCCCGAAATCGGTGGTATCCAGGATCTCGCAGCTCAGTTCATCGCTGAACTTGATCTGGGCACCCTTCTGCAGTTTCTTCCCCGGCTTCACCAGCACTTCCCAGTCCGTGGCGTTCTTCCGGGTCAGCAGGAACACTTCCACATGGGCCCCGGTGGTCTTGAACCCGTGGAGACGGGCCGGGATCACCCGGGTATCGTTGAACACCAGCAGGTCGCCGGGTTTCAGGTATTCCGGCAGATTGTAGAAATGCCGGTGCTCCAGTTCTCCGGTATTCTTGTCCATGACCAGCAGCCGGGAAGAATCCCGGGGTTCCACCGGCGTCTGGGCGATCAGCTCCTTGGGCAGATCATAATCAAAATCTGTTACATCCATGGTTCTTAACTCCTCTAATATACCTTTTTGATTTTTACACCCTGGTAGTAATGGGCCAGGATGGTCTTATAATAGTCGCGTTTGCCTTTAGCTGCCCTGCTGAGGGCCATGCCTCGGGCGCCCCACTGGCTGAGCCCCACGCCGTGGCCCCAGCCGTTTCCGGTGAACGTCACCTTTTCCCCGTCCACTCCTGTGAACAGGTGCAGATCCCCAACGGACGCAGAATCGGTGCCACCCTTTTCGTTGATGGGGATGGTCTTTTTGCCCACCGGGTAGCCGTAGCCATTGGTGATGGTCACATCCAGTTCTTTGGGCCGTTCCAGTCCGATGCTCACATCGAACAGGGTGCTGTCCAGGGCCAGCAGGCTCCGCACCTGGCTGCCCGTCAGGGTCAGGCTCTTTTTGGAGCCCACGAAGGTCAGCCGCTTCACCCGCCCGGAAACACCCCGGTCAGGGGTATAGGCCATGGGGGCTGCCGTACGGGCGGAAAGCCGGATGCCCTGCAGGTCGCCCAGCTGGTAGCCTCCCTGGCTCAAAAGCCGGGTGAGCTGCACCCGGGTCAGGCTCTTCGTCCAGGCATAGCGGGGAGAATCCTGGTCGTAATCCTTCACGGCCTGCAAATAGGGAATGTCTTTGCCCCACACGGCACTGGCCGCTTCCGTATAGCCGCCCCCGCTGCTGTGGAACACCGCCTGGATGGGCGCCCCATCGTACAGAGCGGCCATGCCGCAGGTGGCATCCACCAGCTTCGTGGTGTTGGCGTTCTCTCCTTCGATGCCACCGTACACCTGACCCATTTCATTGGCCCGGATGTCGAAGTTGGCATACTTGGGGTTGTCCATCGAATATAAGGCGAAGGAACGGGCCGCCACAGCCTGGGCCTTGATGGCTTCGTCAGGCCACAGAGGCAGCACTTCCCGGGCCACCACCCCGTACAGGTACTGCTCCAGGGGAAGGGAATTCACCACGTTCAGGTTCTTCTTTCCGCTGTTCAGCAGCACCGTCAGGGCGCCCCGGTACTTTTTCCGGTTCACCAGAACCGGATTCTTCGGGTCCCCTGCCAGAAGGGAAGCCGTACTGCCTGCCAGTTTCTTCTGGTCCGCATACAGACTGCCCTGCTTCACGCTCACATAATGGGTGCCCGGGGCCAACACCGTAGTCCGGCCGCTGCCGTCCACCACTTTGATTTTGCCGGTGGAACTCACCTGGGCCGAAAACTGGTCCACAGCCAGGCCCACCCGCAGTCTGGGCCCCGCAGAGCCCGCCCCCAGTGCCACCCCCTGCACCAGGAGCACCAGCACACACAGGAAAAACGCCAGACCCTTCCTCATTTTCCCTGCTCCTCCGGATAGGGTACCCCCAGATACCGATAGGCTGCCAGGGTGGCCTGCCGTCCTTTCGGGGTCCGCTGGAGCATGCCCAGCTGCATCAGATAGGGTTCATAGACATCTTCCAGGGTCTCCGCTTCTTCGTTCAGGGAGGCGGCCAGCGTATCCACACCCACAGGCCGGCCCCCGAAATCCTTCACCAGCTTCTTCAGCAGGCGACGGTCGTTCTGGTCCAGACCCAGGTCGTCGATTTCCAGTCGTTCCATGGCCCGCCGGCATACATCCCGGGTGATGGTATCACACCCTGCCACTTCGGCAAAGTCCCGTACCCGTTTCAGCAGCCGGTTGGCCACCCGGGGCGTACCCCGGCTGCGGCGGCCGATTTCATAGGCTCCCTCCGGCTCGATGGTCACCTTCAGGATTTCTGCCGCCCGCTGCACGATGATCTGCAGTTCCTCCGGATTGTAGAATTCCAGATGGCAGATGACGCCGAACCGATCCCGCAAAGGTGCCGCAATGGAACCCATGCGGGTGGTGGCTCCGATCAGGGTGAACCGGGGCAGATCCAGCCGTACACTGCGGGCCGCCGGCCCCTTGCCGATGATGATGTCCAGGGCGTAATCTTCCATGGCCGAATAGAGGATTTCCTCCACGGTCTTGGGCAGCCGGTGGATTTCATCGATGAACAGCACATCGCTGTCGCTCAGGTTGGTCAGGATGGCCGCCAGGTCCCCCTGCCGTTCCAGGGCCGGACCGCTGGTGATCCGGATGTTCACATTCAGTTCATTGGCGATGATGTTGGCCAGGGTGGTCTTCCCCAGACCAGGCGGTCCGTACAGGAGGACGTGATCCAGGGCTTCTTTCCGTTTCAGGGCCGCCTGGATGAACACCTCCATATTCTTCTTCACTTTGCTCTGGCCGATGTATTCCGCCAGCCGCCGGGGGCGCAGGCTGTACTGCCAGCCGTCCTGGGCCTGCTCCGGCCCGGCGATCACACGATTGGTATCTTCCATTTAACCCCTCCGATACAGCATCTTCAAAGCTTCGTCCAGCAGCTGTTCCACCGTGCTTTCCGGTTTCACAGGGAGCCGTTTCAGGACGGCATCGATTTCGTCCCGTCTGAAGCCCAGGGACGCCAGCCCTTCCGCCACAGCCCCCAGGGTGGTGGTGTCATCGTCCAGGTCATTTTCATTGAAGGAAACCTCATTCCCATCCTCGTCCTGGAGCCCTTCCGGCGCCACCATATCCTTCAGTTCCAGAAGAAGCCGTTCCGCTGTTTTTTTGCCGATACCCGGCAGCTTGGTAAGGAATTTCACATCCCGGTTCTTCACTGCCAGATAGAAGCTGTCCACTTTGGACGCCGACAGGATGCCCTGGGCCATCTTGGGCCCGATGCCGCTCACCGTGATCAGCTGGGTAAACAGGCTGTAGGCATCATAGGAAAGGAAGCCGAACAGCTGCAGGGCATCTTCCCGTACTGACAGATACGTATAGACCTTCACCTTCTGGTCCACCTGCAGCCGGGCCAGGTCACCGGTGTTCATGAAAATCCGGTACCCTACCCCGCCAGTGTCCACCAGGATGAAATTCGTTCCCATATGGTCGATCCGGCCGGTAATGAATCCGATCATCGCATTCTCTCCCGCAGTTCCTGTTCCCGGATGAAGTTCAGCCCTGTAATCCCGATGGCCAGGGCATCGGCCACGTCATCCGGTTTGGGTTTTTCCTGGATATGGAGCAGCTTCTGCACCATATAGGTCACCTGGTTCTTGTCCGCACGCCCGGTGCCGGTGATGGCCTGTTTCACCTGGATGGGCGTATAGCCGTAGACCGGCAGGCCCGCATTGGCCGCCGTCAGCAGGATGATGCCCCGGGCCTCTCCCACGGCAATGGCCGTGGTCACGTTCCGGTTGAAGAACAGCTTTTCCACGCTCATGAAATCCGGTTTGTATTCCGCAATGAGTGCCGTCAGTTCCTCATAGATCTTCTTCAGCCGCAGCTCCGGCAGCATATCCTTGTCCGTAAAGACCGCCCCGTAATGGACGGGAATCAGCCGGCTCCGTTCCAGGCGCACCAGTCCGTAGCCGCAGATTGCCGTACCCGGGTCGATTCCCAATGCCAGCATGTGCAATTCCCCTCTCTCATGGTTAAAAAAGCCGGCCCCCGGGGAAAGAAGTTCCCCAGCCGGCCGGCCTTATGGTCTCCCGGGATGCCTGTTCGGCATGCACCCCTTATTCTTCATCCGGCAGGTCAGCGTTCGTATAAACGTCCTGCACGTCGTCCAGATCGTTGAAAGCATCGATCATGTTCTGGACTTTTTCTGCATCTTCTCCGGTCACGGCGATAGTGTTGTCCGGGATCAGGGACAATTCGCTCATGGCCACATCGATGTTGTGATCGGCCAGGGCCTTTTCCACAGCATCATAGTCTTCCGGAGCGGTGGTGATCTCATAGGCATCATCCAGGGTCTGCATATCTTCGGCCCCGGCTTCCAGTGCCACTTCCATCACTTCGTCCTCAGAAGGAGCCCCTTCCTTTTCTACCGTAAATACCCCTTTGTTCTTGAACATCCAGCTTACGCAACCGGATTCGCCCATGTTCCCGCCTTTGGAGAACACGTGCCGCACATCGGCAGCCGTACGGTTCCGGTTGTCCGTCAGTGCGCTGACCATGATGGCCACGCCGGCGGGGCCGTAGCCTTCATAGGTGATCTGTTCGTAGTTGGACCCTTCCGTAGCGCCCTGCCCCTTGGCAATGGCTCTCTTGATGTTGTCCTTGGGGATGTTGTTGGCTTTGGCCTTGGACAAAGCCAGTTTCAGTCTCATATTACCAGTAGGATCAGGGCCTCCCATACGTACAGCGATGGTGATTTCTCTGCCGATCTTCGTGGTGATCTTCCCACGCAGCGCATCTGCTTTGCCTTTTTTAAATTTGATGTTCGCCCACTTGGAATGTCCTGACATTCTAGATTCCTCCTACATAAATTCGAAAACGCCGGGTATGGAGCCCTGTTTTCAACGTACTCATACCCGGCTATTTTATCACACTCTAGTTATTTGCGCAAATATACCCGTTCCATATCCACGTTCTTCACGCCGTCCATGGCCATCTTGATGTCGGCAGAAGAGGTGGCCTGGGTGGTCCCGGCGAACCGTTTCAGCAGCACCCGGGTCAGGCCCGGTTCGGTCAGAGCCCCCGGTCCGTTCAGGCAGCCCTTCTGGCAGGCCATGCCTTCCATATACTGGACATCCAGCTTGCCGCCTTCGATGTCCTTCAGCGTGGCCAGGCATTCTTCCAGCCCGTTGCAGTACACGGTTTTCAGGCTGTCCACATCCACCTCCGGATGGATTTCCTTCACATAGTCCTTCACAGCCTGGGTCACACCGGCCGCCTGGGGGAAGCCGCAGCCATCTGCAGAAGAGGCAGCGTGGAACGCATCCACTTCGCACTTGGCCGGATCGATGCCCTGGCTGTCCATCATGCACTTCAGTTCTTCAAAGGTCAGCACGAAATCGATGTCTTCCGGATGTTCCCGGGCTTCCACCTTCTTGGCGATGCAGGGCCCGATGAAGCAGGTCAGGGCGCCGGGGTGGTTGTGTTTCTCCAGTTTGCTGCGGGCCACCATGGGAGACACCGCATCAGAGATGCAGTCCGCCAGTTCCGGAGCATGCCGTTTCACCGTGGCCACGAAAGCCGGACAGCAGGAGCTGGTCATGACCTTCTGTTTGCCCGTGGGGACCTTTTCCAGGAATTCCTCGGCTTCGGCAATGGCGGTCATATCCGCCCCCACAGCCACTTCTTTCACCGTGGTAAATCCCAGTTCCTTGCAGGCCTTCACGATCTGGCCCGGCTGTACCTTCAGACCGAATTGGCCCACGAAGGAAGGAGCCAGCAGTGCCACCACTTCCTTACCGCTTTTGATGGCCTGGATCAGCTGGACGATATGGCTCCGTTCCTCGATGGCGCCGAAGGGGCAAGCCCCGCGGCAGGCACCGCATTCCACACAGATGTTCTTGTCGATTTCAGCCTTCTTGTTGGCACCGGTATGCAGGGCATGCACCTTGCAGGCATTTTCGCAGGGCCGGGCGATTTCCACCACAGCGCCGTACGGGCAGGCCCGTTTGCAGTTGCCGCATTCCACGCACATATCGTAGTCGATGTGGGCACGGCCCTGGTACACGGAAATGGCCTTTTTGGGGCATCCGTTCATGCACCGGTGGGTCAGGCAGCGGCGGCACACGTCGGTGATCATGTACTTGTTCACCGGGCAGGCGCTGCAGCCTTCCGGCAGCACAGCGATCACGTGCTGGCTCCGGTCCACCGGTTCACTGGTGGCCTTGTTGGCGGCATCGATGATGTTCATATCCGTATCCACACCCAGGGCCACACAGATCCGTTCCTTCAGGACCGCTCTTTCTTTATGTACGCAGCATCGTGTCCGCGGAGTATTTTCGTTGACGATCTGCAGGATGTCATAGACGTGATCCGGCAGGTTCCCGTCATAAGCCATTTTTGACAGCATGGTCAACACTTTCCGTCTGATGTTGGTAATTACAGTGACTTCCATCTTTTGCTCCCCTTTGAATCAAAAAGATATAACGTTCATTCTACATACATTCTATCATATCATATTTTCTTAGAAAAAATAAGAAGGCAACTGTATATTTTTGTATAAAACTGCAACAAACGTTACACTTTAGCATACGTTTTTCCTTATATGAGGTACGCTAATTTCCTTATGCGGGGTTAGTGGGTAGTGGCTAGTGGGTAGTGGCTAGTGGGTAGTGGCTAGTGGGTAGTAAACCGTACCCCTTGTCAAGGACAGTTTATAAAAGTAGGACCCCTTGTTTTAGACAGTTCAACAATCTTGGTACCTTTAAAATGGACGTCTGGTAATTGTCTATCAGAAGGCCCCTAACCATCCAAATCTCATGTACTGGCTCCTTACTCATAAAATGGCTGCTTTTGCCATTTTATGAGGTGAGCTGGTTCCCCAGCTCACAGGCTCTCCGCTTCAATGTAGGAACCTCGGGCATCTTGGGAATATCGAGCGGATAAACCCCTGTTGTTACAAATTGGTAGAACTCGTTTGGCGACAGTTTCGCCAGTTCCCACTGGTAGCGATCGTTGTTGTAATAATCCATGTAATCATCTACGATGGCCTTCACCTCCCCAAAGCTCACTGCTGCTGCAATTTTCTTTTTCACATGGTCTTTCATACGGCCGAAGAAGCTTTCCTGCGGCGCATTGTCCCAGCAATTCCCCCGCCGTGACATGGATTGTCTGAGATCCTTGTCATGGAGGATATCAATGAAGCTGTGACTCGTATAATGGCAACCCTGGTCAGAATGCACGATGGTTTCAGCATGCAGTGAGACGCCGTGATCTCGAATCAGGTTGTTCACCGTTTCTACCACGAAATCCATCTCCAAAGAATTGCTGAGGACATACGCCAGAATCTGCTTGGTATAGGCATCCAATATGGTAGAAAGATAAGCAAAGATCCCATTGTAAGGAAGGTACGTAATATCTGTCAGCAGTACCATGCGAGGGCCATAGTCCTCAAACTGGCGCTGCAGCAAGTTATCGGCCACCGTATTGGTCTTCAGGGCTTTCACCAGCTGCCGATAGGGATTCGCCTTCCTGATGGGGCAAAGCAGGTGGAACTTTTTCATCAGACGACGGATTTTCTTCACATTCATAATGACGGGCGGATCCATGTGGAGCAGCTCCATATAGATGCTGCGGGCGCCCTTCTTGTACCCTCGTCTTTTGTAAGCGGCAAGGATCAGTTCAAAGTCCTTGCGGTCCTGTTCTTCCTGGGCCTGCCGAAATGCTTCCGCCTTCACCCAGGCATAATAACCGCTTCGGGACACGCCTGCCATCTTGCATAAACTGCTGATGGAAAGTCTGTTCTCGCTGGTACTTACCGTCTTTTCTATGATTTCGAACACACAAGAGGAATCGTTCATGAGCAGAGAATCTACCTTTTTGTGTTCTTGATCGCGGAAATTTTTTTTAAATATTCCACTTCCTGCCGCAAGTATTCAACTTCATGTCTGAGGGCCTTAATGTCATCTTCATGCTTGACCTTGGCGGCGGTGTCAGACCTGTCGGCGGGTCTCCTGCCTTCATAGAAACAGCCATATTTGGCATATTCCTCTTTGATATGCTGGAGAGCACCGCCAATGCGTCTTTCGCCCAGCACAGCAGGGTCAAAGCCGTATTTTTTGAAGATGTCTTTGGGATAGACTCCTTCCATATATTCGGTGTAAAAGATTTCTTTAAAGGACTTCCTCAGGACCAGGGTAGAGCGGCTTACGCTATACACATAAGGGTTCTGGCGCAACGCTGCAATCTGCTCCTCAGTAAAAAGTTTTCTGCTCATGTGGATTCTCCTTGGCTTTATTGGATTTGAGGATACCACATACATATGATTGTGTTCAATAGGTTGGGTCCAAAATGAGCACGTCAATTTTAAAGGATTCAAATTGTAGCCTGTCCAATTTTGTGGGCAGGTGCTACTCTTAAAAAGTGTCCACACTTATGGGTACAGTATATAGTGGCTAGTGGCCCGCTGGGCGACCTGGGTTCGGACTCCCCTTATGGGGAGTCCCTACGAAACAGGTCGTACCGTCCGTTTCCATGCGTAGGGGCGGCCCATGAGGGACGTCCGTTCCCAGGTCCGGTGCCCCATGAAAAACGCCGATGGTTTTTCACCATCGGCGTATATCGTATGAAGTTTTGCGCAGGATGCGGGGGGTTATTCCAGCCCCAGCACTTTTTTCACTTCGGCTTCCAGCTGAGTCTTGTCCACCACATCGCTCTGGCGTTTTTCCAGCTGGGGCAGCTCTTTCATGCCTCTGGGAATGGGCATTTTGGCTTCCCGGCTCAGTTCTTCCATGGCGGCGAAGGGATCCAGGTTTTTGCCTTCGAATTTGTCCGGGTTGATGGATTGCAGCACCACATCATTGAACTTGAAGGGACTGGCCGTGCTCAGCACAATGCTGTACGTATCATCGCTGGTCAGCAGCCGGTATTTTTCCATGGCCTTATAGGCCACAGCCGTATGGGGATCCATCACATAGCCATAATTGTTGAACACATCCCCGATGGTCTCCCGGGTTTCCACTTCGTCCACCCAGGTGCCGAAGAAATCCTTCAGGATCTTGTTCTGGAGTTCCACCCCAACCTTGTATTCGCCCTTTTCATTCAGTTCCTTCATCCATTCGGCCACCTGGGCTGCATCGTGGTCCGTTTCCTCGAACAGCAGCCGTTCCAGGTTGCTGGAAACCAGGATATCCATGGAAGGAGAAATGGTCTTGTGGAAGGGGCGCTTCCGGTTGTATACCCCTGTATTGATGAAATCCGTCAGTACATTGTTGCTGTTGGAGGCGCAGATGAATTTGTGCACCGGCAGGCCCATGAGTTTGGCGTAGAACCCGGCCAGGATATCCCCGAAGTTGCCGGTGGGCACGGCGAAGTTCACCGGATCCCCGTTCTCGATGCGGCCGCTGTTCACCGCATCTGCATAGGCACTGAAGTAGTACACGATCTGGGGAACCAGACGGCCCCAGTTGATGGAGTTGGCAGAAGAGAAAGCGCAGCCATGTTCCTGCAGTTCTTCCGCCAGGGGTTTGCTGCCGAACAGCACCTTCACGCCGGTCTGGGCATCGTCGAAGTTGCCTTCCACCGCCACGGCGTGTACGTTGCCGCCCCGCTGGGTGATCATCTGCAGCTTCTGGATGTCGCTGACCCCTTCCTGGGGATAGAACACAATCACTTCCGTGTCAGGCACATCCGCAAACCCGGCCATGGCGGCCTTGCCCGTATCTCCGGAAGTCGCCACCAGGATCACCAGTTTCTTCTGTTCTCCGGTCTTCTGGACGGCCCGGGTCAAAAACAGAGGCAGGATCTGCAGGGCCATGTCCTTGAACGCACAGGTGGGACCATGCCACAGCTCCAGTACATCCAGGTTGTCCTTCAACGGATGCAGCGGTGCCGGAAAATCTCCGAACCGTTCTTTGCTGTAGGCCGTTTCCACACAATTCCGCAGTTCTTCTTCGCTGTAGTCCGTCAGGAAACGGGCCAGCACCGTCAGGGCACGGGCGCTGTACGGCTGTTCCCGCATCGCATCGATTTCTGCCACACTGATGGGCGGAAATTCCTTGGGTACAAACAGTCCCCCGTCTGCAGCCAATCCGTTCGAAATCGCGTGAGCCGAGCTCACCATATCCGTTTTCCCTCTTGTACTAATGTATAACATAGTCCCCCCTACTTTCTGCATATCGCAATGGTATCATAGCATAACCCTTGTATATACGCAACATTTGACCTTGTTTTTTGTATGGTCCAAAAGACACAGGGTTCCCCGGGCCGTACTTTCCTAACCTTCCCCCATTTGTTATAATGGAACCAAGTCATTTTATCCTGTTATTATATCAAGTAATGGAGCGAGAAACAAATGGATATCAAAATTGCGTGTGCACAGATCCAGGTAAAGCCAGGGCAGCCGGCCGCCAATACCCGAAAGGCCCTGGAGGCCATCCAGGAAGCCAGGAATGCCGGAGTGGACCTGCTCCTTCTGCCGGAACTCATGGTCCCCGGCTACCTGCTGGGCGATTTATGGGAACAGCGGGCCTTCATCGCCGACTGTGAAGAATACGGCAAAGAAATCATCGCTGCCACCCGGGGCATCTGTGTGGTCTTCGGCAACATCGCCACAGATCCTGCCAAAGTCAACGAGGACGGCCGGGTGCGAAAATACAATGCGGCCTTTGTGGCCCAGGACGGACAGCTGAAAAAGGGCGGCCTGCCCTATCCCTTCATCAGCAAGACCTCCCTGCCCGAATATCGGGAATTCGACGACGCCCGGTACTTTTTCAGCGCCGCCAAACTGCTGCCGGAACTGCCCGCCGGCACCACCATGGAGGACCTGATCCAGCCGGTGACCGTCACCCTGAAGGGCCGCACCGTAAAGCTGGGGGTCCTGCTGTGCGAAGATGGCTGGACGGATAACTACCATTATAATGTACCGCAGCTGCTGCGGCAGAACGGAGCCCAGATCCTGTGCAACCTGTCCTGCTCCCCCTATACCTATCAGAAGAACCGGAAGCGCCATCAGCTGTTCGTGCGCCAGGCCAGCCAGAACGGCATCCCCCTGGTGTACTGCAACAATGTGGGCGTCCAGAACAACGGCAAGGACGTGTTCACCTACGACGGGTGCAGCTGTATGTACGATGCCACCGGGAAAAGCATCACCGATTCTCCGGCCTTTGCAGAGGATCTGCTGGTGGCAGACTGGGATCCGGACACCGGAGCCATCCGGGGTAAGCGGGGCCTGCAGCCCGTCCCCAGTGACACCGCTGCCCTGTACACCGCGCTGTGCTATGGAGCGGCCACCTTTCTGCAGCAGCTGGGCATCCAAAAGATGACCATCGGCGTATCCGGAGGTATCGACTCCGCTGTCACCGCCGCCTTCTATGTGGACATCCTGGGCCCTGAGAATGTGCTGCTGGTGAATATGCCCAGCCAGTACAACTCCGCCCTGACCAAAGGGCTGGCCCAGCAGATGGCCCAGGCCCTGGGCACCCACTACACCATCATCCCCATCCAGGAAGCGGTGGATCATACCATCCGTCAGTTCGGCGAGACCCCCGTCCACAACTATGGAACCGGAGGGGACCAATGCCTGACCGTTTCCCCCTTCGCCACGGAGAACATCCAGGCCCGGGACCGGGGTGCCCGGGTGCTGGCCGGCCTGGCCTCCCTCTTTGGCGGCGGCTTCAGCTGCAACTCCAACAAGGCGGAGATGACCGTGGGCTACGCCACCTTCTACGGAGACATTGCCGGGGTCCTGGCACTCATCGGAGACCTGTGGAAGCACCAGGTATACCAGCTGGGACGGTATCTCAATGAGGAAGTCTTCCATAAAGAAGTGATCCCCGATCCCATCTTCAAGATCAAACCCAGTGCAGAACTGTCCGCTGCCCAGACTGTGGGCAAGGGGGGCGATCCCCTGGTCTATCCCTACCATGATTATCTGCTGCAGGCCTTTGTGGAAAGCTGGAACAAGACCAGCCCCGAAGAATTGCTCCAGTGGTATCTGGACGGGACCCTGGAAGAACACCTGGGCTGCGAACATGGCCTGGTGGCCCGGCTGTTCCCCACCGCCGGAGATTTCATCGCCGACCTGGAACGGTGGTGGAAACTGTTCTGCGGCCTGTCCGTGGCCAAAAGGATCCAGGCTCCTCCCATCCTGGCCGTGTCCCGCCGGGCCTATGGGTATGACCAGCGGGAAAGCCAGCTGCCGGCGTACTTTTCCCGGAAGTACCTGGCCCTGAAGGCAGCCGTCCTGGGGGCAGAGGCATGAAGGGACTGCACCCCGGAGAAGCAGGGCTGTTCCAGAATGCCCTCCTGGCCGCCATCTACGCCGTCCTGACTCTGTGCCTGGAGCCGCTCAGCTACGGCCCCATCCAGGTGCGGCTCTCGGAAAGTCTCACCCTCCTGGCGTTCTACGACAAAAGGTGGGTACCCGGCCTCACCGTGGGCTGCTTTCTGGCCAATCTCGGCAGCCCCTTCGGGATCACCGACATGGTGATCGGGACCCTGGCCACATTTCTGGGCGTGTTCCCCATGCACATGTGTCCCAATGTATGGGTGGCCGCTCTGCTTCCGGTAGTCAGCAACGGGCTGCTCATCGGCGGCGAACTGTACTACCTGGCCGCCCTGCCCCCCGATCTGTCCGCGGGAGCCGCCATGGCCTACATCGGCCTGGGCGAACTCATCAGTGTGGCCGTGCTGGGACCAGGGGTGATGAAGGTATTGCGGAAGCGGGGGATCATATAGCGGCAGGGGCCCGCTGGGCGACCTGGGTTCGGATGTCCCTTATGGGCCATCCCTACGGATTGAAGCACAATTTGCAATATGTTGCGTAGGGTCTACCCATAAGGGGAGACCGTTCCCAGATCTGTAAGCGGCAGGGGCCCGCTGGGCGACCTGGGTCCGGATGTCCCTTATGGGCCATCCCTACGGATTGAAACACAATTTGCAACTTGTTGCGCAGGGTCTACCCATAGAGAATTTCCTTTTCAGCCACTGCTCACTACCCACCAGCCACTAAAAAAAGGGGTGTGAAAAAAATGCTTTTTCACACCCCGTCACTAGTCACTAGTCACTAGTCACTAGTCACTAGTCACTAGTCACTAGCCGATGGAAGCCAGCTGACGCTGGCGGAAAAAAGGCGCTGTGGATGATTTTTTCACAGCGCCTTTTTTATGCATGACTGTTTATGCATGTTTTGCGAAGAACGCACCCAGGATCTTTTCCATCTTGGGTTTATCATCCCCGGGCTGGGCTTCGTAGATTTTTTCGTCCCCGTAGAAAAACGTGGGCACGTAATAATACTGGCGGCCCTTCAGTTTTTCCGGTTCCGTGGTTTCATTCACCTTTTCCACCGGGATCCTGCTGTATTCCGGATGTTCATGGGTCAGACCGGCCAGCACATCCGCCGCCATGTGGCAGTACGGGCACCCGTCCATATAAATGAAAAGCAGTTTTTCCATACGTATTGCCTCCTTTGCAGTTGTGTCCCCCCGAATGGAAGAAAGGGCCCGCTTGCAGGCAGGGAGTCTCACATCCGATGTATGACCCATCCACCAGCCATTGGGCTGGTCCCCCTTCCCTTTCAGGGAAGGACAATGGAATTTGCGTTAACCTTGCGAAAAATGGTGTTGACCATCATTTTTCGTTTTTTTTATAATACTAACTATATTATACCAGAAGGGATGAGCATATTGAAGAGTGAAGAATTGCACGCGTTGACCGACCGGATCATCGAGGGGTACCGTCTGAAACAGACCGACCCGGAAGTCCAGGATCTTTTGACCCAGCCCCTGGCCGAACTCCAGAAAGAAGCCGGCCGGCTGCAGACCCATTTCTGCGGCAACCACGTGGATTTCTGTACCATCATCAACGCCCGCAGCGGACGCTGCGGCGAAAACTGCAAATACTGCGCCCAGGCCGCCTGCCATCACACCGGCTGTGAAGAATACGGGTTCCTGGACGAAGAGGAAATCATGAAAACCGCCAAGGCGGACCAGGACGCCGGTGCCAACCGGTTCGCCATGGTGACCAGCGGCCGTGCCCTGACAGGCAAAGATTTCGAAAAGGCCCTGACCATCTACGGGCATATGCGGGACAAGCTGACCATCGACTTATGTGCCTCCCACGGCATCATCAGCCGGGAGCAGCTGCACCGGCTCCGCCAGGCCGGCGTCACCAGCTACCACCACAACATTGAAACCAGCCGCCGCTTCTTCCCCCACATCTGCACCAGCCACACCTTTGACGACCGGATCCGCACCATCAAGGCCGCCCAGGCCGAAGGCATGTGCGTGTGCTCCGGCGGCATCATCGGCATGGGCGAAACCTGGCAGGACCGTCTGGACATGGCTTTCACCCTGCAGAGCCTGGGCATCGAATCCATTCCCATCAATGCCCTGATGGCCATTCCCGGAACCGGTATGGAAGGCCGCAAGCCCCTGCCGGCCGATGACATCCTGCGGACCATCGCCATCTTCCGTTTCATCAACCCCACCGCCAACATCCGCCTGGCCGCCGGCCGCAAGCTGCTGCCCCAGAACGGGGCCACGGCCCTGAAGAGCGGTGCCTCCGCCTCCATTACCGGCAATATGCTCACCACCAGCGGGACCACCATCAAGGAAGATATGGAAATGATCCGGGAACTGGGATTGACCAACCACTGATAAAAAAAAAGGCGCTGTGAAAAAATCATCCACAGCGTCTTTTTTTCGCCAGCGTCATCTGGCTTCCATCGGCTAGTGACTAGTGGCTAGTGACTAGTAAGGGGGTGTGAAAAAGCATTTTTTCACACCCCCTTTTTTATGCCATTAGAAGCATTCGCAGTTGACCATGAAGAAGGATTTGGGATGAGCGCAGACCGGGCATACTTCCGGAGCTTTTTCAGCTTCTACAATATGGCCGCAGTTGGAGCAGATCCAAACGGTCTTTTCGCTGCGCTGGAACATGGTACCATCTTCCACTTTCTTCAGCAGGGCTCTGTACCGTTCTTCGTGATGTTTTTCAATGGCCCCTACAGCCTTGAATTTATAGGCCAGGTCCTTGAACCCTTCTTTTTCAGCGGTTTCAGCGAATTCCTTGTACATTTCAGTCCATTCATAGTTTTCGCCGGCAGCAGCGTCTTTCAGGTTGGCTACCGTATCAGGGATGGAGCCGCCATGCAGGGCTTTGAACCAGATCTTTGCATGTTCCCGTTCATTTCCGGAAGTTTCCAGGAAATTCTGGGCTACCCGTTCATAGCCTTCCTTCTTGGCAACACTCGCATAATAACCATATTTGTTGTAAGCCTGGGATTCACCAGCAAAAGCCGTCCACAGATTTTTTTCAGTTTGAGAACCTTTTAATTCAGCCATTGTCTAATTCCTCCTCATTACTAGTGTCCTTCTGAAAAGGGGACGGGACCCGTCTGGCGGGTATGGGGTTGCGCACCCGGTGTAGGTCTCACAACCGGTGTGTGACCTATCCACCATCCTTTCGGATGGTCCCCCTTCCCTTTCAGGGAAGGACAACGGGGATTTTTTTCTGCTCCCCTCGTTACATGCATAGTGTACCCCAAACTCAGTAAATAGTCAAGCCTTTTTAATAATTATTTTCATTTAATTAGCTTCATTGATTGTCATGGTCCGATCAATGCGATCCAGCAGGCTTTCCCTGGAGGTGTTTTGCGGATTGGCCGGTTTCCCCGCCTTCCTGGCCGTGGATCCTGAATCCGTCGCCTTCTTTCCGGACGCTGCCTGTTTCAACTTCCGGCGGGCTCGCCAGCGGCTCAGGCTGTCCGCATTGCCGGTTCCGGCAGCAGTCTGCTCCTTCCGGTCTTCCCGGATACCTTCCCAGAAAATCCGTACGGGCAGGTTAGAGGAACCGGGCGGCGAAAAGAAGAAGGTACCGCTCTTGCCAGCCGGCACCACACCCAGTTTCATGGTCTCTCCGTCCCCGTTCCAGCCAAAGGACTGGCGGTCATCAGGGATCCGGATGTATTGGGCCGTTGCCCCTTCCAGGCTCAGGACCCCTTCCCCTGCATAGGCGCCCCCGTAGGGGTTGAACCGCATCTGGGTAGCACGGCTTCCCCGGGTCTGGAAATTGACGGCGTACATGACCCCGTAATTGCCGTAGTTGACCACCGGCTCATTCCGGGTCACGTCGATGCCCCGTACATAGGGGTCTTCCACATCATCCGCCAGCTTCACACCCCAGATTTCCCCGCTGTCCGCCGGGAAGGCGCCGGGCAGGTCCACCCTTACATCGGCCCCTTCAAAGGTGCCCCGGAGCACATGGCCCCCTTCGTCCGGCGGCAGGATGGAATATACTTCCGCCGAGATCCGGGGATCCGCATCCACGGGCATCATGATGAAAGAAACTTCCACCGGCTTGTCGAAGTTCAAGTCCACGATCCCCGTCACCAGTTCCTGGGGATGGAGGATGTACCCCCTGCCGTTGTTCAGGATGTCCCGGGGACCGTCCAACACCAGCTTCCGGCCGTTGGGAGCCGACCGGTAATATTTGCTCTGGGCTTCCTTGCCTGCGGCCAGCCAGTCCTCATTGGGCCGGGAGATTCCGTTCCGGCCCATGGACACCGCCGTAGGGCGGATGGTGGTCCGCCGAAGCAGTACCGCCAGCCGCTTGTCCGTCCGGGTGTCATTTACATGGTGGAAGAACAGGCGCACCGGCCCGCTGACCGTATCCCGGTACATGATACCGATCTTCCCCACCATCTCCGGGCTGTCCGAAAAGATCAGTTTCGGTCCCCCGTGGGTGATGGTTCCCTGGATCTGCCGGTAATAGGGAACATCCTCCTTCCAGGCCAGATCCTGTATGTCCGATGCTGAAGCCCTGTTCCCCCAGGGAAGGAACAGAGCCAGCCCGGCACAAAATAAGCCCATCAATCGCTTCTGCACGTTCAAAAAAAATACCTCCGCTTTCGTTCATAGTATCCCCGTATCCCCCTGAAAAGGCAGGACAATGGGACAGACACTTCCTTATTTTACCACATCCCAACTGTGATAAAATCATTTTCAGAAATTGCATAAAAATCAGTTATAGAACCCTTGTAGAATTCCTCGTAACTCGCTATAATTAGAGTGTAATTTTGAATTATAGAAATAGTTAGAGTATTCGGTATACAAAATCCCAGAAAGGAAGTTGCTTATGAAAATCCGCACCGTACAAGCCGATCCCAGCGGTAACATCACCCTGTTCGTCCTTGACCCGGTACCGCTGGAACAACGCAGGGACATCAACGAAAAACTCCTGTCCGGCGACACCGCCCTTGAACAGGTGGGCTGCCTTTCCCTGGTTGACGGCCAGCCCAAAGTGGAAATGATGGGCGGCGAATTCTGCGGCAACGCCACCCGCAGCGCCGGTGCCTACGCCCTCCATACCCTGGGGAAAAAAGAAGGAGATTTCCAGGTGACCTGCAGCGGCTGTTCCACTCCCCTGCCCGTCCACGCCAAAAAAGTGCGGGAAAACTGCTACCAGGCCAGCGTGGAATTGCCCCCGCCCCTTTCCATTTCCAAACAGCGCCTTTCCTATGAGCGGGAAAGCGTGGAATGTCAGGCAGTGGTCCTGCCGGGCATCACCCATTATGTATATTTCACCCTGAACGTGGATGAAATCAATCAGGATGAGTTCTTCTATTCCCTCCAGCGGGAAATTTCCCAGGGCCCTGAACCGGAAGCCTACGGCCTTATGCTGGTGGAAATCAGCACCCTGAAGGTGATCCCCATTGTCTATGTGACTGCCACCGGCACCCTGTACCACGAAAACAGCTGTGGCAGCGGATCCGCCGCCGTGGCTGCCGCCCTGGCCCAGCGCCAGAAACGGTCCGTGGGAGCGTCCTTATTGGAACCGGGAGGCCGCATCGACGTCGAAGCCTACTGGAAAGACGACAAGATCACCGGCATGGCCATCGGAGGACTGGTGAAACTGGGAGAGGTCAGGACCCTGGAGGTATGATTCTCCTTGACAGGATATAAGGGCAATGGTAAAATAACCGTATTGTGATATATATCACAAGTGCCGAAGTGGCGGAATTGGCAGACGCACTTGACTCAAAATCAAGCGTCCCAAAAGACGTGCCGGTTCGAGTCCGGCCTTCGGCACCAACCAAAAGAAGCAGAGGCTGTGAAAAAATGGATTTCCATTTCTTCACAGCCTCTTTTGTCATACATGCCCCCTGCTCACTACCCACCAGCCACTGAAAAAGGAACCGTGATTTTTTTCACGGCTCCTTTGGTTCCCGATTGATCCATTCATTCACCTTGCGGTTATAATATTCGTTCTTTTTCTTCTGGACCCATTTGTCCCGTTCGTCGCAGATGGCCAGCATTTCATCCACCATTTCTTCTGCCGTAGGGGGCTGCACCCGCAGCACATACTGGAGCATCCGCTCCACCGTGCTTACCGTTCCCAGGTTCCGGGCCATAAGAGCGCCCATCTCGGCAGGGTACCCAAGGTCGGTGACAGCGGAGATCAGTGCGTTGGTCAAAGATTCAAATCGGGGCATAGAATTCCTCCTTTGGTTATAAGTCACGATTTTTGCCATTCCGTCAACTCCTTTGCCATTGATTTCCTGGTAGATTCCTACGTTCTATGATACCAATTCCAATCGAACAAGCAACAATCGCATCCGATTTCACTTCACCAACCACCAATCACTATCCACCAGCCACTATGTGGATACCAGCAGCACCCTTCACCTCCCTCGCCATACTCTCCCGAGGAGTGCCGCCACGGCGATTCCCAGGCTCACCCCTATGGCATCTACGCACACATCCTGCCAGGTGGCAGTGCGGCCGCCGGCAAAATACTGGATGGTTTCATCCAGGGAGGCGATGACCACACCCAGGGCCAGGACGGCTTTTTTATACCCCCTGCCCCACCGGTGCCAGGCGCCCAGGCTGGCTGTCAGCCCAAAGGCCCCGTATTCCGTCAAATGGGCCAGCCGCCGGACCCGGTTGTCCGTCAGCCAGTCCGTCACACCATTGTGCCCCAGCACTTCCCGGATCAGCCCCAGTACCCGCCGGCTTTCCCCATGGGAAACGGTCCCGGGCTGCAGGGATTGCCCCCAGATAAAGGCAAGGAGCAGAAGCAGCAGGAGGCCGAAAAGCCAGGTAAAAGAAGATTGTTTGCGCATGGATGGAAGGCCTCCGAAACAGGATTGTCGTTCGTCGTTCGTCGTTATGTTTAATATTTTACCACAAATGGGTGGGGTACTGTATCATTGTATGATTTTTTACATTTTTCTTGCTTTTTCGGATATTTTTGATATAATCATATTATCTGATATTTTCTACCAACCAGTCCTCTTCTATTCACCAGCATTGGAGTGATCCCATTGGCTCTCGCAAACTCCCAGAATCACCACTTCCGGCAGCACCTATTCCGTATCGCTAATTCCATTGTCCATACCACGTTTTGCCGTTTCAAATACAATCATTTCCAGGATTCCTATCGACCATTTTGAACCTGTGTAAGGAAGCTGATGCCTTCCCGGTACATGGGCTGTTTTGTGTCCCCCTTCGCAAAGCCGTTTCTGTACTGTTGCACAGGTATTTTTTATGCCCTTTGGGTTTACAAATCGATAGGAATTCTGTTTTTTATGATCGGTTATTGTTTCAGCCAAAAACAAAAACCCCGACCCCTGTTTTTTTGCACCCATTTTCGGATGCACCCAAACCATCTTCACTCTTGAAAGGAGTCTTTGTCCATGGCTTACCGTCGTACGTTGTTGCAAGAGCTGAAAACTCTTTTGCATGTGGAGTCCATCCTGGCCTTTTCTTCCCTTGTGATCCTGATCATAAACGGGTGCCGGCACAACCGGATCCGCAAAGATCGGTATCGTGCCCGTATCCTTACAGGGAGACATCGTATTACAAAGTTCAGTAACAAGTTCTATAAAGTTCTTTGGAATGTAAATATCATTGCAACCAACCCGCAACCACCTGTCAGACAGATGGTTGCCACCCTGACAACCGGTCCGACGCCAGCCTGGATGACAACCGTCTGCCAAATGGTTGACGACTGGTTGTCAATCGGTTGCCCTGTCCTATTTCCCGATTCCGGAAAAAATGCCGCAGACCCGCATCCAGCCTGTCCTGCAACCGGATGGCAACCATCTGGCAACCATCTGCGTGCACAGGTTAGGATAGTATAGGTTAGGATAGTCTAGAAGAGAAAGTGATTAAAGAGAAAAATCCTGGTTGTCAACTGGTTGTCACTGTTCCCGTACAGAAGACACGAAAACCACCCCTACCCGAAACAGAACCTTTTCTTGAAAGGAGCCACTTATGAAAAAGGGGTATCCGCCCTTTTCAAGGGCGTAAGCAGGCGCCCGACCCTTTAGCGGCGTTGGCGGTCGCTTATGCCGTAGCTGGGGACTATTGCGCAGCTCCTGGGGCGGGAGAGGGTTCAGATGCTCTGCAGTCAATTCCTGCAGAGGGATTTTCCCTGTAGTCCCATGCTTTTTGCCGTTCACATGCTGGCACCATTGAAGAGCCTATCGGTTCAGGTCGTACAGATCGGTGAAACGTCTTCCGGGCAGGAAGTTTTCTTTGAGATAGCGGACAGAACGTTCTACCTTCCCTTTTGTCTGGGGCCGACGTACCCTGCAGGTAGAAGGCTTAAAGGGATCTAAGATAGAACCTCTCTTATGAACCGGTTCCGGAAGAGTACCCACTTGCATATACTTCCTGGCAGTGTTCTTGGAAATATTCTGCTCTTTGCCGATCGCATATGCGCTCTTGCCTTTTCTTGCACCCCGCAATGAATCGACCCTTCAGCCGGGAGGAAAGCCCGGTCGTCACCGGCAAAAGGCTCACAGCCTAGAGCTGCGCCTTGAATGGAAGGGGCAGTAGCAGTGGCTACGGTCGAGGAAGACGAAGGGAAGCAACCGCGAGTCCCGATTGCAATAAGACTCCTGTCGATGTTGTTTTGCCAGTTTCTCTCGTGCCTCCCTCCCGTCTCCAGGGGTGATGGCGTATACGCAAACTGTATCATGATTTCGGTGGCAGCGAAGCCAGCACTGTTTCAACGCACCATTTCAGCCTTTTCTTAACATTGCTTTCCCAAAAACGCAGGACTAGCCAGCTCATTTCAGACGGTTCGTTATTGATTTCCTTGTCTCTTTGTACATTGTATTTCAATTTGGGAACCCAATATTCACACCGTCAGGATTTCTCGCCTGTTTGGAGTACTTGTAGGGCTGACGGCACCGTCAGATAGTATAGAACCAAAAAAGGTATTGTATGTGTGCCATTTCACACATACAATACCTTTTCCTCAAGTACTATCAAATTGTAATTTAGAGTACTATCTATCGCTTAGAAGGAGTATCTAACACCAAGACTCCATTGCCATGGTGTTGCCACGTCGCCGCCATAGTTCTTTTCTACATCCATGTACAGATGTGTTGCCTTGCTCAGGTTCAAGTTGGCACCCAGGCCGACTTCCCACCAGCCACCGCCAATATCATCTTTGTAATTTTCCTTCAGGCCATTATAGCTCATAGCCACATTGGTATCTCCATCGAAATCATACAGATAGGAAGCTCTCACATAGAGATGGCCTGCTTTGATATCTTTTCCTGCGGAAAAGCCCAGACGGCCAACTAGACTGTCCATGCTGTCGTGATGGATATGGGCTCCCCGGGTAGATGTATAATCAGCCGAATCGACCCGCCCATACGTCAGTTCAGCCTGAGGTTCGATCCAGAATCCCTGCTGTCCATGGAACCGTTTCCCATATTCGGCGCTGAAACTATAGGCATTGGTATCATAATCCCCATCTCCGACACCGCCGACGACATGATAATCCGTATCCAGACGGGCATATTTACCAATCAGATCCACAAAACTTCCGTCATCGCTGAGATAAGAACCATAGAGAGCTACACCATTGTGATCATTGTCACTCTTGCCCCGGCTGAAAGTGGTATTCCCGTCCGTCTTGCTGTAGGCAGCCCCAACGGTCCAGTTTTTACCGGCTTTGATATCATACCCTACCTGGTAATAATTGTACTGGTTCTTCATATTGCGAGCGCCATATTTAGCTTCACCACGTGCCATCCGAGCCCAAACGCCTTCCTGTCCTTCACTGTCCCGGAGTTCGCCCAAACGTTTATTCATATCATTGTTTTCCTGGCGCCAGGTCATGAGATTCATTGTTGCCATGGAAGCAATGCCAACATTGGTCACATTCGGAGTATAGGTGCTGTGTGGCATATCTACCTTGCCATCGGTCACTTTAAGGTTATAGGTCCCTGCCAGTACCCCTTCATCCGTGGTAATCTGGTTGGCCACCGATTGATCTGTATCCGCCATGACTGCCACATTGGCCAGTTTCTGTGCATTGCTGTTATCTCTGGCAATGGAATCGGCGATAGCACCTGTGCCGTGGATGGTCAGATTCTTTGCATCACTTTGTTTGCTGACCCGCAATTGGTTGTCCAGACTGGCCGTATTGATGGTAGCATCATTTCCACTTAAAGATTCCACATTGATAAGCTGGTTGGTACCTTCAAAGTTCAGCGTGGAGCGATTAAGATTCATCGTGTTGCTGTTCATTCTCGTCATTGCAGGTTTTACATTAATCGTACTGCTGTCTGCCTGTAAATTGCCCATGATGGTATCACCTGTTACGTTCCAGGTTGCACCGTCATTCATAGTCAAATTAAGGTGAGTATCTTCACCTACATATTCATTCCCTGATAAGTGTTCACTTTCTTCTTCGGAACCCTCGTCCTTATACTTTTCGTAAGCACGTCCATTCCAGACAGATTCCGTTCCATTCAAATTCAGATTGACATTGGCATCGATATCATTTCCACTATTATGTGGATTGGATTTTGTAGCCGGCGTCTCAAATTCGATATTCCCATTGATTACCGCACTATGTTTCCCATCCGTATTGATGTTCGTCGTGGAATAACCGCGGGCAGAAATAGCCGTAGGTGCCGACAACGTCAAGTCGCCATTAATATTAATCTGCCCATTGGAATAATTCACGATGCCCAGGTTGGGAGCCGTAATGGAAATTGTATCCCCATTCAAAGAAACGGAAGCCGCATCTTTAGGAGCTACTTTATCGGAAGTATTGTTCTGTGCCCAGACGGCTCCAGAATACGAATTTTCAGACTTTGTGCTGATAGCGATATTTTTTGCCTGAACCGTGACCTTGGCTCCCTGGCCATAGGCCATAATCCCGTATTGGCCCCATGCTGATTCAGAGGCAACCGGATTCCCTGTGATTGTCACTGTATCCGTATTGCCATTGCCAGCCTGCAGGTTAGAACCGAGGGCTGCCATCATGGCAGAACTGTCAACTTTTTTCCCTAATACATCGACTTTCTGGTCACCGACCAGGAAAAAGCTGTACGGGTCCTCCCCTGCCATCTTTCCAATGGAAACTACACTTTCCTCTTTACCCAAAGTCGCCACAGCACCTTCTTTGGTGACTTCCGCTGCAGTCCCATCCAACGTTACTGGCCCGATGTTAGTTGTAGCTGCTCCAGCTACACCAAAAACAGTCATGGACAAGATACTTCCCAAAATGAGTCCTTCCAGTGTTGCTTTTTTTCCGTACATAGAAAATCAGCTCCTTAAAAAATTATTTAATCTGAGACGCGACTGATAATGAAAAGATCATTACGAACTATTTCAATATGCCGATCAGAGACTTTCTGAAAATCAAGGCATCCCTAATAAAGTCGACAAAGTGAGGGTATTGGCCAAACCTTCTGCTGCGGCTGCGGGACCCGTCATCTCCCTCGATGTCATATAATACATGGGAATGAAGATCGATCATGGGATTCTCTTTCTGTCAACGGGATACTGGAACGATCTGTTCATCCAGAAAAAACAAAAAGGGCCAGGCAAATGCCTGTACCCTGATGTGACCCCAAAAAGTTAGACCTTAGTAACGAGATGGTTTTTACCGTCTCGTTACTTTTTTATGCTGCCTGCAAGGAAAGCCTGTATTGAACAGGACTTTTCCAGCCCAGTTTTTCCTTGATTCTTTGCTCGTTATAGTATTTGATGTATCGTTCGATAGCGCCTTTTAATTCTTTGTAGCTGTAGTAGGTCACTCCGTAATATATTTCCTGCTTCAGTAAGCCGAAGAAGTTTTCCATTACAGCGTTATCATGACAGTTGCCTTTTCGAGACATGCTCTGAAAAATTCGTTCGTTTTTTAGTCTTTTGGTATAGAATTTCATTTGGTATGCCCAGCCCTGATCGGAGTGAAATGTTCTTCGATACGGACAATCAGCAGTAATTTTGATTGCTTTGGCTTGAGCTTCCAGTATGCTGTTAGCCGAAGGATATTTGGCTATTCCATAGCTGATGATTTCATTATTGAACATGTCCAGGAAAGGATCCAGATAAAGCTTGCGCAGAGTCAAATGTCCCTGTGAATCTGCTTCATAGTATTTGAATTCTGAAGTGTCGGTCGTAATCTTCTGGTGAGGGATATTCGTCTCAAAACGACGATGTATCCTATTTGGAGCAATGGTTCCTACCTTACCCTTATAGGAGCTGTATTTACGGCTCTTCCGGGTAAAAGATGTTACCTGAAGGCTCAGTTTCTGCATGATACGTTGAACTTTCTTCTTGTTCACGCAAATCCCTTGGTTCTTTAGCTCACCGGTCATGCGACGGTATCCATAATCTTTATGCTGGCTGCGGATTTCCTGTATTTTCTCCTCTACTTCCTGGTCTGGATTCTCGCGGTCAAACCGTTTCTGCCAGTACATATAGGTTGCTTTGGGCATTTGCGTATAGGAGAGAATGTCTTTCAACTTGAATGATCCTCGGAGACTGGAGATGATTTTCGCAACTCTCTCATTTTTGCTTCGTCCTCTAAACGCAGTCTCCTCAGTTCTTTTAAAAAAGCATTCTCTATTCGGAGTTTAAGGTTTTCATTCTCTAACTCCTGGACATGTTCCACACTGATGTTGACCATCGGTTGTTGAACCTGGGTATCTGTTTTTTTGGGTTTTGATTGGCTCAAAGTCTTTTTCCTACCTTTTTTATGTGACCGTAACGCATCCGGCCCCGCAATTTTAAATTCATTGACCCATCTGGAAATCAATGACGGATTGTTGATTCCTACACGAATTGCCAATTCCTGATATGAGATTTCATTTGTTAAGTAAGACTCTACCACAGAAAGTTTTTCTTTGAAAGAGTATATTTTTTGAGAGCGAGATCTCTTCAGACCATTATCTCCAAATGCCTTGTAAGCAGCAGCCCACTTTAGCAGCTGGCTGCTACTTGCCATCCCATATTTACGTGAAATAGAAATACACCCTTTGTCACTGTTCAAGTATTCCAGTACTATTTTTTTCTTAAATTCATAGCTGTGTCTTGCCATAAAAAAACTAACCCCCAATTGTTAGATTTTTGGTCTAACAATTGGGGGTCAGCTCACCCCCCCGAACAAATTTTCACTTTATCCGAGTCCAGTAACCATTGAACCAAATTCGCCGGGCCATTTCCCCAGAGGGTGACCTGGCAGGATAAGGAATATTTTCATGAAGATGGGATGAGTGACAAATTTATGGATTTACAGTTTAAGTATAGCAATTTCCCTTTCTCTTGGCAACTGATTTCCAGGCTTCCTATCTTTTCAGGCAAAAAAGAAGACCGTTCCTGACAACGGTCTTCTCACCATTCAACAACGTGTTATAATTTTTGTTTCAAGTCTTCCAGCACAGCCTGCTGCTTTGCCAGGGCTTCTTTCCCCAATTGCACCTGTTGGGCATTGTTCTCAGGGGCCGGCCCGCCGTAGCTGGTCCGGGCGGCCACACAGTTTTCCGGTTTCAGGCATTCCAGGAGATCGGCTTCGAACAGGGGGCTCAGCTCCTTGTATTCAGCCAGGGTCAGCTGGCCCAGCAGCTTGTGTTCTGCAATGGCCTTGGCCACGGCCTTCCCCACCACTCCATGGGCTTTCCGGAAGGGCAGGCCCTTGCGCACCAGGTAATCGGCCAGATCGGTGGCATTGGAGAAGTCCTTGTGGACGGCTTCCGCCATCCGCTCCTCGTTCACTTTTGTGGTCAGGACCATGTCCCGGTATACCTGCAGGGAGAACTTCACCGTATCGATGGCATCGAAGAAGCCTTCCTTATCCTCCTGCAGATCTTTGTTGTACGCCAGGGGCAGGCCCTTCAGGGTGGTCAGCAGAGCCGTGAGATGGCCATACACCCGGCCGGTCTTTCCCCGCACCAGTTCAGAGATGTCCGGATTCTTTTTCTGGGGCATCATGGAAGAACCGGTGGCAAAGGCGTCATCCAGCTCGATGAAGCCAAATTCCGTGGAAGACCACAGGCACATTTCTTCACTGAGCCGGGACAGGTGCATCATCAACACGGAAGCAAAGCCCAAAAATTCCAGCACGTAGTCCCGGTCGCTGACAGCATCCATGCTGTTGCCGTACACCTGGGAGAAGTGCAGTTCCTTCGCCACCTGGAACCGGTCGATGGGCAGGGTGGTCCCGGCCACGGCACCGGCGCCCAGGGGCATGATATCCGCCCCTTCCCATACGCCCTGGAGCCGGCGGAAATCCCGGCGGAGCATAT
The DNA here is from genome assembly GCF_900106585.1 of Acidaminococcus timonensis. Taxonomy (NCBI): domain Bacteria; kingdom Bacillati; phylum Bacillota; class Negativicutes; order Acidaminococcales; family Acidaminococcaceae; genus Acidaminococcus; species Acidaminococcus timonensis. The sequence goes on from NZ_FNWH01000006.1 coordinate 1,340,955, forward strand.
TGAAGTAGGCCAGCATATGATGGGCAAAGGTAATGGGCTGGGCCCGCTGGAGATGGGTGTAGCCGGGCATCAGGGTCTTCAGATGCTTTTCAGCCATGGTCAGCAGGGCCTGTTCGAACTGGATCAGCAGATCCATGATTTCGGTGACCTCTTTTTTCATGTACATGTGCATGTCCAGGGCCACCTGGTCGTTCCGGCTGCGGGCGGTGTGGAGCCGGGCTCCCGCATCCCCGATTTTTTCCGTCAGGGCGGCTTCCACGTTCATGTGGATGTCTTCCAGTTCCGTGGAGAACTGGAAGGTCCCTTCCTGGATTTCCTTCAGGATCTCCTTCAGGCCCTTTTCAATGGCCCGGGCATCCTCCTCGCTGATGATGCCGCAGGTTGCCAGCATATGGGCGTGGGCGATGCTGCCCCGGATGTCCTCATGGTACAGCCGCTTGTCGTAATCGATGGAGGCGTTGAAGGCGTCCACCAGGGCATTGGTGTCCTTGCTGAACCGGCCTCCCCACAATTTCGTCTTGTTCATTATTTCAGCTTCCCTTGTTTCATCAACGCTCTCACCGTCAGCGGCAGGCCAAACAGGTTGATGAATCCCTGGGCATCGGCCTGGTTGTACACTTCGTCTTCCCCGAAGGTCACATATTCCTTGCTGTACAGGGAGTACGGGCTGGTGGAACCGGCGGAGATGATGTTGCCCTTGTACAGTTTCATCTTCACGGTACCGGTAACGGTCTTCTGGGTTTCATCCACGAAGGCCTGCAGGGCTTCCCGCAGCGGGGAGAACCACATACCATCGTAAACCAGTTCTGCGTACCGGATGCCGATCTGTTCCTTATAGTTGTAGGTAGCCCGGTCCAGGCACAGGTTTTCCAGTTCGTTATGGGCGTAATAGATGAGGGTGCCACCAGGGGTCTCATACACACCCCGGTCCTTCATGCCCACCAGACGGTTTTCCACCATATCGGCAATGCCGATGCCGTTCCGTTTGCCGATTTCGTTCAGCAGTTCCATCATGGGAACGGGATCCATCTTCTTGCCGTTGACGGCCACAGGAACGCCCTGTTCGAAGTCCAGGGTCAGATATTCATCTTTGTCCGGAGCGGCTTCCGGGGTCTGGCTCATGATGTAGATTTCGGATTTGGGTTCGTTGGAGGGATCTTCCAGTTCACTGCCTTCATGGGACAGGTGCCAGATGTTCCGGTCCATGCTATAGTCCTTTTTCTTGGTGACAGGCACGGGGATGTTGTGGGCGGCCGCATAGTCGATGGCGTCATCCCGGGATTTGATCTGCCATTCTCTCCAGGGAGCGATGACCTTCAGCTGGGGAGCCAGGGCCTTGATGCCCAGTTCGAACCGGACCTGGTCGTTGCCCTTGCCGGTAGCCCCATGGGCAATGGCGTCAGCCCCTTCCTTCAGGGCGATATCCACCAGGTATTTGGCAATGATGGGCCGGGCAATGGAGGTACCCAGCAGGTATTTCTTTTCATACACGGCGCCGGATTTCACCATGGGCCATGCATATTCCCGCAGGAATTCGTCCCGCAGATCCAGGATGTAGGCTTTGCTGGCACCGGATTTGATGGCTTTGTCATGAACCGGAGCCACTTCTTCGCCCTGGCCGATATCGGCGGTGACGGTGATGACTTCACAGTTGTTGTAGTTTTCCTTCAGCCAGGGAATGATGCAGGAGGTATCCAGGCCGCCGGAATAAGCCAGTACTACTTTTTTAATGTCTTTTTTATCCATGAGTATCTCTCCTTTGGGTTGTTGACTATGAAATGGATGACTTGTGTCCCCTTCCCCTTCTGGGAAGGGCAGCGCTTTACAGCACGGCGTCGCTCATCAGCAGGGCCATGATGGCTTTCTGGACGTGCAGACGGTTTTCCGCCTCGTCGAATACCGCCGAATGAGGTCCTTCGATCACATCGTCGGTGATTTCCTCGCCCCGGTGGGCCGGCAGGCAGTGCAGCACCATGGCATCGGGCCGGGCCAGATCCAGCAGGTGCTGGTTGATCTGGTAATCGTGGAGGGCCTTCATCCGCACCTCCCGCTCATTTTCTTCGCCCATGCTGGCCCACACATCGGTGTACAGCACATCGGCGCCCTTGGCGGCTTCTTCCATATCTTCCGTCACCGTAATGGTGGCGCCGGTGATGGAGGCATCCACCTTGGCTTCCGCTACGATCCTGGGATTGGGCTGGTAGCCCTTCGGGCTGGCACACACCATGTTCATGCCCACCTTGGCGCAGGCGAACATCAGGCTGTGGGCCATGTTGTTGCCGTCGCCCACATAGACCAGTTTCCGGCCCTTGAGCACGTCCTTGTATTCCAGGATGGTGAACATATCCGTCAGGGCCTGGCAGGGATGGAGCAGGTCGGTCAGGCCGTTGATCACAGGAACCGTGGCGTAATCGGCCAGTTCTTTCACTGCTTCATGGGAGTAGGTCCGGATCATGATGCCGTCCACGAAACGGGACAGTACCCGGGCAGTATCTTTGACCGGTTCCCCCCGGCCGATTTGGGATGTGGCTTCACTCATATAGATGGGATGTCCGCCCAGTTGGTGGAACCCCGTTTCGAATGAGACCCGTGTACGGGTAGAAGCTTTGGAAAAGATCATGGCCAGCGTTTTCCCTTTCAGGTACTCGTGCGGCTCGCCCAGCTTCTGCTTTTTCTTCAGTTTTCTGCTTACATCCAAGATGGTGGCAACTTCCCCCACCGACAGGTCATGGATGGAAATCAAATCCTTATTTCTTAAAGCCATGTTATTCCCTCTTCTTCTCAGAATTCTGCCAAAAGCTCGTCCAGTCCTTTCAGCAGTGTGTCGATTTCAGCTTCTCCGATCACCAGCGGCGGCACGAACCGGAGCACGTTGCCGGAGGTGCAGTTGATAATCAGTCCCTTATCCAGTGCTTTGGTGACCAGGCTGGCACCGGGTTTCGCCAGTTCCATGCCCAGGATCAGGCCCATGCCCCGAACGTCCGTGACTTTGTCCGGATGTTTGGCTTTCAGGGCTTCCAGGCCTTTCTTGAAGTATTCCCCGGTCTTGCGGGCTTTCTTGTCCAGTTCCAGTTCTTTCATGGCCTTGATGGCTGCATAGCAGGAGGCGCAGGAAAGGGCATTGCCGCCGAAGGTGGAACCGTGGTCGCCGGGCTTGAACACATGGGCCAGGCGTTCCGTCACCACAAAGGCGCCCATGGGGAACCCGCCGCCGATGGCCTTGGCCAGGGTCATCACATCGGGTTTCACGCCACTGTGCATCCAGGCGAACCAGTAGCCGGTACGGCACACGCCGGTCTGGATTTCATCGAAGATCAGCAGGGCGTTGTGCTTGTCGCACAGTTCCCGGGCTTTTTCCAGATACCCGGCAGGCGGTACGTGGACACCGCCTTCGCCCTGGATGGGTTCCAGCAGCAGGCCGCATACATCGTCGTCCATGGCTTTTTCCAGGGCGTCCCCATCGCCGAAGGGCACGTATTCGAACCCGGCAGGCAGGGGAGACAGTCCTTCATGGTAGTGTTCCTGGCCGGTGGCAGTCAGGGTTTCCATGGTCCGTCCATGGAAGGAATCCAGGGCGGTGATGATCTTGAATTTTTTGGGGCTGATGGCATCCCCGTATTTCCGGGCCAGTTTGATGGCCCCTTCATTGGCTTCTGCACCACTGTTGGCAAAGAACACCCGGTCGAACGTGGTGACTTCGCACAGCTGCTTGGCCGCTTTGGCCTGGACTTCGTAGTAGAACAGGTTGGATCCGTGCATGATCTTGGCAGCCTGTTCGCTGACGGCCTTGACCAGGGGCGGATAATCATACCCCAGGGCGTTCACCGCAATCCCGTCCAGGAAATCGATGTATTTCTTTCCGTCCGTATCGTATAAATAGACCCCTTCCCCATGATCCAGTGCAATGGGAAGACGGCCGAACACCGGCAGATAGTACTTGTCGGTGGTCTCCATGATTTCTTTTGTATCCATTTCTTCCATCTCTTCCTTTCAGTCTCTGACAACTTCCGTACCCACACCCTCGTCGGAGAAGATTTCCTGGAGGATGGAGTGTTCCTGCCGGCCGTCGATGATGTGGGTCTTGACGGCACCGCCGCTCAGGGCGGAGATGCAGGCTTTCACCTTGGGGATCATGCCCCCGTCGATGCTGCCCTTTACGATCAGCTCCTGGGCCTTTTCAAAGGTCAGGGTGGAAATGAAAGTGCTGGGATCGTTGTGGTCTTCGAAGATCCCTTTCACATCAGTGAGCATCAGCAGTTTCTCGGCTTTCAGGGCACCGGCTACTTCACCGGCCACGCTGTCCGCATTGATGTTGTAGGTTTCGCCGTCCGGTCCGATGCCTGTGGGAGCGATCACCGGGATGTAATCGTTGGTGATCAGCAGGTTGATCAGGTCGGTGTTGACCTTTTCCACCGTGCCCACATACCCGATATCCACCAGATTGACCTGGCCGTTCTCATAGACATCGGCCAGATGTTTGCGGGCTTCGATGAGTTTGGCATCCTTGCCGTTCAAGCCCACCGCATTGCCGCCCAGGATGTTCAGGCGTCGCACCAGATCGGTGTTGGTCTTGCCCACCAGGGCCAGTTCGGCGATTCCCACCGTTTCCTTGTCGGTGACCCGCAGGCCACTGACGAATTCGGACTTTTTACCGGCAGCCTTCAGCATGGCCGTGATTTCCGGGCCGCCGCCGTGGACCACCACCGGGTGCATACCTGCGCAGCGGAGGAAAACGATATCCTCCAGGACTTTATTTTTCAAGTCGTCATTGAGCATGGCGTTTCCGCCATATTTCACGACCACCGTTTTCCCTTTAAAAGCGCTTAAGTATGGCAGTGCTTCAACTAATATATTCATCTCGTTGTTCTTGATCTGCATTGCATTTCCTCCTACTCCATTTTCATTTGCAGGGATTTTCGTTTCCGGAAACCGGAAGCAACCATAGTACGCTTTATCAGTCCATGACTTCGGAAAACGGCTTTCCCCTCATGGATTTGTTCCAAGCCGCCGTCCCTCCTTTATGCTGCATTATTATACGCTCATGTGTATAATATTGCAACTCTTTTTTGGATTTCCATTTCTGGCAAGTCTTCTGTCCTGATATAAATCCATTATAGTACGAAAGCCGTTCCCCCTGCCACCATTTTTTGTCCGGGAATGGGATATTTTTGTGACAGGGCGGGAGTGAGTAAGTGATTAAGTGATTAGTAAGTAGTGGTTAGGGGGTAGGGGGTAGTGGTGGAACCCACCACCATTGCGCTGGCGCGCAACGGTCCCCCGCCCTTATAAAGGGCGGATATTCGGGTTGCCAGGGTGCTACGTTGCTTTGCGGAACCCTCCACTGCCCTTGTAATGGGCGGATATTCGTGTTGCCAGGGTACTGCGTTGCTTTGTGGAACCCTCCACTGCCCTTGTAATGGGCGGATATTCGTGTTGCCAGGGTGCTGCGTTGCTTTGCGGAACCCTCCTCCGTCCTTGTAAAGGGCGGATATTCGTGTTGCCAGGTGCTGCGTTGCTTTGTGGAACCCTCCACCCTTGCGCTGATGCGCAACGGTCCCCCGCCCTTATAAAGGGCGGATATTCGTGTTGCCAGGGTAATGCGTGCTTTACGGAACCCTCCACCGTCCTTGTAAAGGGCGGATATTCGTGTTATCAGGGTGCTGCGTTGCTTGAGCAGGGACGATTTGAATCAGCAAAATCCTGAAGGATCCATTCCTGAAATTCGACAAGTACCGCCCCTCATTCGATCACAGGGATATCCGCCCTTTTCAAGGGCGGATATCCCTGTTACCAGGGTGATGCGTTGCTTAAGCAAGGACGATTTGAATCAGCAAAATCCTGAAGGATCCTTTCCTGAAATTCGACAAGTACCGCCCCACATTCGATCATAGGGATATCCGCCCTTTTCAAGGGCGGGGGACCAGCCGAAGGCTGGTGGTGGGTTCTGCCCCTGTGGATTTTTTCTGTCTTTTCGCTTACAATGGTAGGTAGTTACTTGATTGGGAGGCGATGGGCGTGCGGAAACTTCTGGTGGTACTGGTGATCCTGGCCGGGGCCCTTTGTTTTTATGTGACCCGGCCGTCCACCATCCATGAAAAGGTGGGCGGAGACGCGGCCCCTGTGGTATCCCAGGCCCCCACCCGTCTTTCCGTCGGCGCCTCCCTGTCCCGGCCCCTGCAGCTGGTCGGTGAGGCCTGGGACATCCGCAGCGCAGCCCGTCAGCGGATTCCCCGGGCAGACTGGGTACCCCTGCGTGATATATCTCCCTGGCTGCCCAAGGCCCAGGTTGCCGTGGAAGACAAGAGGTTCTACTCCCATCACGGTGTGGATCCGGACGGCATCATCCGGGCCACCCTGATCAACATCCAGAACGACGAAGTGGTGGAAGGCGGCAGCACCCTCACCCAGCAGCTGGTAAAGAACCTGCTGCTAACCTCAGACCGGACCATGGGACGGAAGGCCCTGGTGGAAATGGGCCTGGCCCTGATTGTGGAAGCCCGATGCAGCAAGGAAGAGATCCTGGAGATGTATCTGAATACCACCTTCCTGGGGGCCGGTGCCACCGGGGTGAAGCAGGCCAGCCAGGTGTATTTCGGAAAACAGCCCAGGGATCTGTCCCTGCCCCAGGCAGCCCTGCTGGCGGGCCTGCCCTATGCGCCCACGGCCCTGAACCCCTACAACAACTGGCGGGGGGCCAAAAAGCGCCGGAACCTGGTGCTCCAGCGCATGTATGAACAACAGATGATCACCGACACCCAATTGGAAGAGGCCACTTCTGAACCTCTGAAAATCGGAAACTGAAAAGGGGGTGTGAAAAAATGTTTTTTCACACCCCGTCACTAGTCACTAGTCACCAGCCGATGGAAGCCAGCTGACGCTGGCGAAATAAAGGCGCTGTGAATGATTTTTTCACAGCGCCTTTTTACCGTTCCGTTCACCGTTTCAGCTTGGCTTTCATGATTTTCTTATAGATTTCCACTCCGGGCTGGTCATAGGCATCCACATCGGCCAATTCCCCTTCGTAGGCGATGCTGAGCATCAGGAAGTAGAACAACTGTCCCAGGGTATATTCGCTGAGTTCCGGCAGGGTGTACAGGGCATTCAGCCGATTGTCGCTGCTCAGGGCTTCTTCATTGGCTTCCATGGCGGCCTGCAGGGCATCGGCTGCATCCAGTCCCTCATATCCCTGGTATTCGGCGATTTCCGGGAAGGGATTGTGTACGGTCAGTTTCCCCTTCCAGCTTTCCACGAACAGGAACTGGACCACTTTATCCCGGCGCCCTTCCTGGTGCATCTGGGTCTGGGCGTGCATGTCCGTGGTGCCGATGGCTACCACCGGAGTACGGCCATAGAATACGGTCTCCCCTTCCCGGTTTTTCCGTTTGCCCAGGGATTCTGCCAGCAGCTGTACATACCATTCGCCCAGGGCCTTCAGCCGCATGGCATATGGCATGATCACTTCGATGGTGGCCCCATGGCTGGCGGCGGACACATACTTCAGCGTGGCATTGAACAAGGCCGGGTTGGTCTCGATATCCCCGCTCCTGCAGGCTTCATCCATGTCCCGGGCGCCCCGGAGCAGTTCCGGCAGATCCAGCCCCAGCACGGCTCCCACCACCATACCGGGGGTGGACAGCACGCTGAACCGGCCACCGATCCCCACGGGCACATCAAACATGGGCCAGCCGAATTTCCGGGCCAGACGGTTCAGGGGCCCGCTTTCCAGCAATTTGTCCGTAACCACGGCTCCATGGACTTCGAACCGGTCGGGATGACTGGACAGATACTCATAGAAATACAGGAAAGCCGTGGTGGTTTCCATGGTGGTACCGGATTTGGAAATGGGCACCAGGAGCACCTTCAGCGGCTTTTTGTTCCGGGCCAGCACTTCCAGCCATTCCCGGATTTCCGTCATGTCTTCCGAATCCACGTTGTTGCCGCTGAAGAAAATGGACGGCAGCGGATCACACCGATGGGGCCAGAATTCACTGCTGGCGCAGTCGTACAGGACTTTCCCTCCCAGGTAGGAACCGCCCACTCCGCAGAAGATCACCGCATCTTCATTTTGACGCACCGATTCCCCGAAGGCTTTCAGCTGGTCCAGCAGCTCCGGGGTATTGGGAGACTGTTCCCCGGGATAGGGCAGCCGGGGAAAATAGACGGGTTCAGGATTGCCGTCCTTGGAAAAATGGTTTTTGGCCTTGCCGGTTCGGCGGATATCATCCACAGCCGCTGCGGCCCGGGCGATACGTGGTGCCAGCTGGTGCAGTTCCTGTTCCGTGATCCGGCCCTCGCCCAACATATTGGTCCCATCAAAAGAAAAGCCGGAAGGCAACGTGATTTTTTGCTTCATGGCAGATGATGCTCCTTTTGTCCCATTTTTTTGCAATTTGTTCGCATTTTATTCTATAATGAATCCATCATATCATGTTCTATTCGTCCATGCAATAAAAAGGCAAAAGTCTTTTGGATTTACTAGAGTCTATACATAAAAGGGATAAAAACGTTACAATCTGCGGGTAGCTACCCAGGAGGCGCTCCATGACCAAAGGCATCAACCAGAAACTGAAAATGCTGTACCTGAAGGACATCTTTGAAAAAGAAACGGACGACAACCACTGCCTGAGCCTTTCGGAAATCATGGAAAAACTGAAGGCCAGAGGAGTCAATGCCGACCGGAAGACCCTGTATGCCGACTTCCAGGAACTGCGGAACTACGGTCTGGACATCCTGAATTCCAACAGCGGCCGGGGCTGCGTGTACCATCTGGGCAACCGGAATTTCGAGCTGCCCGAGCTGAAACTGCTGGTGGATTCTGTACAGGCAGCCCGTTTCATTTCGGACACCAAGTCCCGGGAGCTGATCGAGAAACTGGGGCGGCTGATCAGCCATGACCAGGCAGACAGCCTGAAACGCCAGGTGGTACTGGCCGGACGGGTCAAGACCATGAACCGGAGCGTATACCTGACCGTGGATAAGCTGCACCAGGCCATCAACCAGAAAATCCAGGTCCGTTTCCATTATATGAAGTGGGATACCCGGAAGAACCTGGTCCCCCGAAACGGAGGCAACTGGTTCCAGGTCAGCCCCTGGCTGATGATCCTGTCCGATGAAAACTACTATCTGGCGGCCTACTACGTGGAGACCCATGAGATCCGCCATTACCGGGTGGACAAGATCAAGGATCTGCAGCTGCTGCCGGACCAGCCCCAGCAGGGCTACCCCGCCTTCCGGAAACTGGACATCGCCCGGTACGCCGACACCCATTTCGGGATGTTCAACGGAGAACAGACCCCGGTGGAAATCAGGGTCACCAATGAAAAAGCGGGCATCTTCATCGACCGGTTCGGCAAGGATATCATGCTGATTCCCCAGGGGCCCCATGCGGTGACCACCACCATCCAGGTGGAAGTCAGCGACCAGTTCCTGGGGTGGATCATGGCCCTGGGGGAGGGTGTGGAGATCCTGGCGCCCCACTGGGTACGGAAAAGGATGCGGGATGCCGGGCAGCGCCTGATGGAAGTGTACAGGTAGTCCGCCATCGATGGCCTGCCAAAGGGGATGTGAAAAATGCTTTTTCACATCCCGTCACTAGTCACCAGTCTCTAGTCACTAGCCGATGGAAGCCAGCTGACGCTGGCAAATTTAAGGCGCTGTGGATGAATTTTCACAGCGCCTTTTTGTGGGCATAACGAGAAAAAGCATGTTGCTTTCGCAACATGCTTTTGGTGTTTGAATGGTGCGGGCAAGAGGACTTGAACCTCCACGGGGTTGCCCCCACTAGCTCCTGAAGCTAGCGCGTCTGCCAATTCCGCCATGCCCGCATATGAAATTTTGTTGTCCGACCTACGTCCGTAAATGAGTTGGTGCGGTTGGCGGGACTTGAACCCGCATGAGGTTTCCCTCACCAGCCCCTCAAGCTGACGCGTCTGCCTTTCCGCCACAACCGCAAAGTTGTGTGTGACTCCTGAGGTTAGAAAAGTTGGTGCGGGCAAGAGGACTTGAACCTCCACGGGGTTGCCCCCACTAGCTCCTGAAGCTAGCGCGTCTGCCAATTCCGCCATGCCCGCTTTTCAATTTTTCCTTGTTCCCTCTGTCGGCAACAAAGATATAATATCACTTATTGGAACTTTCGTCAATAGTCTTTTAACGTTTTTTTATAAAGATTTTGGTAGTTGTTCCGATCGTTCAAAACCTTCTGTACGTAGATCCGGGTATCGCTGAAGGGAATCTGGGAAACATCGCTGAAATCGTAGCCCCAGCCATAGTCCTTCATCCACTCTTTCACCGTGCCCCGGCCTGCGTTGTAGGCAGCCAGCATCAGCACCTCGTTGTTCTGGAATTCATTTTCCAGTTCAGCCAGGTACCAGCAGCCGAATTTGATGTTCAATTCCGGTTTCAGCAGCAGATTGTCCCGGAAGTTGGGAAAATCGGTGCATTTGGCGATCCAGGCACCGGTCTCAGGGGTGATCTGCATAAGCCCCAGGGCCCCGGCCTTGGATTTGGCCTCCGGTTTGAAATTGCTTTCATTTTTGATCACAGCTACGGCCAGGAAGGGATCCACCCGATATTGGGCACTGTACAGATGGATTTCCCGGGCGTAGGGCCAGTTGTACACGAAACGACGCTGGGCCGTATCGGATTTCCATCCAAAGTAGCCGGCCACCAGGAGCAGGATGAATACCAGCACCACCGGCAGGCAGCCCGGCCGTTTCGTTTTTCTTTTCTGTTCCAACACAATCCCTCACAATATAGAAGACAAGAGCCGGAAGCGAAGGGCTCCAGGCTGAAGATTTCTTTTTATCTTTATATCATATCAAATCGAGGGTTGGAAGTCCAATGGAGTTACGCGGACAAGCCCCTCAGTGCCTTCTCCACCTTTTGGTACAGCTCCTCCAGGGTCCCGCTGTTGTCGATGATGGTGTCGGCCTTTTTCCGTTTTTCTTCCAAAGGCATCTGCCGGTTGATCCGGTCCACCACTTCCTGTCTGGTCATGCCGGAGCGCTTCATGGCCCGCTGGATCTGCTGTTCCGGATCGATGTCCACCAGCCACACGGTGTCCGCCTTCTTCTCCCAGCCGCACTCCAGCAGCAGCGGGGCATCCAGCACCACCACGGCATCCCCGGCGTGATCCGCCAGGAATCGGTCCCGCCTGTCCTCCACCGCCCTGTGGACAATGGCATTCAGCTGCTGGAGGGCCCGGGGATCGTGGAAGGCCAGCCGGGCCATGTGGCTCCGGTCCAGCTCTCCCTCGGGGGTCAGGATCCCTTTTCCGAAGGCTTCCACCAGCTGCTGCAGACAGGGCTGCCCGGCCTTTTCCACTTCCCAGGCCGAAGCATCCGCATCGAACACAGGGATGCCCTTTTCCTTTAAATAGGCACTGACGGTACTTTTTCCCGAGGCGATACCCCCGGTCAGTCCAATGACAGTCATCCTGTTCCCTTCTTTCCTATTTCTGGCAGTGGGGGCAGTACACACTGCCCCGGCCGCTGACTTTGATCTGTTTCAGCAGGGTGCCACAGCGCAGGCAGGGCAGCCCCTTCCGGTGGTACACCTGCAGGTAGCGGCTGTTGTCCCCCATATGCCCGTCTGCGTCCTGGTAGTTGCGGAAGGTGGTCCCATGGTGGGCCAGTCCCTGGGCAATGACCCTCTTGATGGCCAGGGTCAGGGCCTCCCACTCCTTCCGGGTAACCCGGTTCACCCGGCGGGTGGGCCGCATCCCGGCGGCGAACAGGGCCTCATCCACATAGATGTTCCCCAGCCCGGCGATGACGCTCTGGTCCAGCAGGAAGGCCTTCAGCACCGCAGTTTTGCCCCGGGCTTTTTCTTTCAGGTACTGGGGTGTCAGCTCCCCGTCCAGAGGCTCCGGCCCCAGGGACGCATACCCTTTGTCCTGGTACCCGTCCCTGCCCATCAGGGCCACCACCCCGAATTTCCGGATATCGGTGAAGTACAGGTTCTCCGGCCCGTCCAGCTGGAAGACCAGATGGGTGAACCGGGGTTCCGGCAGTTCCTTCTTCACCGCCAGCAGCGCCCCGGTCATCCGCAGATGGACCAGCAGCCAGCTGCCGTCATCCAGTTCCAGCCGCAGGTATTTGCCCCGCCGCCCCACTCCGGTGATGGTCCGCCCCGCCAGGTTTTTCCGGAATTCCTCCACCCCGGGATGGCGTACCATCTTGGCCACATCCACCTGCACAGCGGTGATGGTCCGCCCCACCACATGGGGCACCAGGCTGATCCGCACCTGTTCCACTTCCGGCAGTTCCGGCATACCAATCCCCTCCTATTTGGCCCTGGCCCAGTTCTCACCGGTGGCCACATCGGCCACCAGAGGCACTTCCAGGGGCACGGCCTGTTCCATGGTGGTCTTCACGATTTCCGCCACCTGGTCTTTTTCCTCTTTGGGCACTTCCAGCACCAGTTCGTCGTGGACCTGGAGCAGGACCCGGCTCTTCACGCCGGCTTCCTTCAATTTCTGGGCCACCTTCAGCATGGCGATCTTGATGATGTCCGCGGCAGTGCCCTGGATGGGCGTGTTGATGGCAGTGCGCTCGGCAAAGCTGCGCCGGTTGAAGTTCCTGGCCTTGATATCCGGCAGGTACCGGCGCCGTCCGAACAGGGTCTCCACGTAGCCAAGATCCCGGGCCTTCTGCTTTTCCCGTTCCATATAGGCCTTCACTCCGGTATACCGGGCAAAATAACTTTCGATATACTGGGCGGCTTCACTGCGGGATACGCCCAGCTGCCGGGCCAGACCGAAATCACTGATGCCGTAGATGATGCCGAAGTTTACGGTCTTGGCCTTGCTGCGCATATAGTGGGTCACCTGGTCCAGGGGCACTCCAAAGATTTCAGAAGCGGTCCGGGCGTGGACATCCTGGCCGTGGCGGAAGGAATCCAGCAGCAGCTCATCGTTGGCGATGCTGGCCATGACCCGCAGTTCCACCTGGGAATAGTCGCAGCTCATCAGAAGGTCGTAGCCCTCTCCGGGCACGAACATCTCCCGCATGCGCCTGCCCACGTCCGTCCGGGTGGGGATGTTCTGCAGGTTGGGTTCCGTACTGGACAGCCGGCCGGTGACCGTGGCCATCTGATTGAAATGGGTGTGGATGCGGCCGGTGTTGGGATTGATCAGCGGGTGGAGACCCAGCAGGTACGTGGACAGCAGCTTGGACAGCTGGCGGTAGGCGATCAGGGTCTCGATGATGGGATGCTCCCCCTGGAGGGCCTCCAGCACGGACACATCGGTGGAATAGCCGGTCTTGGTCTTTTTGATGATGGGCAGCCCCAGTTTTTCGAACAGCAGCACGCCCAGCTGTTTGGGAGAATTCAGGTTGAACTCCTCCCCGGCCTGGTCCCAGGCCTGCTGTTCCAGGGCACTGACCTTCTTCTTCATTTCGTCGGTGACTTCGTCCAGCATGGCCTGATCGATGGTAATTCCGTTGAATTCCATCTCAGCCAGGTTCTCGGTCAGGGGCAGTTCGATATTCTCATATAAATTGGTAAGTTCCCGGTCCTTCAGCTTTTCCCGAAGGACCGGCACAAGGGCCGCCGTATCCTGGGCTCCTTCTCCGCTGGCGGCAGGCAGGAATTCCTCGCCCAGGTTCGTCAGGCTGTAACTGGTGGCGCCAGGTTCGTACAGATAGCCGGCCAGAGCAGGATCGTCAGTGACGCCCCGGAGCATGCTCCCCTGCCCCAGCATATATTTGTACAGTTCCTTGGGATCAGCGATGGCCTTGGAGACGGAAGCATCGGCCAGCAGCTCCAGCAGCATGGTCTTCCCGGCCAGTTCCGGCTGGAAATGATAGTGTTTGTTTTCAAAGGCCAAGTCCACGGCATCCAGATTCAATTGGGGCAGCAGGCCACTGGTTTTATAAGCCAGGGCCACCTGGGATTTTTTCTTTCGGATGTCCTCCAGCAGCTTTTCTGCCTGGGCATTGTCCGTGATTTCCACCGTTACCCAGGTTTCTGCCGCAGTTGGGGCCCCGAACAGGGCCATGGGATCGTTGGAACCGGGGTCTTCCGTGCCTGCGGCCAGGCCCAGCACCGGAACAAAACGATCCCACAGGTTCTTGAACTGGAGTTCCTGCATCATATGGTGGCTATCGGAGGTGAGCCCGGTGAGGGGATAGGCCGACGGGGCTTTGTCGATGGGTACAGAGAGGCAGATGGTAGCCAGGTCTTTGGACAGCAGGGCCTGTTCCTTATAGGTCTTTAATTTTTCCTGGAGGGATTTGCCCTTCACTTCGTCCGCATGGTCCAGCACATTTTCCACACTTTGATAGGCTGTGAGCAGCTTCATGGCGGTTTTGGGGCCTACCCCGGGCACCCCGGGAATGTTATCACTGGTATCCCCCATGAGCCCTTTCAGATCGATGATCTGTTTCGGCACCAGGCCCTGGTACTCTTCCCCGAAGGCTTTTTCATCATAAACAGCAATGTTGGAAATCCCTTTTTTGGTGAACAGCACCTCCACATTGCCTTTGATCAGCTGGAATTCGTCCCGGTCGCCGGTGACGATTTTTACTTCCACAGCTTCAGGGGCGGCTGCGGACAGGGTCCCGATGATATCATCGGCTTCATAGTTATCCAGTTCCAGGGTGGGGATGCCCATGGTCTGGAGCAGTTCGATGGACAGGGGAAACTGTTCTTTCAGCTCCGGCGGAGTGGCTTTCCGCTGTCCTTTATATTCGGCAAATTTTTCGGTCCGGAAGCTTTTCCGGGATTTGTCGAAGGCCACCAGCATGTACCTGGGCTGGATCTCCTGGAGCAGCTTCAGCAGCATATTGCACAGGCCATACACGGCGCCGGTATTGACGCCCGCTTTGTTGGTCAGCGGCGGCAGAGCAAAAAAGGCCCGGTGGAGCAGGCTGCTGCCGTCGATCAGAAGGAATTTCTCGCTCATGATACACCATCCTTGGTTCAAGCTTGCACTTTACGATTTCAAATCCTATCTATTATACCATACTTACAAAAGCTGTGCTTTTTGTATCAAACGAAACACTTAAAAGCATATTGCATTCTGTATACCAGCTCTTCAAATTCTGAGCTTGACGATTTTCCGTAGCCGGTGATAGCATTAACGGGATGAATTTCGCCCCTGCAGAAAAGGTTTTTACAGGGACAAGAGGAGGTTTTTTTGATGGAATATAAATTTGCGGAACGGATGAGCGGCATGCAGGCTTCCGCTGTGCGGGAAATCCTGAAAGTGACCCAGCGTCCGGAAGTGATCTCTTTTGCAGGTGGGCTGCCGGCACCGGAACTGTTCCCAGTGGAGGAGATCAGCAAGGTGTGCACAGAAGTATGCGCCACTGAAGGCCGGAAGGTACTGCAATATGCCACTACAGAAGGCCGTCCCACCCTGCGGGCCAAGATTGCTGCCCGGATGAACCGCAACTATAAAACGAGCCTGACGGCGGACAATATCCTGATCACCACTGGCAGCCAGCAGAACCTGGATATGGCCGGCAAGATCTTTCTGGACAAAGGCGACGTGGTGTTGATGGAAAGCCCCACCTATCTGGCTGCCATCAACGCTTTCAAAGCTTACCAGCCTGAATTCAAGGAAGTCCCTACGGATGACAAGGGCATGATCCCGGAGGAACTGGACAAAATCCTGGCCGCTACGCCGAACGTCAAACTGATTTACGTGATTCCGGATTTCCAGAACCCCACCGGCATCTGCTGGAGTCTGGAACGGCGGAAGGCATTTATGGAAGTAGTCAGCAAATACGAAATCCCGGTACTGGAAGACAATCCCTACGGGGAACTGCGATATGAAGGGGTAACCCTGCCCAGCCTGCAGAGCCTGGATACCAAAGAACTGGTTATGGACATGGGCACGTTCTCCAAGACGTTCTGCCCGGGCCTGCGGATTGGCTGGCTGGCCGCTCCGGTGAAGCTCATGAAGGAATTCGTGAAGGTCAAACAGAGTGCTGACCTTCATACCTCCGCTTTCGATCAGGCCATCATCGACCGGTATATGGACGAATACAGTCTGGACGAACATGTACGGGAAATCAACAAACTGTACAAGCATCGTCGGGACCTGTTGCTGAACACCATGAAGGAAACCTTCACGGACGGCACCACCTGGACCCATCCGGAAGGGGGGCTGTTTCTGTGGCTGACCTTCCCGGAGGGAGTCAGCGCCCGGAAGGTGTTCGACAAGTGCATCGAAAAGAACGTGGCCGGGGTGCTGGGAGAATTCTTCTACCCCAACGCCAAAAACGACCGTCACATGCGCATCAACTACTCCAACATGCCGGATGACCGGATCATAGAAGGGGTCAGACGGATGGCCGAAGCACTGAAAGAGATTAAAGAAGGAAAATGAAGGCAGTCACTAACCGCTGGAAGCCAGCTGACGCTGGCCATGAAAAAGGAGCTGTGCAAAAGCACAACTCCTTTTTTGTATGCTATTTTTTTCTCGGCCAGCAGGGCGTTTCGATGCCCAGGATTTTCTGGCCGTCGAAAGGCTCGGTGCTTTCGCTGACAAAGTGTTCTTTTGCCTTCAGCACATATTTGAATCCCTTGTACAGCAACGGAATGTTGCAGTAGACCATGACGATATTGGCCAGGTCGGAGAAAGCCCACAGGTTGCCCAGGTCGTACCCGGCAATGTTCACCAGCACCCCGAAGGTGGCCACTGCCAGGCACAGGCACCGGACGATGACGATGACTTTGGGATCCCTGCTCAGCCGGGCAGAAGCGATTTCCGAGAAGGAGATCATGCCAATGAGGCAGGTGTAGGCAAACAGGCAGAAGCACAGGGTCAGGGCCAGGGTCACCACCAGGTTCAGGCCCGGTGTATGGGTCAGATCGGTGACGGCCATCAGGTACCTGGGCAGCTTGCCGGCCGCTTTCCAGGCAGCCGGCTGCTGCAGCCAGCTGTGGGCCATGATGATGATGAATCCGGTCATGGTGCAGATGATGTGGGTATCCAGGAACACCCCGGCAGCGGACAGCAGTCCCTGTTCACAGGGATGCCGGTCATCGGCAGAGGCGGCGGACATGGTGATGGTTCCCTGCCCGGCCTCGTTGCTCATCAGGCCCCGTTTCACACCCTGGACCAGGACGGTGCCGAACACACCGCCAAAAAAGGCATCAGGCCGGAAGGCCCCTCCGAACACCGCTTTGAAGAAGAAGGGAATGGAATCCACGTTGGCCACAATCAGCAGGATGGTGGTGGCTACATACACCACGGCCATCACCGGCACCATGGCATTGGTGATCTTCGTGACCTTCCGGATGCCCCCGAAGGACAGGATGGCGGTGCCGATCAGGACCACTGCAGCCGTACCATAGTAGAAGAAGGATTTCGTGGGGATTTCCACCCCGCCCAGCATGGAGCCGATGGCCCCGATGGAGGAGACTACGTTGAACCCCTGGGCGGGCAGACAGCCCAGGGCGTAAAAGATGTACAGCAGGGAAAGGAAGATCCCCACACCCCGGCTGCCCCGGAACAGAGCCCGGCCATAGAAGGGCAGGCCGCCTACGAATTCCCCGTTCCGTTTTTCCTTGAAGATCTGGGCCAGGGTGGCTTCCACGAAGGCTGTGGCCATACCGAAGAAACCCGAGATCCACATCCAGAACAGGGCCCCGGGCCCTCCCACAGAAATCGCACCGGTGACCCCCAGGATGTTCCCGGGTCCCACCCGCATAGCCGAACTGAGCATGAAGGCTGCCAATGGTGAAATCCCCGTTTCCGCACTGCGCCGGTTGGCCAGGATGTAAAGGGCCTGCCCCATGTGGGTCAATTGGATGAAATGGAGCCGCAGGGAAAAATAGATCCCTGAACCCACCAGAATGACAATGGCGAACGAAAAGCTTCCCAGCAGAGGGATGTTTTTGTACCATCCAAACATGGTAGGAACATCCCAGAAGAAGTCAGACAGCGGGCTTACAAATTTCAGGACGGAGTTGATCCAGGCAAACAAATTTTCCATATGTATCTCCCCTATTCGATTTGTTATGGAACCATTATAACATAGTACGGAGTTTTTTGAAGAAATTGCAGAAAAGTTGTGAATTCCACCCTAAAATATGATAAAATAATACAGATTTTTAGCCATTTATCCAACACAACTGTAGACAAACATAAAGGAGACCATCATGCAACCTGTAGACGTAGGGATCCTGTCCCTCCTTCCCCCCATCATTGCCATATCCCTGGCACTCATTACCAAAGAAGTCATTTCCTCCCTGATGCTGGGCATCCTGTCCGGCGGCCTGATCTACGCCGCAGCCAGCGGTGGCGGTCTGGTGGCCATGAGCCTGTCCGCTTTCGAAATCATGGCCAAGACCGTAGGCACCCCGGATAAGTTCAACATCATCCTGTTCCTGGCCCTCCTGGGTTCCCTGGTAGCCGTGGTGAACAAGGCCGGCGGTTCCCGGGCCTATGGCCAGTGGGCCACCCGGAAGATCCGGAACAAGCGGGCCGCCGAGCTGGCTACCAGCGTGCTGGGGATGCTGATTTTCATCGACGATTATTTCAATTGCCTCACCGTGGGGACCGTCATGAAACCGGTCACAGACAAGTACCGGGTGTCCCGGGCCAAACTGGCCTATATCATCGATACCACTGCCGCCCCGGTGTGCATCATTGCTCCCGTTTCCAGCTGGGCCGCCGCCGTCGGCTCCACCCTGTACGAAACCGGAGCCTTTCCCAACGAAATGGCCGCCTTCCTGGCCACCATCCCCTACAATATGTACGCCATCCTGAGCATCCTGATCGTACTGGTGCTTTCCTTCAGCGACCTGGAATTCGGCCCCATGGCGGACGCGGAATACAAAGCGGAGACCACCGGTGAACTGGGCTCCATCGATAAAAAATTCGAGAAAGAGGAAGCCGCCGTCACCAGCAGGGGGACGGTCTGGGACCTGCTGATCCCCATCGGTGCCCTGATCGTTTTCACCATCCTGGCCATGCTGTACACCGGTGGATACTGGGAAAAGGGCCTGACCTTCCAGGAAGCCATCGGCGCCAGCAACTCCTCGGCTTCCCTGGTGCTGGGCAGCTTCTGGGCCCTGATTGTGGCCTTTGTCCTGTTCCTGCCCCGGAAACTGCTGACCTTCAGAGAATTCATGGACAGCATCGGTACCGGCATCAACACCATGGTGCCGGCCTACATCATCCTGACCCTGGCCTGGACCATCGGCACCCTGTGCCAGAAGTACCTGGGCACCGGTCACTACATCGGCATGCTGGTGCAGACCAGCAACCTGCCCATGGAACTGCTGCCGGCCATTGTCTTCCTGGTGGCCGCCGGGCTTTCCTTCTCCATCGGTACGGCCTGGGGGACCTTCGGACTGTTCATCCCCATCGTGGTGTTCATCTGCCAGAATGCCACGCCGGAAATCATGACGGTGACCCTGTCCGCCACTCTGGCCGGGGCCGTGTTCGGGGATCACTGTTCCCCCATTTCGGATACCACCATCCTGTCTTCCTCCGGGGCCGGATGCAACCACATGCAGCACGTCAGTACCCAGATTCCCTACGCCTGCCTGGTGGCAGCCTGCTGTTTCGTCAGCTACCTGGTGGCAGGGTTCAGCGGCGGCAGCGCCCTGTTGACGGTGCTCAGCGGCATCATCCTGCTGATGGGGGCCCTGCTGGTATTGCACAAGAGAGCGCGGGCAAGATTGAGTCATTAAAAAAGTGGTGTCGCAGCTGCGGCACCACTTTTTTGGTGGTTAGTGGGTAGTGATTAGTGGTTAGTGGCCAGTGGAACAAGGAAATACAGGGAGGGCGCAAGGTTGCGTCCTCCCTGTTTTCATTTCACAATGGTCACCGGGCAATGGGCACTTTGGGATACTTTGGTGCTTACGCTGCCCAGGAAGAACCCGGCCAGCACACCCATGCCCCGGTTGCCCATGACAATCAGGTCCACATCGTCCTTTTCGGCCTCGGCGCAGATCCGTTCAGCCGGATCGATATCCACCACTTTCTTGAATTTGATCGCAGTGTAAGAGGCTTTGTCGGCCACCCGCTTGGCTTCTTCCACCGGTGTGGGTACCACCACTTCCGGCGGGACAATATTGCCATTCTTGTCCTTGTGAGGAGGTTTGATGCGGCTCAGATCATAGGGCACATCGATGTTGACCACCAGGATCTGAGAATCGAATTTGCGTCCGATTTCCATGGCGAATTCCAACGCCCGCAGGGCAATCTTCGAACCATCCACCGGTACCAGAATTTTGTTGATCATACGCTTTCCTCCTTACTTCCAGAAATCCGTTTCCTGTTATTTTACAATCAGTACAGGAACATCGGCGTATTGGGACACCTTGCTGCTGACACTGCCCAGGAAGAATTCCGCAATGCCGCTCAGGCCCCGGCTGCCGATGACGATGGCAGTGCATTTCTTTTCCTTGCACACGGCCAGCACCCGTTCAGAAGGATGGCCCACTTCCAGGTCAAAATCTTTCTTGCCCTTGAAGTCCTTCAGTTTTTCCCGTGCGGTATCCAGCACTCCATTGCCGATTTTTGTCAGTTCGTTGTTGCCCTGGTTGATGGTTGCCTGATCCAGAGGAACCACCAGCATGGCCGAATTGTTGTAGGGCTGGATCACGTTGATGACCAACAATTCACCATTGAACGCTTCTGCCAGTTCCCTGGCTTCTGCCAACGCCCGCCAGGACGTTTCAGACCCGTCCACCGGTACCAAGATTTTTTCAAACATACAATCACCTCCAGGGGATGCTTTACAGTATTCTCCTTCTTATTTCTATTATTCGCCAATGGACTGTAAAATCCTGCTAGAATTTCAAAAAAAATGAAAAGGGGAAGTGAACTGCATCACCTCCCCTTTTCGTCATTTCACCACGACCACCGGTACCTTGGCGTATTGGGACACCTTGCTGCTGACACTGCCCAGCAGGAATTCTTCCACGCCGCTCAGGCCCCGGCTGCCAATGACGATGGTATCGCACTTCTCTGCCTTGCACAGATCCAGGATCTGCTCGGCCGGGTTGCCGATTTCCTCTTTGTATTCCACTGCACCCTTGTACCCAGCCAGTTTCTCTTTGGCCATATCCAGGGTGGCGTAGCCTGCCTTCTTCATGGCGGCATTATTCTGGTCGATCAGGGTCTGGTCCAGGGACATCTGCAGCAGATTGCCTGCCCCATAGGGAACCATCACGTTGGTCACCAGCAAACTGCCCCCGTACTTTTCAGCCAGGGACTCAGCGGTTTCCAGGGCCTTCCAGGACGTTTCAGACCCATCCACCGGAACCAAGATCTTTTGGAACATATCATCACTCCCCCTTTGGAATGTACACTATTTCACAATGAACACAGGGATTTCAGCGTACTGGGACACTTTGCTGCTGACACTGCCCAGGAAGAATTCCGCAATGCCGCTCAGGCCCCGGCTTCCCATGACAATGGCATCACAGTTGTCCTTTTTGGCCTTTTTCAGGATCAGTTTGGCCGGATTGCCATCCATTTCCACATACTCGGCCTTGCCGGTGAATCCATACTCTTTGACTTTCCCTTTGGCAGCTTCCAGCACACCCATACTGGCTTTTTTCATTTCTCCCAGGTTGCTGGCCATGATTTTAGGGTCAAGGTTCATGGACATGGAACCGATGGCATCATAAGGTTCCATCACTGTCATGACCAACAGTTCTCCATCAAACTTTTCCGCCAGCACAGCAGCCGTTTTCAAGGCTTTCCAGGCTGTATTGGAGCCATCCACCGGTACTAAGATTTTCTGGAACATGATATCATCCCTCCTCCATATTCCTTTCTTTATGGAACTTATTCGCTTTCGGAGGGAAAATCCCTTTTTATTTTTTCGATTTTTTTGAATGGCGTCCCGTTTCCTGTTTCTGGTGGTGCCGGGCTGCCTTATGGGCGCTCTCCTGCCGGCCATTCTGCTTCCGGGCCAGTTCCATGGGCGTGGGCGCCGGCTCAGCGTACTTGAATCTGGCATAGAGCAGCATCCCGGCCACGGCCACAATGGGCAGGGCCCCCAGGATCGGCCGGGCCATGCCGTTACGGGTAATCACCAGGAAGTTCCACCCCACCACCGCAAGGGGCGTAATGATCCACTGGGCCACCTTGGACCCGTTGAAGAATTTCAGCGTCAGGCCATAGCACAGGATGACCACGCAGAAAGAAATAACAGAAAGCAACAGGACAAAAATGAAAAATGCCATATCACCATACCCTTTCTACTACATTCCCAGTCAGCAACACAGACTTCTTTGTCCGGTGCTGCCTCCTATTTCTTAACGATTTCATTAAAGAACTGGACAAACAGCGTCTGTTCGTCGCTGGGAGGCATATTTGCAATCTCCACATCCTGGGGCATCAGGATCACTTTGCTGTCCGTCATCCCTTTGGCAGGAATGATTTCCCCACATTCCTCCAGGGCAAAGCTCCCCGTCGGGGCAACCAGCCGGTCCGCCGTCAGCAGGAAGCCTTCTTTGGCACTGCCGAACAAGGTACAGTCACAGAGCACCAGTACATCTTCCGGCCGGATTCCGCCCCGGGTCCCATAGCTTGCCATGGCGTTCCGCAATTTTTTCTCCGGAATATGGGGCGTGCAGCGGAAATAGTACGGGGTGGAAATTTTTTCCTGGAATTCCCGGCAGAAAGCCAGGATCGCCTCCCTGTGGTCCTTCCCTGGAGGGTTTTTCCCCTGCCCTTCTGCGGGGCTGGCTTCCGGAACTCCCTGAGACTCCAGCGGATTGCCGCATTGGTCACAGAATCGTGCCCCTGGCTTGACGGGAGCCCCGCACCGGGAGCATACCCGTTTCTCCTCCGATCCTGGAACCGGCCGGGCTGCAGGTGGTTCTTCCCGCGGGGCAGAAGGCTCCGCTGCTTCCTGTTTTTCCGGATGGGGCAGCAGGACGATTTCATTGAACAGACTGCAGAAATCCTCATCTCCCAGGTCCTGGGTCTTGAAGTGAGCCAGTACCGTACCGGAAGCAGCTTCCACCAAGGCGTTGTTCTCGTACTCCACCGGTCCCATCTGATCCAGAGAGATCCGGATTCCCCGGGAGCTGACCAGCTGTCCGTTGCGGGTGATCAGGAATCCCTGTTCGCCCTTCCCCCACAGGACAGAATGGGTGGAATCGCAGAGGAGCACCACCTGGTCCCGCTGGACGCCGCCGCTGCTCCCATAGGCCTGCATGGCATTGTCCAGGGGACCGGAAAGCCGATTTCCCACATAATAAAAAGGAAATTCTTCCTGGTCCTGTTCGACTTTTTCCGTCAGGCAGGCCACCCGATCTGCCAGAGGCACCCGGGCTTTCCGATCATTCCATTCTTCCTGGACAGCATCCGGCTGCCGGGACGCCCGGATGGCCTTCCGATAACAATCCAGAGCCTTCCCCAAATCGTATGTTTCCTTTTGCGGATCCACCCGGAGCCGAGCCGCCTGGAGCCGTGCGTCCTGGCTGTCCAGCGCCATGGATTCCTCGTAAAAGGCCAGGGCTTCCTGATCCCGGCCCTGCTGCTCCCTTTCTTTGCCAAGGGCCAGCGCCAGGTCCCTGACTTTTTCCATGGCCCCATCCTGTTCCTGTGCCTGGGCCTTCCGGTAATATTCCAGAGCCAGCATTCTGTCTTGGAAGGCCTGATTCCCAGTTCCATTCCCGGCTTTTTCTTCTGCCTGCTGTCCCAGGGAAAAGGCCAGTTCCCCCAGATTCTTCCTGGCATCTTCACAACCGTATTCCACGGCTTTCTCATACCATTCCAGGGCTTTTCCAGCATCTTTTTCCGCGCCTTCTCCCTGGCTGACCATCCATCCCAGACGGAGACAGGCTGTTCCGTCTTTTTCTTCTGCCAGCTTTCGGTACCAGGCGATGGCTTCGGTATAGTTCTCGCTGATTTCCAGATCCCTGACCGCTTCCGCCGCCAGTTTCAGGAAGACCCGGCTCTGTTCCGGCCTGACTGCCTTCAGCATCTGGTACACCTGCCAGGCGGCTTCCTTTTTTCCCAGCACGGCAGCTTCCACAAAAGCCCATTCCGCCGCTGCTTCCTGCTTCTGTTCCTGATGGAGCAGGCCGGCCTGATAGGCGGCTTCCCCGCTTCCCCATTCCCGGGCAGCCGTAAAAGCCGCCAGGGCTTTCTCTTTTTCCCCGGCCTCCAAGGCTTTTTGGGCTGCCTGCAGTTTTTCTGTCTGTTCCTTTTCTGCCCAATCCCCGGCTTCCCCGGCAAAATCCACCAGATGGAAATGGACGTCCTGGCCGGCCCAATCGGTCTTTTCCGGCTGTTCCAGCTCCAGGACTGCACAGCTCTTTTCCATGCCCCAGAAATTGATGTGTTCCGCCCAGGAAGGAATCCAGTAATGATCCGGGGTCCCCATCAGTGCGATATCCACCCTTCCGTCCTGGTTTTGATCGAAATCTCCCGGGTCTTCACGGAGGAGGATCAGCGTAGCTTCCAGCATGCCGGGACCATAGACGGGATACACATGCAGAGGAAGATTTTGGGGCATCCAATCCGGGACCTTGAACTTTTTCACGATTTCCCGGTTGTCGATATATTCGTCCCGGATCCGGCGGGCCAGAGACAGTTCATACCCCTCTGCCGCCGCCATCTGGAACACATCCCTGGCTGCTTCCGGATCCAGGAGGATCATCTGTTCATAGACAGGCAGCGAATTCCCTGTGATTTCCAGACAACGGCAGAAGCCCTCCATCATCTCTTCCTGGGTGATTTTTCCCCCTGCGAACCGTTCCAGCAGATTTTTCCGCCGGCTGTCCGCCTTGTGGGTATCAAAGTGGGTGGCCGGGACACTGCCCTTTTCCACCAGCATTCTGTGGACCAGGGCGAACAGGTCATACCGGCAGATCCCGCTGATGAAATCCCAGGCCATCTCCGGATAATCCCACTGGCTGATCCGTTCCTTGATGAACCGCTGGAGTCGGGCAGAATACGAATTGCCGGTGAGGGTCCGTCCCAGAGAGCTGAGTGCGTCCTGGGCCGTATTGAGCATCTGGGCTTTGATGGCTCCCTTGATAGCCCCGGTGATCCCGAAGCCCCCGCCCTGCCAGTTGGCTTTATTGGCCTGAGCTTCCACCGCCAGCTCCTGCTGGTATGCCTGGATGGCTTCCTGGTCCTCCTGCATGGCATGGACCAGATCCGTTTTTCCCATGGTCTCTACCAGCTTGTCACGGAGATCGTCTTTGGTGACATAATCAATGCCATATTCCAGGAGCAGATCCACGGCTTTTTCAAAAAACGGATCACAGGCCGCCATACAGTACTGCAGCACCCGGGAAGAAAACTCCACCGGATTGTCCACTTCATGTTCCTTCAGGTGGTTGCTCAGTTCCTCCTGGGCCCGATCGGCCGCCCGCAGCCCTTCCCGGTTAAAAGGCGCCCACAGCTGGTTGTACAGCGCCGTGGCCCGGGGGAGTTCCACCTGGTACGTCCCCAGCACCGTGAAATGGCTGCCGGGCACTTCCTGGTCTGCCGCCGGCAGGGCATTTTCTGCAGCTGCAGGCGCTTCCTCCGGAACTGCAGGTTCCACGGGAACAGCGCTTTGCGAAGCAGCAGGAGCCGATGGCTCCGGGCTTTCCGGGGCGGCCGCGCCCTCCGGTCCCAAGCCTTCCGGGATCTTCGCTCCGCAGTTATAACAGAATTTGGCGTTATCCGGCAGTTTGGTGCCGCAGTTCATACAAAACATGGAATCACCCTTTCCTTTTCTGGACAGGAAACTTACAGCGTGATATTGTGGGCGTTGGCATTTTCGTGGAGGGCCTGCATTTCCGTCAGGACCAGATTGGCCAGGTCCACATGGCGCTGTTCCTTGAGAACATCCTGGTAATGGGAAGGTCGTGCGCCCCGTCCCGTATTCAGCATCCCCGGGACCACCCGGCCCTCTCCGTCGAAAGAATACTGGGCATAGATGGGGATCACATGGCTGGTCCCATCCCAGTACCCTTCTTTTTCATCCTCTCCGGGCTTCTCGTTGAGGACCCGCATCTGGAAGGTCACAGGCGGCCGGCTACCGGTACGGTTATCGATGAAGCGGTACAGCTGGGAGGTGGCTTCCACAAACGCCTTCTGGTGATTTTTTTCATCGATGACCAGAAGACGGCGTCCCTTACCCCCGATCAGGCTCAGGCTGCCCTGGGAATCATGGCCATAGGAGGTGGCCATCACTTTCCCTGAAAGACCTTCCTGATCCATGATCTTCTGGACGGCAGCAATGGGATCTTTGGTGTCCTGGATATCCGCCGGCTTTTCCTTCTTTTCCTGATTCGCTTCCTGGGCCGCTATGGCTGCAGCTTGGGAAGCCTCCCGAGATTTCTGCTGCTGAAGATAAAAAGCGCCTCCTCCCAGGAGAATCAGTACGATGAGTCCGCCTGCCAGGATCCTGTTCCTTGCACCAGAAGGAGATTTCCCTCCGGCCGGTGCAGAGGTCCGCCCCCCCGCTGCCGTTTTGCTCTTTATTTTCTCAACCTCTTTCCCACAGGAAGGGCAGAACCGATTCCCCGGCTCCAAGGCCTTCCCGCAATGAGGACAAAATTTGACCATCTTTTCCAACCTCCCATCATCGATTCCTGTTTATTATAGCAAAAAGTCGGGGGTGTTGCATACAACGTGCAACAACCCCCGACTCCATGCTTTTGACTTTTATCCCAAAATCAGCGCCCCAATGGGATAACCTACAAAGGTCATGGCCAAAATAGCCAGCACCGCGAATACGCCACCCCACACGAACATATCCCGGGCGCTGGTCCAGCCGGACCCGATGGCTACGGTGTTGATGGTGGACTGACCAGCCGGAGTCATGTTGCAGATCCCTGCGCCGAACCCGATCAGGCACACCACGGCACCCACGGAGATGGTCCCGGCCGGAAGGGCCTGGCACACGGACAGGGCCACAGCGCTGACCACGGTGGTGGTAACGATGTTGGAAGAGAAATTGGTCTCCAGCACGCACCATGCGAAGAAGAACAGGATCAGTCCCAGGATGGGCAGGCCGCTGGCCACCGGTGCCAAAAGGCCGCTGAGCCAGGCCTTGATCCCCATTTCGTTATGGGTCAGAGCGGAACCCAGCATGGTGGCGGCACCGGTCATGACGATGGACGCCCACAGGACCCCTTTGGTCATGACTTCTTTGAAGTCCATGATGGGCTTGCCTTCATGACGGGTGATGAACAGGATGATGCAGCCCAGCAGCGGCGGCATGGCCGTCGTACACTTGCTGATGGCCTTGTACAGGCCGGGGTGGATGCCCTTCACCAGGCTTGGCCCCACCCACAGCAGGACCACCAGTGCCATGGTCCCCAGGATGATCCATTCCCGGGCATCCGCCTTGGGTACCATGCCCCGGAGGCTCATGGCCTTCTGGGGATTGATGGTATGGATGTCATCGGGACGATACAGGAATTTGAACACCAGCAGCAGAAGCACCACCAGCAGGATCCCGGTGGGGATGCCCATGGCCATGTACTGGAACTGGTTCACATCCCGGCCGGTAGCCGCCGTATAGTACCCGATGGCCATGGTGGGCCACACGTGGCCGATGGCGGTCATACCGGAGGACAGGCTGATGCAGAAGGCCGTTCCCAGCATGATCATGTTGGCAGAGGGACTCCCTTTCTTCAGCTCCAGCACCTGGAAGATATCCTCCAGAAAAGGCATGAAGGCCACGAACAGTACAGAGGGCGAGATGAACAGGCCCATGAAGGTGACTGCGAAGAACAGGAAGCTGACAAAGGACCAGGGACCCCGCCGGGCAATGGCATTGGTAATGAAGGTCACGGTGCAGCGCCGGACAAAGTGGGTCTTGGACAGGGGGTATACCAGCATGAAAGTAAACAGCAGGAAAGCCACAGTGGTATTCCCGAAGGTCCCTTTCAGCGTACCCGCAAAACCGAAATGGGGCAAAAAGCCCAGCAGGAAAATGGTGATCAGGCTGGGCCAGTCGATGGAAATGGTGATCCACATGAGCAGGGAGCTGAGGAAGATGCCCAGCACCGCCAGCCCTTCCGGAGTCAGGGGAGATGGTGCCGGAAAGAGGCGCACAGCGAATCCGGCCGCCAGAGAGATCACCAGCCAGAGCCAATCTTTCGTGGATTTGCTCATGGCCGCCCCTTACTCACAGGCCAGGATCTTAAAGTCCTGGCTTTCTTTGGACAGCTGGAACATGAGCTTCTGCATGTTGGTTTCGCTGAGATTGCCCAGAATGGTCAGGTCGAAGGTGACCGTCTTCTCGGGCCGGTTGAAACTCAGGAGCTGCATATACTGCATGTTGTAGCCGTAATCCCCCACCATATTCAGGATGCTGCTCATGGCATTGGGCTGATCCGGACGGGTCATGCGCACCACCACTTTGGTCCCGTCGGCTTTGATCTGGATATCCCTGGCCAGGTCAGCGAACAGCTGGGGATTCCAGTCGAACAGCATGCCGTACTGGTACATGCGGCTGGTTTCCATGATCTTGCGCACCACGGCCAGGTATTCGGGCTTGCGGTCCTCCGGCACACCCTGGCTCAGGCGCTGCAGGATGGCCTGTTCCCGGTCGGCCCGGTAGATATTGGTTTCGCCGGCGGCCTGTTTGGCCTCAGCCACCAGTTTGGAGCAGTCCATCCGTTCCATCAGCAGCTGCCGCAGCTGGGGATCGATGGCATCGATTTTTTTGCGTACGTCTTCCAGTTTCATAAGAATCCTTCCCTTCTGCTTTTCTACAAATCTTCCTTATTATAGCAAAAAAAAGCTGTGAAAAAAATATTTCCACAGCGTTTCCAGTTACATGGCGGTACAGGGTTCAGCCTGCAGCAGCTCTTCCTTTTCCTCTTCGATCTGTTTGGGAGATACCCGCTCCAGCCACTTCAAATCGTAGGGTTCGAATTTGCAGCGGGCATAGGCATCCAGATCCATGACCGTACCATCCCAGTCGGAATCGATCCGACCGTTCTGCTTGATCAGGATATCGTACAGGATGGCATATACTTTGCCGTCTTCCGGATCTTTTTCCACAATGGTGCTGTACGGCAATGTCTTGTGGTACACCAGTTCCAGGTCCTTGTACCTGAAATGGAACCCGCACCGCATCCGGCAGCCGTCCAGGCCCGTATAGCAGGCCACCTGTTTCAGATCTTTCAGGATCTGGTCATGGGGCTCGTCATACAGATTCTCCGGGGTGGTCTCCGTGTAATCGAACCGGAACTGGATGGAAGGTGCATGGACTCGGCGGAACCGTTCCATGAAGGGGATCAGCTGTTCCCGGGGATACTTCTTGTACAGCACGCAGTTGATCCGGAACCGTACCGGCAGTTTGGCCAGCAGGGCATCGTTGGATTCTTCCACGTAATGCTGCATATGGCGGGAAATGTTCAGGCAGCTGATCTTGTCGGCGTTACGGTCCAGGAACGCCAGCAGTTCCGCCTCGGTCTGATGGACATTTACCGGCAGGGTGGTGTTGATGTAGATGTGATGGGTGGGCGACACCTTGTCCAGCATCACCTGCAGGCTTTTCAGATTGGCCAGAGGCTCACCCCCGGTAAAGACGAAATCACAGTAGGGGGTCATCTTGTCCATGGTCTCAATGCTGTGGCAGATGGCCTCCAGGGAAAAGCCGGTGGCATCGGCATATTCTTCTTTATTGACACAGAAGGGGCAGTGGTTCTGACAGTCGTACGGCACGAATACCGTAACGGTGGCTCCCCCTGTCCGCGTCTTATACGGATGGAACTCCGCTTCCAAGGCAGTTTTTTCTCTCTTGATCATACAAATCCCCTCGTACTTCTCTGGCTGTTTCTTATGAAACAAGTCATGACTCACAATTCACTAGCTTATATTTTACCATACATCGTCAAGAAAATTCCAATGTTTTCCCCAAGTGCCGGGATTTTTCATGATATAATGGATTCCATCACATAGGAAAAGAGGCTGGGCTTATGATTTCTCTGATTCCGGACGGATTCAACGATTTCCACTGCAAGGGAGGTGCCTGCCGGCACACCTGCTGCCAGGTTTGGATCATCGACATCGACGAGGATACGGCTGCCTATTACCAGCACCTGGAGGGACCTCTGGGCGAAAAGTTGCGGGCTTCCATGGAGAAAAGCCGGGAAGGATGGCATTTCAGGCTGAATGACAGGGGCTTCTGCCCCCTGCTGGAACCGGACGGACTGTGCCAGGTGGTGAAGGAACTGGGGGACGATGCCCTGTGTGACATCTGCGCCGTCCATCCCCGGTTCTTCACCCACGTGGACGACGAAATCGAGGAATACACCCTGTGCGGAACCGGGTTGTGCTGCGAGGAGACCTGTGAAATCCTGGGCAGACTGAAGGGGCCCATCCAGTTCCGGAATGAAGATACGGGAGAGCGCTGCACCCTTCCGGAACTGCTGGAGGACATGGGCTGGGGTCCCATCCCGGCGGAACTGGATCATTTCAGGCCCATCCTTACGGAAGCAGAAACAAAAAAAATCTTACAGCAGCTGGCGGAAACAGAGCCCATCGACCCTGCCTGGACCAGGGAAATGGAGCAGCTGCCGGAACAGCTTCCCCTCCTGATGACCCGGCAGCAGGCTTACACGGCAACCTGTGATCCCGACCTGTTTGACCGGTTCTACCATTTCATCCTCTACCGCCAGCTGGACAAGCTGGACGCGTACGGGCCGGAAACCCTGATCCAGTATGCCCGCCAGAGCACCCAGTACATCTTCCTGAAGGCGGCCCTCACCGGCGACCCGCTGGAAGCCGCCCGCCGCTGGTCGGAACAGATCGAGTACGATACGGAGAATGTGGAGAAATTGCTGGAAGGGATCGAACCGTCCCAGCCGCAGATGGACGACAAAAAATGAGACTGTCCTCAGACAGTCTCATTTTTTTCATTTCTTATGGAATTCTTCCAGCTGCAATGCCGTGTCGCTGTGGAGCATTTCCTGGGCCAGCTTGTCCGGATAGGGATGGGCGTACACGATCCGTTTGATCCCGGCGTTGATCAGGATTTTGGAGCACACCACACAGGGCTGATGGGTACAGTAGAGTGTGGCCCCCTGGGTGGATACCCCGTTGACCGCCGCCTGGATCACCGCGTTCTGTTCCGCATGGATGCCCCGGCACAGTTCATGGTTCTGTCCACTGGGCACATGGAGTTTCTCCCGCAGGCACCCCACTTCTTCGCAGTGGGGCAGGCCCTTGGGGGTCCCGTTATACCCGGTGGCCAGGATCTGCCGATCCTTCACCAGCACAGCGCCCACCTTCCGTCTCAGACAGGTGGATCGTTTGGAAACCACCTCGGCGATTTCCATAAAGTAACTATCCCAATCGGGTCTGTCCATTTTTATTCCACCGTTCCGAATACCCGGTCCCCGGCATCGCCCAGGCCCGGTACAATGTAACCATGTTCATTCAGATGGTCATCCAGGGCAGCCGTATAGATGGGCACGTCCGGATGTTCCCTGTTCACCAGTTCCACCCCTTCCGGTGCAGCCACCAGACACATGAAGCGGAAGTGTTTATACCCGTCCGCTTTCAGCATGGTCAGGGCCGCAGCGGCACTGCCGCCGGTTGCCAGCATGGGGTCGATCAGGATGATCTCCGCATCCTTGTCCTTGGGGATCTTGCAATAGTATTTGATGGGTTCCAGTGTCTCCTCGTCCCGGGTCAGGCCGATGTGTCCTACCCGTGCTTCGGGGATCAGATCCAGCACCGCATCCAGGAATCCCAGACCGGCCCGCAGGATGGGTACTACCGTGATGCCGCTGACCGCCAGTTCATATCCGGTGGTTTCCGCCAGAGGCGTGGTCACTTTCGTTTCCCGCAGGGGCAGATCCCGGGTCACTTCGAACAGCAGCAGCTGGGCAATTTCGTCCAGCAGGCGCCGGAAGTTCCGGGGCTGGGTCTTTTTATCCCGCAAATGGGTCATCTTTTCTTTGATCAGGGGATGGTTCACAACATGGACTTGCATGGATTTCGGGCTCCTTTCCCAATTACAGATTCGGATACAGGGGATATTTTTCACACAGGGCAGCCACCCGGCCGGCTGCTTCTTTCTGGGCTTCTTCCCTGCCGGGATTGCTCAGCACCAGGCCGATGATCCTGGCCACTTCCCGGAAATCGTCTTCCTTGAAGCCGCGGGTGGTGGCAGCAGGGGCACCCAGACGGATACCGCTGGTGACGAAGGGGCTTTCCGGATCGTTGGGGATGGTGTTCTTGTTGCAGGTGATGCCAATGGCATCCAGCATATGTTCCGCATCCTTGCCGGTCAGGTTCTTGGACCGGGTATCCACCAGCACCAGATGGTTGTCGGTGCCGCCGGAAACCAGCCGCAGTCCCTGTTTCGTCAGTTCATCCGCCATGGCAGCGGCGTTTTTGATGATCTGTTTCTGGTATTCCTTGAATTCCGGTTTCAGGGCTTCTCCCAGCGCAACGGCCTTGGCTGCAATGATGTGCATCAGCGGGCCGCCCTGGGTGCCGGGGAATACTGCCTTGTCAACCTGCTTGGCATATTTTTCCGGGCACAGGATCATGCCGCCCCGGGGCCCGCGCAGGGTCTTGTGGGTGGTGGTGGTCACCACGTCCGCATAGGGAACCGGGCTGGGATGCAGTCCGGCAGCCACCAGGCCGGCAATGTGGGCCATATCGATCATCAGGACGGCGTCCACTTCATGGGCGATGGCCGCCATCCGTTCAAAGTCGATGATCCGGGGATAGGCGCTGGCACCACCGATGATCATCTTCGGCCGGCATTCTTTCGCAATCTTTTCCAGTTTGTCATAGTCGATCCGTTCCGTTTCCGGATCCACGCCGTAGAGAACGATATGGAAGTATTTGCCGGAAATGTTGACAGGGGATCCGTGGGACAGGTGCCCGCCTTCGGACAGATTCATGCCCATGACCGTATCACCGGGCTTCACAAAGGCGAAGAAGGCAGCCAGGTTGGCGTTGGCGCCGCAGTGGGGCTGTACGTTGGCATGTTCCGCACCGAACAGCTGGCAGGCTCTCTGCCGGGCCAGTTCTTCCACTTTATCCACGAATTCGCAGCCGCCATAGTACCGGTGGCCGGGATATCCTTCCGCATATTTGTTGGTGAGGACAGTCCCCATGGCCTGCATCACAGCCGGAGAGACGAAGTTCTCCGATGCGATCAGTTCGATCTTATGCCGTTGTCTTCCCAGTTCTTCTCCGATAGCTGCCGCTACCTGAGGATCAGCCTGATTCAAAGGTTGTTGATTCATGTCGTTCCTCCTCCAATGGAATGTCCCGCTGGACCAGCCGGAAACTTTATTTGTAGACGGCCCGTTCCCCGCCGATCAGAGGCGGACGGGTGCGTGCTGCCGTAAGGATGGCACTGCCCAGTTTCTTCCGGGACAGCCGTACCGGGACGGCCACCCGTTTCAGGTGCATGCCGATCAGGGTCTGGCCGATATCCAGTCCCAGATCGGCCTGGATTTCTTCCACCACCACCGGGTTCTTCAGTTCATTGTAGGCATTGGCTGCAAAAGCGCCGCCGGCGTGTTCGATGGGCCGTACGGTGACCTGCTGCCAGCCGAATTTTTCCATGGCCTTCCGGTCCACCACCAGGGCCCGGTTCAGATGCTCACAGCACTGGGCTGCCAGGATCAACTTGTGTTTGCGGCAGACCTTGTGCAAGGTGGTATACAGCACCCTGGCCAGCTTCATGGAGCCGCCGGTGCCGATTCTGTTGCCCAGCACTTCACTGCTGCTGCAGCCCACCACGAAGACCTGACCGGATCTGGCCTTGGCTACGCTGATCAGTTCTTCCGCATCTTCCTCGATTTCCTGTGCGATTTTTTCCAGATTCATGGTTTCGCTCATACGATCACCCGCTTTTTATTTCTCCAGGGCCATGATCTTTTCTACCCGCTGGGTATGGTAACTGCCCAGGAAGGAAGCGCCCAGATAGGCGTCCACGATCTGTTCGGCCAGGCCGGTGCCCAGGACCCGTGCGCCCAGGCACAGGATGTTGGCATTGTTGTGTTCCCGGGCCTTTTCGGCGCTGTAGCAGTCCCCGCAGACAGCGGCCCGGATGCCGTGGATCTTATTGGCAGCGATGCTCATGCCCAGGCCGGTGCCGCAGATCAGGATGCCCTGTTCTGCCTTGCCGGCCGCCACTGCTTTGCCCACTTTTTCAGCATAGTCCGGATAGTCCACCCGCTCCGGGGTGTAGGACCCGGCATCTTCCACTTCATAGCCTTTGTCCTGCAGGTATTTGATCAGTACCTGCTTCAATTCAAAACCGCCGTGATCACAGCCGATCATAATTTTCATATCCATTGGCCCCCTTATTTTCATCCAAATGCATTCCTGCATATCAGGAATATTGTATCACAAAAAGGGAACTGGCGCACCTTGTACGTCAGTTCCCCTGATTCATTCCAGCATGGCCTGGAGGAATTCCGGTGCCTGGCCGCTCTGGAGACGGTACAGGCCGTTTTCGTACACCAGGATATTGTGCCCGGCGCTCTTGCGCATCCGGTTCATGATGGCCAGTCCCAGGTCATGGGTAGCCACCCCTTCACCCAGGATCACATCCACCTGCTGCCGGTCGAATTCCCGCAGCTCCGTGTACAGGTTCTCCGCCAGGGAAGCCAGGTCATGGCCCCCGTCACAGATCACCAGATTGGGATGGACCCGGGGCAGGTGTTTGATGGTCTCATCCAGGGCCAGCACCCCCACCTTCAGGCCGCCGGCTTCCGCCAGTATGGCTGCCCGGATCACTCCCAGTCCGGCTTCCGGTCCTTCGATCAGGTACATGGGCGCCTTGGGCGCATAATGACGGTACTTCATCCCCGGGGCTTTGGGCTTCTGATCAGGACGCACCAGCCCCGGATCCAGCTTCACGTCCCCCATGACCTCCTGGATCATTTCTTCGGTGATGCCGCCCGGGCGGAGGATCACCGGAACAGGACCGGTGGTATCGATGATGGTGCTCTCCACCCCGATGTCACAGCTGCCGCCGTCCAGCACGCCGCCGATGACCCCGTCCATATCCTGGAGAACATCCCGGGCATTGGTGGGACTGGGCTTGCCGCTTTTGTTGGCAGAAGGCGCTGCAATGGGCCGGCCGGCCAGATGGATCAGTTTCCGGGCCACCTGGTTGCTGGGGAACCGGACTGCCACCGTTTCCTGGCCTGCCGTCACCACTTCCGGGATGATGGAGGACTTGGGTACGATCAGGGTCATGGGCCCTGGCCAGAAAGCCGCCATCAGCTTCTTCGCCATGGGAGACAGCCCGGAGGTCAGGGGCTCGATTTCCTCCATTTCGCTGATGTGCAGGATCAGCGGATTGTCCGCCGGCCGCCCCTTGGCTGCATAGATTTTCCGGCAGGCATCCCCGTTCAGGCCGTCAGCTCCCAGACCGTAAACGGTCTCTGTAGGGAACGCCACCACTTCGCCTTCCCGCAGCAGCTGGGCAGCCTGCTCCAGCTGAGGTTCCAGCGGTTCATCGTTCTTTAATTTCCAGTATTTCGTGACCATAGTCCGAATCCCCTTTCCCGGCAAAGACCATCCGTTCCACATCACCATAGTCTCTGCAGACTTTCACACAATCGAAACCGGCTTTCCGGCACAATTCCGCCACCGGCTCCCCTTCATGGATGCCGATTTCAAAGGCCACCATGCCTCTGGGGTCCAGTACCTGCCAGATGTCCTCCAGGATCCGCCGATAGAAATCCAGCCCATCTTTTCCCCCGTCCAGGGCAGCCCGGGGTTCCTTCTGCACTTCCTGCTGCAGCCCTGGCAGATCTCCTTCCGGGATATAGGGCGGATTGGAGACCACCACCTGGAATTTGGGCTCTCGGGGCACCCTGGCATACAGGTCGGAAACCAGCACTTCCAGCCGGTCCGCCACCCCGATGGTTTCTGCGTTCTCCCGGGTCACCGCCACGGCGCCGGGATTGATGTCCACGGCCATCCCGGTGGCTTCCGGCAAACCGCCCAGCAGGGAGTCGATGATGGCCCCGCTGCCGCAGCCCAGATCCAGGATCCGCCGGGGTCCCTTCTCTCTGTTGAGCCGGATCAGGTTCTCCACCAGCAGCTCGGTTTCCGGCCGGGGGATCAGGGTATCCCTGGTCACCTTGAACTCATAGTCCATGAAGCCCTTTTTCCCCAGGATGTAGGCCACCGGTTCCCGGGCGGCCCGCCGGGCCACGTAGGTCCGATACTGCTTCAGTTCGTTTTCCTGCAGGGGCTCGTCGAAATTGGTGTACAGCTGGATCCGGCTTTTGCGGAGCACCGCACAAAGCAGCACTTCCGCATCCAGGCGCGGGTTCTCCACCCCTTTGGAGGCAAAGTACTGCCGGGTCCAGTCCAGGATCTTCAAAATGGTCCAAACCGTCTTCTGTTCCTGCATTTATTTCACCTGCTGCAGTTTTTTGACCTGCTCGGCATTCATAAGAGCGCCCAGCAGCTCGTCCAGATCCCCGTTGATGATGTCCGTCAGTTTGTGCAGGGTCAGACCGATCCGGTGATCGGTGACCCTGCCCTGGGGATAGTTGTAGGTCCGGATCCGTTCACTCCGGTCCCCGGTCCCCACCTGGCTCTTCCGGTCCGCATCCAGGGCCTCCTGCTGTTTTTCCGTTTCCATCTCATAGAGCCGTGCCCGCAGCATCTGCATGCATTTTTCCCGGTTCTGGAGCTGGCTCCGTTCGTTCTGGCACTGGACCACGATGCCCGTGGGCAGATGGGTCATCCGCACAGCGGAAGACGTTTTGTTCACGTGCTGGCCGCCGGCACCGCTGGCCCGGTAATAGTCCACCCGCACGTCATTCATGTTCAGGTCCACATCCACTTCCTGGGCCTCGGGCATGACGGCCACCGTCACCGTGGACGTGTGCACCCGGCCCTGGGCTTCCGTTTCCGGTACCCGCTGCACCCGATGGACACCGCTTTCGAACTTCATGTGGCTGTACACATCGGTACCACTGACCATGAACACCACTTCCTTGAAGCCGCCCAGTCCGGTGGGACTGGAGTCCATCAGTTCCACCTTCCATCCCTTCTGCTCGGCATAGCGGGTGTACATGCGGAACAGGTCCCCGGCGAACAGAGCTGCTTCATCGCCACCGGCCCCGGCCCGGATCTCCATGATGATGTTCTTCTCATCGTTGGGATCTTTGGGCAGCAGCAGGATGGTGAGCCTGTCTTCGTACGCTTCGATCTGTGGCTGGAGTTCCTTCAGCTCCTCTTCGGCCATGGCCGCCAGTTCCGGATCTTCCTTTGCCTTGACGATTTCCTGGTCTTCCTTCCAGGACTGGGCCAGTTTCTTGTATTCCCGATACACCGTGACAATCTCTGTCAGTTTGGAATGGGCCCGGGTATATTTCTGCCACTGGTCCTGCCGGGCAATGATCTCCGGATCGCTGATCTTGGCTTCCAGATCCAGATACTTGTCTTCCAGCTCCTGCAGTTTATCCATATTCTCAAACATATATATTCCCCATTATTCAATGATTTCTTCCGGCGGCAGCACCGCTTTCAGAGAAGCGATGGCCACCTCGATCTGATCGTCGTCCGGCTGCCGGGTAGTCAGCTTCTGCAGGGCCAGCCCGGGCAGGATGGCCGTCCGCACCCAGGGCTTGTCCATGTGCTTACCGGCAAACCGGATGATTTCGTAGCTGAGACCTGCCACCACCGGCATGAGCAGGATCCGGGAAAGGATCCGCTCCCACAGGCTGGGCCAGCCCAGGAACGTAAAGATGAAGATGCTGATGAGCATGACGATCATCAGGAAATTGGTGCCGCAGCGGGGGTGCAGCGTGGAAAAGGGCCGCACATTCTCCACCCGCAGGGGCAGTCCGTGTTCATAGGTATAGATGGTCTTGTGCTCCGCTCCGTGGTACTGGAACACCCGCTGGATGTCTTTCTGGCGGGAGATTCCCCAGATGTAGAGCAGGAAAATGCAGAGCCGCAGCAACCCTTCGCACAGGTTCAGCACCACCGGATGCATCCCCGCATTCTGGAGCAGCTTCATGGCTCCCGTGGGCAGCACCACAAACAGCAGGATGGCCAGCCCCACAGAGAAGGCAATGGTCCCGGCCAGTTCCAGGCTGCTCATCTTTTCCTCCTCTTCCTCCCCGGAGGCCTGGGCCGAAAAAGACAGGGCCTTCATGCCGTAGACCAGGGATTCCACCAGGGAAACCACCCCCCGCAGGAAAGGTTTCTTCAGGATGGGATACCGGTCGCTGATGCTGCCGGCAGGTTTCAGGTCCACGGTAATCTCCCCATTGGGTTTGCGCACTGCCACGGCGATCTTCCCCGGTCCCCGCATCATCACGCCCTCGATGACCGCCTGGCCACCGACGCTCAATTTATGTCCCATACACGCTCCTTTATCCGCTTTCAGATACAACAAAAGGAGTGCTGCAGCGTCTGCAAGTCACTCCTTTTCCGTGCGCTTTTTTTATTTTGCGTCTTTGCCGTACCGTTTGTTGAATTTCTGGATCCGGCCCTGAGCGCTCATATCACGCTGTTTGCCAGTGAAGAAAGGATGGCACTTGGAGCAAACGTCCACGCGCAGTTCCTTTTTCACACTACCAGTTTTGAATGTATTCCCGCAGCCACAAATTACGGTGCATTCACCGTAGTTAGGATGAATTCCTTTTTTCATTCTTCAAACACCTCTTTCTCAAACTTGCATTAATATATCCCGACATTAACGCTTGACAATTATATCATACTCCCCCATCCGGTGCAAGGGTCAGAGCGGTTTTTCCAGCAAATTCCCGGAGGATCTTCCCCCGGTTCCCCCGCCTTCCGGCCCCCCGGCCATGGAAAGGAACAGCTTCATGGCCTGGGTCAGCCATTTGTCCTTATGGTAGAACAGCTGCCGGTACATGTGCATGCGGAAATCCTTCACGTCCAGCACCTGGAGCTGGTCCCGATAGATGCTGTTCTCCACCACATACTGGGGCAGGAAGGAAAGCCCCAGGTTCCGCTGGACCATGTCCAGGATGAACCCGGTATCGCTCACTTCCAGGAGAGGATCCAGGGCCAGCTGCCGGGCGGCCAGGTGCTGGTCCAGGCTCAGCCGATAGTTGTCGGCCTTTTCCGTCAGGAAAAAGGGCTGGCGGATCACCTCTTCCAGGGGGATGTCCTTCCGGGCGGCCAAAGGGGAATCAATGGAAGCGACGAATACGATATTTTCCCGGCGCTGGAACACTTTCACCCATTTTGTATCATAGAGAGGTTTGTCCAGCACATAGACCAGGTCCACCTTGTTGTGGTTCATGGCATCCAGCAGCACACTGGGGGAATCGATGGTGATGGTGATGTGGAGCTGGGGATAGTGCCGGGACACATAGTCCACCATCTGTGGCATCCGGGCCTTGCACAGGCTTTCGATCATGCCCAGCCGCAGGGCCGCTGCCGGAGGCCGATCGTGCATGACCCCCTCCAGTTCGTCCACTTCCTGGAGGATGGGCTGGGCCCTTCGGGACAGTTCTTCCCCGGGAGGTGTCAACGTCACCTGTCTGCCCATCCGATCAAACAGCTTCACCCCCAGTTCCTGTTCCAGAGAATGTATTTGTACACTCAGAGCGGACTGTGAGTATCCCATTTCTTTTGCTGCTTCTGAAAAACTTTGCACTTCCGCAATTTTCAGAAAGCTCTTTAACTGTCTTAGTTCCATTTTGTCAAGGATTCCTTTCAATTATCAATTTTTTTCATCGAATCAATCGAGTTTATTAATTTGATTTATGCCTGTGCTCATAGTACACTGAATACACAGAAAAGTCAAACGCATCGTTCCCTGCCGGCGGGAATGAGGTTTGCAATTTCAGGGGAGGTTTATTTTCATGAAACTCGGTCTTGTACCAAAAATTATCATTGCCATCATCATTGGTATCCTGATCGGACAGTATCTGCCCGAAGATGTATGCCGCACCGTCGTGACCTTATCCGGCATCTTCAGTAACTTTTTGAAATTCGTCATTCCCTTGATGATCCTGGCCTATGTGACCATGGGCATCGCGGACCTGAGCCAGGGCGCCGGCAAACTGCTGCTGATCACTGCCTGCATCGCGTACGGTTCCACCCTGGTGGGCGGTACCTTCTCCTTCTTTGTGGCTGACAACCTGTTCCCGTCCTTCATCAGCGCCGGGGTACTGGATGAACTGGCCAAAACCGCCGGCAAGAGCCTGCCGCCGTTCTTCACCATTGCCATCCCGCCCATCCTGGACACCATTTCCGCTGTGGTGCTGGCCTTCATCATCGGCCTGTGCCTGTCTTCCCTGCGGGGCAAGACCATCGGGGATACCCTGTATAACAGCTTCAAAGATTTCTCTGCCATCATCGACCAGGTCCTGACCCACGCCATCGTCCCCCTGCTGCCGCTGTACATCTGCGGTACCTTTGTGGACATGACCCGTTCCGGCAAGACCTTCGTCATCCTGAGTGTATTATGGAAAGTTTTCCTGGTGGTCATCGCCATGCATCTGTTCCTGTTGTTCGTACAATTCATGGTGGCCGGCTCCTTCAGCGGCAAAAACCCCTTCACGCTGATGAAGAACCAGATCCCCGGCTATACCACAGCCCTGGGGACCCAGTCTTCCGCCGCCACCATCCCTGTCAACCTGGAATGCTCCAAAGCGGATGGAGTCTGTGAACAGATCCGCAACTTCGTCATTCCCCTGTGCGCCAACATCCATATGTGCGGTTCCATGATCACCATTACAGCCTGTGCAACGGCGGTCTGTCTGATGTACCAGATCCCCATCCACCTGGGCACGGTCGTACCCTTCATTATGACCCTGGGCGTTGCCATGGTGGCTTCTCCGGGTGCTCCCGGCGGCTCCATCATGACGGCCCTGCCCTTCCTGTGGATGATCTTCGGCAAAGAGCTGGGTGACCCCAACGGTCCCATCTGTGCCCTGATGGTTGCGCTGTACATCACCCAGGATTCCTTCGGGACTGCCTGCAACGTATCCGGAGATAATGCCATTGCCGTTGTGGTGGACAAAATCTACAAAACCTGGATCAAAAAATAATTTCTGCTGAAAACGCTCTGCTCTTTTCTCCCACTTTCTTTCATCCCTGCAGCGAATACTTGACACCGACTCCCTTCGTTGCTATCCTTTCTGACGTACAAGGACATTGCCAGGAAGCCAAAGAAAAGAGCAGAGCGTTTTTCTATTCCTTTCAGGAGGTACATCATGAATATATTCGATATCATCGGACCGGTGATGATCGGTCCCTCCAGTTCCCATACAGCCGGTGCCTGCCGGCTGGGGCGGGTGGCCAACAAGGTCATGAACAACGAAAAGCCCCAGGACGTGACAGTGGAACTGTCCGGTTCCTTTGCCCGTACCTACAAGGGCCATGGCACCGACCGGGCCCTGCTGGCCGGCGTGCTGGGCTACCACAGCTATTCCTCTGAAATCCGCAGTATCTTCAAGATTGCGGACCAGGAAGGCATTACCTACCACTTCATTCCAAAGGATATCCCCAACACCCATCCCAATACGGCCCGGATCATGGTGACCGGTGTGAACGGCACCAAATGCACGGTACAGGGGGCCAGCATCGGCGGCGGCAACATCCGGGTGGATTACATCAACGGCATGAAGGTGGACTTCACCGGTGAACACAACACCATCCTGGTGCCCCATTACGATCGTCCGGGGGTCATCGCAGCGGTGACCAACATCATGTGGCAAAAATACAAGGATGTGAACATCGGCAACTTCAAGCTGTCCCGTCCGGTGAAAGGCGGCATCGCCATGATGACCATTGAAATCGACGGCATGCCTCCTGCAGGGATGATCGATGATATCCGTTCCGTACAGAATGTCACCAACGTGATCCTGATCCGTGCCATTTAAGGAGGGCCCTATGTTTAGCTATTCATCCATTGCAGAACTTGTAGAAGCCGCCGAAAAGAGCGGCCGGAAAATCAGCGAACTGGTACTGGCCGACCAGGCAGAAGCCCTGGAACAGCGGCCGGAGGAACTGTTCGATAAAATGTCCACGGACCTGGACGTGATGAGCGATGCCGTGAAATTCGGTTCCCGGAAGGACCAGAAGTCCACCTCCGGGCTCACCGGCGGCGAAGGCTGGAAAATGAACGAATACGTGAAACAGACCGGCGGCGGCCTGGCCGGCACCTTCCTCAATCACGCCATTGCCCGGGCTCTGTCCGTGGCCGGCTGCAACGCCTCCATGGGCCGGATCGTGGCCACCCCCACTGCCGGCAGCTGCGGCATCCTGCCCGGGTGCCTGCTGACCATGCTGGAAGAAAAAGGGGCGGATCGGAAGGACGTGATTATGTCCATCTTCACCGCCGGTGCCTTCGGCATGGTCATCGCCCAGAACGCCTGCATCGCCGGTGCCCAGGGCGGCTGCCAGGCTGAATGTGGCAGTGCCTCCGGGATGGCGGCAGCGGCTCTGGTAGAACTGGCCGGGGGAACGCCCCGGCAGGCAGCTGATGCCTGTGCCATGGCCATTGCCAACCAGCTGGGACTGGTATGCGACCCGGTGGCCGGACTGGTGGAAATCCCCTGCATCAAACGGAATGCCAGTGGCGTGGTCATCGCCTTCTCCTCCGCCGACATGGCCCTGTCCGGGATCCATTCCTGCATCCCTGTGGACGAATGCATCGAAGCCATGCAGGCGGTGGGCAATGCCCTGCCTGCCAGCCTGAAAGAAACCGCCGGCGGCGGCCTGGCTGTAACCAGGACGGGTAAGGCGCTGAAGGAAAAGGTGTTCGGGAAAGAAGAATAAAAAACAAAAAAGGGGTTGTGAAAATCACAACCTCTTTTTCAGTGGCTGGTGGATAGTGGGTAGTGATTGGGAGAGAATTTTTTGCACGCCAGGCAGGTCTGTAAGCGGGTCGATCAGGACGATTGACCCCTACAGCGTTGAGATCATAGCGATACCGTACTCCCTCAGGCGGGCAGGGTGCCGCTGGCCGACCATGGAGCCGAGCGTAAAGCCATTTTCTGTTTCGCTC
Organism: Acidaminococcus timonensis; assembly: GCF_900106585.1. NCBI lineage: Bacteria > Bacillati > Bacillota > Negativicutes > Acidaminococcales > Acidaminococcaceae > Acidaminococcus > Acidaminococcus timonensis. The sequence goes on from NZ_FNWH01000006.1 coordinate 1,383,842, forward strand.
ATCCGCCGTGAGCCTCGTTCAAGCGAAGCGCGTTGGCGGAAGGCGGATTGGAACGGCGAGGCAGAAAATGGCAGGGAGGCGACTTTGCGTCGGCAAGGGGTGCCCTGCCCGGCGGCGACAAGCCGGCTTGCTCCCCGGATGCTTCTCTTGTCATACTTGCTAAGGAACAAAAAATAACCAGGATTCCTATTTGGAACCCTGGTTATTTTTTACCATGAACAGGGGAATTTCGTTCTTCCCTACCATATTGTGCTCATCCCGAGCCACTTTTTCAATATATTTCAGATCGCCCAGGTTTTGTTTTTCTTCTGCCAGGGCGGCATTTTCTTTTTTCAGTTTTTCGACTTTTTTCTCGGTCCGTACACTTTCCTGATGGATCTGGAAGATCCGGTAGCCCTGGTGGACTGCACTGACGATCAGTGGCAGGCAGCAGAACAGGACCAGGATCAGAAAGCGCTTCTGGGTCTTGTCTTTGGAAATCATACGCTTGCCCTTCCCTCTTGAGACAATATCCGTCATGCTGCCTGGATAAAAAAGCAACCTGATGCCGGGGCATCAGGTTGCGGAGTCTGCCTCTTATTTGTTGACGGCATCCTTGAAAGCCTTGCCAGCTTTGAAAGCAGGAACATTGGCTTCTGCGATTTTAATGGTTTCGCCAGTGCGAGGATTCTTCCCGTTGCGGGCGTTGCGTACACGAGCTTCAAACGTGCCGAAGCCGATCAGCTGTACTTTATCTTTGTTGGCAACCGCTTCTTTTACCGTATCGATGAAGGCGTTGACAGCTTTTTCAGCATCTTTTTTGGGCAGTGCGGTTTTAGACGCAACTTCAGAGATCAATTCACTTTTGTTCATAAGAAAATCCTCCTAAATAGGTATTGCGCCTACGTTGTGGCGCCTGACTATGGTCATATTAGCACAAACACTGGAAAATTGCACGCCTTTTTTGGGAAAATCTTGAAAAACCCGCATGGGAACAGGGTTTCAGGGGATTGTCAAGGGCGTTTCGAGACTTTTTTGGCCTGCTGCCAGCGATTTTCCAGCTCTTCCAGGGAAAGTTCCTTCCAATCCTTTCCTTCGGCCTTCACCTGGGCTTCCAGGGCTTCGAACCGTTTCTGGAACTTATTGTTGGCCCGGTTCAGGGTGGTTTCCGGTTCCAGGTCCAGTTTGCGGGTGTACACGGCCAGGGCGAAGAACAGATCGCCCAGTTCCTCCTCTGTGGCATCTCTGTCAGAGGCTGCAACTGCCTGCTGGAGCTCTTTTTCCTCTTCCTGCACCTTCTTCCAGGCAGAGGCTGCATCCGGCCAGTCAAAACCGGTTTTCGCGGCCCTGGCACAGAGCTTGTACGCCCGCATGAGCGCCGGCAGCCCTTTGGCGATGCCATCCAGGGCATGGGTCCGTTCGGTCTTTTCCTGGGCCTTCAGGGTCTCCCAGTTCTCCATGACCTCACCGGCGCCGCTGACCCGGGTATGGCCGAATACATGGGGGTGCCGGTGGACCAGTTTCTTCACCACGTCGTCGATCACGTCCTGCATGGTAAACAGGCCCTCTTCCTCGGCCAGGCGGGCATGGAACACCACCTGGAGGAGCACATCCCCCATTTCTTCCCGCATGCCGGCCACATTGTCATCGTCGATGGCTTCCAGCATTTCGTATACTTCTTCCACCAGCTCCCGGCGCATGGTGGCATGGGTCTGCACACGGTCCCAGGGACAGCCCCCGGGTTCCCGCAGCACCCGCACCAGTTCGATGAGCGGCCGAAGGTCCAGCACCCCTTTTTCGTGGATGCCTTTTTCATGGAGTGTTTTCATGGTTGTTCTCTCCTCTTGAAATCTGAAATCCGCAGCTCCCGGGTCAATACCAGCATCAGGCCGTAGACCCCAGCCCCCAGCATCACTTCCGCCATGAGCCACAGGATCCTGTTGGAAAGCACCCCGCTGAGCATCGGACCCAGCGCGTACACTGCTCCGCCCATGACCACAGCCGAAACTGTGATACGGACCAGGTCCTTCCAGGGCAGGGTCAGCCGGTCGGTGTAGTAGAGAAAACCCAGGTTGGCCAGCCCGGCGGCTGCCAGGTTGGCATCCGTAGCCCAGGCGGCGCCCCGGATGTTATAAGCCGGTATGGCCGTCAGGGTCCACAGCAGTCCCACCTTTACGATCAGGCTCAACAGCATGTTGCACATGGGTACCCGGGTATGGCCCAGCCCCTGGAGCAGGGCCGTGGACACCTGGTGGAGCCCCAGGAACAGGATGGCCGGGGCCAGGGCCGTAATGGCCGGCCCGGCGAACCGGGTCCCGTACAATACCTGGGAAATGGGCGTGCCCAGCAGGTACACTCCCACCGCCGCCGGTACGTTCAGCAGCAGGAAGAACCGGAAAGCCCGTTTCGTCTTGTTCTCCAGCAGGTCCCTCCGGCCTTTGGCTTTGGCTTCCGCCACGGCGGGCACCACAGAGGCCGCCAGGGAATTGGTGGGGATTGTCCCCATGTTCACCAGAGGCATGGCCATCCCGGAAAGGTAGCCCAGCCCCCGTGTGGAGGCTGCCACCGTAAATCCGGCGGCCAGCAGCCGGTCCGGTACCAGGATCATCTCGATGCCGCTGACCACGGGCACCATCAGATTGGCGCAGGTCACCGGCAGTGCCAGGGAAATCAGCTGCCAGGCCGTGGAACCCAGGGACAGCTCTTCCGAAGGTCCCGGGCACAGCTCCTCCTGCCGCCAGCGCTGCTGCTGCCGGTAATAGAACCACAGCAGGATCCCCAGGCTGGCCACGGCACCGGGGACAGCCCCGAAAGCTGCTCCGGCCGCTCCCATGGCCAGTCCCTGAGGCAGCAGCAGCCAGGCCAGGACCACCATGGAAACCACCCGGGTGAACTGTTCCAGGATCTGGGAAACAGCCGTGGGCGTCATTTCCTGGAACCCCTGGAAATACCCCCGGAAGCAGGCCACCGGAATGGACAGGCCGATGGCGGGCACCAGGGCCAGCATGGCCATCCTGGCCCGCCCGTCCTTGACGATACCTCCGTCGATCAGCCAGGGAACCAGCACCCAGGCCAGGGCCGCAAAGGCCACTCCGGCCAGGGCCATGAGCCCGGTGGAAATCCCCAGGATGCGCCGGGCCCCTTTCCGGTCATTCACTGCCGCCCGGCGGGAAATCAGGATGGACATGGCCGCCGGGACCCCGGCGGAGGACAGGGCTACCAGAAGCAGGTACAGGGGATAGGCGATCTGGTACAACCCGATGCCCTCCCCGCCCAACAGCCGGGAAAGCAGGATCCGATTCACGGACCCCAGGATTTTCACCAGCAGCCCGGCAGCCGTCAGGATCAGTGTCCCTTTCATAAAGCGGTCAGCCATGTTTCTCTCCTCTCAGCGGGCCGGCCCGAAGCAGCCCCTCCAGTTTTTATAGCAGTCACTAGCCACTAATCACTAATCACTAATCACACACACGCTCCCCGGATTATACCATACGGGAAACGTTCTTTTCCAGCCATTGCAGGGGTTCTTCCTTCAAGCCCCGGGTTTTCAGGATGAACTGGGGCTGGGGTCCCATCTTCAGCGTGGCACGGGGCACGTATTCCCGGATCAGTGCCTGGAGCACATCCGGATTGGCCTTGCTGTGGGGGTCGAACGTAATCCGGATTTCACCGGGCCGCACAGCGATGCCGGTGATCTTCAGTTTCCGGCACAGATCCCGCAGCGCCGCCACCCGCCACAGGTTCACCACCTGCTGGGGCGGATTGCCGAACCGGTCGATGATTTCATCCATCAGGTCGTTCCGGTCTTCATATTTCATATCTCCGAAGCGATGGTACAGTTCCAGCTTGTACCGGGGATTGTCGATGTACCCATCGGGGATGTAGGCATCCAGCTTCATTTCGATCACCGGATCCGGTGCCACCGGTTCGTCGGGGTTGCCTCCGTTCTGCAGGGTGTTGATGGTCTTTTCCAGCAGCCGGCAGTACAGGTCGAAGCCTACACCGGCGATCTGACCGTGCTGTTCGGCGCCCAGCAGGTTGCCGGCACCCCGGATCTCCAGATCCCGCATGGCAATCTTGAATCCGGCACCCAGTTCCGTGAAATCACGGATGGCCTGCAGCCGTTTCTGGGCCACTTCACTGAGCACCCTATCCTTCTTGTACAGGAAATAGGCATAGGCCAGCCGGGAGGAACGGCCCACCCGGCCCCGCATCTGGTACAGCTGGGACAGCCCGAAGTTCTCGGCTCCATCGATGATGATGGTGTTGGCCAGGGGTACATCCAACCCGTTTTCGATGATGGTGGTGCACAGGAGCACATCGAAGTCTCCATGATAGAAGCCTAGCATCACATCTTCCAGCTCGTCCTCGGTCATCCGCCCGTGAGCGATGCCGATGGTGATGCCCGGCACCAGTTCCCGCAGATGGGCGGCGATCCGGGAAAGGCCTTCGATGCGGTTGTGGACGTAGTAGATCCGTCCGCCCCGGCGGATTTCCCGCTCCAGAGCCTCCCGCACCATGCCATCATCGTATTCGGCCACATAGGTCTCCACCGGCAGCCGGTCCTCCGGAGGGGATTCGATGATACTCATATCCCGGCCTTTCACCAGGGCCAGATGCAGCGTCCGGGGAATGGGCGTGGCCGACAGGGTCAGCACATCGATCCCTGCACTGCGCTGCTTGATTTTTTCCTTCTGGGCCACCCCGAAGCGCTGCTCCTCGTCGATGATCAGCAGCCCCAGATCGTGGAACTCCACATCCGGATTCAGGATCCGGTGGGTGCCGATGAGCACATCGATCTTGCCCTCAGCCAGCCGGTCCATGATTTCTTTTTGCTGTTTGGGCGTGCGGAACCGGCTGAGCATCTCCACCCGCACCCCGAAAGAGCCCATGCGCTGGCTGAAGGTAAGCAAATGCTGCTGAGCCAGCACCGTGGTGGGCGCCAGTACGGCCACCTGCTTGCCGTCCATGACCGCCTTGAAGGCCGCCCGGATGGCCACTTCTGTTTTTCCGTAGCCCACGTCCCCGCACAGCAGCCGTTCCATGGGGACGGGCTTTTCCATATCTGCCTTGATTTCGGCAATGGCCTTCAGCTGGTCCGGGGTCTCTTCAAAGGGGAAACTGGCCTCAAATTCCTTCTGCCAGTGGGTATCCGGCGCAAAGGCATGGCCCGGCGTGATCTTCCGCTGGGCATACAGCCGCAGCAGTTCCGTGGCCAGGATGGTGATGGCCTTCTGGGCCTTCTTCGTGGCCTTCTGCCAGTCCTTGCGGCCCATGTTGGACAGCTTGGGCGGTGTGCCCTCATTGCCCACGTATTTGTGGAGCAGGCCCACCTGTTCCACGGGCACATGGAGCTTGTCCCCCTTGGCATACTGCAGCTGCAGATAATCCCGATGGACCCCGTCGATTTCAATGGTCTCCACGCCCATATACCGGCCGATGCCCTGGACGTCGTGGACCACGTAATCTCCCACTTTGATGTCAGAGAAATAGTTCAGAGCCGGTCCTTTGCCCTTCTGTTTGGCCAGCCGGCGTTTTTTCTGCATCCCGAAGATATCGCTTTCGGTGATCAGGAGCCAGGACTGGTCCCAGAAATAGAACCCGTTGGTCAAGCTGCCCGTGAACACCACGCCACCCTTTTCCGGCAGCAGGGGCGGCTGATTCCGGTAGACCATGTCCAGACCGTTCCCCTTCAGGCTCTCCGCCAGGCCGGCCGCCTTATCCGCCGTCCCCATCATGATCAGAGGATGGACGCCCTTGTCCAGCCAGCCCTTCAGGTCCTTCTGGAGCAGGTCCGTGTTCTTGTTGTAGGGAGCCATGGCCCGCACCTGGACGTGGAGCTTGGGCGCCTCCGGAAAATGGGGATGGCCCAGATCGCTGACCAGGAGGCTGTGGGTCTTTCCGGTCTGCTGGATCATGGTTTCCGGTTCCAGCAGCTGGTCGGCGAATTCCCGGTTGTCCCCGTAGCTTTTTTTACATTCTTCAAAGAAGCCAGCCGGCTCATCGATGATCACCAGCTGTTCCGGAGAAAAGTACTGGAACAGGGAGGCATTAGCTTCCTGGTTCTCCACCGCCAGGGGCATGATAGCCACTTGCTTCAGGGTCCCGGTACTGCGCTGGGTATCCAGGTCGAACCGTTTCACCACGTCGATGGTGTTGTCGAACCATTCAATCCGCACCGGATCCTTGCCGTTGATGGGGAATACATCCAGGATGTCCCCCCGTACGGCCAGCTGCCCCAGGGTATCCACCTGCTCCGTCCGTTCATAACCGGCCTTCACCAGTTTTTCCACCACTAGGGTCTGTTCGATTTCCTGATCTGGAGCCAGTTTGATGTTCTCCCGTACCAGGCTGTCAGGCTGGGGCAGCTTCTGGATGGCTGCCTCTGCCGTGACAAAAATGATCCCCGGTTCTTTTCTATAGATCATCTCCAGGGCGGCCGCCCGTTCCGCCAGCACCTGTTCGTTGCGGGTATCCACCTGACCGTGGATCAGGCTGGCCGGGTACAGTTCCCGCATGGCCAGATCCGGATAGAAATAGGCCAGTTCCCGGCGGAGGCCCCGGATGGCTTCCCGGTTCACCGTCAGGAAAATCAGAGGCGGAGCCGCCTTCGTCATTTCCTGCAGAGCACACAAAAAGCCGGCTTTCACCGATGCGGTAAGGCCGGTCAGATTCACAGGTCCTGTTGCTTTCTTCCACAGCTCCCCTGCTTCCTGTACATTTTTTTCCTGGAGCAGTAATTTCGTCAGTTCATTTGCCATAGGATTCTCTCTTTACCAGCAACAAGCAAAACCGAAAGCCGTGATACCGGCTTTCGGTTGTTTTGCTGCTATTCCGTTCTGATTTCTTACAGTTTGACGTTGATGTCGTCCCGATTAAAGGTATGTACGGCATCCACGAACCGGACAGTGCCGGTGGCATACCGCATGGAAATGGTATCCGTCCGGGCACCATTGCCGAAGTAGTTGACACCCCGCAGGTTGTCACAGTTGGTGATGGCCGTTGCCGTGAACATGGCATCATCGCCCTTGACCAGATCGTCGATGGTCAGGATTTTCTTCGTATCTTCGATCCCCATCTTGCGGCACCGTTCCACCTGGTCCTCGTTTTCCGGAACCAGACGGGCCTGCATATCGCCACCCAGGCATTTCAGCCCGCAAGCAGCCAGTACGCCTTCCGGAGCGCCGCCCCGGCCGATGTACATATGCACGCCAGACCCTTCCAGGCCGGTTTCGATGATGGGATTCACATCGCCGTCGCTGATCAGACGGATCCGGGCACCTGCTGCACGGACTTCTTCAATGATCTTGCGGTGACGGGGACGATCCAGGGCAACCACCACCAGGTCGTTGACATTCCGGTGCATGGCCTTGGCAACCCGTTCCAGGTTCACAGCCACAGGATCGTCGATGTTGATGCAGCCTTTGGCACGGGGACCCACAGCGATCTTATCCATGTACATATCGGGAGCATGGAGCAGGCAGCCTTTCGGAGCAATGGCGATGACGGCAATGGCGCCGTTCTGGCCTTTGGCCACCAGGTTCGTGCCTTCTACAGGGTCCACAGCGATATCCACTTCCGGACCGCCGGCCCCTACATGTTCACCGATATACAGCATCGGGGCTTCATCCATTTCCCCTTCGCCGATGACAACCGTACCACTGATGTTCACGGTGTCGAACATTTTCCGCATGGCGTCTACAGCCAGCTGGTCAATGCCGTTCTTGTCCCCCAGGCCAACGCCACGACCACTGGCAATGGCGGCAGCTTCCGTTACGCGGACAAATTCCATGGATAATTCTCTATTCATTCACTACGCCTCCCATTAGTTCGGCAATTTTCATTGCCCTTTCATTGTACCTGCTATTCGTCCAGAAATCAATGGTTATGATACTTCAATGCTGCAGCAATGAAGGCCTTGAACAGAGGATGGGGATTGGTGGGACGGGATTTCAGTTCCGGATGGAACTGTACGCCCATGAACCAGGGATGTACATCCGAAGGCAGTTCCACCATTTCCACCAGTTTGCCATTGGGCAGGGTACCGCCCAGCACCAGTCCGTGGTTGAACAGGTCGTCCCGCAGTTCATTGTTCACTTCGTACCGATGACGATGCCGTTCGCTGATCATTTCGGTGCCGTAGGCCTGGTAGGCCAGGGTGCCGGGTACCAGCTTGCAGGGATAAGCCCCCAGACGCATGGTGCCGCCCTTGATTTCCACGCTCATCTGTTCGGGCATCAGATAGATCACAGGGTACGGAGTGGCTTCATCGAATTCCGTGGAGTTGGCTTTGGTCATACCGCACACATCCCGGGCATATTCGATGACGGCGCACTGCATCCCCAGGCAGATCCCGAAGAAGGGGATCTTGTTTTCCCGGGCATACTGGATGGCACGGATCATGCCTTCGATTCCCCGGTCACCGAAGCCGCCGGGCACCAGGATGCCGTCCACGCCCTTGAAGATGCTTGCAAAGTCCGCTTTGGGATCTTCCAGATCCACGGCGTTGATGTATTCGATGTCCACATCGGCGTCATGGAAATAGCTGGCATGTTTCAGGGCTTCCACGATGCTGATGTAGGCATCGGGCAGTTCCACGTATTTCCCAACCACAGCAATGGTGGATTTCTTGTCGTGGGGAGCCAGGATTTTCTTCACCATGGCATGCCAGGCAGCCATGTCTTTCGGTCTGTCTTCCATGCCCAGTTTCCGCAGCACCACTTTGTCCATGCCCTGGTCTTCCAGCAGCATGGGGACTTCGTAAATGCTGGGAGCGGTAATGGACTGGAACACCGCATCTGCATCCACGTCGCAGAACATGGAAATCTTTTCCCGCATTTCCTTGCTGATTTCTTTTTCGCTGCGGCACACCAGGATATCCGGAGTGATCCCGATGCTGCGCAGTTCCTTGACGCTGTGCTGGGTGGGTTTCGTCTTCAGTTCGCCGGCAGCGGAGATGTAGGGGATCAGGGTTACATGGATGTACAGCACATCATTGCGGCCCACATCCTTCTTGACCTGCCGGATGGCTTCCATGAAAGGTTCGGATTCAATATCCCCCACGGTCCCACCGATTTCGGTGATCACGAAATCCGCATGTTCTTCCCGGCCCACCCGGTAGACCCGTTCCTTGATTTCGTTGGTGATATGAGGAATGACCTGTACGGTACGGCCCAGATAATCGCCCCGGCGTTCCTTGTTGATGACCGATTGATAGATCCGGCCGGCGGTCACGTTGGAGTTCCGGGTCAGGCTGATGTCGATGAACCGTTCATAATGGCCCAGATCCAGGTCTGTTTCAGCACCGTCGTCAGTGACGAACACTTCGCCGTGCTGGTAGGGGCTCATGGTACCGGGGTCGATGTTGATGTACGGATCGAACTTCTGGATGGTGACCTTATAGCCTCTGCTCTTCAGCAGACGTCCCAGAGAAGCCGCCGTAATCCCTTTACCCAGAGACGATACCACACCGCCCGTTACAAAAATATACTTGGTCATTTTCTTCCTCCCTTTTTGGCTTTCGCCTAACTTACATATGGTCCGGAGCGCTGACACCCAGGATCTTCAAACCATGGCGCAAGGTGTTGCCCACAGCTGTAATCAATACCAGACGAGCCTGCTGCACGGCAGGTTCCACGCCCAGGACACGGCACTGGTTGTAGAACGAATGGAACAGTCCGGCCAGGTCGTACACATAATGGGCGATCTTGTGGGGAGCCCGTTCGGCTGCCGCCGTTTCGATCAGCTCCTCGTAATCGTTCAGTTTCTTGATCAGATCGATTTCGATGGGTTCCTTCAGGACGGTCAGGTCACAGTCCTTATCCAGGACCACACTGGCCTCTTCCAGCTGCCGCAGGATGCTGCAGATCCGGGCATGGGCATACTGTACATAGTACACCGGATTGTCATTGGAATGTTCCGTAGCCAGCGTCAGATCGAAGTCCAGCTGGCTGTCCATGCTCCGCATGATGAAGAAGAACCGGGCCGCATCGGTGCCCACTTCCTCGATCAGTTCGTTCAGCGTGACGCTCTTGCCCGTCCGCTTGCTCATCTTCACCAGCTGGCCGTTCCGGTACAGTGCCACCATCTGGAGGATCAGCACTTCCAGCCGTTCGGGATCATAGCCCAGGGCCTGCATGGCCGCCTTCACCCGGGGAATGTACCCGTGATGATCGGCACCCCACAGGTTGATGACCCGGTCAAAGCCCCGCTGGAATTTGTTCTGGTGGTAAGCGATGTCCGCGGCAAAATACGTGGATACCCCATTGTCGCGGATGACCACCCGGTCTTTATCGTCTCCGAAGGCCGTGGATCTGAACCACTTGGCTCCTTCTTTTTCGTACACATACCCTTTTTCCTGGAGTTCGTCCACCACCTGGTGGATCTTATCGGCGTCATGGAGGGACTGTTCACTGAACCAGACGTCGAACTCACAATTGAAGGCTTCCAGGTCTTCCTTCAGGGCAGCCAGTTTCTCTTCCTTGGCAATGGTCTGGAACTGCTCCAGGCGCTGTTCTTCCGGCATATGGATGAACTTGTCGCCGTATTTGTCCCGGATCCGTCTGGCCGTCACCTTGATGTCTTCCCCGTGGTACCCGTTTTCCGGGAATTCGCAGGGGATGTTGAACAGTTCCAGGTACCGGGCATTCACGGACAGGGCCAGGTTGTGCATCTGGTTGCCGGCATCGTTGATGTAATACTCCCGGGTCACATCGTACCCGGCGGCCTTCATCAGATTGGCCAGGGCACTGCCCACAGCCGCTCCCCGTCCATGGCCCACATGGAGCGGACCGGTGGGATTGGCACTGACGTACTCGATCTGAATCTTTTCGCCCTTTTTCGGCGGCAGATTCCCATAGCTCTCCCCTTTGTCCACAATGGCCTTCAGAGCGGCAGCCAGCCAGTCTTCCTTCAAGTAGAAGTTCAAAAATCCGGGACCGGCGATTTCCACTTTCTCCACCTGGGGGCAATCCAGGAATTCCTGGACAGCTCCAGCGATCACCCGGGGTGCACAATGGAAATTCCGGGCCGCCTGCAACGCAAAATTGGTGGCAAAATCGCCAAAAGATTTCTGGGGCGGTACGGTCAATACCACCGGTGCCAGTTCACCCTGGGGCAGTTTACCTGCCTCAATGGCTTTCCGGACGGCAGCTGTGACGGCTTCCGCCAGTACATTCTTCATGTCCACTGATTTTTTCCTCCTCGATCTCAATTCGCAAACAAATCCTTCCACTGGGCTGATTGTCCATTTCCAAATCGTAGGACAGCCCCACCTTCCAGCTGTGTTCCTGCCGGTCAATGGCCAGGCTGCGGGTGAACACCGTCATGGGCACAGTAAAATACGGGGTCCTGTATTGAAACGTACTGTTCCGGCCCCGTTCGTACTGCTGCCGATGTTCATAACGGCCGTGCCGGATTACCGTCAGAGAATCCTCCGTCCATTTCAGGGTGGTACGGGTCCCCTCCATGCCGGTGACTTTGGTTTCTTCATACCGGACATAGGTGGTCCCATTCTTTTCCGTCAGCTGCCCGAAGGCCACCAGTGTAATGGGCTTCGTATCTCCCAGCCCCTGGCTTTCACTATGGATGGTAATCTTAACTGGTGTCATGGCGTCTCCACAATAAGTAGAGGGTTGCCCCTGTGCAAGCCAGCACCATCAGCGCGGCGAAGGAGCAAGCCCTCATTCGGATTTCGTTATGGTTGTTTTGTGCAGCAAAAAATGTAGTATCCTTGCCTTATTCTTGTTTATTTTATATTAATCCTCTCCAAAAGGCAAGAGGAAGCTCCGGGAAAGATGGAATTCTTTCCTTTGTTGCCACAATGATGGGTTCTATTATATAATGAAGGTTATTACGATATATGAAAGGAAGTGTGTCTATGCACATCGCATTGAGCACGGTGATCGCCCTGGTCCTGTATTTTTCGGTCCTGATCGGGATCGGACTGATCACGTATAAAAAGGATGAGGACATGGAAGGCTACGCCCTAGGGGGACGGGCCCTGGGGCCCTGGGTCACTTCCATGAGTGCCGAAGCCTCGGACATGAGCGGCTGGATGCTCATGGGGCTGCCGGGCTATGCCTACATGGCCGGCATCAGCGCCTTCTGGATTGCTCTAGGGCTGATCCTGGGCACCTGGGTGAACTGGGTGGTGATCGCCAAACGGCTGCGGATCTTCACCCGGGTCATGGGCAATGCCATCACCCTGCCGGAATACTTCGACAACCGGTTCTACGACAAACACAAAAAGCTGCGGATTGCTTCTGCCTTTTTCATTTTCATCTTTTTCCTGATCTACACCTCCTCCAGCTTTGTAGCCGGTGGCAAGCTGTTCAATACGGCTTTCGGGCTGGATTACCGGTATTCCCTGTTCCTGACGGCGGGCATCGTGGTGTTCTACACCCTGATGGGCGGTTTTGCAGCCGTATGCTGGACGGACCTGTTCCAGGGCTTTTTGATGTTCTTCTCCATCCTGGTGGTGCCCATCACGGCCATGTACACCATCGGCGGGGTGGATGCCACCATGGAACGGCTGAATTCCATCAGCCCCAACTATTTCAACCTGTTCCAGGGCGCTGATGGCAGCATGCTGAGCCTGACCGCCATCATTTCCCTGCTGGCCTGGGGGCTGGGATATTTCGGCCAGCCCCATATCCTGGTGCGTTTCATGGCCATCCGGGATCCCAAAAGCATCAAACAGGCCACCCACATCGCGGTGACCTGGGTGGTGATTTCTCTGGCCATGGCCGTGCTGGTGGGGCTCACCGGGCGGGTCTATCTGGGAGACGTCCTCAAGGGGGGCGCCGCTGAAACGGTCTTCATCCAGATGACCGGTCATTTCTATCATCCCTTTGTGGCCGGGATCATCACATCCGGTATCCTGGGTGCCATCATGAGTACGTCGGACAGCCAGCTGCTGGTGGCTGCCTCCTCCTTCACCACGGACTTCTACAAGATCCTGATCAATCCGAAAGCCTCCGCAGGGGAACTGGTACGGATGAGCCGGATGATGATCATCGTGGTCTCCGCGCTTTCCCTGGTGCTGGCCATGAATCCTGACAGCATGATCCTAAACATCGTGTCCTATGCCTGGGCCGGATTCGGAGCCGCCTTCGGACCTCTGGTCCTCTTCTCCCTGTTCTGGCGGCGGATGACCACGGACGGGGCCTTTGCCGGCATCGTGGTGGGCGGTACCACGGTCCTGGTGTGGAAGAACTTCTTCGCCTTCACCGGGGTCTATGAAATCATTCCCGGATTCATCCTGTCCTCCCTGGCCATCCTGCTGGTCAGCAAGCTGGACAAGGAACCGGAACCGGACGTGGTGGCCCGGTACGACGAAGCCGTTGCAAAGCTGAGGGAAGAATGATCCTACGAAAGAGAAAAGAAGCCGTGAGCAAATGCCAGGCATTTGCTCACGGCTTCTTTTTTATCTGGGGACGGCTGTTACTTTGCAATGTATGATTTGTTCCGCTTCAACGGGGTTTCCAGGTCCTGTCCTCCCAGCACCGTAACCTTTTTGCCGGCACTGGTAAACTGTACGGACTGGATCTCCGGCAGTTCCGTCAGGGTATCCACGATGGCATACAGCATCAGCACCGTATCCTGGTCTCCCCTGCGGGTGCGGAATTCCTTGCTGAAATCCACCGTAGCCACCTGGCCCTTCACCGTGACCTTGTTGACTTTCAAGCCTTTGGGGAACGTGGTGTCCCCCTCCGGCCGCTTCTCCACCAGTTCCTTCAGGAGCTGCAGGGGCAGCTTCTCCCGGCTGGCGGTGAGCTTCACCGTACCGGCGGTGAGCTTGCCGCCCTTCCCGGCCCGGTAGATAGTAAACTGGCTGGCTTGGGTCCGAGATGCTTTCTGATCCTGTTCTGCCACGGTCTGCCCGCTTTTCGGGGCATCCGGGTTCGTCGTCTGGGCCGCTCCGCAGCCGCCCAGAAACAGTCCGGCTCCCACCAGGAGCACGGCGGTCCATTGGGTCAGCGTTTTCTGCATAGGCTTCAACCTCCCTGGTGCTGATTGTAGAAGTCTTCGATTCCGTCGGCAATAGCGTTGGCCACCTTATTCTGGAACCAATCGGAAATCAGCAGTTTCTCTTCCCGGGCATTGGTCAGGAACAGACATTCCACCAGTGCACCCGGCATGGTGCTCCGCTTGTTCACATAGAAGTTGGCGAACCGTACGCCCAGATCATCCACATCGGCTGTCTTCATCAGCTGGTCCTGGATGCACTGGGCCACCTGGATATCATACTTGGTCTTGGGATAATAATAGGTGGAGAACCCGCCTACGCTGGTATTTTCGCTGGCATTGATATGGATGCTGATGAACATGTCCGAATGGCTGTTTTCCGCCACATCCACCCGTGCCTGCAGTTCTTCGGCATCGGTGGCATCGGGCCCGTACACATCCACGTCCGTGGTCCGGGTCATATAGACAATGGCACCCTTCTTCTCCAGCAGAGCCTTCACCTTCTTGGTGATGGGCAGCGTCACGTCCTTTTCAAAGGTCCCTGTGCGCAGTCCGTGGGTCCCGGGATCCGTGCCGCCGTGGCCGGCATCCAGGGTGATCCGTTTGCCCCGGATGCCGCCCACTACGGAATAGGTATTGCCGAACCGGGGTCCGCTGGGCTTGGTCCAGGGAGAGCTGCTGGGCCGTTTGGTATTCTTCGGCGTGAACGTTTTCTGAGGCGGTGCCGCGATCACGTCCACCACCACCCGGGTGGGCCGTTTGGCAACCCGGTCTTCCTTCAGGCTGAACACATTGAACATTCCCTTTTGCAGGGGTTTCTTCATATTCACATGGACCACTGTGGAATTGACCTTCCGTTCCAGATACACCCGGGATACATAGGTGGCATTCTTGGGCGTGGTCACCCGGGGAATGGAGGACTTCAGATTGCCGTACACGGTAACCCGCAGTTCATTGTCCAGCATCTCCGTCTTATATTTCGTCGCCTGGTTGGTATCCAGGACGATCCGCAACCGTCCATTGGGATTGACACCGTAGACCACATTCTGGATTTTCGACGCTGCCTGGGCGTTGCCCGTTCCCAGACACGCCACCAGACAGAAAACAAGTAACAGCAGTTTTTTTAACACCTTGAACCTCCTCTGGGGAAATCAGCCGAGCTTTCCGCCGACTTCCGACATACCCGGCCATTGTAACACGTTCTTCCTCTGTGTGCAAATGGTCAGGGTCATCTGGCTTTTGTCCGGTCGATGGCCTGGGGCAGTTTTTCCAGCAGATCACCGGCTGCCAGGCCGATGGTACCGTTTGCAGCGGCCAGATCACCGGCCAGCCCATGGAGGTATACGCCGCAGCAGGCAGCCCGCACCAGGTTCAGTCCCTGGCCCAGCAGGGCGGCAATGGTACCGGTGAGCACATCACCGCAGCCGCCGGTGGCCATCCCTTCGTTCCCGGTGGTATTGATGTAGATCTGGCCATCGGGTTGGGCAATGATGGTGGGGGTACATTTCAGCACCACCACAGCCTGCCACTTCCTGGCCCCTTCCCGGGCTGCCGCCACCGGATCCTCCAGCACCTGGCTGACCGGTACGCCCAGCAACCGGGCCATTTCTCCCGGATGGGGGGTAAATATTTTATGTTTCAGGGATTGCAGCAGGGCATCGTCCCCGGCCAGGGCATTGAGCCCGTCCGCATCCAAGACCAGCGGCTGCTGCAACTGGGGCAGAAGTTCCCGCAGATACTGGACGGTTTCCGGTGCCTTTCCGGCGCCCGGTCCGGCGGCTACTACATCGTAGGCCTGGAAGGCTTTCAGACTTGCTTCCGTCACCGGCCGCACCATCACTTC
Source organism: Acidaminococcus timonensis (assembly GCF_900106585.1). NCBI lineage: Bacteria > Bacillati > Bacillota > Negativicutes > Acidaminococcales > Acidaminococcaceae > Acidaminococcus > Acidaminococcus timonensis. Next base: position 1,399,629 of record NZ_FNWH01000006.1, read on the forward strand.
CGTGGATTTGATGATCAGCGGCTGCAGCACTTCCGGCTGGGTATACAGGGTCACCAGACCGGCCCCGGCCCGCACAGCGGCCTTGGAGCACAGTTCCGCCGCCCCGGCATAGCCCAGGCTGCCGGCCAGGATGCCGATGCGCCCGTTCATGCCCTTATGGGCATTGGGAGGCCGTTTGGGCAGGGTGTGCTGCACCAGATCCTCTGTCAACAGTTCTGCCCGGCTTTCTGCTTCCAGGACAAGAGAAGGCGGTGTATCCAGATCGGCCAGGACGATCCTGCCCGTATAACCGGCACCGGGGTACAGATACAGCCCCGGTTTGGGCGCAATCATGGTCACGGTCAGCCGGGCGTGGAGGGCCACGTCCGTATGGCCCGTATCAGCAGCCACCCCGCTGGGGATATCCACGGCCAGTACGGGTACAGGAACCATCTGCAGGGTCTCCAGCAGGGACCGGATGGGTTCCCGCACCTTGCCGTGGAAGCTGGTTCCCAGCAGGGCATCCACAAACAGATCCGCCTGGGCACAGGCCTGGAGCACATCGTTCTGGTCCTTTTCCCAACGCAGGATGGTAAAGGGGAAGCTGGCATCGATCTTATACTGGAGAGCGGCTCCCGGGCCGAAGCTTTCCGGCGCCTCGGCCAGTACCAGGGTCACCAGGGCACCCCGCTTCAACAGGAACCGGGCAGCGGCCAGTCCATCTCCGCCGTTGTTGCCCTTGCCCACGAACAGGATGATTTTCCTGTCCTTCACAGTCTCCAGCAGTTCCTGGGCAGCATCGGCCACAGCCCGGCCTGCATTCTCGATCAGGACTGCTTCCGGGATCCCCATCTCGCCGATGGCTTTCGTATCCACTTTTTTCATGGCTGCACTTGCAATGAGTTTCATCTTATTCCTCCAACAGTACTTGGGCAATGGCATTTTCCGCAGTATGGCTCAGGCTTACATGGATCCGTTCCACCTGCCGGGTCAGAGCGGCTACCCGCAGCTGTCCCATGAGATGGAGCCGGGGAGCCCCGGTCTTTTCATCCACCAGGATTTCCACCTGCTGGAGCTGGCTCAGATGGATGCCCGTCCCCAGGGCCTTGCCCAGGGCTTCCTTGGCCGCATACCGGGCTGCATAGGATTCCACACTGTGGGCGCCCTTCTTTTCGCAATAGGCGATTTCCTCGTCGGTAAATACTTTTTCCCTGAAGCCTGTCTGTTTCAGGGCCCGTTCCATCCGGCCCACTTCCAGGATATCCACACCGATTCCAATGATCATACCCAATTCCTTCTTTCAATGCTTTTTTATCATAAAGAATGAATGTAACAAACTCTTGACAAATCCGTGTCCTTTCGGAATTTTCTAGCGGCTGTGTTCCCGCTTCCAGTCCTTGATCTGCTGCAGCCGGACCTTATACCGGGCCTCCAGGCCCTGCTCCGTGGGATGATAGTAGGTCCGGTCCTTCAAGGCATCGGGCAGACACTGCATGGCCGCCATCTTCTCTTTCGTATCGTGGGCGTATACATACCCCCTGCCGTAGCCAAGGTCCTTCATGAGCCGGGTCGGCGCATTGCGGATATTCATGGGTACCGGTTCGTTCAGGTGCTTCTGGGCATCCCCTTTCGCCTCATTGTAGGCCAGCTCCATGGCATTGGATTTGGGCGCCATGGCCAGATAGATCACTGCATGGGTCAGGTTCACAGAACATTCGGGCATGCCGATGAAGTGGCAGGCCTGGTAGGCCGCCACTGCGATCTCCAGACCACGGGAATCGGCCAGTCCCACGTCCTCACTGGCGAAGCGTACCACCCGCCGGGCGATGTAGAGAGGATCCTCCCCGGCTTCCAGCATCCGGGCCAGCCAGTACACCGCCGCATCGGGATCCGAATTCCGCATGGATTTGTGCAGGGCGGAGATCAGATTGTAATGTTCTTCCCCGGACTTGTCGTAGAGCAGGGATTTTTTGGCCGTACACTGCTCGATCAGTTCCCGGGTCACATGGATGCCGTCGTCCTTCTTTTCCCCGTTCAGCACCACCATTTCCAGGGTGGAAAGGGCTGACCGGGCGTCCCCGTTGGAGAATTCAGCCAGGAAATCCAGGCATCCCTCCTCCATATGGACATTTTCATTGCCAAAGCCCCGGGGATCCCTAAGGGCATGCTGGAGGATCTTTTTGATATCCTCCCTGCCCAGCGCCTTCAGTACAAACACCTTGCAGCGGCTGAGCAGGGCTCCGTTCACCTCAAAGGAAGGATTTTCCGTGGTGGCCCCGATCAGGATGATGGCCCCTTTTTCCACAAAAGGCAGGAACGCATCCTGCTGGGCCCGGTTGAACCGATGGATTTCGTCCACGAACACGATGGTCCGTCCCCCGAACCGCCGGTTGTCATCCGCTCTCTGCATCACCGTACGGATTTCCTTGATGCCGCTGGTGACGGCTGAAAAATTGATGAAATTGGCCCGGGTGGTATGTGCGATGATTTGGGCCAGTGTGGTCTTGCCCACACCGGGAGGTCCCCAGAAGATCATGGAAGAAATCCGGTCTTCCTCAATCAGATTCCGCAGGATCTTGCCGGGGCCCAGCAGCTGCTCCTGCCCCACGAACTCATCCAGGGTGCGGGGGCGCAGCCGGGCCGCCAGGGGTTCCTCCGCCGGGGGAGCGAACAGACTGTCTTCTTCCATGGAATCCACCTCCTTGTTTCCGTAACTTTCATTATACCATGATTTCCACAGAAACAAAAAATGAAACCGGGGAGCTGCGCTCACACGGTTTCATTCTGGGTCTTGAACAATCGATTCAATTGATGGAGATGGGCATGATTGGGGATCAGGTACACATAGTCCCCCCCCATGAGCACCGTATTGGCCTGGGGAATGATATCCGCATCTCCCCGCCGTACACAGATTACCAGGGCCCTGCCCGGCAGCCGGATTTCCTGGAGGGTCTTCCCTTCCACCGGGGATCCTCCTTCCACCGCCACTTCCACCAGCATCTGTTCCGCCGGTGCCTCCACCAGCTCCTTGACCCGGGAAGTTTTCCTCAGGGCCCGTTCCAGCATGGCATCAAAAATGGGCGTATCGTGGACCATTTCCCCGGCCGCATAGGCGAAAAGGGTAACAATGCCCAGTGGCACCAGGTGGTAGAACCGCCCGGTCATTTCCAGCAGCAGCAGAATGGCTGTCACCGGTGCCCGCACAGACCCGGCAAACCAGCCGGCCATGCCCAGCATGACCATGTTCAGCCGGTAAGCTTCCGGCAAAAGTCCCAGCAGCACCATCAGATTCCCATACAGAGCGCCGCACAGGCTGCCCAGCACCAGCATGGGCTGCAGGCTGCCGCCGGGAGCTCCGGAACCGGTGCTCAAAATGGTGAAGAGGAACTTGCCCAGCAGCACCACCAGGATCATGGACAAGGTTCCCTTCAGACTGATCATGGCCTCGATGACCCCATCCCCGGCGCCCAGCACCTGGGGCAGGAAATAGGTCAGGGGAATGGTGAGCAGCAGGGGGAACGCAATCTTCATCCAGTCCTTTTTGAAAATGGGCAGGCTGTAGAATCTTCCGATGCGGAGAGACCCTTTGTTGAAGGCCACGCCCAAAAATCCGGAAAACAGCCCCAGGCCAATCACGTGGGGAAGCAGTTCCAGAGGCAGGAACGGCATCTCAGGAAAGGTCAGCACCGTTTCTCTGCCAAAGAACCAGTGGACCATCACCGTGGTGGTCATACAGGCCATCAGGGTGGGTACCATGACCATGGAGGACAGGTTCTTGTGGATGGCTTCCATGGTGAACATGACCCCGGCCATGGGCGCATTGAAGGCGGCTGCCAGTCCGGCACCGGCCCCGCTGCTGATCAGGGCCCGTTTTTCCAGGTTGGTGTTGTTCAGGGCGTTGCCCACGCCCTGGCCTGTCATGGCCCCGATCTGCACCGAAGGCCCTTCCCGTCCCATGGAGAGCCCGGCTCCGATGCCCAGGGACGTATCCACCAGTTTCACCAGGATGACCCGGGCCCAGTGGGTACTTTTTTCCAGCCCCAGTACAATGCCCCGCACCTGGGGAATGCCGCTTCCCCCGGCAATGGGCGCCCAGCGTACCAGCAGGGCAATGATCAGGGCAACCAGGATCAGGGCAGCCACCCAGATCAGGGTATAGGACGGGGGTACATTCTGGAGAAAATGCACCATCCGGGACCGGTTCTTCGCCACAAAGCCCAGACAGAGCCGCAGCAGGATGATGCACAGCCCGGTCGCCACCCCCACCAGGATCCCCTCAAAAGCCAGTTTCAGCTTCAGGTTGGGAATGTGCAGCATCCCCTCCAGGGTTTTCTGTCTATCTGCCTCATTCATCTTTCAGGTTGTTGAACAGGCCGGTGAAATCCAGGGTAGCGAAATAATCCTTGGGAGTCTCGGCCCGCCGCAGCAATTCTACAGAACCATCTTCCTTCAGCAGCAGTTCTGCACACCACAGTTTGGCGTTGTAGTTGTACCCCATGGCCGAACCATGGGCCCCGGCATCGTGGATAAACAGGTAGTCCCCTTTTTCGATTTCCGGCAGTTTCCGGTCGATGGCAAATTTATCGTTGTTTTCGCACAGGCCGCCGGTCACATCATAGGTATGGTCACAGGGGGCATCTTCCTTGCCCAGCACGGTGATGTGATGGTACGCTCCATACATGGCCGGCCGCATCAGGTTGGCGGCGCAGGCATCCACACCCACATATTCCTTGTAGATGTGTTTGAAATGCAGCACCCTGGTAACCAGGGCACCATAAGGACCGGTGACGAAGCGGCCCATTTCGGTGAACAGGGCTACATTGCCCATGCCTTCCGGTACCAGGACTTCATCGTATACCTTATGGACCCCTTCGCCGATCACAGCGATGTCATTGGGGACCTGATCCGGTTTGTAGGGGATCCCCACGCCACCGGACAGGTTGATGAATTCCACAGCCACACCGGTATCGTGTTTCATTTCCACGGCCAGCTGGAACAGCTGCCGGGCCAGTTCCGGATAATAGCCATTGGATACGGTGTTGCTGGCCAGGAACGCATGGATGCCGAAATGTTTGACACCCTTTTTCTTCAGGATCTTAAAGGCTTCCCGCAGCTGATCCTTGGTCATCCCATATTTGGAATCACCGGGGTTGTCCATGATGTCATTGCCCAGGGAGAACACACCACCCGGGTTGTACCGGCAGCAGATGGTTTCCGGAATGCCGGCCACCTGTTCCAGGAAGTCGATCATGGTGAAATCATCCAGATTGATGATGGCCCCCAGTTTGTAGGCTTCCTGCATATCTTTCACAGGCGTATCATTGGAGGAGAACATGATATCGTGCCCTTTGAATCCGCACACATCACTGAGCAGCAGTTCCGGATAGGAAGAGCAGTCCGTTCCACAGCCTTCTTCTTTCATGATTTTCAGGATGCCGGGCAGCGGCGTGGCTTTGACGGCAAAATATTCCTTGTAGCCCTTGTTCCAGGCAAAAGCCTTATAAATGCTGCGCACCGTTTCCCGGATGCCTTTTTCGTCGTAGACATAGAATGGTGTCGGAAATGTTTCCGCGATTTTTTCTACCTGTTCTTTCGTGACAAATGGAACTTTCTTCATGTTGGTCATTACCCCCTCATTATATGGCTGGTCAGCCCAGCATCATGCGATCATTGTCCAGTTCAGAGCCGGATGCCTTTTCAAACAGGGCCAGCAGGTCCGGAATGGTCAATTTGGCTTTTTCTTCTGCACCCACATCCACCACGATGTGTCCGGCGTTCATCATGATCAACCGGTTGCCGAAGCGAAGTGCATCTCTCATATTATGCGTAATCATCAAAGATGTCAAATGGTCCCGTTGGATGACTTTTTTCGTCATGTTCAGGACCTTCTCGGCAGTTTTGGGATCCAGGGCCGCCGTATGTTCGTCCAGCAGCAGCAGCCGGGGCTTGTTCATGGCTGCCATGAGCAGGGTCAGGGCCTGCCGCTGGCCCCCGGAAAGAAGTCCCACCCGGCTGGTGAGCCGGTCTTCCAGACCCAGATCCAATTCCTTCAGCATTTCCCGGAACCGCTCCCGGTCGCTGTCCTTCAGCGCCCAGGAAAGGCCCGGTGTTTTGCCCCGCCGGGAGGCGATGGCCAGGTTCTCCTCGATCATCATGCCTGCGGCAGTCCCCATCATGGGATCCTGGAATACCCGGCCGATGTACCGGGCCCGTTTGTGTTCGGGCATTTTGCTCACGTCCACCCCGTCGATGAGGATCTGTCCTGCATCAATGGGGAATACCCCGGCAATGGAGTTCAGCAGGGTGGATTTCCCGGCCCCGTTGCCCCCGATGATGGTGATGAAATCTCCCGGTTCCATGTGCAGGTTCACATCGGTCAGGGCTTTTTTCTCATTGACCGTACCCGGGAAAAAGGTTTTCGATAGATGTTTGATGTCCAGCATTACAGACCCGCCTTTCTGCTTTGGAACTTCCCTTTCACCATGGGCAGGCTCAGGGCGATGGCCACCAGTACGGCCGTGAACAGTTTCAAGTCATTGGGCGGCATCCCCATCTGCAGGACAATGGCGATCACCAGACGGTATACGATAGAACCCAGGATCACGGAGATCAGGGAATTCTTGAAGCTGCGGGTACCGAACAGCACTTCGCCGATGATCACAGAGGCCAGGCCGATCACGATGGTCCCTACCCCCATGCCCACATCGGCAAAGCCGTTGCTCTGGGCCACCAGGGACCCGGCTACCGCCACCAGGGCGTTACTGAAGAACAGCCCGATGAGAAGCATTCCATTGGTGTCCACACCCTGGGCCCGGATCATCTGGGGATTGTATCCGGTGGCCCGGATCGCAGCTCCGATTTCCGTGCCGAAGAACCAGTACATCAATGCGGAAAACACCACACAGGACAGGATGCCCACCAGCAGCACCGCCTGGGAATAGGCCACGCCCAGCGCATTTTCCAGGACTGTAAAGGCGGTTTCCTTCCCCAGCAGGGAAATGTTGGCTTTGCCCATGATCCGCAGGTTCACCGAATACAGGGCGATCATGGTCAGGATCCCGGCCAGAAGAGCCGGGATCTTCAACTTTGTATGGAGCAGACCGGTAACCACGCCGGAAATCCCGCCGGCCAGGGCTGCGGCCAGGATGGCCGTCACCGGATTCACATCTTTCACCAGCAGGGTCACCGCCACGGAGGCCCCCAGGGGAAAGGATCCTTCCACAGTCAGATCGGCGATATCCAGTACCCGGAAGGTGATATACACGCCCAGGGCCAGCAACGACCACAGCAGACCCTGGGAAATGGTTGGCAGCAATAGATCAATCATGGATTATTTGGCTCCTTTGGCTTCCTTCCGGATGTCATCCGGAATGGTCAGCCCCAGTTTCTTGATGGCTTCTTCGTTCAGGGAAACCGTAAAGGTCTTCTGGGACTGGATGGCCATATCCTGGGGTTTGGCTTTGCCAGACAGGATATCTGCCGCCATTTCCCCGGTCTGGAAGCCCAGTTTGTAGTAGTCGATACCCAAGGTTGCCACGCCGCCGGATTTCAGCATACCGGCTTCCCCGCAGAACACAGGGATCTTGGCTTCGTCGGTGATCTTGATCAGGTTGGGCATGGCGGAGGCCATGACGTTATCCGTAGGGATGTACAGGGCATCCACTTTGCCCATCAGGCTCTGGGCGGCCTGCTGGATGTCATTGACGCTGGAGACGGTGGCTTCCACCGTGGCCAGTCCCCGGGCGGCAGCGGCCTTCTTGGCCAGGTCGATCTGCAGCTGGGAGTTCACTTCACTGGAATTATAGATGAAGCCTACGGTTTTGGCCTTGGGCATGATCTTCACCAGCAGGTCGATCTGGGCTTCCACCGGATTCATATCCGTGGTCCCGGTCACGTTGGTCCCCGGTTTGCTGTTGTCCTTCACCAGTTTGGCCACCTTGTAATCGGTAATGGCCGTGCCTACGATGGGAATCTCTTTGCTGGCGTTGGCCATGGTCTGGGCAGCCGGCGTGGCAATGGCGCAGACCAGATCATCCTTGTTGCTGACGAACCGCTGGGCGATGGTCTGCAGGTTGGATTGATCCCCCTGGGCATTCTGCTGGTCAAAGGTCACATTCTTCCCCTCTTCGAACCCCTTGGATTTCAAGCCATCGATGAATCCCTTGTTGGCGGCATCCAGGGCCGGATGCTGGACCAGCTGGAGCACACCCACCTTATAGGACTTCTTGTCCTTGGACCCGGTCTGGGTACTGCTGCCGCAGCCGGCAGCTCCCACCACCATGGCGGCCAGGGCCAGGGTGGCCAGCCATTTCATACTTTTTTTCATCATCATCATACATCCCTCCTGCTTTCTTACCATTCTACACTGGTTTCCTTCCGGCGCTTCCGGAAAGGTGTGATGCTGCAGAGGATCCTCTCCTCCAGTTGCTTTGGTCTATTTTTTCATTTTATCATATCCTGTGAACAGGGGCAATCAAAAGTATATTTTTGTAAAGTCACTTTGCCATTCTACAAGGTGACGAAAAAATTAATCTCCCAGCAGGGTACATAGGGATGCCGGCGCAGGTAGATCCGGTAATCCGGCCGCAGGGACCACAGCTCCAGGGGGATCGCCCACAGATCATCGTCGTGGTGATAGCCTGCCAGGAGGAGCTTGGGAGCGCAGCGGCCAATGACATTTGCGCCCCCTGCCAGGGCCTCTTTTTCCACCCCTTCCACATCCATCTTCACGTAGGTCAGGTTGTGGTCCCCCACCAGGGCATCCAGGCTGGTCACCGGTACCGGTACCACTTTTTTGCCCCTTTCCTCCAGAGAAGACATCCGTCCCCCCCTGGCTGCAAAGGGCAGTGCCGCCGGCTGGGCCCAGATGCCTTCCGGGACCAGGGTGCACCGGCCCAGCTGCTCCCCTTCCACATAGGCCTGGAGCTTGTGGAAGTTCTTCGGGTCCGGCTCCACCGCATACAAATGGTCGTAATGACCGCCGGTCAGCTCCAGGAATTCCCGCAGGGTGTCCCCATTGTAGGCTCCCAGATCCGCATAGGTTTCCTCTTCCCCGAAGGTGAACAGGCTGGTGAGATCGTCCTGCCGGCAGGTGACCCGGGACAGATATTCCAGTTTTCCTGTAAGTTTATAGGAAAGGATGTCCTCCATCACCTGCCGGCTGGTGTCATCGGCCAGATGGTCATGGACCCGCTCCAGGACGCCCCGGTTTTCCCGCAGCCACTGGGGCGTCACCACAGTGGTATCGCCGAACAGGGGCAGATGGGGGGCATAGGTTTCCTGCTGCTGCGCCAGATGGAAGAACCGGCGCAGGATTTCAGGCCGCTCACTGGCAAAGGCAATCAGCAGCACGAAGTCTCCCCACTGGGCCCTGGCCTGTTTGTAGGTCAGGACCTGGTACCCCCGGAACTGCTGGCCCCGGACGAATTCATCGCTGGCAAAGACCCCGGCTACAGGAATGTCCAGAGCGGCACACCGGTCCAGGATGGCATCGGCCCCGTTGCCCATGCCGTAGAGGACGATGGGTTTGGATGCCCGGGACAGATGCTCCCAGAAATAAGGCTGTTGTAAGATCGAATCAAGCCAGTTCATGCTGCTTTCTTTCCTTTCTCTCTGATGGCCTGCTGGATGGCAGCCGCCGGATCCACCTGGATCACAGGTATGGTTTTCGCGATTTTTGCCCACTCCTGGAGTTTTCCGGCGATTTTCAGGGCCAGACTGCCAGTGGTATCCCCTTCCTGGTGATCCTGGGGATAGACCCGGAGCAGGTGGATGTCTTCATAATAAATATCGGTCCAATTGTCTCCGTCCACGGTCATGAAATGGGATTCATCCAGGTTCCCCCGCTTCTGGGCCAGGTACAGGCCCCCGGCCAGCATCCGGGCCCGGTATTCCGGTTTGTCATACCCTGCAGTTTCCGTGAACGTAAAGGACCATGTGCCCAGCCGTACCGTGGCCGCTCCGTCCTTGGCCACGGTAACCGTTTCCGGGATATGGAAGGGTTCCGTCCATTTCAGGGCCCGGACCATCCGCAGGCCCGGATCCGGGTGGGAGGCGAACAGGCCGCCGGCCGCGTCCCCCAAATCCTTGCTCATATCTTCCAGTTTGGACATGGTCACATAGGAGGCATAGGGATTGTACCCGGCAAGGATGGACAGGCGGAAGCCCTCCTGATCGGCCTGACCTTCGTCCGCCCGGCTGTAGCCGGCCATCAGGGCCTGGCTGGTGACCGTGGACAGGGCAAAACCGGCTCCCGGATCCCCGGAAGCCACCCCGGCCAGCAGGGTAAGCAGGGACAGGGCCATCTGTTTTTCCATCTGGTGTACCGTATGGCGCTTTTCGATGTGTCCGATTTCATGGCCCAGCACCGCCGCCACTTCATCGTCACTGGTCATGTAGTCCAGAAGCCCTTTGTACACGTAGATGAAACCCCCGGGACAGGCCAGGGCATTCACATCCGGGGTGTTCAATACCTTGAAGGTATAGTCCAGTCCGGGACGGGTGCCGTGTTCCAGCAGCTTTCGGCCGATCCGGTCCACCCGGGCCTGGACATCGTCATCCTGGACCAGTCCATACTGGTTTTCCAGCTGTTTGGCCACTTCCCGGCCCATTTCGATTTCCTGTTTCTGGCTGATCATGGCTGCTTCCGCTTTGGGTAGGGGCAGCAGAGAAAACAGGCAGAGTAAGAGGGTAAATATGATTTTCAACATAGAAAGGTTCCTCCTGAGTCGTACGTTGCTATTATACACGAAAAGGAGCAGGGTGTGCATACCCTGCCCCTTTTCAATTCCCTGGCAAACAGAAAACCACCAGACCTGGGTCCGGGCGTCCCTTATGGGCCGCCCCTACGCATATACACGCCGCTTTGGGTATTTTTGTCGATGGGGGTTGTCTTTCTTTTGTGATTTGTTATAATGAACATAATATCGTAATTATGAACATATGTTTTTATTGGAGGTGTTTCCATGTCAGCCCCTGTCCTTCTCCATCCCAAACGCCGCTGGACCCGGCTCCGTCCTGATGTCTATGCCCAAAATGGACGGGTCTTCCTGACCTTGTGTGCCAAAGGAAAACAACCGATTTTTGGGTACATTGAAAACGACCTGCTGCACCCCACTCCCATCGGAATCATGGTTTCCCGGCAGCTGGATGCATTCCAGCACCGATATGAAGGCCTTTCCATTGAACAATCTGTATTGATGCCCAATCACCTCCATATGCTGCTGGCCCGGTCATCGGAGGGGATTGCCCTGGGCCAATTCGTGAACCTCTTCAAAGGGTGGTCCACGCGCGCCTGTGGATGCTCCATTTGGCAAAGGGGATATTATGACCATTTGGTACGGAATGAGCAGGACGAAATGCGGATCCGGGAATATATGACGAACAATCCCCAGAAGTGGGAATTGGACAAGGAATATTACAGGGAATCAGCAAATGAATCAGGCCCTCTGGGCGACCTGGGTCCGGGCGCCCCTTATGGGTCGCCCCTACGCAAGTAGCGTACGGTTCGACTTATCTCCGTAGGGTCTACCCGTCAGGGGAGACCGTTCCCAGGTCACCCAGAGGGCCATCCAGGTCCACCTTTCGGAACCGGATCCCGTTGATGACCTGGGTCCGGGCGTCCCTTATGGGCCGCCCCACGCATACATGGTACCATTGTCCCCTTCCCCCGGTCCATGGTATGATGTACACAATGAACCCATCTAAGGAAAGCGAGGCTTTGCTGTGCGATTTTTACATACTTCTGACTGGCATCTGGGACGGATCTTCCATGGTCTCCATCTTCTGGAGGACCAGCGGGCTGCCCTGGATCAGATCATCACCCTGGCCCGGGACTACAAAGTGGATGCCCTGCTGGTGGCCGGGGATATCTACGATCGGGCCGTCCCCCCCACGGAAGCCGTGAACCTGCTGGACGAAACCCTGCGCCGGCTGGTGGTGGACCTGAAACTGCCGGTGATCCTCATTGCCGGCAACCACGACAACCCGGACCGGCTGAACTTCGGCCGCACCCTGTTTGCCACCCGGCAGCTGTACATTGTGGGTCCGGTGGCGGCGGACACCCCTCCCATTGTGCTGGAGGACGCAACCGGCCCTGTCTACTTCGCCCCCCTGCCCTACTGCGAACCCCTGACCGCCACGGAACTCAGCGGGAAAAAGAAGCCCACCCACGAAGCCGCCCTCCAGTGGCAGGTGGACCGGATGCTCCTGCAGATTCCGGAAGGGGCCCGCAAGGTGGCCCTGGCCCATGTGTTCCTGACCGGTGCCCGGACCACCCCGGACAGCGAACGGCCCCTGGCGGCCGGAGGAGCCACCACCGTCAGCATCCACTGCTTCAAAGATTTCAACTACACAGCCCTGGGCCATCTCCACGCCTGTCAGAACAACAGCCCCATCGTGCGCTACAGCGGTTCCCTGCTGAAATACTCTTTTGCGGAAGCCAGCCAGAAAAAGGCCGTCCATATTGTGGATCTCTCCGGTGACGGCAGCGTTTCCGTGGAAACCATCCCCCTTACGGCGCCCCACGAACTGGCCGTGCTGAAGGGCTCCTTCCAGGACCTGCTGGAAAATCCCCGCACTGAACATATTTCCGATTACCTGCAGATCGTCCTGACGGACCCCACCCCGGTACTGGATGCCAAACACCGGCTGGAGCAGGTCTATCCCCAAATCCTGCAGCTGGGCTATGAGCGGCTGCAGCCCCGGGAAACGGAGGAACAGGAAACCGCTCGGCGGAAGGGGCTTTCCACCGACGACCTGTTCCAGGCCTTTTTCCGGGAAGTACAGGGACGGGACCTGACGGAAGCCGAAAAAGCCCTGTTCCATCAGGTGGTCAATGACAATGACGCAGAAGGGAGGAATGCCTGATGCGGCCCCAGATCCTGACCATGACGGCTTTCGGTCCCTACGCCGGCGTGGAGACCATCGATTTCACCCAATTGGGAGACAAGCGGTTCTTCCTGATCACCGGTCCCACCGGCAGCGGCAAGACCACCATCCTGGACGCCATCACCTTTGCCCTGTACGGCACCCCCAGCGGAGACCTGCGAGACAACCGGTCCCTGCGCAGCGATTACGCCACCCCGGACCAGAAAACGGAAGTGAAATTCCGGTTCACCAACCAGGACCGGACTTTTGAAGTGACCCGGACCCCGGAGCAGGTGCTGAACAAACAGCGGGGAGAAGGCACCCGAACCGTTCCCGCCGGAGCCTCCCTGGTGGAACTGCTGCCCGCTGGAGAACGGAAAGTACTGGGTACCACCAACAACACGGTGACCCGTGCGGTGGAAAGCCTGCTGGGATTCCAGGCCCGGCAGTTCCGCCAATTGATGGTGCTGCCCCAGGGTGAATTCCGCCGGTTCCTGGTGGCGGATTCCAAGGAACGAAAGGGCATCCTGGAGACCCTGTTCAAGACCGGGCAGTACAGTGCCCTGGAAGACGCCCTGGATGCCCGGGCCAAAGCCCTGAAAAAGCAGTATGAGGACTGCCGCAGCCGGTACGACCTGCTGCTGGAAAGCGCCCAGGTGGAAAAAACGGAGGAACTGGAGCAGCGGCTGGAAAAGGAGAAAGCCGAAAACAAAACCCTGGCCGCCCAGGCCCAAAAGGCCCAGCAGGCCGCCAGCACGGCCCTGACCGCCCTGCAGCAGGCCCGGCAGCTGGCCCAGCTGTTCCAGGACCGGAAATCCTGCCAGAAACGCCAGGCCGCCATGGCCGCCCAGGAACCGGCCATGGTGGAATTGAAGAAAAAACTGGCTTGGCTGGAAGAGGCCCAGAAAATCCATTCCATCTACGACCGCACACGGAAAGCCAAAAACCAGCTGGATACCGCAGATGAAATCCTGAAAAAGGCCCGGGCCGAGGAAACCACTTCCCGGCAGACCCTGCAGCAGCTGCTGGCGGCCGCCACCCAGGATCACACCCAGGCCCTGCAGGAGCAGGTGGTCCGGGTCCGGGAACAGCTGGCCCGGATGACCGCCGTTTCCGGTGAAACGGTTCGCCTGGCCCAGGGACTGCAGCCGGGCCAGCCCTGTCCGGTGTGCGGCTCCCCGGATCATCCCCGGCCTGCCACCCAGACCCGGAAGGAACGGGAAGAACTGGACCGGAAGACCCAGGCCATGGAAAAACAGATCCGGGAACTGAACCGGAAGCAGAAAGCCCTGGAAGAGGCCCAGAAAACCGCGGACCAGGCCGCCGGTTCCTGTCGTACCGCCGAAGAGAGCCGAGCCACTGCCCAGCAGGCTTTCGACGCAGATGTGGAAGCATATAAAGCGACCCTGGCTGCCTCTCCCTTCCCGGATCAGCGTTCCTTCCTGGCCGCCCACAAGGCCCTTTCCCAAAAGCCCCTGTGGCAGCAGCAGGTGCAGCAGTACCAGGATCAGCGCAGCAGCCTGGCCGGTGAACTCCAGTTGCTGGACCAGCAGATTGCCGGACGGACGCTGCCCGAACTGGAGCCCCTGGAAAAAAGAGCCGGGGAAACCCGCAATACGGCCCAGGCACTGGTCACCCGGGCAGGAGCCCTGCAGGAAACCCTGCGCCGGGAAGAGGAAACCCTGAAAAAACTGGCCAGACTGGGCAAAGAACTGGAAAAGCTCCAGGAAGCCTACGGGCCCATCGGTCTTCTGGCGGATACAGCCAAAGGGAATAACAGCCGGAAGCTGACCTTTTCCTCCTTTGTCCTCCAGGCGGTGCTGGACGATGTGCTCCAGACCGCCAACCTGCGGCTGGGCAAAATCAGCCAGGGGCGCTACAGCCTGTACCGCAGCCAGGACATTGTGGATGCCCGGAAGGAACAGGGACTGGGACTGGAGATCATGGACGCCTTTACAGGACAGGCCCGTGCCGTGACCACCCTGTCCGGGGGCGAAATCTTCTTCACCTCCCTGTCCCTGGCCCTGGGGCTGTCCGATGTGCTGGAATCCTATGCCGGCGGGCTGCATCTGGATACCATCCTGGTGGATGAAGGGTTCGGATCCCTGGATCCGGAGACCCTGGACAGCGCCGTCAGCGCCCTGCTGGAACTGCAGCAGGGGGGCCGGCTGGTGGGCATCATCTCCCATGTGGCGGAACTGAAGGAACGGATCTCCGCCCAGCTGGAGATCATCCCCACCAACCAGGGAAGCACCACCCGGTTCCGGGTATGAAAAAAGGAGGAGGACTCGATGTCCTCCTCCTTTTTCACACCCCTCGCTCGTTGGGGTCCCAAATCACCTTGTGCAGCTGCACCTGGGTACAGACCCGGGCCAGCTGATGCTCTCTTACGAACTCCACCAGTTCTTTCGGCTGGATGGCCCCATAGACCGGGGAGACGTAAATCTGTCCCCGGATGGGATACTCCTGCAGCACCTGTGCCATATCCAGCAGGTCCTCCCGGCTGCCCACCACGAACTTCACCACATCGTCCTCCGTAAGCCGGGTCAGGTTCTCCATGCGCATCCGGCCCCGCATCCCTGAAGACGGAGACTTCACATCCATGGTGTAGAACAGGTTCCGGGGTCGGTCCTTCAGCAGAGGTACAGCCCCATTGGTCTCGATGTTGATTTCATACCCTTCGGCGCTCAGGTCCCGGCACAGCCCTTCCAGGGGCTGCAGCATGGGTTCTCCCCCGGTCAGGGTGATTCTTTTCCAGGGATACCGGTGGATCCGTTCCAGCAGCCGGGACCGGTCCAGGGTCTCCACTGCATCCTCCCGCTTCAGAGCGTACCCGGTATCGCAATAGCTGCAACGGAGGTTGCAGCCGGCGAACCGGACGAACACGGCCATATAACCGGTCCGCTTCCCTTCCCCTTCCACGGAATCAAAGATTTCAACAATGGGAAATTCCTCACTCTTCATAGATGGCCACATTCCCTTCTGATTCCTGGACGGAAACCCGGGTGCAATAGGGTATCTGGTCGTGGAGCCATTTGGCAATGTTCTCCGCCGTGGGGTTTACCTTGATCACATCGTTGATGAAGGCATGATCCAGCTGCTGGACCACTTCCTTGATTTTGGTGAAATCCACCACCATGCCGTTCTCATCCAGCTCCTGTCGCCTGCAGGTCACATCGATGATCCAGTTGTGCCCGTGCAGACGGGTGCATTTGCTTTTATAGGGCAGCTGCAGGCAGTGGGCCCCGCTGACTTCGATCCGTTTCGTTACTGTATACATGGTCAGTCCTCCAGTGCCGGGTCTTTCACCCCGTTGGCAGCAAACGCCCGGGCCCGATCGATGCAGGTCCCGCAGGTGCCGCAGGGTTTGTCCCCGCCTTCATAGCAGCTCCAGGTCAGTTCATAGGGGGTATGGAGCTCCAGTCCCCGTTTCACCACCCCGGCCTTATTGCAGGCCGCAAAGGGTGCCACAATGTGACACTGGTTGTAGGTACCGATGGAGATGGCCTGCCCCATGGCCTGGATGAAGGCTTCACTGCAGTCCGCATAGGCATTCCCCGCCGCATCGTCTGCATGGGCCCCGATGAAGATGGATACATCATCGTTTTCGTAGATGCTCATGGCCAGGCTGGCAACGGCAGACAGCATCAGCCCGTTGCGGAAAGGCACGTAGGTGGATACCTTCCCTTCCCCGTTTTCCGCAATCTGCTGTTCATAACTTTCATGGACGATTTCGTCCGTGGAATGGCTCAGCAGAGAGCAGTTGGAATACTGGAAAATCCTGGACAGGTCCAATTCATAATGGGGCAACCCATAGTAATCAGCCACTTTCCGGGCACATTCCAGTTCCTTTCGATGCTTCTGGCCATAGAAAATGGATACGGTGGATACATTCTCTTTTCCGAATTCCTCGATGGCCACGGAGACGCAGGTGGTGGAATCCACGCCGCCGCTGGACAGGACCAGGGCTTTCTTATTCATGGACGAACGCCTCCATTCTCCGCTGGGCCATGTCTTTGTAGTCCGGCTGGTAATACACGGCAAAGGGAAGGATGCTGATGCCGCCCCGGGGATTGAAATATCCGGCCACTTCCAGGTACTTGGGCTGGAGCAGTTCCACCAGGTCGTTTTTGATGATGTTCACGCAGTCTTCGTGGAAATCCCCGTTGTTCCGGAAAGAAAACAGGTACAGTTTCAGGGATTTGCTTTCCACCAGTTTGTGGTCCGGGATGTAGCTGATCACGATCCGGCCGAAATCCGGCTGGCCCGTCTTGGGACACAGGCTGGTAAATTCCGGACAGTTCAGTTTCACCATATAGTCCGCTTCTTCATGTTTGTTGGGGAAGCACTCCAGCACTTCCGGGGCATAGGTATTCCGGTATTCCGTATGGCCGCTGCCCAGTTCTGTGACACCGCGCAATTCTTCTTTGGTTCTCATTGATCAATCCTCCAAAAAGTACAGTTCTGGGGAAATCCGCAGCCGGAAAAAACAGTTCCGTGCGGACTCACAAATTTAAATTATACCGTATCTGGAAGAAGAAAGAAAGAGAAAAGCAAAAAAAAGGAGTTATCCACCAAATCGTGGATAACTCCCCTTTTTTCCACCGGATATGTTGACTACTCAGCCCAGGTGTTTTTCCAGTCCCAGGACCGCCAGCCGTACGCAGTCGTCGCAGGAACAGAGCATCTTTCCGGTCTTCACGCCTTTCAGGTCCTTACACAGGGTGGCACCGGCCTTTTCCCTGAATTCCTGCAGGATCTCATTTATCACCAGTTTGGGTTCCCGGCCGCTTTTGTCCAGGAGTCCCAACACCACTGCCGCTCCCGTCAGTGCCCCGCAGGTGGCGTCCATGCCGCCCATGCCGCCTCCGAAGGCGGACCCCAGAGCCCGGAGCTCTTCGGTGGATTTTCCCAGTTCGTCCTGGTAAGCCAGGAGTACTGCCTGGGCACAGTTGGTATGCACACCGGTGGAATGTTTCAGTTCCACGGCCTTTTCCGCCCGTTTGGATGTTTCGTTCATCGGATCATTCTCCCCTCCTGATAATACAACCCTTATTATACCGGCTGCCAGGGAAAGAAACAACCGGCCTACAGCCATGCTTCCTGCATTGTCTTTTGAAGCCGTTCAAAAAGTCCCAGATATTTTTCCCGGCAATCCTGGATGATCCGTAATGCAATCAGTTCGTTGTATGAATGGGTTACATCATTGCAATCTTTGAGAGCCTGCAGCCATACCGTTTCCTCACTGATCATTCCCGCCTGATACGCCAGCTTCAGGATTGACCGGGGTGACCCCATCCTTGCTTCACTGTAGCCACTCTGTTCCAGCAGTTCCTTCATGGCTTTCCATGCCTGTTCAAAGCAGATTTCGAACAAAGCCACCATTCCTGTCTGCGTAATCGTATCATAAGGAGGTTCGACATGCTGTATCTTTTTCAAGTTTTCCAGGGCACGGCAAAAATTGTCATATTTTTTCATACAGGGTGATTCCCTCCCTTTTGATGGATTCCAAAAGTTCTGGTTGAACCGATGCATCCAGGTCGACTACATCGAAAAACAACAGTGTGGGTACTTTTTCTTCCACATCCAGAGAAAAACGAAGGGTATCGCCCCCCTGGATGGCCAGATCAATATCACTGCGCTCACGGCAGTCTCCTCTGGCACGAGAGCCAAACAGGATCACTTTCCCAATCCCATGTTCTTTTGCCAGATCAATGATCGATTGTTGAATTTCCGGATTCAGTTTCATACAATCCTTCCTTTTTACAAAATCCCAGCCGGCAGATGGACCGTAACACCCGGTCCCAGAGGGATGTTGAGCCCCACCCAGATCATCATGAACAGGATCCAGGCAATCTGCAGGATCACCGCCAGGGGGATCAGGTTGGAAATAAACGTCCCCACCGTGCACTTGGGATCATACTTTTCCTGGGCCACACTGAGCATCATCCACAGATAGGGCATCATGGGCGTCACGCTGTTGCCCGGAGAATCCCCCAGCCGGTACAGCAGCTGGGCAAAAGCCGGATGATATCCCAGCAACATGAACATGGGCACGAAGATGGGCGCGAAGATGGCCCACTTTGCAGACCCGGAGGACATGAAGATGTTCACAAAGGCGCACACCAGCACGAACACCACGCACAGGGGCATCCCCGTAAAGCCCAGCCCCTTCAAAAAGTCCGCCCCGCCAATGGCCAGCAGGGTCCCCATATGGCTCCAGTTGAACAGCCCCTGGAACTGACCGCAGAAGAAACAGAACACCACATAGGATCCCATATGGGACATCTGCTTCACCATGGCCCCGTTGATGTCCTTCACCGTTTTGAATTTCTTCGTGGTCAGCCCATAGGCAATGCCGGCCAGGCTCATGAGGAAGAACAGGATGGGGATCAGTCCCTTGAGCAGCAGGGACCCCACCAGAGTATGGCCGTCCCTGGACAGGATGCCTGTGAAAAAGCCCACAGCAATCAGGGCCACGTACACCAAGGTGACCAGACCGGCGTTGTGCAGCCCCCGTTTTTCGTCCATCGTCAGATCCTGTACGGCTTCCAGTTCTCTGGCTTCATAGGGAGCAAACCGGGGTTCCACGATTTTCTGAGAAGCATAGCCCAGCACCAGGGCCACCAGAAAGGTGGAAGCCGCCATGAAGTACCAGTTGCAGGTCACATCCACGGCATAGGCCCCTTTGCCCAGAAAGCCGTCCAGGGCCTGGTTGGTCAGCCCCTGGAGCAGGGTATCGGTGCCGGCGATCATCAGGTTGGCGGTGAAGCCGGCGTTGGCTCCTGCATACCCCACGATCATGCCGGCCAGAGGATTCTTCCCCACCCCGATGTAAACCAGGGCTGCCAGGGGCGGAATCACTACCGCCGCCGTATCGGAGGCAATGTTCCCCAGGGTCCCCACAAAAGCGATCAGATAGGGTACGATGCCCGGAGGCACGTCCTTCATGCTGCGCCGCAAAAGACTGACCAGAAGGCCACTTTCCTCACAGAAGCCAATGGCCAGGGTCATGGTGATCACCAGTCCCAGAGGGGCGAACCCGGAGAAATTCTTCACCATATTCTTCAGCAGCCAGTCCACCCCGGCCGGAGAAAACAGATTCTGGGCCGTGACCACCTTACCGTTGGCCGGGTTCACCATGCTCAGTCCGGAGGCCGTCAGCAGGGCTCCGGCAATGGCTGTCAGCACAAACAGAAGGCAGAACAGGATGGCCGGAGGCGGCAGTTTATCGCAGACCTTCTCCACTCCGTTCAGGAACCGGTCCACCCAGTTCTGCTTTGGCTGTATTTCTTCCATAAATCATCCCTTCCTTTCAGAGATCCCACCCTTCTCCGCCCTTTTCAAGGGCGGGGGACCAGCCGCATGGCTGGTGGTGGGTTCTTATACAGGTTTGTTCCTCTCCTGCATCCAGCTCTGCCTGCACCGGGGCCGCCCCAGGATCATGGTCCAGACCATCCCTTCCCGCAGATTGCCTGTAAGCGCCGGATGGACAGGCCCTGCTGCCGCCATTTTCCGGGAATGTTCCACCACCTGGGGTGCCACCGTGGGCTTCAGGTCCCGGATTTCGTCCACCAGGTCGCTGCGCACCGGCTTCACCGTAGGTTCCACTCCTGTATCCGACCACTTTTCCGGTTCCTGGGCCTCCCGGCATACAAACGTTCCGGGCTGGGCGACTTCTCTTTTCTTTTTCAGCGGGGGCAGGGGCCTGGCCATCCGGGGCCGCTGCCGCTTCCGCCTGTTCCATACCTGGATGCCGATCACAAACGCCATCCAGAGCACAAAGAATAAAAATTCAGAGCCCATGGCAGCCTCCTGTTACTTGCCGGGATCCCTGGTGGGCGGCAGTTCCTCCTGACCGCTGCTGACCAGGCTTTCCCGCATTTTGGTATCCGCCATCAGGTTCTTCAGGTTGTAGTAATCCATGGCCCCCAGATGGCCTTCCCGCAGCGCCTGGGCCAGTGCCTGGGGCACCTGGGCCTGGGCTTCCACCACCTTGGCCTGCATTTCCTGGGTATACGCCCGCATTTCCTGCTCCTTGGCCACAGCCATGGCCCGGCGTTCCTCTGCCTTGGCCTGGGCGATGTTCTTGTCCGCTTCCGCCTGGTCCGTCATCAACTGGGCCCCGATGTTCCGGCCCACGTCCACGTCGGCAATATCGATGGACAGGATTTCAAAGGCAGAGCCTGCATCCAGACCCTTGCTCAGTACCGTCCGGGAAATGTGATCCGGATTCTCCAGCACATCCGTATGTTCCTCCGAAGACCCTACGGTGGTAACGATGCCCTCGCCCACACGGGCAATGATGGTACTTTCCCCGGCACCGCCCACCAGGCGGTCGATGTTGGCCCGCACCGTTACCCGGGCCCGTACCTTCAGTTCGATGCCGTTTTTGGCCACCGCAGAAATCAGCGGGGTCTCGATGACTTTGGGATTGACGCTCATCTGGACAGCTTCCAGCACATCACGGCCGGCCAGATCGATGGCCGCCGCCCGCTCGAAGGTCAGGGGAATGTCTGCCCGTTCTGCGGCGATCAGGGCATCCACGACCCGGTCCACGTCACCTCCGGCCAGGAAATGGGCCTCCAGCTGGTCCACATTCACGTCCAGCCCGGCCTTGTTGGCCTTCACCAGGGGCAGGATGATTTTCGACGGGACCACCCGGCGCAGCCGCATCCCCACCAGGGTAAAGATATGGACATTGACCCCGGCCGCCATGGCCGAGATCCACAGGCCCAGCGGTACGAAATGCAAAAACAGCAGGATGACCGCCAGCAGGGCCACAATCAAAACAGAACTGCCTAACACTGCAACCATATTACGCCTCCTTCCGGACGATTGTCCGACCCCCGGTCACCGCAACCACTTTGATCCGGGTGCCCGGTTCATAAAATTCTCCATCGGTGATCACATCCACCAGCTGACCGTCAATCAGGGCCCGGCCTGAAGGCCGCAGCACCGTCTGGGCCACGCCGCTCTTCCCTATGAGGTCCGTCCGTTCCCGGTTCCCCGTATAGCCCCTGGCTTTCGTGGAACGCAGGTGCAGAGTCAAATGCCGCCCCAGCCAGCTTCCGGGTCCCCGGCGCACCAGCCACAGCACCGCCAGTACCAGCACCACCAGCAGACCGCCCACCAGAGCCGCTGCCTGGGTGGTGGCACCCAGATACAGGTACAGAGAGCCCAGCAGACAAAGGATCCCCAGGGACCCGAAAACCCCGAATCCGGGGATAAAGGCTTCGATGACCAGGAACAGGAGCCCGGCAACTACCAATGGGATTCTCATAGCCTCCTCCTTTCCACAGAGAAAAAGTTATAGAAGATATATTCGAGACCAAAGAGGAAATCCCTGCTAATTGGCAGCCGATTCGCCCGCTCCGCTCTTTTGGGCAATAAAAAAAGACGATACAGCGTTACGCATGTATCGTCTTCTTTGTGGTGGGCGCTAACAGGATCGAACTGCTGACATTCTGCTTGTAAGGCAGACGCTCTCCCAGCTGAGCTAAGCGCCCATAAAATGGTGACCGGAGAGGGAATCGAACCCTCGATACCGCCGTGAAAGGGCGGTGTCTTAACCGCTTGACCATCCGGCCAAAAAAAATGGTGATCCGCCAGAGGATCGAACTCTGGACACCCTGATTAAGAGTCAGGTGCTCTACCAGCTGAGCTAGCGGACCATCATGTCTTTCGGTATCTCTCAACCGTCGACTATGTTAGTATACCCGATTTTTATAATTTTGGCAAGCCCTTTTTCAAAAAAAATCCAGATTTTTTATTTCAGCCATTTATGAGCTGCCTTCAGCACCTGTTTCACGGTCAGTTCCTTCATGCACCGCATATCCTCACAATGGTGCTTCATGCCCTTTCGGCACCCGTCGCAGGGTGGAATGGCCCGTACAATGGTGGCCTGCTTCGTATAGGGACCGTACAGTTCCGGATGGCTGGGGCCGTACATGGCCACAATGGGCACCTTCTGGCTGATGGCCACATGCATGGGGCCGCTGTCGTTGGTGATGATCAGACAGCACCGGCTCATGGCCGCCGCCAGTTCTCCCAGCCCGAATTTTCCCGTGGCGATGATGGGTTGGCTCTTCATGAAACCCACGGCTTCCTGTACCATCTCTTCATCCATGGTTCCGCCGAAGAACACGGTCCGGTCCCCTTCCTTCGCCAGGGTATCCGCCACCTGGGCAAACCGTTCCGGTGCCCAGCGCTTGGTCACCACGGCGCTGCCGATATTGAAGCCCACCAGTTTGGCGCCCGGATTCAGACCCTGTTCCTTCCAGAAAGCTTCGGCCCGGGCTTTGTGCTCCGGTCCGGGGAATACCTCCAGCCCGTTGTTGGAAAGGTCCCGGACCCCTATGCGCTTCAGTACATCCAGGTACATATCGGCCGCATGGATTTTCCGGTTCAGTTTCAGCCAGGGATGGAAAAATCCCCGGAACAGAAAGTGGGAGGCCCCCACCTTCACCGGTACCACAGCCATGGCATCGATGAACGAACACCGCTCGTTGGGGTGCAGGTTGATCAGCACATCAAAATGAGCGTCAGTGATCTTCCGGCTCATCCGCCAAAGGGCGGGCAGGTTGTTGTCCCTTCCCTTCTTGTCGATGGTCCACACATGGTCGATGTTGGGGTTATGGGCCACAATGTCCTTCAGCTTCTCATCCACCAGATAGGTGATATCCGCCCCCGGCGCCGCTTTGCGCAGGGCGTGGAGGAAAGGCGTGGTCAGCACCAGGTCCCCCAGATGCATCAAAAACGTGACGATGATCTTCTTTCCTGCCAGTTCAATCACAGGCCTTCCCCTCCTTCTTCAAAAAATCCATGAACACCTGCTCCGGGGTCACAGCCCCCATACAGGTCCAGTGGTCACAATGTTTCTTCAGGCAACCGGCACACTCCACGGGGCTCAGCAGTACCGTAGCGTTGGGATTGCCATAGGGGCCCGTCCGGTCCGGCCGGGTGGGACCGTACATGGTCACCAGGGGCTTCTGCAGCGCCGTGGCGATGTGCAGCGGCCCTGTATCCCCGCTTACATAGAATCGGGCTCCCTTGATCAGCGCCCCCAACTCACGCAGGCTGGTCTTGCCGATGAAGTCGATGAGCCGCGGATCTTCTCCAACCTGTTGCAGGATGGCCTCGCCCAGGGGAGCATCCCCCGGTCCGCCGGCCAGCACCACATAAAGCCCCCGTTCCAGGAACTTCTTCGCCAGGGCCGCATAATGGTCCAGGGGCCAGCGCTTCGTATCCCAGCGGGCGCCGGGCACGAACACCACATAGGGCAGCGGTCCCTCCTTATCCGGAATCCCCGCCCCAATGAGCCGCAGACGGATTTCTTCCATTTCTTCAGTAAGAGCCGGCATGGGGTACGTAATGGACTCCACCTTCGCCCCCAGGTACCGGGCCACATCCAGGTACCGTTCGATGACGTGTTTATGGGCGTTGGGCCCGGTAATAGCTTTGGAGATCAGTCCGCTGCCCTCCCGCATCTCACAGTAGCCGATCCGGTTGGGACAACCGGTGAGCCAGGCCATGACCGCGCTCTTGAACAGCCCCTGGAGGTCGATGACCAGGTCGAAGTGTTTGCTGTGCAGCATGGCCCGGGTCTTCTTCAGGGTCTCCCAGCGTTTGCCCCAGCCCATCTTCCCAAAGGCCGCCTTGTCAAAATACAGGATTTCGTCAATGATGGGCGGTTCAGGCACAAAAGCGCTGAACTGGGGATGGACCAGCCAGCTGATCCTGCTTTGGGGGAAGGTCTGCCGCAGGGCCACCGCAAAGGGCAGGGCGTGGATCACGTCCCCCAGGGAACTCATTTTGATGATCAGGATGTTCTTGTAGTCCATCATACCTCCGCCTGCCGCTGCAGCACCCGTTCCACAAAGGTCTTCAGATCCGTGCCCGTAAACCGATAGCCCGGGATGCCGGCCGCCAGGGCCGCCTGTACATCGCTTTCGTTGTCCCCGATGAGGAACGACCCTTCCCGGCTCAGATCATGGTCCGCCATCGCCTGCAGGATCATCCCCGGTTTGGGTTTCCGGCAGTTGCACTCGATGGTCAGCGACCGGATCACCCCTTTGGTGGGATGGTGGGGACAGAAATAGAAGCCGTCGATCTGACCGCCGGCTTTCTCCATTTCTTTTGCCATATAGGCATGGAGGGCTTCCATGTCTTTTTGGGTATAGTAGCCCCGGGCGATGCCGCTCTGGTTGGTCACCACGTAGATGGCATAGCCCAGGCTGTGGAGCAGGGCCACCGCTTCTCTGGCACCCTGCACCCATTCCACCTGGTCCGGACGGTAGATGTAGCCCTTATCCATGTCCAGCACCCCGTCCCGGTCCAGGAACACCGCTTTCTTGCCCGTTGTCATGCCTTGTAATAACCGTCGGAATCCTGCAGCACCTGGCAGTATTCCTTCACGGCCTGGCTGAAGTCCGTAAACCCGCCGTCATAGCCGGTGGCCAGCAGTTTCGTGGCATCGGCCTGGGTGTAGCTCTGGTACTTGCCCTTCAGCACTTCCGGGAAGGGAACGTACACCAGCTCGCCGCTGCCGAAGAATTCCAGTACGGCTCTGGCCATATCATTGAACGTATGGGCATGGCCGGTGCCCAGGTTGTAGATGCCCTTCAGTTCCGGGTGCTGCCAGAAGTACAGCAGGACCTTCACCACGTCCTTCACGTACACAAAGTCCCGGGTCTGTTCACCGGGGCCGTAGCCGTCGTATTCTCCGAATAATTTTACCTTATGTTCTGCCTTCCACTGCAGGAACATCTGGCGCACCATGGATGCCATCTTGCCCTTGTGGTTCTCCTGGGGCCCGAATACATTGAAATACCGGAACCCGGCAATCTGGCTTTCCGCTTTGTCAAAGTACCGGCGGGCATAGTTGTCGAAGAACAGCTTGGAGAACGCGTACACGTTCAGGGCTTCCTCGCAGGCCGGTTCTTCCCGGAACCCGTTCTTGCCGCTGCCGTAGGTAGAGGCAGAAGAGGCATACAGGAACTGGATGCGCCGATCCAGGGCAAAGTGCATCAGGGTCTTGGTATATTCGAAGTTGTTTTCCATCATGTACTTGCCGTTGTATTCCATGGTATCGGAGCAGGCCCCTTCATGGAAGATCACGTCGATGGGTTCATAATCGAATTTGCCGTCCCGCACCCGCTGGATGAAATCATATTTATCCAGGTAATCCAGCACCTTCAGACCCTGGATGTTCTTGAACTTCACCATATTGGTCAGGTTGTCCACCACCAGGATGTCATCCCGTCCCCTGTCGTTCAAGCCCTTGATAATATTGCTGCCGATAAAACCGGCGCCGCCGGTTACAATGATCATAATTTGCCCTCCTTGACCAGTTTCACGATTTTCTGGATCACACCGGTGGTGGAATACCCTTCCTTGAAGGGCAGGATCTCCACCTTGCCGGCATATTCCCGGCCGGCCACTTCCTCCGGCCTGTAATCTCCGCCCTTCACCAGGATGTCCGGACGGATCCGTTTGATGAGCTCTGTGGGGGTATCTTCCCCGAACAGCACTACGGCATCCACGCAGGCCAGGGCGGCCAGCAGCCGTGCCCGGTCGTTTTCCTGATTCAGGGGACGGGTCTCCCCTTTCAGCCGTTTCACTGACGCATCGGTGTTCACACCCACGATCAGGTGCTGGCCCAGTTTGGCTGCCTGTTCCAGATACTGCACATGGCCGGCATGCAAAATGTCGAAGCACCCGTTGGTGAACACGATCCGTTCCCCGGCTGCCTGCCAGGTACGGGCCAGGCTGGTCACTTCCTCCCAGCTCAAAGGCCGGTAGTCCCGGCCCTCCCGTTCTTCGCTGGCCAGCACTTCCTTCAGCAGTTCCTCCCTGTGCACCGGGTAGGTCCCCACTTTGGACACCACGATCCCGGCTGCCTTGTTGGACAGGTTCAGGGCCTCCCCCAGGGAAAGGCCACCGGCCACTGCTGCCAGCAGCACCGCTGCCACCGTATCTCCGGCCCCGGACACGTCGAACACATCCCGGGCCGTAGCCGCTTCGGTGATGACTTCCTGTTTGTTGATCAGGGACACCCCTTTTTCGGAACGGGTCACCACCACATTCCTGATGTGGAAGGTATCCCGGGCTTTAGCCGCCAGTTCCACCAGAGGTCCTGTTTCATTGGGGACCACTTTGCCCCCTGCTTCACACATTTCCTTCACGTTGGGGGTGATGAAATCGCAGCCCGTGTATTTCCGCCAGTCACTGCCCTTGGGATCTACCAGCACGGGTACCTGGGACTGATGGGCCAGGGCCATCACCGTCTGGCAGAAATGATCCGAACACACACCCTTGGCGTAGTCGCTGAGTACGATGCCGTCCAGGCCCTGCTGCAGCCGTTTCTGCAGCCAGTCCAGCAGCTGTTTCTCCTCGTCCGGATCCAGGTCCCCGGGTTCCTCGAAATCCAGCCGCAGCATCTGCTGCCGGCCACCGATCACCCGCAGTTTCGTAATGGTCTTCCGTCCCGGCATGGGAAACAGGCCAGAAAAATCAATGCCGGCGCCGGCCATTTTCTGTTCCAGGTCTTCCCGATGGGCATCCAGGCCCGTGACCCCGGCCGCATATACCTGCACCCCCAGGCCGGCCAGGTTGGCTGCCACGTTACCGGCGCCCCCCAGCACGCTTTCCATATGGCGCACATGGTTCACCGGCACCGGGGCTTCCGGAGAAATCCGTTTCACTTCCCCGTAGATATACCGATCCAGCATCACGTCGCCGATAACGGCAATCCGCAGTTTCTGGATGGTTTCCGTTAAGAACCGGGTGCTTTTCGTATTACGCATAGTCTTCCACCAGCTCACAGAGAATATGTCCCAGGATCTCATGGATTTCCTGGGCCCGTGCCGTATTGGTGGACGGCACATCCAGCAGCACGTCGCACAGGTCAGCCATTTTGCCGCCCCCCTTGGCCGTGAAACCGATCACCCGTATGCCCTTTTCCCGGGCCTTGGCTATGGCTTCCAGCACGTTGCCGCTGTTGCCGGAAGTGGAAATCCCCACCAGCACATCCCCTTCCCGGCCCAGGCCTTCCACCTGCCGGGCGAAGATCTTGTCATAGCCGTAATCATTGCCAATGGCCGTCAGGATGGACGTATCCGTGGTGAGCGCCAGCGCTGCCATCCCCGGCCGTTCTTTCTGGAACCGTCCCACGATCTCCGCGGCCCAGTGCTGGGCATCGGCTGCCGAGCCGCCGTTGCCACAGAACATCACCTTGCCGCCGGAAGCCAGGGTAAGAGAAATCATCCCTGCGGCTTCCTCCACCGCCTTCAGCAGCCGTTTGCTGCCCATGACTTTATGGACCAGCTTCTCATGTTCCAGCAGCCGAGCGCTGATCGTTTCCTGCACCTTACCACCGATAGAGGTCATAAGTCACACTCCATTCATGATCATTGTCATATTTCTTATCCCGGTATTCCAGTCCCAGCCGGAAGCAGCAGAAATCATGGTACCAGCGATAGATGTACTCATAGACGCCGCTCTTGCCCTGGTCATACCGCATTACGAAGTTCACCCAGTCGTTCTTCCCCAGCTGTTTGGACAGGCCCCACTGCAGCTCCTTGGCCATATCCGGATCCGAGTAGGAGAAGACGGAACTGTGCTCTTTTTCGTAGTAGTAGCCCAGCCAGGTGTTCCAGC
This sequence comes from Acidaminococcus timonensis, assembly GCF_900106585.1. NCBI lineage: Bacteria > Bacillati > Bacillota > Negativicutes > Acidaminococcales > Acidaminococcaceae > Acidaminococcus > Acidaminococcus timonensis. The sequence goes on from NZ_FNWH01000006.1 coordinate 1,428,135, forward strand.
CGCCTTCAAAGGCCTTATTCAACGTGGCGGAATACAGCATGGTCTTCTTCGTTTCGTCGTTGATGCTTTCCCGGACCCACTTGTGGCCCACACCCAGGTTCAGGTACAGAGGCTGTTTTTCCCGGGTCAGCCGGATGGGATCATGATTCAGATAGACCCCGTATTCCGTATGCCAGCTGCGCTTCCAGTTGTCCTTCCACAGGCCGTGGCTGATGTAGGCGGAATAGTTCACCGGTACATTCTTATCGAACTTGTGGCTCTTGTAAACGAACTTCACATCCCGCTCTTTGCGGATCCAGTTGTTGTCCGAGTCTTCCGTATGGCCGTCCTGGATCTGCACGTAAAAATTCTTTTCATTCTGCACATCCGTGAACAGGGGCCGCCAGCCGATCTTGGAATAATATTTCAATTCCGCATCCAGGTTGTTTTTGTTGCTCACCGGAATGTCCAGATTGTAGCGGATCTTCACCCCATGATCCGTATCATATCCGATATGGGGCAGCAGGCTCTGTTTGCTCCCGTCATCCTGCATCCGGTTGATCCAGCGATCCCGGGAGTAGATATGCTTGCCCTTTACATACACCTTGACGTTGTAGGCAATGATCTTGTCCTTGGGATAGATCACCACTTTGTCTGCCTTCACTTCCACACAGGGGGGATGGTAAATGGCCGGGCAGCGGGTGGTGGACCCGCCGCTGGTCAGTTCCACCCGGTCGGGGTAGATTTCCCCGATATCCGCCTTGTAGATATCCTTCCCGTTATGGCCGGAAATATTCTTCACCGTTCCGGTCTTGTCCAGGAAATTGTAGTGTCCCCATTTCCCATCCGTGACACTGGTGCCGGTACTGGTGTCATCCACGATCCGGCCGCCGGTAAGCAGGTACACATCCCCGGTTTTGGAATTGCCCTGGGCCTGGGCCGTATACAGTTTCTGATTGCCCTGGTACAGACGCACATTCCCGGAAGCCGCAAAATCGCCGGTTTCCGTATTGTATTTCACCTGATCCCCATAGATGGTAATGGGCAGGGTGGATTCACTGGGGACGGTCTCCCCTCTTTTTTCCCGTTCCTTCTGCTCTTTGGACGTTTCTTTTCCAGCCTGGGTGATGGCTTCCACTTTGGCATCGGGCTGATCCTGGATCCGGCGGATTCCCTCATGCTGGTGGGCATAGGATTCCACTTCATCCAGGCTCTGGGGCTCGTTCAGAAACGCCCGCGGCTGATACGCCGGGCCATCCTTGCTGCTCAGCTTGCCCCCGTCATAGGTGACAGCTGCGCTGGCCATCCCCGGCAGCGACAGCGCCAATGTAATTCCTAAGGCCAATGCCTTCTTGTTCATAGGATCTTGTCCTCCACTGGTAAAATTCGCTTGTCAATCGTTTCCATCAAATTCATAAACAAAGATACACTCTTCATCATTATAACACAAAAGACCCGGCTCTTCCGCAACTTTGTGTGAAAGAGCCGGGTCCCGGCTGCAGGTACCATCGGTACCCACCGTTTTGTTCCTTGTCTTACAGAGTGCTGGCGTCGTAGGCAGAACCGTCGTCTTCATCCAGCAGGGGCTGGTTGCTGCTGTCGTTCTTGCGCACCCGTTTTCCGGCATCGTCGTCCTTCTGCTTCTGGGCAGCGTCTGCCGCGGCTTCCGTTTCCGCATCCGCTTTGTCGCCGCCTTCTGCCTTGTCTGCAGCGTTGGCTTCGGTGGTATCCTGAGAAATAGTCTTGTCCTGGGCTGCCACCACATCCGCATCGGATTCATCCAGAGAGATGCCGCTGTCCTTTTTGGGAGTCACGGCAGCGGCCGGTTCTTTCGTGGAAGTGTCTCCACTGACAGCGGGCTGCTGGGCCGCTGCGTTTTCACCGGCGGCCACAGCCACGCCGGAAGCCGGTTCGGCAGCTGCGGGACCATTCACCACCGCATTGCTGTCCAGCTGCTGGCCCCTGGCGGTGTTCCCGGCCAGGATCACGCCGTCCACGCTGGTGTCTTCCGAAACCTGCACATAGGTATTGGTCCCGGCAGGGATGGTCACGGAAGAGCCCTTCACGAAAGCACCGCCTACGATGCCCACCGGCCCGAACAGGACCATGCCCCCAATGGAGGCACCGGCAGCACCGGCTGCGGTCTTGGCCTGCTGTTTGGCCAGTTCACCCACGGTGACAGGGATGGCCCCGCCATTGACGGCTACCACATGGGAGAAGTCCAGATCGATCCGGGCATCCCGGCCGAAAATCCGGGGCTGCACGATTTTTTTGATCTGGCCATAGCCTTTGGAACCTTTGGGCAGTACCAGGGCATCGCCCACATACACGTTATCGTCCACGATGAAGTCGATGCTGTCGCCCTGCTGGTTCGTCTTGCTGCTGATATCCTGCATGAATTTCACTTTGATCAGGGAGTCCTTGGGCAATACCACCGTACTGGAGGTCAGGCTGCCACTGGAGAAGGCGGCCTTGGTCAGCCGGTTCAGGCGGCTGCTGAAAGTATCCTTCGTATACTGGGTTCCGAAAATCTGGGTTTCCAGAGAACCGATCCGTTCTCTGGCGGCCTCTGTACTCATCCGGTCAGAGAACTGCCATTCGATCACATTCAGCATGGTGGCAGCCGAGAGCTTGCCGTTGGCCGGAGCCCCCTCCAGACCGTTATACAGGTGATCCACCCGGCTCATCACCGATCCGGTGCTCTTCTGGCCGTACATTTCCATTTCCATCTTGTCCACCCGGGACACCAGGGAACCGGTCTGCACCGCACCATACAGGAAACTTTCCGCCGTTTCCAGCTTCCCAGCCACCGTATTGCTGGTTGCCATTTCCTCGGCAAAGGCCGGGACCAGGCAGGTCAGACAAAGAAGCGCTGTCAAAAACAGGCTGATGAATTTTTTCTTCACTCCAGACACCTCCGTCAGGGTAATTTCAGAATAATGTAGTTTCATTGTACCATAGTTGCCTTATTTTTTCCACGGGGCCAGCTTTTCTTCCATCTCCGCCCGCATGCGATCCATGAGTTCGTAGCGGCGGCGATGGTTGGCCCGCTTGGACGGTTTGAATTCCGACAGTTCCCGTCGTTTCTCCTCCAGCGGAATCTTGTAGAACCGGGGATCGGCACAGGCCGTGCCTCCGCATTCCTCCCAGAAATCCCCGAAGTTCGTCTTCAATTTCCGGTCCATGCGCACATGGTTCATGGCATAGTACCCTGCATTGGACACGGCATAGATGGATTCGCAGCCCATCAGGTCCGCCAGGGTCCGCAGCCCGTAGAAGATCAGGTTCTTGGTGCGGTAGCCAAAGAATTTCTTCGTCATGGCCTTCACTGCATCATTCCCCAGGGTGGTTCCCTGCAGGGCCCCCACCCACACGCAGGGCTTCCCGGTTTCCGGATCCGGGCTCAGCCAGAACATGATCTGGTAGAAATCCAGGTCGCCCCAGTGGAGCACCAGGGACAGGCACCCTTCCTTCCGCTGGCCCGGGTGGAACAGCAGATCCAGGGTCAGGGGCCTGTCCTGGAAGGCATCGGTCCACAGGTTCACCCGGCCGTGTTCGACATAGATCCGCCGTAAAAAATCCGGCTGCAGCAGCTGTTCCAGGGCAAAGATGTGGTACGTGATCAGCCGGCACCGCTGCGCCCAGGAAGCCCCCTTGTAGAAAAAGGCCCGGGTCGCCTGTTCCAGCAGGCAGGGCATGCCCTGGAGCACTTCCCGGCGCAGGGGCGTGGCCTGGAAAAACTTCTGCAGTGCCGCCATCTGCTGGCTGTGGATCCGGCAGCGCAGCAGGTACACCCAGTACCGCTTCCGTTCCTTCAAATGTTCCAAATTGTAGCAGGCCCTTCCCGCCGCTTTGATTTCCGCCCAATCCATGCTGTGCCATTCCTTTCTTCATGAAGAAAGGGCCGTCGCCGCTGGTGCGATAGCCCTCTGTCTGTTATTTGTTGTTCTTGATGACCTTGTTCAGCTCTCTCCGCACGAACAGGCCAAATTCGTGGTGAGGCCAGTCAGACCGGGGATTGATGGCGCCGCTTTCCATTTCGCGGCTGTAGCTCCAGTGGTCATCCTTGAACTTGCCATTGATGGTGTTCAGGGTGGCGAACCGGCCTCTGTAATCCAGGATGGTCATGGGTTCCCGGCGGAAATTGTCTTCCGTCACATCGAACTTGTCCACGGCCATGGCAATGACCACATCCGCTCCGCTGGCCTTGGCTACGGCCTGGAGACCTTCTTTGGTGAACAGGTTGTCCTGTTCCTGCAGGGCCACTTTCCGGACCGTATCGGAATCCACCATGTCATATTCCGGATACTGGAATTTCTTGGCAATTTCGTTGCTGTATACGATAGGTTTCATGCCCTCGTTGTCTTCCACCTTTTCACCGATCATCAGAGGGACCACTGCCAGTTTCAGGGATTTGACCTGAGGAGTGGCAGCAGGGGTCTGCTGCTGGGAAGTGGTTTCCGCCGGCTTGGTCGGGGTAAAGGTGAAGGTCCCGGCTTCCGCCTGCGGAAGTACCGGCAGCGTCAGCGCTGCACAAAAAGCGACGGCAGACAAAGTGTGCCAGAATTTTTTCATATTGCTACAACCTCCTAGTTGTCGTTCTATATATTGTATCATAGGAGCCGGTATTTGACCAGTCAATTAAATTTCCTGCAGGTAGTCCGAAGCCACCCAGCCGATATCTCCGTTTTCCCGTTCCACCCGGGTCCAGTGCAGTCCGCCTCCATCGGCAGCATCCAGAATGGTGACCACTTCGCCTTTTTCAAAGTAGTCCAGCACATCGGCATTCTGGTTAGGGTCGCTGCGCATGCGCACCTCCGTACCGATGATCTTGCCTTTGCGGTCCTGCAGGCGGGTTTCCGAAGGGATGAGGGAACCTTCCGGCACCCGGCAGTATTCGCCGGCCACCCAGCCCTGGGTACCGTCCTGGCGGTTCACTTCGTACCATTTGCGGCCTTCGTTCACATTGCTTTTCAGGACTTCCACCTTTTCGCCGTCATCGAAATAGCCGATAATTTCCGTATTTGTCCCTGCCCCCTTGCGCATCCGGACTTCCGTCCCGATGATGGTCCCGGTGGCAGACGCATCTGCTTTCCGTTCCAGGGGGAATGTCAGACCGAAAAGACAGCAGGCTGCAGCGACGATCCGTACCAATTTCTTCATCATGGTCTGCCTCCTCTCACGCTTATGCGATCGATTTCTTTCTTTTATGTAGTCATTGTATCACGAAGTTTACAAGAGAACCAGCAGGATTTAATACTTGTGTCCCCCTGAAAGGGGGAAAGGACAACTTTTATCCTTCTGCCACGAAATCGGCGGCCACCCAGCCTACGCTTCCGTCGCTGCGCTGTACTTTCAGCCAGCGCTGGCCATTACTGGTCACGTCGTCCAGGATAGTGACGCTTTCGCCGTTGTCGAAATACCCCAGCACGTCGCTGTCAGTGCTGTAGCTGGCCCGCATACGGACATCCGTGCCGCTGATGGTCCCGGTGGAACTGCTGGCGGTATCCCCGCCAAGGCTGCAGTAATCCGCGGACACCCAGCCGGTGCTGCCGTCACTGCGCTGCACCTTGTACCAGGTCGCACCATCAGCCTGGGCGCTGCCCAGGACCTGTACGGTCTCGCCGTTGTCAAACGCTCCGATGACATTATAATCCGTGCCGGCACCGGAACGCATCCGCACCTCGGTGCCGGTGATCACCCCGGAACCGTTGGTGTCATAATCCACGGCCGCCTGGCGGGCGGCTTCGGCAGCAGCGGCCTGGCGTTCTGCCTCAGCCTGCCGTTCCGCTTCTTCCTGACGGGCCCGTTCTTCGGCAGCAGCCCGTGCGGCGGCTTCCTGACGGGCTTTTTCTTCGGCAGCCCGTTTTTCAGCGGCTTCCCTGATGGCCACCAGCTGTTTCATCCGGGCGGCTTCTTCTTCCGCTTCCTTCCTGGCTTCTTCCGCCTGGATCATGGCCACCTTTTCTTTTACGGTCATAGGTCTGGCCTGTGTTTCCACTTTGGTTTCTGCCTTGGCTTCCGGTTTCGTTTCCTTCTTTGCTTCTACAGCGGTTTTCGCTGCGGCGGCAGCTTCCTTCCGGAGTTCTGCCGCTCTGGCTCTGGCTTTTTCTGCCTCAGCCTTTTCCCGGGCATCCCGCTTGGCCTTTTCAGCCGCTGCCTTCTTCGCAGCCGCTTCCTGGGCCAGCTGGGCCTTCTGGTCTGCGGCGATCTGGGCATCCAACTTGGCATCGGCAGCCTTGGCGGCCCGGTACTTGGCAGCCAGGCGGGAAATATCTGCCTTGGCCTGGCTATCGTCGTCCAGCTGTTCTTCGTCTTTTGCCGCCTGCTCTTTAGCAGCCTGCTTCTCAGCCTCTTTCCGGGCCTTTTCTTCTGCAGCCTTCTGCCGGGCGGCTTCCCGGGCAGCAGCCCGTTTCTGCAGATTGGCCAGGCCCTTGCCTCTGCCGGTTTCAGCCGGAACCTCTTCCTCGTGATTCTCCTGCTTTACAGCTGTTGCAGAAGCATCGGAAGGATGGGCAATGGGCGTCTCCACCACATTGCCGTCCTCATCCACCCCGGCTGCAGACAGGTTCACTTCGATTTCCCCTTCACTTTTGTCCAGGACGGCACCGGCATGGTACAGCCCGATCAGGCTGCCATCCTTGTCAATGTAATAGGTGTCGGGCAGGGTCTGGAGCCTAGACGGATCCACGTCATACAGGTATTTCAGGCCATTTTCCGCCAGCACATGGAGCTGGTCGTCCGTGTAGTAATAGCTCAGGGGCCGCAGCTGACCGCTCTTCCGGTCGAAGGTCATACCCTGGCTTTCTTCCACCCCCATGTTGGGGGTCATGACGATGGTGAAGCTGATCACATCCCCATCCGCCTTGTGCACATCGTAATGGACCTTGCCGCCGCCCAGGGTGGAGGCCTCGCTGGCAAAGGAAGCCACCTGGCTGCTCAGGGCCCGGTTGATCTTCTCGTCGGCAGATTTGCTGCCCCCCACCACCTGGGGACATTCAACGGTCACTTTATTCTGGGTACTGGTCACCGTCTTGACCGGTACCTCCAGATCCGCTGCCCATACCGGAGCCATCGTGGTGCCCAGCACCAGACAGCTCATCAGGACCGCACACGTTTTTTTCAACATCAGTAAAGCCTGCTTTCTTCTATAAAATGGATTTCCCTCATCCAATCATCCATTGGAGTCAATAGTATTAGTGTACTGTAATGGGGTGGGAAAATCAAGGGGACGGGACTGGATGAAATCGCAGAGCGCCCTTACGGGCTTCCAGAAGTCAGAAGTCAGCTTTGTTTGCCAAGCAGCACTGGCAAGATTTTCTTGTCGCCTGACAAGCTGACATCTGGAGGCTCGTCAGAGCCGAGTCTGACATCTGGCATCTTATACAGGGTCGCTTTTCACTCTGCACTCTTTAAAGAATTTTCTCTTCTCCTCCAGCTCCACCGGCCGGCTCAGGGCTTCCGTCAGCCAGGCTTCCGCCTTTGCCCTGTCCTTTTCGGGCATGATCAGGTGGAGTCTTGCCCGGTTGTCATATTCCACATCGCCCACGGTGAACAGGTCCTGCTGATACAGCAGGTTCAGCACCCGTCCCACATCGTCCAGGGACCAGAGGAAGGTGTAATCCCCCATGGGGATCCGTTCTGCCAGACCGGCTTTTTCCACGGTCTGAGCCACGGATTTTCCGTAGGTGCGGGTCAGGCCCCCGGCCCCCAGTTTGATGCCCCCGAAGTACCGGGTAACCACGGCCGCCGTGTTGTACAATCCCTTCCGCCGCAACACCTCCAGCATGGGAGAGCCGGCGGTACCACCGGGTTCTCCGTCATCACTGGACCGTTCCACCCGGTTGTCGGCCCCCACGATGTAGGCAGAGCAGTTGTGCCGGGCGTCCCAGTATTTCTTTTTCATGGCCTTCACAAAGGCCTGGGCCTCGGCCTCCGTTTCCACCCGGGCCAGGGTGCAGATGAAGCGGGATTTTTCCACCACCAGCTCACTGACCGCCGGCTGGGCAATGACATATTTTCCCATGATTACAGTTCCTTTCACAACTCGATTTTCAAATCCCATCTATTATACCATATTCTGCTTTCTGACATCTGGAGGCTCGTCAGAGCCGAGTCTGGCATCTGACATCTTATACTCTGTATGTTATAATAGTACCCGATATCCCAAAGGAGGTTTTTGTTTTGTTTACCCATACATTGCAACGGATTTCTGTCCTTACCGGGGCTCTCTGCCTTTCGGCTTCTGTGGCCCTGGGGGCTGCTGCCATGCCCGGCACGCCAGCCGCCTTGAATTCCCCTTCTGCCTGGACTTCGGCCCAGGGCAATACCGTGCTGGCCACCCCGGAACGGATCCGGGCCATGAACGCCCAGATGGACAAGGCCATCTTCGGGGATTCCATCCAGGATCTGGGCGCCACCATTTCCGGCGACAAGCTCACCGCCTATGTAAACGCCTTTACCATGGATGAAGACCAGTACGTCCAGGGCGCACCCCTGAGCCACAGCTTCGCCCGGCAGCTGGTATCCGACGCCAAAGCCAACATCCAGCCCACCAACACGGTAAAATACGGCGTGGTGGTGGACCGGGTGGATCTGCGTTCGTTCCCCACCCTGCAGCGGGCCTTTGATTCCGCCTCCGACCGGGAGTTCGACAACTGGCAGGAAACGGCAGTGGATCCCTCCACACCGGTGCGGGTGTACCATACCAATCCCCAGGGCAACTTCATCTTTGTCCGTACCCCCCATTACCGGGGCTGGGTCCCCCGGAACAAGGTGGCCATCACCGATGCCAAAACCTGGCAGACCTATGCCAGCCCGGCCTCTCCCGCCGTGGTCACCGGCAAGCTGCTGAGCTTCAAGGCCGGCACCGACACCCAGCTGTACCAGATGGGCACGGCCATCCCCACTTCCAACGGCAATCTGTTGCTGCCCACCCGGGATCACAGGGGCTATTTGCAGATCGTACCAGTGAAGGCCACCTATGGGGCCGACCTGCACCAGGGATACCTGCCCTACACCACCAACAATACCATCCAGATGGCCTTCAAGCACCTGGGTGCCCCCTACGGCTGGGGCGGCATGCACAACAGTGTGGACTGCTCCGCCTTTGTCCAGGACGTGTACAAGACCATGGGCATCCAGCTGCCCCGGAATGGAGATGAGCAGGCCCAGTCCTTCCCGGGCAAGAGCTTCTACGGTATGAGCCACGACCAGAAGCTGGCCTATATCAGGACGGCCGCCCCCGGTTCCCTGCTGTTCACCCCCTACCATGTGATGATGCTGCTGGGGAACAAGAACGGTACACCTTACATGATCCATTCGCTGGCGTCCTACGGGGTCAATACCGGTGATGGGGTGGTGAAGAACCGGATCATGCAGGTGGTGGTCAGCAAAGTGGACCTAATGGCCGGCAGCGGAACCCCGCTGGTGGACCAGATGACACAATGCAATACGTGGAGATAAAAGGAGTCTCACAGAAGGTGTAAAAACCCATCCACCAGCCATTGGGCTGGTCCCCCTTCCCTTTTCCCCGGGACTAGGCCGTTCCTCTTCGTCACGGCCGTCGCGGGAAGGACAAAAGAGGTAAAAAAAGCGCTGTGAAAAAATGCTTTTTCACACCCCGTCACTAGTCACTAGCCGATGGAAGCCAGCTGACGCTGGCAAAAAAAGGCCGCTGGCCGACCTGGGAACGGACGTCCCTCATGGACCGTCCCTACGAATACACACCAGTTACGATGCATGCGTAGGGACTACCCGTAAGGGGAGTCCGAATCCAGGTCTCCCGGAGGGTTTCGATCAAAAAAAATAGACCGTTGCGAAGACGGTCTATTTTTTATGGAATGAATTAGAACGTTACTACGAACTGGCTCCAGAGGGTCCGGGCGTGCTTGCCATTCTGGTCCCCTTCCTTGCCTTTCAGGTCGTAGTAATCCACTTCGGCCACCATGTTTTTGGCCAGGGTCAGGTTGCCGCTCACTTTCCAGCCTTTGAAGCCGTTGGTGACGCCGTTGTCCCCGGGGATGAAGGCATCCCAGTTGCCATCCATGGTGTGGTCGATCACCGTAGAGGCGCTCTGGTCATAATAGGTTGCCAGAAGGCCCCAGCTGCCCGGCTTGTCGCTGTCCGCACCGCCGTAGGTCAGTCCGGCCACCCAGCCGTCCTTGTCCCAGTCACGGGCATCGGCATAGTCATTGCTGCCCCGCAGGTACATGGCGTTGATGCCCAGCTTGCCGGCGGTATAACCGGCTCCGGCGGTCCAGATCTTGTTGTCGTCCCCGTCCAGGAAGGTCAGGTTACCGGCTTTGGTGTAGGTGGCTGCCAGGTGCAGGTTTCCGGTGTCGCCGCCCAGTTCGGCCGTCCAGAATTTGTCTGCCGTGGAAACCTTTTCCTCATCGCTCATATAACCGAACCCGGACACATCGGCCATTTTCCCATAAGCAGCCTGCAGATAGGAACCGTGGCCCAGAGGTACCTTGGCTTTGATCCCATCCACCGGGTTATCATAGACGTTCCCATCCGCCAGGAATTCGTCATACCGGCCGGCTTTCAGTTCCACTGCGCCGATCCGGCCATCCAGAAAGGCTCTCTGGAAATCGGTGTCGCTGTCACCGGATTCGTTCCGGCCGCCGAAGTACTGGTGGTTTTCCAGCATGGAAACATAATGCCAGTTGTCATTCACTTCCCCGGTGAACCACAGACGGGTCCGCAGATCAGATTCGCTGCCCTTGCCGGTGGCGGAACCGGAATCGTTCCGGTAGCTCATCTGGACTTCCCCGGAGATGGCCACGTTGTCGGCGTGCTTTTCCAGTTTGGCAACTCTAACGCCCAGGTTGTCCAGCTCGTCGGCAAATTCGCTGACCAGTTTGTCATCAGCACCAATGGCGCCTTTGGCCAGGGCCTTGGCCACGATTTGGGCCATTTCGTACCGGGTCATGGTCTTGTCCCCTTTGAAGGTACCATCCGGATAGCCATCCACTACGCCGGCAGCCGCCAGTTTGGCTACGGCGCCGTAGGCCCAGTGACCGGCCGGCAGATCGGAAAAGGGGTTGGCGGCAAATGCCGTAGCGCTGACCCCCAGTGCCATGGCCAGAGCCATTACCAGTTTCTTGTTCATGAAGATTCCTCCTTGTGTCCTTTGCATTCCAGGGTTCCGGACCAACCAGGAGTTTCCGTGTTTCCTCCGCTTGTCATAGGGAACCGAAATGTAAAATAGTTAGTTTTGTATAACTATTGCATCACAAATTATACACGAAGGAGGAGAAAAAGGCAAGATGAGGATTAGCGCTTCGTCGGTTGGTGTATCCGTAGGGGCGTGCCGGCGGCGCGCCCGCCCCCGCAACGGATGCTGGGACCGCAACACCCAGAGACTTCGTCCGCACGCCTCCATACCCAAACAAAAACAGAGGACTGCCGATGGGCAATCCTCTGTTTTTTGGTTTTCTGTTATCAGAACGTGATGTTCAGTTCGGACCACAGAGTGCGGGCATGCTTGTTGCCTGCATCGATGCCGTTTTCTGTATCTTTGTTCTTCAGATCATAGTATTCCACGGTAGCCACCATGTTCTTGGCCACGGTCAGGTTGCCGCCCACCATGTAGCCCTTGAACCCGGTGTACGGGAATACGTACCAGTCGCCGTTCATGGTGTGGGAGGCCACGGTCACAGCAGCCTGGTCATAGTATTTGGCATACAGGCCCCAGGTACCCGGTTTCTTTTCATCGGCACCGGCATAGCCCAGACCCACTACATAACCATCATCATCCACATTGTTGACCCAGCTGTTGTTCTTGGAATCAGCGTCACCCTTCAGGTACATGGCGTTCACATTCCATTTGCCGGCAGTATAATCGGCCCCAACGGTCCAGATTTTGTTGTCAGTCTTATCCAGGGTGCTTTCCCCTTCATTCATGGCGCCGAAGTCCTGGTCATTAATCTTGGTATAAGTGGCTTCGCCGTGCAGGTTGCCCCAGTTGCCGCCCAGGGCTGCGCTCCAGTAGGTATCCCCTACGGAACCATCTTTATCCTGCCAGCCATACCGATCAGCGTTGGCCAGCTTACCATAGGCAGCGGACAGATATCCCTGGCCGAATTTTACATCAGCCCGGACAGCGTCGGCACGGTCATCGAACACGTTCCCATCAGCAATAAAGTCATTGAAACGGCCGGCGGTGATGTCCACCACGCCGATATTCCCGTTCAGATAGGCTCTCTGGAAGTTCGTATCGCTGTCGCCAGATTCGTTCTTGCCTTCGAAGTATTGCTGGTTCTGGATCATAGCGGTGTAATGCCAGTTGTCGTTCACTTCACCGGTGAACCACAGACGGGTCCGCAGCTGGGCTTCGGATTTGTCATCCCAATTCTTGAAGCCAGCGCCTCTGCGATCTGCATAGCTGATACGGGCAGCCCCGGTCACCTGTACATTGTCCGCGTTCTTTTCCAGTCTGGCCACCCGCACACCCAGGTTGTCCAGTTCATCCGCGAATTCGCTGACCAGTTTGTCATCGGCACCGATGGCGCCTTTGGCCAGGGCCTTGGCCACGATCTGGGCCATTTCATAACGGGTCATGGTCCTGTCACCCTTGAAGGTGCCATCCGGATACCCGTCCACCACACCGGCAGCCGCCAGTTTGGCCACCGCGCCGTAGGCCCAGTGGCCGGCAGGCAGATCGGAGAAGGGGTTGGCGGCAAAGGCAGTGGCGCTGATGCCCAGAGCCATGGCCATGGCAAACACTAAGGATTTTTTCATTGGAGATTCCTCCCAGAAGATATTTTTATCCAGGCAGTTTGCCGTTTCTTCCCCATTCCCGCGAGTCTTGTTAAGGCCGGACTATAATTGACCTAAAGGGCCGGAAAAAAATGACCCACCTCATACCAAAGTGGATTACCATAATAATAAGCGACCAAACTTGTTAGGAGGTAGTCCAAATGATAGGAAGTGGGCTTATTATGATAATACGCGATAGTGCAAGAAAAGGCAAGAGCGCATATGCTATCGGTAAAGAGCAGAATATTTCCAAGAATACGGCCAAGAAGTATATGCAAGTGGCTACTCTGCCGGAGCAACCTCATAAGCGCGGTTCCATTCTGGATCCCTTTAAGCCGCAGGTCAACCAGATGATGCACGATGGCATATTCAACTGCGTCGTCATCCTGGAGACCTTGCAACAGATGGGTTACACCGGTGGGAAGACCATCATCAAGGATTATGTCCACGTTTTTCGTCCGCCAAAGACCATCCCGGCTGTGCCACGGTATGAAACCGAGCCCGGCAGACAAGCCCAGATGGATTGGGGAATCTGCCAATATTTGGGCACAGATGGCGAATTCCATAAAGTTCCGGCTTTCGTCATGACCCTGGGATACTCCAGGGCCAGGTACGTGGAATTCACAAAGCGGTGTGACCTCAAAAGCCTGGAACGCTGCATCCTGAACGCTTTCGAATATTTCGGCGGAGTTCCTGATGTTGTGCTGACAGACAACATGAAGACAGTTGTCCTGAAACACGAGGCCGGTAAGACCATCTTCCTTCCCGCTTTCGAAAGTTTCTGTGCCGATATGGGCTTCAAGCCTTCCACCTGTAAGGTACGCCGGCCTCAGACGAAAGGGAAGGTGGAACGTTCTGTCCGTTATCTCAAGGAGAATTTCCTGCCTGGAAGACGTTTCACCAATCTGTACGACCTGAACCGTCAGGCTCTTCAATGGTGCCAGCATGTGAACGGCAAGAAGCATGGGACTACAGGGAAAATCCCTCTGCAGGAATTGGCGGCCGAGCATTTGAACCCGCTCCCGCCTCAGGAACTGCGTAACCGTTACCGCTGGGAAGATCGGCGGATTTCCAAAGATGGATTCGTCAGTTTCGATGGTCATCTCTATGGTATAGATTGGCATTACAGCGGCAGAGAAGCCCGGGTCCGGCTGTACCAGAACCATGTACAGGTATTCGTAGATAACCTTCCTGTGGCAGATATACCGCTCTCTGAAGTAAAGGGATATTATGTTCCGCAGCAGGCGCAATACAGCGGATTGGAGGCAAAGGAAGGCATTGCTTACCCTCGAACGGCAGGAATCCAGATGAAAGAGGATGTGGTGAAACGACCTCTAGCCCTTTACGACAGGCTGATGGAGGTGGTATCCAATGCTTGAAGTGGAGCATGCCAGGCAGCTCCTGGCTGAATTCAATATGCCGGAGGCAGCCTGCCAGCTGGATGCCCTTCTGGAAACGGCCGCTGCAAAAGACTCGACTTTTATTTCGTTTCTCGACCAGCTCCTGAGCTTTCAACAGAAGGAACGAACTGAGAAAGCCATCCGGAAAAGGATGAAAGCTGCGCGGATCCCGGCCGTGAAGACCCTGGAGGAATTCGATTTTTCGTTCCAGCCCAGCCTGAATCCGAAACAGCTCCAGGAACTGCGTACACTTGCTTTTGTGGAACGAGGTGAAAATCTGATCCTGCTGGGCCCGCCGGGGGTCGGCAAGACGCACCTGGCCACCGCGTTTGCGGTAGAAACCCTGCACCACGGCAAAACCGCATACTTCATTACGCTAGCCCATCTTATTGAAGATCTGGAAAAGCGTCGGGAAAAAAGGCTGTTGTCCAGGCGCTGCAAATTTTACGCCCGGCCAGATGTCCTGGTGATAGATGAAGTTGGCTATATGCAGCTGAGCCGGCAGCAGGCAGAATTGCTGTTCCAGATTGTCTGTGCCCGCTACGAGCGGGGCACCATAATTATGACCAGCAACAAGTATTTCAGTGACTGGGGTGAACTCATGAGCGATTCAGTGATTGCGACTGCTATCCTGGACCGATTGCTGTACCATGCTCATGTGATAAATATTAGAGGTGAGAGTTACCGGCTGAAAGATCGTCTGCGTGCAGGTTTGAATCCGGCCGTCCCCCAGCCCGGCCTTGGGAAAACCGGCTTTAAGGACTTCCGGCCCTAAGGCAGAAAAAGCATTGAATTTACCGTTTTATTGGGTCACTTTTAACCGGCCAAATGGGTCAAATTGAACCCGGCCTTGACAAGTCTTCTTGTTTCCTCTGTTCCTGGCAAAAGAATCGATTCACCTGCCTGGGATAAATCAATTGTGACAATTCTATCAACTTTTCATAAAATACCATATTTACATCTATTTTACAATAGTATCGGCATAACCTTGCAGGATACGTTTTACTTTGTACATTTTACTACACCTTTCATTGGTTATTTTGCATAAAAAAAGACGATCTCTTGCGAGATCGTCTTTTGGGTTCCAATCGGAGATTAGAACGTAACAACCATCTGAGACCACAGGGTCTTTGCATGGTTATCGGTAGCACCTTTGTCTTTCAGGTCATAGTATTCAACCTGAGCCACCATGTTCTTAGCTACGGTCAGGTTGCCGCCGACCATCCAGCCTTTGAAGCCTTCAGGACCGAAGGAATCATAATGACCGTTCATGGTGTGAGCAATGTAGGTAGCGCCGCCCTGATCATAGTATTTACCGAACAGGCCCCAAGAACCAGGTTTAGCAGAGGAAGCGCCTTTGTAAGCCAAGCTAGCTACCCAACCATCGTTGTCGGGTTCTACACCGTCGATCTTGTCATCAGCATCGCCGTGCAGATACATAGCGCCAATCTTCCAGTCGCCAGCTTTGTAGTTGGCTGCGGCAGTCCAGATATTGTCAGAGCCTTTCACCCAACCATTCTTGTAAACCTTTGCATCAGCATTGGCAGTATCCAAATCTTTCACGTGCAGGTAGTTGGCTTCCAGGTTCAGGTTGCCAATGTCGCCGCCCAGTACAACCTGGGTGAACTCATCTGCTTTAGATTTTTTGCTAGCAAAATCTTGGTTGGCCATCTTGCCCCAGGTTGCGCCCAGGTAGGTAGCACCAAACTTGGTGTTGGCGTTTACAGCATCCACACGGGTATCGTAAACGTTGCCTTCCGCATAGGTACCGTTATAACGGCCGGCGGTCATGTTCACAACGCCGATGTTACCGGTCAGGTAAGCTCTCTGGAAACGGGTTTCGCTGTCACCGGAGTCATTCTTGCCTTTGTTGTTCCAAGTTTGTTCGTTCTGCAGCATACCAACATAATGCCAGTTGTCGTTCACTTCACCAGTGAAGAACAGACGGGACCGGGTCTTGGTATCGCTGCTCTTACCGAAATCGCCGGTAGTATGATCATAGTGGGTACGGATGTTCCCGGTGATCTTTACAGCGTCAGCGTTCTTTTCCAGTTTGGCAACGCGGACACCCAGGTTGTCCAGTTCATCAGCGAATTCGCTGACCAGTTTGTCATCAGCACCAATGGCGCCTTTGGCCAGAGCCTTGGCAACGATCTGAGCCATTTCATAACGGGTCATGGTCTTGTCGCCTTTGAAGGTGCCATCAGGATAACCATCAACTACGCCGGCAGCAGCCAGTTTGGCAACAGCGCCGTAAGCCCAGTGGCCAGCAGGCAGATCGGAGAACGGGTTGGCAGCAAAAGCAGTTGCGCTTACACCCAGAGCCATAGCCATAGCAAATACTAAAGACTTTTTCATGGGAATTCCTCCTTAGGAATGACAGAGTGAAATTCCGTGGGAGCGTCCGGCTGACTCCTGCCGCGAGTATCCTTGTTTCCTCTGGTCTCGCCAGCGTTCTGTTCCTTTGGTTTTTCACATAGCTATTGTGACAACTCTTTGTCACGGCTTTATTTTACCATAAGGCTACAGAAAAATGCAAATTTGTGAAATAATTTTAAACCAGGGTTACAAACGGTTATTATTTTCTTTGTGAACTTCATTTTTTTATCACATAAAAATATGATTTGTAGCACGAAAAAAGGACGATTCCAAAGAATCGTCCTTTTTGTATTGGTCTTGGATTAGAAGGTTACAACCATCTGAGACCACAGGGTCCGTGCATGGGCATCGGATTCCTTGCCCTTCAGGTCATAGTATTCTACCTGAGCCACCATGTTCTTGGCCAGGGTCAGGTTGCCGCCGACCTGGTAGCCCTTGAAGCCTTCACCATTGAATTTGTCCCAGCTGCCGTTCATGGTGTGGTACACAATGGTGGGAGCTCCCTGATCATAGTATTTGGCGAACAGGCCCCAGCTGCCGGGTTTGGAAGCCGTAGCACCCTTGTAGCCCAGGGATACCACATAGCCGTCATCATCGCCATTGGTGTAGTTGCTGTACTTCAGGGTATCATCGTCACCCTTCAGGTACATGGCCCCGATCTTGAAATCGCCGGCTTTGTAGTTGGCGCCCACGGTCCAGACTTTGTTATCCCCGGTCAGACCGTTGTCAATGTACGGGTTCACATCGTCAGCTTTGGTGTAGGTAGCAGCCAGGTCCAGGTTGCCGATGTTGCCGCCCAGTTCTGCGTTCCAGAACTTGTCAGCTACGGAATCATCTTTGGTCCAGGTACGGCCTGCTACGGTGACCAGGTCACCATCGGTCCACCCATAGGTGTCCAGGCTTGCCATCTTGCCGTAGGCAGCACTGAAGTAGGTCTGGCCGAAAGGAACCTTGAATTCAACAGCATCTACACGGTCATCGTACACGTTGCCTTCTGCAATGGTCTTGTTGTACCGGCCAGCCGTGATGTTCCACACACCGATGTTACCATTCAGGTACGCTCTCTGGAAGGAGGTATCGGAATCACCGGATTCGTTCTCACCCTGGAAGTACTGGTTGTTTTCCAGCATTTGGATCCGGAACTTTCGGTGCGAGTATCCTTGTTTCCTCTACGTACACATTCCGGTTTCTCTCAGTCCGTTTCTCCTTGACAGGACAGGTGTGAATCTCTTCACACTGCCAGTGTAGCATGGCCCAAAAAAAGAAACAAGGTCATAGGGAAAGAGTTTCCATTCGTTCCCTATTAACCTTGTTTTTTCATGTGACTGATGAGTCATTTTTGTGGCTTGTAATCCGACGATTTCACAGTTTTATCACGAAGATACCGCTGTACCAGAACCATGGCTGCCAGTCCATCCACTGCGGACGGTGGATCCAACAGGGCCACCGGGATCATCCGTTTCCATCCCCTGGGTGGATACAGCTTCCAGTACAGCTTTCTGGCCTCCTGGGTACTGCCGTACTCATTGACCGTAAAAAGAGGCAGCCGGGGAAAGGCTTTCTCCAGCTGCGCTGCCATGGTCTTTGATGTGGTCCCATCCCCCAGGATGCAGCCGGCCAGGGGCTGTTCCGGGAGGAATGGTTTCAGGTGCGTAGTAAAATCGTCGGTAGGAATGATTTCCTGCCGGCAAAGGGTCCCATCTTCCCACACCAGAGCGGCTCCGGTTTTATCCCGGCCGGGATCCACCCCCAGGTACAGTTTCAACGGTTCACTCATTGGGGGTACCTCCCGCTGCCCGGATTTCCAGATCTGGCACCACCGGACCGGCCACCGTGATATCGTGCCGGGCTTTGGCAGAAATGAGCACCTTGCCGCCCAGGCTGCGGATCTTTTCACTGGCCTGGGTCAGTTCACTGCTGGTGATGGCCCCCACATCGCCGGTAAGGGGATTGGGGATCACCCCGTCGGCCTGGGCTGCCCGGTTCACGTCCTTCAAAAAGGCCATGAGCGCCAGGTCGCTTTCGTTGCTGTTGGGATTTATGCTGATGGACTGGCTGAGGATCAGGCTCCCTTTGGGGTACACCACTTGATTCTCCACCATTTCCAGACGGGACACCACCACTTCCCCGGAAAGGATGTTGCCGGCGGCGCAGACCCGCACGTACATATCCCCTTTGGCCCTGGACAGATTCTGGGCCGCGTCTTCCACCGCCTCCCGGCTGAGCCAGATGACGGGCGTGGAAGGATCCACCCCGATACGGCCTGCCACCTGGATGTTGGCCTGGTTCAGGAAATCCTGGAGCTGTTTCTGGGTACTGTCTGCATTCTGGCCACCCTTCAGCACCCCTGAATAGAGGATTTCACCGCTGCGGAACGCCACATTGCCTTCCCGGATGGCCACAATCCCTTCCCGAAGCTTTTGGGCGGCCGTTTCCAGGGATTTCACATCCTGCTGCAGCTGGTCACGGGCCGCTTCGGCCTCTTTCACCTGGGCCTGGGCCTGCTGCAGACGGTCATTGGCTTCATTGTAACGTGCCTGGAGTTCTCCCAGATCCGCTCGGGCCTGCTGCATCTGGGCCTGGGCCTGGGCCATCTGGGCTTTGGCCGCAGCTTCCTGCTGTCTGGCCTGGTCGGCCGCTGCCGTGGCCTCGGTGATCTTCTGGTCCAGTTCCTGGATCTTGGCGTTCTGGGCACTGAGTTCCTGGTTGGCCTGGTCCCGGGCTGTGGTCAGGGACGCGATTTCCGCCCGCATCTTCTTCATGCCGAACAGGGCGGTACGGACCTCCTTGGAGGAGATGGTCAGGACGGTGATGGTCAGGGCAGCCACCAGGATGCCGCTCAGGATGGTCATGACCACGGAGGTGTCATGAGGGCGCAGGCCAAAAAGCCGGAGCCGTTTCTTGCCGATCTTGCTTCCCAGTTTGTCCCCCAGGTAGGCAATGAGGCCGCCCATCAGGGCCAGAACCAGGATCAGGGTAATTCCACCGGTCATGGTTTGCGCTCTCCTTTCGTAATTCATTCGATGTCAGAAATCAGACTCGGCTTTTGCAAAGCCTCGAGATGTCAGCCTGTTCGGCAAGCAACGGTACTGTAGATTTCCAGTCGAACAGAGCTGACATCTGACATTTTTTCTGGCATCTGTATTCTAAATTATTATAGCATAAATTTGTTTTATAAAAAGAGAGCTGTGAAAAAACACAGTGATGTGACCCCAAAAAGTTAGACCTTAGTAACGAGATGGTTTTTACCGTCTCGTTACTTTTTTATGCTGCCTGCAAGGAAAGCCTGTATTGAACAGGACTTTTCCAGCCCAGTTTTTCCTTGATTCTTTGCTCGTTATAGTATTTGATGTATCGTTCGATAGCGCCTTTTAATTCTTTGTAGCTGTAGTAGGTCACTCCGTAATATATTTCCTGCTTCAGTAAGCCGAAGAAGTTTTCCATTACAGCGTTATCATGACAGTTGCCTTTTCGAGACATGCTCTGAAAAATTCGTTCGTTTTTTAGTCTTTTGGTATAGAATTTCATTTGGTATGCCCAGCCCTGATCGGAGTGAAATGTTCTTCGATACGGACAATCAGCAGTAATTTTGATTGCTTTGGCTTGAGCTTCCAGTATGCTGTTAGCCGAAGGATATTTGGCTATTCCATAGCTGATGATTTCATTATTGAACATGTCCAGGAAAGGATCCAGATAAAGCTTGCGCAGAGTCAAATGTCCCTGTGAATCTGCTTCATAGTATTTGAATTCTGAAGTGTCGGTCGTAATCTTCTGGTGAGGGATATTCGTCTCAAAACGACGATGTATCCTATTTGGAGCAATGGTTCCTACCTTACCCTTATAGGAGCTGTATTTACGGCTCTTCCGGGTAAAAGATGTTACCTGAAGGCTCAGTTTCTGCATGATACGTTGAACTTTCTTCTTGTTCACGCAAATCCCTTGGTTCTTTAGCTCACCGGTCATGCGACGGTATCCATAATCTTTATGCTGGCTGCGGATTTCCTGTATTTTCTCCTCTACTTCCTGGTCTGGATTCTCGCGGTCAAACCGTTTCTGCCAGTACATATAGGTTGCTTTGGGCATTTGCGTATAGGAGAGAATGTCTTTCAACTTGAATGATCCTCGGAGACTGGAGATGATTTTCGCAACTCTCTCATTTTTGCTTCGTCCTCTAAACGCAGTCTCCTCAGTTCTTTTAAAAAAGCATTCTCTATTCGGAGTTTAAGGTTTTCATTCTCTAACTCCTGGACATGTTCCACACTGATGTTGACCATCGGTTGTTGAACCTGGGTATCTGTTTTTTTGGGTTTTGATTGGCTCAAAGTCTTTTTCCTACCTTTTTTATGTGACCGTAACGCATCCGGCCCCGCAATTTTAAATTCATTGACCCATCTGGAAATCAATGACGGATTGTTGATTCCTACACGAATTGCCAATTCCTGATATGAGATTTCATTTGTTAAGTAAGACTCTACCACAGAAAGTTTTTCTTTGAAAGAGTATATTTTTTGAGAGCGAGATCTCTTCAGACCATTATCTCCAAATGCCTTGTAAGCAGCAGCCCACTTTAGCAGCTGGCTGCTACTTGCCATCCCATATTTACGTGAAATAGAAATACACCCTTTGTCACTGTTCAAGTATTCCAGTACTATTTTTTTCTTAAATTCATAGCTGTGTCTTGCCATAAAAAAACTAACCCCCAATTGTTAGATTTTTGGTCTAACAATTGGGGGTCAGCTCACAGCTCTCTTTTCCTACGCCCTTTTGCTCTTTCCGGTTTTATAATCGATGGTGATACCGGGCTGGTTGTTGTACACGAACACGTTGAACTGGACGCCGGCGCCGTTATCTTCCACGCTGTAGGCTTCCATCTGCACGCCTCGGGCCACCAGGTCATTTCCCTTGAAAATGGGCGTCACCCGGTACAGCACATGGTGTTTCGTTTCTTTCACGTAGTCGGCCACCAGGTTCTCAAAGGGCAGCATGCCGGTGACGTTCAAGTAGCGGGTGCCGGTGATCAGGTTCTTGGGGTTGGCATTTTCCGCGGTAAGCTGGTACCCGATCAAATGGCACCGGTTGTACAGGTATTTGCCGTCGATGCCCTCATACTTTACGGTCTGCCAGCCGGAAGGCTTCACCTGGCCGATGGGTCCCCGTTTCTGGGTGGGCATGGTCTCCAGGCACACATTGGCGTAGGCCGGGCCGCAGCGGCCCAGGCTGTCCAGGTTGCTGTAGTGCTCGAAGGCCTTTTTGGATTTTTTATCGGCGTCCGGAAAGTCGGGCACATTGTTGTTCAGGACCACATAGGGCTTGTTGGTAAACGCCGGGATGGACGACAGGTCGAAGGACGGCTGGTTCTTGCCAATCTGCTGGGTCTGTTTCGTGGTGTTCTTGGGGGCGCTTTTTTTGGCGGTAGTGGTCTTGGCGGAGCCACAGCCCGTTACGAACAGGGAGGCAGCCACCAGCAGGGACGCCAGGACGGATGTGAGTTTCTTCATTTGCATGGGATATAGACCTCCTCGGTAATCTTGTCATGGGATGAGCCGGCAAATTCCGTTGTGGAAACAAGCTGCCAGCCTTTTGTCACGTCGATGTCGAAGAACGTATCGCCGGGGTAGGCCCGGTTCCAGTGGTACAGGTACAGTTTTTCGATTTTGGCCAAAAAGGGCGCCGCCGGGCGGTCTTCCAGCAGGGCACAGGCGCCGGGACCAGCCTCCTCCAAAAACGTCTCAGAGACATGGATCCGGTCTTCCTGACCGGCAAACAGAGCGGCAGTATAGCCGTCCATCCACAAACCGGACGGGCCGGCGATGTCCAGCATATGCTGGCGCAGAAGGCGGTCCTGGCTTTGCCGGCGGTGGTTGAACAAAAGTCCGCCGGAATCATCGATGGTGGTCATAAGGATCATGGTTTTGCCTCCTTGGGTGAGTCACTCGTCTCGAGTCACGAGTCCACAGCCGAATGTTGCCAGCTGACGCTGGCTTCGAATATAAACATTATAGCAGATTATGAACAGAAGTTCACTATATGGGATAAAAAATAAGCCCTCCGGGCGACCTGGGTTCGGACTTCCCCTTACAGGCAGTCCTTACGCATGAAACATACCCTGTACGTTTCTCCTCGTAGGGGCGACCCATGAGGGGCGCCCGTTCCCAGGTCTGGAAGGTTTTCTTTTTACACATTATCCTTTTTATAGATCATCCAGCACCCGAACGCTCCGCAGAGCAGGTTGGGGGTCGCCGCGGCAATGGCAGGGGGGATGACCCCTCCCTGGCCCAGGCCGGTCATGAAGGTCATGATGGAATAGTAGATGAAGATGATCACCACCGAGAAGCCCAGGCCCATGGAAGCCCCGGTCCGCTGGGACTGTACACCCAGGGGCACGCCGATCAGGGCGAAGAAGAAGCTGGCCAGGGGCACGGTGAACCGGCGATAGATTTCCATTTCGTACTTGCTGGTGGGCAGGTACTGTTTCTTCAAAATGTTGATGTACATCTTCAGTTCGCCAATGGTCATCTGGTCCGGATCTTTCTGGTCCAGGGTAATGGCCTTGGGCGTCTCGCTGATGGGCAGCACCTGTTTGCTGAAGGTCATGGTCCGGGCAACCCCGTCCTTGCCGGTCAGGTCTGTGATGGTGCCGTCTTCCATGATCCAGCTGCCTTCGGTCCATCTGGCCTGGGGGGTCCGCTGGATCCGGGCCACCTTGCCGTTGTCCCAGTCCTCGATGGTAATGTCCTTCATCAGGCCCTGCTTTTCATCAAAGGTACGGGCATAGGTCAGCCGCACCAGTTTTCCCTTGGAAACCTGTTTGATGATCACATGATTCTGGGTCCTGGGTTTGGCATCCCGCTTGATTTCCACCTTGATGATCCGCTCGTATTCACTTTTGGCGGGAGGGACGACTTTTTCAGCCCACACCACAGAAAACAGGCTGACCACGAAGCCGGCTGCCAGGATGGGCGCCGCAATGCGCCGGAAGCTCAGGCCCCCGCTGCGCATGGCCGTGATCTCGCTGTTGCTGGACAGCTGGCCCATGGTCAGCAGGGCCGCCAGCAGCATGGACATGGGGAAGGTATAGTTGATGACTTCAGGCATCAGACACAGGAACAGCCGGATCAGGGACCAGTAGCTGGCCCCGTACTGGGTGATGTACTGGGTCACCCGGAACAGGAAGGAACTGGCCACGAAGATGGTGGAAAAGGCAGCCACCCCGAACGCGAAGGGCTGCAGCATCTGTTTTAAAATGTACTTATCTAAAATGGACATGACAGCCTCACATTCTAAAGTTATCGCCCAGGTAGAACTTCCGGGCCACAGGGTCTTCTGCCACCTGCTGGCTGGTGCCTTCCACCAGGATCTTGCCGGCGCTTAAAATGTAGGCCCGGTTCACAATGCTCAGGGTTTCCCGCACGTTGTGGTCGGTGATCAGGACACCGATGCCCCGTTTGGCCAGATGGGCCACCATCACCTGGATATCGGCCACCGCAATGGGGTCGATCCCGGCGAAAGGTTCGTCCAGCAGGATGAAGCCGGGGTCGGTGGCCAGGGCCCGGGCGATTTCCACCCGGCGCCGTTCGCCGCCGGACAGGGCACTGCCCTTGCTCTTGCGGATGTGGTCGATATGGAATTCCTGGATCAGGTCTTCCATTTTCTGCTGCCGTTTGGCATGGTCGCTTTCGATCTGTTCCAGGATGGCCATGATGTTCTCTTCCACGGTGAGTTTCCGGAAGATGGAAGCTTCCTGGGGCAGATAGCCGATGCCCTTCAGGGCGCGCTTGTACATGGGCAGTCCGGTGACATCCTCGTCATCCAGGAACACATGGCCGGTGTCAGGATGTTCCAGTCCCACGATCATATAAAAAGACGTGGTCTTGCCGGCACCGTTGGGACCCAGGAGGCCCACGATGGTCCCCTGCTCCACCTCCAGGCTGACCTCATTAACCACCCGGCGGCCTCCATATTCTTTTACCAGTTTTTCCGCGCGTATCTTCACTCTTGACTCCCTTACCCTACTTCAGTCTCACCCCAGGACAGCAGTTGTCCGGGCCAGTTATAGAACTTGTACACATAAGCCGGGATCCCCGGCAGTCCGGCCAGGCTGAATACCGGTGTTTCCTCCTGCACGGACGGCTGGCTCTGCTGGGGTACCACCACCATCTTCACATCGCCTTCCGCCATGGCCACCTTGCCGCCAGCTCCGGTAATGGTCAGGGTATCCCCGCTGACCGTATCATCGTTCTGGGTGGCGGTGGCATGGCCGATCAGCCGGATGGTCCCGTCCGCTTCCTTCGTATTGTAAATGGCCCGGTCGGCCCGTGCCGTCAGATTCCGGGGCGGACTCACCAGCCGCACGTTTCCGTCGGCATTGGCCACGCCGCTCTGCATATTGTATTTCATGCTGGCCGAATCCAGGCTGGACCCGTCATCCATGGTCAGCTGGGCCCAGTCCCCCACGGTCTGGGCAAACTGGGCATCGGAATCGTAATCCACCTGGTCGGCACGCAGGGTCTTGTCGGCTTTACGCAGCACCGCATTGCCAATGGCGGACAGGAACTTGCCCTTGTTCTTGATGATCAGCGTACCACTGGTCAGATGGGCATCCTTCTGGTCAGCCACCACGGAACCAGTCAGCTTGCCTTCTCCGGTCTTGGTATTGTAATCAGCGGAACTGGCGCTGGCGGTACCGTCGTCATGACGGATCTGCACATTGCCTTCGGCTGCTGCCTGTCCGGTCTTGAAATCATATTCCACCGTATCGGCGGAAATGGAGGACGCAGCCCAGCAGGCGGTGGTCACGGACAGAAGGCCTGCCAGGATTCCCAGCATTGCAAGTTTCTTCAGTTTCAACATTAGAATTCTCCCTTCTGTACGTTGGCATCCTGTTCCAGTTTGGCATGATCCAGGGCCACATTGAATGTGGCCTTTTTCGAAGTGGCCACGGTGTCGCCCTTCTTCAGATAGACGTTGCCCTCGGCCAGCACCGTCTGGTCTTTGTTCACCCAGGTGAACCTGTCTGCTTTGGCTTCCCCGCCGTCAGAGGTGGTGCCATGGGGATTCACGGAAAGGACCACATCCTTGGTATCCACATGGACTTCCCCTTCATCGGCAGTGACGGTCATGCTCCGCCCGTCTTCCTGATAGAAAGTCCCCTTGATGCCCTTCAGCTTGTCGATCTGGGTCTTTTTGTCATAGAGCATGGATTCCACAGTCAGTTCCCAGACCTTCCGGCCATTTTTCGTTTCCTGGATGGTGGACCCGTTTACTTCCTGGAGTACGTCCTTGCCATTTTCCTGCACTTTACCCGTGGTGGGTTTGCTGCTCAATAACCAGGCAATGACGCCCCCCATCAGGAGCACGGCGGCCACAATCACCAGTATGGTACGTTTGTGTGCTTGCACTTGCATGAAGGCATCCTTTCTTTAACCGTTCCAGGGAGTGTTCCAGCGGTGCTGGAACCAGATCCAGTTGTCCGGATACTGCCGGATGATCTTTTCCACTTCCTGGGTCATTTTCAGGGTAATCCGGTAATCATCTTTTTCCCGGTTGCCCGTATCTTCATAGTAGATGGGGTCTTT
This sequence comes from Acidaminococcus timonensis, assembly GCF_900106585.1. Taxonomy (NCBI): domain Bacteria; kingdom Bacillati; phylum Bacillota; class Negativicutes; order Acidaminococcales; family Acidaminococcaceae; genus Acidaminococcus; species Acidaminococcus timonensis. Next base: position 1,454,233 of record NZ_FNWH01000006.1, read on the forward strand.
CACGAAGACCTGGTGGCCATACCCGCTGGGTTTGCGCACAATAAAGATGGGCACCACCGGTGCCTTGAACTTGCGGGCAAAATAGGCCGGCCCTTCGGGGGTGGAAGCCATCTTGCCGAAGAAGGGCACGAAAATGCCATGATAGCCACCGTCCTGGTCCGCAATCAGACCCAGCATGCGGCCTTTCTTCATGGCCCGGGCACAGCCCAGGATCTCGTTGGTCCCCCGGGCGAAGATTTCCTGGCCCACACCCCGGCGCAGTTCGTTCATGAAATCGCTGTACACCGGATTGGGCTGGGGTTTCTCCACGGCGCTCAGGGGAAAGCCGTTCAGGGCCAGGGCGGCCCCCAGCCATTCCCAGTTGTCCATATGGCAGGCCAGCATGACCACCCCGTGTTTCCTGGCCAGGGCTTCCCACAGGATGTCCGGCCGGTCGAAGGTGACCAGGCCCCGGATGTTGTCCTTGTTCAGGGCGGGCATGTAGAACATCTCCATGGCTGTCATCCCCAGGTTCAGGAACAGCCGATGGATGATTTCCCGGGCCTGCCGGGGGGATACGCCCATCCGTTCCTGGATGGTCTCTTCCGCCCGGATCCGCTGTTTTTTGGCGATATACCAATACAGTTTACCACAATTCCTGCCCAGCCGCACTACGAATTTGTAGGGCAGATGGGAAATGATGATACTTACACCTTTCAAAAATCCGTAGAGCATTACTGTTTGTCTCCCTGCCCCTGGACTTCGTACTCTCTCACGATCTGGTTCCACAGTCCCTTGGCCTTCAGGATGCGTTCGATCACATCCCGTACAGCCCCCCGGCCTCCTTTGCACCCGGAGACCAGCATGGCCCGTTCCCGGACTTCCGGAGCCGCATCGGCGGGAGCAAACGTCACCGCCGACCGGCCAAAGGCCGGCAGGTCATTCAGATCGTCCCCCATGAAGGCAGTCTCCTCCAGGGGAATACCCAGTTCTTTCGAAGCTTGTTCCAGGATCTTTCCTTTGTAAATGACATTTTCATACACGGAGCTGATACCCAGTTCCATAGCCCGATGGAGCACGATCTCGCTGTGGCGTCCGGTGATGAGCGCCACCTGGATACCATGGCGCAGGGCCAGGCTGATGCCCAGTCCGTCCCGGGCGTCAAAGTGCTTGCACAGTTCTCCTTCCTGGCCGATGATGATGCTCCCATCGGTCAGGACACCATCCACGTCCAGGGCCAGCAGGTGGATCCTGGCCAATTGTTCTTCAGTTACCATTTATACCACTCCTTGATGGACCAGATCGGTGATGTGCAGCAGACCTACCACTTTGTCTTCCTGATCCACCACCGGCAGCACCGTAATGGGCCGGGGTTTGTTGGATTCCATCAAATGGAGGGCTTCTGCTGCCAGTTTGTGATCCTGGATGGTCCTCGGGTGTCTGGTCATCATCTCAGCCACAGGCCGGTTCAGACAATCCAGGTCCTTGGCAATGCCCCGACGGATATCCCCATCGGTGAGCAGCCCTTCCAGACGGTGATCCTTGTCCACCACGGAAACGGCACCCACCCCTTTGTCGGTGATCACGAACAGGGCATCCTTCACGCTGACCGTAGAGGGCACCAGGGGATTCTCGTCCCCCTTGTGCATCACATCATCCACGGTAAGCAGCAGTTTCCGTCCCAGGCTGCCCCCGGGATGGAAAATGGCGAATTCTTCCGGCGTGAATTTCCGGGCACTCAAAAGTTCCATGGCCAGGGCATCCCCGTAGGCCAGGGCTGCCGTGGTGCTGCTGGTGGGAGCCAGGCCCAGAGGGCAGGCTTCCCGCTTCACGCCCACATTCAAGACAATATCCGCATTTTTGGCCAGGGTGGATTCCGGATTGCCCACCATGGCAATGATCCGTGCCCCGATGCGCCGCACGCTGGGCAGGATGTTCAGCACTTCCCCGGTTTCCCCGCTGTTGGAAAGGGCCAGGACCACATCGTGTTCCGTGACCATGCCCAGGTCCCCGTGGATGCCTTCCGCCGGATGGAGAAAGAATGCTGGAGTACCGGTGCTGGCCAGGGTGGCAGCGATCTTGCGGGCGATGATGCCGCTTTTGCCCATGCCCGTAACGATGATCCGTCCTTTGCAGTGGAGGATCATATCCAGTGCCTGCCCGAAATGCGCATCCACCCGGGGAATCAGTTCCAGGATGGAGTCAGCTTCGATACGCAGGGCTTCTTTGGCTTTTTCAAACATGGCTCATGCCTCCCTGCGGCCGATGGCGTCAATGGCTTTGGCATCGGCCAGTACCTGTTCCAGCTTGTCCAGGGCGATCATGTTGGGACCGTCGGACAATGCTTCGGCCGGGTTGTCGTGGACCTCCAGGAACAGCCCGTCCACCCCAACCGCTGCGGCTGCCCGTGCCATATGGGGAGCAAACTGGCTCTGGCCGCCGCTTTTGGATCCCTGACCGCCAGGGATCTGCACACTGTGGGTCACATCCATGATCACCGGGAATCCCATTTCCCGCATGATGGGCAGGCTGCGCATATCCGTCACCAGGGTGTTGTACCCGAAGCTGACGCCCCGTTCGGTGAGCATGAGCTGGTGGCAGCCGGAGCCGGTGATCTTGTGGACCACATTCTTCATATCCCAGGGTGCCAGGAACTGCCCCTTTTTCACATTGACCACCCGGCCGCTGTGGGCGGCTTCCACCAACAGGTCCGTCTGCCGGCACAGGAAGGCCGGAATCTGGATGATATCCAGCACTTCGGCGGCTTTTTCCACCTGCCAGGTTTCGTGCACGTCGCTGATGATGGGCACCTGCAGGTCTTTTTTGATCTGGGCCAGGATCTTCAGCCCTTCTTCCAGGCCCGGTCCCCGGAAGGATTCCAGGGAAGAGCGATTGGCCTTGTCGAAAGAAGCCTTGAACACGTACGGCAGGCCCAGTTTTTCACAGATGGCCTTGGCCCGTTTGCCAATGGCCAGGCTCCGTTCGTAGCCTTCCAGCACACAGGGGCCGGCCATGATGAGAAGCGGGTGGCCCTGTCCTGCCTCATAAGGTCCGATCTTGACGATTTGCATGGGTTACTGCTCCTTTCCTTCTGCAATCAGCTTGCCAAAGATTTCGTTGGCCCGTTCCAGATCTTCCCGGGTATCGATGCCCACACCCTGGAAATCGGTGGCCAGCACCTTGATCTTGACCCCGTTTTCCAGGGCCCGCAGCTGTTCCAGCCCTTCCACCTTTTCCAGGGGGGTGGGCAGCAGTGCGGCGAATTTCAGCAGGAAGTCCCGCTTATACGCATAGATGCCGATATGCTTCCACACCTTCACATCCGGTTCCTCATTGCGGGGATAGGGGATCAGGCTGCGGGAAAAATACAGGGCATAGCCGTTCTGGTCGGTGACCACTTTTACGGCATTGGGGTTCTGGTAGTCTTCCGGCTGCATTTCTGTTTTCATGGTGGCCATTTCCAGGTCGGGATTCTCCTCAAAGGCGTGGGCCAGGTCGTCGATGACCTGGGGCGGGATCATGGGTTCATCTCCCTGGACGTTGACGATCACGTCCACATCCTCATAGTTCAGGGCCACTTCAGCCAGCCGGTCCGTACCGCTGGGATGATCCGCAGAGGTCATGACGGCCCTGCCGCCGAAGGCGGTCACCACATCGGCGATGCGCTGATCGTCGGTGGCCACCAGGACCTGGTCGGGAATGCGGGCCAGAGAAGCACGCTCATACACACGCTGGATCACCGGTTTGCCCTGGATCAGTGCCAGGGGTTTACCCGGCAGACGGGTGGAACCATAACGGGCCGGAATCACACATAGTACTTTCATTTCGCAGGTTTCTCCTTTTTAATCGCGGCAGTAATGGTATCTACAAAAGCTTCTTCGCCGCTTGTAATCTGAATTTCCATATCAAGGATATATAGAGGCACATCCCGATGGAGATAAATGAACTCCGTAGGGATCTTCACAGCATCTTTCCCGGTGGTGACCAGGGCCTTCACACCCTTGCTGATGGCCCGGTCCATGATGTACTGCATCTCCACCATGCCGTAGTCGTGGTGATCCGGATACCGGATGGCTTCCACGATGTTCAGCCCTTCGGCGTTCATGGTCTGCTCGAAGGAGGACGGATTGCCGATGGCGGAGAACACCATCACATGTTTCCCCCGCAGGGCTTCCAGGGGCAGGGCCCTGGACATATCATTTTTATACCAGTCGGCGATCTCAATGAAATCGCAGGGTTTGTGGATGCTTTCCACAATCGGTGCCGCCGGTGCATATCTGTGCAGGGTATCGCACAGGGTGGCCCGGGAAATGGGTGAACTCTGGTCGCATTTGGTCAGCAGGAACAGACCGGCCCGGCTCAGGTTGCTCAGGGGTTCCCGCAGGGTTCCCCGGGGCAGGATGCAGCCGTTGCCGAACATATTCAGGGTATCCACCAGCACCACATCCAGGTCACGGTACAGCTGCCAGTGCTGGTACCCATCGTCCAGGATGATGACTTCCGCCTTGAATTTATCCACGGCGAACTGGCCGGTGATGGCCCGTTCCTTGCCGATGACCACCGGGATGCCGGGCAGCTGCTTGGCCATGAGGAAGGCCTCGTCGCCGGCTTCATAGGCGGTCATATAAATCTTCTTGCCGTCGGACACCACCCCGATCTTTTCTTCCCAGTGGGACCGATAGCCCCGGTTCAGGATGACCACCCGGTAACCCAGCTTCTGGATCATCAGGGCCACTTTCTGGGCGGTAGGGGTCTTGCCGGTACCGCCTACGGTGATGTTGCCGATGCTGATCACACAGCAGTCCAGTTTCGTGCGGGGCAGGATGCCGGCATCGTAGCAGAACAGCTTCAGCCGTACACCTGCTTCATAGAGCACGGACAGGACACGGAGGAACGCCAGGACGCACCAGTCCAGGATCCCGTTGTCCTCGCCGTGGGACAGCTGGATCAGGTACTGGGTCACGGCATCGCCGGGCCGCATCCGGGGGCTCACTTCGTCGTTGATGTTCCGGGTGTTGATTTTGTAATGGGTGTTCACCATGCTTTCGGTGGCGGTGAGCTTCAGCAGCTCCTGCAGGTACTGGATAGTCCGCACCGCAGCGCCCCGGTTCTCCTTGATGACCTGGAGGGAGGCAGCCCCCATCTTCCTGCGCAGAGCGTCATCCTTGAAAATCTTCAGGAATTCTTCCGTGAGCTCTTTGCCGTCTTTGATCTGGACGCAGGCGCCCACTTTGCTCAGGAGGGCAAAGGAATCTTTAAAGTTGGACATGCTGGGCCCCACGATGATGGGTTTGGCATGAGCCGCCGGTTCCAGCACGTTGTGGCCCCCGTGTTTGATCAGGCTGCCGCCTACGAACACGGCATCGCCCACGGCGTAGATCCGGCCCAGTTCGCCGATGGTGTCGATGATAAGCACCTGGTACCGGGGCCGGGGATTGCTCATGGCTTTCAGGGCGGAGCGCAGGCCCAGGCTCAGGCCGTATTTCTCGGCCAGTTTGCTGATTTCATGGACCCGTCCCGGTTTCCGGGGCGCAATGATCAGGCGGGCCTGGGGAAATTCTTTCAGGATTTCCTGGAAGCTCTGGAACAGGGTCTCTTCTTCGGTGGGATGGGTACTGCCGGCCACAATCACCGGATAATCATCCCCCAGGCCCAGTTCTTCTTTGTACTGCTGCAAATCCGCAGGTGTCACTTCCGCATAGGTCTGATCGAATTTCGTATTGCCGGTCACGAAGATCCGGCGTTTTTCCGCTCCCAGGTGGGCGATGTATTCTGCATCGATGGAGGACTGCATGCAGAACCGGGTTACGCTGCCCATCATGTCGGACAGGATGCCGAACAGGTAGCGATAGCTCTTCACGGATTTGTCGGAGATGCGGCCGTTCACCATCATGACGGGGATGCGGCGCAGCTTGATGGCCCGCAGGAAGTTGGGCCACAATTCCGTTTCCACAGGCATGAAGATCCGGGGCATGATCCGCTTCACGAAGGATTCGGACACAAAAGGCAGATCCAGGGGGAAGTAGATGATGGCATCGGCTTCCGGGATGATCTGGTGGGCCATGTTGTAGCCGCCGGTGGTCACGGCGGACACCAGGATCTTGGCATCGGGCATGGCCTTGCGGATTTCCTTGACCAGGGGGCTGGTGGCCACGATTTCCCCCACGGAGGCACCGTGGATCCAGATGCAGTTTTTATGGGCGACGGCAGCGATCTCATCATCCCGGATGAATCCCATGCTCTGCCGGAAGCGGCGAGGGAATCCTTTTTCCCGGAAATACCGCACGGTGAAGTAGGGCAGGATCACGAAGATGAATAAGACTGTGGCCAGGAAATTATATAGATAATACATGCTTTGACCTCGTTTTCATTGGGCTGGACGACTGGGGAAGAAAAAAGGCTGGATTTCCATTCAGTGTCCTACGTTTTCCTCTTCTCTGGCCAGTTCCTGTTCTGCCTTTTCCCGATACTGGATATCGTGCAGATGGGCATACAGGCCATGGAGGGCCATCAGTTCCTCGTGGGTACCGGATTCCACGATCTCGCCGTGGTCCAGTACCAGGATCTTGCTGGCGTTCTGGATGGTGGACAGCCGGTGGGCAATGACAAAGGATGTACGGCCCACCATGAGCCGATCCAGGGCTTCCTGCACCAGCCGTTCACTTTCTGTATCCAGGGCAGAAGTGGCTTCGTCCAGGATCAGGATCCGGGGATCCTTCAGGATGGCCCGGGCAATGGCAATGCGCTGCCGCTGGCCGCCGGACACGTTGATCCCCCGGTCGCCCAGCTGGGTATCATATCCCTGGGGCAGCTGCATGATGAATTCGTGGGCATTGGCCGCCTTGGCCGCTGCCACCACTTCCTCCTTCGTGGCATCCAGGCGCCCGTACAGGATGTTGTTGTACACCGTATCGTTGAACAGGTTGGTTTCCTGGGGAACGATGCCCACCTGCTCACGCAGGGAAGCCACGGTCACGTCCCGGATGTCATGGTCATCGATGAGGATGGCCCCCTCGGTCACGTCATAGAAACGGGGCAGCAGGTTGGCGATGGTGGATTTGCCGGCACCGCTGGGTCCCACCAGGGCGATGGCCTGGCCGGGTTCTGCCTTGAAGTTCAGGTGTTTCAAGATGGGTTCCTCTGGATTGTAGGCGAAGGACACATCCCGGAATTCCACCTTCCCCCTGACCGGAGGCAGGGCAATGGCATCGGGCTTTTCAGGGATCTCTTCATCCAGGTCCAGGATGCTGAACACACGGTCCGCAGCAGCCAGTGCCTTCTGGATGTTCCCCAGCACCCGGGCGATCCGCTTGATGGGGTTGGAGATGTTCACAGCGTATACCAGGAAGGCGATCAGGGACCCGGCAGTGATGTCACCGGCCAGCACCCCCCGGCCACCGAACCAGATGATGGCCGTGACGCCCAGGGCCGCGATGAATTCAATCACCGGGGAAAGGGTCCCCATGAGCCGTACGCTCTTCATGTTGGCATCGAAGTTCTGGCGGTTGGTCCGTTCGAACCGGGCAATTTCATAGGGTTCCCGCACAAAGGACTTCACCACCCGGCTGGCGGACAGGGTTTCCTGCAGTACGGAGGTGATGTCGGCGGTGGCCTGCTGGATCCGGTGGCCGGTCTTGCGGATCTTCTTGCCGAAGAAATCCATGAAGAACAGCACCACCGGGAAGGTGCAGAACGCAAACAGGGTCAGCTTCCAGTCCAGGTACACCATGGCGCAGATGGACCCGATGAGCACAGAGGTTTCCGTGATGATTTCCACGGAGTTGTCCACCATGGCAGCCTGCATGGCCTGCACGTCGTTGGTCACGTAGCTCATGATGGTCCCCAGCTTGTTGGTATCGTAGAACCGGGTATCCAGTTCCATCATCTTCTTGAACACCAGGCCCCGGATGTCGATGACCACGCTTTCACCCACGTAGTTCATCAGGTAGTTCTGGCCATAGTAGGTAATGCCGCGGGCGAAGAAGATCACCACGATGCCCAAGGCAATCAGGTTCAGCAAGTCGCTGTCGTTGTTGATGAACACCTTGTCGATCACGTCCCGGACGATCCAGGGCACATACAGGTTGGCGGCCGAAGTGAGCACCGTGCAGATCCCGGCCAGTGCCAGACGGGGCAGGTAGGGTTTGATGAATTTCAGGATGCGCAGATACAGGTTCATTCTTTCTCCTTTGCTGTTTCGAGGATCAGGGCTGCTGTACGGTCCACCGCCCCGGGTTTCCCCAGTTTGGCTACCGCCTGCTGCAGCTCACGGCGTACGGATCGGGCCCCTTCCGGTTCCAGGAAGGCCAGGACCGCAGACGCCATGCGTTCAGGGGTCATATTTTCCTGGATCAGTTCCGGAAGGATCTCTTTTCCGGCCAGGATATTGGGAAGGCCGATGTATTTCACATAGACCAGATGTCTGGCAAGGAAAATGCTCAGGGCACTGGCACGGTAGCAGATCACGCTGGGCAGCCCGCAGAGAGCGGCTTCCAGGGTCACGGTGCCACTGGTGGCCAGGGCCGCATCAGAGGCAGTCATCACATCATAGTTGTGTCCCTCCACCACCTTCACCGATTCAGGGGACCGGGCCAGGAGGGAATCCAGCAGGTCCCTGTCGATGGAAGGAGCCTTCTGGAGGACGAAATCCACCTCCGGTCGCTGCTTTTTGATGAGTGGCAGGGCCTGGAGCATGACCGGCAGCACCCCGGTGATTTCTTTCACCCGGCTGCCGGGCAGCAGGAGTACCACCGGATGGCCGGGCCGTTTGCCGAGGAACGCTTCGGCCTCCTGGGGACTCATTTCCGGCTGGACGATGTCCACCAGGGGATTCCCCACGAATTCCACCGGGGCGCCGGCCTCTTCATAGACCCTGGCGGCAAAGGGATAGATGCAGGCCACTTTCGTACACAGGCCGGCCACCATCTTTGCCCGGCCCCGGCGCCAGGCCCATGCGGAAGGCGGAATATAGGAAAACACCGGGATGCCCAGGGCTTTGGCTTCCTTCGCCACCCGCATATTGAAATCGGGGTAATCCACGGTGACGAACACATCGGGCTTCCGCTCCTCCATCAGCCGGCGGAAGGCCTTCTTCAGGCCCAGCAGCCTGGGCAGGGCTTTCAGCACTTCCACGAAGCCCATGACACTGTATTCTTTATAGTTGAAAACCACTTCGCCACCGGCTGCGGCCAGGGCCTCTCCGCCCATGCCGAACACCTGGGCGGAAGGGTCCTGCTGCAGGATGGCACGGGTCAGCGCAGCGGCATGCAGATCGCCGGAGGCTTCCCCTGCAGAAATGAAAACTTTGGTCACCCTGTTGTCTCCTCTCATTTGAACATAATGATACAGTATATATTATAACACATCAAAAAGGAGCTATCCCGTGAATTTTCAAATTCACGGGATAGCTCCTTTTTCTTGCTGACGGCCGACTTGCGCCGTCCTGTGTCTCTGATCGAAGGATGCCCGATCTATTTGCTTTCCGGATCCTTCATGGCCACTACAGTGATGTCGTGGTCGTCGGCCAGTTTCAGGGCCTTTTCCCGTTCCACCAGCAGGGTCCGGCCCGCTTCCATGACAATACCGGCACAGCCGCTTTCAATCATGGATTCGATGGTGCGCACCCCCACCCCCGGCATATCGAACCGGTTGTCCTGGGCGGGTTTGGCAGTCTTGGCCACAATGGCCTTCTTGCCCAGTTTTCCGCCCCGCAGGATGCAGGCGTCGGTCCCTTCGATGGCTTCCACGGCCATGATGGCCTTGTTCTTCACCACCACGGTCTGGCCGATGTCCAGGCCGCCGATCTTCTTGGCCATGGCGAAGCCATACTGCATATCCTCCCACTCTTCCCGGGTGGGTTTCCGCTTGCTCAGCACCCCTTCCTGAGGCATGAGATCCTTCAGGAACAGGGTCTGGTCCATCACGTGGATGCCCAGACTCTCCAGTTTGGCCACCAGGGCGTTCATGATGGTATCGTCATGGCGATCAGGCAGGCTCATGAGGATCTTGATGGCCTGCCAGTCGGGCACCAGTACACCCCCGGAATACAGGATTTCCTTGGTCACCTTGCCGATCATGGTGACCTCGTCCACCCCTTCCTTCTGCAGGGTCTTGAAGATCCTGCCCACCTTGCCGATGTTGATGGCATAGAAAGCGTCAGCCTCTCCGGGCAGTTCTTCATGGGTACCCGGCACCAGGCCGATGGCCACTGTCCGGTAGCCTTCTTTCCGGGCACCCCGGACCACGTCAACGGGCAGATGTCCTACCCCGGCCAGTACTCCTAAGGTCTTCCCCATAGGCTCTTACTCCCGGATGCCATGGGCGGATGCCCGGCAAATGCCTCTTTCCACCGTACGCAGGAAGCGCATGAAATGTTCCACTTCTTCGTAGCTGTCCAGTTCCTGTTCCATGGTCTTGATGGCATCCGTCAGGGACAGGCCTCTCTTGTACAGGATCTTGTAGGCTTTCTTCAGTTCCCGGCGCACTTCCATGGGGATGCCTGCCCGGGAAATGCCCACGCTGTTCAGTCCTGCCACATAGGCCGGGTTACCGGCCACGATCACGAAGGGGGGTACATCCTGGGAAATCCGGCTCATGCCGCCGCACATGCAGTTGCGCCCGATCTTGGTGAACTGGTGCACAGCGGTCAGACCGCCGATGACGGCCCGGTCTTCCACAATCACGTGCCCGGCCAGGGTTGCCACGTTGCTCATGATCACGTTGTTCCCCACGATGCAGTTGTGGGCCACGTGGGTGTAGGCCATCATCAGCACGTTGTTGCCGATGCGGGTCTCGTTGCCTTCGCCCACCGCACGATGGACCGTGGCACATTCCCGGATGGTCACATGGTCACCGATGATGGTGGCGGTATCTTCGCCCTTGTATTTCAGGTCCTGAGGGACTTCACCGATGCTGGCACCCTGGAAGAACTCACAGTTCCTGCCGATGGTGGTCCGGCCGGTAATCACCACATGGGGGTGGATGATGGTGCCTTCACCGATCTTGACATGTTCACCGATGATAGAGTACGGGCCAATTTTCACGTTGGGGCCGATTTCCGCACCCGGTGCTATGATGGCTGTCTCATGGATCATAGTAGAATCTGCTGTCATTGTTTCACTCCACCTTTATTGTTTATTTTCTGCCAGTGCAAAGAAGAAATCCCCTTCGCAGGCAGCCTCGCCGTCCACCGTACCTTCACAGTGGGCAACGCCCATATTGCCTTTGATCTTCGTAATGATGGCCGTGGTCACCAGCTGGTCCCCCGGTTTGATGGGCCGGCGGAACCGGACCTTGTCGATCTTGCCGAACACCGCGATCTTGCCCCGGTTCTCTTCCGGATACAGCAGGGTGACACCGCCCACCTGGGCCATGGCTTCGATCAGCAGCACACCCGGCATGATGGGGTTGCCCGGAAAATGGCCGATGAACTGGGGTTCATTCATGGTGATGTTCTTGATGCCCACAGCCCGTTTCATGGGTTCCAATTCAATGATCCGGTCCACCAGCAGCATGGGATACCGATGGGGCAGGATCTTTTGGATTTCTTGGATGTCTAATGTAATCATAGCCTTACTCCTTACTTCACTTGTATTCTGTTTTACCCGATGATCCGGTTTGCAACGGTATTCGGATTCACGGATGCGACGGTATTCGTCGATCTGCCGGGACACATTGTCGTTGAACGCATGGCCGCTCTTCATGCAGATGATGTGTGCGTGGATGGGGCCCAGCAGGTACATGTCCCCGATCACATCCAGGATCTTGTGCCGGATCAGTTCATCCGGGAACCGCATTTTGGACAGCACGCCGTCCTTGCTGAACACCACCACATTGTCCAGGTTGCCTCCCAGGCCCAGGCCCATTTTCTGCAGCTGAGCAATTTCGTCTTCAAAGGCCACGGTGCGGGCCGGTGCGATTTCCTTCAGCAGGGTATCGCCCCTGTCCTCCACATCCAGCACCTGGGTCCCCAGCAGGGGATGGGGATTGATGGAGGTAAAGGTCACGCGGAAACCTTCATAGGGCAGGACCACGATGGAGCGGTCTCCATCATAATGGGAGAAGGCCCGGTCCACATGGTACACATGGCGTTCCGCATCCTGCTCTTCGATGCCGGCTTTCAGGATCTGGTCGATGAAAGCCTGGGCCGAACCATCTCCCACAGGAGGTTCAGCAGAAGACATCTCCACATAGCAGTTGTCGATCTTCAGGATGGCAAAGGCAGCCATCAGATGTTCGATGGTGGTCACCTGGGCTCCGTTTTCGCTCAGGGTGGTGGCCCGGGTGGTCCTGGTGATGTTGGAAGCCACAGCATGGACCTGGGGCCTTCCTTCCAGATCCGTACGGATGAATACAATCCCTGTATCCACCGGTGCCGGGCGCAGGGTCATCTCCACCATTTTTCCGGAATGGAGGCCGATGCCGTCGCAGGAAACTGCCTGCTTCAGGGTATGTTGTTTTTCCATGGGTGTCGATCACACGCCTTTCTTGTACATTTCGTACCGTTTGCGGCCATCTTTCCAACGGTCGTGGACCCAGAACCACATGGCCGGATCCAACCGGATTTCCCGCTCGGCGATGGCTACCAGTTCTTCCATTATAACACGGACATCCTCGGAACGGTTAGGAGTTTTCGCCGTATGGAGGGCCGGATAGATCCGGGCAGTCAGGGTCCCGTCCGGATTGTTGTGCATAAAAAGGGGCACAATGGGCGAACCGAACATCCGGGAAAGGTGGGCTGCTCCCTGGGGCACCCGGGAAGGTTTGCCGAAGAACAGCAGGTGTTCTCCCGTATGGGCGGAATCCTGGTCGTAGAGGATCCCCACCAGATGTTTCTTTTTCAGATAGCGGCCGATGGCCAGCATGCTGTTTTCTCCGTGGTTGTAGGTCACATGCTGTCCCACCATCTGCCGGTAATCGTTGATGAACTTGTCCATGGCCCCGTTGTTCTGCTTGCGGGTAATGGACAAAATGGGATAGCCCAGCAGCGCCATGGAGGCGCCCAGCATCTCCCAGTTCCCATAGTGGGCCGTGCACATGATCACGCCCCTGTCCTCGGCATAGGCTTTTTCCAGGTTCTCCAGTCCCTCAAAATGGACCAGCTGCCGGAAATTGTCCCTGTTGATCAGCGGATATTTCAGGACCTCGATGAGCATGCGGCCGAACCGGTGGACACTTTCCTCGGCGATGGCTTCCGCCCTGGCATCATCCACCCCCAGGCAGTCCTTGATGTTCTCCTTCGCCATATAGCGGCGCCAGGCGGGAACCACATGCCAGCCCAGATGTCCCAGCACCCAGGCCAGTGCCCGGTTCAGGCAATCGGGCTGATGGCACACCAGCCAGCTGATGAACTGCATCAGTTTGTACGCAGCCATCCTCGTCCCTCCTTAGAATGTGAGATTCATGCCTCCGTAGAGGTGTTTGTCCCGGACACCCACTTCTGTCTGGATGAATTTGCCCACGGGCACTGCGGCGCCATAGTTGAAGTGGCTGCCGTCATATTCACCCATCAGATTCATGGAAAGGCCCAGGAGCTTCGTTTCTTTTTCCACGGCATAGAATCCGTGCTTGTACTGATCCCCGGTACCCACGCCTGCATGGAGCTTCCAGCCGGCGAACAGGGCCTTGCTCACGGCCACATAGCCACGGCGATCCCGGTTATCGGCAATATCTTCCACGCCGACAGCGATGGCCGGCGTCACCGGCGTTTCCCGCAGCACCTGGAGTTTGGCACTGACGGTACCATAGGAGCCGTCATGTTTGGTATCCACATGGCTGCCGGCAATCTCGATGCCCAGAGGCAGGGCGATGTTCCCCCGTACATTCCGCCCTTCCTTGGTCCAGTCCAGGCCGCCGGACACATGGCCCGGGAGCCGCACATAACCGGAAGGGGCGTTGATGACGCCGCTGGTACCGCTGGGAGTCACCTTGGCTTCTGCCGCCAGGGGCAGGCAGCTCAGGGCACACAGCAGCACTGCGGTCAGTTGTTTTTTCATGGGTTTACTCCTTCTTCTCGCTTTCCAGTTTTTCCACGGTCTTTTCCAGCTGGCGCAGCCGTTTCAGCAGACCGCCCAGTTTCCGTTCATTGGCCACCTGGCGCAGCCAGTCCACATGGGGCTGTGCCGGGAAGCCGGCCCATACCACACCGTCGGGTACATCGCTGATGATACCGGTCCGGCCGGCGAAGGTGCAGCCCCTGCCGATCTTCAGGTGACCGGCGGTAGCAGCCTGGCCGCCGAAAGTGCAGTTGTCGCCGATGGTGACACTGCCGCTGATGCCCACATGGGCCACCAGGATGCAGTTCTCACCGATGATGTCGTTATGACCCACATGGACCAGGTTGTCGATCTTGGTTCCCTTCCCCACCACGGTGCTGTCCACCGTGGCCCGGTCGATGCAGGTATTGCAGCCGATTTCCACATCGTCGCCCAGGACCACATTGCCGGTCTGGAGCACCTTAGTGTGCTTTCCGTTCGCCGTGATGTAGCCGAATCCATCACCACCGATGACGCAGCCGGCCTGGAGGATCACCCGGTCACCCACCACGCAGTTTTCCCGCACCGTCACGTTGGAATACAGGGTGCAGTCGCTGCCGATCTTCACATGCCGCCCCACGTATACATGGGGATAGATCACCGTGTTGTCGCCGATTTCCGCATCTTCTGCCACGTAGGCAAAGGGCAGGATGGCCACGCCCTTGCCCACCTTGGCAGAAGGATGGATGAACGCATATTGGCTGATGCCCCGGTTGACCTTTTCAGGCGGGCGGAACAGCTGCAGCAGACGGGCAAAGGCAGCCCGGGGATTTTCCACAGAGAGCACTGCCTGGTTCCCCTTCAGGCTCCCCCCTTCCGGGATCATGATGGCCCCTGCATGGGACTGTCCGGCAATTTCCAGGTACGGAGGCACCGCAAACGAAATCTGGTCCGGCTGGGCTTCTTCCAGCCCATTGACCCCTTTGATCACCATGGCCGGATCCCCCTGGAGGATCTTCCCCTGTAACAAATCGGCCAGTTCCTGTAATGTTTTTTCCATATCCAGCATCCTTTCCATTTTCCTGATGGTACGGGAAAAAGGGCGAACTTACCTGTTCGCCCTTGCTCTTTCCTATTTCATTGCTTTGATGATGTCGTCAGTGACATCCACACCGCCCTGAGGAACGGCTTCCTTCACAAGGATGGCGCTCAGGTTCTTTTCCTTGGCAACAGAAGCGGCGGCGGTATCGAAGCTGCCCTTCACCTTGGCCTGGGCTTCAGCCTGCAGGCTCTGCATCTTGGAGCTCTTTTCCTGGAGGATCTTCTGGGCTTCCTCCTGGCTCTTGCCGGCGGTTTCCTGGTTCAGTTCGTTTTCCATGGCCTTGCCTTTTTCCTGCAGGTCCTTGGTGGCATCCTTGAACACCTGGCTCTCGGTCTGTACCTTGTTCATATCCACCACACCGAACTGTGCGTTGCGGCCGCAGCCAAAGGACAGCATGGCTGCCGTGATCATGCAGAGAATCATTGCTTTTTTCATATTTCCCATCCCTCTTAGTCTACAATTTGCTGGACGACGGTATTCACCTCATCGGTGATGTCGTCCGCACTGATGTTGGCCCGCGGATTGCGGAAGATCAGTGTATATTTCCGGCTCAGGTTGACTTTCTTGATGGCGCTGAGGATATCGCTGTCAATGTCCTCCCGCAGCTTTTTCTCCTTGTCTTCCTGCTGCTGGATCTGTTTGTCCATACTTTCGATCAATTTGTCCAGTTCCACCTGGCCTTCCTGGTTCCGGGGCTTCGGATCCGTCAGGGAAAGGCCGGTCTGTTCCTGGACCGTCTGTCCGGCCAGCTCTCGGGAGAACGCCTGGAGCCGGGCCTGGGAGGCAGCCACATGGGCGGCCATCTGCTGCCGCAGCCAGTCTTCCTTCGCTGCCTGGACGTCCGCCCGGTCCTTCTCCCGTTTGTCCAGCAGTTCCTGCTGTTCCTGGAGGAGGGCCTTCTGGGAAGCGTCGGTCATTTTGATGCTGCCCAGTTTCAGCCGCAGGTTGAACAGGGGGATGCGGTATTTTTCCTCCACCGCATCCGCGTCAGCCTTGAACTTTTCGTCCGCCTGGCTTTCCAGGGCCTCCCGTTTCTTGCGGAGGCCATCCTGCTCCATGGCCCGTCTTTCGGCTACCTTGGCCTGCCAGGCCGCCGACTGGAACTGTCCAGCCCCTGCCTGCTTCACTTTCTTCATCCTACCCAGGATCTCCAGCTGCTGCCGGCCGTTTTCCTGCTGCCGGTCACGGAGCCATCTGGCAGCTTCCAGCTGCTCTTTCTGGCGTTCCCACTCTTTGTATCTGGGATGCCTTTTGACCAGTTCATCCCAATTCACCACAGCAAACCGGGGCGGATTCTGTTTCTGGAAAGGGAATCTTCCATGGGTGAAGCTGCAGCCAGTGAGGAGCAGCAGCCCCGTCAGCAGCATACAGAGCCATTTGCCCATGATCCATTCCCTCCTTCTTGAGGCGACCTGTTATTTCTTGGCTTTCTTCATCTGAGCCTGTACGTCGGTGGTTACATCCACACCGCCATAGACCACTGCGCCCTGGTTGACCACAACCGTCAGGCCCTTGGTCTTGCCCACAGCCACGATGGCGTCATCCACTTCTTTTTTCACCGGTTCCAGGACTTCCTTCTGCTTGTCCTGGAGTTTCTTCTGGTACTCCTGGGCCAGCTTCTGTTTGTCCGCGTCGCTCATATCTTTGCTTTTTTCCTCGAATTCCTTGCGGCTGTTCTCAGCTGCCTGCTGCAGCTGGGTCTGTGCGTCCGCCAGACCCGGTGCGGAGGCCATGACCTGGTTGTAGTTCACTTTGCCGATGGCAGAATTCATGGTGGCGTCACCACCACCCAGGTTCCTGCCCTGGATTGCCAGGACGAAAACGCCGATGACCATCAGGGCCGCAATGGCCAGAGAGATCACCTTGACGTTTTTCTTTTGGGCAAATTCCATCATTTTCCAATCCCTGCTTCCTTATTCAATAGTAATGTATCAGAACTGGCCGCCAAAGCTGAAGTGGAAGCGGCCGCCACGGTCGCCGCCAGCCAGCCGGAAGCCATAATCCAGCTTAATGGGTCCCAGCGGAGAATTGATCCGCAGACCTACACCGGTGGAGTATTTCATCTTGCCCAGGTCGAAATCATCTTCCCCGTAATCCTTGCTCCAGGCATAGCCTGTATCGGTGAAGAACACGCCCTGGACCTTCTTGATGATGGGATACCGGAATTCCAGAGAGCCCTTCAGCATGCTGTTGCCCTTGAACTGGTCATCCCGGTACCCGCGGAGGATGTCGCTGCCGCCTACGCTGAAGCGCTGGGACAGGGGCATATCCCCGTTGGCATAACCGGCTCCCAGGTCCAGGGCCCACACGTTGTCCTTGCCCATCCGATAGTAGTACCGGTAATCGGCCATGTATTTCTCGAAGTTGAAGTCACCTCCGAAGTTGGCCACTTCCACCGAGTACTGGGTCCGTTTCCCTTCCCGGGGATCGTAGATGTTATCCCGGGTATCCAGGGTACGGGCCAGGGTGATGCTGCGGGTGGTCCCGAAGTTCTTCTTCAGCCGTTCCTGTTTATCCCAGTCATAATCGTCCGGATATTCGTGGACATTCCCTTCGAACCACTGGGTGCTGTAGCCATCCACCGGTTTCTTGTATTTATCATCCCGGTTCTTCAACGTGACGCTGTTGGTGATGAACTCATTGTCGGTGACCCGGCTGAAGAACAGTTCCTCACCGATCCGTTTCTTGTAGTACCGTGCGATTTCATCCCCGTCCCGGTTGTAGTCCACGTATTCGTTGGTCATGTTGTAGAAGGTGAAGCCGGCGGTGGTTTCCTTGTCATCGATCCAGGGCTTCACATAGGAGACTTCGAAGTTGGCTTTGGTTTCAGAGTCTCCACCGAATTCCCAACGGGCGCTGACACTGTCGCCGGTACCCATGAAGTTCTTGTCACCGATGCTGACCATACCCAGGAACCCGTCTGCGTCACTGTATCCGGCGCCGATGCCGAAGGTACCGGTGCTGGTTTCCACCACGGAAACTTCCACAGAAATCGTATTGGGCATCTGACCCGGGTTCAGGCGGATGTTCACATCTTCGAAGAAGCCCAGATTATAAATCTTCTGCATGGCCCGGCGGGCTTTCTTGGCATTGAAGGGTTCTCCCTTCTTCATCCGCATTTCCCGGATGATGACCCGGTCCTTGGTCTTGGTGTTGCCCTTGACCCGGAAGTCTTCGATGACCCCTTCAGCCACCTGTACGATCAGACGGCCATCCGGCTGCATCCGTACATCGGCCACCTTGGCCAGGATGTAACCCTGCTGGCTGTACAGGCTTTCCACTTTCCGGGCTCCGATGTTCACGTCCCGGGAGTTCAGCACCTTGCCCACCGGCAGATCCAGTGCCTTCTTGATGTCACCGGTAGAAATCACCGTATTGCCTTCGATATCCAGATCGGTGAGCACCGGGTTCTCTTCCAGCTGGTACTTGATCTGGACCCCTTCCGGCACCTGGGTGAAGACCGGTTTGATGTCATAGAACCAGCCGGTTTCGTACAGGGCCCGGATGTCATCCTGGAGCCCTTCCTTGGTGAATTTGGTGCCCGCAGGCATCTTCAGCACGTCAGCCAATTTGCCGATATCTTCATGGGAAGCGCCGACAAGCGTCACCTTGGTGACAGTCTGTCCCACGAAGGGAGCGGACTCCCTGGAAATGGCTTCATACTGTTTTTCCTGGGATGTGATATCCGTATCGGAAAGGACGGACTGCTGGAGCACGCTGCGGCCGGGAAGCTGCTTGCTTTCCGCTTCCTGGATTTCCTTCTGCTGGGTCATCCGGGCCTCCAGCTGTTCTTCGTCAGCCTCCGCCTTCTTTTTTTCCTTTTCCAGCTGTTTCCTGCCTACTTTTTCGATGTAGGTCACGCCGTTGCGGCGGACTTCCCGGTAGCGGGGCGTTTCATCCGTTGCCTGTTCTGCGGTTTCAGCCGTTGCCGTGGTGGCAGCCGGTTTCACCGTTTCCGTGTTCACCTGGATGGTGCCCACGCCCTGGCTGGCGCCTGCAGTCGTTTTATGGCTGCTCAGGTTGATGTCCTGGCTGCGGGTGACTTCTTCCGATGCATACACCGGAGATGCCAGAGCCATGGAAGCCAGGATTGCCAGAGACAAACGCCGCCAGTTTACTTGATTCTTCATAGAGTACCCCCTAGTTCAGGTTCTATTTTTTCTCTCCCTAAATCAACGATTGATGAATACCATATCCAGTTTATTATACCTTCTATAGCATAATATTTCCAGTCTTGGGATGTGAAAAAATGGGAGACTCCCGCAGGAGTCCCCCATTTTTGGGTGGATGATCAGAACCGGGTCCGATACTGGACACCGTACCAATGGTTGCTGTCCTGGTCCACAGACACACCCAGATAGGTCTTGCGGCCCACCCGGTAGCCGGCATACAGATTGCTCTTTTCCCCGTCAAAGCTGGTGGTATAGCCCAGCAGCAGATTGCGTCCTATGGAACGGCTCATGAGTACATTGTACTGGCGCCGGTCCTGGCCGGTGGCCTCGTTGGCCTTGTCGATTTCCGTGGTACTGAAGGACACCATATTCTGGATGGTCCCGCTGTAGATTCTCAGATCATCCAGTCCCAGGGCTTCCTTGATGGCGTCTTCCACATTGGCCAGGAAGGTCATCTGCAACCCGGCGTCCACCAGGCTTTTCCAGGCATCGCCTGTGAGATTGGCATCATCGGTCTTCAGGGTCAGGAACCGTTTCAGCGTGTTCTCGTCCTGGGGCGGATCGCTGGTGAGCTTGATCACGATGTCGTCCAGGCTCAGAGGTCCGCTGGCCTTGGCCAGGATGGCGTACTGGCCCAGACGGGTGAAAGCGGCCATGTTCACATGGGGGATGAAGGTCCCCGGTTGCGGCCAGTAGATTTCCCCGAACCCGATATTGAACGGCGTGCCCAGGTATTTCAACCGGCTGCCCCGGTTCACCTGGATGCTTCCGCTGATCTGGGGATAGGCCGTGCTGCCCAGGATATGGAACTGCCCCTTCAGCCACAGATCCATGAAGGCCGCATTGTACAGATGCAGGTTGTTCCCCAGGTCCACCTGGATGTCAAGGCCGATGTCGGACCCGCCCTGGCCGAATTCCGGGATGCTGGAGATGCCCAGGTACCCTTTGTCCACCTTGATGTCCCCGGACAGGAACGGTTTGTTCTCCCTGTGTTCCAGGGTAAAGTGGCCGTTCAGCTTTCCCTTCACCGAACTGGAAACCAGCTCCACATCTTTGATGTCCATGGTTACCTGGTAGGGCTTGCCGCTGGTGTCGTTGAGCAGGTAGGATCCGGAAGCGGTGATGCTGCCCTTTTTACCGGTGGTGGCGGAAAATTCCTTCAGAGTAAGGGTCTTGCCGGCAAAAGAAGCATGGAATTTCACATTGTCCAGGGTATTGTCCAGGCCCCGGAATTTCACCGTACCCCCATCCAGATCGATGGAACCGTCCAGGTCGTAGTCCTCCAGGGTGCCGGTCACCGTCACCTTGCCGCTGGTGGGCCCATCCGCCCACTGGACCCATTTGGTCAGGGTGGGCAGGATGGCCAGGTTGCCGTTGTCCAGCCGGACTTCCAGGTTCATGCGGGCATGGGGATTCTTCCGTTTCGCCACCGGCCGGAACAGATCCAGGGGGAAGGTCCCATAGGCAGAAATCTTGTAGACATCCTTCTGGACCAGGGCCTGGTCCACATGGAACATGCCGTCCCGCAGTGTGACCATGCCATATACATGATCGAAGGCCATGCCGCTGAGACTGCCGTCCTGGAGTTCCAGGGAGAAGTTCCCGCTGGGGTTGTCCAGGCTGCCTTTCAGCTGCGCCGTGATGTTCAGTTTGCCGGCAATGTCCAGGGGGTTCTCCAGGCCCACATTCAGCAGTTTGGCGTTGGCCCCGTTGGTGGCAACTTCCAGATCCACGGTCCGTTTGAACTGATCCAGACTGCCCTGGGCCGCCAGGAGACCCCCACCGGCCTCCTGGGCCTGGAGCTTGCGGATCTGCCACAGGCCCCGGTGGACGTACAGGTCGAAATCCGCCGAAGAGAACGGTACGCCACTGACTTTGCCGTCCTCCACCTTGCCGATGATGGTCATACCGGTTCCCCGGCCGTAGGGATTGGCATCAATGCGTCCGGACAGGTACCCGTCGATGTCCAGGTCCTGGTGGGCCATTTTCAGCAGGCTGCGCACGTTGCCCCGGTCCACATCCACCGTCCACTGGAACAGCTTCTGGTCAAAGTCGAAGGTGGCCTTCAGGGCGTAGTCCCCGCCGGTCTTCTGCTGGAACGTGCCCTGGAAAGTGTTCACATGGCCGCCCTGGCTCTGGAAGGACAGGGCCAGCCCGGTGAATTCCACCTCATTGATCAGCACGGCATCAGAGCTCAGAACACCCTGGAACTGGGGCTGGCTGTACATGCCGGTAATGCTGCCGCTGAAGTTCACCTTGCCGGCCAGGTCCACATCCTCTTTCAGCCAGGGCAGGCGCAGCAGGTTGATGTCTCTGGCATCGATGCCGATGTTCAGATAGCCATTGCGGGTCACAGTCCCGCTGAACTGTGCCTGACAGGTCAGGGCCTGTGCCTTGAAGTCCTTCAGGTTCAGCACGGTGCCGTCGTAGCTGTAGTCCCCGTCCACTTCGTCCACCAGGAATTTGTTCACGGAGCCATCATACGCATGCACATGGCCCTGGAAGCTGGGATTGGACAGGGGGCCCTTCACCATGAGGGTATTGGTCAGGTTGCCGGTGACCGGCCAGGGAGAGTTGAAAAAGCGGCTGAAGGGTTCCAGCCTGACCCCGGTGGTCAGGAGCTGCAGATCCAGTACTGGCTCCTGTCCGGACAGGTCCACACTTCCGTCCAGGATGTGACGACCCTGGGCCAGGTTCACTTCCACGTTGCTAAACCGGGCCACCCGATTTTGCCAGCCCACGACCCCATGGGCCTCCTGGATGGGCTCACCCAGGATTTCCCCATCCTCCAGGGAGAAGGCGCCCATGGCCTGGGGATCATCCAGACTGCCGCTGAGGGTCAGATGGAGGGAAAGGGTTCCCTTCCCCTCCTGGCCCAGGGCTGCCAGAAGGGGGTCAATGGGCAGCTTCGTCAGATACACATCGGCGGAAAGAGCCCCGTCCTGCAGGCTTCCGCTCCCCACCAGGCCGCCGCCCTCCGGGGTGTTTGCCGCGATCCGCTTCAAGGTCACATGGCTGCCGTCCAGCACTCCATCCATTGCAATATCCTGCAGGGACAGGTCCCCCCAGCGAAGTCCCAGATCGCTGGAAACGGTCTCCACCTGCAGATGGCCGTCCTGAACGGTGCCGATGGCATACAGGGTCCCGTCCAGGGTCATACTGCCCAGACGAGGCACAAAAGTCCCCACATCCACTCCTTCTGAATGGAGCTCTGCTTCCCCCTCCTTTTCCTGCCAGTCAAAGGAAGCTTTCACGGTCACATTCCCGCCGCCGATGCTGGCTCTGGCGCCGTTCGTCTCCACCCGGTGTTTCCGCACCGTAAAGGGCAGTTCCACCTGGGTGGCAGTATACCCCTGTACGGTCAGTTCCGGGATGGTGAAGGTACCGGTTCCCGTCAGATCGTCCAGGGTTCCGCTGACCATGGCCTCGCCGCTGATCTTCCCTTCTGCAGGGAGATCCAGGGGCAGTGCGGAGGGATCGAAGTCCTCCAGCTTCACCTGGAGCTTTTCCATCCGGGGATCCTGGATGTCCGTCAAATCCAGCTTACCCTGGATCCGGGCCTTCTGCCCGTTCACCGTCACATCCAGGTCCTGTGCGGAAAAACGCAGATTGTCAAAGGAAACATGGCCATCTGCCGTCAGAGCAAGGGGCTGTCCCTCATAGATATAGGTGGCACCCACCTGGCGCAGGTCGGCTTGGCCGGAAAGCTGGCTGCCTTTGGCATTGTTGGTCCAGGTAAGGGTGGCGTCCTCTACGGCCCCGCCCAGGTTGGACAGGGGGAGGAACTGCTCTGCCAGGTCTGCGTATTCCCCCAGGGCCAGAAAATCGGTCTGCACCGTCAGCGTACCCTGACGGCTGGTGTCCAGATGGCCGGCCACATGGAGGGTCTGGTTGCTGCGGGTCACCGTAAGATCCACCCCGAACAGGGGATTGCCGGAAGTATCCACCCTGCCGTCCACCCCCGCCTGCCAGGATCCGTAAGGTACGGTCAGGGTGACCCGGCCCTCCTCAATCACGATGGGAGCCTTGAAGTCCGTGCTGGTGGACTGGCTGGGTTTCAGCAGATTGGCCACGTTCCACTGCTGGTCTTCCCCCTGGGCCAGGTACAGTTCCGGCTGGTGCAGGGTGATCCGGGTGATCATCCCCACGGAGCTGCTGCCCTGAAGCACCTTCAGGGGGTCCAGGCGCAGAGAAAGAGCCGGGATCCGGGCCACAGGATTGCCGGAGGCGTCATCCAGGCGCACGTTCCGCGCGGTAAAAGTCAGGTCCGGGCTCACCTCCATGGCATCCATTTGCAGTTGTCCATTCAGATATTCCGCAGCCGTCTGTTCCACCAGGGGCACGGCCCGCTGCAGCCCCGCCGGAAGTACCAGCTTCCACAGGACCAGATACAGCAGCACCAAGGCTCCCACAAGAACACCCAGCCGTTTCTTCAACGTGGCACCCATAAGGGACCTCCTGTGAGTCAGAGATTGGTGGGCATGGAAATCGTTATACACTACACCTATATTAGTATAACAGGGTTGAGAGAGAAAATGAAAGAGAAATTATCGTCTCCCACTGACGGAAAAGACCCGCCCTGGGAAAAGACGGGTCCGCCTGATGCTGCAGGACCGGGAATGCCGGATCACCGGTCTTTCCTCCATGCAAAACTCCCTTCTCAACCACTACTCACTGACCACTGACCACTAAAAAAGGAGCTGTGATTTTTCACAGCTCCTCTTTCCTCTTATTCTCTTATTCGTTTTCCACAGGAACACCCATGCTCTGTTCCAGCAGGGCAGTGGAGGTATTGTAGTCGTACAGAGCCTGGATGTAGTTGTTCTTGGCAGTGGTCAGGGCCACGGACGCATCCATCACGTCCGTGTTGGTCCCAACCCCGGCCCGATACCGAAGCTGGGCAATGCGGTAATCTTCTTCCGCCTGGGCCACGGCCACTTCCGTGGTCTTGATCCGTTTTTCAGCTTCCCGCATGCTCAGGTAACTGGTCCGTACAGCCAGCCGTACATTATCGCTGATCTGCCGGTAGCTTTCCTGGGCCTTCACAATGTTGGCCTTGGCTTCCCGTACCTTGGCGGCGGTCACACCATAGTCCCAGATGTTCTGGGTCAGGGTCACGCCCAATGCCCAGTTGTTCTTGTTCTGTCCGGGAAAGGAATCATTGCTCCACTGGTTGGAGGCTCCCAGGCTCACCTGGGGCAGATTCCCCGCATTGGCAATTTTTTCAGCGGCCTGGGCCATTCCCACGGAGGCTTCCGCCTGGTGGATTTCCGGCCGGTTCACCATGGCATAGGTCACACAGTTGTCCAGGGTATAATCGTTGGGTTTGTATTCCAGTCCCTGGCTCAGGTTCAACCGGGTGGCCGTGGGCAGCCCGATGACATTGTTCAGGGAGGAAACAGCCACTTCATAGCTGTTTTCCGCCTGGGTCAGGGTCTGCTGGGCGTTGACCAGTTCCACCTGGGAACGGAGCACATCCGCCTTGGCCACGACCCCCACAGCGAACTGGGCCTGGGTATTCTTCAAATGTTCATTCAGACGGTCCACGGTCTCCTTGTCCAGGTTCACCGTATTGGCTGCCTGGAGCACATCATAGTAGCCTTTTTCGGCATTGTACCGGGTGGTCTGGTAGGAACTGCTCATTCCATACTGATAGTAATCCAGATTCTTTTTGGCCTGATCGATGGCCCCTTCCAGCCGTCCGCCGGTATAGATGGGAACGGTGATGTTCACCGTATTGGTGTGGCTGTTGTTGGCCACATGGGCACCCCGGGTGCCGATGGCCGTATGGGCTGCATCATAGACAGGCACAGAAGCCTGGTAATTCTCGCTTCGGCCGCTGTAATGGCTGAAATCAATGGAGCCCCAGCGTGATCCTTTGGCCTGGTCCAGTTCTGCCTTGGCAGCATCCAGTTCAGCGGCAGAGATCTTGACGCTGGAGTTATTGTCCAGAGCCATACGGACTGCCTTGCCCAAATCCAGGTTTACGGTTTCCGGGGTGGCAGCTCCCACTGTATGGATAGAAAGCGCGCTCAGGATGACAGCGCTCAAAATCATGCTTTTGCTATGGAAATGCTTCACGTTAGACCCTCCTGTACATTCTGACTACTTAGTCAGCTTTCTATATTATAATCAGTTGAAAAAACAAAGTCAACTAAACACTTTTTAAACGGTGGCTCAGAATCGTGCCCGCAGGCCCAGATACGTGGTATCCACCCCATTATCCAGCACATCCATGCTTTCGCCGATCAGGGACAATTTGGGGGTAAAGGCGTATTCCGCGCCCACTTTCAGTTTGGCATCATCGAAATCGTAGAAATCGGTGAACAGCTTCAGTTTGGGAGAAAGGATCCAGTCGGCGCCCACGCCGAACTGCCCTTCCATGACACCGGCCCGGCCCCAGATGTACTTGTTCAGCTTCCTGTTATAGTGGAAATCCAGTTTGTCCCGATCGCCGATGTCACTGACGCCCAGGTAGGCATAGGAATCCTCCTTCAAGGGAAGTTTGGCACCTACATCGGTCCGCCATTTGCCTTTCTTATCATTATAGAGCACATCAGCCTGCAGCTGGGCATCGGTAACCACGCCCAAAATCTTATCCGCCTTCACGGAAGTGGACTTGGCATGGGAGATGGTCTCCTTCAGATCCTGCTGGGTCTGGGGATCGGTGACCACGTTCTGCAGGGCTTCCGCCGTGTTCTGGATTTTCTTGCTGGCATCGGCCATATTGGCAGCCATGGCAGCCACATTCCGGCCCGTGGCCCCGTCCGCATCGGCTTTATCCATGATGTTGTTCATGTGGACGGACATTTCTTTCATCTGACCCACCATGGTATGGATGTCACCCTGGTTCTGCTGGGCCATGGAAGCCAGCGCTCTGGTGAAGTCGTTCATGTTCCTGGCCACTTCCCCGGTCTGGACAAACCCTTCCCGCATGGATTTCTGCACATCCTTGTCGCCGAACACGTTGGCGAAGGCATCCACCACCACATCCAGCTTGTCCAGCACCTTGCCGGAAGAATCCATGAGCTTTCCGATACCCCCGGCCTGCTGGCCGGTAATGGTCTCCCCGGGCTTGAAAGTCAGGCCCGTGGCAATCTGGGGTGGCGTGATGGATACGAACTTGCTGCCCATGACCCCGTCGGATCCGATACTGAACTGGGAGTTGCGGGGAATCTTCTGCTTCTCGTCCATCTTCATGACCACTTTCACCTTGGAACCGTCCACCAGGATGTCATCCACCTTGCCCACCGGAACCCCGGCGAACCGGACCTCGTTGCCTGTCTTCAGTCCGTCCACGTCGTTGAACATCACATTGAGCTTATAGGTGCGGCCGGCGAAACTGAAGACCCCCAGGAAGGTCAGCATCAGGGCCAGGATCACAAAGCCGCCCAGGGTGACGGCACCGACTTTGACTTCATCAGTTTTCATGCTCTTGCTCCTTGTCTTCCAAAATATCGCTGCGCAGGAACGCCCGTACCAGGGGTTCCCGGGTATGTCTTGCTTCCTCCACGGTGCCGGAAAAGACGATCCGTCCCTTGCTGAGCATCAAGATCCTGTCGGCACACAGGAAGGCCGACGCCATGTCATGGGTGACCAGCACCCCTGTAAT
This sequence comes from Acidaminococcus timonensis, assembly GCF_900106585.1. Classification (NCBI taxonomy): domain Bacteria; kingdom Bacillati; phylum Bacillota; class Negativicutes; order Acidaminococcales; family Acidaminococcaceae; genus Acidaminococcus; species Acidaminococcus timonensis. Next base: position 1,481,071 of record NZ_FNWH01000006.1, read on the forward strand.
GCCCAGTTTTTTCTTGGTATCCAGGATCAGCTGGCTGATGTTGGTAGCCATGATGGGATCCAGACCCGCGGTAGGTTCATCATACAGGATGATATCCGGTTCCAGGGCCAGAGCCCGGGCCAGGCCCACCCGCTTCTGCATGCCGCCGGACAGCTGGGCCGGGTACACGTGCTCGTTGCCGGAAAGCCCCACGGCCTCCAGCAGCCCGGCCACCCGTTCCTGGATCTGGGCTTCCGCCATATGGGTGTGCTGCCGCAGCCCGAAGGCCACATTCTCCCCCACGTCCAGGAAATCGAACAGGGCGGAATACTGGAACACCATGCCCATATGCTGGCGCAGCCGGTTCCACTGTTCTTCTGTATATTTCTCCACCGCATGGCCCTGGATGAGGATGGACCCTCCCTGAGGCTTCAGCAGGCCGATGAGCAGTTTCAGTACCGTACTCTTGCCGGTACCGCTGGGACCGATCACCGCCAGGGTTTCCCCCTTTGCCACCTGGAAGCTTACATGGTCCAGTACCACCTTGGGTCCGAACGCCATTTCCACACTGCGGAATTCAATCACAGGTTCTTCCATTTCAGCCTCCATGGACGTACAAGATGATGGACAGGAAATAATTGGCGATGAAAATCAGGATGATGGACAGCACCACGGATTTGGTGGTGGCCCGGCCCACGCCTTCTGCACCCTGGGTGGCATTCAGCCCCCGGAAGCAGCCGATGGTGGCAATGATGGCTCCGAACACGGCGCCTTTGATCAGCCCGCCGATGATATCCCAGGGCTCGATGAAGCCCCGGATGCTCTCCAGGAACATATGGGAATTGATGCCGGCATAATGATCCGCCACAAACCATCCGCCTACATCCCCCACCAGGTTGGCATACACCACCAGCACCGGCATCATCAGGACGATGGCCAGCAGGCGGGGTGCCACCAGATATTGTACAGGGCTGGTGGCCATGACCCGCAGAGCATCGATCTGCTCGGTGACCTTCATGGTCCCCAGTTCGGCGGCAATGGCGGCCCCAATCCGGCCGGCCACCACCACGCCAGTCAGAATGGGTGCCAGTTCCCGGCCCATGGCGATGGCCACGATGCCGCCTACGGAATCAGCCGCTCCGAAGCGGACGAATTCCTTGGCCGTCTGGACGCTCATGACCATACCGGTGCACAGGATGGTCATGCTGACAATGGGCAGCGAATCTGCCCCCAGCCTGGCCATCTGGCGCAGGACTTCCCGGTGGTCCGCTCCCCTGGAAACCCGGCAGGCTTCCAGGAACAGGTTCATGATGCGGCCCACCCGGGCGCACAGATCCACCAGGTAGTGACCCACCCAGCGGCACAGGTCTCGGAGTCCCATAGCATTGCCCATCCTTTCCTTACTTCTGAAAAATCATTACAGACTATTATACCCTATTACTGTGAAAATTTCCTGTAGAATATGAAAAAAGGGGATGTAAAAAAATCACAGTCCCTTTTTCAGTGGCTGGTGGATAGTGAGCAGTGGTTGGAAAAGAATTTTTTGCACGCCGGGCAGGGTACCACTGGCCGACCATGGAATAATCATCCACCCGCATAGCGGGTGGTTTTTCCTTTTCGGGCATAGCCCTAATACTACTGGCAACGTACAAGTACGTTAAAAAATTGGCCTGTCAGCCACGCACAGGATTACTTGCTACCCGTAA